>NZ_JAGLCD010000009.1 GCF_023146395.1 Aeromicrobium sp. | reverse complement strand
CAAGGCCGCGAATCAACGCCAAGTTGACTGGCGACAACGGCGCGTGGGGCGAGTGCCTCTCGGCGTCGTCGAGGAGGGGGTACGTCGCTGCTGGTCGGCGGATCGCGACACAGCCCTGGTAACTTATAGTTGTCATTGTCTAGTTTTACTTTACCGGCGAAGTGGGGTCTGCATGGCTGTTCCGGGGTCGGCGCATCTGGTTCTGGCGCCCGGGGTGGTCCATCTGGACGAGCCGGCGGCGGTGTTCGAGGCGATGCTTTCGGGCTGGGGCAGGCAGCAGAGATCGAGACTGCTGGCCGAGGCGACGATCGAGCCGCGGGTGTTGTTGCTGCGACGGTTCACCAGCTTCGCCGAGTCGCATCCGTGGGACTGGACGGCCGGCGACGTGGAGGACTTCACGGCCAGCCTGATGTCGGGCAAGACACGTCTGGCGCCGTCGACGATCCGTGGCTATCACCTGACGTTGCGGCTGTTCTGCGACTACCTGCTCGACGGTCGTTATGGCTGGGTGGCCCAGTGCGAGCAGCGGTTCGGGTCGATTCCGTCGCAGGTCTGCCACGACTACAACACCGCTGCGCATCTGGTCGAGTACGAGGGCAAACCGTCGCGGCGGCCGTTCTCCTACGACGAGATCGAGACGCTGTTCGGGTTCCTCGACGACCGCGTCGAACAGGTCGCCCGCTCGGGACGCAAGGGCACTTTGGCGGCGTTGCGCGATGCGCAGATGGTCAAGACGGCCTACGCGTTCGGGCTGCGCCGGCGCGAGTTGTGCTTCCTGGACGTGGTCGACCTTCGCCCGAATCCGCGGATGCCGGGCTGGGGAACCTACGGCGCAGTCCATGTCCGCTACGCCAAGTCCAGCCGCGGCAGCGCGCCGCGACGGCGCACGGTCCTGGCCGTCCCGGAGTTCGACTGGGTCATCGGCGGGTTGGCGCAGTGGGTCGAGCAGGCCAGGCCGCTGCTGAATCCCGGCTCTCGCCAGGAGCTGTGGTTGACCGAACGCCGCCAGCGGATCAGCCCCAAGACGATGGACAAGAGGTTCGCGTTCCTTCGTCAGCAGGCCGGGTTGGCGGCGGAGTTGACGTTGCACTGCCTGCGTCATTCCTACGTCACGCACCTGATCGAGTTCGGCTATCCCGAGCGGTTCGTGACCGAGCAGGTCGGCCACTCCTACGCCTCGACCACCGCGATCTACACCTCGGTCTCCAACGACTTCAAGACCAAGACCCTGCAGGCCGCGCTCGGACGCGTCTATGGCAACACCACCCACCACGACGACAACCGGGAGCAACGATGAGCACCAAGACCGTGATCCGGTGGAACCTGCGCCAGCTGATGGCCGAGAACGGCATGTTCGCCACCACTGACCTCGTCGAGCCACTGCACCGACGAGGGGTCGAGATCTCCCGGCAGATGGTCCACCGGGTCGCGACGAAACCACCCCAGCGGATCAACCTGGACCTGCTCGCAGCCCTCTGCGACATCCTGGCCTGCACCCCCAACGACCTCCTCGAGCTCGCTCAGGAGCAGGTCGTTGAGCCTGCTGCGAGCGGCGACGGCGGGCCCGGCATCGGTGACCTGCGGCCGATCCGCGCCACGATCCGCCGCCCCAGCACGGGCGAGTGAAGGATCGTGCCTGCTTCGATTGCGGCGGCACCCGCTACGCCCACACCCGCCTGCCGCACGGGCCGATCTGCACCGCTTGTCGCCGCCGTCGCCACTACCACCACGAGTCATGCCCCGCCTGCGGCGCCGTTCGCCCGCTGGCCTACCTCGCCGACGAGCTGATCGTCTGCGCCTCCTGCGCCGGCGCCACCTCGATCTTCGCCTGCGACACCTGCGGGCGGGAGGACCACCCCTACGGCGCCAAACGATGCGCCCGCTGCACCCTGCGCGAACGCCTCACCGACCTGCTGGCCGACCCGACGACCGGTCAGATCCACACCCGCCTGCAACCGGTCTTCGACGAACTCGTGGAGTCCGAACGGCCGCAGAGCGGAATCTGGTGGCTGCGCAAGAACCCCGGAACCGGACCCAGACTGCTGCGGCAGATGGCCCGCGGAGAGATCCAGATCAGTCACGAAACGTTTCGGGAGCTGCCGTCAGACCGCGCCCACGACTACCTGCGCACCCTGCTCACAGCGGTCGGGGTCCTGGAACCATTCGAGATCCGCATCGAGCGGATACTGCCCTGGATCGAGAAGGTCACGGCCGACCTCCCTGCCGAGCAGGCAGCCCTGATCCAACGATTCGCGCACTGGCACGTGCTGCGGCACATGCGCACCGCCGCCCGCGAAGATCGCCTGACTCAGACCATCACCGACGCGTCCCGGCGACGGATCCGCGTTGCGATCGACTTCGTGGCCTTCCTCGAGACCTGCGGCGCCAGCCCGGCCACCGCGACGCAGGACCTGCTGGAGCGCTACCAGGAACACACCGGCACGGCCTTCAGCCACGAGCACGCCTTCATCGTCTGGCTGCGGGACACGCGCATCAACACCCGCCTGAGTATCCCTGCCATCGCGCGCCTGGCGCCGACCGTGACCGTCTCCGACGAGCAACGCTGGGCCGCGGTCGACCGGCTCCTGCACGACGACAGCCTGCGCCGCTACGTCCGCATCGGTGGGCTGCTGACCCTGCTATTCGCCCAACCGCTCTCCCGCATCGTGACGATGCGCACCAGCCAGACCGCCGTCACCGACCAGGCCGTTCACGTCACCTTCAACACCACCGCCGTCCAGATGCCGCCGCTCCTAGACGACCTGATCCGGCAGCACCTGCAGCATCGCGGCAAGAGCCTCTACGCCTCACGCGAGACCGGCTGGCTCTTCCCAGGCGGCAACCCCGGCCGACACCTCTCCACCGAGGCCATCCGCTCCCAGCTCGTCGCGATCGGCATCAAGCCCTACGAGAACCGCAAAGCCACCCTCTTCTGCCTCGCCGGCGACATCCCCGCACCCGTCCTCGCCGACCTCATCGGCATCACCCACAGCAACGCCGCCGCCTGGGCCGGACTCGCCGCCCGAGACTGGACTGACTACATCGCCGAACGATCCCGCTGACCTGCGAGCATGGACTCGTGGGCCACATCCCCGAAACACGAGACGAGCTCGCGAGCTACTTCGACGAGTTGGGCGTCAACCCTGCCGCCTTCCACTTGTTCGGAGCCCACGCTGACGATGCATTCGTGCTGGACCATCGCCCGCAGGGCTGGGTCGTCTTCTACTCGGAACGCGGTGGCGAGGACATCCTTTCCACTCACCCCAACGAAGCGGCAGCATGCGCCGATCTGCTCACGCGCGTCACAGAGCACGACCACGTCTTCTTCACGCTAGTTGCTGGACCGGCACCCGCCGATCAGGCAGACGCAGATTTCGCCGCGTGGCTCCAGCAGCAAGGGGCAGGTCGCGAGGACTTGGACCCAAGCGACTGGAAGACCGATGACGTCCCGTGGGTGATGACCGGCCCCTACTGGCGGCGCTACTTCGTTCGCACCCTGGCCGCTCGGCGGCTTGAACACCGTTCGGCCTGACGAGAACTGCGGGCTATTCGCTCCATACGAATACGACCCCTCCGCCAGTATTGAGCCGTGAACCGCTGATCACCCGTCGGTGACCGCGGCGCCTTGCCGGGTGTGACGATGTCGATTCACAAGCTGACGGCCGGGTCCGGGTACGACTACTTGACCCGGCAGGTCGCGGCGATGGACGCGACTGAAAAGGGCCACACGTCGCTGGCGACGTACTACACCGATCACGGCGAGACCCCTGGCCGGTGGATGGGCTCGGGGATGGCTGGCATCGATGGCTTGGACGCGGGCGACCCGGTCACGGCCGAGCAGATGAAGGCGTTGTTCGGCTACGGGTTCCACCCGTTGGCCGACTCCCGGGTCACTGAACTTGGTGACTCGGCAACGACTTCGGACATCAAACGCGTCCGTCAATTGGGGACGCCGTTCAAGGTCTACGAGGCTGATGTCCCGCCATACCGGATGGAGGTCGCCCGCCGCTTGGAGGACGCCAATGTCGCTGAGGGACGACCGCGCGAGGCGGTGGTGTCGCTCGGGGAGCGGGCGCGGATGCGCACCGAGGTGGCGCGGGAGTACTTCGTGCGAGAGCACGGCCGCGAGCCGGCCGACGCGCGTGAGCTCGCCTCTGCCGTGGCCCTGTACTCGCGGTCCAAGACCACCGCAGTGGCCGGATACGACCTAACCTTCTCGCCGGTCAAGTCAGTCTCGACGCTGTGGGCGGTGGCCGATCAGGCGACGTCGGCGGCGATCGAACGCGCCCACAATGCGGCCGTCGCAGATGCTCTGGAGTTCATTGAGCAGGAGGCGTTGTACACCCGCACTGGCACCAACGGCGTGCGGCAAGTCGATGCCCGCGGACTCGTCGCCGCCGCGTTCACCCACCGCGATTCCCGTGCCGGCGACCCCGACCTCCACACTCACGTCGCCGTCGCCAACAAGGTCCAGACGGCCAAGGACGGCAAGTGGCTGGCCATCGACGGACGGGTGATCTTCCAGGCAACCGTGGCCGCGTCAGAGACCTACAACACCGCCCTCGAGAGCCACCTGGAGTCCTCACTCGGCGTGCGTTTCGAGGAGCGGGAGGACACCGACCGACGCAAGCGACCGGTGCGCGAGATCGTCGGGGTCGACCCCCGCCTGAACGACCGCTGGTCGACCCGTCGACAGAGCATCGAGCTGCGTCGCGACGTCCTGGTGGCCAAGTTCCACACCGATCACGGCCGCCCACCGACCGCCGTCGAGGCAGTGCAGCTTGCCCAGCAGGCCACGCTCGAGACCCGCGACGCGAAGCACGAGCCGCGCTCGTCACCGGAACAGCGTGCCCAGTGGGCCGAGCAGGCGACCGACGTTCTTGGTGCTCGCGGTCCGGAGCAGATGGTCGCATCGGCGCTCCACCCCGTCCCGCTGTCGCCGCAGGCTGCCGACGCTCGTCGTGTTGACGCGGCGTGGATCGAACGCGTTGCGGGGCGGGTCGTCGAGGGCGTGCAGGACCGCCGGAGCACCTGGAACCGGTGGCACCTCATCGCCGAAGCACAGCGTCATGTGCGCCTCACCGACGTACCCGCCGACCAGGTCCAGCACCTCATGAAGCTCGTGGTCGAGCAGGCGATCGCCACCTGTCAGCCGCTGAAAGGCGTCGACGACGCGGTCCCGGAACCAGAGGAACTGCGCCGGCAGGACGGGGCGAGTGTGTACACCGTGGCCGGCGCCACGCTGTACACATCGCCTCGCATCCTTGCCGCTGAGCAGCGCATCGTCGCGGCTGCTGGCGTCCACGATCGTCACCGCGTTGCCCCGGTGGACGTCGACCTCGCGCTCGCCGAGAGTGCCGCCCACGGTGTCGAGCTCAACACTGGCCAGGCCGCGATGGTCCGGGGCATGGCCACCAGCGGGGCCCGCGTCCAGCTCGGTATCGCCGCCGCCGGTACCGGCAAGACCACCGCGATGCGGGTCTTGACCCAGGCGTGGGAGACCTCTGGGGGCAACGTCATCGGCCTGGCACCTTCGGCCGCGGCAGCAGCGGCTCTGCGCGAACAGACCGGCACGACCACCGACACTCTCGCCAAGCTCGTCGACTCCCTGCAGCGTGGAGCCGGCGGCAACCTGGTCGACCAGATCGGTACCGGCTCACTTGTGGTGATCGATGAGGCCGGCATGGCCGACACCCTGAGCCTGGACACTGCCATAACCGCAGTGCTCGAGCGCGGCGCCTCGGTCCGCCTGATCGGCGACAACCAACAACTTGCCGCCATCGGTGCTGGAGGAGTGCTTCGGGACATCGCCGACCAGCACGGCGAGCTCAAGCTCTCTGAACTGATGCGTTTCGCCGACCTCGCGGAGGGTGCCGCGACCCTCGCGCTGCGTGAAGGACTCCCCGAAGCACTGGGCTACTACTTCGACAACAAGCGCATCCACGTCGGCGACGTTGCCACGCTGACCGACGAGATCTTCACGGCGTGGCGCGGCGACCGGGCCACCGGCAAGGACGCGGTCATGCTGGCACCCACCCGTGACCTCGTGGCTGAGCTCAACGCCCGCGCACGGGCAGCGCGCCTGGCCGACATCGGCGCCTCGCCTGGACGGGAGCTGCGCCTGGCCGACGGCAACAGCGCCTCGGTCGGTGACGTCGTCCTGACTCGCAACAACGACCGCCGACTGCGGATCTCGGCCACCGACTGGGTTAAGAACGGCGACCGCTGGCACGTCGAGAAGGTGCACGGAACAGCACTGTCAGTGCGACACGTGGAGACCGGTTTGCAAGTGCTGCTCCCGGCGAGATACGTCGCCGAGCACACAGAGCTCGGCTACGCCTCGACCGTGCACACGGCGCAAGGCATCTCAGCCGACACCATGCACGGCCTCGTGACCAGCGACCAAACACGTCAGCAGCTCTACACGATGATGAGCCGTGGCCGTCACGAGAGCCACGCCTACGTCGTCGTCACCAGCGACGGCGACGCACACGGACTGATCCGTCCCGAAGCACTCAGGCCGCCCACAGCCGGCGACGTCCTGACCCAGGTCCTGGCTCGCGACGAGTCACCCCGCTCTGCCACGACACTGCTCGCGCAGGCCAACGCAGCCGAAGCACGGCTGCAGAAGGTCACCGAGAAGTACGCCGATGCCATCTACGTTGCGTCCGCAGACCACCTCGGAGACGACGTCGTCGCGGGCATCGAAGCCCAGGCCGACATCCTCGTCCCCGGACTGATCGACGAGCCGGCCTGGCCCGCACTACGCGCGCACCTGATGCTGCTCCAGGCACAAGGTGGCGACGCGATCGGCGAGCTCGCCGACGCCGTGCAGGTCCGAGACGTCGAGTCGGCCGACGACCGTGCCGCGGTACTGGACTGGCGGCTGGACCCGACGGGACGGCGCGACGCCGAGCCAGGACCACTGCCATGGCTGCCCGCCATCCCAAACAAGCTCGCTAAGAACGCCCTCTGGGGCCCATACCTGGGATCGCTCGCGCACGAGATTCGGAAAGCCGCCGACCAGGTGCACGCCGGGACCGCCGATGCCGACTCCCCGGCCTGGGCACGACACGCCAGGCTCTCGCCCGCCGCAGCTGTTGCCGGCGACATCGCCGTGTGGCGTGCCGCCACCGGCGTCGACAAGCCCGATCGACGTCCCACTGGTCCGCGCCAGCTGCAGAAGGCGGCGGTGCTCTATCAGCGCGAGCTCGACACCCGGCTGGACGCCGGTCGGCGGCCGGCGATGGACGAGTGGGGGCCGGCGATCCATGCGCTGCACCCACGGTCGGACTCGTTCACTCCGCTGCTCGCCGAACGCTTGGCAGCGATCAACCGATCCGGCGTCGACGCTGCCGACCTCCTGGGACGTGCCGCATCGGAGGGGCCGTTGCCCGACGAGCACGTGGCCGCAGCACTGTGGTGGCGTATTGCCAGGCACCTGTCGCCGGCGGTTGCGGCCGAGCAGAACTTCAGCGACGGCCAACTGGCTCCCGACTGGGCCGACCTCCTGCACGAGCACCTCGGCGTCGAAGCGGCTTCCAACGTCACGTCGTCACCCTGGTGGCCGACCCTTGTCGTCACCGTCGAGCAGGCGCACGAGCGCGGGTGGCCAGTCGAGCAACTCCTCGACTTCGCCAAGACCAGTGACGTCGATGGCCTCGACCTGGCCCAGGCGATGATCTGGCGCATCGCCCTAGTGACCGACCCACCGCCGGAACACGACACCGCCATACCTGAGGAGTACCTGCCGCCCGAGGACCTGCACGAGCTGGACTCCCTCGAGTACGAGGACGACCTCCGACACTCAACCGAGCTCGACGAGCTGAGCGTTGCGGCACACGACCGCGCCCTCCTGGAGCCAGCAGGCACCACGGGCCTGGGTCTGGATCGCCTGATCGATCGGGCATGGGAGCTGCAGGCATCACCCGTCCCAGTCCAGCGGATCAACGCCATCAACGCCGCATCCGCCGACTACTTCGAGAGCCAGTACTTCGGCTCATGGGCGCAGCTGCACGTGCACGAACGACTCGGCGTCGACCTGGCCGGCGACGAACGTTTCCGCCCAGGCTTCGCCCCGGCCGGCTGGACAAACCTGATCGACCACCTGCGAGAGCACGAATTCACCGTCACTGAGATGCTCGCGGCCGGAGTGGCCAAAAAGGCGTCCAACGGGCGACTCATCGACCGGTTCCGCGACCGGGCCGTTCTGCCCGTCATCACCGCAGGACGCGTCATCGGGTTCGTCGGGCGTCGCAACCCCGATGCCACGGGAGACTTCGCCGGCCCGAAGTACCTCAACTCCCCCGACACCGTCGTGTTCCACAAGGGCGCCCAGCTCTACGGCATCAGCGACGACCACGTGTCCCACGGAGCCGTGCCCGTACTCGTCGAGGGACCCTTCGACGCAATCGCCGTCACCATCGCCTCCGGCGGCGCGTTCGTCGGAGTCGCGCCGCTCGGCACCTCGACGACCGAGGAGCAGGCCGCCCAGCTCGCCGGCCTGCACGCCACACCGTTGGTGGCCACCGACGGCGACCTCGCCGGCCGGATCGCCGCCGAACGCGACTTGTGGCTGCTCGCCCCGCACCTAGTCACGCCGCGGGTCGTGCCCATGCCGATCGGCGCCGACCCGGCCAGTCTGCTCGAGCAGCGGGGCCCGGCCCAGCTGGTGGCCCTGCTGCAGCAGCATCGCGACCTCGCTGCTCTCCTGGTCGACGAACGCCTCACCAATCTGGCCGACCCGAGAGAAAGGAGCACCAACGCGGCCGAGGTCATCGCCGTCACGGCGCCCGAGCAGTGGGAAGGGTTCATTGCAACCACGGCATCAGCGGGGTCGCTGGACCCTGGTCAACTGCGCACCGACGTCGCGGCCGCGGCCCGCTCGTTCAACCAGGACCCGCAGCGGTACTGCACCGACAAGCTCGGCAACGTCTCGCAAGTCCGTCAGCGGCTCGAGGGCCACGACAAGGCGCGCCCGTCCGACCACTGGGCCGCGCTTGGCCGCTCCCTCGACAGCCGCCTGACCGCCCGCAGGGACTGGCCAGCGGCCGCGACGTTGCTGCAGCAACTCCACGACCAGGGCGTCGACGTCGAGAAGGTCGCACGGCAGGCAGTCGCGTCTCGTCCGCTCGGCGCGAACCCTTCACGCGACCTGCGGTACCGCCTCGCCGAGCACCTAGACCGCTCGCAGAACACGGGCACCGCGGTGCCGCGCACGCCCACGGTGCCGCGCACGCCCACGGCGCCGCGCCCGCAGGATCCGCGCGGTCCGCAGCAGCGTCCCCATCGTGCACCGCGGCGCTGATCAGGCAACTCCGCGACAATGCGCGTAGCCCCCACCGGGGTGCTCTTCCCCACGAGGGTGAATCGTAGTCAGGTCGGCGGGCGGTGGCCCTTCGCATCACTCGCCCATCGTCGCGGGCCCGCGCCCCCCGTCGCACGACCTCGACCTCACGCACGAACTCGGCGCCCTCGAGCAGCTCGACCCCGGCTACCTCAAGCAGCAGGTAGCCCATGCGCAACCTCCTCGGCGTGCGTGGTCGGCCGAGCCACGCACCAAGCGCCGGCGGCCTCTCGGCGCAGCAGGCCGGTGCGACCCTCCGCGCGCTTGCGGATCTCCGCGATCGCCTCGGCGTCCTCCAACTGCTCATTCACAACGCGCTGCGCGGAGCCGCCGATCTTGGCTGCGAGGAGCTGATCGGGCGTGCTCACGCGCGCCGCCGCGAGAGGATCTGCTAGCCCTCGGGTAGGCGTCGGGTGGTTTCAGCCTGCGCCACCTCGGGATCCGGCGCGGTGGCGTAGAGCTCGTCAACCGGCAGTTCCGCGTGCGAGTGTGCGCCCGCGGCCGGACGTCGGCGGACGATCACGGTCACGGTCATGGGGGTGCTCTGCGAGGTTGCGTCGGAGCACCAGCAACGCTCGCAGAACGTCACATCCCTGTGGACGGGCCTGTGGACAGAGTGTTTAGAACGTCACCGATGTGGTGGATAATGCACCACCTCTTGCGCGTGTCGCACTGAACTTTGTCATACGCGGGCGGCATTATGAGCCACGGAGTGAGTGTGGGTATATGGCGTCGCAACCGATCCCACGGAAGCCTCAAGACGGGATCTTCGGCCTGGCCGAAGGTCCCGTCTTTTCGTGCGTCCGTACAGGTCTCGGCGTGTCGCCTCAGATTTGGTCTGTCCGCTCGCCTACGGTGAGCCTCGCGACGTCACTATTCCCAGCCTGAAAGGCATCGCCATGAAGATCATGGACACCATCACTCCGAACGAGGCCCACTTCCGTGGACACCACCGCCTGCGGCGCCACTAGCCCACGCCCTCAGGAGCCCTCCCGGACCCCGGTTGAGGGCTACTTGTCGAGCCCACACTCCTTGCAGCGCAAGGCACCGGCGTACCCGACGATGCTCTCGTCGACGCTCATCGTGACGGCGCCGTCGACGAGCTCAAACCAGACCGATCCGCACGGGCACTCGATGTGCTCGTCGCCCGATCGCTCAGAGGCCCACTGCGTCATGTCCACGACGGTCATGGTCGGAGTGTATGTCCAAGCGGGACGGTCCCGCTGGAGAAGGGAGCAGGCTATGAACAGCCTCCCCCACCCCCCGCCGCCCTCCGGGCGGCACCACCCGAAGGGCCCCGCGGGGTCCTGGAAGACGGGACAGCGTGTCCCCTGGACCGGGAAGTGGCGCGACCAGCACGGCGACGTCGCTCACTTCCGATCCGGGAGCACGTTCCCGCCGTGCATCGGCCGGAAGGGCGAGTGCGCGTTCCGTCACTGGATCACTGACCCGCAGCTGCAACTGCGAGTCGAGTGACGGAACCATCCCTGAGTAGGGGATAGGAGTTGGCCTCGAGCTTCGGCTCGGGGCCTTCTTCTGTTGGGCGGCGACTCTGCGTGGGTGTCCGGTCCGACGCACGACGGTTTACCCATGATGGTGCATCCTTCGCGGGTGTGCAGGCAAGGGTGCACTACCTTCTATTTTTTCCGGCCTGCGCGGAGTACGTCCGAACCGTTAGTCCAGTAGCTCGCCAGTCTCCGAGTCGACCACGCTGAGCCGCGGGGCCCCGGGCTGGCTCGTTGCCAGGTCTGGCTCGGTTCTCAAGGCGCGAATGTCTCCGGCATACGCCTCGGTGCGCCTGCGAACCTCGGTCTCGGAAACGTGGTTGACGTACCGGCTTCGTGAGGGCCACGGGGAGTGTTGGCGCTCGCAGTGGGATTGCATTCTGGTGCGCATGCGCTCGAGGAACGCGGGCAGCGTGTATCGGTGCCACTCCTCGATGAGGTCGCTGCTGAGCGCATCGTGAACCCGGTGCCGTTGGTCGGCCAACACAGCGAGCTCGTGGACGAGGTGCGGGTGGCGTGGCCAGCACGGCGGAATGATCCCTGCCGGGTCGAAGACGTACTCGTGGTTGATCCAGGCAGCGACGCGATCCAACCATTTCCAGAGGTCGACGCGCAGGACGGGGTCGGTGCAGGTCGCGGGCAGCCATGGACGCGGGAGGTCCGTGATGTTCCCGAGCGCTGCGATCTCTTCCGGTCGTCCGTTGGCGGCGATGGACAGTTCGCGATAGGCCAAGCGCACTCGGGGAGGGGGTTTCGGGAACAGCCAGATCAATCGCTCGTCATCGGCCTCCGGGACCTCGCGGGGTGTGGTCACGTGGGTCATCTACCGAAACCGCGCCGTTGTGACTCGACCAGTGCAGCAGTGGCGCGGGCGGCAGGTTCGATTCGGTGGTGACGGGCGGACTCGACACGGGTACGAGCCGCTTCCTGAGCCTTCAGGAGTTCCCGGCCGCTGGCGCCGTCGATGCAGCCGTGCAGCTTGGCCAGCACGGGTCGACCGTTCTCGGCGATTACCAATGCTTGGCGCTGCTCGAGCTGGCGGATCTCGGCGCCGGTCAAGATCGGGATCTCGTCGCTGCTGCTCGAGCGTCCGGCCATCGTCCCGCTCTGCCAGTTAAACCGCGTCACCCGCACAGGCCCGAGCAGGTCGGAGATCTCGCGGTTGAAAGAGACGTCCTTGGAGCCACCGAACAGGGCCAGGACGTTCGTCAGGCCGAAGAGCGCTCGGGCTTCCTGCTCGCCGAAGATCGCCGCCAACTGACGCCACGTCTGGGCCGCGTAGATGAAGGACAGGCCGAGCGCGCGTTCGTTGGCCATGCGGGTGCGCAAGGTCGGCAACGGTGCGGTCGACGGCAGCTCATCAAGAACCGTCACCATCGGCGGGCACAGCTTGCCGTGGGGCGAGGAGTTCGCGAGCTCGAGGGCGGTGTCCAGGACGTGTTCGGCCACGGCCGTCATGAGAGGCGAGGCAGATGCGTAGGGGTCTTCGCGGCCGAGGAGGTAGATCGTGCCGCCGCGGGTGATGATGTCAGCGACGTCGGTGGCGCGCCGCCCCCTTCCAGGGACGCACCGGCGCCGGATGTCACCCTGGAAGAACAACGACATTGCCTGCTGAACGGTCGTCGCGGTGTTGCCCGCGGTGCGCTCGTCGCCCCGCAGTGCGCCCTGCAGGAGGCCGTGCCAGAACGGTGCCGCGTGGGGGTGCTCGCGCAGGATCTCCTCAGGCTCGATCGCGGCTCGGGGATTGGCGACCCATTCCAGAACGTCGTCGAGACCCCGTCCGCTCAGAGCTGCGGCGTGGAAGTACGCCTGGATGACCTTGGAGGCCTCTGCGGCGTAGAACCGAGCTGCGTCGTCGGTGTGAGAGGAGCCCTTGACCGTGCCGGCGGTGAACGCCTTCGCCCGACGTTCGGCGAGCATTGGGTCGACGCACCCCGCGACGGGGTCGAAGACGAACTCCGGCAGACCTGGTGCGAGCCCGAACGGATCCAGGACGACGCACGGTCTGTCTTCGACCGAACGGGCGTCGATCGTCAGCAGCAGGTCCTCAACCTTGGTCAACGTCACCAAGGCGGCGCCGGGCGCACCGAGCAACGCGGGCACGAGCACGTCGAGCGTCTTGCCCGAGCCTTGCGGACCGATGACGCCGGTGGTGCGGTCCCACGGCACCCACAGCTCCTTGCCGGTGCGTGGTTCGTGAGCCTTGCCGAGCTTCCAGCCGACCTGCGTCGGGTCGAACGTCTTCATCGCCGGCGACTTTCGGGTGCGGTGTGCAGGTCGGGGCGCACGATGTGGGCGTGCTTGCGCAGCCTTGCCAGGCCGAGGACCTGTTCGACCTCGTCGGGGGTGGCCATGCCTTTGATGCGCCCCGGCCCGAAGCGCCGCAACGTCAGCACCGCGGCCCATGTGGTGGCGGCGATGACGACGAGCTCGAGGAAAATCACCCAGCTGATTACCGAGTTGGCGGAGGCGTGGCTGGCTGGAATGTGGTCGAGGCCGGCGGTGGGGTCACCGGTCAGGATCGACGGCAGGCTGGTGAAGACGGCGCGTGACTCCGGCAACGCCCACGGGGCCCCGGAGAGCCAGTTCGCCACGGCCCTGGCCACGTGCACGGTCAGGATCAGCACGAAGCCGATCACCATCGTGACCCCCACGGGGATCTCCCATGACCACGGGTAGGGGTTGGTGCGCCGCTCCTGCTGCAGGTTCGCCATGGTCCACAAGGCCGCAACGCTGTTCCCGGTGATTACTCACTTGCAGCTCACTGTGCCGGGGCGTCGACGTCGCCGACGCGCCAGATCTCGTAGATGGCCTTACCCGACGAGTTGTAGGGGAAGTTCCCGATGCCCAGCTTGGTGCTGCGAGCGTCGATCGTGGTCTGGTTGGAGGGGTCGTTGACGATCACGACGTGACCGACCTGATTGGGACCCAGGTAGGAGTCCCAGAAGATCAGGTCGCCGGGTAGCTCCTGACCCGGCTCGACACGGAACCCGTTGCCCTGGGCGAGCCAGTCCCGTTGGGCGCCGGCGGTGCGGGGCATGGTGATGCCGATCTGCTTGAACGCTGTCTGGACCAGGCCCGAGCAGTCGAAGCCGGCCGGGCCGGTGCCGCCGAAGGTGTAGGGCTTGCCGGCTTGGGCGTTGGCCCAGGTCAGCACGGTCGCCGCGCGCGGTCTAGCCAGCGGCGACAGGCTGGGGTCTCCGTTGCCGCTGCCGTCGCCGCAGTTCTCGACACCTCCCATGACGGTGCCGCCGCCGTAGGCGTGCGCGTACGTGAGGACGTCGTTGACGTACCAGTCGGCGTGGTTGTAGGCGACGATCGCGTCCCGTACGCCCTGCTCTCCTTTGGAGATGCCGTTGGCGGTCAGGTAGTTCGCGGCCGAGTGGACGCTGTCGGCGGCGTTGGTGATGTCGGCCCGCCCGTCGCCGTCGCCATCGACGCCGTACTGGGCGAACGTGGCCGGCATGAACTGCATGGGTCCCTGGGCACCGGCGCTGGAGACGCTCGTCAGCGCACCGTGGCGCGTCTCGATCATCCCGATGGCCGCCAAGATGGTCCACGGCATGGCGTACTTGTCGGCGGCGCCGATATAGAGCTGGCGCATGTTCTCGGGGATGGGGACGGCCTGTGTGGCGGAGGAGTGCTTGACCGGTTCGCCTGGCCTCGGCAGGACGAACCCGATCCCAGCGCTGGTGTCGTCGACGGCCGGTGGAGGAGCGGGCGCGGTCTCGACCGGCTGTCGTCCGTCCAGGACGACTCCCTGGGAGGCCATCCACGATTGGGGGTCGATCGCCTGGCCGTTCTGGCGGATCTCGAAGTGCAGGTGTGCGCCGCTGACGTCGCCGGTGGCCCCTTGGACTCCGACCGGTGCGCCGGCCTGCACGCTCTGGCCGACCGTGACTGACGGGGTGTGCGCCAGGTGTCCGTAGCGGGTCTGGATGCCGTTCCCGTGGTCGATGAGGACTTGGTTGCCGTACCCGCCGCGCCAGCCGGCCTCAGTGACCGTGCCGCCGGCGGCCGCGACGATCGTCTTAGAGCCGGTAGCCACCAGGTCGATGCCCGCGTGCATCTTGTGCACGTTCTGGGTGGGGTGCAGCCGCACCCCGAATGAGCTGGTGATGCGATAGGTGCCGGTCATCGGGGGGCGCCAGGCACCGGCAGTGACCGCGACTGGTCCCCCGCACGACGTCGACGCGATCGCCGCTGGTCCGATCGCGCCGCCGGCGATCAGCGCCACGGCGACCAGCGGCATGACGAGCAGGGCAGCGACGGCCATGCAGATCCACCCTGCAGTCTTCATCAGGCTGCGCCTGCGAGGTTCTCGTTGGTGAAGGTGAGCTGGTGCTCGGCCGGGTGAAGGACGGTCTGCACCTGGTACAGCTGGTCGCCGACGCCCCAGAGCGCGCGCCCCTTGCCCTGCATGCCCCAACCAGTGACGAGGTTGCGGGCGATCTGCCCCAGACCGAGCAGCTGCTCGAGCTCGTTGGCGACGCCTTGGTCCTGGCCGTGCAGGATCTTGATGTCGACCAGGTGCAGGAGGTCCTTGGCGATGGTCTGGGCCTGGCTGCCGGCACTGCCGGCCGAGAGCAGGTCCGATGGCTTGTGGGCGACGGCGAACTGGATGTCGCCGTCGCGGCGCGACAAGCGCAGGTCGGCGTCGAAGCTCTTGACGGCCTCGACGCCGAGGCGTAGCTGCTTCCAGGACTCGTCTCGCACCACGACGCGCATGTCACCCGGTGCCGCGAGCTCACGCATCCCGCGCCCCCAGGAGTTGAGGCAGGTCAACGCGATCCCGGTCGCCTCGTCCCCCAACGGCTCCAAGCGCGAGAGGCTGAGCGACTGGATCGGGGCGGTCCAGTCGATGTCGATGTTGGTGTGGTCGTCGAAGAGGCCGGCGAGCGCACCGGTGACCAGCTGGGCGAGCGCGTCGCGCAGCAGGCGGGTCTCGTCGAGGAAGTGCCGATCGGACTCGTACCGGGTCGAGGCGACCAGCTCGCGGGTCGGGCTGTCGAGCAGGTGCCACAGCTCGGCGATCGTCGTCTCCTTCAGACGAGTGCTGCCGAGGTCGTATCCGGTGAGGGTCTCCAAGGCTCGCTTGATGACCACTTCATCGGTGGGTCCGAAAGGCACGTGCTGGGCACCGACCTTCTGCGAGCCAACGAGTCCCCGCACCAGGGTGAGCCACCTCGAGAACACCACGGCGGAGCGTTCCTTCGCCTCGGTGGCGTCTAGCTGGTCCCACCCCTGCCCCATTGGGCCGAGCGCCAATGGGTTGATCCGTATCGACATGCCGGGGCCGATGCTGAACGGCTGTACCCCGAACGCCCGGCACAGCGGTTCGTACTCGTCTTTCGGGTCACCCAAGATCAGGGTGCGGTATCCGAAGTCCATCATGCGCAGGCAGAAGGCCTTGGTCGTGGCGGACTTGCCTCGGCCGGGCTTTCCGAAACTCATGATGTTGGGGTTAGTGACCGGGACCCGGTCGTCGAGGACCCAGCCCATGGGGTCGGCGTAGAACGCCGCACCGGAGAGCTGATCGATACCCATCTGAGCCCCGGTGGGCGGCAGGCCGGGTGTGGAGATCCACGGCCACAGCGCCGGAGTCTGCTCCGAGGTCATCTGCCATTGCAGGACCGGGGCCCGACTGGCCGACCAACCGCGGTCGCGCTGGAAGCGTCCAGCGCGAGGGGACGGGCGGAACAGGCGAGGGTCTTTCGCTGCCTGCTCCGCCACCGTCGTGGCCGGGAGGTCGTGGCCGAAGTCCGACAGCAGCCTGCCGACGTCACGGCCGCCAGTTCCACGACCCTTGGTTCCCATCAGTTCGTCCCGCGGGCCAGTGAGACCCCGAGCGGGATCGTCGACGCCGCGAAGGCCACGTCCTGGGCCAGGTCGAGGCGCAGCGGCGACAACCCGGCACGTCTGATCGACGAGTCCAGGCGCCGGCCAGCTTCACCGGCACGGACTGTCTTCGGCACGGTCACCGTGGCCACGGCGTACGGCTGGGTCAAGGCACTGCCGCGGGCGAGCTTGGTGTCGAGACGACGTACCTTGTCGGCGTCCTCGCGTTCACGAGCGCGCTGCTTGACCTTGCCCTTTTCGCGCAGACCGTCGGCGATGTCGGCGCCCCACTCGCTGTTGCGCGCTTTGGACTCAGCACGTGCCTGGTCGAGGATCGGGAAAGAGACGACCAGCGAACGCCTCTCACCCGGCTCCGTCGGGTTGATGATCGGAGCGAGGGCACCCATCAGCATTCCCTTGTCAGGCAGCTTCAGGGTCGAGGAGACCGAGTTCCACGCGTCGTGGGAGTAGTGGCGCACGACGCTGTCGGCACCAGATGGGCCGGCCAGCGCCCATGGCACCTCGGAGTTGACCCGTTCGCCCTGCGCGGCGGCGTCCAGGGCGTTCACGATGCCCGCACGATCACCTGGTGCGAATCCGGTCCGGCACGCGGCCGCCAGTGCCGGCGAGGTCAGCCAGCTCACCTCGGTCATCCCGACCGAGGCCTTCAACTGTGCTTCGACCTCGCCCGCGAGCATGTACAGGCTCTGGGCCCGCCCGGCCAGACCGCCGCCGGCCTCCTTGGCCTCCTTGGCCAGGCGGCCCTCCGGCACCACGAACGTCACGAACGCCTCGGTGCGCACCGATCCGCTCGAGAGCGCCTCCTGGAGCTCATCGTTGACCCGGCGAGCCAGCTGAGGCCCGCCGGGGCGGCGGTGCTTGCTGACCCACTGGGTGCGCTCGGCGCCATCGTCGGGGACCGTGCGGATGGTGACCAGCAGCTCGTCGATCAGCTCGGTCCGTGCGCTCATCTCGATCAGCTCGGCCAACCCCAGTCCGTGCCGGTGACGAGTCGATGGGTCGGCCATGCCGATCCCGGGGTGGACGATCGCCGCCGTCATCGCCCACGTGCGGGCGAAATGGTTCTGGACGATCGCCAACCGTGCCTGCTGCGGACCTCGCGGAGCGCCCTCGTGGATCTCGACGCTGCTGAGCGGTCCCGGCAGGTCAGGAACCGCAAGCGCAGTCGGCTGGCCGCTTGCGGCGCGCGAGCGGAACCGGGTCCGCCCTGCCATCGTCCCGAGGGTGAACGCCGCCAGCGAGACCAGCCACCCGGTTGCCGACCGGCCCTTGACCGGCACCACGACCAGCGCGATCGTCAGGGCGCCGACGAAAGCCAGAGCGAAGAACTCGATCACCGCCCCGCGAGACAGGGCGACGATGGCTGGGAACCCCGCGGCGGTCACCGCGCCGACCTGGAGCCCGGAGAGTCCGAAGAACCAGCCGACCCGAGCGCGTCCGTAGTCGTTGTAGATGGTCGCGGTCATGGTGTCCTGCTTTCGTTGGTCGTTGTCGGGAAGTGATCAGGCGACCGGGGGGACGCCACCAGCGGCCGCGGCCCCGCCACCGCCTCCGGCGGCAGCGCCACCACCAGCGCCACCTCCGCCTCCGGCTGCGCCACCACCGCCTGGCGCTCCCCCGCCTCCGGGCGGCTGGGAGCTGGGCGGGCTCGGCGGGGGTGGCAGTGTCCCGCCCCTGGCGCCCGGTGAGGAGGTGTTGCTGTCGCCGTCGGTGTCGGCGGTGTCGCGCTGGTCGGGGTTGAACTGGCGAGATGAGCCTTGGTCGGGGAAGTAGTCGCCGCTGCCGACCGCGGTCTGGTTCATCTCGTCGGCGCCGACCGAAGAGAGCTTGCCCGAGGCCGAGGTGAGCGCCTGAATGCCCTGCCCGTACGTGCCGAGCATCTTGGCTATGCCGCCTGTCATTCGCGCCGAGGTCGCGTCGCTGCCCGACTGTTCGCCCTGGGACTGACCCGAGCTCGTCGACGTCGAGGCCGCCGAGCTCTGACCGCCACCGGACTGGCCACCGAGCAGTCCACCGAGGCCCCCTGCGGCGTCCAGGCCGGCTCGCATGGAGGCGCCGCTGCTTGTGCCGGGGTCGACGAAGGCGAGCAGCCGGAACAGCACGACCGGTGACCCGATCGAGATGACGATGATGACCACAGCCGGCAGGGCCGTGCCGAGGGTCTTCTCGGTCGAGTCGGCGAATCCTTGGCCGATTCCGGAGGTCAGTTGCACACCGATGCCGAGGATCAGCACGCTCAGGACCGGGGTGAGGGCGGCGGCGTGGAACCAGCGCACCGACTTCCAGAACCAGGACTTGCCGGATTCGGAGACCAGGCCGGCCGCCGAGATGACCGAGGTGCCGCCGAGGATCAACAAGGCGACTGCACGCATGAGCATGATGACGAAGTGGCCGATGGCCGCGACCCAGAGGAAGATCCCCATGACACCCATGACCGTGGCGAGAGCGATCTGCATCGAGTCCGAGACGGCGTTGCCGTAGCCGAGCGGGTTCCACTGTGACCAGTTGTCGACGTTCAGCATCGACTTCATCAGGGCCTTCGTCAGTCCTCCAGCGGCGGCGACGATGGCTACCGAGTAGGCGATCCAGCAGAACCACACACCCACGAACTGGCCAGCCCCGAGCAGGACCCGGCCCAGGCTCTTGCCGTCGCGGCGGAATACGGCCACACCGATCTGCGCCAGGGCCATCAGAGTGACCAGGGTGGCCGCGACCCAGAACGTGGTCTTGTAGACCTCGGCGGCCGGGCCGGTCTCGCTGAGGTCGGGGGTCATGAAGTAGTCGACCGCGCTCAGGCAGAGGCGCAGGATCCACAGGCCGGAGTCGAAGATGGCCCACATGATCCCGACCCAGGCGCTGGCGGCAGCCTCGCCGATGGCGTCGCCGGCGATGCCGAAGGGGTTCAGGGGTCCCAGGAAGTCCAGGGGGCCGGCAGCAGGTTGCACGAGTGTGGAGCGCATGGGGTCAGTCCTTCTGCTCGAGGGTGCGCCAGCCCGCGTCGATGCTGCGCTGAGAGCCGGGCCACGTGGACGGGGCGACGGCCGGTGCTGTTCCGGCGGCGATCTCCCATCGGGTGCCGTCCCACTGCATCCGTTCGCAGTGGCCGAACCCGAAACGGGTCTCCTTGGCTAGCGAGATCTGGACGTCGAACAGGACGCACGCCAGGACCCAGTCCTCGCCGTCGGTGCCCTTGACCTGGCCGGCGGCCGGGAGGGCGCTGGTCTCGATCGTGGGGTCGCCGTTGCTGGTTCCGGCCGAGGCGTGGAAGGCCCGGATCGACTGAGCGATCGGCCACTCCAGGTAGTTCGCCTGGGGGTCGGACCAGTGCTCGAAGACGAATCGCGCGGCGTCGGTGTCCATGGGAGTCAGGGCCGTGGTGATGATCGACGTCAGCTGGGCCACGGCCCCTTCGGGGGTGTGGGGGTAGCCGGTCGGCACATCCGCCGTGCCGGTGTCGGTAGCCCCCGGCATCGCCAGAGTCCTCGCTGGTTCGAGCGAGGGTGCGGCCGGGCGAAGGTCAGCCTCGGTGATCTCGAGCATCGGAGCGGCAGCGACGGCGTTGCGGTAGCCGTCGCCACGAACGCCATCGGGGCCGACTGGGAACTCCTCCGCGATCTCGGCCGCGTCGGGCTGGGCGGGTTCTGTAGCCGAGGCCACGATGCGCACCGTGGCGTATCCCAGGCCAAGAGCCAGCAGCACCGCGAAGACGCCCGCGCCCGCGAGAAGGGCTTGCAGCCGCTGACGCGACCATGGCTCGACCACGTCCGCTGGCGCCGGGCTGTTGCTTCGCTTGGCGAACATCGCTCACACGCAGCCGTCGCCGAGGATCGCGGCCAGCATGCCGGGTATGATCAGCAGGGCGATGGCGCTGATCATGACCACGACGACGGAGATGACTCCGACCTTGGAGGCGTGGGTCATCGAGAACATGCGGCCGCCGACGACGGCGCCGATGCCGACGAGCGCGGCGATGCCCATCATGATGATGACTCCCCACATCACGTAGCCCTGGACCTGGTCGACGTGGACCTGGGCACCTGGAGGAGCGATGGGGCAGACCTGCGTCGCGATCTGGTTGCCGATTGACTCAACGGACATGGGCGTTTCCTTCCGGTGGGCGAGTGACGGAGGTGAGCGCGGACTTGGCTGCCCGCCGGACTGCGGGAGGTAGTGGTGCGCGGTCGAGGCCGGTGACCGCGAGGTGACGGTCGAACGGGATCGTGTGGAGTCGGCCGCGCTGTGCCAGCTGCTCGACGGCACCGGTGGCGGCGACAGTGACGGTCTTGGGCCACTTCTTGCGGTCGGGACCGAGCACCATCGCGTGGACGTCGTCGCGCCCGCACACGTCGATGGCGGCCTCGAGAGCGCGCATCCCGGGTGCTGTTGCGGTGGTGGTCAGAACCAGCGGGTGTGAAGCGAGCGCCACGGCGAGCCATGAGCCCGAAGCGACCACACGAGTCAGGTCCCAGCTGATGTCGACGACCGTCAAACCCCGCTCTGTCGGCGCCGGGGGCGGGACATTCTCGGGTCGCTCGTGGGAGCTGGTGGTGCGCTCGATCAACACCAGGTCTCGTTGGCCTTGACGCCATCCGGTCGCGCGCACGCCAAGCTCGGCGGTGGTGGCCTCGGCCAGGCCGGTGGTGTGCATCGGGCCTGCCTCGACCATGCGCACTTCGGTGGCGGCAGCTTCGGCGATAGCCGTGGCGGCGACGGTGGTGCCAACCCGTGCTGCAGCGCCGGCGATCACGATGACGGCCTCGGCGGGGTCCCACGTCTCGTGGGTCGCTTGCGCGCGGCGTTGACCTGGCGGTCCCGTCTGGAACTCGCCGGACTCGAGCGCGGCGGCCGCTCGTTGGACCTCGGCCAGTGAGAAGGCCATCAGAGACCACCGCCCATCGCACGGCTGCGGCGAACGATCTCGCCACGGAGCGCCGGAGCGCCCAGCTGTGACAGCTCGAGCTTGGCGGCCCGTGCTGCCTTGAGCCGGCTAAGTGCACCGTCGAGGTCCGCCAAGGCCGGTCCCTCTTGTGCCGCTGTCTCGAACAGCGCGTCGATCTGGTTGTGATCGCTCGACATCGTCATCACCTCGGCACACAAGGCCGAACGGTCATGTGTGGTGATCACGCTGCGGTCGGCTCGTGAAGGGCGCCGGCCGCGAACTCGGTCAGGTCGTGGAGGCAGCGCCGCAGCCGACGTCGGACGGTGACCTCGTGCAGGCCGAGACGATCGGCGACGACAGTGGCAGCAGCTCGACTCCCCAGTCCGCAAGCCTGGCGCCGTGCGGGCGCTCCCGCGCCGAGCTCCAGCTCGTCCGTCGCGATGGCGATGTCCACAAGAAGCTCGAGGTCTGCTGGAGTGATGACCTGTGATGTGACGGCATCGTCCAAGAGCTCGAGGAGCTCAGACGCAGCCGTGCTCGACGACGGCCGGTGGGGATCAATGACGATCTCCCACGCACCCCACTGCGGGTCCCACGGGTTGGTGGCTGCCCATGCCCGGTCAGCTCGCTTGCAACCTTCTCCGAAGCCAAGCTCGGCTTGGACGGCGCGGCGGACGATCCGCAGGACGCAGGGAGCAATGGGGGCGGGCTTCTCCCATTCAGCTTCGCGGCAGGCGACCCAGAGCGCACTGGCTGTCAGTTCGTCGACACCGTTCGGTGCTGCCGGCGACGTGGCCTGTCGGGCTATCGACGTCGCCCCGGGCGTGAGCAACCAAGCGAGGATCGTGGCAGCCAAGGGCTCGTCGTGGCCGCGGGGAGAGCCGAGTCGGGCGAGGGCGCGGAGGACGTCGTCGGTCCGGGGGTCTCGGGTCCACGACCACGTGCCGAGGTCGAGGAGGTCGACACCGATGTCGAGTGCGGGCTCCAACTCGATCCAGTCGTGCCAGCGGGTGTGTGCTTCACGGAGTGCAGGCGTCGACGTTGACTCGACCCCGAGGACGGTGGCGATGCTCATGACAGTTCCTTCCTTGCTGCGGACAGCAAGAAATGAACTGCGGTGACGTCACCGCTTTCGTACCCCCGAAGCCTCGAAACCAGGGGGGTACGTAGGGAGTACGTCCACGTTTACACAGGTCAGAGCACGTACCCCCGAAAGTTCAGAAAGTCAGAGCAGAAGCGCGACTTCGCGGTTCGGACTGTGCCGATCGTCGTCAAATCAGATCACCAGACGCCGCGGAAGCACAGACAGACCTCGGCTCTCTGGTCGATCCTCAACGGGCCACCCTCGGACTGTTCGGGCTGGGCAACCGCCGTCGAGCAACCTTGTCGTATCGCACGTCTTCGACGTCAACTGACGCGGGAGATCGACTCACCGTGGAAGCTCACGCGTCCCGTGGCGAATGGATTCGTGGTCTGTTCCAGCTGGCACGAGACGGTCATCCTGCCCCGGACCTCGACGCGGTCGCCTCGCTCGAAGCGCAGCAGCTCGGAGGCGAGCTCATCGATGCAGACCAGCTCGGCCGTTGGCACGGTGTCGATGACGCACACCCGCCCGTGGTGGTGGACTTCTTGCTGAGTCCCGATCATGACCGCGACGACGTCGCCGCGCCTCGAGTCAATGGGCTCGGGCTTCGCGAGAAGCGTGCCTATAACGACAACGTGGATGCTCATGTCCCTCCTAATGCCGGTTAATGTGGCACTAGTATGGGACTGCCGCCGCGGTGATGACAATGGCCGACATGCCAAGCGTCGCCCAACCCGATCTCCCCGCCGAGGTCGGTGCCGCGATCGACGCGCTCGGCAACCGCGTCAAGGCCGCAGCGATCCGATCACTGCTCGTCGAGGGACCGGCCACACAGACCGAGCTCGCGGAGCGCCTGAACGTGAATCGGGCCAACCTCCAGAGGCATCTGGCAGTACTCGAGGAGCTCGGCGTCCTGCTCGTTCAGCCACCTCGCTCCGAGCCGGACGTCCGACGCCGGGCCCACTCGGTCAATGTCGATCGGCTGCGACAGCTGCACGGTGATCTCGGCCGCGGGATCGGCTTGGATTGACAGACCCCGACACTCGGCGCGCGGCGCGAATCCATGGGCGTGCGGCACATTCGCCGCAGGGCTACTGCAACCCTTCACCGACGAGAACGGTGTGGGCCCGCGTCATTCGGATCTGACCGAACTGGCCCGAGTAGTCGACGGGGCACCCAGGCCACCACGTAGGTCGTCTCGCCGGCTCTGGATTCGTCTCGGTCCAGGACCCAGGCCACCCGCGCGACCCAGTCGCGGCCGTCACGCTTCCACTCGAGCTAGAGGTCTTTGTAGGGGCAGCCCGCGCGCGGCACGCCGCAGACCCAAACACGCCGGACACGTGTCGGCCTGGCCACCGCGGGGCGGCCCTCAGCCGCTCAACTTCAGACGGTCGCAGAACCGCCCGGAGCGGGCTGACGCTGGGGCAGAATGGCGACATGGCAAGCACCGATGGATCGCCCGCCACCTTGGTCGAAGTGATGCAGCAACACCCGGAGCTCAACACCTTCGGGATCGGCGCCTTCGACGCGAACAGGAAGACCCGCGAGCAGCAGGGGTCCGAAGTCGCCGAGGGACGTTCCGAACTCTTGCAGCGCGAAACGACCATCATGCAGCTCGTTGCCTGGCTGAAGGACAACATCGCCCCCATCCAGACCCCGACGCAGAACAGTTACCCGATCAAGGGCTACATCGAGCGAGCTCGAGGGGAGTACATCAGCAATGGTGAGTTGATCGCCGCGGCTCTCATCGTCGGCTATTCATACAAGTACGTGGCGCCGAACGTGCTGTTCGGCATGAGCCAGCGGGACGTGGACCGGGTCTTCCAGATGGGTCAGTAACGCGGCTCGACGCCCACCGACCCACCGGGTGAACTAGGCACCTCTCGCAGGAGAGACCATCCCGCACGTGGCGTGGAATTCCTGAGCAACGAACTCACCCGAACTGAAGCATGTTCGAGCATGCGGCCGAGCACACGACGCCTGACACACCACAAACCCCGCGGAGCGGATGGAAATCTGGATTCGGCCTTCCGGCGTCGCCTCAGGTCAACTCACTGACCACAACCGGGAAATCGGCGAGTGTGGTCTTCGCATCGACGTCGCATCAGAGTGTCGAATCATGGAGTCGCATCGATACATCGCATTGCACCTCACGAATGGATAATCGAGATGGGGCGGCTGCACAAGGTTCCCGTTCGCCGATGCCCTACGATTCTCTCGTGCCAACCAGCCCTCCGCAGCCGTCGCCTCACGCGACACGCGAGCACATGCTCCGTGTCTCCGGGCGCGGCTACACGACCCTTCGGCAGAACTTCGTGCAGTTGGACGATTCCGCTGAGCGTCGCGACAGCGTGCTCGGGACCATTGTCTCAGAACGCAAGCACCGGGCCCTGATCCTGTATCTCCTCCTGCTTACCATCTGGCCACACCTCAAGGGGCTGGAGAATCCCCTCAGCTCAACGATCTGGCGTCGCGCACTCACATCGTCCAAGGGCTCCCAGTGGAGCCGAGCGGACCTGTCGAAGACGTGGGCGCAACTCGAAGACATGGGCCTCATCGTGCGAAGCCGGCAGGGCCGCCTTCAGCGTGTGCAGCCCTTAATGGAGGTCGGAGAAGAGCCCTACGAAAGCCCGACCGGCGAGAAGAAGAACTGGGCCGAGGCGTACCTCACCCTTCCGCCCGAGTTCTGGACCGATGAGTGGTTCGCCGAGCTCAATCTGGCGGAGCTCGCGGTCATGCTCATCGTCGCGAAGGAGACCACGCAGCGCGATGAGATGTGGGTCACCGAAGCGAAGGTGAGTGAGTGGTACGGGATCTCCCCCAACACCTTCCGGAAAGGCATCCAGGGCCTCGAAAAGCACAAGCTCCTAAAGACCCGCCCGGAGTACATCGCAGCGCCACTGTCGCCACTTGGCTACACCACCCGACTCAACTACTCACTGAGCGGCAATTTCAGCCGCGATTCGCGTAAGCGGATTCAGGCTTCCGCGCAACGCCAAATGAAGGCCCGCGCCGCCACGACCACCACGACTCCGAAGGAGGGCAAGTGACGACTCACGATCTGACGTTCGCGGCCTTCGTCGACGAGTCCGGGTCGAACCGGACCGAAGACCCGGGCACCTACATCTTGTCGGCAGCGATCCTTGACCATGAGCGCCTCGAGGATGTCCGCGACGCAATGCGGGGCCTGATCCTGCCTGGTCAGAAGAAGCTGCACTGGCGCGATGAGGGCGACAAGCGGCAGCTGAAGATTGCGACAGCTGTCGCCAGGCTCGAGGTCGAGCACGTGGTCGTTGTTCGCAGTCAGGCTGCGGATGATCGCCCCGAGCGTCGCCGGCGCGCGTGCATGGAGCTCCTCGCCTACGAACTCGATCAACTCGGCGTCGGAACTGTGACGCTCGAGTCGCGAGGCAAGGCCGATGACAACCGAGACCGCGAGGTTCTGAACGCCTACCGGCGTAGGGGCTCCGTGTCCACCAGGCTCCGGATGCACCACGAGCCAGGTCCGGCCGAACCCCTGCTCTGGGTGCCTGACGCCGTCTGTGGCGCGATGGTGAGCCACCGGACCGGGGATACGACCTTTTGGGATCTCATCCGATCTCGGTGTTCAACTCACGAGATCTGAAAACGCGAAACCCCAGGCCCTGTCGTCCGGCAGGATCTCCTGGGGTTCACTTCCAGACCACCGCGGTGGATCTGGCTACACAGCAATTATGCACGTTCGGCGAAGCCATCACAAGCGAAGGAGTTTCCAGAACCTTCCAGCATTGCTGCGCGCGAGGCAAATCTACTTGACGACCCGAAGTGCTGGGCGTGTGTCCTCGTGGAGACCGAGGAGTTGGCGTACCTGCTTGGTCTTCCACCGCAGTTGCTCGGCCAGGGAACCCACAGTCACGCCGCGACTCTCAGCAAGATCGACGGCGTCATTGAGTAGTGACGGAACCTCACCTTGGAACTGAAGGATTGGTCGAAGCGTTTGAGGAGCGCTCGCGAGTCGAATGTAGGCTCGTCGCGCAGTGCTCTCGGAGATCAGCCCAAGCTCGTGACTGCGGAACACCAGGCTCTTGACCGCGACTCCCCATCTCTCGCTCAGCAGGTAGAGGTGGGCGAAGTCCAGCCGTGGCTTTAGTTCCTCGAGAAGGGTCGTCTCCGGGGTGAGGAACTCTGCAGCGAATGCGTCGGCCTCACGCTCCAGCCGCAGGTCACCCGATGGCGCGGCACCATGGAGCACTAGATGACCCAGTTCGTGAGCAGCGCTGAATCTGTGTCGGAGCACGTCGTCGGCGCGGTCAGAGGTAAGGACGATGAGCGGCCTCCTGAATGAGAGCGTCGAGTACGCATCGATCCTTGGAGTTCCGTCTTCGGTCGGTGGTGCAAGGCAGCAGATGATGCCTCGGGCCTCGAGGTGAGCGACCAAGTGTCCGACTGGCTGGCTTCCCAGACCCCACGCGGCACGCAACGAGCGTGCAGCAGCCTGGGGACCTTCTCCTCGCCCGATCTCCGCAAGGTCCTCAGGCAGGTCGACATCGGGGAAGCGCACATGAGCTTCGAGGGCGTGCGAGAGCTCCCAAACTTGCTCGGCGAACGCCGTGGCCCGACTACGCTGCTTCGCCGTGGTCGCCCTGAGGCTCTCGAAGTGCGTCTCACTGCTCTCGAGCCGTTGAAGCGGCCGGCCCGGTGAAAAAAACTCGATCGGAACGTCAAGAGCACGAGCCAGACGCTCGACCGTGTCCAAACGAGGAGCCACGATTCCCGCCTCGTACTGGCCTATCGCGGCCGGCGAAACGTCACTACGTTCTGCCACCTCCTTCTTGGTGAGCATTGCCAGTTGGCGAGCCTGGCGAAGTCGATCAGGTTCGAAGTAGATCAGGGACACAGGTCACCCCTCACCCGGAGTCGGCCCGCCCTCGTCAGCAGCGTCGTCATCTTCAACAAGACCGAGGTCCGGTTTCGGCAGCGGAGCATCGTCGAAGGAACCGCCATCGGCAGCAGTGAGGTGGGGCCGGATCGAGTTGGGCGTAGCAGTCTCGAGCGCTTCACTGTCGGTGAAGATGATCGTGCCGTCCTCCTCGAGCGTGGCGAGTCCAGCTTCGACGTGCCGGAGACCCGTGGTGGGATCGCATCGGTAGGCCACCACCACCGTGGCAGTCACACCGGCTTGGAGGCGCGCCTGCTCGACGGCTTCGAGCTGGGAGGCCTCCTCATCCTCACCGCCGAAGAGCATCCAGTCGGGCTCTGCAGGAATGTTCACGCTCGTCAGGTTGGTGCGCAGCTGGGACGCGCGAGTGCGGAGATGGCCACCGGGCGTGCGTCGCTCCCTCACGGTCAGCGGCAGGATCATCGTGGTCCCCCAGACGATCACGCGGTACTGACCGCCGGGTGTCGGGACGATCGTCGCCCCGTCGAGCAGCGGCAGCATCCGCGAGATGACCTCATCGTGAATGGCCAACCACAGCGTGCTGCCGTAGGGCTGATTCGTCTCCAACCGAGATCCATCTTGCGCGTCAGCCGACCGCGCATGAGCTTCCCACCCGCCAGCCACCAATGCTGCGGCGACGTCGTCGGCGACATCACCAAACTGGGAACTCATGAAACTGCGGTGGCTGGGGTCTTCGCTCACTGTCAATGCCTCTCGTCGCTAGCTGCGGACACCACCATATCCCCAAACTTCAGTTCTCTACCAGAATCAGTCACTCTGGCGTGTCTTGGAGTGTTCTGAGGTTCAGAAAGGTCCTATTCTCCATGCCACACTTCCAACGATGTCGAGCGCAAGGCACACCTGGCTCGGAGTCAGCTCCCCGCAGGTTCAGGCGACGGAGGGCGGCAAGCCTGCGCGCCACACTCCCAGCCGAGGTCACTACGCCCGGCGAAGCAAGGAAGGGTGATCCTCAAGAAGCGCCGCAGTTCTGGCAGGCAGCTCGCTCGGAGGTGCTCCATCTTCGCTGCGGTTGCAGATCTCGTCACGGACGAGCCGGACGGCCTCGTCAGTGTGGCCCTCGGCGTCGAGGACCGCGGCCAGGTCGAGGCGAGACATCTCTTCATCGGGCGCGGCCATGAGGGCGACGCTGACAGCGGCGCGGGCCGAAGGGACGTCACCGCGTGCGATCATCTCGACGACGACCACGTGGGCGACGTCGGCGATGGCGCAGATCGCGTGCTGGTCGAGTCTGACACCGTCGTACATCCACCCCCAGCCTCCGGGTCGGAGCTTGTCGAAGGGTCGGCCAGTGACCAGCGCGAGCGCGTCCGTGAGGTCGTTGATGCCGTCGGAGCCGCGGCTCTCACCTCGGGTGCGGAGCCGCCTGAACAGGTCGAGATCGACTAGGGCGTCGGCGACTTGGTAGACCCCGATTCCTCGCTGGGCAGCAGCCGGGGCCTCGCGAGCATCGGGGAGGTACTTCGTCCCGGTGTGTGGGTTAACGCCGAGCCAGTCGCGAAGTCGGCCTACGTCGGTACGGGTGCGTGCTGGGGTGATGTCGAACGCTTCTGCGACCTCTTCGGTCGTGGCGCCGTACGGGCGGGAGGCGATGTAGGCGAACATCTCGGTGTAGAACGGCCGCCGTTTGCTGGCGGGTGTTCCTGCGGTTCGGGCTGAGACCGGGCCGAGCAGGGTCAAGCGGGGCCGGACCACGTCGCCCGAGTTCCACTCGGCGAGGTCCTGGTCGAGTCCGGGGTCGGTGGCCGCAATGTGGTCCCGGGTGCGCAGGGATACCTTCGGCGCAATCCGGTTGAGGTCGTCTTCGGTGGTGGTCGCGGCTGACCAGTAGGTGTCGTCGGCTTCTGGGAGGACTGACTCGGCTGGCTCGATGGTGGTAGTCGAACGGTCGATGCGGTACTCGTCGCGCAGGGCGCCGGTCGTGGTCATGAGGTCGTCCCACGGGTCGTCGCCCTCGAGGTCGGGTGCGGGCTCGTCGACCGTGGCGTCGAAGTAGGTAAGCAGGGTGGCGCAGCCGGCGGCTTCCGATGCCGTCATCCCGACGCCGTCCAGCCGGAGGTCCATGGCGGGGGCCGTGAGGCGTCCGATCGCGTCGACAACGATCTCGGTGCCGTGGTCGGCGCGGTGGTTGGTCACGAGCAGGGCGCTGCCGGTGCGAGCACCGTGAGACGCGACCAGCTTCTCGAACTGACCGAGTTCGTCAATCCCGACCGCCACGGCGGCGATGACCAGTCGGGAGTCCCAGGCATCTGGATCGGTGGACGCTGCGCGAGCTGTGGGGGCGTCACGGTCGCCGGTCATGTCCAATCGGGTGACCGTGTTGACGGCTGTGGCGACGGCTTCTGACGCGACGCCGGCGAAGTCGTCCGGGCAGCTGGTCCGCTCGGGGTCGATCTGAGCCAGCTCGCCGCCGATGCCGAGCAGGTCCAAGGTGGTGTGGCGCGACCAGGGGTTGCACAGGATCTCGGCCGCGACGTATCGGGCGAAGTCCTTTGCCTTATGCGCATCTCCCGTGACCGATATCGCTTGGCCTTCGAGGTTGAGCAGCCAGACGCTGCCGCCGATCGTGGAGCCGATCGTGACGAGGAGTGGCCATGGTGAGGGGTCGTCGATCGGGTCAGGACCGACTGCGTCCAGCTCGGTCGTGCGGTTGAGGGACCATGTGTGGCGGTCGTGCGAAGTGGACCAGGGCTGCGGCGCTTCGGCGGGGGTGCGCAGGTGCAGGATGATCTCGGTCGGCGTGATCTCGACTGCTGCGAGCTCGGGGACCTGCTCGTTCCTTCGGGTGAGGTGGGCAGCTGCGCGACGGAGGACGTGGTCGAGGAAGATCAGCACGTCGATCGATTCGGCTCCGGCGGTGGCGATGGACCGTTCCGCCTCGCGGGCGATGGCTGTGGGCGTGGGCATCACTCGGCCGGGTCCCCGCGATCGACGCTGAGTGCTGCGCCGCTGACGCACCGCAAGTAGTAGCCCGCCTGCCAGCAGAGCGCCGCCGGTGACCATGGATGGCCACACCCAGCTGGGCAGCGTGTTGCCCGGTTCAGCCACGGCGTCTTGCGAGGTCGAGTTCGCTTCACCGGCTTCAGTCGGGGCGGGCGAAGCGTCCGCCGGGACGGAGGGAGTCGGCTCGGGGGTGGTCGTCGCGGTGCCGCCCGCCCCGCTCGTGGCACCCGGGGAAGTCAGCGCTTCGGGTACTGCTTCGGGCGCACTAGTGTCCGGTGCTGCTTCCTCAGGTGGTGGCGCATGCTCCGGGGCGAGTTCGGGGGTCGGGCCGGGTGGAGGTGCCCCGACGGCGGGGGGTGCGTCGGGGATGTCGAGGACCTGGCCGGGGTAGATCAGGTTCGGATCGGTCAGGGGCACGGGCTGGTCGAGGTGCTTGGACGCCTCGAAGATCTCGGGGTAGCGGTCCGCGTCACCAAGGTGCTCGGCGGCGATCTGGGACAGGGTGTCGCCCGCAGCCACGGTGTAGTCGGCCGGTTCGGGTGACGAGGGCGAAGCTGTGCCGGGGAGATGGAGCACCCATCCAGGTCGCAACAGGCTCGCGGAAGCGAAGCTTGAGCCGTCGACCATGGTGCGGCCGTCGTTGAGCTGAGCGATCTCGGTCCATCGCTCTGCGTGGCCGAGATGGGTCTGCGCCAGTGCCCAGAGCGTGTCGCCCCGTTCGATGACGATCTCGACGACAGTCGCGTCCGGCTCGACGCCTGGCGCCTCGGCCGGCGCCTGGGACTCGGTCGGATCGAGATGCTGGGCGTCAGTGACATCCTGCGATGCAGCGGAGGTGGGTGTAGGACCGGTGTTGGCCAGCACATCGTTGGTCTGCACCCTGTGGGCGTGAACTGGCGAGGGCAGAAGCGGCACGCTGACGAACGCGGCTGTCACAAGCCCGATCATGGTGCGGGCAAAAAGTGTCTGGACGTTGAACGCACCTGGGGTGCGGTTCAGTCGCTGCGACTTCAGTGCGGCGATGACTTCGAGGGCGATGCACCAGCAGGTTTGCAACCAGAAGGCCCACACGATCAGCGAGAGCAGCTGAACGAGGACGGAATCGGTCAGCTGCATGCTGGCGCTGAGGTCGTCGGGAACAGGAGATCCCACAAAGGTCAGCAGCATCGCCGGCACGCCGAGGACGGCGGCGGCGAGCAGGAGCAGCGCGCCGAGTGCCTTGATCCACTTCATGGTTGCCTCCTAGGGGCTGTCGGCGTCGATCGACTCGGCTGTCCCGGTGCCGGTCACGGTGATGGATGTCAGGCCAGCCAGCGACAAGATGTTGGTGCTGGTTCTTCCGGTGAGCGTCACGGTGACGCGGCCGCCAGTGATCGTGATGGAGGCCGGCGGTGCTCCGACCGACCGGAGGTAGGCGTCGGCTGCTGCGCGTGCGCGTGCGGGGTCGACGGTGGGGCGGCCGCCGTCGCGCAGTGAGTCTTGGTTGAGTGCATCGGCGCCGATGCGTGCGGCTTGCTCGGCCTGATTGGTGAGCGTGCGGCGATCGCCTAGGGCTGCGCCGCCGTCGATGACCAGGCCCGCTGCGGCGAGCATGGCCACCGTCATCAGGACGATGAAGAGTGCGGCTGCTCCGCGTTCGTCGCGGGTGGGCTTGGGTGTGATCATCGGGACCGGTAGTCCTCGATCGGGATCGTGGCGCTGCCGGTGAAGGTCTTGGTGCCGGGAAGGCCGCTGATCGCGACGTTGCTGAGGTCGGCGGTGCAGGTGACGTCGGCACGGACCACGCCACCGGGCTGGTAGCTCGAGATGTCGATGTCGACCGTGAGTTGGGCGCACGAGAGGCCGCGGTTCTGAAGGGATGCTCTGACGGTCTCTTCGCCCCGGCCGGAGGCCAGCGAGGTATTGCGTTCCAGAGACGCCGCCCGTGCGGCTTCACCTGCGAGGTCTTGGACTTCTTGGTGCGCCGAGGCCATACGTCCGAGACCGATCACGAACAGGAAGATCGCGAAGAGCAGTGGGGTCATGACCACGAACTCCGCCGTACTGGCTCCACTGTCTTGCCGCCGGTCGCGGGACCTCATGGGGTCTCGGCTTCCGGGGGCACGTAGCGCTCGACGGGGCCGGTGGAGGACTCGACGATCTTGGGGCTGATGCCCGGAATGAAGGACAGGGCCGTGCCGGTCACGGTGACAGTGACGGTGGTGGGCGTGCGTTCGACGTCGACCGTGCGATTGGTCAGCATGGCTGGCCCGAGCGTGTTGAGTGCCTGGGTGGCGCTGGCGTGTCCGGAGCTTTCGGTTCCGTCGAAGGCTGCCGCCGTGGTGACGCCTTCTTGGGCTGCGCTCTCGGCGACGTTGCGGGCGTGGAGGACGAGGGCGACTTGGATGATGGCCATCACGAACAGGAACATCGTCGCTGAGATCACGACGGACGCGGCGATGCTGCCGCGTTCATCACGCCGTTTCTCGGTCACCGTTGTCCGCCTGGTCGAGGTTGGTTGTCCCCATCACCGGACAGGCCACCGTGGTGCCTGTCGGTGATCACCCCAGGTCGATTCCGTTCGCCTCGCTGATCAGCTTGGCGGTAATGATGACCCCGGCGGTGATCGCGGCGGCGGCGAGCAGTCCCATCCAGATGACTTCCGACGCAACGCCTCTCTCGTCGTGGCGCAACTTCTCGCCGGTCAGCTGCGACAGCAACCAGGCCATGACCATGGTCAGGTGGGTGTTCATGAGGTCCCCTCGTTTCTCTAGATCGCCATCACGGCCGCGATGGCGGGGTACCCGAGGAACAGCAGAAAGCTGAATCCCAGGAAGAGTTGGGCGTTGGTGATTGAGGTCGATGCGCGTTCAGCGGCACCTTCGGCCTCGGCGAGCTGGCGGGCCCGGGCGGTTGCTGCTCGAGCGCGGAGGGAATCGCGGACCTTTGCACCGTCGGCGGCGACCAGGCCCAGCGCCGCGCCGAGGTCTCGTAGCTCTGCGACGTCGACGCGTTCTCCGAGGTCGCGCAAGGCTTCCCATGGCGTGGTGCCGGAGTAGCGGGCCATGGTGAGCGTGTCGGCGATGACGTCGAAGGACCACCCCCTGCCAAGGTGCGCAGCAGCAGGTAGCGCCTCGGGAACGCCGCGTCCGCCAGCCAGCGCCATGGAGACCAGATCGAGATAGCAGGCGAGGGCTCGGCGCAGCTCGTCCCGACGGGTGGCGGCGGCGGTGGCCACCGACGTGTTCGGGAGGAGAGCGAACCCAACCGCCAAGGCCAGTCCTGCAAGCAGGGGCATGGAGAATCCGGTGCTGACTCCGGCGATGTTGACGATCATGCTGACCATGACCGGCAAGCTCAGGCCGAAGGCGGCCATCGCGAGCATGGAGACGAGGTGGGCCTCGAGTGGACGATCCAGGAGTGCGAGGTTCGAGCGGAGCTTGGGCGCAGTGAATCCGTTGCGTTCGAGGTGGACAGTGAGCCATCGTCCGAGCCGGTCAGGGAAGGACTCTCGATCGTCGCGGACAGGTGTTGCGGCCGTTGATCGTCGGGAGTCGATCGTGGCGATGGCGGCCGCGAGGTCGCGCCGTGGCGGAACGATGGCCCACGCCAGGGCGAGCAGACCTGTCCCGGCGGCGGCTCCGATCAGCAACGCGACGATCATCGACGCGCTCCAGACTGGTCGTGGGCGAGGTCGTCGGGGCGGACGAGGAATCGTTCGGGCAGGACGATGCGAGAAGAGCGGCGGATCCAGGCGAACCCCGCGATGAAGCAACTCAGCACCAAGACGAGCATCAGCTGGCCAGCCGGATTGTTGTAGGGCTCGAGGTAGGTGCGAGCCAGGAGCGAGACGCCGCCGGCGAAGACCAGGGTCACGCCGACGATCGTCAATGAGTCACGGCGGAGCGTCTTGCGACCCTCCTCCACGCGGGTGCGCATCTCGAGCTCGGCGCGGGCGGTCTCGGCCAGTGCGGTGAGCGTTCCGGTCAGGCCGGAGCCTCGCAGGCGAGCGTTCATGATGAGGGCGGCGACGACCAGGTCGACCGAAGGGTCGTCGAGGTCTTCACCGAAGTCGGCCAGAGCTTGCGGGACCGGCACGTGTGCGCGAAGCCGCCCGACCAGCCGGTGCAACTCAGGGGCGATCGCCGGAGGCGCGGCATCGGCGGAGGCGATGATGGCCTGCTCCAGCCCGATCGCGGCCGCCATCGTGTCGCGCAGGGACTCGGTCCACAAGGCCACGGCCTCCAGCCGAGCAAGGTGTGCTCGCCCCTCGGCTTTGCTCCCGAACAGGGCCGGCCACATCCACGTGACCATCCCTGCAGCGGCAGCCGCCACGGGCCAACGTGTCAGTGCCGCGACTACCACAACTGCAAGCGCCGACTTCCAGAGACGGTCACGAGCCGCGGTCAGGCGGGCGGTCGTGCGCGCCGGGAGCGGCGGCGGGGACCAACCCATCCACGCGGCCACCGCGAGGACCACTCCGCCTGCAAGGCAGGCGCCGATCAGTAGGCCGAGCACGCTCACCAGGAACCACCGCCGTCGTTCCAACCAGCGGCCCGGAGGCGCTCGGCACGCTGCACCGGCACGTTGTAGTTTCGTGTCGCGTTGCCGCTGGAGTCCGTACCGAAGATCTCGGAGGCAGACACCCCGATCTGTTCGTCGTAGCCGTTGACTTCCAGCACGGTTCGGACGCGGCGGGTGCCGCCGTGGATGTCGCGGCCGACGAACACCACGAACTCGACGGCGCCGGCGATCATCTCGTGGACGACCTGGCGTGGGAGACCTTCAGCTTGCTGGGCGTAGCTGCTGATGCGGTTGAAGGTTTCACGGGCGCTGTCGGCGTGGATGGTCGACAAGGAGCCGTCGTTGCCTTGGCTCATGGCGTTCAGCATTGGGACGATCTCATCGCCCAGGACCTCACCGACGATGACCCGTGACGGGTTCTGACGCAGTGTCCGCCTGACCAGTTGCGCCATAGTGATGCCGCCCGCGCCCTCAGTGTTCGGTGGGCGTGACTCCAGGGCGAGGCAATTGGGGTGACGTTCGCGGTCCTCGCGTAGCCCCAGCTCGAGTGCCTTCTCGATCGTGATGATGCGTTCTTGCGGAGGGATCTCCGCGGCCATGGCCCGCAGGAGGGTCGTCTTGCCGGCGTTGGTTCCGCCGGCGATGATCACCGAGAACCTCGCGGTGACGATGGCTCGCAGGAAATCAGCCGTCTCGTGCGTCAACGTCCCCAGACCGATGAGGTCCTCCAGGTCGACCTTCTGGAATCGGTGGCGACGGATCGAGACCGCCGGCCGGGCCGCCACGGCCTGCACTGCCGAGAGCCGACTTCCGTCGGGCAGCTGCAGGTCCAGCTCGGGGTTGGCCGCGTCGAACGGCCGCGACGACAAGCCGCTGTAGGAGGCGAGGGTCTGGATCATCTCGATCAGCTCTGCGTCGTTGGCGGCGACCGGGTCGCCCTGCTGTGCGTAGTCCTCGCCGGCGCGGCTGATCCAGACCTCGTCGGCGCCGTTGATGTCGATGTTCTCGATCGAGTCGTCGTCGAGCAGACGTTGCAGCCGTCCCGCGCCGAACATACGCGCGAAGATGGCCTCCGCGATCTCGTCCTCGACGTCGTCGCCCAACGGGCTCTGACCATCACTCAGGCGACCTTCGGCATGACCGCGGAGTACCTCTGAGATCATCTGTCGGGCGAGCTGTTGTTCGCTCGCCGTAGTGAGCAGTGGCAGGGCGGCCTGACGCCGTTGCGCTCGCTGGGTCTGCAGGCGGTCGCCAACCTGTTGCTGCAGTCGGGCCACGAGCTCGTTGTCGGTACTCATCAACGAACCTCCAGACCAGCGGAGGCGAGAAGGTGGTCGGCTGCCGCCCGGGCGCCGCGAACCAGCTGCGAGGTGCGGCCACGCCCCGTCGGGGACACGCCACCTTCCAAAGCAGCAAGACCCGGGTGATCCAAAGGCAGGTGCGTCGATGTCGCGGCGACGATGCCGGCCTGTGACATGACGCCGTCGACGTCGCGGCAGTCGGCCGCCGCGGTCCTTCCAGGGCCGACCAACAGCGGCACCGTCCGCCCACCGGCGACCGTGACGTCCAGCAGGTACGTGCGTGTGTGGAGGATAGACTCCACCGCGCTTGCCATCACGGGGATCCGCAGGTCTGCCGCGGCCATAAGTGGCATCGTCGGCTGGTCGTGATTGAGCCTTCCGAGGTCGGCGATGACGTCGATGTCGGCCGAGGCGGCGGTCACCGCGAGCCGGTGCCACAGGTCAGCGACGCCTCGCGCTTGTGTCGGGGATTGCACACCCAGGACGACCTGGACTCCGCAAGCCAATGGTTGAGCCCACTCCGTCAGCGTCGAGTCCCGGTCGCCACGAGTGGCGGCCGCGAATCCGAGCAGGTTCGGGGTCGATGCGACCGCAGCCCCTGAGCTGCCCCGGCACCGCAACGCCAGATCACTTCCGGCGAGGTCCGCTTCGAGCAGCACGACCGGGCGTGGCCAGACCGCTGACAGGGACAGGGCTGCGGACGTCACGCCGGGGGCACCCTTGGCCGAGTACAGGACGGTCAGCACGGTCAGTTCCCCGTTGGTGCGGTCTCGACAACAGCGACCAGCCCTGCCGCGGAGTACGCGGCGATCGTGCTGGCGTCGTCCTCATCGACGATGACCGTGACCAACACGGTCGCACCGTCGGTGGGTGAACCCTGAACGTCCAGGACCTCCGCGCCGCGGGCCAGGATCTGCGGTGCGTCCAGCGCGACGCTCGCGCCGAGGTCGACCGTGCCGCTCGGCACCACCACGACACTGACGAGGTCACCCGCACTCAGACCCGTCGACGGCGCGCGCGCCGCGTCGAGGCTCAGCCCGACCGTCGCCTGCCCGTCACCCGGGACGGGGTCGCGGGTGACCATCGAGTCGGTCACGATCTGCCCCGCGACCATGTCGACCTTCGCGGTAGTGCCGACAACGGTGTCGATCGCGCCGACGGGAATCGCAGCGTCAACGCCGGCGACTGACTGCCGCTGGAGGTCGCCTTCGGTGATGACCTGCCCCTTCGCGACATCAGTACTGACAACAAGGACGTCGGTGCGGTCCCCGAGCTGGGAGAACAGCACGGCCCCAGCCAGGGCGGAGCCGGCGATCATCAGACCCGCAAACGCCAAGAGTCCCCGCCGTCGCGGCACTGTGCGTAGACGGCGACCGTCGTCTCGACGCCCGGACAGTACCCCCGAGCTTTGAGTGCGGTTCGGTGCGGGCGGCGGCGGTGCCGTGGTGCGGGAGCTCATCGGTTCCTCGTCTCGTCGGGCAGGACATTGACCGACTGCCGCTCCGCGACGACCAGGCCCGCCGTACCCGCCGGACCCTCAATCTCGCCGAGAGACCCCGCCGCCGCCAAGCAGTTGCCGGCGCACGTCCAACTCACTCGCCACGTGATCGCGGCCGAGACCGGCCACACGCCATCGGGCTGGAAATCGCTGACCCGCGAGTACGTGTAGGAGCACGATGTCGTCGAGCCTGGCGGCATCTGACCGACCTGCCACACCCGGCCCGCGTCGTAGCAGACCTTCGACCCCGGCCCCATGTTCCACGTCACCCAGCGCGGCTCGATCGTGACCGTCACCGACGTCGCGCCAGCAGTGACCGTGTTGATCAACGGCGCCCACTGACCCTGCGGCATCCACATCCACGTCTCCAGCCCCACGTAGGACTTCGCGGGCGGAGCTGGTGCGAGCTGCAGCGTCGGAGTCGTCAGTTGCACAGCGCCGAGCGCCTCCTGCGCCAGAATCGCTGGGTCCGGCGGGGCTTCCTCCCCGTTGGCGATGTAGATCCACAACTGTGGATCGTCGTCGCACGTATAGAAGCGTCCAGCCTCAGGAGATCCGCCTGCGGTAGCCCACCTGGGATCGCTCGCACCCGGCTGCTCAGTCGCGAACAGATAGCAGTCGTGGGTGAACGACCATCGGCCAGAGCCCGACGAACATGGGATGACCTCGCCGGTCGACCGCACGCACGCCGTCGGCCCGCTTGGCTCAGCGGTGCCGCCGCCCGGACCGCCGGAGTCGCAGACGCGCGTCTTGATCTCCCCTGTCACTGGGTCGAGGTAGGTCTCCTGACCGTCCACGCAAGCTGCGGCGGCAGGCGGCGTCCCGCTGACCATCGTTACCAGTGCCGCCGTTGCGAACAAGGCCGCGGCAAGGGTCACTCGGCCGCGAGATCGCACGGCGCCTCCACGTCCGCAGAGATCCCGCTGATCAGCCAGTTGCCACCCGCATCCCTCTGGAGTCCCACGTACTGCTCGTACGAAGGAACCGCGACTCGCTCCTGTTCGACGCCGTTGACGTAGTCGGTCGTCTTGGTCGGGTCGAGGCACCGCGTGATTTCCACCAGCGCGTACCCGTCCGGTTGAACCGTCACCTCAGTCGGCGTGGTCGTGGCATCCCAACCTGGCTCTCTCACCGACGTTCGGCCCTCTGCTTGGTTGGCTTGAAGCCCTTCCCAGACCAGCGTCCAAACGGCATGGCTGTCCTGGAGGTACTCCATCGCCTCTGGGGTCGCCTCGCCTGACTCGACGAATCCTTCGATGGTGGCGTCGTATGAGTGAAGGAAGTCGATCGCCTCATACGCGGCATCGACTTCGTCATCTGAAAAGCCGTCCTCCCAGGACGGTGACGGTGTCTGAGTCGTATCTGGACTCGACGTTGGCGGCTCGTCGTCGCTGCGCTGGCACCCAGCCAGCAGCACGGTGGCCACGGCAAGCGCAGCTACGGCGCCTCGAAAACCCGTGAATCGTCGATCCATCCGCACACACCCCCCGGTGTCTGTCTGCGTGACTTCATCGTTCACCGAGAAGTCTTGATTAATCAACCCTCAGGGTCCGAGGACAGCGTTCGGGTGATCAGTTGCGACGCTGTGGATCTCGCACTCGTCCCCAAAGTTGTCATGACGATCTCGGACCCTCACCCCGCGGGCGCGTGTGTGAGTGGACCGTCGGAAGTCGGTCACCGTAGGGGAGTGGATCAGCCGAGAGTCACAGCACCCGGAGTCCGGCCGACGTGATCGTGGTCCGACTATCGCTCGATCGAATCCCCGGACCACTCACGTCGGCCTCGGAGATTGCGCCGGTTCACGGCAAAGCACGTCGCTCGCACGCCCGCACCCACAACGGCACCACGGTCGTAGCCGTTGCTTCCCCCACCAGTCCCCCAAGGCAGAATGCCGAGAGAACCGGTTGACGAGAATCAACAAGCGAAATACCTTGGAATCTCAGATGGAACCGGTGGTGGAGCCTACGGGACTCGAACCCGTAACCCCCTGCTTGCAAAGCAGGTGCGCTACCAATTGCGCCAAGGCCCCCAGTGGGTGGAACTGCGGTCGGACCCGCCACGCTACCGCGGGTCAGACGCGGTCGGTGGTCTGGGCCCAGGAGTTCTCGGCGGGGCGGCGTCCGCGGGCGAGTGCCCAGACGACGCCGGCGACCGTGAACCCGACGGCCACGAACTTCTTCATGACGCCTCCGACCTGGAGAGTGACAGTGGGCCCAGCTGGACTTGAACCAGCGACCTCTTCCTTATCAGGGAAGCGCTCTAACCGAGCTGAGCTATGGGCCCGCAACAGCGATGAACTCTACTCCACCACTGTGGTCCGGCACGAATCGGGTCAGCCCCGATCGCGGAAGGTGACCTGCACGCCGCCGACGAGGTGGGTCGCCGCGTTGTACAGGCGTGCGCCGATGGCCGCCAGGGCCGTCATCAGGACGACGTTGATCGCTGACAGGACGAGGGTCAGACCCACGACGCGACCGAAGCCGAGATAGTTCTCGACGTCGAACGTGCCCTCCTCGCTGCTGAGCACCGAGTTGATCGTGTCGTTCAGGTTGTCCCACACCCCGGTGAAGTTCAGGACGAGCCAGAACACCGTGACCGCGACGACCGCCACGATCATGAGCGCCGTGGACACGACGAACGCGAGCTGCGTGACCGACCACGGATCGACGTGGACCAGGCTGAGTCGCGCCTGGCGCGTGACCGCCGACTCCGGGGCCGACTCGGTGGCCACGGCCGCCTGGGGCTGGGTCCGGGCGGGCTCGGGATCGCGGTCGTCGGAGACCGCGGGGAACACCGCGGTGGAGGACGGGTCGGTCGACGTCGTGCGCGCGTAGTCGGCCGCCGTCATCGGGCGACCGGACGTCGAGGAGCTCGCCGCCGTCTTCTTGGGAGTCGGACGTGTGGGCGTCTTCTTCGCCGCCGGTCGCTTCGCGGGGCGCTTCGCTGGGCGCTTGGCGGCCGACTTCGCCGCGCCGGTCGCTGCCCCGGTGCTGACGTCGCCGCTGGCTGAGTCCTGGGAGGCCGGATCGTCGGCCGGCGGGTCGTCGGCCAGGGGCGGGTCGTCGGCGGGCGGGTTGTCGCCCGAAGACCCGGTGGAGGACGTGTCCTCCGGGGAGGCGTCGGCCGCCTTGTCGGCGTCCTTGGCGGTCTCGTCAGCGTTGCGCTTGGTCACGCGTCTGCCTCACCCTCCGTCGACTCGGGAGCGTCGTCCCCCTCGTTGGCCACCACGAGCTCCGTGTTGCGCGCGATCGTGACCACGCGGTCATCACCCTTGAACTTCACGAAGCTGACCCCCATCGTGCCACGCCCGGTGGGATTGACACCCGAGACGAGACTGCGGGTCACCTGTCCCTTGGACGTCACACTGATGACGTCGTCGGTGTCGCGCAGCACCAGGCCGCCGACCAGCTCGCCGCGCGTCTCACTGATCTGCATCGCCTTGATGCCGATGCCGCCGCGGCCCTGCAGCCGGTACTCGCCCACGAAGGTCTTCTTGGCAAAGCCCCCGTCGGTGACGGTGAAGACGTAGAGCTTGTCGTCGGCGTCGACCTCCGCCTCCTCGAGCGCCGCGTGCTCCTGACGGATCACGGCCATCGAGAGCAGCTCGTCGTCGCCGCGGAACTTCATGCCCGTGACGCCCGACGTGGCGCGGCCCATCGGGCGCAGCTGCTCGTCGTCGGCACGGAAGCGGATGGCCTGCGCGTGCTTGGAGATCAGCAGCAGGTCGTCGTCCGGGCCCACGAGCTCCGCACCGATCAGCTCGTCGTCCTCGTCGCGGAAGTTGATCGCGATGACGCCGGCCTGGCGCGGGCTGTTGTAGTCGGCCAGACGTGTCTTCTTGACGAGGCCCTTGCGGGTGGCCAGCACGAGGTACGGCGACTGGTCGTAGTCGCGCACCGCGAGCACCTGGGCGATCTGCTCGTCGGGCTGGAACGACAGCAGTCCGGCGACGTGGCCGCCCTTGGCGTCGCGACCAGCCTCCGGCAGGTGGTAGGCCTTGGCGCGGTACACGCGCCCGGCCGTCGTGAAGAACAGGATCCAGTGGTGCGCCGTGGTCGGGAACAGGTGCTCGACGTAGTCGCCGTCGCGCAGCTGCGCACCGCGCACTCCCTTGCCGCCGCGGTTCTGCACGCGGTAGAGGTCGGTCTTGGTGCGCTTGGCGTACCCGCCGGAGGTGATCGTGACCACGACCTCCTCGTCGGGGATGAGGTCCTCGTCGGAGAGGTCCCCGTCGGCCGGAATGATGCGCGTGCGCCGGTCGTCGCCGTACTTGTCGACGATCTCCGCGAGCTCCTCCGACACGATCGAGCGCTGCCGCTCGTCGGAGGCGAGGATGTCGCGGTAGTCGGCGATGAGCCGCTCCAGCTCGGCCAGCTCGTCCATGATCTTCTGGCGCTCGAGGGCCGCCAGGCGACGCAGCTGCATCTCGAGGATCGCGTTGGCCTGCAGCTCGTCGATGTCGAGCAGACCCATCAGGCCCGTGCGGGCCTCGTCGACCGTGGGGCTGCGGCGGATCAGCGCGATGACGTCGTCGAGCGCGTCGAGCGCCTTGGCGAGACCACGGAAGATGTGCGCGCGCTCCTCGGCCTTGCGCAGGCGGAACTCCGTGCGGCGACGGATGACGCTGATCTGGTGCGTGATCCAGTTCGAGATGAAGCCGTCGAGGCTCAGCGTGCGCGGGACGTCGTCGACGATCGCGAGCATGTTGGCACTGAAGTTGCTCTGCAGATCGGTGAACTTGTAGAGGTTGTTGAGCACCACGCGGGCGACGGCGTCGCGGCGGATCTCGACGACGATGCGCCGGCCCACCCGCGAGCTCGACTCGTCGCGCAGGTCGGAGATGCCCTGCAGGCGACCGGAGTTGACCAGGTCGGCGATCTTGCGCATCAGCGCATCGGGGTTGACCTGGTACGGCAGCTCGGTGACCACGAGCTGGATGCGGCCCTTGGTGTCCTCCTCGATGCCCACGATCGCGCGCATCGTGACCGAGCCACGGCCCGTGCGGTACATGTCCTCGATGCCGCTGGTGCCCACGATGAGGCCGTGCGACGGGAAGTCGGGGCCCTTGATGCGGGCCATGAGCGCCTCGAGCAGCTCCTCGCGGGAGGCATCCGGATGCGCCAGCGCCCACTGCGCCCCCTCGGCGACCTCGCGGAGGTTGTGCGGCGGGATGTTGGTGGCCATGCCGACCGCGATGCCGGCCGAGCCGTTGACCAGCAGGTTGGGGATGCGCGACGGCAGCACCGTGGGCTCGGCGGAGCGGCCGTCGTAGTTGGGCTTGAAGTCGACGGTCTCCTCGTCGATGTCGCGCACCATCTCCATCGCGATGGGCGCGAGCTTGCACTCGGTGTACCGCATCGCGGCGGCCGGGTCGTCGCCCGGGGAGCCGAAGTTTCCCTGGCCGAGGATCATCGGGGCCCGCATGACCCACGGCTGCGCCAGGCGCACGAGGGTGTCGTAGATCGCGGTGTCGCCGTGCGGGTGGTACTGACCCATGACGTCACCGACGATGCGGCTGCACTTGCTGAAGCCGCGGTCGGGACGGTAGCCGCCGTCGTACATCGCGTAGAGCACCCGGCGGTGCACGGGCTTGAGGCCGTCACGGACGTCGGGCAGCGCGCGCGACACGATGACGCTCATGGCGTAGTCGATGTACGAGCGCTGCATCTCCTCCTGCAGCTCGACGGGCTCGATCCGGTCGCGCTCGATCGGGGTGTCAGTCACAGATCATGTCCTTCGGGAAGGTGGAGGAGAAGATGCAGGGGTCTCGATACGGGTCCTCGTTCCTCGGACCCGCTCGACCAGCAGGGGGTGGGGCGAGCTAGATGTCGAGGAAGCGGACGTCCTTGGCGTTGCGCTGGATGAAGTTGCGGCGCTGCTCGACGTCCTCGCCCATGAGGATCGTGAACATCTCGTCGGCCACGGCCGCGTCGTCGAGGGTGACCTGGCGCAGGACGCGGGACTCGGGATCCATCGTGGTCTCCCAGAGCTCGGTGTCGTTCATCTCGCCCAGACCCTTGTAGCGCTGCACCGCGGCCTCCTTGGGCAGACGGCGACCCGCCTCCGCGCCGGCGGCCAGCAGCACGTCGCGCTCGCGGTCGGTGTAGGCGAGCTCGGCCGGTGCGTTGGTCCACTTGATCTTGTACAGCGGCGGCTGCGCGAGGTACACGTGGCCGGCGTCGATGAGCTGCTTCATGAAGCGGAACAGCAGCGTGAGCAGCAGCGTCGTGATGTGCTGGCCGTCGACGTCGGCATCGGCCATCAGCACGATCTTGTGATACCGGAGCTTGGCGATGTCGAAGTCGTCGTGGACCCCGGTGCCCAGCGCGCTGATGATCGCCTGGACCTCGGCGTTCTGGAGGATCTTGTCGATCCGCGCCTTCTCGACGTTCAAGATCTTGCCGCGCAGCGGGAGGATCGCCTGCGTGCGCGGGTCGCGGCCGCCCTTGGCCGAGCCACCGGCCGAGTTGCCCTCGACGATGAAGACCTCGCACTCCTCCGGGCTGCGGCTCGAGCAGTCCGCGAGCTTGCCGGGCAGCCCGCCGCCGCCCAGGAAGCCCTTGCGGTTGCGCGCCAGGTCGCGCGCCTTGCGGGCGGCCATGCGGGCGCTGGCGGCGTCGATCGACTTGCGCACGATGGTCTTGCCCTCGGCGGGGTTCTGCTCGAACCAGGCGCCGAGCTCCTCGTTGAGGACCTGCTGCACGAAGCCCTTGGCCTCGGTGTTGCCGAGCTTGGTCTTGGTCTGACCCTCGAACTGCGGCTCGGCGAGCTTGACCGAGATGATCGCGGTCAGGCCCTCGCGGATGTCGTCACCCGTGAGGCGGTCTTCCTTCTTCTTGATGAGGTTGTTGGCCTCGGCGAAGCGGTTGACCGTGGTGGTGAGCGCCGCACGGAAGCCCTCCTCGTGCGTGCCCCCCTCGTGCGTGTTGATCGTATTGGCGAACGTGTGCACCGACTCGCTGAAGCTCGCGTTCCACTGCATCGCGAGCTCGAGCGAGAGACCTGCGGCCTCGTCCTCGCGCTCGATGCCGATGATGTCGCGGTGGATCGGCATCTTGGCGCCCACGTTGATGTGCTGGACGTAGTCGACCAGGCCCTCGGCGTAGCAGAACTCGACCTGGCGCTCGATCGCGTCGCCCTCGGCCGTGCCGCTCTCCGGGTCGTCGCCGGCGTGGTCGCGCTCGTCGACGAGCTGGATGTGGAGGCCCTTGTTGAGGAACGCCATCTCGCGGAATCGCGTCTTGAGCGTCTCGTAGGAGTACTCGGTGCTCTCGAAGATCTCTGCGTTGGCGTAGAAGACCTGCGTGGTGCCCGTCTCGTCGGTGGCCTCGCCGCGCTCCAGCACCTGCTCGGGGACGCCGTCGTGGAAGGTCTGGCGCCAGGTGTAGCCGTCACGGCGGACCGTGGTGTGCATCGTGCTGCTGAGCGCGTTGACGACCGAGATGCCGACGCCGTGCAGACCGCCGGAGACCTTGTAGCCGCCGCCACCGAACTTGCCGCCCGCGTGCAGCGAGGTGAGCACGAGGGTGACCGCCGGGATCTTCTCGACCGGGTGCTCGTCGACCGGGATGCCACGGCCGTCGTCGACGACCTTGACGCCTCCGTCGGCCTGCAGCGTGACCTCGATGCGGGTGGCGTGCCCCGCGAGGGCCTCGTCGACGGAGTTGTCGACGACCTCGTAGACCAGGTGGTGCAGGCCGCGCTCGCCCGTGGAGCCGATGTACATGCCGGGCCGCTTGCGGACCGCCTCCAGACCCTCGAGGACCTGGATGTTGCTGGCGTCATAGCCGGTGGGCACGTGCGCCGCAGGATCTGGAGTTTCGGTCACCCAATCAGTATAAGGGGCCGTAGCGAGCGTCTGAGCGAACCATCCACAGTGTCGCGCCTCGAGTCTGTCACCGGGCTGGGCTCTGAGACGCCGTAGAAGGCGTCTTGGAGCCGCTCGCGGACCCGCCTCCGCACCCGGGATCGTTCCCCGGGGTGTCCACTCCGTCCTCGCCGCGCTGCGTGACCGGCCCGGGTTGCCGAGATGCGGCACAGTGGGGGCCATGTCGATGACGGACACCGGCACGATACGGGAGCCCCAGGCTCGGGCGACCACGAGCGTGCGCTCGCGGGCCCTGTTCGTGACCCTGCTCGCCGCGATCGGCGTCGCCGGTGTCACGGCCGCCGCGCTGTGGACCGCCGGCGGGCAGGACCTGGACCAGTCGGCCATGAACACCGTCACGGCAGGGCGCGACACCCAGCTCGCGGTGCTCAGCGTGCTCGGCTACGTCTCGATCGCGGCCGTCGCCATCGTCGCCGCGGTCGCCGTCCTGCTGGCCCTCCTACGGGGCGAGGTGCGCCTGGCCGTCGCGGCCCTCGTGGTGATCGGCGGCGCCAACCTGACGACCCAGGTGCTCAAGCATGTCGTGCTCGAGCGTGCGGAGTTCGCCGGCGGCATCGTCGCGCACAACAGCCTCCCGAGCGGGCACACGACCGTGATCGCCGCCGCGCTCGGCGCGTTGTGCCTCGTGAGTCCGGCGTGGCTGCGCCCGGTCGTGCTGACGGCCGGGTCGTTCGCGGTCGCGCTGACGGGCGCCTCGACCGTCGTGGCCGGCTGGCACCGACCCGCCGACGTGCTCGCGGCCGTGCTGGTGTGCCTGGCCTGGACCGCCGGGACCGCCCTCGTGGTCGGCGGCGCCGTGCGCCGTGCGACCGGTGGTCTGACGTTCGCGGTGCTCGGCTCGGGTGCGGCCCTGATCTTCCTGATCGTGATCGGGGTCCGTCCGACCGACGGGTGGGACGGCTTCCTGGTCTCCGGAGCCGTGCTGGGCAGCGTCGCGCTCGTCACCGCGGTGTCGGCCGCCCTCATGGACCGCGTCTCCCCGAGCCGCTGAGGCACGCAGCGGCCGAGGTCCCGTCGCCATGACGGCGGCACTCACCCCGGTCCGGCACCATGGGCCGAGTCGTGCGTCCTAGCCGTAGGTGTCGCGGGGCCCGCGACCGCCGCGCACGGTGCGCTTGCCGTACTTCCACGACGGAGCCTCGGGCCCCCGCACGTCGATGCGCAGCACCGACCCCTGGCCGAGCTCCTCGTTGAGCCGGGCCACGATCCGAGGGGCGAGCAGCTGGAGCTCCTTGCGCCACGCGCTGGAGTCGGCGCGCACGGAGACGACCTGGTCGGCGAATCCTTCGACGAGCGAGTGGGTCGCGATGTCGGGCCCCACGATCGCGGCCCAGTCGGTGAAGACGCGCGAGGCGGCGAGCTGGTCGGTCCACCCCTGCTGGTCGACCAGGTCGCCGAGGGCCGCCGACAGCGGCATCGCGTCGTCGCGGCCACCCCGGCGCGGCACCGGGCGCTGGCCCCGGCGACGCCGCCGCGGCACGGCACCGGGATCGGCCGACCGGTACGCGTCGGCGAGCTCGCGGGCCAGACGCATGGGGTCGTCGACCTTCTTCGGCGGGGGTGCGGGATCCGCCTGCACGTCCTGGTCCGGGTCGGGGGGGTCGACGTCGTCAGTCATCGCGCACCGTCCCGTCGGCGACCCGGAATCGGCGACCCCGCAGACCCGGCGGCACGTCGCCGTCGACCGCGGCCGTGACCAGCACCTGCTCGACGTGCTCGGCCATCGACGCCAGGTGGTCGCGGCGACCGGTGTCGAGCTCGGCGAACACGTCGTCGAGGATCAGGATCGGGTCGTCGGCGCCACGCTCGGGCGCCCGCAGATGGTCGAACGAGGCGAGCCGGAGGGCGAGCGCGAGCGACCACGACTCACCGTGGCTCGCATAACCCTTGGCCGGCAGCTCGCCGATGCGCAGCTCGACGTCGTCACGGTGCGGGCCGACCAGGGTGACCCCACGGTCGAGCTCCTCGCGCCGGCGCTCCTCGATCGAGGTCAGCAGGAGGTCGCGACACCCCTCGGGATCGCGCGGGTGCTGAGCGTGCGGCACGCCGGTCTTGGCGACGTAGGACGCGGTGACCTCGCGGCGCGCCTCGGCCGCCGAGGCCGCCACCCCGGCATGGCGCTGCTGCAGGTGCGGCGCGATCTCGTCGAGCACGACGAGGCGGCGCGCGGTGATCTCACCGCCCAGGCTAGCGAGCCGCTCGTCCCAGACCTCTAATGTCGACATGTCTACTTGTCGACCTCGAGCGGACTTGAGCAGCGTGTTGCGTTGGCGCAGCGTGCGCTCGTAGTCGGCCTTGACCCCCGCCTGGCGCACGGACTGCATCAGGAGGTGGTCGTCCAGAAAGCGCCGGCGGTCGGACGGATCACCCTTGACCAACGCCAGGTCCTCCGGCGAGAACAGGACCGTGCGCACCGTGCCGAGCAGGTCGCGCACGCGGGGGAGGTCGGAGCGGTTGACCCGCGCCCGGTTGCTGCGACCCGGGTTGATCTCGACCTCGATCAGGGCCGTGCGGTCCTGACGCACGACCTCCGCGCGGACGATCGCACGCTCGGCGCCGGCGCGGACGAGCGGGGTGTCGCTGGAGACCCGGTGGGAGTCGAGCCGGGCGAGGTAGTCGATCGCCTCGACCAGATTGGTCTTGCCCTGCCCGTTGGCACCGACGAACGCGACCGGACCGGCACCGACCTCGACGTCGACGTCCGCGTAGGAGCGGAAGTCGTGCAGGGCGAGTCGGGCGACGTGCACGTCAGTCGGCCGACGGCGGCTCACCCGTGCCGGGCTCCTGCGCCGCGCGCACCGCGTGACCGCCGAACTGCTGACGCATCGCCGCGACGGCCTGCATCGCGGGCGACTCGTCCTGGCGCGACTGGAACCGGGCGAACAACGACGCCGCGATCGTGTGCATCGGCACGGCGTGCTCGATGGCGGCCTCGACGGTCCACCGACCCTCACCGGAGTCGTCGGCGTAGCCACGGATCTTCGACAGACCCGGGTCCTCCTCGAGCGCCTGCACCAGCAGGTCGAGGAGCCACGAACGCACGACGGTTCCCTCGCGCCACGAGTCGAGCACGGCGGGGACGTCGTCGACGAGATCGGTCTTCTCGAGCAGCTCGAAGCCCTCGGCGTAGGCCTGCATCATGGCGTACTCGACACCGTTGTGGACCATCTTGGCGAAGTGGCCGGAGCCGACCTTGCCGGCGTGCACGAAGCCACCCGTGGCATTGGCGCTGTCGCCCGCGTCGGGACGGAGCGCGTCGAAGACCGGCTGCACCGTGGCCACGTCGGAGGCCTCGCCCCCGACCATGAGGGCGTAGCCGTTCTCGCGCCCCCAGATGCCGCCGCTGACCCCGCAGTCGAGATAGCCGATGCCCTGGGCCTTGAGCTGCTCGGCGTGCTCGAGGTCGTCGGTCCAGCGGGAGTTGCCGCCGTCGACGACGATGTCGCCCTCACCGAGCAGCTCCGCGAGCTCGGCGATGGTGGCGCGGGTGGGCTCACCGGCCGGCACCATGACCCACACGACCTTGGGACTGGGCAGGGCCTCGACGAGCTCGGCGACCGAGCCGACGTCGCTGACCGAGGCGTCCCGGTCGTAACCGGTGACGGTGACGTCATGCTCGCGCAAGCGCTCGCGCATGTTGCCACCCATCTTGCCCAAGCCGATGAGTCCGAGATGCATCGTGCCCTCCAAGGGGGAAGTCAGGTCTGGAGACGAACCGGCATGATCAGGTAGCGGAACGCTCCGTCGGGCTCCGCGCCGATCTCGCCGACACCGCTGATCGCGGCAGGTTTGGTGTGCTGCGTGAAGGCCAGGTGGACCACGGGGTCGGACATGACTCCCAGGCCCTCGAGCAGGTACGACGGGTTGAAGCCGATCGAGATGTCGCCGCCGTTGACGGTGGCCTCGATCGACTCGCTGGCCTGCGCCTCGTCGCCGGTGCCGGCCTCGAGCAGCAACGTGCCCTCCGAGAACGACAGCCGCACGGGCGTGTTGCGTTCGGCAACCAGGGCCACGCGCTTGACCGCGTCGACGAGCGCCTGCGTGGAGACGTACGCGACGGTCTCGGGCGTCGCTGCGAAGAGCTGGCGGACGCGCGGGAAGTCGCCCTCGAGCAACCGGGTCGTGGTGCGACGGCTGCCGTTGCCCACCGTGCCCTCGAAGCCGATCAGGCCGTCGCCGCTCTCGCCCGACGAGACCGCGATCGTGATGTCGCTACCGCCGGAGAACGAGCGGGCCGTCTCGCCGAGGACCCGCGCCGGCACGAGCGCGCGGGCGGAGAGGTCGCTGGCCTCGGGGAACCACTCGAGATCGCGCAGGCTGGCACGGAACCGGTCGGTGGCCATGAGGGAGATCGTGGATCCCTCGAGCTCGAGACGCACGCCGGTCAGCAGCGGGAGCATCTCGTCGCGCCCCGCGGCCGCGCCGGCCTGCTGCACCGCCGTGACGAAGGTGTCGGCCTTGACGGTGCCCGTGGCCGTGGGCATCTGCGGCAGACGCGGGTACTCCTCGACCGGCATGGTCTGCAGGCTGAAGCGGGCGCTGCCGCACTCGACGCGGACCTTGGTGCCCTCCAGCTCGACGTCGACGGGCTTGCCCGGGAGCGACTTGACGATCTCGCTGAGCAGGCGGCCGCTGACCAGGGCCCGGCCGTCGGCGCTGACCTCCGCCGGCAGCGTGGCCCGCGTGGAGGTCTCGTAGTCGAATCCCGACAGCGTGAGTCCGTCGGTGCCGGCCTCGATCAGCAGGCCAGCCAGCACGGGGACGCTCGGACGCACCGGAAGACTGCGGGCAGTCCACGCCACGGCATCGGCGAGGGTGTCGCGTTCGATCCGGAACTTCACGTAGGGGGCCTCTCAGACTGGCGTCGACGGGTGTCGGTGGCTGAATCCTGCCACGGCACCGGGTTCGATCCTAGGCCAGGCCGTGGACATGTGCGTCCAGCCAAGAGTTGTCCACACCGATCGGCGCTGGACCCCTTCAACGAGTTTTTGTGTGTCTATCTCGGTAGTAGTAGTCGTAGCACCTGTGGAAACTGTGGAGAACTCCACTGACTCCTCGGGTTCCGGTGATTTCGTCGGTGGAGGGTGTGGGGATGACGTGGTGGTCCCACCCCGTGGGGTTGTGCACGCCGCCGCAGCGTTCACATGCCATTCACATCGCGTCACCGGATGTCCACCTCAGGTGGAGACTTACCCACAGGGTCGTCCCCAGCTGGGGAAGACGACTCCTCCGTCGTCGTACCACCGGCTCGTCCCTCGCCGGTGCCGCGCTGCGCGCGGACTTCCTGCCTCGCTGCGCTCGGCCCGTGGCCGACCGCACAGCATGGCGGGCTCAGGACTGGCGGGCCTGCTGCTTGATGCGGTTGGTCAGCTCAGTGACCTGGTTGAAGACCGCGTGGCGCTCGGTCATGAGCAGGCCGATCTTCTTGACCGCGTGCATGACCGTCGTGTGATCGCGTCCGCCGAACTCCTGCCCGATCTTGGGCAGCGACAGATCGGTGAGCTCGCGGCACAGGTACATCGCGATCTGACGCGCGAGCACGAGATCGCGCTGGCGGTTGGTGCCGCAGATCTCGTCGATCGCGAACTCCGAGTACGCCGCGGTCTGGGCGATGATCAGCGCGCTCGTGACGACCGGGTCGCCTCCGGCGCTCACGAGGTCCTTGAGCACGATCTGCGACAAGTTCATGTCGACCGGCGACTTGTTGAGGTTGGCGAACGCCGTGACACGGATCAGCGCACCCTCGAGCTCGCGGATGTTGGTCTGCACCTTGGAGGCGATGAACTCCAGCACGTCGGCAGGCACCGTGAGGCCGTCGTTGGCGGCCTTCTTGCGCAGGATCGCGATACGCGTCTCGAGCTCCGGCGGCGTGACGTCGGTCGTGAGACCCCACTCGAACCGGTTGCGCAGGCGCTCCTCGAGCGTCTTGAGGTTCTTCGGCGGCCGGTCCGAGGTCATGACGATCTGCTTGTTCTCGTTGTGCAGGGCGTTGAACGTGTGGAAGAACTCTTCCTGCGTCGCCTCCTTGCCCTCGATGAACTGGATGTCGTCGACCAGCAGGACGTCGATCTCGCGGTACTTGCGCTTGAGGTCGCCCGTGCGACGCTCGCCGATCGCGTTGATGACGTCGTTGGTGAACTCCTCGGTGTTGACGTAGCGCACCCGCGAGGACGGGTAGAGACCGAGGACGTAGTGGCCGATGGCGTGCAGCAGGTGGGTCTTGCCCAGCCCGGAGTCGCCGTAGATGACCAGGGGGTTGTACGCCTTGCCCGGGGCCTCGGCCGTGGCCACGGCGGCAGCGTGCGCGAAGCGGTTGGACGACCCGGTGACGAAGTTCTCGAACAGGTAGCGCGGGTTGAGCCGCGCCTCGGCGATGTTGGCCGGGCGACCCGTGACGGGCGTGGCTGCCGGGCCCCAGCGCGGCACGAACTGGTCCTCGTCGTCGTCCTCGTCGTCGAGGTCCTCGATCGGCGCGGGTGCCGGGGCCGGCTCTTCGACGAGCGGTGTGTCGGGCGGGTTGATCGTGGCGTCGATCGTGACCACGAGGCGGACCTCGGTGCCGAGCTCGCGGCTGAGGGCCTGCTCGAGGACGGGTCGCACCCGGGACTCCAGCTGCGCGCGGGCGAGGTCGTTCTGCACCGCGGCGATGACGATGTCGTTGTGCAGGCTCAGCGGGACGGCGGGAAAGACCCACACGCGCGCCCCGGGCGAGAGCCGGTCGACGGCTGCCTGCCAGGCGCTCGAGAGATCCGCTTCCGCGGAGGACGCAGATCCGTCGGACATGGGGCCTCTCATTGGGTCCACATGGTTATCCACAGGGTGTGAATGTGGATGGCCCGGACCACGTCGAACTGTGGACAACTCGGTACCGCGGTGACGCTAGCAGCGGGGTGGGAGACCACACAAGCGAGTTCTGCACAAACCCTGACCCTCACCCGGCGTGTCGCGTGGACGCGTCGGGCCGCACAGGAGTAGGACGGTCAGTTTGACCGTGGTCTGACGCCCCCCGTACCGTTACACAGTCGTGCGACCGTCGGCCGCGTGCCCGCGACCCGGAGCCTGCTCCGTTGAAGTCGTGGGTGAGCGGTGATCGTCGACGACCACCGATTCCCCTCGAGAAGGACTCTCCCGTGAGCAAGCGCACTTTCCAGCCGAACAACCGCCGTCGTTCGAAGAAGCACGGCTTCCGCCTCCGCATGCGGACCCGCGCCGGCCGCGCCATCCTGGCGTCGCGTCGCAGCAAGGGCCGTTCGAAGCTCTCCGCCTGATCTTGACCCGGTCGCGACGGGCCTGAGCGGTGCTCCCCCAGGCGTACCGCATGCGTGACGGCGACGAGTTCCGCCGCACGATCCGTCGCGGTGCCTCGGCAGCGAACGATGCAGTCGTCTCGCACGTCGCCCTGACCGACGCGCCTGGTGTGCGCGTCGGTCTTGTCGTGGGCAAGAAGGTCGGCAACGCGGTCACGCGCAATCGCGTCAAGCGTCGGATCCGGCACGCGGTGGTCCCCGAGCTCGCGGGGCTGCCGGACGGATCCCGCGTCGTCTTTCGCGCGCTTCCCCCCGCCGCCGCTCGTCATGATCTGTCCGCCGACGTGGTCGACGGCCTGCACCGTGCGGTGCGGCGTTCGACCACCAAACGGGGGTGACGGTGTGCTTCGCCTGCTGCTGATCGGTCTGCTCAAGGCCTACCGGTTCGCGATCAGTCCGTTGTACGGACAGGTGTGTCGGTACCATCCGACGTGTTCGGCGTATGCGCTCGGAGCCGTGGAGACCCACGGTGCTGTGCGTGGCTCGTGGCTCGCTGTCCGGCGCCTGCTGCGGTGCCATCCCTGGAGCCCTGGCGGGTACGACCCTGTTCCCCCCGCTTCGGCCCCCCACCATGGACACCGCCCGGTGTCCCACTGAGGAGTAAACGTGGAGATCTTCAGCGCGATCGGTTCGGCGATCATGACACCGCTGTACTACGCGGTGTCCGCCGTGCTGCTGGGCTGGCACTGGGTGTTCGAGCACGTGCCCGGACTCAGCGACGGGTGGACGTGGGTCCTCTCGATCGTGGGCCTGACGGTCACGATCCGCGCCATGCTGATCCCCTTGTTCGTCAAGCAGATCAAGAGCAGCCGCAACATGCAGCTCCTGCAGCCCAAGATCAAGGAGCTGCAGAAGAAGTACGCCCACGATCGTGAGCGTCTGACGCAGGAGCAGATGAAGCTCTGGAAGGACACGGGCACGAACCCGTTCGCGTCGTGCCTGCCGCTGCTGGCGCAGATGCCGGTCTTCTTCGCGCTGTTCCGCACGATCGACCAGGCTGCGAAGGCCCCCGAGGACAACCTCGAGAAGGGTGTGCGCGGCTTCTTCAACGTCGACTACATCGAGTCGCTGCAGAACGCGAAGATCTTCGGTGGTCGCATTGCCGACACCTTCATGAACGCCGAGCACCTGGAGACGCGCATCATCGCGATCCTGCTCGTCATCGTGATGTGCGCGACGCAGTTCCTCACGCAGCGTCAGCTGATGGCCAAGAACATGCCGGCCGACGCGCTCAACGGCCCGTATGCACAGCAGCAGAAGATGCTGCTCTACGTGCTGCCTCCGGTCTTCGCCGTCGGCGGCATCTTCTTCCCGCTCGGGGTCCTCTTCTACTGGGTCACCTCGAACTTCTGGACGATGGGTCAGCAGTTCTACGTCATTCGCCGAAACCCGGCCCCGGGCACGCCGGCCTTCAAGGCCAAGCAGGATCGTGATGCCGCCAAGGGCAAGGACGTCGCCCAGGACCCCGCTGCCGTCGTCGACGAGATCGTGAAGCCGAAGCCGCGCGTGCAGCCCAAGAAGCAGACTCGGAACCAACGCAAGAAGGGTGGCTCTCGATGAGCAGCGACGCGACCAAGCTGGAGGTCGAGGGCGATATCGCCGCCGACTTCCTCGAGGGCCTGCTGGACATCGCCGACCTCGACGGTGACATCGACATGGACGTCGACGGCGACCGTGCTGCGGTGTCGATCGTGGGCGGCCGGCTGAACCATCTGGTCGGCGCCGAGGGCCGCGTCCTCGATGCGCTGCAGGAGCTCACGCGGCTCGCGGTCTATCGCCAGACCGGTGAGCGCAGCCGCCTGATGCTGGACATCGCCGGGTACCGCGAGGGTCGCCGCATCGCGTTGCGTGAGGAGGCGGCCGGTGCGGTTGCCGCGGTGCGTGACGGAGCGGCGCGGATCGAGCTTGCCCCCATGACGGCGTTCGAGCGCAAGATCGTGCACGACGTCGTGGCCGATGCCGGCCTACGCAGTGAGTCCGAGGGCGATGAGCCCCGTCGCTTCGTGGTGGTTCTTCCCACCGAGGCCTGATGTCTGTTTCACGTGAAACAGAACCGCCGGCCGGAGCCGAAAAGCTCTTCGGTGCGGGGTGGACCCAGGCCCAGCGGTACGCCGACCTGCTGAGCACCTGGGGTGTGGAGCGCGGCATGATCGGTCCGCGCGAGGTGCCGCGGCTGTGGGATCGCCACCTGTTGAACTGTGTGGCCGTGGTCCCACGACTCCCCCGGGAGTGCACGGTCGCGGATGTCGGCACGGGTGCAGGTCTGCCGGGACTGGTCTGGGCGATCGCGCGTCCCGATGTGCGCATGACGTTGGTCGAGCCGTTGTTGCGGCGAGTGTCCTTCCTCGAGGAGGTCGTCGGGGACCTCGACCTGACCAACGTGGAGATCGTGCGGGCGCGCGCCGAGGAGCACCGGGCGAGCTACGACGTCGTCACGGCCCGTGCGGTGGCCTCGCTCGACAAGCTCACGACCTGGTGCTGGCCGCTCGTGGGTCCCGGTGGGGTGCTGCTCGCGATGAAGGGTCGCTCGGCGCCTGAGGAGGTCGAGAAGGCCCGGCCCCTGCTGAAGCGCCTCGGTGTCACGGATGTCCGCATCGAGTCCTATGGTGAGGACGACCTGTCCGTGCCGACGACGGTCGTGGAGCTCGCGCGGTGATCGTGCCGCTCGCCCGACTGTCCGTTTCACGTGAAACCACGAGGTGGAGAAGATGACCACGGTGCATCCCGACGACTCGACGCCCCTCGCTCGAGCCGCGGAGGAACATGTCGCGCTCGCCCGTAAGGTCGACGAGATCGTGAGCCTTCCTCGGCCGGAGCGCACGCGCGTGTTCGTCGTCGCGAACCAGAAGGGCGGCGTCGGCAAGACCACCACCACCGTTAACCTGGCCGCGGCGATGGCGGTCAAGGGTCTGCGGGTCCTGGTCATCGACCTCGACCCGCAGGGCAACACCTCGACGGCTCTCGACATCGCCCACACGGAGGGCACGCCGGGGGTCTACGAGGCCCTGGTGGAGGGAGAGTCGATCGACGCCCTCGTGCAGCCCTGCCTCGCTCACCCCACGATCTCGGTGCTGCCGGCGTCGATCGACCTGGCTGGAGCCGAGATCGAGCTGGTCTCACTCGTGGCGCGCGAGACGCGTCTCGACAAGGCACTCCAGTCCTACCTGGCGGAGTCGGAGGACGCCGGCGACCGCTACGACTACGTGCTGATCGACTGCCCGCCGTCGCTCGGCCTGCTGACGGTCAACGCGATGGTCGCTGGTCGAGAGGTGCTGATTCCCATCCAGTGCGAGTACTACGCGCTCGAGGGACTCGGCCAGCTGCTGCGCAACATCGAGCTGGTCAAGGCTCACCTCAACCCTCAGCTCGAGGTCACCACGATCCTGCTGACGATGTACGACGGGCGCACCAACCTGTCGTCCGGGGTGGCAGCGGAGGTACGCCAGCACTTCGGTCCACTGGTGCTGAAGGCAGCCATCCCCCGGTCGGTCCGGATCTCGGAAGCACCGAGCTATCAGCAGTCCGTCCTGTCCTACGACCCGACGTCGTCGGGCGCTCTCTCGTACATCGAGGCCGCGCGAGAGATCGCCGAGGCCGCCACCCGGAAGGCAGAGGCATGAGCAACCGTCGCAGTCGTGGTCTGGGCCGTGGCCTGGAGGCCCTGATCCCGCAGAACGCGGGAGAGGCGGAGAGCTCGGGGCTCCAGGAAGTGGTCGGCGCTCGCTTTGCCGAGCTCCCGGTCGCGTCGATCGAGCCGAACCCGCGTCAGCCGCGCACCGTCTTCGACGAGGACGCGATGGCCGAGCTTGTCCACTCCATCAAGGAGATCGGACTCCTCCAACCCATCGTCGTCCGCGAGGTCGGCCCGGAGAAGTACGAGCTCATCATGGGCGAGCGCCGGTGGCGTGCTCACCGTGAGGCGGGCCTGGAGACCATCGCGGCCGTCGTGCGCGAGACGCAGGACGAGGACCTCCTGCGCGATGCGCTCCTGGAGAACCTGCACCGGTCCGAGCTCAACCCCCTGGAGGAGGCGGCTGCGTACCAGCAGCTGCTGGACGACTTCGGGTGCACGCACGAGGAGCTGGCCAGCCGGATCGGTCGGTCCCGCCCGCAGATCACCAACACGCTGCGCCTCCTGCGCCTGAGCCCCGCGGTGCAGCGACGTGTCGCGGCCGGGGTCCTCACCGCTGGCCACGCGCGGGCACTCGTCACCGTGGCCAACACCGAGATCCAGGAGCGGCTCGCCACCCGGGTCGTGGCCGAGGGTCTCTCGGTGCGGGCGCTGGAGGAGATCGTCACGCTGAGCGGTGACGAGCCGGAAGGCTCTCGCACCAAGCGGTCCTCCCCGACGTTGTCGGCCCCTCGTCTGGACGAGGTCTCGCGCCGACTGTCCGACCGGTTCGACACGCGGGTCAAGATCAACCTGGGGCGCTCCAAGGGACGCGTCACGGTGGAATTCGCCACGGTCGACGATCTCGAGCGCATCGTGGCGCTGATGGATCCTCGCCCGTCGCAGTAAGCCATTAGATAGACTAATCCCCTTGTCGATTTGTCGACAAGGGGATTAGTCTATCTACAGACCGAGCTCAGAGGTGCTTGTCGATCTCGTTCAGGAGCGCCGACTTCGGCCGCACGCCGACGATCGAGGCGACGACCTCGCCGCCGTTGTACAGGTTGATCGTGGGCAGGCCCGTCACGCGGTACTTGGCCGGCGTGACCGGGTTGGCGTCGGCGTCGATCTTGACGACCGTGAGCTGCTCGCCCTTCTCGTCGGCGATCTCCTGCAGGATCGGCGCGAGCTGGCGGCACGGACCACACCAGTCGGCCCAGAAGTCGACGAGCACGGGGCCCGGCGCGTTCAGGACGATCTCGTCGAAGTCGGCGTCGGTGACGGCGTTGATGGTGGCCATGGTTCTCCTTGTACGAGGGGTCTGGGTGGTCAGTCGATCAGGGCGGCGTCGGGCTGCGGTGCGCCCGCGTGCTCGAGGCCCGCGAGGTAGCGCTCGGCGTCGAGGGAGGCGGCGCACCCGGTGCCGGCGGCGGTGATGGCCTGGCGGTACGTGTGGTCGACCAGGTCGCCGGCGGCGAAGACGCCGGGGATGTTCGTGGCCGTGGAGCCGGTCTGCACGAGCACGTAGCCCTCGTCGTCGAGGTCGACCTGGCCGCGCAGGAGCTCCGAGCGCGGATCGTGCCCGATCGCGATGAACAGGCCCGTGGCGTCGAGCGAGCGCGTCTCGCCCGTGACGGTGTCACGGAGGGTCACGGACTCGAGGCTGTGCTCGCCGTGGAGCTCGGCGACCTCCGAGTTCCAGGCGAACTCGATCTTGTCGTTGGCCAGGGCGCGGTCCTGCATGATCTTGGACGCGCGCAGCTCGTCGCGGCGGTGCACCAGCGTGACCTTGCTGGCGAACCGGGTCAGGAACGTGGCCTCTTCAAGGGCGGAGTCACCGCCGCCGACGACCACGATGTTCTGCTCGCGGAAGAAGAAGCCGTCGCACGTGGCGCACCAGGACACGCCGTGGCCGGACAGCTCGTCCTCGCGGGGGATGCCGAGCTTGCGGTAGCCCGAGCCCGTGGCGAGGACGATCGCGCGAGCTGCGTGGGTGGAGCCGTCGCCGAGGGTGACGGTCTTGACGTCGCCGGTGAGGTCGACCTCGGTGACGTCGTCGGCCACGAGCTCGGCACCGAAGCGCTCGGCCTGGGCGCGGAGGTTGTCCATCAGGGCCGGCCCCATGATGCCGTCGGGGAAGCCAGGGAAGTTCTCGACGTCGGTGGTGTTCATCAGAGCGCCACCGGCGGTGACCGAGCCCTCGAAGACGAGAGGTTCCAAGTTGGCGCGCGCCGCATAGATCGCCGCGGTGTAGCCCGATGGACCGGACCCGATGACGATGAGGTTGCGCACGCTGCTGGGGGCGTGCCCCGCGGTGGACGACTGGGTGCTCATGATCTGCTCTCTGCTGGTGACGCTTGTCCCAACACACCCTAGTCGCCGGGCATTCCCGACCCCCGGGTCACGAACGGCCGTCGACCCGGACCTCGGCGATCTCACCGCGGAACTCACCGTCGCCCACCTGGGGCAGGGAGGTCAGCCACACGACGACGTACCGGGTGACCGTGGCCTGCGGGAGGCTCACCGTGACGTCGGTGCCGCCGTCCTGCACCGAGGCGACGGGCGTGAGGTCGTCGAGCGACTGGGGGACCTCGTCGACACCGGGCGTGGAGGTCAGGATCTGCAGGCTCGTGGGAGCGCCCACCAGGTTGAGCCGCACCGAGTCGACCTGCCGGGTCGAGCCGAGATCGAGCACCAGACCCACGCCTTCCTTGAGACCGCCGACGTCGGCGCGTCCCCGATAGGTCTGCGTGGTCCAGCCCGTGCTGGGGTCACCGTCGATCGCCAGACCCACGGCGTCGGCCGACTCGCTGCCGTCGCCCTGGGGATCGAAGTCGATGACGCGGTCGATGGGCAGCACGCCCACCGCACCGGTGGCCGACGCGCTCGGGCTGGACTCCGGATCCGGCGCGGGCCCCTGGCGACCGACCAGGAAGGCGATCACGAGCAGGATCACGAGCACGCCCACGGCGCCCAGCAGCACCATGCCGCGCTCACCCTTGGTGAGGCTGCGGGCCTGCGCCTTGCGCCGCTCCAGGGTCGTGGGCGGGGCTGGCGTCCAGGCCTTGGGGCGGGGTCGAGGTGGTTCGAGGCCGGGCGGCGGGCCGAGCGGCTCCACGACCGGGTCGTACCGGACCAGGTCGGGCGACGTCGTGGCGCCACCGGCGGTGTCGTGCGGGTCGAGCCGGGCCAGCACACCGCGGAGCTCGTGGGCGACCTCCGCGACCGTCGTGATGGGACGGCGGTGCTGCACCGGCGGGGAGCCGAGGATGCGGTCGCAGATCGCGTCGATCTCCCGGTCGACCCCCGCGCGCACCTGACGCGGGCGCAGCACGCGGCCGTGCTCCGTGGGTGCGGCGCGCAGACCGTCGACGTGGCCGCCGGGCCACCGGGCCACCAGACACGCGTAGAGCAGCTTGCCGAGACCTTGGACGTCGAGACGCTCGAGCTGGGCCGGATCGGGCTGCTCCGAGCCTCCGACCGGAGCGAGCGCCGTCGCGACCCCGAGACCCACGACGCGGACGGCGCCGGACTCCTTCAGCAGGACCTGGTGGGGGGTGAGCCGCCGGTGGTACTGACCGTGGTCGTGGGCGTTCATGAGGGCCTCGGCGACCTCGATGACGATCGCCGCGGCGCGCCAGCTGGGCAGCGGAGCCTGCGCGAGCACGGCGTCGAGCGGAAAGGCGCGCGCCCACTCGCGCACGATCATGTGATGCCCGTGGTCGTCCTGGATCAGGTCGAGGACACGCAGGAAGCGCGGATCGGAGACCACCGTGGAGCCGCGCGCGGCATCGAGGAAGCGTGCGGCGCGGGGGTCGTCGCTGGGAAGCAGCTCGAGGCCGACGTTGCGCGAGAGCACGGAGTCGTGCGCGCGCCACGTGGTGGCACCCAGACGTTCCTGCACGAGGTCCTGGAGGTGGTAGCGCTCAGCGATGACGTCACCGGAGACCAGTGTGCGTCGACCTGCCATCTCGCCACCCCTTTCCCGACGGAGTCTAGCGGCGGGACCCGACGACCGAGCCCAGGCGCTGCAGCTCGTCCATGTGGGCGAGTCGCGCCGCGAGCAGGTACACCCCGCCGCCCACGAGCCCGGCCACCACGAGCCGCACGACCGCGTCGGCAGGACGGCCGGACTCCAGTCCGATCGCGATGAGCACCTGCTGGACGAGGAGCATCGCCGCGGCGCTGGCGGCGCAGGCCAAAGTCAGGCGGCCCAGGAAACCCAGCATCGCGGAGTCCACGACGGAGCCGAACCTGCGGCGCACCCAGACCAGGGCCACCACGGCGCCGACGAGGTACGCCGAGCTGAGCGCCACTCCCAGGGCCGGGGCGACCAGCTGGGGGTCGACGGCGCGGGTCAGGGAGATCGCGATCGCGATGTTGGTGACCGCGACGATGCTCTGCAGCACGAAGGGCACGCGGGTGTCCTCATCGGCGTAGAACGCTCTGACCAGCAGGAACATGAGGCTGTAGACCACGACCGCTGGCGCCAGGGCGACGATCGTGTCGCCGATCGCCTCGGCCCCGTTGCTGGCGGCGCCCAGCGAGATGCTCCGGGCGAGATCGTGGCCGAGGCAGGCGATCGCGACGGCCACGGGCACCAGCAGGAACAGGGCCGTGCGCGCTGTGTCGGAGATCGTCGCAAGGAAGCGCGGGTAGTCGCGGGCCAGCGCGAGGGACGCGAGCGTCGGCATGATCGCGGTCGCCAGGGAGACCGTGATGACCCCGTGCGGGACCTGGCTCACGATGTAGCCGAGGTTGTACACCGCCGCACCCGAGCTCGTCTGGTCGTTGGACGCTCCGAGGAGGTTGCCCTCGGTGCCGAGCCGGTTGACCACGATGAACGCGACCTGGTTGACGACGATCGAGGCCAGGGTCCACGCACCGAGCTTGAGGGTGTGCCCCAGGCCGACGCCGCGGAAGTCGAAGCGCGGCCGGTAGTGGAAGCCGGCCGCACGCAAGTAGGGGATCAGCACCGCGGCCTGGGCGACGATGCCGAGCGTCGAGCCGACACCCAGCACGAGCGTCTCGCCGACCGAGAAGCCGCCGTCGCCGCCCTCGCGACCGAACATCACCATGTAGCCGATGAGTGCCGCGCACGCCACGAGGTTGTTGACGATCGGCGCCCACATCATGGGACCGAAGCGTCCACGCGCGTTCAGCACCTGGCCCACCAGGACGAACGCACCGTAGAAGAACACCTGGGGGACGCACAGGTACATGAGCCACAGGGCCGAGGCGCGCTGGTCGTCGAACTGCTCGGTGAACAGCAACGAGTCGAAGACCAGGCGCACGAGCAGCGGCGCCGCAAGCATCAGCACGACCGTCGCGGCGCCGAGCACGAGCAGCCCGAGCGTGATGACGCGGTTCGCGTAGGCGTCGCCTCCGTCGGCGTCGGTGCGCATGGTGCGCACGAGCTGGGGCACGAGGACGACGTTGAAGACACCACCGGCCACCAGGATGTAGAGCGCGTTCGGCACGGTGTTGGCGCTGTTGAAGATGTCACCGTTGAGCCCCGTGCCGATCGCCCAGATCAGCAGCAGGGCCCGCAGGAACCCGGTGATCCGGGAGACCAGGGTGCCCAGGGCCATCCACGCGCTCGCCCGGGTGACGTCGGTGCTCGAGGCGTTCTCGATCCGGTCCTGCTGCGCGACGGTCTGGGTCACCGTCGACCCGGTCGTCCCGTCGGCCGGTGGGACTTCAGGGCCGGGCTGCGCCGGCGAGGCGACGGGTGGGGGGTCGACGGGTGGGGGGTCGACGGGATCGGGCTGGTCCTGGTCGTCGCCCGGCGGGGTCGAGCCGCCGCGGCCACGGCGCCAGAGCCGTCGGGCGACCGCGAGCACGAGGAGGCCGGACGCGACCGCCATGCCGATCCAGATGATCGTGCTGGTGTTGCTGGAGCGGACGTTGAAGCGGGCGACCGAGCCCAGGGCGGAGCCGTCCGGTGCCACGAGCTGCGCGGTCAGTGACGTCGTGTTCTGCTGGCCGACGTCGAGCGGGATCGTGACGGTCGTGCGCGACACGGCCGGCACGTCGACCGGGGCGACGTCGTCGACCTGCAGCTGCGGATTGGTCGAGCTGACCCGGATGCCGACGCGGATGGGGGTGTCGGTCGGGTTGTCGATCGTGACCGGGACCTGGCCCTCGCGACCGGCGAGCAGGAAGCTGGGGGGCCCCTCGATCGTGGGCAGGGCGAGCTCGGCCTCCAGGGCAGCTCGTCGATCGCTCGCGATCATCACGGCGGCGGTGACGTCGGAACGCCAGGTCAGGCCGAGCAGATCGGCCATCAGCAGCTCGTCGGAGCGGATGGCGGACTCATCGGTCGAGATCGAGGCGAGACGCTGCGCCACGACCTGCAGGGACCGGACCGCGTCGACGACGGTCGTGTCGGCAGGGGCCCGGCTCGGCACGGTGAGCTCGGCCAGGTCGGTGGGCGGCGTCACGAGATCGGGTGGCTGGGGCGACAGCAGCCCGGTGGTCCACAGGGACGCCAGGTCGGCGGAGCGCCACGCGGGGCCGGGATCCCAGCCGGCCGGTGTCACGACGACGGCATCGGCCCGGGAGTCAGGGTCGTCGCCCCGGTCACGCAGGGCGAGATCGCGCTCGGCCAACAGCTGCTGGCGGATCGTCACGGCCGTCGCCGCGCCTGGCAGCGTCGCGGACAGGTCACGTCGGACCAGGGCGGTCGTGGCGGTGTCGTCGTCGTCGAGCCGCACGACCGAACCGTCCTGCTCCTCCCAGTCGGCGAGGTCCGCGACGTCGACGATCAGCGGGTGCGTCGCTCCCGCCTGACGGACGACCTGGGTGCCCAGGCCGTCGGCGGGAACCCAGGTCGCTCGCGATCCGGGGAGGCCGAGATCCTCGACGACCCGATCGGTCACGGTCGTCACCAGGTCGCGGAGGTCTCCGCCCTGGGCGGCGGCGGCGAGCGCGGGTTCGTCCGGGACGCCGTAGTCCAGCAGGATCGTGCGCTGGGTCGAGGTGGCCGCGCCCAGGTCGGTCGCGAACGTGCGGATCCGTTCCAGGTCGGAGTCCTGGAGTCCCAGGCTCGTGAGCTCGTCGGCATCGGGCGCGGTCTCGTCGTCGCTCAGGGATGCCACGACCTCCGCCAGCTGCGGGTCGAGCACGAGGGTCGCGGTGCCCGACGGCAGGCTCCGCGCCAGGTCGAGGGAGCGGCGCAGCGCACCCGACGGGCCCACCTGCGACGCGAGGTCGTCCAGGCCGGTCAGGGCTCCGGCCGCGTCCCGCCCGACGGGCGAGGCGAGGGTCACGGCGAGGCCGCCCGGGACCGCCTCGGGAGGTGCCGAGGACGCGATCGGGACGACGGTGGCGGCGCGACCGATCGGAGTCGTCGACCGACTGCCGTCGGGAGCGGTGCCGAGCACCTGCACTCCCAGGGTGCGGACGCCCGAGCTCGAGGTGATGTCCAGCTCCGACCACGGCACCGTGATCGAGTAGCTCGCGGACGCGCCGGGGTCGAGCTCACCCAGGTCCGCGATGGTCTCGAGGTCGACGATCCGCGAGCCGGAGAACCCGGTGCCCTCGGCGATCGTCTCGACCAGGTCGGCACGCGTGCGGTCCGGCTGGCGCGCGATCGAGGCGTACGCCTGGGTCGAGGTCCAGGTGACGTCGCCGTCGTTGCGGACCGTGCCGCTGATCGTGACCGGCTCTCCCGGCACCAGCTGACCCGGGGTGAGCACGTCGATCGTGACGGCGACGTCGGGACCGGCGTCGGGGCTCGGGTCGGCCGCCGTGGCCGGCATCGGCACGAGCAGCAGGGCGAGCAGCGACACCACCGCGAGGACGATCGCGCGCGGCGTCGGACGCGCAGATCGGGGGCTGCTCACCGGACCATGTTAGGGGTGCCGGTGGGCGCGGGGCCGCGACGTAGACTCAGGCCCCGTGTCGTCCACCCCCGCCGTCCCGTCGCGCCGCCCCGATCCCGGCACGTCCACCGGACCTGGTGGGCTCACGACGGCGCTCCTGCGCCAGCACCCGGTCCTGACCCGGCTGGGCGAGCTGTTCGCCGAGCAGGGGCACGAGATCGCGCTCGTGGGTGGTCCCGTGCGTGATGCTCTTCTCGGCCGGCCCGTCAACGACCTCGACCTGGCCACCTCGGCCCGCCCGGAGCAGATCGAGCAGGCGGTGCAGGGCTGGGCCGACGCGGTCTGGGACGTCGGCCGCGAGTTCGGCACGATCGGGCTGCGCAAGGGCGACGACCAGATCGAGATCACGACGTACCGCAGCGACGCGTACGACAGCGGCTCCCGCAAGCCGGTCGTCGCGTTCGGCGACACCCTGGTCGGCGACCTGTCGCGCCGTGACTTCACGGTCAACGCGATGGCCGTCGTGCTCGCGACGGCCGAGCTCGTCGACCCCTACGACGGGCGCACCGCGCTCGCCGAGGGGCGACTCACGACGCCCGTCACCGCCGAGCAGTCCTTCGACGACGACCCGCTGCGCATGATGCGGGCCGCCCGCTTCGTCGCCCAGCTCGGCTTCGAGGCCGACCATGACGTCGTGGCGGCCATGACGCGCCTGGCCGATCGGCTCGACATCGTCTCGGCCGAGCGGGTGCGCGACGAGCTCGACAAGACCCTGTGCGCCGCTGACCCGGTCGCGGGTCTGCGCCTGCTGGTCGAGACCGGTCTGGCCGATCGCGTCCTGCCCGAGCTGCCGGCGCTGCGGTTGACCGATGACGAGCACCACCGTCACAAGGACGTCTACGAGCACTCGCTCACGGTGCTCGAGCAGGCGATCGCGCTGGAGGACCGCCTCGACGCGCAGCCCGATCTCGTGATCCGCCTGGCCGCGCTGCTGCACGACATCGGCAAGCCGCGCACGCGCAAGTTCCACAGCGGCGGCACCGTGACGTTCCACCACCACGACGTCGTCGGCGCCAAGATGACCCGCAAGCGCCTCAAGGAGCTGCGCTACAGCAACGACGTCATCGACCAGGTCGCCCGGCTGGTCGAGCTGCACCTGCGCTTCCACGGCTACGGGTCGGGCGAGTGGACCGACGCCGCGGTGCGTCGCTACGTCCGTGACGCGGGCGACCAGCTCGATCGGCTGCACGTGCTGACACGGGCCGACTGCACGACCCGCAACGCTCGCAAGGCGGCCCGGCTGCAGCGCACGTACGACGAGCTCGAGGAGCGCATCGTCGTGCTGCGGGGCCAGGAGGAGCTCGACGCGATCCGCCCGGATCTCGACGGGACGCAGATCATGGCGATCCTGGGGATCGGTCCGGGTCGCGAGGTGGGCGAGGCGTACCGCTTCCTGCTCGACCTGCGCATGGACCGCGGGCCGATGTCCGAGGAGCACGCGATCGAGGCCTTGAAGGCCTGGGCCGCCGCCCGCGACTGACCGGCCGGCACCCCATCCTGGAGGTCGAGTGCTCGCGAGCTCTGCGAGCGGCGTATCGAGACCCCCGCGCGTCACGGTCCGACCGGACGCCTGAACCGGGCCGGGTCTCGATACGGGCCCTCGTTCCTCGGGCCCACTCGACCACCGGGGAGCCATCCTGGTGGTCGAGTGCTCGCGAGCTCTGCGAGCGGCGTA
>NZ_JAGLCD010000008.1 GCF_023146395.1 Aeromicrobium sp. | reverse complement strand
AACTTGGCGTTGATTCGCGGCCTTGGAACGCTGAGTGAAAGAGGTGTGTGGATGTCTATGGCGGTCGGTGACGGTGGGGAGGGAGACTGCGAAACAATGGCACGGGCTGAGGAGTTCTCGACTACTTCGCGTTCCTGGATGCAGCCTTCGCGTCGCGTCGTGCCTGTGCAGCGACTCCGTCGAGGTCTAGTTCTATCCAGTCCTGAAGTCCTCGGAGAATCGATGCCGCATACATCAGGGCGATGATCGGCTCTTCGGGCCGTTCATCGAGGCCAGTCAGGCCGTGGGCAACCACATGGCGCGACAGGTTCTGCGGCCTCGTTCCGAATCCGGGTTTCCAGCTCTCGTAGAGCGTCGTCATCGGCAGCAGAGCGACGAATCCCCGCAGGTACAGAAACGGAGCATGCTCCAAGGGGAAGTCGACGAGTTTCCAGGCGTCGTGGGATCTGGACGGCATGACTTGGTTGATCGCCGACTCGACCACGTTGACCGCTAGAGCCATTGCGGCCGTGTCGAAGCCGCCGCGATGGGCCTCGACGGCACTGAGGGCTAGATGTGATGTCCAGGGACGTTGTTGCCGGTTGAGGTGACGGTGAAGGCCTCCTGTGGTGAGAGTGGAGCTGTCTAGGAACCGCTCACACCTGCAGGAGGCCTTCATGTCCCACGCTAACGCTGCTCTGACCCCACGCGCCCGGTTGAGGCTCGCCAAGCTCATCGTCGAAGACCAGTGGTCGCCGACTGTGGCGGCGAAGATGTTCATGGTCTCGGTCCCGACGGCCCGCAAATGGGCCGCCAGGTTCCGAGCCGAAGGGAATGCGGGGATGGTCGATCGTTCGAGTCGGCCGAAGACCTGCCCCCACCGCACGCCCGAGCAGGTCAAGCGGCAGATCGTGCGGCTGCGCTGGCGCCGGCGCATCGGTCCGGTCCAGATCGGAGGCGAGCTCGCGGGCGCGGTCGGCGAGGTTGGTGCGGGTGACCTGGCGGCCGACGAGCAGGTCGTCGGCGAGGTCGCCGACCGCCCGGTCGCGGTCGACGATGACGCGGTCCGCCGCGGCCTGGTAGCCCTCGTAGATGGCCTCGGACAGCGCGTCCATCGACGCCATCCAGAGGCGGGCGAGTGCCATCGTGTCGGCCACGGTCAGCAGGTCGGGGTCGACGTGCTCGACCGTCGCCGTGAGCTCGGCCCCGGCCAGGCGGTAGGCGCGCAGGACGGCGGGAAGCGGGCGGCCGTCGAGCGCACGGGCCGCGCCGATGCCCCTGAACCGGCGCAGGTCGTCGGCGGTGAGCCCGACGTCCTCGACCCACAGGTCGAGGATGCGCAGCGTCCCCCAGGAGGCGATGTCGGTGACCTCCGCGACCTGGTCGCGCGACAGCGTCGCATATGCCGGGATCTCCGTCTGGATCGCGGCGACGACCCGCTCAGTCACTTGGTCGAGATGCTCGAGGACGTGTGCGCGGATGCGGGAGCGCACCTCTTGCTCAGCCACGGTATCCACCTCGCTCACGTGTCTCGACATTCAGGCGTCCGGCGTAGTTCGGACGCCCAGCTACTCAAGGTCTGCCCCAGCATGGTCGAGCTGGCGTGTTGCCGCCGCGCGGCACGCTGGCCCGCGATCCGTGGACGTTCGGCCAGCCTGGCATCATCCGGAGGTCGCAGCGGGCGACGCAAGCGTCGTGTTGGCCAGCGCGCCAAGCGCACGGTGGTCATCGGTGCCAGTCGAATCGAGCTGCGGCGCTCAGTTGTCAGAGGAGCCAACTGAGCACCCGAAAGTTGTGCCGTGCACCGAGATCGCGGGCTGTGACGGCTGTCACTGTGAAGTTCGAGGCGCGACGTCGAGGTCGCACGAAACTTCAGGAGGCGCGAATGACCACGTTCAGTGATCCCCGAACGAGCTCAGAGAGCCCCGCCCCTTTGTGGCGTGACAAGAAGCGGTACCTCTGGGTCCTCGGGCTCGTGGTGCCCATGTTGCCGCTCACCGGACTGGCGTTGGAGAACGCGACGGGACTCGAGCTCTGGCTCTGGATGACGCCCGTCGTCTTCCTCGGGCTGATCCCGTTGATCGATCTCGCGGCGGGTTACGACGACACCAATCCGCCTGATGACATCATCGAGGCGCTGGAGAACGATCGGTACTACCGGTGGGTCACCTACGTGTACCTCCCGGTCCAGTACGTCGGATTCATCCTGTCCATGTGGTATCTCGCCACCGCTGACCTGTCGGTCGGCGGCAAGATCGGTCTCGCCGTGTCCATCGGCGTGGTGGGCGGAGTCGCCATCAACACCGCGCACGAGCTCGGCCACAAGCGGGAGGCCAGTGAGCGTTGGCTCTCCAAGATCGCCTTGGCCCAGACCTTCTACGGACACTTCTACATCGAGCACAACCGGGGACACCACGTGCGTGTGGCCACCCCCGAGGATCCCGCCAGCGCACGTCTCGGCGAGAGCCTGTACCGCTTCTGGCCCCGCACGGTCTTCGGTTCGCTCAAGAGCGCTTGGGGGGTCGAGTCCAAGCGCTACCGCCGCAAGGACACGCACCCCTTCCACCTGCGCAACGACGTCCTCAACGCGTGGTTGATGTCGGTGGTGCTGTGGGGTGGCCTGCTGGCGGTGCTGTACGTCGCAGCCGACGTGTCGCCGCTGTCGGTTCTGCCGTACCTGCTGATCCAGGCCGTCGTCGGGTTCTCCCTGCTGGAGATCGTGAACTACATGGAGCACTACGGGATGCTGCGGCAGAAGGTCGGCAAGGGAGACAAGCACCGCTTCGAGCGCGTCACCCCGGCGCACTCGTGGAACTCCAACAACATCGCCACGAACGTCCTGCTCTACCACCTGCAGCGTCACAGCGACCACCATGCGAATCCCACGCGGCGGTACCAGGCCCTGCGTGACTTCAAGGACGCTCCCGTCCTCCCCACGGGGTACACGGGCATGATCGTCGTGGCGCTCTTCCCGCCCCTGTTCCGCAGGCTCATGGACAAGCGCGTGATCGACCACTACGACGGCGACATTCGCCTCGCGAACGTGCAGCCGGGCAAGGAAAAGAAGCTGCGTCGCAAGTTCCCGATCCCGGAGGATCTCCTCGCACGCGACGCCGCGATCCTCGAGGATGCCACGGCGCAGGACTTCGCCGATGAAGTTCTGGCCGCGAAGTGCCCGGGCTGCGGTCACACGTACCGCGTCGTCGAGGGCAACGAGCTCGAGGGCTTCGCTGCAGGCACAGCGTGGTCCGACATCCCCGACGACTGGTGCTGCCCGGACTGCGGGGTCCGCGATAAGGTCGACTTCGTCCCGATCGATCCGCGTCAGGCGGTCGGGGGCTGATGCCGACCATCCACGTCGATCGCGACAAGTGCGAAGGCCTCGGCATGTGCGAAGCGATGGCGAACGACTACTTCGAGGTCGGCGACGACGACATTCTCGAAGTGCTCAACGACGTCGTGCCGGAGTCGGATCGCGCCCACGTCCAGTCCGCCACGCAGGCGTGCCCCGTTCTCGCTCTGCGGCTCGAGGACTGACTGTGACCGAGTTCGATGACGAACGGAACCTCGTGGTGGTCGGCGGCGGACTGGCAGGCCTCCGGGCCATCGAGGCCGTCCGCGGTACTGGATGGCGAGGATCGCTCACGCTTGTCGGTGCCGAGGACCACCCACCGTACGACCGACCGCCACTCTCGAAGTCGTTCCTGGCCGAGGGGCCGCTCGACCAGGTCACCCCGTTCCGTTCGACGGTCCAGCTGCGCGAGGAGCTCGGCACGGACGTGATTCTCGGGACGCGCGTCGAGGGCGTCGACACGGACCGTCGCTCCCTCCAGCTGAGTGACGGCCGGCGACTGGCCTACGACAGCCTGCTGGTGGCCACAGGCTCCAACGCCCGCAAGCTGGACGGGCAGGACTCCGTGTCCGGCGTCGTGGGTCTGCGGACAGATCGAGATGCCGCAGAGGTGCGACGCCACCTCGACCAAGGAGCACGAGTCGTGATCGTCGGCGCCGGCTTCGTCGGTTCGGAGGTGGCATCCGCCGCGCTCCAGCGAGGCCTTCACGTCACCATCATCGACAGTGAGCCCGTCCCACTGACCCGTTCTGTCGGGAGGCAGGTTGGCGAGATGTGTGTCGACCTTCACCGCGCGGCGGGTGTCGAGCTCCGCACGGAGGTCGGCGTCGCGAGCTTCGCTTCACGTGGTGGCCGGCTCACGGGCGTGGTCCTGACCGACGGGTCCGAGCTGCCTGCGGACCTGGCGGTCGTCGGTATCGGAGCAACTCCGGCGACGCACTGGCTCACGAACTCGGATGTGGCCCTGGAGGCAGACGGAGGGATCGTCTGCGGGGACGATCTCGCGACGAGCGTGCCGGGAATCTGGGCCGCCGGCGACGTTGCGCATGTCCCCTACGAGGTGTTCGGGGGCGATCTTCTGCGAGTCGAGCACTGGACGAACGCGGCCGAGCAGGGCGCGATCGCCGGGCGCAACGCCATCCGAGGCGAGGGCGATCCCGAGAAGATCAGTGGCATTCCCTACTTCTGGTCGAACTGGTACGGGCATCGCCTGCAGTTCGTCGGCACGTCGCTGCGGACCGAGGAAGTGGTGATCGGCCCCGGGGGGCCAGGCAGCGTGGTCCTCTACCGCCGTGGCGACCGCATCGTCGGAGCTCTGACGATCGACCGTGGCGGGGACATCATGAAGCTTCGTCGCCGGATCGTCGCCCGTGGGTCGTGGGACGAGGCCGTGGAGTTCGCGACGGCGCGCGTCGAAGACGGCTCGGGAACCAAGCAGACGCTGCCGGCATGACCGGCCCGGCTTCAAGGCCCGGGATGCGTGACGAGCTCCGGTGACCCGCCCGCATGGAAGGCGTCCAGGTGCTGGAGCGCCACCGTCATGGATGGACTCAGGCGGCTGATGTTCAGATCGAGCGCCTTCTCCGCCTGCGCGATGCGGTATCGAACCGTGTTGCGGTGCACCTGGAGGACGACCGCGGCATCGTCGACGTTTCCGCCGGCCTCCAGGTAGGCCGAGATCGTCTCCCGCCGGCGAGCGGTCGCCTCGTCGTTGGCAGCGAGCCCGCCGAGGGTACGGCTGACGAATCGATCGACCTGGGGGGTGCAACCAAGGAGCACGAGGAGCTCGACCTCGCCGTACTGGCAGATCGCCGGCACCGATCCGGACCCGGCAAGCCGCAGGGCACCCTCGGCCTCCTTGAAGCTGGCGATGAACCCTGCGGTGCCAGGCCACCCGGAGCCGATTCCCGCCCGCGTGCCGGAGCCGGCCTTGCGGTCAAACTCGGCGACCAGCGTGTCGAGCCCAGGCTCGGTGCGCGTCCCGATCCATACCCACAGGCGTCGACCACCCGGTCGGACCAGCAACGGCTGCGTCACGCCGATGCTGCGTGCGAGATCGTGGGCGAGCTGTTCGAGCCTGCTGACTCCGTCATGCTCGTCGCACGTCAGAACCAGTGCGCTGTGCACGACCGACATCGGATAGCCGCCCAGTGCCGTGGAGATGCGACGCGGGTCATCATGCTGGCCGTTGAGCACGTCGAGCACGGTCTCGTACCGTTGCGCGGCCGCACCGGCCTGTACCCGGCCGCGCTCCTCGTGGAACGTCGCGATCGAGGCCGTGATCGACTGATCGATCCACTGGCTCGCTCGATCCCAGAAATAGATCAGGACGTCGCCGTGATCGAACTCGTCGTCGGGGAGCTTCTCGACCTCGCGCGAGATGTAGGCCCAGGTCGTCTGTTGAGCCACCCGGTAGAAGCGGATGAGTGTCTCGACGGTCAACCTCGAGTTCGCGACCTCGACGGCAAGCAGCTTGGCACGGTCGACGAGGTGGAACGTGAAGCTCGGCTCCGAGAGCTGTCGGAGGAACGACGCCCAGTGCTCGGCCACCGTGTCGCGGATGCCGATCCCGATACCGTCGGCGTTCGCGATCTCCGGCACCTCTTCGAGGATGGAGTTCGTCGTGTCGTCGACCCAGCGGCTGCGTGCGTCCGGCTCCGACTCTCGGGCGATGAACACGCTCAACCATCGCGCCAGGCCGTCGGCTTTCTGATCCGTCATCGAACCGCTCCCCTCTCCCTCAAGCGTCCCGCCGAGTTTCGTCGCGCTCCGTCATCGCAGCTCCCGCTTGAGGATCTTGCCAGTGGCGGTCATCGGGAGAGTCTCGACGACCTCGACCACCCGCGGGTACTTGTAGGCGGCGAGCTGCGCCTTGCTCCACTCGACGAGCTCGTCAGGCGTGACGGTCCCTCCGGGCTCAGGGATCACGTACGCCTTGATCTCCTCACCGTGCGACTCGTGCGGCACTCCGATGACAGCCGCGAGTGACACGGAGGGGTGGGTGATCAGCAGCTCCTCGATCTCCCGGGGGTACACGTTGAATCCGCCGCGGATGATCATGTCCTTGGAACGGTCGACGATGAAGTACCACCCGTCGGCGTCCCTGTGCGCAAGATCTCCCGTTCGGAACCAACCATCGGGACTGATGGACTCACGGGTTGCCTCGGGTCGGTTGTAGTACCCCTTCATGACGTTGTGGCCGCGGATCGCGATCTCCCCGATGACGTCCTCACCTGGCTTCAGCTCCTCCCAGCTGCCCGGGTCGATGAGTGTCATCTCCACGCCGGTGATCGGTGTACCGATCGACCCGACCCGTACCTGAGATCCGAGACGCGAGAAGCTCGCGACCGGCGACGTCTCGGACAAGCCGTAGCCCTCGAGCACCGTGACCCCGAAGCGCTCCTGGAACTGGCGATGGACCTCGACCGGGAGCGCGGCCCCGCCGGCCACCGCGACGCGGAGGTTCTCGGCGAGTCGAGCGATGTCGATCGACTCGTCCAGGACGCTGAGCAGGCCCCAGTACATCGTGGGCACTCCGCCGAAGAAGGTGACGGACTCGCGAAGCATCAGACCGAGCGCAGCCGCTGGCTCGAAGCGCGGCAGCATCACGACGGTGCCGCCGAAGGCGAAGGCGCCGTTCTGCATGACCGTCTGGCCGAAGGAGTGGAACAGCGGCAAGACGCATAGGTACGTGTCGGGGTTCTCGGCGTCGGCACCGAACAGGTCCGCGCCGGCCAGGGCGTTGTCGCGCATGTTGCGGTGCCGCAGCTCGGCCCCCTTGGGCTGGCCCGTGGTGCCGGACGTGTAGAGGATGACGGCGGTGTCGTCGTCGTCCACCGCGATGGAATCGAAGGTGGGCGGCTGCCCGTTGACGCCCTGGCCCAAGGTCTGGGTACCCGCGATCGGCGGTTCCGCGCCCGGATCGGCGGTGATGACGAAGAAGTCGGTGCAGCCGGGCGTCGCCTCAAACCCCGCGAAGGCCTCGATGCCGATGGGGAGGTCGGCCGTTCCCTCGAAGGCGAAGAAGGCCTTCGCCTCGGAGTCGGCGAGGTGATAGGCGACCTCGCGGCCCTTGAGCAGCACGTTTAAGGGCACGACGACCGCACCTGCTTTGAGGATTCCGAAGTAGACGATGGAGAAGTACGGGAGGTTCGGACAGCTCAGGGCGACCTTGTCGCCGGGCTGGACGCCTCGAGAGGTCAGCAGATGAGCGACCTGGTTCGATGCCGCGTTCACCTGGCCGTAGGTCAGTCGTGTGTCCCCCAGGATGATCGCTTCGCGATCGGGGAAGGACCAGGCGCTGTCCTCGAGCAGACCAGCGAGGTTCGTCATGGGTCACCCTTCGATGTTGTCTGAATATCCAAGATCGTCACGCGGGGGAGGCGGGCGTAGGAGCACGCCAATACGTGTGACTGGCATCACTTTGACGGCTCCACGTTGATCATTCTCGTGGTGGTTGACCAGATTCGCGCCGAGTCTTTGTAGAAAATGACTAACTGCGAGCCCGTGCCGGTACTTCTGCGCACTCCGGGGCAGCCCGCTTGTCTGGAGCGACAACCACGGTCGTGGAACTTGTCCGAATCACCCAAGACGCACTCGGCCCCTGCGGGTTCAACTGATCTCTCATGCACGTGACGTCCGACACATGGCTTGGACGTCCAGAAGCTCGAGGAGTTCCGTTGACCGTCGCGACAGAGCCAGGAACCGCGCTGGACTTCGACGTGATCGTCGTCGGCTCGGGATTCGGCGGCTCGGTCGCCGCCCTCCGCCTGACCGAGAAGGGCTACCGGGTCGGCGTGATCGAGGCCGGTCGTCGCTTCGAGGACGACGAGTTCGCGAAGACTTCGTGGGACGCCCGCAGGTTTCTCTACGCTCCCCGGCTCGGGTGCTTCGGCATTCAGCGCATCCGGCTTCTGAAGGACGTCGTGGTTCTTGCCGGCGCTGGGGTCGGCGGAGGTTCTCTGGTCTACGCCAACACGCTCTACGAGCCGAAGTCCAGTGCCTTCTTCCGAGATCCCCAGTGGGCTCACATCACCGATTGGAAGGATGAGCTCACGCCTTTCTACGACCAGGCGAAGCGCATGCTCGGAGTCGTCGACAACCCCACGGTGACGCCGTCGGACGTGGTGCTCAAGCAGGTGGCCGACGAGATGGGCGTCGGCGAGACCTACCAGCAGACCCCGATCGGAGTCTGCTTCGGAGCCGACGGCAAGCGGCAGCCCGGCGAGGCCATCCCCGACCCCTACTTCGGTGGTGCGGGCCCCGAGCGTCGTGGCTGCATCGAGTGCGGCGAGTGCATGACCGGATGTCGGCACAACGCGAAGAACACCTTGGTCAAGAACTATCTGCACCTCGCCGAGCGCGCCGGCACCCAGGTCCTCGAGCGGACGACGGTGTCGGCTCTGCGTCCGCGGGCAGGAGGCGGGTACGAGGTCGTGACCCACCGCTCGGGACGGTCGACGCGCAGGTCGACGACGCTGACGGCCGAGCACGTCGTGCTGGCTGCAGGCACGTGGGGAACCCAGGAGCTCCTTCACGGCATGCGCCGCTCGGGCGACCTTCCGCGGATCTCAGACCGCCTGGGCTTCCTGACTCGCACCAACTCCGAGGCTCTGTGCGCCGCGAGCACCAAGGTCAGCAACCGCAAGAAGTACGACTTCCACCACGGCGTCGCCATCACCTCATCCATCCACCCAGATGAGAACACCCACGTCGAACCGGTCAGGTACGGCATCGGCTCCGGGATGATGGGCACCCTTTTGACGTTGATGACCGATGGTGGAGGCCGAACACCCCGATGGCTCCGGTGGATCGGCCAGGTCATTCGTCATCCCGGTCGATTCGCCTCGTCGATCTTTGGGCTCGGCAGCTGGCCCCAGCGCACCATCATCGCGTTGGTGATGCAGACTCACGACAACTCGATCACCGTGTTCCCGAAGAAGCGCGGCCGGAAGGTCCGTCTGACCTCGAAGCAGGGTCACGGGCTGCCCAACCCGACATGGATCCCTGCGGGCAACGACATCGTGCGCTCCATGGCCGACAAGATCGACGGTGGCTCGTACAGCACCATCGGCGAGGTCTTCAACATTCCGATGACGGCCCACTTCCTGGGCGGATGCCCGATCGGCGACTCACCGCAGAGCGGTGTGATCGACCCGTATCACCGTCTCTACGGCCACCCCGGGATCCATGTCGTCGATGGAGCTGCCATCTCGGCGAACCTCGGCGTCAACCCCAGCCTGACGATCACGGCGCAGGCCGAGCGGGCCATGTCGCTCTGGCCCAACAAGGGCCAGGACGATGAACGGCCGGCGCTCGGGACGTCGTACGAGCGTCTCGCCGCCGTGCGACCTGAGCACGAGGTCGTGCCCCCGTCGGCTCCTGCTGCCCTGCGGCTTCCCTTGTTCGTCGTGCAGACCCCGAAGACCGAGCCCGCAGCTGCGCCTCAGGCCACCGGATTCGGCGGGTGACGGCCGTTCAGGACTCGCCCCGACCTGAGGGCGAGACCCCGAAGGACCCAGCACCTCCCACCAGGGCCGAGATCGAGCGCGAGGCTTTGACCTTCAACCCTTTCGCCAAGGTCCTCAACGGATTCGGCCTGGTGGGCGATTTCTACAGGTTCTGCGGACGAACCTTCCGGACCATGTTCACGCGGCGGCCCGTCGTCGACGAGATCGTGCAGCAGGCCTGGTTCATCTCGTCGGTCTCGATCATGCCCGCCATCATGGTCTCGATCCCGCTGTGCATGATCATCGTCTTCCAGGTCAACCAGCTGCTGATCCAGATCGGGGCCGTCGACCTCGCCGGCGCCGGTGCCGCCGTTGCGGTGATCCGAGAGATCGGTCCGATCGTCAGCGTCCTGGTGGTCGCCGGCGCCGGTGCCACAGCGGTGTGCGCCGACCTCGGCGCACGCAAGATCCGTGAAGAGATCGACGCCATGGAGACGCTCGGCATCGATCCGATCCACCGTCTGGTGGTGCCGCGAGTCATCGCTTCCACGGTCATCGCGGTCGCACTGAACGGCATGGTGTCGATCGTCGGCCTGGCCGGCGCCTACTACTTCTCCGTGGTGCTCCAGGGGGCCACTCCGGGGCTGTTCATTGACGGTCTCACGCTGCTGGTGGGCACACCCGACTTCTGGGCCTCGAGCCTGAAGGCTGCGGTCTTCGGCCTCCTGGCCGGACTTGCAGGCTGCTACCTCGGCCTGAACGCCAAGGGTGGGCCGAAGGGAGTCGGTGAGGCCGTCAACCAGACCGTCGTCCTTGCCTTCCTGATGCTGTTCGCTGCGAACACCATCATCACGTCGATCTTCCTGCAGCTGAAGGGGGCCTGACATGTCGTCAGAGAGTGGCGCCGCGCTTCGTCGCCGAGTCGGTTCGGTCGCCACAGCGCCCGTGAGGTCGATCTCGGACCTCGGCGGTCAACTGATGTTCTATGCACGGGCGATCGCCTGGATTCCGATGGTGGTGCGCAAGTACCCCAAGGAGATCCGCCGGCTCCTCGCTGAGGTCAGCATGGGGTCGGGCGCCATGGCGGCGGTCGGAGGCACGGTGTTCGTCGTGTTCTTCCTGTCGCTCGCCATCGGCATCCAGGTCGGTCTCGAGGCCTTCACCACCTTCGGCAACATCGGTGTGGGAGCGCTCTCCGGCTTTTTCTCCGCCTACTTCAACACCCGCGAAGCCGCGCCGATCATGGCGTGCATCGCGTTGACGGCCACGGTCGGAGCGGGCTTCACGGCGCAGCTCGGCGCCATGCGCGTCAGCGAGGAGATCGATGCACTCGACGTCATGGCGGTCCCTTCGGTGCCGTACCTCGTGACGACCCGGATCGTCGCCGGCATGATCGCGGTCGTCCCGCTGTTCGCGATCGGCCTGATCACGATGTTCCTCGCGACGCAGGTCATGGTCACGGTGGCGTTCGGACAGGCCACGGGAACGTACCAGCACTACTTCGACACGTTCCTCGTGCCGGGAGACGTCGCTCTGGCCGGCCTCAAGGTGCTGCTGACGGCCGTCATCATCATGTGCGTCTGCTGCTACTACGGCTACACCGCCAGCGGGGGACCGGCTGGTGTGGGCCGATCCGTTGGCCGTGCCGTCCGGACGTCACTGATCACGGTGATGGCCATCGACCTGGTCTTCGGTATCGCCTTCTGGGGCGCGCCGACGGTCTACATCGCGGGCTGAGGGCACATGAACGAGACCAAGAGACTCCTGTCGGGCGTGGCCTTCATCGCCATGATCGTGTTGATCGCGGTTGCCACCGTGATGTCCTACCAAGGCAAGTTCACCTCGACGCAGTCCTTCACCGTCACCAGCGACCGTGCGGGCCTGACTTTGACGGCCGGGGCGACCGTGAAGCTGCGCGGCGTGCAGGTCGGGGAAGTCTCCTCGGTCGAGCCGTCGGGTGACGGCGCCATCATCACGGTCGACGTCTACAGCGACAAGGTCGACATGATGACGTCCGACCTGACCGTCCAGATCGTTCCGCCGACGGCGTTCGGTGCCAAGTACGTCCAGCTCAGCGGAGACGTTGGCAACCCCGGTGAGCAGCTCGCCGAGGGCGACCAGCTCCAGGCCGACGCGGTCACCGTCGAGGTCAACGACGTCTTCACCGACCTGGCGGGCGTCCTGTCGGCAGCGGGTGCGGATCGAGTCAACCAAGCCGTCACCGCCACGGCCGACCTGCTCGAAGGCCAGGGCGACACGTTGAACACCCTGGTCGGCGATGTCGACACCTACCTCGGTGAGCTCAACACGACTCTCGGTGATCTGGACAGCGACCTCGAGCGAGCCCAGTCGGTCGTCGACATCTACGACCAGGCGGCTCCGGACCTGCTGACGACCCTGACCCAGCTCACCACGACGGCGGACACGTTGTCCGATCGCGAGGGGCAGATCGATCAAGTGCTGACCGACGTCTCGACGTTCACGGCAACAGCCCAACCGTTCGTGGCCGACAACAGTCCGCGCGTCGCCAGCGTGCTCGATCTCCTGAGGTCCCCCACCGACATGCTCCGCAACTACTCGTCCAACCTCCAGTGCATCTTCGAGGGAACGGCCAGCAACGCCGAGCTCGCGACCCAGGCCGTGGGCGGGGCCAAGCCCGGCATCAGCGTCTACACGCGTCTGCAGCCGACCGACCGCGGATTCTCCGTCGAGGACAACCTCTACCGCATCGGTCCGGACCTGGGCCCGAACTGCTTCGGGCTGCCGTCCATCTCCCAGACCGACTCCGAAGCGGCCGGTTACGACTTTGGTACAGGTGACCCGCACGACGCGGGTGACGTCAAGGGTCCGGGCGGCGAGCTCGCGACGACGTTCTTCGGGACCTTCTCCGGACTGCTGGGCCTGCGATGAAGAAGCTCTTGGACATTCTGCGGATCAAGCGCAGCACCCGCGGCGACCTCGTCAAGCTCACGATCTTCCTCGTGGTCGCGAGCTTCCTGACGGCCTACCTGTACGTGGTCACGGCCAACGACCGCTCGGGCGACGCTCGCCCCTTCGCGGCCCGCTTCGAGAACATCTCGGGCCTCGAGGTAGGCAGCGACGTGCGAGTCGCCAGCGTCGTGGTCGGCAAGGTGTCGGACATCGATGTCGCCAGCGACGGGATCGTCACGGTTTCGTTCGACCTCAATCGCAAGGTCGAGCTGACGGACCGGAGCACGGCCACCGTCCGATACAAGAACCTCATCGGTGACCGGTTCCTACAGCTCGGGCAAGGCGAACCGGGCGGCACGGCCCTGAAGCAAGGGGAGGTCATCGCTGTGGAGCGGACGTCAGCCGCTCTCGATCTCGATACCCTCCTCAACGGCTTCAAGCCGCTCTTCGTGGGGTTGAACCCCCAACAGGTCAACCAACTCTCCGAGGACCTGATCCTCGTGCTGCAGGGACAGGCCTCCGAGATCACGAGCCTGCTGGCGACCGTGGGGTCCCTCACCTCCACGCTGGGCGAACGTGACGAGCTCGTGGGACAGGTCATCCAGAACCTCGACACCGCTCTCGCCTCGGTCAACGGAGGCGACGACGCTCTCGAGGGCGTCATCGTCCAGCTGAGCCAGTTCACCGACGGGCTCGACGAGGACGCCACGGCCGTGCTCGATGCCGCTGCCCAGATCAACACGCTGTCGACCGACGCTGCCGCGCTGCTGGCCGACGCACGCCCGGACTTCACCGGCGTCCTCGCGCACCTCCAGGGCGTGGCGACCACGCTGAACGAGAATCGAGAGTTTCTCGACACGACCCTCGAGACGCTTCCCAGTCACTACCAGCAGGTCAACCGAACGGGGGCGTACGGCGACTTCTTCAACTTCTTCCTCTGCGGGATCCGCGTCCGGTTGACGCCGGAGAACGACCCCAACGCCGCAATCGTGACTCCGTTCATCAACTCCGGAGTCGAGAGGTGCCAGTCATGAGCTCGAGCAGGAAGGAGCGCCGGCTGTCCTCGGCGACCGTAGGTCTCATCGGCACGGTGACCCTCGCCGTCCTGATGGTGGTCGCCTACCGGTTCGATCAGCTCCCGTTCGTCGCGAGCGACCGGGTGCTGAGCGCCGACTTCGCCGAGATCGGCACCCTGCGACCAGGTGATGACGTGCTCGTCTCCGGAGCGACCGTCGGGGAGGTCCGGGAGGTCGAGCTGGTCGACCAGCACGTCAAGGTCACGTTCCGCGTCGACGAGCTGGATGTGACGATCGGATCGGCGAGCGAGGCCCGCGTCGTCACGACGACGCTCCTCGGGCAGGCTGCCCTGGAGATCCGTCCCGCTGGCGGCGGCAACCTCATGCGAGGTGACGCCATCGCGATCGAACGCACGAGCTCGCCCTACGACATCACCCAGGCTCTGTCCCAACTCACGACGGAGATCGACGACATCGACGTCGGCCAGCTCAGCGACGCCGTGAGCACGGCGGCTGAAGTGTTCCAGGACTCACCCGAGGAATTGCGGGCCACCGTCGACGGTGTGACCCAGCTGGCCGACGTCCTCGCTGCGAATGACACCGAGCTCACCAATCTCGTCGGCCGCGCAGAGGAGGTCTCCGGTGTTCTCGCGGACCGGGACGCCGAGATCTCCACACTGTTGCAGTCGGGCGACCAGCTCCTGGGTCAGCTCAGCGCGCGACGTGACCTCGTGGTCCAGCTGGTCGAGAACGTGGAAGCACTCGCCGCCCAGCTGTCCGGTCTCGTGGCTGACAACTCCGCCGTGCTGCAACCGACCCTCGAGCAGGTGAACGGGGTTCTGGACCTCCTGAACGAGAACCGCGAAAACTTGGAGGGCGTCCTGTCGGGTGTCGCGAGCTACGCGATGGTCTTCGGCGAGGCGCTCGCCTCGGGGCCGTTCTTCGACGCCTACGTCGCCAACCTGACCGAACCGGGGACGCTGGTCCCGGTTCTCTCCGACGTCCTGGAAGGACTTCCGCAGTGAGCATTCGTCAGTGGATCGCCTTCGGCGTCGTCGCGACCGTGGCGATCGCCATGCTCGTCGGCGTGCGTGGCAGCGACAAGGAGGTCACCGCCTACTTCTCGTCCGCGGTAGGCCTCTACCCGAAGGACGAGGTGCGTGTCCTGGGCGTCAAGGTCGGCACGGTCACGAAGGTCGAGCCCCAAGGCGAGGTCGTGAAGGTGACGCTCAAGATCGAGGATGACCAGCCCATCCCGGCAGACGCGCAGGCGGCCATCATCGCGCCGAACCTCGTGAACGGTCGGTTCGTCCAGCTCGCGCCGATCTACGACGGAGGCAAAAAGCTCACGGACGGTGACGAGATACCGGTGGAGCGCACCGCCGTGCCGATCTCCTTCGACGAGGTCAAGCAGGAGCTGACGGACCTGTCGACGGCACTGACAGCCAACGAAGCCGGACAGGCTCCGCTCTCGGACGTCATCACGGCACTCGACGGAAACCTGACCGGTGGCACGGCGCAGAGCCTGGCGACCTCGCTCGCCTCACTGCGGGAAGCAGCCACCGACCTCTCGTCCGACAGCGGCGACATCTTCAGCACGATCGATCAGCTGAACACCTTCACCGAGAACCTGGTGGTCAACGACGCCGCGCTGCGGAGCGCCACGCAGGACCTGGAGACCTTCGCCGGCACCTTGGACGGGAGCTCGGAACAGATCGGGGCTGCGATCGGCACGCTCCAGGTGGCGTTGGCCGATGTCGGCACCTTCGTCCAACAGAATCGAGCGACCGTGGCGACCACCTTCGACCAGCTGGTGCCGGTGGCCGAGACGGTGGCCAATCAGTCCAATGACCTGGCACAGCTCCTTCACCTGGCTCCCGCTGCGGTCGAGAACTTCTACGGCACGGTCGAGAACTCCGCCATCACCGGCCGGTTGGCCCTGGCCAACCTGAACAGCACAGGAGAGCTCCTCTGCGGCCTGGTGCTCACCATCGGTTCCAACGCCGAAGCGTGTCGTCAGGCGCTCTCGCCCCTCTTCGAGCTCATCGGTCTCGAACCGTTGCCTCTCTCACCGGGAACTGCGGAGCTGTCGCAGCCCGAGCCCGGATCACCACCGCAGGCCCCGGCCGCGACGGGCGCGACCCCGACCCCGACCAACCCACTCGCGCAGCTGCTCGCCCCGCTCGGTCTGCTGACGACAGGAGGAGCACGATGATGGTCCGCCGAGCAGCTCTGGTGTTCGCGACCGCACTCCTGGCGAGCGGTTGCATGGCCCATCCCAACGAGGTGGCCCTGCCGGGACAGGCAGCTCTCGGCGAGGACGGGTACACGGTCACGGCGACCTTCGACTCGATCGACAACCTGGTGCCGAACTCCGCCGTGCAGCGGGGTGACGTCGTCATCGGGACCGTCACCGATGTCGAGGTCGAGGACTGGAAGGCAGTGGTGACGATGCGTCTGCTCGACGATGTCGAGCTGCCCGGCAACGCCAACTTCACCGTCGGTCAGAAGACCCTTCTGGGCGCCCAGTTCATCGATGTCGTCGATCCGGCCGAACCGACCGGGACCCTCGCCGAAGGCGCGAAAGTCGATCAGACCGTGACCGGCGTGTACCCCGCGACCGAGGACATCCTTGCCGCCGTGTCCCTGCTGCTCAACAACGGCGGCCTCTCGCAGCTCTCCACCATCACCACGGAGCTGAACACCACGCTCGCCGACCGGGTCCCGCAGGCACGTGACGCGATCACGCAGCTCAACGATCTCACGACCACCCTCGACAACCGGCGCGGTGAGATCGTCGCGACCTTGGAGTCCCTCAACTCCCTCGCCGGTCAGGTGGCCGCGCAGAAGGAGACGGTCTCGACCGCCATCAGCTCGATCTCACCGGGACTCGAGGCCCTCGAGAACCAGCGGGCCGACCTCGTCTCGACGACCACGGCTCTCGGGCAGTTCAGCGCGGTGACCAACCAGCTGATCAACACGAGCCAGGAAGCACTGCTCGCCAACCTCGGTGCACTGGAGCCGCTGCTCGCCGACCTCGAGGCCTCCGGAGACGCGCTCCCGCGCTCCCTCGACCTGCTGCTCACGGTGCCGTTCCCGGTTTCGACCACTCAGAACGCGCTGAAGGGGGACTACGCGAATCTCTTCATCACCCTGGATGCGTCCGTGCCGTCGCTCGCCTCGGCATTCCTCGGACCGACGCTGAACCCGCCGTCGAACATCGATCCGAGTGCGGCGGCGCCCGACTCCGGACTCTCACAGACCTTGGACGAAATGCTTCAACAACTCACGACGCCCGGGGCCGCGGCACCGGGGCCCACGGCGACTACGCCGGCTCCGAACACCGGAGAGGCGACCCCGCCGACACCCGCACCGTGCAACTTGCTCTCGCAACTCCTGGGGATGTGCTGATGCTGACCCGGCGCGCGCGTGCGCAGCTGATCATCTTCGCCATCCTGGGCGGCTCTGCACTGGTCTTCGCGACCTTGGTCTATGGGGACGCTCCGCGATCGACAGGCGTCACCCACACGTCGGTCACCATCGAGTTCGACGACGTGAGCGGTCTCTATCCCCGCGCCCTCGTCTCCTACCGCGGTGTCAAGGTCGGTCAGGTGGATTCGCTCGACTTCCGTGACGACGGCGTCTCGGTGAAGGTCTACCTCGAGAAGGGCGCCGACGTGCCCACGGACGTGCAGGCGCAGATCAAGAGCACCTCGGCGATCGGTGAACAGTTCATCGATCTTCTCCCGCAGAGCGCCGAGGGGCCTTACCTCGCCGGAGGAGACACCATCCCGGCTTCACAGACCTCCGGTCTGCTGCAGATCACCCCGGTCCTGGAGAGCGCCGACGCATTGGTGGAGTCGGTCCCGCTCGAGCAGACCGCGAACCTTCTCGACCAGCTCGAGGTCGCGATCGGCGGGTCCGGTCAGGACTTCTCGCAGATCGTGGACGACTCGAACGAGATCCTCGACGCGGCACAGCAACGCGTGCTGGCCACGACCGGACTCATTGAGAACCTGGACCCGGTCATCGACTCGCAGCTCGCGTTGGCGGAGTCGACCGCGGCAGCGCTGAGGTCGTTGGCGGGCCTCACCACCCAGCTGAGCCTCAGTGACCAGGACCTCGAGTCGCTCCTCGACAACGCACCGTTGGCCCTCGACGAGACAGGAGCCCTGGTGAAGGATCTGGAGTCCTCGGTCCCGGCGACGCTCCAAAGTGCCGAGTCCGTCGCCGAGGTGGTCAACGTGTACGAGGACTACCTGCGCCAGACGATCATCACCTATCCGGCGTTGCAGTCCCGGCTGCAGAGCGTTCTGCTTCCTCACGCCAATGCCGGGGAGGCCAAGCTCGACCTCAGGACGAATCTGGGCGACCCACCCCCGTGTCTCGAGGGCTACCTCCCGGTGTCGCAGCGCCGCGACCCGGCGGACCTGTCCGACGTGGAAGCCGCCCCGCTGCACTGCCAGGCTCCCGCCACCAGCGAGTCCGCAGTCCGCGGCGCCCGGAACACGCCCTGTCCCAACGACCCGACTCGTCGATCGGCCACGCCGATCGGATGTGGCTTGGTGTTCGACGGGTCGCTGCCGGCCACTGCGGCTTCGGTGCCGCTTCCCACGGGTGACGCGACACCGGGGATGCTGGAGCTGCTCGGTGCCGCGTCGACCGGTGGCGGATCGGCGTCGTGGACGACCCTGTTGACCGGGCCGGTGGCCCGGTGATCGCGGCGCTTCGGGAAGGACTCCAGAAATGGTGGGTCGCCGTCGTCGTCCTGGCCATCCTGGCGGCTGCTGCCTGGGGCTGGACGCAGTGGCGCGATCTCTCGGAGATCCGCGGTGTCGAGGACGCCGATGCCGCTGCAGTGGACGCGGCCTCGAGGACCGTGACCGCCCTGATCGACGTCGACGCGGCCAGCGCCGACGAGGCCCTGGCCGACGTCCTGGATCTGAGCACTGAGGACTTCAGGGAACAGTTCGAGTCCCAGGCGGAGACGTTCCGAAACGCGTTGACCACCTCGAGCGTGGAGGCATCGGGTGAGGTTGTCGCTGCAGGTCTCGTCTCTCGAGACGACGGCAACGCAACGGTGGCCGTGGCCGCGACGGGCACCGTCAGCCAGGGCCAACCTGGCACCTCGACGCCGCGCTACTACCGCATGACGGTCGATCTGGTGCAGACGGACGGCAGATGGCTCGTGTCCGGGATGGCGTTCGTATGAGGGGCGTCAGCGCGGCCACCGAAGCTGGGCGACGACTCATTGCCCTGGCAGCGGCATCACTCGGACGCAAGTCCGGTCAAGCCGTCGTCGTGGGCCTGCTCGTCGCCGTGCTCGCGGGAAATGTGGCGCTGCGAGTCGCCATCGATGACGCGAGGGACGGCCAGGGATCGGGGACGGCGGCTCTGGAGTCGGCCTCGACCCGGATCCCCGTCATGCTGTCGTACGACTTCCGGACCTTCGACGCCCACGTCGACCTCGCTGTCGGCAACACCACGGGCGAATTCGCAGACGAGATGCGGGCAACGCTCACCCAGCAGATCAAGCCGGACGTCGAGGCGCGCCGAGTCGTCAATCAGGTACAGGTTGCCTCCGCAGGAGTCGTGAAATCGAGCGATGACTCGGTGACGGTGCTGATGCTGATGACTCAGGTGACCCAGGCCGGTGCCGAGGCGCCCGTCACTGGCGGCGTGCGGGTGCTGGCCACGATGAAGAACACCGACGACGGCTGGTTGGTGTCTGGCCTCGAGCCCATCTGATCGGCCGAGCGGCCGCCGCTCCCGTGGTGTCCGCGCTTGAGTATCGTCCAGCAGCTAGCTGAAGGAGTTTTCCGTGGGTGTTGAGGTCAGGGTCGAGGGTCTGACGAAGAAGTTCGGGTCGCAGGTGATCTGGAACGACGTGTCGTTGACGCTTCCCGCGGGTGAGATCTCGGTCATGCTGGGCCCGTCGGGTACCGGCAAGTCGGTGTTCCTCAAGACCGTGATCGGTCTGCTGAAGCCTGACAAGGGTCATGTGTGGATCGAGGGCACTGACATTGCGAACTGTTCGGAGAAGGATCTGTACGAGATCCGCAAGCTGTTCGGGGTGTTGTTCCAGGACGGGGCGATGTTCGGCTCGATGGATCTGTACGACAACGTGGCGTTCCCGCTTCGTGAGCACACGAAGAAGTCGGAGTCGGAGATCCGTCAGGTCGTGATGGACAAGATGGAGCTGGTGGGTCTGACGGGGGCCGAGAACAAGCTCCCCGGTGAGATCTCCGGCGGCATGCGCAAGCGTGCGGGCCTGGCGCGTGCGTTGGTGCTTGATCCGGAGATCCTGTTGATCGACGAGCCGGACTCGGGGTTGGACCCGGTCCGCACCGCCTACATCAACCAGCTGTTCATCGACCTGAACGCGCAGATCGATGCGACGTTCCTGATCGTGACCCACGACATCAACACCGCCCGCACCGTCCCGGACAACATCGGCCTGCTCTACCACAAGCACCTGGCGATGTTCGGTCCGCGCGAGATGCTGCTGTCCAGCACCGAGCCGGTCGTGGCGCAGTTCCTCAACGCCCAACGGGTCGGTCCGATCGGCATGTCCGAGGAGAAGGACGCCGACGAGCTCGCCGCGGAGTCCGGCATCGACATGCCGCCCCTGCCCCCGATCCCGGTCCAGCTCGAGCCCTCCGACGGCCGCCCGCGCCGCGGCCAGCGTGAGCCCGGCAAGTGGTGCCGCGACAACGGCATCACCCCGCCCCCCGGCTCGTTCGGCGCGCACGAGTCTCTCGTCTGAGGGTCGACCTGACGAGCCCGGGTGAGGGGGTCGTCAGGGCTGATCCCCGGGATTTGAGCTATCGGGTCGTGACTGCCCAGGTCTTCTGGGCTTGGCGGTGCCGGCCCACCACGAATCCTCGTGGCGGGGCGGGGTCAGCCTGCGGTGACGGGTGCCGCTGTCAGCAGGGAGAGCAGCACGGTGTCAGGATCGGCCAAGAGATCTCGGTTCGGCGACAGCCCTTGGGTGAGGGCGCGCTTGGCGAAGGCGAACTCCTGCGGCCGGTTGACACAGTCGGCGGCAATCAGTTGCCCGCCGTTGAAGTAGAAGCACGCGAAGCCACGCCCGGCCGCCGGGTCGCCCCGCAGCACGATCTCGTCGAAGCCAGTGTTGAGGCCCGCGATCTGCAGCTTCAGGTCGAACTGATCCGACCAGAACCACGGCAGTGCCGCGATCTCCTTGTCCTTCCCGCAGATCGTCGCGGCGACGGTCTTGGCGTGCTCGACCGCATTGGGGACCGACTCCAGACGTATCTGACGTCCGTAGCGACGATCGAGGAAGGTGGCGCAGTCGCCGGCCGCGAAGATGTGCGGATCATTGGTCCGCCCGTGCCCGTCGATGACGATGCCGTCGTCCACGGCCACACCAGCTTCGTCGGCGAGCTCGACGTTGGGCACGACGCCGATGCCGACAATCACCATGTCGGCAGCGATGAGGTCACCGTCGGCGAGTCGGACACCCTCCACGTGATCGTCGCCCTCGATCGCTGCTACCCCGACGCCCAGCCGCAGGTCGACGCCCGCTTCACGGTGCACGCGATCGTAGAACGCGGAGACTTCGGGAGCCGTGACCCGCTGCAGGACTCGGTCGGCCGCCTCAAGCACCGACACCGTGGCCCCCAGGTCTCGAAGGCACGCCGCCGTCTCCAGGCCGATGTATCCAGCCCCGATGATCACCACGTGGCTCGAGGGGGTGAGCCCATCGCGAATGCCGCCAATGTCGGCGGCATCACGCAGATAATGCACTCCGGCCAGGTCTGACCCCGGCAGGCTCAGACGGCGTGGCCGTGCACCCAGGCACAGCACGAGGTGGTCGTAGGTGAGGGCCCCACCGTCTGCCAGCTCCACCGTTCGCGCGGAGCGGGTGATGGCCGTGACTCGAGCCTGGCGGAAGGTGACCTCCTGCTTGCCGTAGAACTCCGGCTTCCGGATCAGCAGCTCGTCCAGGGTCGACGTGCCGGCTAGAAAAGTCTTCGACAGCGGCGGGCGCTGATAGGGCAACGAGGGCTCGTCACCGACCAGGAGGATCTCCCCGGACCAGCCCTCCTGGCGCAGGCTCGCACACAACTGGGCGCTCGCGTGGCTCGCTCCGACGATAAGTACTCGGCCGTCATCCATGGTCTGGCACTCCGCTCGCCACGATCATTGCGGCTCAGTCAGTCGCGGGGTGAGCTTGACGATCATCTTCTCGTAGCCCTTCACGAAGTTGGACTGGACGTACTCTGGCTCGCCGATGACCTCGATGTCGTCGAATCGGGCCAACAGCTCCTCCCACAGGATGCGCAGCTGCATTTCGGCGAGACGGTTGCCCATACAGCGGTGCACACCGAAGCCGAAGGACATGTGGTTGCGCGCGTTCGAGCGGTCGATGATGAACTCGTCCGGGCTGTCGAACTGGCGCTCGTCCCGGTTGCCGGACGCGTACCACATCACGACCTTGTCGCCCTTGCGGATGAACTGACCACCGAAGTGGACGTCCTTCGTGGCGATGCGCCGCATGTAGGCCAGCGGGGTCTGCCACCGGATGATCTCTGAGACCAAGTTGGGGATCAGGGACGGGTTGGCCTTGAGCTTCTCGAACTGGTCCGGGAACTGATTCAGGGCCAGCACACCGCCCGACATCGAGTTGCGCGTCGTGTCGTTGCCGCCGACGATCAGCAGGGTCAGGTTGCCCAGGAACTCCAGCGGCTTCTTGATCAGGTCCTTGGTGTCCTCCGACGTCTGCATCAACGTGACGAGATCGAAGCCGGGCTCTTCACCCTGCTCTCGCCTCGCCGCCTTGTCGTGCCACAGAGCCATGAAGCCGCGGGCCAGATCTCCGATTGCCTCGTAGAAGTCGTCCTGATGCGTCGAGCCGCCGGTGGCTTCGGCGATGCCACTGATCGTGTCGGACCAGTAGGTCAGCTTGCGCCGCTCCTCGTAGGGGAAGTCGAGCAGCGTCGCCAGCATGCGGCCCGTGATCTCTATCGAGACGCGATCGACCCAGTCGAACGGCTGGTCGGTCGGCAGGTTGTCGAGCACCTCCTGGACCCGCTCCCGGATGAGGGACTCCATCTCCTTCAAGTTCTTGGGAGCGACCACCGCTTGGACGGCCTTGCGCTGCTGGTCGTGCTTGGGCGGATCCATCGCGATGAACATGTCGATGTCGAGCGGCACGTTGCCGATGATGATGTCGGGCTCTGCCGAGAACTCGTCGGGGTTGGTGTCGACGGCCTGGATGTCCGCATAGCGGGTGATCGACCAGAACGGGCCGAACGGGCTGTCGGCGAGGAAGTGGACGGGTGCCTCGTCGCGGAGCCGCTTGAAGTAGGAGTGCCACTTGCCCTGGCGGAACAGGAAGGGGTTGCTGACGTCGATCTCGGTCAACGGGACGTCCGCGACATCAGGAATCGGGCGCTCGACGAAGACCAGCGGCCGACCCATCCCGACGAACCGCTTGGCCTTCTCGACCAAGTGGGCAGCCTTGACCTGACGGTCCACGGGAACGGTCGCCTGGAAGGTGTTCTGGACCCTGACCTTGGTCTTCTCGATGACGCTGTCGGTGGTGTTGAGGGTGTTCATGAGTTTGATCGACCGCCTGTCGTAGGAGTTGGAGGAAGAAGTGGTGGACTACATCTGGAACTCGGGAAGGCGCACCGTCAGTCCGGCCAAGGCCTCGCATGCCGTGACCTGACACGTCAACCGCGAGCTCGACTCGCATTCGGGGGACATCTCGAGCATCTGGCCCTCCTGTTCGCTGCGAGTGCCGACGGTCGAGATCCACTTGCTGTCGACGATGATGTGGCAGGTGCCGCACGCGGCCTCGCCGCCGCAGTCGCCGTCGATACCCGGAACGGCGCTCCCCAGAGCCATCTCCATGAGCGACTCTCCTTCCAGGATCGCCACTTCGTGGGCGGTGCCGTCGTGCTCGATGAAGGTGACAGGTCGCATGGTGATTTCCTCGTGGGTGAGCGGATTCATCGGTGGCCCCAGCTGGAGAGGCGGCCGCTCACGAAGGGATCGATGCGGGCCGACTGGTCCCACGACATCTGCGGTGCATTTGTGCCGCGCTGCCTGACCGTCATGGCCATGGGATCGTCCCTTCGTGAGTGGGTCTCGCGTGACTGGTGGCGTCCAAGGTCGTGCGCCTGGGACGCACTGTGTGGTGCGCCACACGTCTTAAGTCAGTGAACGGGAATCGGCGGCTGATTCTCCCGGGAAGTCTGCACAGAACTTCGCCCTCGATTTGTGCAGGACTCTCAAAATAGGTGTCCGCCGCCGAGTGGCGCCGGGGTCCCGGCGTCCCCTGCATGCCGCGCGAGCAGGGCAACGAGGTCCTGCGACGTTCTCCTGCCGCTCATCGAACGCTGAGAGGGGGCGCCCTGCGGAATCTCAAGCTGCTCCAGCACGCCAAAGTTCCGGAGCTGTGGAGCGGCGTCGCGTTTCGGTGCTTCGGTGCTTCGGTGCTTCGGTAGACCGTAGGGCAGGCCAAGATGTCACCTGTGGTGCAGCAGTCCCTATGGAGGTTTAGGGATGGCCGGGCTGGACTCGGGAGAGTGGTGTGGCTCTAACGTGCTGACGGGGTGCGGCGAGGGGGCGTGAGCCGTCGGTGTCTAATTCGCGGTCGAGGTGGGAACTGCTGGCGCGGGCGAACGCCACAGGGGGACAGAAGCGAGGCTCTGTTGCTGCGTTGACAAAAATGAAGAAATGTCACAGCATGGCGAGGGCGTGGTGCTGCCCGGTCGGTTGGGTGTCGTCACCGTCAGAACTCAAGTCATGTCGGCGCTGCTCGTCCTCTCGAAGGTACGACCTTCGGGGAGCAAACGACGTCGATTGGGATTGCGGCGAAAGGACATCCGGTGACGAGCCTCTCGTCGGAGTTGAAGGTCGGCGTCGTGCCTGTTCGTCGACACGACGTAGGTGGCGACGACCTGGATCGGGTTGGGCGCTCGATGGTCCGTGCTGCCGTGTCGCAGAGCAAAGTGGAACTCGGATGATTCAGTCGCCGGAAGCTTTCCTTGGAGCCACGGAGTTTCTCGACATCGAGCACGAGGCTGTCCGCGAGTTCACGGCAGTGGCAGTTGGTAGTGCGAGCACCGATCGAGAGAGGTCGGCTCGTTTGTTCACGGCGGTCCGCGATCAGATTTGGTACGACCCCTACTCGGCGTCGGAAGACCCTGCTCACTACCGAGCGAGCTTCGTCCTAGAAGCGGGGCGTGCCTACTGCGTTCCCAAGGCGGTGCTGCTGACTGCGGTGTGCCGGTCCGCCGGGATCCCGGCTCGGCTCGGCTTCGCCGACGTCCGTAATCATTTGCAGACTGATTCACTGCGCAGCCTCATGAGCGGGTCGGACTTGTTCGTCTACCACGGCTACAGCTCGCTCTTCATCGACGGTAAATGGGTGAAGGCGACGCCCGCGTTCAACTCCGAGCTGTGTGCTCGATTCGGCGTTCCCCCGGTCGAGTTCGATGGCGAGCACGACGCGCTGATGCACGCCTTCACCGCTGACGGAACTCAGCACATGGAGTACGTCCGGGACCGTGGTGTCTTCGACGACTTGCCGCTAGCCGAGATCCTGACGGAGCTTCGGCGTTCCTATGGGTCGCTGATGGTCGCCTCCGCGGCGCCAGTCGCGGATGAGTTCACTGAAGCTCCTGCCACCAGCGCATCCTCCGGTGGCAGCTCTCGTCCGCTCGACTCGCCGGCGGATCGCCGATGACCACGACCGCACCCCGAACCTGCCCCCAGCCCTTACAGGTTCCCGCTGGTCCGACAAGGCCTTGGAGGCCCCATGAGCACGACCACCGCCCACGCACTGCAGGTTCTCAACCCCATCGACGGTCAGTTGATTGCATCGCTCCCCGGGGATGATCGCGAGTCCGTGGACAAGGTTGCGGCGGGTCTTCGCGATGCTCAGGTTGCTTGGTGCGACACCGACCCGCGAGACCGGGCGAGGTGGATGCGCCTTTGGCGGGACTGGATTCTGGCGCACACCGAAGAGCTCACGGACCTGCTACAGGCGGAGACGGGCAAGGTGCGCCCCGATGCACTTGTCGAAACCACGGTGTCTTGCGAGTTCATCACCTACTACGCCGACCACGCGGAAGAGTTTCTCGCAGACGAGAAGATCAAGTCGGCAGGGCTGCTGAGCCTGCCGAAGCGCTTGTCCACGTCCTATCACCCCTACCCCGTTGTCGGACTCATCACGCCGTGGAACTTTCCGATCACTCTTTTCCTCATGGATGCAGCACCAGCTCTGGCTGCCGGGTGTGCCGTCCTCGCGAAGTCCTCGGAGGAAACCCCGTTGACGTGTGCGCGTGTCGTCGAGGGGTGGACCGAAATCGGCGCTCCTCCGGTCCTGGCTCACGTAGTTGGGAGTGGCGCCACCGGAGCTGCGGTGGTGGACGCCGTTGATTACGTGCAGTTTACCGGTTCGACAGCCACAGGTCGGGCGGTCGCCGTCCGCTGTGCTGAGCTCCTGAAGCCGGTGAGCCTCGAGCTGGGCGGCAAGGACCCGGCGATCGTGCTGGAGGACGCTGATCTTGCGCGCGCCGTGGAAGGCATCGCTTGGGGAGGACTGTTCAATGCTGGCCAGGTCTGCATCTCTGTCGAGCGCGTCTACGTAGTCGCGGACATCTACGACGAGTTCGTCGAACGGCTGATCAAGCGAGTGCAGTCTCTGACTCAGGGCGCTGCAGCCGGTGACGATGTCGGGGCGATGGTCACGACGAGGCAGGTTGACATCGCTGATCGCCACGTGACGGAGGCCGTGGCCGCTGGCGCTCGGGTTGCCGCCGGAGGTACTCGGGGTGCCTCAGGGAACTACTACGCGCCGACCGTGCTGGTCGATGTCACCCATGAGATGGCCTGCATGACCGAAGAGACGTTCGGCCCAACCATCCCTGTCATGCGTGTGGCCGACGAGGACGAGGCCGTGCGCTTGGCCAATGACTCGGTCTACGGTCTGTCCGCAACCGTCTGGACCCGTGACCATGCTCGTGCGCAGCGCATCGCGCGCCGGCTTGAGGCGGGTGCCGTCAACATCAACGATGTCTTCAGCAACCTGTTCGCCAGCGCGCTGCCGCATAGTGGCTGGAAGGTCTCAGGCATAGGAGCGCGTCTCGGCGGTGCCTACGGGATGCGAAAGTACTGCCGGGTCCAAGCGCTGACCCAGCCAAGGATCCCGGTTCTGGCACGAGAGCTCACGTGGTACCCGTACACCTCCCGACGTACGGCCATCGCCGGAACAGTGTTGCGCGCGGTCGCCGGTCGCGGACTGCGGCAACGTCTCGGCCTCAGCAAGGAGAAGTGCAAGTGACGACGAAGAGTGCAGGTGCCTCGGCGAAGACCGTGGCTATCACCGGCGGTGCCCGGGGCATCGGTTATGAAACCGCCAAGGCACTGATCCGGCGGGGCCACCGGGTCGCCATCGGCGACATCGATGAAGTCCGCGCCAAGGACACCGCCGCTGAGCTCGGTGTGGACGTCGTGACGCGGCTCGATGTGACGGACCCCGAGTCGTTCCTTGCGTTCCTCGATCTGGTTGAAGCCGAGCTCGGTCCCCTCGACGTGTTGATCAACAATGCCGGAATTATGCCCACCGGCGCCGCGCACCAGGAAGAGGACGCGGTGACCCGACGCCAGGTGGAGATCAACATCCTCGGGGTCATCTTCGGGAGCAAGCTTGCCCTTCAACGGATGCTGCCGAGGCGTGCCGGGCACATCATCAACACGGCATCGCTGGCTGGCGAGCTTGCCGTTCCCGGTCTGGCGACGTACTGCGCCACAAAGTTCGCGGTCATCGGTTTCACCGAGGCAGCCCGACAGGAGTACCGCAAGTCCGGCATCCAGCTGTCCACCGTCCGGCCGACGTTCACCAACACGGAGCTCGTCGCCGGAACTACTGGGGCAAAAGGGCTGCGAAACGCCGAGCCGGAAGAGATCGCTCGGGCCACAGCCGACTTGATCGAGAATCCCCGTCCCTTTGTGAGGGTCACCCGTTTGGCCGGCGGCGTCATCGCGGCTATGAAGTTCGTTCCGACGCGGCTCTCTACCGGTCTTGGCTCCGCTCTAGGCGCGGACTCGGTGTTCCTCGAAGATGTCGACACGGCAGCTCGGCAGGCCTATCTGAATCGCATCCGCGACAACTGACCAGCTACTCCTAAGTATTCCGACCCAGCTACCTGTAAAGGACTTCACATGCCGAACGCGAGCCTCATCCGGGAGTATCCCCATCAGATGGGCGGGCATTGCGGCTCCGGCGCCTTGCGCGACCTGCTGCACTGGAGTGGTCTTGGATGGGATGGCCCGCCTCGTGAGGGCCTTGTCTTCGCCCTCGGTGGTGCACTAGGCCTCTCGTACGTCCAATCGGATGGCTTGGCGCCCCCGATCTACCTCGTCGGTCGAGGCTCGGACTTCGAAGTCGATCTCCCGGTGCGTTTGGGGGGAGATGTGCAGGTACTCACCACTGACGATCCTGCCGAAGGGTGGTCATGGGTCCGAGACGAGGTGGACGCGGGACGTCCCAGTTTGGTGTGGGGGGACATCGCCGAACTGCCGTACCTGCGGGTCAAGTTGCAGATGAGCCGCCACGACATTGTGGTGGTCGGATACGACGAGAGCGAGGGTGTGGCCTACGTCGTGGACAACGATCGAGCCGATGTCCAAGAGGTCCCGCTCGACGCCCTGGCGCGAGCCCGGTCGTCGACATCTTTCCCGGAGCCGACACGCCATTGCACCTATCGGATCTCCTGGCCCGAATCGTTGCCGAACATCTCGGGCGTCGCGGCAGAAGCCTTCAAACAGTCCGCGACCAGGATGCGCAATCCAACAGGACCGGGGATCGTCGATCTCACGTCGGCGACCAGCGGGGCTGAAGGTCTGGAGGGCGTGAGGCTGCTTGCCTCTGACACTGAGACGTGGTCCGACCTTGCTGCGCACGAGTCTGAGGTTCTCCTCTTCAGCCTGAGCGCCTTCATCGAAAAGGCGGGCACCGGCGGTGGGTTGTTCCGTCGGCTACTCGCCGACGGTTGCGAGGACGTCGCTCGCTTGACCGGAGACGCGGCAACCGCCGATCTGGCCAAGGTCGCCCTCCGGTGCGCGCAGGCGTGGACGCAGACCGCTCGCGCCGGTGTCCAGCGCGATGTCGACGTACAGGCGCGGGCGGAGGCGGTCGCCCTGGCGGCCAGCGTCCTGCCTCAGCTGGAGTCGGACGTGGTCGACGCCCTTGAGTCCGCCGCGACCTCCCTGACGGTCGAGGGTCGCTGACCTCCCCACGTAGCGCGGGGCATGTTAATCCCAGCATTGCCGTCCACTGACCTTGAAGTACACCGAGGAGATCTGATGAAAAGCACGATGATGAATGTCCCGTTGACCACCGCGGCGATCATGAGACACGGCTCGACGGTGCACGGCTCGGCGACTGTGCGGACCTTGCAGCCCGATGGAAGCGTGAAGACCGGCACCTTCGCAGAGATCGGACGCCGGGCAGCGCAGTTGGCCAACGCCCTGAGGGGTTCGGGCGTCACGGGTGACGAGCGTGTCGCGACTTTCATGTGGAATAACCAGGAGCATGTGGAGGCCTACTGCGCGGTGCCCTCCATGGGTGCAGTCCTGCACACCTTGAATCTCCGGCTCACGCCGGAGCAGATCGTCTACATCGGCAACCACGCGGAGGACCGGGTCGTGATCGTTGACGGGAGTGTCGTCCCGTTGCTGGCACCGGTGCTGCCGCAGTTGAGCAGCGTTCACACCGTGATTGTGACCGGCGATGTCGATCTTGCGCCGCTACGTCGCGACGGTCTCGCTGTCGTCGGCTACGAGGAATTCATCGCAGATCAACCGGAGACATTCGACTGGCCGGACCTCGATGAGCAGTCTGCGGCCGCAATGTGCTACACGTCTGGGACAACGGGTAACCCCAAGGGTGTCGCCTACAGTCACCGTTCGACCTACTTGCACTCCATGGCCGCCTGCGCAGCCGACGGGCTTCGGGTCAGCAGCGACGATCGGGTCCTGGCGATCGTTCCGATGTTCCACGCCAATGCCTGGGGTCTGGTCTATGCCGCCTTCCTGGCGGGCGCAGACCTGCTGATGCCTGAGCGATTCCTCCAAGCCGAACCGTTGGTCCGGCTTATCGACGGCGAGAAGCCCACCATCGCCGGGGCAGTCCCGACCATCTGGAACGACGTCCTCCACTTTTTGGAAACACACGCGAGCTACGACGTCACCTCACTGAACCTGGTTGCCTGCGGCGGGTCCGCGGTTCCGCTCCATCTGATGAAGGCTTTCCAAGAGAAGTACGGCATCCACGTCGTCCAGGCGTGGGGTATGACCGAGACCTCGCCGCTGGCCTCCATCGCTCGCCCTTCGGCATCGCTCGACGTTGACGAGCAATGGCGCCTTCGAGCCACGCAAGGTCGACCGGTCGCCGGGGTGGAACTCAGGATCGTCGACGATGGTGGCAATGTGCTGCCGCACGACGGGGCAAGCGTCGGCGAGCTGCAGGTGCGAGGCCCATGGATCACCGGATCCTACTTCGGTGAGGATGAGGACACGGACAAGTTCGAGGACGGGTGGCTGCGCACCGGCGACGTGGGCAGGGTGGACGAACGGAGCTTCGTAACCCTGACGGACCGCACAAAGGATGTCATCAAGTCCGGTGGCGAGTGGATCTCATCTGTCGAGCTCGAGCTGTTGCTCGCGGGCCACCCGGACGTGCTCGAGGTGACGGTGATCGGGGTGCCAGACGAGAAGTGGCAGGAACGCCCTCTCGCAGTGGTCGTGGTCCGAGAGGGACGCGACCCGTCGCCTGCTGACCTGCGTGACTTCCTCGACGGCAAGGTCGCCAAGTGGTGGCTGCCCGAGCGCTGGTCGTTCGTCTCCGAGGTGCCGAAGACATCAGTCGGTAAGTTTGACAAGAAGCGTTTGCGATCCTCGCATTCGGACGGCGAGCTGACGGTCGTTGAAATCTGAGCTGATCGTCAGGTCTGCCAACTTCAGGCAGGAAGGAAATGGGAATGACGAGGATGTCGGGAGCCTGTGACGACGATGACGGCAAAGCTCACGTCGGCACGGACGAGGCGAGCGGCGATGGCGGAGTGATATCTCGATGGTCGGCGCACCTCGCTGGCCAGGATGCGGCGAGTATCGGCGACCTGTTGCCGCCTCACTCTTCAAACTGCGCAGGTTGCGGCCCGGAGAACCCAGCTGGCTTGGGCCTTCGCGTGATGCGCACGGCCACTGGGGTCGAGTCGGTCCATCAGTTCTCCCATGCGCAGGAAGGTGCTCCGGGCATCGTCCACGGCGGCGCCGTTGCGTTGGCGTTCGACGACCTGTTCGGCTTCACCCTCTATGCGGTCGGATCGCTTGCCGTGACGCGAAGCATCACGGTCGAGTACGAGGCGCCGTTCCGGCTGAACCAGCCTTATACCTTTCGTGCGCAGGTCGCTCAGCGTGAGGGCCGGCGCCTGCTGCTTCGTGCTGAGGCGTGGGATGCCTATGGTCGGCGTGCGGGCTCAGCCGATGCGACGTTCGTCGTGGTCGATCCGCGGCACTTCCGCCTTGAGCATGTACCCGCGTCCCGGTAGCGACCCGTGAGCTGGGTAGACATGGAGAAGCGGCAATGAAAACGTTGCAGGGGTCGCGTGACGATGAGGCTGCTCCAGACGGGCGCTCGCGGTGGGGCGTCGCATGGTGGCTGGCGTTCGTGGTGTGCAAGCCGGCTCTGATCGCCGTGAGGCGCCGCGACTGGCGAGGTCTCGACGGCATCCCGCGGCATGGAGGCGCGCTGCTCGCCGTCAATCACGTCTCGGAAGTTGATCCGCTGCTCGTCGCCGAAGCCGTGCTTGCCACGGGTCGGACGCCGGCCTTCCTGGCCAAGAGCAGCTTGTTCGGCAGCGGAATTGTGGGCTGGTGGTTCCGGGCTGCCGGCCACGTCGAGGTGGACCGCGACCGTGGTCGTGGGGGATTCGATGCGGCCCTGCAAGCACTCCGCAGCGGAGCTCTTGTCGTCGTGTACCCGGAAGGATCCATCACCAAGAACAGTGACGGCCGTCTGATGGAGCTGAAGTCGGGAGCCGTGCGACTTGCGCTGGAGTCAGGTTTTCCACTCATCCCGGTGGCGCAGATCGGAGCCCAGGAAATCCTCCCGGCGTACAGCCGTCGTCCGCGGCTTCTCAAGCGTCCCGTGGTCACGATCGACGTCGGTCGACCTCTAGGGCTGGACGACCTCCGCGGGCGCGGAGCGGATCCGGATGCCGTCCAAGTCGGGACGCGTCGCTTGGCAGACATCCTGGCCACCATGATCGAGGATCTGGCAGGAGACCGGAGCCTCGTGTGAGGCCGTTCGACTGACGTCAGGACGCCGAGTCGTCCGCCCACCACTTCAGCGGACGGACTGGCCGACGAGTTCCTCCCGCAAAACGGGTGTCCGCTGGGTGATGACTCGCTTGCTGAACATGAAGTCGCGCGGCCGGTTGACGCAGTCGGCAGCAATGAGTTCGCCGTCGCGCAGATAGAAGCACGTGAAGTCTCGGTCGCGAGCGGGGTCGCCGCTCAGGATGACCTCGTCGTACCCGGTGTTGAGGCCGGCGATCTGGAGCTTGAGGTCGTACTGGTCCGACCAGAACCATGGCAGTGCGGCGATCTCCTTGGGTTTGTCGCACATCGCTGCTGCGGCGACCTTGGCCTGCTCGCCGGCGCTCGACACCGACTCGAGCCGAATTCGTCGGCCGTAGCGGGCGATGTCTTGGCTGGCGCAGTCGCCGGCAGCCACGATATCGGGGTCGCTGGTGCGTGCGTGCGAGTCGATCAGGATGCCGTTGTCCACGACGAGGCCCGCTGCTGCAGCCAGCTCGACGTTCGGTTCGACGCCGATGCCGATGATGACGATGTCGGCGGAGATGTTCTCACCGGATGTGAGGACCACCTCGCGAACCTGGGCGTCGCCGGTGAGTGCCTGGACGAGGGCACCGGTCCGCACGACGACCCCCTCCTCCCGGTGGATCCGATCGAAGAACGCCGAGACCTCAGGTGCAGTGACGCGTTCAAGGACCCGTTCGGTCGCCTCCAGGACGGTCACGTCCAGGCCTAGCGCCCGAAGCGAGGCGGCCGTCTCGAGTCCGATGTAGCCGCCACCGACGATCACGGCGCGACGCGCGGTGGCGGCGGCTTCGCGGATGAGTTCGACGTCGGCTGCCGTGCGCAGGTAGAACACTCCGGCCAGGTCGGCTCCTGGTGCCGGAAGTCGACGGGCGCGAGCGCCCAGGCACAGCGCGAGCTTGTCGTAGCGCAGGGACTCTCCATTGCTCAACGCGAGCTGCCCCGCCGGGCGGTCGATCGCGTCGACCGTGGCGTCCTGGAGCTGGATGTCCTGCTTGGCGTAGAACTCGGCGCTGCGGATTGCCAAGTCCTCGAGTGTGTTCTTGCCCGCGAGGTAGGCCTTCGAAAGAGGAGGCCGTTGGTAGGGCAGCGCTGACTCGTTGCCGATGAGGATGATCTCCCCGTCCCACTTCTCCTGACGCAGGCTGGCCGCGAGCTGTGCTCCAGCGTGGCTCGCTCCGACGATCACAGCTCGCGACTTGGTCATGCGTTGGTCTTCGGCGTGAGCTGCACCATCAGCTTGCTGATGCCCCGCACGAAGTTCGACTGGACGTACTCCGGTTCGCCGACGACCTCGATGTTCTCGAATCGCGGCAGCAGCTCCTCCCAGAGGATCTTCAGCTGCAGCTCGGCCAGCCGGTTACCCATGCACCGGTGGACGCCGAAACCGAACGAGATGTGGTTGCGCGCATTTGCCCGGTCGATGATCAGGTCATCGGCGCGGTCGAACAGCGCCTCGTCGCGGTTGCCGGAGGCGTACCACATGACGACCTTGTCGCCCTTGCGGATGAACTGGCCGTTGAGCACGACATCCTTCTTGGCGACACGGCGCATGTAGGCGAGCGGGGTCTGCCAGCGAATGATCTCCGAGACCATGTTGGGAATCAGGTCGGGATTGGCCTTCAGCTTCTCGAACTGGTCGGGGAAGCGGTTCAGGGCCAGCACGCCGCCGCTCATCGAATTCCGGGTCGTGTCGTTTCCGCCGACGATCAGCAGCGTCAAATTGCCGATGAACTCCATGGGCCGATCGATCAGGTCCTTGGTGTCCTCGTTGCTCTGCAGCATGGTGATCAGGTCGAAGCCGGGCGCCTCGCCGGCGGCAGTCCTTGCGGCTTTGTCGCGCCAGAGGGCGCTCAGACCGAGCGCCGCATCGCGCATGCCGCGGAACACCTTGTCATTGTCGGAGGGGCCACCGTTGGCCTGCTCCATCGAGGACGCCAGGTCCGACCACTCGACCAGCTTGTGGCGTTGCTCGTACGGAAAGTCCAGCAGCGTGGCGAGCATCCGCGCGGTGAGCTCCACCGAGACGTTGCTGACCCAGTCGAACGGCTTGTCCACGGGTAGGTCGTCGAGGACCTCTTGGACGCGTGAACGGATGAGTCCTTCCATCTCACGCAGGTTCTTGGGAGCGACGACGCCTTGGACAGCGGCTCGCTGGAGGTCGTGTCGCGGCGGGTCCATCGCGATGAACATCTCGACGTCGAGGAATCGCGGCGGAGTGCCGATGATGATGAACGGCTCGGCGGAGAAGGCCTCGTGGTTCTTGTCGACGGCCACGATGTCGGCGTGGCGCGTGACGGACCAGAACGGTCCGAATGGGCTGTTCGCCTGGTAGTGGACCGGGGCTTCCCTCCGCAGACGCTCGAAGTAGGAGAGCCAGCGACCCTGGCGGTACATGAACGGGTTGCTGACGTCGATGTCGGTCAGCTCCACGTCCTCTACGGGGGGGATCGGCTCCTCGACGAACATCTTCTGACCGTTGGTTCCCGTTACCCAGCGGCGGGTCTTGTCGTAGAGGTGCGCACCCTGGATCTGCCGGTCGACCGGGATGGTCGACTGGACCTTGGTGGTGATGGCTTCTGAGATCTTCATGGCGTGGCTTCCGTCTCTCTCGTCGTCACAGCTGGAATTCGGGAAGTTCGACGGTCAAGCCGTCCCACGAGGCGCAGACCGCCATCTGGCACGCGAGCCGCGAGGTCGGCTGCCGCTCGGGGTTCATCGCGAGCATCTCTTCCTCTTCCGCTCCGGACAGGCCGACCTGCTCGGACCACTGCGGGTCGACGACCACGTGGCAAGTCCCGCAGGCAGCCTCGCCACCACAGTCCCCGTCGATACCGGGGATCGCCTCGTTGACCGCGACCTGCATCAACGACCGTCCCTCCTCAAGGGGGGCTTCGTACTTCTCGCCGTCGTGCGACACGAAGGTGACAACTGCCATGTGGGTCTCCTGAAGAACTGTCCCGCGCGTGATGAACTTCATACGAGTGTTGCCGGGTTGGATAACGGTGGCTATGGTCGCCGGAGTCAATTACTTGTGATTTCGGCTCACGGAGAGGCGGTTTCGTGGTCATGGTCGAGCCTTGCGTTCCGCCACTCGCCTTTGTGCAACTGCTCGCGAGCCAGGCGCTCGAGCCGGACGCCGTCGCGCGGTTCCGTCGTGTCATGATTCGCGAGGGAGTCAGCGAGTCGACCATGGTCGAGCGTGACGTCCAGGCACCTCTGCGCTGGTTCAGGGAGGTGTACCCGGCGTTGGACTCCGCTCAGGCGACTCATCTCGGGCGGGCGTGCGCAGCGCAGGCGCAGCTGACCACCTTCGGGCCACTGAGCCTGCCGCTGGTCAGTGCCGGCTCGGTCGCGGAGATCGTGGAGCTGCTGACCTACTTGCCGTTGATCTCGACCGCGCTCAGTCCTCAGCTGCATCACTCCGATCAGGGTCTGACGGTCGGTTTCACCGGCCACACGGGTGATCCGGACCTGGATCGGTTGGTGATCACCTACTGCGGATCGGCACTCGTGCGTCTGCTGAAGCTGCTCGTGGGTGACATGTCGACCGTCACCCTGCATCTGGCATGGTCGGCGCCCCCCGGCCTGGCCGATGATTCGGATGTGGTGAGCGGTCAGCTGGCCTTCGATGCCCCGATCTCATTCCTCCGGGTACCTGCTGAGACCCTCAGCGAGGTGTGTCGGTTCTCGGATCCGATCGCCTATCGGCACGCGATCGCCGAGCTGGAGAAGGCTCTCGAGCGCCGCAATGGGCCGCTGTCGTTCTCGCGAACCGTGAGGCTTCTGGTGGATGAAGGCGACGTCCTGAGAAGCAGCCAATCGGTCGCCGATGAGCTGTCGATGTCGGCCAGCACCCTCAAGCGACGACTCGCTGATGAGGGCACCACATTCCGTGAGCTGCGCGAGACTTCGTTGCGAGAGCGCGCGGTGCTGCGTCTGCTCGAACGAACGGCGACGGTGAGCGAGATTGCCAGCGACCTTGGTTACAGCGATCTCACGAACTTCTCACACGCGTTCAAGCGATGGACCGGACAGTCTCCGAGCCAGTTCCAACGCGAGCAGGGAGTGCGGTGACGCGAGCGCCCTTCCAGGTGCGCCGAATCAGCGGGCGGTGACGGCGGGGTCGACTCCCCGGGCCCCGTCGGCGGTCTCGGATCGACGCAGTCCGAGGTACCGAAGTGCCACCTCGGAGATCTGCTGGCCGGTGGCCTCGGCATCTGCCCCCGGAAGGGCCAGGTGGCTGACGGCGAGTCGGACAAGGGCGTCCGTCGCGTTCTGGACGTCGGTGACGTCCAGATGAGGGAACTGCTGGTGCATCCACGCCGCCAGGGCCTCGCTCGCGACGTCGAGCAGACGTCCCGAGGTCGTGATGAGAGGAAGCATGCCCTTGCGGGCGTTGAGGACGTCGGTCTCCAGTGCCGGATCGCGGTGCGAGACGAGGACTGCACGCAACAAGGGGCTTCTCTCCGCCTCGGCCAAGGTGTAATGCACCGCTGCTTGAATGCCGCCCGCGGCGTCGGTCGGGTACGACGCCAGAAGATTCTTGATCCCGGCTAAGAAGCGGTCGGCCTCGTGGAGGACCAGGGCTTCACCCAGCGCCTGCTTGTCACCGAACTCCTTGTAGAGCATGGCGCGCGGGGCGCCGATCAGGATCGCGATGTGACCCACCCGGACCTTCTCCCAGCCCTTCTCGACCGTCTCGGCGTAAGCCGCCTCCAACACACGCCTCCGCAGGTGAGCTCTGTAGGACTCCCGGAGCGGCGTGGCCATGGACAAATTCTAGGTGATCGTCGCGACGGTGACAGTGACTCGGGCGGAGCCAGCCGTCCCTGGGCCCCGACGTCGCCCAGGCGACAGTCGCGCCCGGCCACCCCAGTCAGGCGATCGTTCATCCCCGTGCACTCCAGGATCCATGGAGGTCGCCGCCTTGGAGTTCGGCGCGAACGGCGGTGCCATCGATTGGCGGAGGCGTCGGAGTTCATCGCGTTCCTGCGCCGTGAGACGGATGGAATGCTTGGGCGGCGGGCCAAGTACCGCCGACATTGTCAGTGATCGAGGCGGCGTCAAGGGGTGGTGGTCGATCGCGTTCGGGCCCTGCCAATAGGGTGGCGTGGCGTGGCGTGGCGTGGCGACGCCCCTGAGAAGGGCCGCGACAGCCTTCGGCTCAGGATGGCACTAGGCCGTTCAGTTGCGGACCTCGATGCTCTGTTGGTCGGTGACCTCGGCCTGCTGGTTGAGCATGGTCAGCAGCTTGTCGCCCTCGATGTCAAGGTCGGGCAGCAGGCGGTCGAGCCAGCGGGGCAGCCACCATGCTCGCTCGTCGAAGACGGCCATGAGGGCGGGCACGAGGGTCAGCCGGACGATGAAGGCGTCGATGAGGATGCCGGCGGCAAGAGCGAAGCCGATCTGCTTGATCATGATGTCGTGGCTGAAGATGAAGCCGGAGAAGACCGCGACCATGATGATCGCGGCGGCGACGACGACGCGGCTAGCCTGATCGAAGCCATGCACGGTGCTTTGTCGGGCTCGCTGACCGTGGATGTGTGCCTCGCGCATGGAGGACACCAGGAAGACCTCGTAGTCCATGGCCAGCCCGTAGAGGATGCCGGTCACGATGATCGGCATGAAGCTCATCAGCGGGCCCCCGGTATCGAACCCGAAGAGGCTGCTGAGCCAGCCCCACTGGAAGACGGCGGTGGTGGCGCCGAAGGTGGCCAGGATGCTGAGCAGGAAGCCGGCGGTGGCCTTGAGCGGGACGACGATCGAGCGGAAGACCAGCATCAGGATCAGGATCGAGAGCACGATGATGATGCCGAGGTAGAGCGGTAAGACGTCGGCGAGCTTGTCGGACGTGTCGATGCCGACGGCTGTGAAGCCGGTGACGCCGAGCTGCACCTGGTTGGCCTGGGCGATGTCGTTGTCTGGTTCGCGCAGCGATGTTACGAGGTCGCTGGTGGCCTCGTCACCGGGACCGGAGGTGGGGATGATGCTGAATACGGCCAAGTCGCCGGCCTCGTTGACGCCGACGGGGGCGGCCAGCACGATGTCGTCTCGGCCCTGGAACTCGGCGAGGAGTTTCGCGGTCAGCTCGGGCGTGACGCGATCTGTGGAGCCGGAGGGCTCTGCGGTGACAAGGAGGGGGCCGTTGAATCCCTCACCGAAGCCCTGGGAGACGGCCTCGTAGCTCTGCCGGGCGGCGGTGTCCTGGTTCGCGCTCTCACCGGTTGGAATCCCCAGGTTCATGCTGGCCGCGGGGATCGCCATCACACCCAGGATTGCGATCACTCCCGCGATGACGGGCCACCGGAACCTGATCGCGCCCCTGACCCAGTGGTTGGCGACGCTGTGGGACTTCGCCTGCACCCTGGCGTGGCCTCGGGCTCGGGCTTTGCCGGAGCAGATCCGCTCCCCGACCAGCCCCAGCAACGCGGGCAGCAGGGTCAAGGCAATGAGCACGGCCAGGGCGACCGTGGACGCCGCGACCAGTGCCATCGTGGACAGCATGGCGATGCCGATCACGGTCAAGGCGGTCAGCGCGATAATGACGGTCAGGCCGGCGAAGAACACAGCACTGCCCGCTGTGCCGACCGCTCGGCCCGCTGCCTCCCGCGCGCTGAGTCCCTGATCGAGAATCAACCGTCGCTGCCGGTTCACGACGAACAGCGCATAGTCGATGCCGACGGCCAGTCCGACCATGAGCCCGAGGACGGGGGTGGCGGAGTTCATCTCAACAACCGTGGAGAGCGCATAGGCGCCACCCACGCCGATGCCGACACCCACCAGCGCAGTGACCAGGGGCAGACCGGCCGCGATCAGCGAACCCAGGGTAAGCGCCAGCACGAGAGCGGCGACGGCGAGACCGATCACCTCACCGATACCGACCGGGATCTCGATGGCCTTGAGCGAGTCGCTCGGGAGGACGGTGATCTCGGTTCCCTGCTCGGCACGCTCCGCCGCCTTGATCACCGATGTGACGTCGTCATCGGTCAATGAGGTCGAGGCGACTGTGAACTGAAACTGAAACAGCGCGACCTGCCCGTTTGAGGACACCAGCACGCCGGGCACCGGGGCCCCGTCCACCATCAGCGGCTGGTAAGGAGGCGCCTGCCCCGGGTCCGTCCCGGCCGGGGGATCGGCCGGCGCATCTACCTGAGGAGTGCCCGATCCGCCCTGCTTCCCGGTACCTAGAGCGGCGTCCAGGGGGTTGACGACCTTCTCGAGGTCGTAGACGTCGTTGACGGTGTCGCTGATCACCGCAAGACGCTCCGGAGTGTCGAGGCGCTCACCGCCCGGCACGGTAAAGACGACGCTGGCTTGGCCTCCCGAGGCCGCGGGGAGCTCTTCGGCCACGCGGTCGAGCACGGTCTGGGCCTCGGTGCCCTCGATCTTCATCTCAGAGCTGACGTTCACCCCGTTGATGACCACGGCGCCGACGACCGCTGCGAGTACCGCCAACCAACCGGCGATAAAAAGCCACGGCCTGCCGAACGCGGTTCGTCCGAGCCGGTACAAGAAAGTGGACATGGGGTTGGCGCTCCTTGAGGGCGAGACGCGGCGGCTAGAGGCCGTGGCGCAGGTAGTCGAAGGTGATGTCGAGGAACGAGCTGTAGTCCATCGACGCGGGGGTGGCGTCGCTTGCACCGTCAAGGTGCACGTCGAAGGTTCCCTCCAAGGCGGCCATCACCGCGCCGTACACGGCGCCGAATAGCAGGGGTACGTAGATGGCGGGGTACCGGTCCCCGGCCACCGACCCCAAGAGCTCCTGGGCGGTCTGGCGCATTCGTTGCTGAACCCCGAGGACATAAGGTTCAAGGGACGGGTACTGCCGCCCCATTGCCATCAGCTCGCGCATCCTCACCAACGTGTCCGCGGTGAACTGATCCCGCATCACGGCCAATAGGGCATCGAGCAGGGGCAGGTCTGCGGGTAGGGCGGTCAGGACAGCGCTAGCGTCGTCGACACCACCGAACGCGACCGAGGCGACCGCCTCCTCCTTGCAGGAAAAGTAGTTCGCGAAGGTGCGGCGCGAATACCCTGCCCGGTCGACCACGTCTGCTGTGACGAACCCCGACAACCCGCGCTCACGGGTCAACTCGAAGGCCGCCTCGGCCAGCGCCTGCGCCGTGGCCTCCCGCTTGAGGTCCCGCAATCCACGATCCACTCCCTCAGTATGACCGCCCCTGCCCAATGAGCAACATTGCCCACTGAGCACAGAAATTCTTTTGACGCCTTCGGGCGTCTGCCAGTTCGGCGACGCTCGGTAAGGGAGTCGCCCATCCCCCGGTTGGGAGGCGACGTCGATGGGCGGGCGTTCGGCGCTCATCGGTACGCCTCCAGCGACTCCGCCAGCACGCGGTGGCCGACGCCTCGCACGCGCGGGTCCGTGCTCGTGGCTGCGTCGAGGGCCGCGACGACGGAGGTGTCGACCAAGGCGCGGACCTGTTCGAAGTCGAAGCCGGTCACCCGCAGCGTGACAGGCCCGGCCGGGTCGGCGCGCAGGCTGAGGTCCCGAGAGACGTTGTCGAGGTCGCTGGCGGCGAGGTAGCCGTCCCTGCTGGCGTCGACGGCGTCGGTGAGGCCGAGTGTCCGGGTGTTGGAGAGGGCGACGACCTGGCGAAGCTGGGGGAGCGCTGCGCGGTGTGCCTCGAAAGTGTGGACCTGAGCGCGGTCGCGGGTCCGGGTCAGAAGCTCATCGACTTCGGTGAGTTCGCGAAGGCTCTGTCGGAGTCGCGAGGTTTGAGTCGCACCGAGCCAGTCGGCATCCAGACCGGCGAGCATCGCGACGGCGCCCCACGCCGTGTGCTCAGCCCAGGCTCGGGTGCGGCCCATACGCTGCGACTGGAGGTAACGATCGACCGACCCTCGGTCGACCAGTCCTCGCGCGATGCGATCGATGGCGCCGGTGTCCGCGAGTCGCCGGGCGTGACGAGTCGACACCCCAAGGGTGTTCGCTGTCTCCTCGATGGTGAGGAACTCCCGACCAGTCACAACAGATGATGTCCCATAGTGGACTCAATCTGTAAATCGTGGGCACTCCGCCAAGGTGTCACTCGGGCAGCCTTTCGTGCTGCGGGACCGTCCCTGCGGATGCGACGGTCTACGTCGCGGGTGCTGCGGCTTGCTGGAAAGGAGCGGGAATGACGAACGACATGCCAGTGCTGGTCGAGAGTGAGCGCGCCAGCTTGCACGAGCTTCTGCAGGGGGTTGGCTCCTGATGAGTGGGCCCGTCCATCGCTGTGCGACGACTGGTCGGTGCGTGAGGTCGCGATTCACATCGTGAGCTACGACGACCTGGGTTGGTCCGGGTTGCCGATGGCCTTCCTCCGCGGCGGCCTCCGGGTCGATTCCGTCAACGCTTGGGCCGTCGCTCGACACGCCGACCTTTCGAACGACGAGGTGATCGAGCTCGTACGTCGCTGCGAGACTCCGCGCGGGCTGACGTCGGCCATGCATGGTGCCATTGCCCTGACGGACGGGCTGATCCACCAGCAGGACATCCGACGCGCACTCGGCCGGCCCCGGGAGATCCCCGCGGAGCGGTTGCTGCCGGCACTGGACTTTGCGCTGAAGGCTCCGACGTTGCCGGCGAAGCGGAACGCGCGCGGCCTCAGGCTGGTGGCGACCGATCACGACTGGTCGCGCGGGACCGGTGATGAGGTCGCCGGTCCGGCCGAGTCCCTCCTGATGGCGATCGCCGGCAGGCCCGTCGCACTGGACGAGCTTTCCGGGCCGGGGCTCGCCACACTGGCTGACCGCGTGAGCTGAGCGCCGCGCTCGCCGGCCTCTCAGAGGCCCACGGATCGTTCTCGGTTTTGGTCTCAGTTTTGGTCTCAGTTGGACCATGATTTGCCCTGATTGAGCGTGATGGGCAGTGATGGAAAACGCTGCAATTCCAGCGAAAGAGACTTTGGCGAACTGGTCGAAATTGGCGCTGGCGCGGTTGGAAAGCGGGTTGAGTGAAAGCTCTCAGGGGTTCGAATCCCCTATCCTCCGCCAGTACCCGGGCCCGCCGCGTTCGTCGCTGCGGGCCCTGGTGTCGTTCGGGTGGGGTGACTGCGGGGAGTGGCTCGGGGCAAAGTCGCAGGTTCTTCGCCCGAAGCCAGTGGTGGTCGGGCGTCGTGCCCGAGGAGTGACGCCAGGCTCTCGTGGCTGCGACATGCGAGGCCCCCGCGAGGCGGACCGGTGGGCGACGCAGATCCGGCCTGATGCGCCGACCGTCTGCCATGATGAACACGGGAGAACGCTCGGCGTCCGTGTCAGAGCCATCGGCCGCGCCGAACCGTGCGCTGGTGGGGAAGATGCGCCGGCGAGTGGCTCGACCCGCCCATCGGACGGCGACCAGCCCGGACACGATCGGATGATGCGCAATGAGCGGCCCAGCGTCGACGGCACCCGGCCCAGCCGGCGCGGGCTTGCGAGCGCCCTACGTCGCGACCGCCGTCGTGGTCCCCGTCCTGGTGGTCCTCGCCGCGATCCTGATCACGCACCCGGGCTCCGCCGTCGCCACGGCCTCCGCGTCCGGCGGGCTCCTGCTCGTCGGCAGCGCCGCGGCCGCCAGCTGCTTCCTGCGCGGCCGCCGGTCGCGAGGGCGTCGCCGCCGCGCCTGGCAGCTGATCGGGCTCGCCGGCCTGATCGTCGTGGCCGGCAACATCGTCAGCTCGGTGGTCGGTGGCGGCACGGCCGGGCTCTCCGCCGCGCTCAACGACGTCGCGATCGCCACGGCCCTCACGGTCTCGATCGTGGCCCTGCTCCTGTTCCCCGCCCTCCGTTCCAGCCGCGGGGTCGCGGTCCTGGTGCTCGACGGTCTCGTCGCGGGATCCGCCGTGCTCCTGATCGCCAGCTCCCTGATCTACGACGACCTGCTGTCGACCACCACCGGCGGCGTGAGCGGCGCGACGGTGCTGATCCTGCCCGTGCTCGACGTCGTCGTGGCGACGATCGCGGTCCTGCTGCTCACGCGCTCCGGCGCGGCCGACCGGGCCGCCCTGACGCTGATCGCGGCCGGCTACCTCAGCTACATGCTGAGCGACCTGAACTACGCCGTGACCCAGGCCCAGGAGGGCTACGCGTTCGGCACCTGGACCGACCTGGGCTGGGTCGTCGGATACTCCCTCATCGGCCTCGCCGCGTGGGTGCCGACCCACGAGGTCGGTGACGCCGTCGCGCGGCCGAGGACGGCCCAGATCGCCGGCACGGTCACGGTGTTCGCCGTGCTGCTGGCCGCGGGGATCATCCAGACCGTCAGCGCCGGAGGTCCGACGGCCCGCGGTCAGGTCGTGCTGTGGATCGTCCTGGTCGCGGCCGCACTGGGGCGCGAGCTCATCATCAGCCGCGAGACCTACGAGCTGCGGCGCGACCTGGAGCAGCGGGTCGCCGACCAGACCGCCGATCTGCGGCACTGGGCCGAGCAGACCCGTGCGCTGCTCGACAGCGTGGCCGACGGCATCTACGGGGTCGACGTAGGCGGCCGGGTGACCGTGATCAACCGGTCGGCCCAGGAGATGCTGGGCCTGGACGAGGCCGCGATCGGACTGGCCCACCCGCACGACCTGTTCCACGCGCCCGGGCCCGACGGCGCGCCGTACCCGATCGACTCGTGCTACGTCACCGAGGCGATCCGCGACGCGGTCGTGGCGCGCAGCGAGGACGACGTCTACCTGCGCAGCGACGGCACGCCGTTCGCGGTGGAGATCGTGGCGTCGCCGATCGTCGACCCCGCCACGTCCAAGGTCAGCGGAGCCGTGGTCGCCTTCCGTGACACGACGGCACGGCGCGAGGTGGAGCGGATGAAGGACCGGTTCCTCTCGGTGGTCAGCCACGAGCTGCGCACCCCTCTGACCTCCATCCGCGGGAGCCTCGGTCTGATCGGCAGCGGCGCGCTCGGCGAGCTGCCCCCCGAGGTGCAGGCCATGGCCAACCACGGCGAGGAGAGCGCCGAGCGGCTGGGACGCCTGATCAACGACATCCTCGACGTCGAACGGCTCTCCTCGGGGGCCTTCGAGGTGCACGCCTCGCTGCACCTGGCGGCGCGACTCGTGGAGTCCAGCGCGGCCGAGCTCGCGGCCCTCGCCCAGGGGGCCGACATCGCGCTCGAGGTCGGCGAGGTCGGTGGCGAGGTGATCGCCGATCCCGACCGGGTGGCTCAGGTGCTGGGCAACCTGGTCGGCAACGCGGTCAAGTTCTCCGACGCCGGCAGCACCGTGCGGATCAGCGCCGCCCCGAACGGCGACGAGGTCGTCTTCACGGTCGCCGACGAGGGCCGAGGCATCCCGGCCGACCGGCTGGAGGACATCTTCGAACGCTTCCGGCAGGTCGACTCCTCGGACTCGCGCATCGAGGGCGGCACGGGGCTCGGCCTCGCGATCACCCGCGCGATCGTCACGCAGATGGGCGGCCGGGTCTGGGTCGAGAGCACCCTGGGTGAGGGCAGCGTCTTCTCGTTCACCCTGCCGTCGGCCGACCGGCTGACCGGCGAAGCGGCCGCGGCTCAGGACCCGCCGGAGAAGTCGGCGCTGTAGTACGTCTGCACGTCGACCTGCGTCGACGGAGCGCCCGCACCGGCGGCGAGCTGCGCCATGATCGCGGCGTTCAGGCCCGACTCGACGTTGGCCGCGCACATGTCCCAGGCCACGATGACCCGGTGCTCGACGGCGGCCTCCATCATGGCCGTGAGCATCGTGGCGAACACCCCGGCGCGCTGGCCGTTCGGCGGCGTCATCGTGAAGCCGAGGTACCAGATCGCCCCGCGGGCGGCGTGCTCCGGATGCCGGACCGTGTAGTACTCCGGGCTGGCCCAGGGCACCGCCTCGAGGTCGCGCGCCAGGGTGGACAGCCCCAGGAACGCCCCGTCGGCCTCGCTGGTGGCGATCCACTTGTCGATGCGCGGATCGGCCATCTCCTCGACGAACTCCTCCAGGGTCAGAACGTGCCGCGCCGCGGCCGCCTCCCGCAGCGGTGCGAAGGTGCTCTCGTACCAGGGGTACAGCTCCTCGGCGCGCTCGGCCGCCACCTCCAGGTGGCGCTCGACCTGCACACCCGGGACCCGGGGTCCGGTCACGGTCGTGGGGGTCGCGTCGTCAGCCACGGGCTGCCTGCCACGACTCGACCTCGTACGTGGCGATCGCCAGCGCGCAGACCGGCCGGTCCTCGCAGTGGGCGCCCGCCACGACGCGGTTCGCGGGACCGAAGTCGAGGCCGCGTCGCCGCGCCATGTCCTCCAGGGAGAGGTCGATGAGCTCCTCGACCGACTCCTGGCTCCCGCTGTGGTGCTCGACGAACAGTCCGCCGAGCTCCTCGTCGTAGACCCAGCCCAGGCCCGCCCAGGCCGACTCGCCGCGCAGCTGGGCGCGAGCGGTGGAGACCACGCAGTAGAGCTTGTCGCCGTGCTCGGCCGGCAGCGACTCGTCGCTGATCACGACGTCGCTGCGCGGCGGCACCACCGACGAGAGCGTGATGAGGTTGAAGTCGGCGACGTTCGCCCCGTGCAGGGCGTCGTCGAACGCCGAGATCGGCGTGCGTCCCTGGCCGATCGCGGTGCGCACGGTGATCCGCAACCGCCCGGCGTTCACCGCCGGCCTCGGCATCGCCGCGGTCCGGACCGTCGTGCTCGCCGCAGTTCTCTCACGGCGCGGAGTCTATCGGTGAGGTCGTTCACCTTCGACGGTGCGGAGACGTCCGGCGGACTGACACAATGAGGGCGCCAGTCAGGTCCACCTGAATTCGGGAGATGGCCGCATGATCCCCCCGCTCGCCCTGGTCGTCGACGATGACCCGGACATCCGCATGCTCGTCGAGATCTCGATGGAGCGCGTCGGTGGATGGCGGGTCGTCAGCGCCGACAACGCGGTCACCGGGATCGACCTGGCGCGCGAGCACCAGCCGACGGTGGTGCTGATGGACGTCATGATGCCGAAGGTCGACGGCGTCGAGGCCGCACGCATCCTGCTCGGTGACCCGAAGACCGCCGACATCCCGATCGTGCTGCTGACGGCCCGCGCCGTGGTCGGCGGGGAGGACCCGCCCTGGGCCGACGTCGCGATCCGCGGGGTCATCCCCAAGCCGTTCAGCCCGCGCACGCTCGCCCAGGAGGTTCGCGCCCTCATCGGGCTCGACGAGGGCTGAGGCCCCCCCGGACACGTTCGCCAGAGCCGTCACGGCGAGACGCCGAGGCGGCGAGGCGGCGTCATTCCGCGATCGTGACTCCCAGCGTGGCTGCGGCCGCCTCCAGGCTCGTCCGGCTCTCGGCCGCGTAGACGTCCTCGGGCGCCGCCACGTCGCGACCGACCGTCGCGGACATCCAGTCGATGTCGCGCTCGGCGCCGCCCTGGGAGGCGTCGACGCTTCCCTCACCGGTGAGGTTCGACGAGAAGATCCCCGCCGCCGACCGGGGCAGGAAGTCCTCGTACACGATCGGATCGGCCTCGAGCCAGCCGCCGGCGACGAGGCCGCGAAGGTCCCGGGGCGGCGTGCCCACCGGCAGTGTCTCGGCGGGGCGGTAGGTGAAGAAGCCGAGCCCGTCGAGGCACAGCTGCCGCTCGGTCGCCGGCAGGTGCTCGGTCCAGACCTGCTGCGCCACGACGTCGCGGTCCTCCCCGCTCTCCGCGGTGCGCTCGTCGACGGTGCGGACGAGGCGGTCGTAGAGGTCGCGGCCCGCGGGGGTCAGGGCGATGCCCCGGGCCTCGACCTCGCCGAAGCGCACGCGCAGCGAACCCTCCGAGACGACCCCGTCGGGGTCGCGGAAGCGGCGCGGTTCGGCGAGTGCGCGGAAGGAGGTCTGTCGCAGCAGGACGTCGGGGCCGTCCCACCGCGGGGGACCCTGGATGCGGTCGATCATCTCGATGCCCCGGGCCTGCATGCTCTGGTAGAGGTCGTCGATGTCGAGCACGCGCGGCGTCAGGTGGTTGATGTGGGTCGTGGTGACACCGCCGATGTCGGCGGCCACGCTGCTGACCCGCTCGAGCTCGGCGTACCACGCGCTGTCGACCGGTTCGGGCGAGAGCGCGAACGCCGAGGCGGCCAGATCGAGGAACGTCACGGCGGCGGCCTCGTCCAGGCCTCCCTCGGCCTCGGCGCGGTCGGCGAGGGTCAGCAGCTCGTCGGGGAAGAGCTGTCGAGCGTCGAGGAAGGTGCGCAGGCGCTGCTCGAGGTCGGCGTCGAAGAAGCGTCGGTCCTCCGGGACGAGCATCGAGGTGAAGACCCGGAACGGGTTGCGGGCGAGCTCCTCGCGGTCGCGCGGACGGAACGCCGTGGAGACGACCGGGATGGGGGTGGGCCGGGCGTCGCGCAGGTCGTAGAACCCGGTGGGCTGCATGCCCAGGGCACCGAAGACCCGCGCGACCTGCGCCATCTCGGCCGGGCTGCCGACCCGGATCGCCCCGTGCCGCTCGGCCGTCACGCGGCTGATCGACCCGAGGCGCTCGGCGTCGGCGCCGTGGCGCTCGATGACGCGGGCATTGACCTCGTGCGAGACCTCCACGAGCGTCGTGTAGGCCGGGACCTCCGTCCCGTAGAGCGCCGAGAGGCGAGCCGCGAAGCGCGCCCGCAGGGTCGTGGTGTCGACAGTGGTCATGGGTGAACGTCCTTCGGTGCGCTGGGGATGGGGATCAGGCGGTCGGCAGCTGGCCGCGCAGGGCCATGGCGGCCCGCACGCGGTCCTGCGCCACGGCGCGTGCGGCGTCGTGCGGCATCAGGCCGCGGGCCCGGCTCTCGGCGATGACGTTCGCCGTGTTGGCCCGCATCTTCGCCGAGATCATCGTGAAGACGGTCTCGGGCTCGACCGGGAACGGCGAGCGGCGGGCGTCCATCGAGTGCGCGGCGGCCACGATGCCGCCGGCGTTGGCGATGAAGTCGGGCACGATCGTGACGCCCCGCGCGTGCAGGACCTCCTTGGCGGCCGCCGTGGTCGGCATGTTGGCGCCCTCGACCACGAGCCGCACGCTCGTCGTCGCCGCCAGGTGCTCGTCGATGACGTCCTCGCGGGCGGCCGGCACCAGCACGTCGGCGTCGACCGTGAGGGCCGCGCCGGCATCCTGCACGCCGCCGTACTCGCTCACGCAGTCGTCACCCAGCTTGGCGCGTAGCTCGACCAGGCGCGCGAGGTCGAGTCCGGCCGGGTCGATCACGGCCCCCTTCGAGGTCGACGCGGCGACGACCACGGCACCGAGCTGCGCGAAGCGCTCGGCGGCCGCGACACCGACGGCCCCGAAGCCCTGGATCGCGATCCGCGCGCCGGCCATCGGCAGGCCGATCTCGGCGGCGGCCGCGTCGGCCGCTTCGGCCACGCCGAAACCGGTGACCCCGAGCTCGTCGTACGGCAGCCCGCCCAGCTCGCGGGGCAGGCCGACGGCACCCCCGCGGTCACCCAGCTCGTCGAGGAAGATCGCGGCGTCGGCCTCGGTCAGACCCATGTCGAGGCCGAACACGTACTCGCTCGGGACCTCGCCTCGCAGCGCCCGGGCGAAGGCCCGCAGGATGCCTTCCTTGTCAGGGGCGTTCGGGTCGCCGAGGATGCCCGCCTTGGCGCCACCGTGGAACAGGTCGTGAGCCGCCCACTTCCACGTCATGGTGCGCGCGAGCCGGGCGACCTCGAGGACGCTCAGGCCGGAGCTCATGCGGGTGCCGCCCTTGCCCATGCCGCGCGAGGTGTTGTCGATCACCAGGACGCCGCGCATCCCGGTGCGCCGGTCGGAGACGCATACGACCTTCTCCGGCCCCCACTCGTCCATGAGGTCGAACGTGTCGTTCAGCATCGGTCTCAGCCCTTCGTCTCGGTGTCGGTTCCCATCATGCGGGCGCGACGGCGCCCGGCACGAGGGGTCGAGGCCGACGGTCTAGCGCTCCCAGGACCAGCGATGCTGATGCTCGTCGACTCCGCGGAGTCCCTGCTGATCAAAGTCGCGGACGGCCTTTGTCGACTCGCGATCTCAGGGGTGCGGTGCAGCACCAGAACTGCTGGCACTCGGACCCACCGCCTCGACGCGGGTCGGGTCATCGACCTGTCGTGAGCGCGGCGCTGCCCGCGGCCACGGTCTCGCAGGCGTGCTCCAGCGCCGCGACGATGCGCGTGACGGTCTCACGCCGCGACGTGGGTGATCGCAGCAGGAAGACCTCGCGGTGGGTGTCGGGGCCACTCAGCCGTGTCGCCGCGATGCCCTCGGTCGGGACGTGCCCCAGAGCCGGGACGACCGCCAGCCCGAGCCCGGCCCGCACGAGGCCGTGGATCACGTCGTAGTCGTTGCTGCGGTGAGCGATGTCGGGCTCGAAGCCGGCGGCTCCCGAGAGGCGCTGCATCATCGTGGCGGCAGCCGTACCGTCCCGGGTCGTGATCCAGGTCTCGGCGGCGAGGGTGGACATCACCACCTCGTCCGACTCCGCGGCCGGGTGGTCGACCGGCATGATCACGAGCAGGTCCTCGACCAGGAGACGGTGCGCGCGCAGTCCGCGCGGCAGGCTGAGGGGGACCAGGTCGTACCGGTACACCAGGGCGACGTCGAGCTCACGGGCCTCGACCAGGCCCACCAGCTCCGACGGCTCGCCCTCGTCGAGGTGGACCTCGATGTCCGGTGTCGCGTGCGCGAGCTCGGACAGGGCGATCGGCAGAAGGCGCTCGGCCGCCGTGGGGAAGCTGCCGAGGCGCACGCGGCCCGCGGTGCCCTCGTGGAGTGCGGCGATCTCGTCCTCCAGCTCCTGCAGCGTGCTGAGCGCCGAGGTCGCCCGAGCAGCGATGAACTCAGCGGCCGGGGTCGGCCGCACGGCGTGCGCGGATCGTTCGAACAACGGCATCCGCACCTGGCGCTCGAGGGCCGAGATCTGCTGCGACACGGCTGAGCCCGTGTAGCCGAGTCGGCGGCCGGCGTCGGCGAACGATCCGGTTCTCAGCACCACGGTGAGGGTCCGCAGGTGCACCGGGTTGAGCATCAGGACTCCTTCTGCGTCTGGTCGAGCCGCGCCTCGTCCGGCTCGGGGTCGAGCCGTCCGTCCCACCGTCTCACCGTCTCGTCGGCGCGGGCTGAGTCGGACGTCGACATCGCCGTCGACACCAGTAATCTAAGCGGTCACGTGTCGGCCCGGCCTGGTCGTCTGCGGGCTCGTCGGGTGACGGTGCCAGCCCGGCCGGTGCCGCGACGCCCGGGAGCGGGCCGTAAGGCTTGCTGTCCCTTCCCGGTCTGCTGTCTCCCACTGCACGCGGGCCCCTCCCGCGAGCAGTCAGGTTGTGTGCAGGTGTGCGCCGTCACGATGGGCGCGAGCGGTCGATCAACGATCGCTCGACGACCCACCGGTCCGACACGAGGCGAAGAGCACCCCACCATGAACACCTCACCCACGGCGCCGCGGGCGGCTCTTGTCGCCCGGGCGAGGAAGCACTTCGCGGCGATCGCTGCGTCCAGTCTGCTGCTGACCGGTGGTCTGGCCGCCGTCACGGCGGCCCAGAGCCTGTCCACCCCGCCCGACACAGCCGGGCCGAGCATTCCGGGAGCGAACGGTTCGGGTCCGACAGGCAGCACGGGCTCGAGCGGCTCGCGGTCGTCGGACTCCTCCGGCTCGACCGGACTGACCTCGCCCCAGCGCGGGTCGTCGCCCGACGCCGGGAGCAACGCCTCATGAGCGCCTCGGCCCTCTGGGAGGACTGGACCTGCACGGTGCGCCTGGTCGTGACCGACCCGGCTGCCCTCGGCCCGTCCCGGCGGTACCTCACGGGTCTCATGAGCGAGGTCGAGCAGTCGTCGAGCCGCTTCCTGGCGACGTCCGACCTCAGCCGCGTCAACGCCAGGTCGGGCACGTTCGTGCCGGTCGGTGGTCGCACGCTGGCGCTCGTCGACGTCGCGCTCGACGCGGCCGCCGAGACCGAGGGACTGGTCGACCCGACGATCGGCCATCAGGTCATGGCCGCCGGCTACGACCGCGACATCGAGCTCGTGCGCGGCCGGCTGGTGCCGGCCGCTCCCGCGCAGGCGGTGCCGCCGGCCGACTGGCGCCAGGTGCGCGTCGACCACGAGCTGTCCCGCATCGGCGTCCCGCGCGGGGTCGTGCTGGACCTGGGAGCGACCGCCAAGGCGTGGACCGCCGACGTCGCCGCCCATACGATCGCCGCCCTCCACGGCACCGGTGTCCTGGTGGAGATCGGTGGAGACCTCGCGGTCGCCGGACGCGCCGACCGGCCGTGGCAGGTCCACGTCAGCGAGATCGCGGGCGGCGACGGGGAGCAGATCGGCCTGACGCATGGCGGGCTGGCGACGTCGTCGACCGCGGCGCGTGCTTGGCGCACGGCCGCCGGCGACGCCCACCACATCGTCGATCCGCGCACCGGGCGGCCTGCAGCCGGGCCGTGGCGCTCGGCCACGGTCTGGGCGCCCAGCGCGGTGGACGCCAACACCGCGAGCACCGCGGCCCTGATCCTCGGCGCCGAGGCGGAGTCGTACCTGGCCGAGCTCGAGCTGCCGGCCCGGCTCGTCGACCATGGGGGCCGGGTCCGTACCCTCGGTGCCTGGCCGGTCAGTGTCGAGGCGTCGTGATGACGCTCTGGTACCTGGCGCGGGCCGCCGGCATGGTGGCCCTGATCGCCTTCACCGTCTCGACCGTCCTCGGTGCGCTCGCGTCGGGCCGCGCGCGTCCGCGCACCTGGTCGGCGATCGACCGTCGCTTCCTGATGCAGATGGCGCATCGCTCGGCCGCCATCACCGGACTTCTCGCGTTGACGGCCCACGTCGCGATCCTCGTGGTGGACCACTTCGTCGACGTCAGCGTGAGTGGCGCGCTGGTGCCGTTCACCGCCGGGTACGCGCCCGTCGCCCTGGGCCTGGGCACCCTCGGGACCTACGCGATCGTCCTGGCCGCGGTGACCGGTGCGGCGCGCGGTCGCCTCGCCGCTTCCGCCCGGGCGGCCCGGACCTGGCGATCGGTGCACCTGATGGCCTACGCCGGCTGGGCGCTGTCGATGGGCCACGGCCTGCTCGCCGGTACCGACACCGGCACGATCTGGGCGTCCGCCGTCTACGTCGCGTGCGGCCTGGCCGTCGTCGTCGCCGTCGCGGTGCGCCTGTTCGGCCACGACCGATCCGCGAACCAGCCCCTCGCCACAGCCCGTCGCCTCGTCAGGATCACTTCATGACCGTCACTGATCCCGTCGCGACCGCCCCGTCCCACCCGTTCGGCGCGCCGCGGCTGCTCGCCGGCGTCGCTGCCCACCGAGCCTTGACCTGGGCCGAGCACCGGGCCGTCCACGGCGTGCCCGCCCTGCGCCCGCGCGCCTGGCTCCTCGAGTCGCTGCGCGCCGTGAACCTGCTCGGTCGGGGCGGCGCGGCCTTCCCCGTCGCCGTCAAGCTCGAGGCCATGCCGCTCGGCGGACCCATGACGGTCCTGGTCAACGGCAGCGAGGGGGAGCCGGCGAGCTGCAAGGACCGGGCCCTGATGACGGTCGCCCCCCACCTGGTGATCGACGGTGCCCTGGTCGTGACGCACGCGCTCGGCGCGACCGGAGCGACGATCGCGGTCCACGACCACCGGGCCCACGCCGCCCTGGCAGCAGCGCTCGCGGAGCGCCCGGACGCGGCCGCGGTCACCCTCGCTCTCACGCGGGCGGGCTTCGCCGGCGGCGAGATCCGCGCCGTGGTCAACGGCCTCACGACCGGACTCGCTCGGCCCGGCGGCCGCCGCGACCTGCCGCACGACCGCGGCCTCGACGGGCGTCCGACCTTCGCCTCGAACGTCGAGACCTTCGCGCAGATCGCGGTGCTCGCCCGGCTCGGAGCCGCCGGCTACGCCGAGACCGGCACCCGCGACGAACCGGGCACGAGTCTCGTCACGCTCGTCGGCGACGTGGTCCAGGCCGGGGTCCTGGAGGTCGCCAACGGCACCCCGCTCGACGCGCTGCTGCCTGGGCGCCCCGGCGCTCCCGTGCTGGTCGGAGGCTTCCACGGAACCTGGGTGCGCTCGACCGCAGGTCTGACGATCGACCGGGCCGCGCTGCGCGCCTCCGGGGCACCGCTCGGCGCGGGTGTCATCGCCCGGCCGCACCCCGGCACGTGCGTGCTCGCCGAGGTCGCGGCCGTGAGCCAGTGGCTGGCCGAGGAGTCGGCCGGACAGTGCGGACCGTGCTTCTTCGGGCTTCCGGCGCTGGCCGAGGACGTGCGGGCGTTCGCGGCGGGTCAGGGGTCCGAGGCCCAGCTGCTGCGGCGCGCGAGTCAGGTGCGCGGCCGCGGGGCGTGCGCCCACCCGGACGGCGCCGTCCAGTTCATGACCTCGGCACTCGTCGCACTGGCCGACGACATCGAGGTCCACCGCGCCCACGGCACCTGCGGACGACCGCCGTCGAGCATCCTCGCGATCCCGAGGAGGACGTCATGACCGCGATCGCCGTCGACTGGACCCGGTGCGACGGCCACGGGCTCTGCGCGCGCCTCCTGCCGGAGAAGATCGGCCTCGACGAGTGGGGCTACCCCCTCGTCCTCGATCCCGAGATCGAGCCCCATCTGGTCGGTGCGGCCCGCCGAGCGGCGGCCGCGTGCCCCGCTCTGGCCCTGCGCGTGCGGTGAACGATCTCGTGGGTGCACGGGTCCGGCGTGGGGCACCATGGACGACGTGACCCGCATCGGCATCTGTGAGGACGACGTCGCCGTGCGCCGCGTGCTCACCGACGCCCTGACCCTGCACGGCCACGACGTCGTGATCGCCCGCAACGGCCAGGAGGCGGTGGCGAACCTCGGAGCCGGGTCCGGCGTCGACGTGCTCGTGATCGACATCGGCCTGCCCGACGCGGACGGCCGCGACGTGTGCCAGGCGCTGCGCGCGTCCGGCCAGCACGCCCCGGTGCTGTTCCTGACCGCGCTCGACGCCCTCCACGACCGGGTCTCGGGATTCAACGCCGGCGGCGACGACTACGTCGCCAAGCCGTTCGCCGTCGCCGAGGTCCTCGTACGGCTGGAGGCGCTGACGCGCCGTGCGCGCGCAGTCCCCGAGACGACCACCGGCCTGCACCTGGACCCGGGCCGCTTCGCGGTGCGCCACGGCGACCTCGAGGAGCGGCTGACCCCCACCGAGTACCGGTTCCTGGCCACGCTCGCCGCCCAGCCCGGCACGGTCGTCCGGCGCCGCGCCGCGGTGGTCGCCGCGTGGCCCGACGGCACGATGGTCAGCGAGAACACGATCGACTCCTACGTGCGGCGCCTGCGGGTCAAGCTCGCCGCCGTGGAGTCGCCCGTCCGGCTCGAGACCGTGCGCGGCGTCGGGTTCGTGCTCCAGTGAGACTCTGGCGCCGGGCCGGGCTGCGGAGCCGGATCGTGCGCTCCACCGCGCTCGTGACCGCGGTCGCGATGGCCTTGGTGGTGACCACGGTGCTGCTGGTCCTGGCCGCCTTGACCCGCGACAGCGTCACCAGCTCTCTCGAGGACCGGCTCGATCTCGTGCTCGCGACCGCGCAGGCCGGTGACGGTGACTCGGGCCCGGGACTCGACGCCCCGGACGACGCGATCGACGAGGCCGTCTGGGTCTTCGACGCGACCGGGCAGCAGGTGCGGGGACCCAACGCCGGGCGCAACGTGCAGGAGACCGCCGAGTCGTTGGCCGACGTGACCCGGCGGACCAGCCTGGAGCGACGCGAGCGCCTGTACCTGGCCGCACCGGTTCCGGCGTCGACGTCCGGCGACCCGGCCGGAGTCGTCGTCGTGTCGGAGTCGCTCGAGCCGTACGAGCGCACGCGTAACGTCGTCGCGATCGGCCTGGTGGCGCTCGGGGTGATCGTCACGGCCGGATCGAGCGCGAGCGCGGCCTGGACCGTGCGGCGGGCCCTGGCGCCGGTCGGGTCGATGGCGACCCGCGCCGAGGAGTGGAGCGAGCACGACCTCGACTCCCGGTTCGCGACGGTTCCGGGTCGTGGGGACGAGATCGCCGTCCTGGGCGAGACGCTCAACCTGCTGCTCGACCGGGTCGCCGGGGCGCTGCGCGGGGAGCAACGCCTGACGGCCGAGCTCGCGCACGAGCTGCGCACGCCGCTCACCGCACTGCGTGGCGAGGCCGAGATCGCGCTCATGATGGAGCCCCAGGAGCGTGTCGCCGAGCGGCTGCGGGAGGTCATCGCCCTCGTGGAGCGCATGAGCACGACGATCACGACGCTGCTGGACGTGGCGCGCGGCGAGGGTGATCGCGGTGCGACGTGCGACCCGCTCGAGATCGCCCGCGCGGTCCTGGCCGATCAGCACGAGCGGTCGGGGGTGAGCATCCGGGTCGACATCGGCGACGACCTCCCGGACACGGGTGCGCCGCTGGCCCTCGCCTCCCGAGCCCTGGCGCCGCTCGTCGACAACGCCGTGGCTCACGCCTCGAGTGGCGTCACCCTCACAGCGGCCGTGCGGGACCGGCGGATCGAGATCAGCGTCACCGACGACGGTCCGGGGGTCGTGGCCGAGCTGGGTGAGGCGCTGTTCACCCCGGGCGTGCACGGTCCGGGCAGCACCGGTGCCGGCCTCGGACTGGCCCTCGCGCGACGCGTGGCGCGCTCGCTGGGCGGCGACGTCGTGCTGACCAGCGACCGTGATCCCACGGTCTTCACGCTCACGCTGCCCCAGTCCTGAGGCCTAGTCCTGAGCTCCAGTCAGGTGGCGTGCAGGTTCGAGCGGCCACGGTGGTGCCATGACCGAGACCTCCGCTGACGAACGTCGCCCCCGCACGTGCCGCGGGGGACTGGCATGACCGCGTTGCTGACGCCGGCCCTCCTGGTGCTCGGGCCGCTGGCGTTGCTGCTCGTGATCGCGGTCGTGTTCGCGGAGACCGGCCTGCTGGTCGGGTTCTTCCTCCCGGGGGACTCGCTGCTCTTCATCACCGGAGCCCTGGTCGCCGGTGGGGTGATCCACCTGCCGATCTGGCTCGTCGCCGCTGCGGTGTGCGTCGCCGCCGCGGCCGGCGACCAGGTCGGTTACCTCGTCGGTCGCCGCTGGGGGCCGCGGGTCTTCGCACGCCCCGAGTCGCGGCTCTTCCGGCACGAGCACGTCGCCGTGGCGGAGGAGTTCTTCGTCAAGCACGGTCCCGTCGCGGTGATCGCGGCGCGGTTCGTCCCGGTCGTGCGCACCTTCACGCCGGTCGTCGCCGGTGTCGCCCTGATGCGCCGCCGCCGCTTCACGACCTACAACGTGGTGGGGGCGTTGGTCTGGGGGACCGGCATCGTCATGACGGGTTTCTTCTTCGGCGCGATCGCGTTCGTCGCCCAGCACATCGAGCTCATCACGATGGGCCTCGCGGCGTGCTCGCTGGCGCCGGCAGCCTTCGCCGTCCTGCGTGGGCGCCGGCGCCGCCGCGCCGTCGCGTCGCCGCCAGCCGTCCAGTCAGGTGACGTGCAGGTTCGCGCCCCCAGGGTGGCGCCATGAGAAATCCCCGCCACCTCGACCGTCAGACGTCCCCCGTGCGCCCGAGCCGCCGGCGTCCCCTGACCGGAGGACCCCATGCCTGAGACCGCGTTCGGTCTGCCGCTGCATCCGCTCATCGTCCACGGCACGGTCGTGATCGTGCCCCTCGCGGCCGTCACCGTCCTGCTCGCCGTGCTGTGGCCCCGGTTCCGCCGCTGGGCCGGTCCTCTGCCCGCGGGGCTTGCGGTCGTGGGTCTGGTCCTCGTCCCGCTGTCGACGTCCTCGGGCGAGAACCTCGAGCGCAGTGTCGCCGAGACCAGGCTGGTCGAACGGCACGCCGAGCTGGGCGATCAGCTTTTGCCCTTCGTCGCCGTCCTGGCGGTGGCGGCGATCGGGCTCTGGTGGGCGGGACGTCGGGAGCGAGTAGCCTCCTCGTGGCCGAAGGCCGTCGTGGCCGTCCTGGTCGTGCTGGCCGTGCTGGGATCGATCGGCGTGGCGGTCCAGGTCGTGCGCATCGGGCACAGTGGTGCCGAGGCAGCCTGGAGCGACGTCGGGACCTCCTGAGCCACCGGCCAGCCCGCAGCACCACGAGGAGAGACCATGACCGTTTCCGGAGCACACGAGGACGAGCCGCATGACGCCGCGATGGGCTCGCGGCTCAACTGGCTGCGGGCCGGTGTGCTGGGCGCCAACGACGGCATCGTCTCGACGGCGGGCCTCGTCGTGGGGGTCGCCGGTGCCTCGGCCGGGCGAGGGGCGATCTTCACGGCCGGCCTCGCCGGCCTGACGGCTGGCGCGGTGTCGATGGCCCTGGGCGAGTACATCTCGGTCAGCAGCCAGCGCGACAGCGAGCGGTCGCAGCTCGACCTGGAGGCGCGCGAGCTGCGTGACTCGCCGGAAGAGGAGCTCGAGGAGCTCGCCGGGCTCTACGAGGCCAAGGGGCTCTCGGCCGAGACGGCACGTCGCGTGGCCGAGGAGCTGACGGCCCACGACCCGCTCGCGGCCCACGCCGACATCGAGCTGGGCATCGACCCTGATGCGCTGACCAGCCCCCTGCAGGCGGCCGCGGCCTCGGCCGTCGCGTTCACCCTGGGCGCGGCGCTGCCGCTCGCGGCCATCATGCTCGCGCCGGAGGCCTGGCAGGTCCTCTCGACCGTGGCGATCGTGCTGGTCGCCCTCGCCCTGGCGGGGCTCATCAGCGCCCGACTCGGGCACAGCAGCCCGCGCCTGGCCGTGGCCCGTGTCGTCGTGGGCGGAGCCGCCGGCCTCGCCGTGACCTACGCGATCGGCCGGCTTTTCGGCACGGCGGTGGGCTAGCGTCCGGCCCCGCTGCTTACCGCAGCACAATCGCGAGGGTCAGCGCCAGCAGGACTATGGCGGCCCCGAGGCCGGTACCCAGGGTGGCGACGGCGAGGCGTCGCATGCCTGACGTGTGGTCGACATCGCCCGAGGCGTAGGCGATCATCCGGATTGCGCCGATCGGCAGGAACCAGGCCGTCGCGATGAAGCTGAGGGCCCACGTGATCTCCAGGGCGTCCATGGCTCGGGCGTACCCCCGCGGCGACGGAGCATGCGGCGCATCTGGGGGCGCGCCGCGGCGCGTCAGCTGGCCTGCGGGAGGCGATGCAGCTGCTCGCGCTCCTCGACGGTCAGACCGCCCCACACGCCGTACGGCTCGCGCACCGACAGGGCGTGCTGGCGGCACGCGTCGATCACGGGGCAGCGGGCGCACACGGCCTTGGCACCCTGCTCGCGCAGGTGCTTGGCCGCACCGCGCTCGGCCGTCGGGGAGAAGAAGACCGACGAGTCCAGGCCCATGCAGGCAGCCGAGTGCTGCCATTCGTAGACCTCGATCAGGGGCAGGGGAAGACGCTTCAGGTTCGGCATGTGAGGCTCCAGCTTGCGGGTGATGCGCTGGCCGACGTGGCCATGTCCCGTGCACTCGAGACTGATGACGATCGTACGCAAAACTTGTTCACTTCGTCCAGTCGGTTGAACAAGTTCTTCGTCGGGGCTCAGTCGTGTCCCCTTCGCGGGGGCGTGTGCCGGCCGCCACGCTTGTGCCCGGCTCGACGGGGAACCCCTCCCGCATGAGCTCGACCCATCGACCCGTCGCTGACCGCCTGGCGCAGGGGCGCGACGCCCTGGCGCGGCACCCCCGGGGGCCGCGCGCGGCGAAGGCGGCCGCCGCGGCGGTCCTGGCCTGGCTCGCGGTCCAACCGCTCGGAGGCGCGGCCGACGAGTACCCGTACTACGCGCCGCTCGGGGCGGTGATCGCGGTGTCGTCGACGGTGGCGGACTCCGTGCGCGCGTCGCTCCAGGGAGTGGCGGCGATCCTGCTGGGGGCGACGATCGCGGTGACGGTGGGCGCCGTGGTGCCGGTGGTGCCCGGGCTGGCGCTCGTGGTGCTCCTCGGCACGGTCGCCGCGGGGTGGTGGCGGCTCGGGGAGATGGGCGACTGGGTGCCGATCTCGGCGTTGTTCGTGTTGATCATCGGCAGCAGCGGACTCCTCGACTACCTGACGGGCTACGTCGTGCTCACCGGGATGGGGGCCGCGGTCGGCGTGCTGGTCAACGCGGTGCTGCCGCCGATGCCGCTCACGCCAGGGGATCGTGAGCTGAGCGCGGTGCGCGAGGCGCTGGCGGCCCAGCTCGACGACCTGGCCGGCGGCCTGCGCAGCGACGAGCTCCCGAACCAGGAGGCGTGGCTCGAGCGCCACCACGACATCCGGCCGCAGGCGCGCGCCATGGGGCTTCTCGTCGCCCAGTCGACGCAGGTGCGCCGCGTCAACTGGCGGGCCCGTCGCTGGCAGGACCGCGCTGACCGCCAGGCCGAGCACGCCCGGGCGCTCGAGCGGCTCTCCTTGGTCGTCGACGACCTGGCCGGCCTGCTCGTGCGCAGCGAGAACGCGGACCGCGAGGTCGTGGCGCTCGGCCCCCGGCTCCGAGGGCCGGCGGCCTCGGCGATGGAAGCGGTCGCCGCGGTGCTGCGCGACCAGGGCGAGGATGGTGAGGAGTCGCGGTCCGAGCTCGTCGGGGAGGCCGACGCGGCGGTCGAGGAGCTGGCGGATGTGGTCGCCGACCGGATGCGCGCGGGGGTCACCGACGTGCTGGAGGCAGGAGCCGTCGTGGTGGCGCTGCGTCAGCTGGTCGCGACCGCCTGAGCGGCATGCTGCGGTCGCGCGAGGGCCAGCCATCCCCAGCCGGCTGCCAGCAGCACCATCGCCAGGACGCCCCACGGGCGGTAGACGTGCTCCTGCCAGAACATCACGGCGCCCACGGTCACGAGGACGGCGCCGGGGGCGGCGCGCAGGATCCCCAGCTGGCGCGCCGCGACCGCGACCGCGACGGCCGAGGCGGCGAAGTAGGCGTAGCTGCCGATGTCACCGAGGTCGCCCGCGACGCGAAAGAGCGTGCCGAGACCGACGCCGCCGTCGTGCTTGACAGCGCCGGTGGCGATGCCGGCGATCACGTCCAGGCTCGTGTAGAAGCACGCGTAGACGAAGGCGAGGACGCCCGCCACGACGCCCGCCGCACGGTTCGCGCGTCGCGCCACCAGCCACGGTCCCAGGGCCAGCAGCGGGAAGACCGGCAGGAGCACGGTGTGCATGACCTGCCAGTGGTGGGCCGCCTCGAACGTGAGACGGGCGGGATGAGTCATCCCGACGGCCGCGATCGCCAGGGGTGGCAGCGACGCGGCGAGGAGGAGGCGGACGCGGTCGTTCATGCCCTCACGGTAGGTCGGCGGAGCAGTTCGCGCCGATGGTCACGATCCGTGACGCGGGCATCGCGCGCGACCTACCGTCGGAGCATGTGCCGGAACATCCGGGTCCTTCACAACTTCGACCCGCCCACGACCGACGACGAGGTCCGCGAGGCCGCGCTGCAGTTCGTCCGGAAGGTCAGCGGGTCGACCCGCCCCTCTCAGGCGAACGTGGAGGCGTTCGAGCGGGCGATCGACGAGATCGCGCTCGCGACACGCCACCTGCTCGACGACCTCGTGACGCGGTCGCCGCCCAGGAGCCGTGAGCGTGAGGCGGCCAAGGGGCGCGAGCGGCACGAGAAGCGGATGGAGCGCGAGGTGCGCATCCGGACCGGTCAGACCGCGTCCTGAGCCGGTTCCGTCACTGCGCAGGTCACGGGGCCGGGACGAATCCCTGTGACCCGAGGAGGGGGACCGTGCGCGAGCCGTCGACCTCGGCGGCGCGGTCCAGCGCGTCATCGAGGCCCGCCGCGAGGCAGAGCTGCCCTCCGGCGCTCGCGAGCAGGTGCGACCCCTCCCGTCCGACGATGAGCCGATAGGCGTCGGCTGCCGCGGCGGCCTCGGGCGACAGGCCGCGCCAGTCGTGGTCCTCCAACGCGGCGAGGATCGCGCCCGCTCCCCAGAGATCCTCGACCGCCGGACGCAGCGACCCGTCCGGCCACGCGTCGCCGCTCGCGATGACCGCGACGGTCTGCACGTCCTCGTCGTGCTCGCGCGCCAGCCAGTCGGCGACCGCTCGGGCGTTGTGGAGCGAGCCGGCCACGACCGTGGTGACGCGCGGAGCCAGGTCGAGGGCGAGGCGGCCGGCGGGTCCGGAGGTGTCGACCGGCCAGACGGCCGCGCCGGCGTCCAGTCCGTGGGTCACGTCGGTCGAGGCGTGCAGCACGTCGACCACGACCACGACGTCGACCCCGTCGGCGACGGCGGCGGCGCCGCTCGCGCCCCACTCGAAGCGCACGGTGTGCGCGAGCTGTGCCAGGGCCGGGTCCATGCAGGCCAGTCTGCCTCGGCCGGGGTCAGATACGAATCTGTACTGAAGTGCGTGACCCGCACCACGTCGCGGGCTAGGCTCGCGCTCGAACCGGAGGTCGCCCATGCGCGCTGTCGTGTGTCATCAGGAACAGCTCACCGTCGAGGAGGTGCCCGATCTGGAGCCCGGCCCGGGCCAGGTGCTCGTCAAGGTCCTGCGGGCCGGCATCTGCGGGTCCGACCTGCACGCTCGTCACCACTCGCAGATCACGCACGACACCGTCTCGGAGGTCGGCTACCACGACTTCATGACCCCCGAGGACCGCGTCGTGATGGGGCACGAGTTCGTGGGTGAGGTCGTGGCCTACGGCCCGCGGACCCACGGTCGCTGGCCCGCGGGGACCCGGGTCGTCTCACTCCCGCTCGTGCGCACCGGGCACGGCCTGCAGATGACCGGGCTCACGCCGCGGGCCGGCGGCGGCTACGCCGAGCACGTGCTCGTCTCCGAGGCCGTCACGATGGAGGTGCCGGAGAACGTCCCGGTCGACCACGCCGCCATGACCGAGCCGCTCGCCGTCGCGTGGCACGCGGTCCGCAAGGGCCGGGTCGGTCGCAAGGACACCGCGGTCGTGATCGGCTGCGGTCCGATCGGGCTCGCCGTGATCCTGATGCTCAAGGCGTCCGGTGTGAAGAACGTCGTGGCGAGCGACTTCTCCGCGGGCCGGCGCGATCTCGCGCGGCGCTGTGGGGCCGACGTCGTGGTCGACCCGTCGGTCGAGTCGCCGTGGGACCGGTTCACCGCCGACCGGCGCTACGTGACCGACGCTCCCAGCTTCATGGAGCTCGGGATGTCGACGATGGAGAAGCTGCGCCGGGTGCCCAGGCTGCCGTGGTGGCGCGCGTTCCAGATCGCCGAGAAGCTCGGTGCACTGCCGACCGGGCCCGTCGTGTTCGAGTGCGTCGGCGTGCCCGGCATCATCGAGCAGATCAGCACGGCCGCCCCCCTCCAGAGCAGGATCGTCGTGGTCGGGGTCTGCATGGAGCCCGACACGTTCCGGCCGGTCATGGCGATCAACAAGGAGCACGAGCTCCGCTTCGCCTTCTGCTACGACCCCGCGGAGTTTCGTCAGGTCCTCGTGTGGCTCGCCGACGGCACGGTCGATCCCTCCCCGCTGCACACCGGCACCGTGGGGCTGGACGGAGTGGCGACGGCGTTCGGCCAGCTCGGCGACCCCGAGCAGCACGCCAAGATCCTGGTGGACCCGGCGAGCGCGGTCACGCGCGCCTGAGCCCAGGTCGGCGGTGCCTCGCTGGCAGGGACCGCCTCAGCTGGTCGTCGTCGACGACTGCTGTGTGGCGTCGGAGTGGGAGGAGGCGCCCGGCTCGTCGCGCGGCGGGGGCGGCGTCGAGGACGCGTCTGCGTCCGTGGTGCTGCCCGCACGGAGCGCCGGGGGACCGATCACGGCCTGCTTGACGAGGTCGTACGCGTGCGCGACTCCCGCCAGCGCTCGGTCCGAGGCCTCGACCCAGGACAGTCCCTCGCCGAGGTTGCGGTGGAGGAGTGTCAGGTAGAGCGACGGACGGGACATAGGGTCAACCTTACGTTCCACCGCCGGACATGACGCACACCCCGTTCCCTCGTCGTGGCGTGCGCGGGGTGGGGCCCGTCGGCTGACGGGCTCGCCCGGGTCTGCCCCGCCCCGCCTGGGCCGACCGGCCTGGTCCACCCGGTCTGATCCACCCGGTCTGGCACGCGCGACGCTCCCGGTGCGGCGCTGCCGACCGGGATCACCAGGGGTGGTCTCCTAGACTGTCGCCGTGATCTTCCGGGAGGTGGCTGAGGGGCGTCCGTACCCCGAGCACTCCCTGAACGCCTCGGGCTGGGCCGAGATCTCGCCGAGCCAGGTGCGCCTCGACGACCTCACGACCACCAAGACCACGCTGCACCTGGCCCACCTGCTCGACGACGACTCGACCTACTTCGGCGACCTGTTCGCGCACGTCGTCAGCTGGCAGGGTCGGCTCTACCTCGAGGACGGTCTGCACCGGGCCGTCCGCGCCGCGCTGCAGCAGCGGCACATGCTGCACGCCCGGGTCTACACGATGGGAGCGCGTCGATGAACCGCATGACGAACCTGCTGGCGACGGTCGTGGCCCTGGGACTGTTCGTGGGTGGTGGGGTCGTGGGCTGGAACCTGCTGACGGCCAAGGCCGAGACGATCGCCGGACCGACGTGCACCGAGCGGCGGGTCGAGCCAGGTGAGGCGCTGACCCCCAATCTCGTGCAGGTCAACGTCCTGAACGCGTCGGGCCGCGGAGGTCTGGCCAACCGGGTCAGCATCAACCTGCAGCGGTACGGGTTCCTCGAGGGCGGCATCGCCAACAGCGAGAGCGAGATCCCGGTCGACCACGTCGCGATCTTCACCGACGACCCCGAGGACCCGATGGTCCAGCTCGTGGCCCAACAGTTCCAGGTCGCCCCGCAGATCGTGGCCCCGGACGTCCCGATCGATCCCGACGGGGTCACGGTCGTGGTGGGCCCGAGCTACACCGACCTCAACCCCGCCCCGCCGACCGAGATCGCCGCCACGCGGGCTGTCGACGTGTGCGTGCCGCTGGCCGAGCTGTAGGCCCTCGGCTCCTCAGGCGCCGGGGTTCACGGCCCCCACCCGGCGAGCCGTCCGTGCCGGGCGACCTGGCTGAGTCGACGCTCGACCCGGTCACGCACGTCGCGTGAGCTGACGATCAGCATCTCGTCGCCCGCCATGATGCGGGTCGCGGGAGTGGGCACGATCGTGCGCTCGGCGCGCACGATGAGCGACACCATGGCGCCCGTGGGCAGGCGGAGCTCGCCGACCTCGATGCCGGTCAGCCGCGACGCCGGGGTCACGCGCACCTGCAGCAGATCGGCCGAGACCCGCTCGAGCGGGGCCGACTCGATCTCCACCTCACGCACCTCGCCGAGCACGCCGCACCACCGGGCGAGCACCCCCAGCGGCGCGGCCTGGGCCAGCGTGTAGACCACGACGGCCACGAACACGATGTTGAACAGGTCGCGCGATCCGGGGACATCGTTGGCGAGCGGGATCGTGGCCAGGATGATGGGCACGGCTCCGCGCAGGCCTGCCCAGCCGATGAACGCCTGCTCCCGCCACCCGATGCGGAACCACACCGCGCACACCGCGATCGACAGCGGGCGGGCGACGAACGTCAGGATCGCCCCGGCGGCCAGGCCCATGCCGACGTGCCACGCCGAGAACTCGTCCGGGTTCGCGAGCAGTCCCAGCATCACGAACAGGGCGATCTGGGCCAGCCATCCGATCCCCTCGACGAACGACCGGGTCGCCGTGCGGTGCGGCAGCTCGGTGTTGCCGAGCACGAGCGCGGCCACGTAGACCGCGGCGAAGCCGGAGGCGTGGATGCCGGCGGCCGAGGCATACGCCAGGATCGCGAAGGCCAGCACGACGAGGGGGTACAGGCCCGAGGCGGGCAGCGCGACCCGGCGCAGCAGCCAGCCGCCCGCGGCGCCGACCGCGGCGCCGATCCCGATGCCGACGACGATCTCGTACGCGATGAGCACCGCGAACGCGGCGGCACCGCGATCGGCGAGGTCACCCGAGCTGATCGCGACGACGAGCACCACGATGGGTGCGTCATTGAGGCCGGACTCGGCCTCGAGCGTGCCGCTCACGCGGTGCTTGAGGGGCACGGCCCGCAGGACCGAGAAGACGGCGGCGGCGTCGGTCGGGGTCAGCACCGCGGCGAGCAGCACCGCGAGGGTCCAGTCGAGCCCGAGGAGGGCGTGGGCGCTCACGGCGACGACGAGCACGCTGACGACCGACCCGAGGGTCGCAAGCAGCAGGCCGAACCCGATGGACGGGCGCACGTGGGCCCAGTTCGTGGTGATGCCGCCCTCGGCCAGGATCAGCATGAGCGCGGCGAACCCGAGGGACAGGGCCAGGTCGACATCGTTGAACTCGATGCCGAGTCCGTTCGTGCCCAGCAGCAGACCGAGGCCGAGGTACATCAGCAGCGACGGCAGACCAGCCGTGACGGAGAGGCGCACCGCCAGCACCGCGACGATCAGGACGGCGGACCCGATCAGGAGAAACCGGTCGAGGTCGTGGACGTCCATCCGCGCCCTCCCCGGCTCGAAGTCGTGAGGGCGCGAGTGTATCGGCCCGGCCCGCGCAGGCGGCAGGTCCGGGGCGTTCCGCGGCGACGGCCGGCGCCGCTCGCCTAGACTCGCCGCGGGCCGCCGGGCCCTTCGACCCCACCGAGCGCGAGGTGCGATGAGCGAGACGGCGTTGATCACCGGCAGCACGGGCGGTGCCGGCAGTGCAGCCCGCAGGCGCGACCAGGTCGAGCCCGCGTCCTGGGGCACGGCATGAGCCGCGCCGCCGACGGGGTGGAGTTCACCCCGGGCCGGTTGGACCGCGATGCGCGGTTCTACGTCGCGGGCGTTCGCGGCATGGTCGGCTCGGCGATCGTCCGCAAGCTCACCGCCGAGGGATTCACCGACATCGTGGGACCGACCTCGGCCGAGCTCGACCTCAAGGACCGTGAGGCGGTCTTCGACTGGTTCGCCCGCACCAAGCCCGCGTACGTAGCCCTCGCCGCGGCGAAGGTCGGCGGGATCCTGGCCAACGACACCTACCCGGTCGACTTCCTGTCCGAGAACCTGCGCATCCAGGTCAACGTCCTGGACGCCGCTCTCGAGCACGGTGTCGAGCGGCTGATCTTCCTCGGCTCGTCCTGCATCTACCCCCAGCTCGCCGACCAGCCCATCACCGAGGACGCCCTGCTGACGGGGCACCTCGAACCCACCAACGACGCCTACGCGATCGCCAAGATCGCCGGCATCCTGCACGTCCAGGCCGTCCGCCGCCAGTACGGCCGACCCTGGATCAGCGCGATGCCGACCAACCTCTACGGCCCGAACGACAACTTCAGCCCTCAGGGCTCGCACGTGCTGCCGGCCCTGATCCGCCGCTACCACGAGGCCGCCCGCGCCGGCGACGCCACCGTCATGAACTGGGGCACCGGCACCCCGCGCCGCGAGTTCCTCCACGTCGACGACCTCGCCTCAGCCGTCGTGCACCTGCTCGAGCACTACGACGGACCCCAGCAGCTCAACGTCGGCACCGGCCAGGACGCCTCGATCGCCGAGATCGCCGCCGCCATCGCCGATGTCACCGGCTTCACGGGCGCCACCCAGTGGGACACGAGCAAGCCCGACGGCACCCCCCAGAAGCTTCTCGACGTCTCCCGGCTCGCCCAGGCCGGCTGGACCGCCAGCATCACCCTCCACGACGGCATGCGCACCACCTATGAGTGGTACCTCCAGAACGCCGACCACCTGCGCGAGTGAGCCCGCGGCCCTCCGCCGATCCCGCTCGACACCACCAGATGTGCGAGCAGAAGCTGCCTTGACAGTGCGTCTCATCGGCCGTTGCGCGCACATCTGCGCGGCCGCGGGCTGGAGATCACCGCGGAAATCCTGTCACCGCGCCACACGACGCAAGGGCCCACCGACGCAGTCGGTGGGCCCTTGCTGTGTGTCGGGGTGACAGGATTTGAACCTGCGGCCTCGTCGTCCCGAACGACGCGCGCTACCAAGCTGCGCCACACCCCGGCCGCCGCTCATGAGCGACCCGGACGAGTCTACCCAGTCAGGGTGAGCAGTGTCGCCTCGGGTCGACACGCGAACCGCACGGGCACCGTCCGGTTCGTGCCGAGACCCGCCGAGACGTGCAACCACGACGGCTCGTGACCGGCGACGCGGTGGGTGTGCAGGCCCTTCGCGCGCTGGGTGTCGAGATCGCAGTTCGTCGAGAGCGCGCCGTAGAACGGCACGCACAGCTGCCCCCCGTGGGTGTGCCCGGCGAGGATCAGGGGGTACCCCAGGCTGTTCCACCGGTCGAGCACGCGCAGGTACGGGGCGTGGGCGACACCGATCGCGAGGTCGGCCGTGCGGTCGGCGGGAACCTCGTCGAGCTCGTCGTACTCCAGGTGCGGGTCGTCGACACCGACGAACGAGAGTCGACGATCGTCGATCGTGAGCGTGTCGTGCCGGTTCGTCAGGTCGACCCAGCCCCGCTCCGTGAAGGCCTGCCGCATCTGCTCGAACGGCAGGTCGCGTTCGCGGGCCCAGTCGCCGCCGGCCGCGACGCCGGAGCCGCCGCGGAGATAGCGGAGCGGATTCTTCGGGACGGGGGAGAAGTAGTCGTTCGAGCCGAACACGAAGACGCCCGGCACGTCCAGTAGCGGCTCGTAGGCGTGGAGCACGGCCGGGAGGGCGTCGGCGTGCGACAGGTTGTCGCCGGTGTTGACGACGAGGTCCGGCTCGAGCTCGGCCAGGCTGCGCAGCCAGGCCTGCTTGCGACGGTGCGACGGCAACATGTGGGCGTCCGAGAGGTGCAGCACGCGAAGAGGGCGCGATCCTGGCGCCAGCACCGGCACCGTGAACTGACGCAGGGCGAAGGCGCGGACCTCGACCACGGCGCCCCACGCGACCGCGCCGAGTCCGAGAGCGGTCGAGGCCAGCAGGGCGTCACGGGCTCGCATGCCTCCAGCCTTGCACACCGGGCGCAGTCGGGCCGGGGCCACAGTTCGTGCGCGACAATGGCTGCATGTCCGCTCTCAAGGAACGCCTGCGCGCCGATCTCACGACTGCCCTGAAGGCGCGCGACGCCCTCACGGTCTCGACCATCCGACTGGCCCTGGGGGCGATCAGCACCGCCGAGGTCGCCGGCACCGAGGCGCGCGAGCTGGGCGACCAGGAGGTCGTGGAGATCCTCACCAAGGAGGCCAAGAAGCGGCGTGAGTCCGCCACGGCCTTCGAGGAGGGTGGACGTCCCGAGCTGGCGCAGAAGGAGCGCGACGAGGCGGCGATCCTCGCGGTCTACCTGCCGGAGGCGCTCGACCAGGAGGAGATCGTGGCGATCGTGACGGCCGCGATCGAGCAGGCTGGCGCGGCCGGCGAGGGCATGAAGGCCATAGGTCGGGTCATGGGCCTGGTGCAGCCGCAGGTCAAGGGCCGTGCCGACGGCGGCGTCGTCGCCGCCGAGGTCAAGCGCCAGCTCGGCGCCTGAGCCTCACCCTCAGGGAGCCGGCGGCGGGGCCGGGTCGGCCGGCGTCTCCGGCGACGACGGGGCCGAGGTGTCCGAGGGCCGCGGCGAGGGCGGGTTCGGCGAGGGTCGGCGCTGCGGCGGTGAGGCGAAGTCGACCGGGCTCAGGTAGTCCTGGATGACCTTCATCGCGTCGGCCCACATCGGACCAGCGACCGAGCTGCCGGCCGCGTTGCCCCCGCGGAGCGGGATCGGGACACCGTCGGCGTCGGCGCCGGCGACCATCGCGGCCGTGGCCAGCTCCGGCGTGTAGCCGACGTACCAGACGGCCTTGGCGTCCTGCGTCGTGCCGGTCTTGGCCGCGGACGGGATGCGCAGCCCGGTGCCCTTGGAGTAGCCGAAGCCACCCGGCTCCTGCAGGCCGCGGGTGATGTCGTTGATCTGTGCCGCGATCTCGTCGGAGAGGATCCGGGTGCACTCCGGCTCGTACGCCTTGACGACCTCGCCGTCCAGGCCGACGATCTCCGAGACCGGCTGCGGGGTGCAGTACATGCCGCCGGAGGCCGCCGTGGCGTAGGCCGCGGCCATCTGGAGGACGTTGGTGTCGGTGACGCCGAGCGTGAAGGACGGCACCTCCTGGTTCTCGGGGACCTTGATGCCCATCGACCGGGCCATCGAGACCGTCTCGCACAGGCCGACCTTCGCCTCGAGCTGGGCGAAGTAGGTGTTCACCGACAGCCGCAGGCCGGTGTACATGTTCATGTAGCCCGAGGACGTCGAGTTCTTGACGGGATACGGGTCGGTGCCGCGGCCCTGGCAGTCGAAGTAGGTGCCGCGCGGGATCGTGAGCTGCGCCGGGGAGTTGAAGCCGGTGCTGACCGGCAGGCCCTCGTTGAGCGCTGCCGCGACCGTGAAGAACTTGAAGGTCGAGCCGCCCTGGAAGCCGTTGGAGTTGCCGTACTCCTTCGGCACCGCGAAGTTGACGTACGACTGGCCGGCGGCCTTGTCGCGGCCCATGGGTCGCGACTGGGCGATGCCGCGCACCTTGCCGGTGCCGGGCTCGACCATCGCGAGGGCGCCGATCTCGGGGTCGGTGGGGTCGACGCGATTGGCCACCGCGGTGTTGGCTGCGGCCTGCATGTTGAGGTCGATGTTGGACTTGATCGTGAGTCCACCGCGCTCGAGCCGCTCGCGACGCTCCTCCGGGGTGTCGCCGAGCGCCGGCTCGGCGAGCAGGTAGGTCTGGATGTAGGCGCACGAGAACGCGGCCGAGGACGAGACGCAGCCGTTGGGGAACTCGGTGACGTTCAGCCCGAGGTCGCTGGCCTGCAGCTCCTCGGCCTCCGCGTCGCTGAGCTTGCCCTGCTCGTCCATCACCGCCAGGACGGTGTTGCGTCGCTGGAGCGCCTTCTCGGGGTAGATGTTGGGGTCGTAGTCGACAGGGTTCTTGACCAGGCCCGCGAGCATGGCCGCCTGCGGCGCGGTGAGCTGGTCAGGGGTGACCGAGAAGAAGTGCGTGGACGCGGCGTAGATGCCGTACGCCCCGTCGCCGAAGTAGGCGATGTTCAGGTACTGCTCGAGGATCTCGTCCTTGGAGTACTGCTTCTCCATGTCGATCGCGAGCCGCAGCTCGCGCACCTTGCGCGACACGGTCTGCTCGGTGGCGGCCTTCTTCTGCTCGTCGGTGCGGGCCTGCTGCAGGAGCGTCATCTTGACGAGCTGCTGAGTGATCGTGGACCCGCCCTGGGTCGTGCCGGTGGCGGAGTTGGTGACGAACGCGCGCAGGGTGCCCTCGACGTCGAGGGCACCGTGCTCGTAGAAGCGCTTGTCCTCGATCGCCAGGATCGCGTCCCGCATGACGGGCGCGATCTGGTCCAGTGGGACGTCCTGCCGGTTCTCGTCGAAGAAGTACGCGATGAGCTGGCCGTCGGACGCCAGCAGCCGGCTCGTCTGCGGGTTGGTGGACGCCGGGAGCGACAGCGGCAGCTCCATGATGTCGTCGGCGGCGCGCGTGAGCGTGTAGGTGCCGAGCGCGGCGGCAGGGGCCACGATCGCGGCGACCAGCAGGCCGCCGATCGCGGCCAGGCGCAGCAGGGCGACGGCGGCGGCGCCGCGCGAGGGAGGTCGTGGCTCGTCGCGCACGCGGCGGCGCAGACGGGTCGCGGCGGTGCCGAAGTCCATGCCTGGAGGATACGGGACCTCACCGCACGGAACCGGTGGACGAGCTCGGTCCGCGCGTGCCCCGGGCATCCGGAGCGGCCTCGTGAGGGCGTTTTCGCCGGATCTGGTTCGAAAGAACTAGGTGAAACTCCTCAACCGGCCCTGCCGGAGGTCCTCAGGAGTTTCATACGGTCGTCTCAGACACCTTGGTCCCGTTCGGGTCGGGACCACCTCGGGAGGTTCGACATGATGTTTGACACCAGCTGGGCCGGCCAGGCAGCCTGCCGCGGACGCACCGACGAGCTCTTCGTGAAGGGCGCTGAGCAGAACCGTGCGAAGACGATGTGTGGCGGGTGCCCCGTCACGGCCGAGTGTCTCGCCGAGGCCCTCGACAACCGCATCGAGTGGGGCGTGTGGGGTGGCATGACCGAGCGCGAGCGCCGGGCCCTGCTGCGGCGTCGTCCCAACGTGACGCAGTGGCGTCGCGTGCTGCAGCCCGCGGGCTGACCTCCGCTCGGCCGGTGCGGCTCACCGGCCGAGCAGGTCGCCGATCCGCCGCAGGCCGTCCAGGTCGTGCACGTCGGTCGACAGCGCGGTGACCGGCACGTGCGGCACGCCCGGGTGGGACCGGGTGAAGCCGTCGCGCTCGCGCTGCTCGCGGGCCGCTGTCGCGAGCCGCTCGGCATGGACGTCGAGCAGCTCGGCGACCTGGCGCTCGGTCGTGCCGCGCTTCCTGAGCCGGCGTGCGACCGCTCGGGCGTCGTCGAGCTCGATCGCGGACGACACGTCGTCGTGCACCCGGTTGACCACCAGGCCCGCCAGCGGCATCGCATCGCCGGCGAGGCGCTCGACGAAGTACGACGCCTCGCGCATTGCCGCAGGCTCGGGCGCCGCCACGACGAGGAACGCGGTGCCGGGTGCCTGGAGGAGCGCGTAGGTCGACTCGGCCCGTTGGCGGAACCCGCCGAACAGGGTGTCGAACGCGGCCACGAAGGTCTGGACGTCGGTCAGCACCTGCGCGCCCAGGACCTTGTTGAGCGCACTCGTCACGAGCCCGAACCCGGCGCTGAGCAGTCGCGCGGGTCCCTTGGCCGGAGCCAGCAGGAGCTTGATGAAGCGCCCGTCGAGCATTGAGGACAGCCGTTCGGGGGCGTCGAGGAAGTCGAGGGCCGATCGTGACGGCGGCGTGTCGACGATGATGAGGTCCCAGTCGCCCTGGGCGTGGAGCTGCCCGAGCTTCTCCATCGCCATGTACTCCTGCGTGCCGGCGAACGAGCTCGACAGGGCCTGGTAGAAGGGGTTCGCCAGGATCTGCGCCGCCTTCTCGGGGCTCGCGTGGGCCTCGACGACCTCGTCGAAGGTCCGCTTCATGTCGAGCATCATCGCGTCGAGCGAACCACCGTCCGCCCCGGCGCCCGCGACGGCCCGGGGGGTGTTGTCGAGCTCGGTCAGTCCCATCGACTGCGCCAGGCGGCGTGCCGGGTCGATCGTCAGCACGCAGACCGCCCGGCCGGCGTCGGCGGCGCGCATCGCGAGCGCCGCCGAGGTCGTGGTCTTGCCGACGCCGCCGGAACCGCAGCACACCACGATGTGGGTCGAGCGGTCGGCGATCAGCGCGTCGACGTCGAGACGCCCCGCGTCGTCGTGGGCCCCGACGACCCGTGCCGGAGAGCGCGGGCGACGTGGGTCCGGCGCCGTCCGGGAGGTCCGCGGGCTCATCGCGTCAATCCCTGTACGGAGCGGGCCCGGCGGTGCGGGCGGCGGTCGTGCGGGCGTCGGTGGGTGGTCATGCGACCCCTCCCTCGTGCAGGAGGCCGGCCAGCTCCATGAGCCCACCGAGGCCCACGTCGTCGAGCAGCGGGAGCTCTGTCGTGGCGGCGGGAGAGTCCTGCAGCAGGGCGCGCTGGCTCTGCTGCAACGCCTGGCGCTCGAGGTGGCCGCGGCCCTCGTCGAGCAGAGCGGTGGCCGCGGCGGGGTCGAGCCCCGCGGCGGTCAGCGTGGCGGCGACCGTCTCGGTGTCGAGAGAGGCGTCGCCGAGGGCCGTGGCCGTGTCGTCGGAGAGCAGGGCCCGTCGCACGAGATTGACGACCACGTGACCGACGGGCAGATCGGCCGCCGCGAGGTCGGCGATGCCGTCCAGCGTCTCCTGCACGGGCATCTCCTCGAGCACCGTGACCAGGTGCACGCGGGTCACGTCCGAACGCATCATGGCCGTGATCGAGTCGGCCTGGCGGCGGATCGGCCCGACCTTCGCCAGACCGGCGACCTCGGTGCTGACGTTGAGGAACTGCCGGATGCGACCCGTGGGAGGGGCGTCGATCACGATCGCGTCGTACTGCGGACCGGTGTCGCGCTTCTCGCCGCGACGGCGGGCGATCTCGTAGACCTTGCCCGTCAGCAGCACGTCGCGCACCCCGGGGGCGATCGTCGTGGCGAAGTCGACGACGCCGAACTTGTCCAGCGCCTTGCCCGCCCGACCGAGCCGGTAGAACATCTCGAGGTACTCCAGCAGTGCGGACTCGGCGTCGATCGCGAGGGCGAAGACCTCACCGCCGCCCAGGCCCGCCGCGACGCGACGCTCCTCGTACGGCAGCGGGGCGACGTCGAGCAGCTGGGCGATGCCCTGCCGGCCCTCGACCTCGCACACGAGGACGCGCTGACCCCGATCGGCCAGGGCGAGCGCGAGGGCCACGGCGACCGTGGTCTTGCCCGTGCCGCCCTTGCCGGTGACGACGTGGAGCGCGGTGGACGACACGCTCGCAGCCTAGCGAGCGGCGGCGGATCCGCTCGGTGAATCGGCGGGATCTGAACCGTTTCCCGCGAATCCGCACTGTCAGAGGTGGGGGCGGTAGCGTGACGCGACCTCAGACCCTCGAGACCCCCGGGAGCCGTCGTGCACCGTCAACGCCTGGCCGCTGGACTGCTCCTGCCACTCGCCCTGCTCGTCGGCTGCGGCGGCGATCCCGACGAGGCGAGCGGCCCCGACGAGGCGAGCTCGTCGGACGCCGGCTCGGTCGACACCGAGGCGCCGGACGTCTGCGAGCTGCTGCCGGCCGACGCCGCGAGCCAGGTCGCGGGCTTCGCCGTCACGGCGCAGGAGGGGCCCTTCGACCTCTGCGAGTACAGCCAGGACGATCCACGGGCGACGTCCTTCGCGCTCGGTGCCCAGCTCGAGGCCGAGCTCGGCGGGGGTGTCCAGGCCTACCTGGACGGGATCACGGCGGGGCTCACGGTCGAGGACGAGTCGACCCCTGACATCGGCGAGCGGGCGCGCATCGCGACCGGAGAGGTCTCCGGCTTCAGCCAGACTGCCGGTGCCGCGCTGGTCGGCGGCGTCCTGTTCACCGTCAACCTCACCCCGGGTGCCGACCTCGACGCGGCCGGTGAGCTCGCGCTCGCCGAGAAGCTGCTGCGCGCGTTGACCGACGCCGACTGACGGCCCGCGGCTCCCCGGCCCTCGATCACCGGCGGACATGGTTACAGTCGGGACATGACTCAGTGGGAGTACCTCACCGCACCCGTGCTCGTGCACAACACCAAGGCGATCCTCGACAACTTCGGCCGTGACGGCTGGGAGCTCGTGCAGATCGTGCCCGGGCTCAACCCCGAGAACCTGGTGGCCTACTTCAAGCGACCGGCGGCCTGAGGTGTCGGCCGTCGCGGATCGGCTCGCCGCCCTGGGGCTGAGCGTGCCCCCGGTGGCCAAGCCGGTCGCCGCCTATGTGCCGGCCGTGGCGCACGGCGGGGTCGTCTTCACCTCGGGCCAGCTGCCGTTCGTCGACGGGGCCCTGGTCGCGATGGGCAAGGTCGGCGCCGACGTCGAGCCCGGTGAGGCGCACCAGCTGGCCCGGGTGGCCGCGCTGAACGCCATCGCCGCGGTGGGGAGCGTCGTCGACCTCGACCGTGTGGTGCAGGTCCTCAAGGTCGGGGTCTTCGTCGCGAGCGCCCCGGGCTTCACGGGTCAGCCCGCCGTCGCCGACGGAGCCAGTGACCTGCTTGCCGCCGCCTTCGGCTCGGCCGGCCGGCACGCGCGCAGTGCCGTCGGCGTGGCCGAGCTGCCGCTCGGCTCGCCGGTCGAGATCGAGCTCCAGGTCGCCGTCCGCGCATGAGGGCGCCCGCATGAGAACACCCCTGCCCGCGGGCTGGGAGCCCGACCTGGACCGGCCGGTCACGGAGCCGCGTGACGCCTCGACCGTCGCGCTCCTGCGGGACGTGGGTGAGCAGACCCAGACGTACCTGTTGCGACGACAGCCCACGATGGCCTTCGCCGCGGGCATGTCGGTGTTCCCCGGCGGCTCGTTGCAGGCCGGCGACGAGGAGCCGATCGGCTGGACCGGCCCGTCGCCCGAGGCGTGGGCCGAGCGGCTGCGCTGCACCCCGGACGTCGCGCGGGGCCTGGTCGTGGCCGCCGTGCGAGAGACGTTCGAGGAGTCGGGCATCCTGCTCGCGGGACCGGACGAGCACACCACCGCGACCGACCTCGACACCGACGAGATCACGCAGGTCCGCCTCGACCTCGACGCCGCGCGCCGCAGCCTGGCCGATGTGCTCGGCGAGCACGGCTGGGTCCTGCGCAGCGACCTGCTCGGCGCCTGGGCGCACTGGATCACACCGTCCTTCGAGCCGCGCCGGTTCGACACCCGGTTCTTCGTCGCGGCCGTGCCCGAGGGCCAGCGCGTGGGATCCCTGCCCGGCGAGGCCGACCGGGCCGCGTGGATCACGCCTCAGGAGGCCCTCGAAGCTGCGTCGAGCGGTGGCGTCGCGATGATGCCACCCACGATCGCGATGTGCCGCGATCTCGTGGGCCTGCGGGCCGCCGACGTCGTCGCTGCATCGGCTGACCGGGTCATCGAGACGATCGAGCCGCGCCTCGTACGGGTCGATGACACCTGGTTCATCGAGAACTCGCTGGAGGACCCGACGTGAGCGCCGTTCCCGACATCACCGCGCGGCCGGTCGAGGTCCCCGTGAGGGTGAGCGACGTCGCCACCGTCGTGCGGGCCGACAACGCCGGGATCATGACCCTCGACGGCACCAACACCTGGATCCTGCGCGCACCTGGCGCGTCGCGCAGCGTCGTCGTCGACCCGGGTCCGGACGACCCGCGGCATCTCGACGTCGTGCTCGAGGTCGCGGGCGAGGTCGCGGTCGTGCTGTACACGCACTGGCACGGCGACCACACCGACGCGATCGACACCATGGTGTCCCGCACGGGCGCGCCCGCGCGGGCCCGTGACGCCGCCTGGTGCCGCGCGGCCGACCCGCTGGGCGACGGTGAGGTCGTCGAGGTCGACGGCCTGCGCCTCGAGGTCGTGCCCACGCCCGGCCACACCGCCGACTCGACGTGTCTGCTCGTCGAGGCCGATGACGCCCTGCTGACCGGCGACACGATCCTCGGGCGGGGGACCACGATCATCGCGCACCCGGACGGCGCGCTGGGGCCCTACCTGTCGTCGCTGGACCGCATCGGCGACCTGGTCTCGTCCGGTCGTGCCACGACGTTCTACCCGGCGCACGGGCCCGTGCTGCCGGACGCCCACGGTGTCGTCGACTTCTACCGCGCGCACCGGCTCGAGCGCCTCGACCAGGTGCGGGCCGCGGTCGCCGGCGGTGCCGTCACGGCCCGTGAGGTCGTCGAGCGTGTCTACGCCGAGGTCGACGAGTCGCTCTGGCCCGCCGCGGAGCGCTCGGTCGAGGCGCAGCTGGAGCACCTCCGGACCGAGCGGAGCGACGAAGTCTGAGGGTCTGAGGGTGCCCCGGCACCCGCAACCCCTCAGCCTTCGTCGGCTGGCAGCCACAACCCCTCAGATTGCGTCCACCCCGGGACGCGCTGATGGCCCCCGCCCGGGTGGGCGGAGGCCATCAGTGGTGGAACCGGGTCAGCGGGCGCGGCGCTGCAGGCGGTCGAGATCGAGGATGATGACCGAGCGCGGCTCGAGCCGCAGCCAGCCGCGCGAGGCGAAGTCGGCCAGCGCCTTGTTGACGGTCTCGCGCGAGGCGCCGACGAGCTGCGCCAGCTCCTCCTGCGTGAGGTCGTGGTTGACGTGGACGCCGTCGTCGGCGCCGCGCCCGAACCGGCTCGCGAGGTCGAGCAGCGCCTTGGCGACACGGCCGGGCACGTCGGAGAACACCAGGTCGCCGACGACCTCGTTGGTGCGGCGCAGTCGGCCCGCGAGCTGGTGCAGCAGCGCGTTGGCCACGCCGGGATGCGACTCCAGCACGGGGCTCAGCGCCTCGTGGCCGAGGCTGCGCATGTCGACGTCGGTGACGGCAGTCGCGGTGGCGGAACGGGGGCCCGGGTCGAAGAACGACAGCTCGCCGAACATCTGACCGGGGCCCAGGATCGCGAGCAGGTTCTCGCGACCGTCGGGCGAGGTGCGCCCGAGCTTGATCTTGCCGTCGGTGACGACGTAGAGCTGGTCGCCGTCGTCACCCTCGTTGAAGAGGACCTCACCGCGCCGCAGGCTCACCGCCGTCATCGACGCCTCGAGCGTCGCCGCCGCCTCCTCGCCGAGGCCGGCGAAGAGCGGGGCCTGGCGGAGCACTTCCTCGGACACGTGGGCCTTCTCTCATGTCTGGTCTGTCACACGTACCTCCAAAGTTTGGCACAGTCCGGCACGGGAACGGGAGATTGACGGGCCAACTAGGCTGTGCGGGTGGCGCGACCGGAGACGACTCGAGGTTCCCTCGTCCCCGTCTCGCCCCACCCGCCATCGCCTGACGTGTCCCGGACGGCCTTGGTGCGTCGAGCGCGACGCATGCACCGCGTGCTGGCCGAGGCGTACCCGGAGGCGCGGTGCGAGCTGGACTTCCGCACCCCGTTCGAGCTGCTCGTGGCCACGGTGCTGTCGGCCCAGACGACCGATCGGCGGGTCAACGCCGTCACGCCGGCGCTCTTCGACCGCTGGCCCGACGCGACCGCGATGGCTGGCGCCGATCGGGCCGAGCTCGAGGAGCTCGTGCGTCCGACCGGGTTCTTCCGAGCCAAGTCCGGGCACGTGCTGGGGCTGTCAGCGGCGATCGTCGAGCGGTTCGACGGACAGGTGCCGGCCCGCATGGCCGACCTCGTGACGCTTCCCGGCGTGGGGCACAAGACCGCCAACGTGGTCCTCGGCAACGCGTTCGACGTGCCGGGGTTGCCCGTCGACACCCACGTGCTGAGGCTCGCGGAGCGCTTCGGCTGGGCCGATGCCCACACCGTGGCCGATGCGGTGCGCACCGAGCACGCGGTCGGGGCGCTGTTCCCGCGGCGCGACTGGACCATGCTGAGCCATCGGCTGATCTGGCACGGACGCCGCCGCTGCCACGCCCGCACGCCCGCGTGCGGTGCCTGCCCCGTGGCCCGTTGGTGCCCGTCCTACGGGCTGGGCCCCACAGATCCGGCGGTCGCCGAGGCCCTCGTGACGACCCAGGGGCGCGCATGAGGCGCGCCGCGGCCGCCCTCGTGCTCGGCGCACTGCTGCTCGCCGCCTGCGCACCGGACCGGACCGCCGACGAGGCGGTCGACGGGGCACCGATCAGCGCCGGCGTCGTGGCGGCCGCCGAGGCCGCCGGCATCGATCCCTGCCCCGGCCGCGCGCCGGACGCCGTGGCCTCGCCGCTCGCCGACCGCGAGCTCGTGTGCGTCTCGACCGGCGACCCCGTCGACCTGGCGGCCTTCGACGGTCCCGTCGTCGTCAACGTCTGGGCGCACTGGTGCGAGCCGTGCCGCGAGGAGCTGCCGCTGCTGGTGCGCGCGGCGCAGGAGTACGCCGGTCGCGTGACGTTCGTCGGGGTCCTGTTCGCCGACGAGGATCCCTCGGCCGCGATCGACCTGGCCCGCTCGCTCGGTGTCACGTACCCCCAGGTCGCCGATCCGTCGAGCTCGCTGCGGGTCCCGCTGTCGCTGCGCGGCCTGCCCACCACGGTGTTCCTGGTCGACGGCGAGGTCGTCGGATCCCAGCTCACGCCGTATGACGACTACGGTGTGCTCGTCGCCGACATCGCCGAGAAGCTGGAGGTGGGCCCGTGACCGAGCACGTGCTGCCGTCCGCGGTACCGGCCTGGCTGCGGCCGATCGCCGAGATCGCCGCCTCGGTGGAGCCGGAGCGGCTCTCGCCGCGATTCCCGCACCCGCCCGAGGACGCGCGACCCGCAGCCGTGCTCCTGGCGTTCGCCGACGGCCCCGACGGCCCCGAGCTGCTCCTGACCGAGCGCGCCACGACCCTGCGTCAGCACGCCGGCCAGGTGTCCTTCCCGGGAGGGCGGGTCGACCCCGGCGACGGTGCCGGCCGTGACGGTTTCGTGACCGCCGCGCTGCGCGAGGCCCAGGAGGAGGTCGGCCTCGACCCGGCCGAGGTCGACGTGTTCGGGGTGCTGCCCACCCTGTGGCTGCCCCCGAGCAACTTCGCGGTGGCGCCCGTGCTGGGGTACTGGCGCGAGCCGCGTCCCCTGGAGCCGGTCTCGGTCGCGGAGGTGCGCACCGTGCTGCACCAGCCGATCGAGCAGCTGCTCGACCCGGCGCACCGGTTCACGATGATCCATCCGATGGGGTGGCGGGGCCCGGCCTTCGACGTCGGCACGGCCGTGCCGCTGTGGGGATTCACGGCCGGCGTCATCTCCCGCCTCTTCGAGGTCGTCGGCTGGGAGCGTCCGTGGGACGTCTCCGACGAGCGAGAGCTTCCGCCCCTGCCATGAACTCCCTCGACCTGTGCATCCTGATCATCGCCCTCGCGTTCGCGGTCTCGGGCGTCGTGCAGGGATTTCTGGCCAATCTCGCCGCCACGGCCGGCCTCCTGGTCGGGGGACTCGCCGCGGTGCTGCTCGTGCCGCTCGTCATCTCGCCGGCCGAGCCCAACCTCGCCGCGTCGCTGACGGCGCTCGGCATCGTGGTGGCCGCCGCCGCAGGCGGACAGATCCTCGGCACGATCGTCGGCACCGACCTGCGTCGCACGGTGCGCTCGCCCCGGGGCCGGCTGTTCGACGCGGCGGGGGGCGGCGTCCTGAGCGTCGTCTCGGTCCTGGTCGTCTCCTGGGCCCTGGGCTACGCCGTGAGCGGCACGACGGTGCCGTACCTGTCGACGGCGGCCCGTGACTCCACGATCCTCGGCACGGTCGACCGCGTCATGCCGTCGCAGGCCTCGGGGGTGCTGCGGGCGTTCAGCGACGTCATCGACGCCAACCTGTTCCCGCGGTACCTGGACCCGTTCGACAGCGAGGACATCGTCCGGGTGGGTCCGCCCGATCCGGCGACCCTGCAGCTGCCCGGCGTCGAGCAGGCCGCGGCCTCGGTCGTCAAGATCTTGGGCGAGGCGTCCTGCGAGCGCGGCATCGAGGGCACCGGCTTCGTGTTCGCGCCGGACCGCGTCATGACCAACGCCCACGTGGTGGCCGGCGTCTCGGAGCCCGACGTCATCACGACCGAGGGCTCGTTCGCGGCGAAGGTCGTCGTGTTCGACCCCGAGCTCGACGTCGCGGTGCTCGCGGTCGACCTCGACCTCCCGGCCCTGGAGTTCGACACCCGGGGCGAGGCCGGTCAGGACGCTGCAGTGCTCGGCTACCCGGGCAACGGGCCGTTCGACGCCCAGGCCGCGCGCATCCGCGAGCGCATCCGTCTCAAGAGCCCCGACATCTACGACGTGGGCCAGCACGTGCGCGAGTCGTTCTCGATCCGCAGCCTGGTGCGCTCGGGCAACTCAGGTGGACCGCTCGTCTCGACCGAGGGACTCGTGCTGGGCGTGATCTTCGCGGCCTCGATCACCGATGCCAACACGGGCTACGCCTTGACGGCCGAGCAGGTCGCCGGTGCGGCCGAGACCGGCCGCACCGCGACGTCGTCGGTCGACACCGGAGGGTGTGCATGAGGGGATTCACCGCGTTCGTCGCGGGCCTGCTAGCGGTCGTCGCGTTCGCGGTCGTGCTGCCGCTGTCGTGGCTCGCGGTCGAGATCGCCGACGAGGACGGGTACGTCGAGCTGAGCCGCGGGATCCTCGACGACGCCGACACCCGCACCGCGGTGGTCGAGGCGGTCGTCGACGAGCTCGACGGCCGGACGCGGGAACGCCTGGTCGAGGTCGGCATCCCGGAGACGCTGATCGACCAGACGCTCCAGGAGGTCGCCGGATTCGTCGGGCAGGGCCTCGCCGCCGACGCCGTCGTCGACGCCTGGGGCGAGTCGCAGCGGCAGGCGCACCGGGAGATGTTCCAAGGCGACGGTCAGGACCGGGGCTTCGTGGTCGACCTGGCCCCGTTGGTCTCGGCGGTGGCCACCGAGGCGGGAGTCGACCTCGACGTCCCTGCGACCTTGCCCGTCGAGAGCGACGAGCCCGAGGCCCGGCGCGCGGTGTCGGTCGTCGCCGCAAGCCCGCAGCTCGCCGTGGGGGCCGGAGTCGTGACCTTGGTGGGAGCCGTGGTCGCCCTCGCGGCGGCCCGCCGCCGCGGTGTCGCCCTGGTGTGGCTCGGCGCCGGTGCCCTGGCGGTCACCGGCGTGCTCTACGTCGCGGCACGGGCCCTGACGTCGGCGGATCCCTCCGCCGGGACCGATGCGGGCACGCGCGTCGGCCTGGTGCTCCTCGACGTCGCCCGGGCCTCGTTCGACGGACTGCTCGAGCGGGCGGCGATCGGCGGTGGCGTCGTGCTGCTGCTCGGCGTGGTGCTGGCCGTGGCGGACGCGGTCAGACGGGATCGGGACCCGGTCGCTGGCCCTTGAGGGCGGCCGGGATCTGCTTCGCGGTCTCGATCGTGGCCTCGGGCGCGCGGATCTTCTTGATCCGGTTGATGCCGAACACGACCAGCAGCACCGCGAGCAGCGCGTAGGCGCCGGCCACGATCAGGAACGCCCACGCAGGGTGCAGGCCGGTCATGGTCAGGAAGTACGCGAACGCGAACGACAGCATGATGACGATCAGGACGCCGAGGAATCCGGCGACGATGAACAGCAGCGAGCCGAGCAGGCCCGCCTTGACGCTGAAGCGGAGCTCGGCCTTGGCCAGGGCCACCTCGTGCTGGACGAGCGCCGAGAGGTCGCGGCTGGCGTCGGCCACGAGTCGGCCGATCGTGGGCTCCTCGACCTGGTCGGTCGCGGCGTCGGACGATGAGTTCACGCTGGTGGCCATGCCCGTGAGCCTACAAGCGACCGGCCCCGACGCACCACGACCGCCCGCCCCGGTGGGGCGGTGAGTGGTCCACCTGACGCGGACGGGCGGTGAGTCTTCCACCGTATGAAGGCTCATACGGTGGAAGACTCACCGCCCAAGGTGGAGGACTCACCGCCCCGCGCGGGCGGTCGGGGTCAGTCGTCGCTGCTGGTCGTCTTCAGCCCCGCGGTGATGAGGTCCATGACCGAGGAGTCGGCGAGGGTCGTGGCGTCGCCGACCTCGCGATTCTCGGCGACGTCGCGCAGGAGGCGACGCATGATCTTGCCCGAGCGGGTCTTGGGCAGCTCGGGCACGACCATGATCTGGCGGGGCTTGGCGATCGGCCCGATCTCCTTGGCGACGTGGTTGCGCAGCGCGGTGATGGCGTCGTCGGTGCCGCCGTCGTCGCCGGCCGACTCGCGCAGGATCACGAACGCCACGACGGCCTGACCCGTGGTCTCGTCGGCGGCGCCGACGACGGCGGCCTCGGCCACCGAGGGGTGTGACACGAGGGCCGACTCGATCTCGGTCGTCGAGAGGCGGTGGCCCGAGACGTTCATGACGTCGTCGACGCGGCCGAGCAGCCAGATCGCGCCGTCGTCGTCCTTCTTGGCGCCGTCGCCGGCGAAGTAGTAGCCCTGCGAGGCGAACCGCGACCAGTAGGTCTCCTTGTACCGCTCCTCGTCGCCCCAGATCGTGCGGAGCATCGAGGGCCACGGCTCGGTCACGACGAGGTAGCCGCCGGCGCCGTTGGGCACGGACTCGCCGGCGTCGTCGACGACGTCGATGCTGATGCCGGGGAAGCCGATCATGGCCGAGCCGGGCTTGGCGTGCGTGACGCCCGGCAGCGGCGTGATCATGTGGGCGCCGGTCTCGGTCTGCCACCACGTGTCGACGATCGGGGTGCGCCCGCCGCCGATGTTGTCGCGGTACCAGACGTAGGCCTCGGGATTGATCGACTCGCCGACCGAGCCGAGGATGCGCAGGGAGCTCAGGTCGTGCTCGGCGGGGATCTGGCGCCCCCACTTCATGAACGTCCGCACCGCGGTGGGGGCCGTGTAGAACAGCGTGACGCCGTACTCGGCGACGATCTCCCACCAGCGCCCCTTGTGCGGGGTGTCGGGGGTGCCCTCGTAGAGCACCTGCGTCGCGCCCTCGGCCGTGGGGCCGTAGACGATGTAGGAGTGGCCGGTGACCCAGCCGACGTCGGCGGTGCACCAGTAGACGTCGGTGTCGGGCTTGTGGTCGAACGTGCCGTGGAATGTCGCGGCCGCCTGGGTCAGGTAGCCGCCGGAGGTGTGCAGGATGCCCTTGGGCTTGCCCGTGGTGCCCGAGGTGTACATGACGTACAGCGGGTGCTCGGCGTCGAAGGCCTCCGGGGTGTGGTCGGTCGAGGACTCGCCCACGACCTCGTCCCACCAGACGTCCACGTCGTCGTTCCAGGCGACGTCCTGGCCGGTGCGCTTGACGACCAGGACGTTCTCGACCGGGCTGGCGTCGCCGAGCTTGGCCAGGGCCTCGTCGACCGCGGGCTTGAGCGCCGAGGGACTGCCGCGGCGGTAGCCGCCGTCGGAGGTGATGACGAGCTTGGCGCCGCAGTCCTCCACGCGTGAGGCGAGCGCATCGGAGCTGAACCCGCCGAACACGACCGTGTGCGGGGCACCGACGCGGGCGCAGGCCAGCATCGCGATGACGGCCTCGGGGATCATCGGCAGGTAGATCGCGACCCGGTCGCCGGTCTCGATGCCGAGCTCGGTGATCGCGTTGGCCGCCTGGCTGACCTCGTCCTTGAGATCGGCGTAGGTGATCGTGCGGGTGTCGCCGGGCTCGCCGACGAAGTGGAACGCGACCTTCTCGCCGTGGCCGTTCTCGACGTGGCGGTCGACGCAGTTGTAGGCGACGTTGAGCCTGCCGCCGACGAACCACTTCGCGAACGGCGGGTCCGACCAGTCGAGCACGTCGGTGAACGGGGTGTCCCAGGTCAGGCGCTCGGCCTGCTCGCCCCAGAAGCCGAGGCGGTCGTTCGCGGCGGCCTCGTACGTGGCGGCGGTGAAGTTCGCGTGCGCCGCCAGCTCGGCCGGCGGCTCGAAGACGCGATCCTCGTGGGCGAGGTTGCTGATGGTCTCGTCGGTCACTGGAGATCTCCTGAGTCAGGGCGAGTACTGGTGTTCATGGTGTCCCACGCCACAGTCTTGCGCGAGAGGTGTTGCTCGGTGGTTGCAGGGCCAGGGGGATCACGTCGGGCGCCTGCCCCGCGTCCCAGCCATGGGCCGAGCGAAGCGAGGCAGGCGGGTCTCGATACTCCCGCTCGTTCCCTTCGATACACCGTGCTCGTTCCTCGCGCGGCACTCAGGGCAACGCCTCGCGGGAACTCGACCAGCGCGTGGTGAGTCGAGTCGCGCGCTCTACTTCTCGGCGCCAGCTCCGGTGAACGAGCGGACCTCGAGCTCGGGGAACCGCTCCTCGCTGACCCGGCTGCGGGTCGTGACGGTGCCCAGCCAGCCGAGCAGGAAGCCGAGCGGGATCGAGACGATGCCCGGGTTCTCGAGCGGGAACCAGCTGATGTCGATGCTCTCGGGCAGCAGGGACAGGTTCTTGCCGCTGGCGTCGACGCCCTTGCCCGACACGATCGGGCTGAAGATGACCAGCCCGACCGACGAGATCAGTCCGCCGTAGATGCTCCAGACCGCGCCTCGGGTGTTGAACCGCTTCCAGAACAGGTTGTAGAGCAGCGCCGGGAGGTTGGCCGAGGCGGCCACCGCGAACGCCAGCGCGACGAGGAACGCCACGTTCAGGTTCTTGCCCGGGATGGCCAGGGCGATCGCGACGCCGCCGATCACGAAGGCCGCGACGCGAGCCATCTTGACCTCGTCCTTCTCCGAGGCCGTGCCCTTCTTCCAGACGTTGGCGTACAGGTCGTGCGCCACCGAGGAGGCGGAGGTGAGCGTCAGGCCCGCGACGACCGCGAGGATCGTGGCGAATGCGACGGCCGCGATCAGGGCCAGCAGGATCGCGCCCCCGGTGGTGCCGGGCCCGCCGCCCACGGCCTGGGCCAGCAGGGGCGAGGCCAGGTTGCCGCCGGAGTCGATGATCTGCTGCTTCTGGTCGCCTGTGACGAGCGCCGCGGCGCCGAAGCCGAGGACCAGCGTCATGAGGTAGAACGTGCCGATCAAGCCGATGGCCCACAGCACCGACACGCGGGCCGCCTTGGCGGTGGGCACGGTGTAGAAGCGCACGAGGATGTGCGGCAGGCCGGCCGTGCCGAGCACCAGGGCGATGCCGAGCGAGATGAAGTCGATCTTGCTCGTCGTGGAGCCGCCGTACTTCAGGCCCGGCTCGAGGAAGGCCCTGCCCTGCCCGCTCTCCTGGGCTGCGGTGCCCAGCAGGTCGGAGAGGTTGAAGCCGAACTTCGCCAGCACGAGGACGCTGATGAGCAGGGTGCCGAACATCAGCAGCACGGCCTTGACGATCTGCACCCACGTCGTGCCCTTCATGCCGCCGAGCACGACGTAGAAGACCATGAGCAGGCCGACCGCGGCGATCGTGATGTTCTTCGCGGTCTCGCCGTCGATGCCGAGCAGCAGCGACACGAGCGCGCCCGCACCGACCATCTGGGCGAGCAGGTAGAAGATCGAGACCACGATCGTGGAGGTCGCGGCCGCCGTGCGGACGGGTCGCTGCTCCATGCGGTAGGCCAGCTGATCGGCCATCGTGAACCGGCCCGAGTTGCGCAGCAGCTCGGCGATCAGCAGCAGCGCCACGAGCCAGGCGACGAGGAAGCCGATCGAGTACAGGAAGCCGTCGTAGCCCGACAGCGCGATGGCCCCGGAGATGCCGAGGAAGGACGCCGCCGACATGTAGTCGCCGCCGATCGCAAAGCCGTTCTGCATGCCGGAGAACGAGCGCCCGCCCGCGTAGTAGTCGGCTGCGGTCTTGGTGTTGCGGCTGGCCCAGAACGTGATGCCGACCGTCAGGAGGACCACGAATCCGAACAGGGACGCCGTCAGGACGCGGTTGTCGCTCGTGGTCCCCTCGGCGGCCAGGAGCACGCGGTCGTCGGCGAGGACGCCGTGGAGGTGGGTCATCAGCCGACCTCCCGCTCGAACTGGGCGCGGAGCTCGTCGGAGATCGGGTCCATCTTCGCCAGCGAGTAGCGCGCGTAGGCGTAGGCGATGGCGAACGTCGTGACGAACTGCAGCAGGCCGAACAGCAGGGCGACGTTGATGTTGCCGAAGACCTGCTGGCCCATGAAGTCGCCCGCGTAGTTCGAGCAGAGCACGTAGGTCAGGTACCAGACCATGAACGCGATCGTGGTGGGCACCACGAACCTGCGGTATGCGCTCTGGAGCGCCCTGAACTCGGCGGTGGCATGGAGGCGTTGATACTCCGCCTGCACCTCGGGACTGACCTTCTCGGCCACGTCGTTCACCTTCTTCCTCCTGGGCGCCGACGGCGAGCGCCGACGGGGGCACGGGTGTGCCGTGGGTCACGCTAGGGAGCGGCGCGGCGTGTGGGCCAGATCACCACGAGGCCGCAGCGGCGAAGGTGGGTGGTCGAGCGCTGGTCGGTCACCGCGCGGCGACGAACGGTCGGTCAGGTGCGACAAGTGGTCGTGGGGTGGGGGCGGCGTGCCGCGCGCATCGCGAGGACGAGGGCACGACCGTCGCCCAGCGGTGGCACCAGGGCGACGAGGTGCGCGAGGTACCACCAGGGCAGCGTCGAGCCGGGTGCGAGCACCGCCAGAGCGAGCCCGACCAGGGTGCAGGCACCGGGCCCCGCGACCGCGACCGCAGCGATCTGTCGTGGCGTCATCCGACCCTGTGCGTGCAGCGAGAGGCGCCACGCCGTGCGTTCCAGCCGGACCGACTCGACCGAGCGGATGCGGCGCAGCGCGCCCAGGTGTGCGAGCTCGTGCACGACGAACGAGCCCAGGAGTCCGACGACCGCGACGACCGTGAGCCGGGCGAACATCTGCGCCGGGATCGCGTCACCCGACGCGGCCCACCAGCCCGCGGCGGCGAGTGTGAACGCCGCGAGCAGCCCGAGCAACGGCACCAGCTGGATCGCGACCGCCGCCACCACGCGGCGCGCGGAGGCGGGAACGTCGCGGCTGTCTCGTGCCACGGCTCAGGCCTGGCCGCGCTCGTCCAGGAGCTGCTGTCGGTACTGCTTGAGCGCGCGGTAGGTGAGCTGGATGCCGGTCAGCATCGCGGCCAGGACGAGGAACAGCACCACCAGTGGCAGCGGGTTCTCGACGCCGACCGTGACCGAGGTGGATCCATCTGCGACCTCGCGTGACTCGAACATCAACGACCCGAAGAACGCTTCGCGCCGCGCGTCGCCGTCATCGCTCGAGAACATGAGGTACAGCAGGGTCGCGGTGCTGAGCACGAGGGTCAGCAGCGCGGCTCCGGCCAGGCTGTTGGCGAGGACGAGGACCTTCTTCATGGCGACTCCTTGAGGCGGACGCGGCGATGCCGAGGACGCTGTAGATGACGAACAGGGCGAGGGTGGCCGCGGCGCTTGCGGCGGCCGCGGCGGCAGGGAGCCGGAGGACGCCGACACCGAGGCCGAGCAGGGCGAGCAGCGCGGCGGTGAGCGAGACGCCGACGAAGATCGAGAACGGGTTGTCGTCCTCGGCGGGGAAGATGATGCCGATGCCCAGGGCCACGACGGCCCCCGCGAGGCTCGCGGCCGCAGGCACGGCCAGGCCCCCTGCGAGCTCGGGCCGCGCCGCGACCGTGACGGCCGCCGCGGGGACGGCCGCCGTGAGCCAGAGCAGTGCCTGGGCTCGGACCAGACGGCCGTAGGCGGCCCAGGCCGAGGGGGAGCCGCCGTGCAGCTGCCGCAGCGGTGCGGTGGCCGCGAACTGGTACAGCGCTCCCATCGAGAGCAGCGACAGCGACCAGAGCGGGTGGACGACGGGACGGGCGCACAAGGCCAGGAGCAGGGCCACGGCGAGCACCGCGGAGAGCCAGGTCTGAAAGCTGCGGAAGACGCACCACTCGTGCGGTCCGAACAGGCGCCGGGTGACGACGCCGGCGCGCCAGGGCAGGAAGCGCGCCTGTCGCACGTGCCGGTCGGGTGTGAGCCAGATGGTGGCGCCCGCGAGCACGGCGGCCGTCAGGAATCCGCCCACGATCGCTGCGGGGTGCCCGATCTGGCCGGCCATGACGGCCACGACCGACGTCCAGGGTCGCTCGGTCGTGGCGTCGAGATAGGCCGCGCTGGCCTGCGCCGTGAGTCGCGGGACGGTGGACACGTACGCGACGAGCAGGACGAACAGGAGCACGACGAGCACGGCGGGCTGGGTCCGTCGCAGGCCCGCGAGCGTCAGCAGTCGCGTCAGCACGTGGTGCGCGAGGCTGACCGTCACGTAGGTGAGCAGCGCGGGAAGCGCGACGGCCTCGACGAGCGGCACCAGGCCGCGCGGTCCGCGCACGATCAGCGAGGCGATCGAGAGCGAGCACACGCCGGCCGTGACCACGGCCGCCGACATCGCCGCCTCGTACAGCACGAAGGCCGCGGCGCGTTCGCGGTTCGTGACCGGCAGGGCGAACGTCAGTGACAGCATGCCCTCGGCATTGAGGAACAGGGTCTTGACCAGGACCGCTGCCGCCAGGCACCACAGGACCGTCGAGACCGTGGTGACGTCGAGCAGGAGGTCCCAGGCCGCGGGCTCGGACCGCAGGGGCTCGAGGAACGTGACGGCGCCGGCGACGGCCGCCGCGAGCAGCGCCAGCAGCGCCGTTCCCACGGCCATGCGGATCGGGCGCGACGCCAGGACCCCGGCCCGCAGGACGCGCCGGCCGACGTAGCGCAGGAGCAGGTGCGCCAGGACGAGGGAGCGGGAGAGGCGCACGGTCAGCGGTCCTCGGCGTCGAGGTGGGCGAAGACCATCGCGGCCAGCGACCCGTGGCGCTCGAGCAGCGCCGGGGTGGAGTCGTCGGCCACGACCTGGCCGAGGTCGAGGAACACGACCCGGTCGGCGAGCCGCTCCAGCAGGGCGAAGTCGTGCGTGCACAGCAGCACGGCGCCCCCGCCGGTCCGCAGGGCGGCGATCTGGCGCTCGCATAGTCGCAGCGACTCCACGTCGATCCCGTTGAGGGTCTCGTCGATGACCGTGAGCGGCCGGCGCATCACGAGGGCGCTGACGAGCTGGGTCTTCTTGCGCATGCCGTGCGAGTAGTCCTCGATCAGGTCGTCGAGGCGACCCCGCATGCCGAGCCGGGCGAAGAGGTCGGCCGCGTCGCCGAGGTCGCGCCGGTAGAGCGCGCCGATCATCTCGAGGTACTCGCGCCCGGTGAGGAACTGCGGGAGGTGGTCGTCGCTCGGCAGGTAGAGCGAGCGCTCCTTCGCGGCGGTCGAGGTGTGCGCCTGCCCGTCGATCTCGATCCGTCCGGACTGGGCAGCGAGGAGGTCGAAGACCGTGCGGATCAGCGTGGACTTGCCCGAGCCGTTGGGTCCGACCAGCCCGACGACCTGACCGGCCTCGACCCGCAGGTCGACGTCCTCGAGCACCGGCACGCCGGCCTCGTAGGCGAACCCGAGCGAGCGGACGTCGAGCGCCGCCACCGCTCCTGCCGCCGCTCGCGACGCCGGGGGCGGTGGCGGGACCGGCCCGAGTCGTGCTCGGGGTGTCCGGACCGGTCCCGCCGGTCGTGGGTGCCCTAGACGCACTGAATGTTCACCTTGAGGCCGAAGTTCTTGAACGACCACTCCCCGGTGAAGCGCTTGCCCTGCTTGACGACGCACCACACGGCCATCCCGGCCAGCAGCGTGGCGCCCATCCCGAGGATCACGGCGGTGAACACCAGGAACCACCCGTCGTAGCGCACCAGCCCCCGTTCGAGCCGGAGCTGGGCGCGGTGGACGGTGTGGGTCGTCCACGCGGAGGCGTGCGCCGACGCGGCGGTCGGCAGATCGATCACGGACATGTGTGGGTCCTTCCCCTGAAGGAGCACGGGGCGTGATCACCCGGTGTGACCGCATCCCCCGATACTCATCTGTAGCATTTCGGACGGCGCCGGCACTCGTCAACGACCCGGGTCAGCACCTGGGGAAAACTCCCGCCGTCAGCCGCGGTCAGGTCCGCTCGGGGGTGTGCAGGCGCGCGAACAGACGGTCGACCTCGCGGGGCGCGGGGCTCAGGAGCGAGACGCCGATCATCAGGGTGAACCCCAGCGGCACGGTCCAGAGCGCGGGCTGGGCGACGAGCAGCCCCACCCAGCCGTCGGGGTCGAGACCCAGGGTCACGAGGGGGGCCGCGCCGGCCGCCAGACCGCCGCCCACGAGGCCCGCGACGGCCCCCTGGCGCGTGAGGCGCGGCCACCAGATGCCGAGCACGAGCAACGGGCAGAACGTGGAGGCAGCCAGGGCGAATGCGAAGGTGACCGAGGTCGCGACGGGCAGGTTCTCGGCGGCGAGCGCCAGCCCCAGGGGCGGCAGCACGCACGTGACGGCCGCGACCCGCACGGAGGCGACTCCGGCGAGCCGTCCGCCGAACCAGCGCCGGCGGTCGATCTCCTGACCGACCACCCCGGCGATCGCCATCGTGAGGCCCGAGGAGGTCGAGAGGAACGCGGCGAAGGCGCCCGCGAGCAGGAGTGCGCCGAGCGCGTCGGCCCCAGACGACAGCATGCGGCCGGGCAGCTCCAGGATCACGGTGTCGGCGCGGTCGCTGGCCAGGTCGCTCGCGTAGACCCGGCCGAGCGCGCCGTAGGCCGTGGGCAGCAGGTAGAACGCCCCGAGCAGACCCAGCACGATCAGGGTCGTGCGGCGTGCCGAGAAGCCGTCGCGGTTGGTGTAGAAGCGCACCACGACGTGGGGGAGGCCCATCGTGCCCAGGCACGTGGCGGTCAGGACGGCATACGCGGTGTAGAGCCGCTCGGCGCCGAGGTCGGGCTCGGGGACGATCCAGCCGTCGGTGGCGGCCGGCAGCGGGGAGCCGTCGCCCCGCCACGCGATCAGCAGGAACACGAGCGGGACCAGGAGCGCGGTGAGCTTGAGCCAGTACTGGAACGCCTGCACGAACGTGATCGACCGCATGCCGCCGGAGGCCACGAGCGTCGTCACGACCGCGGCGACGACCACGACGCCGGCCCAGGCGGGGGCGCCGGTGACGGCGCGCAGCGTCAGGCCGGCGCCCTGGAACTGCGGCATGAGGTACAGCCAGCCGACCGCCACGACCAGGATCGTCGACACGTGGCGCACGGCGTCGGACCGCAGTCGCCACCCGGCGAAGTCGGGGATCGTGTAGGCGCCGGAGCGCCGCAGCGGGGCGGCCACGACCACGAGGAGCAGCAGGTACCCCGTGGTCCACCCGATCGGGTACCAGAGCACGTCGGCCCCGGCCACGAGCACGAGCCCGGCGACCCCGAGGAACGACGCGGCCGAGAGGTACTCGCCGCCGATCGCCGAGGCGTTGAGCCAGGGTCCGACGCTGCGCGAGGCGACGTAGAAGTCGCTGGTGGTGCGGCTCCAACGCATCGCGAGGGCGCCGATCGTGAGGGTGGCGAGCACGACGCCCGTGATGGCGACCAGGCCTGCCGTCGCGCTCACCGGTCGTCCGGCGCCGGGTCGGTGGGGGACTCCATGAGGGCGAGGAACGTGGTCTCGTTGTGCTCGGCGCGCCACACGTAGGCACGGCCGAGCCACCAGACCCACGGGTATACCAGCACCCCGAGGACGACCCAGGCGGCCGGGACCTCGCCGATCCGCCAGGAGCGGGCGGGATCGGTCCAGAACAGCAGCGGCATGACGCCGATCGAGACAGCGGCCACGATCGTGACGGCCAGGGCGGCACGGCGCTGGGCCCGCACGAGCGACCTGACGTAGACCGCGCCGACCGTGGACTGCTCGGCGATCTCCTGGCGGGCGCTGCGACGCTGCGGGGCCGCCGCGTGCGCGAGCGGGCTCGTGACACGGACCCGCTGGTGCGGCGCGGTGCTCGGGATGGGAGCTGAGTTCGCGGTGGAGGCTGGGCTCGCGGTGGAGGCTGGGCTCGGAGCGCGATCGGGGCTCGGATCAGGAGTCATGCAGCAGCTCGCGCAGGTCGCGGTGGTGGCGCCGGGAGACCTCGACCTCGATCGACGACTCGCCGCTGGGGAGCACGAGCGTGGTGCGTCCGGCCGACTGACGGACCTCCCGGATGTGCTGGCGGTTGACGACGTGGCGGCGGTGCACCCGCAGGAAGTCGTGCTCGGCCCAGCGCTCGGCGACGTGGCTCAGGGTCATGCGCAGCAGGTGCGAGGACCCGTCGACCGTGTGCAGCCGCACGTAGTCGCCCTGGGCCTCGACGTCGGTGATCGTGGAGCGCATCACGAAGCGTGTGACGCCGCCGAGCTCGACCGCGAGGCGCTCGTCGGCCGGGGGCGCGCCGCGGTGGCCGGCGTCGACCGCGCGGCGGATGCTCTCGGCCAGCCGCTCCTCGCGCACGGGCTTGAGGAGGTAGTCGACGGCGTTCATGTCGAACGCCTCGATCGCGTGGGCGTCGTGCGCCGTGACGAACACGACCCGGGGCGGACGGGCGAACCGCTGGAGCAGGCGGGCGATCTCGAGCCCGCTGAGGCCGGGCATCGCGATGTCGAGGAAGGCGAGGTCGACGTCGCCACCCTCGAGCACGCGCAGCGCCTCGGTGCCCGAGGACGCGGTGCGGACCTGGCCGATGCGCTGGTCGCGGTCGAGCAGCCAGACGAGCTCGTCGAGGACGGGTCGCTCGTCGTCGACGACGAGGACGCGCAGGGCGGGCGGCGCGGGCTCGGTCACGCGCGACAGTCTAGGACGACGTGACGACGGTCACGTCCCGGCGGCCGCGGCCCGGGGGACGACGCTCACGGCGACTCGCGCGGATTGAACTTGGGCACGCGGATCGTGACCTTGGTGCCGAGGCCGGGGGCCGTCTCGACCACGATCCCGTGGTCGTCGCCGTACACGGCGCGCAGGCGTTCGTCGACGTTGGCCAGTCCGACCGAACCGCCCTCGGCGCGGCCGGCGAGGGCCTGACGCACGACCTCCGGGTCGCTGCCGACGCCGTCGTCCTCGATCTCGATGACGCAGGCGGTGCCGGTGTCGCGGGCCACCACCGTCACGTGGCCGGGACCGTCCTTGGGCTCGATGCCGTGCCGCACGGCGTTCTCGACCAGAGGCTGGACCGCGAGGAACGGCAGCGTCACGTGCAGGACCTCGGGGGCGACCCTCGAGGTCACCTGGAGTCGCTCACCGAAGCGTGCCTTCTCGAGCACGAGATAGCGTTCGATCGAGCGCAGCTCCTCGGCGAGCGTCGTGAAGTCGCCGTGACGGCGGAACGAGTACCGGGTGAAGTCCGCGAACTCCAGGAGCAGGGCGCGGGCTCGCTCGGGATCGGTCCGCACGAACGACGCGATCGCGCCGAGGGAGTTGTAGATGAAGTGCGGGGAGATCTGGGCGCGCAGCGCCCGCAGCTCGGCCTCCATCAGCAGCGTGCGGGAGGCGGCGAGCTCCCCGAGCTCGAGCTGGCCCGACATCCACCGCGCGACCTCGGTCGTGGCGCGCACGAGGCCCGCCGAGGGGTGGTCGGTGCGCACGACGAGGGTTCCCACGACCCGGTCCTCGACGGAGAGCGGGGCCACGACCGCGCGGTCGGACGCCTGGGTGCGGCCCTCGGTCAGCGCGGCCTCGACCAGTTCCGACGCCGCGCCCGGGTCGACGTCGCCGGAGGTCGCGAGGACGCCGGACGCGTCCGTGACGGCGGCCGGGGCGTGGCCCAGGAGTGCCCGCAGGAAGGGGAGCGCGACCGCGACCGCGTCGGCGTCGAGCCCGCGGCGCAGGGCGGGTGCGGCCAGTGAGGCGGTGTGCAGCGTCGCGTAGGTGGCCAGGTCGTCGGGACTGCCCAGCGAGTCGTCGCGCCCACGTGCCGCGCGGCGTCGCCCGGCCAGGCCCAGCAGGACGACGAGCGCGCCGAGCGCTGCGCCGGCCAGAAGCTCCATGCCGGGACGCTACCGCCTCGAGTCGCTGGACCCCGTCGGCTGAGGTGCGAGGACCGAGCGGTGAGCTACGCGCCAAATGAGCGACGAGTTTGGCGCAGGACTCACCGCCCGCCGTGGTCCGTGGCCGCTTGTCGGACGGATCGGGTGCCGTCAGGTGCTGCGGTTTTCGAGAGCCGCCCCGGCTCGACACGCGTCGTCGCGGGTGCCACGGTGGGAAGGTCTCGCGATGAGATATCTTGACGTCAAACTATTCTTGCGTGCGAAACGGAGACCCCGTGGCCGAGCCGACGATCATCTACACCCACACCGACGAGGCGCCCGCCCTGGCGACCCACTCGTTCCTGCCCTTCATCCAGGCGTACGCGTCCACTGCGGGCGTGCAGGTCGAGACCCGCGACATCTCGCTGGCGGGGCGCATCATCAGCCAGTTCCCCGACTACCTCGAGGAGGGGCAGCGCATCGACGACGCCCTCGCCGAGCTCGGTGAGCTGGCGCTGCGTCCCGAGGCGAACATCATCAAGCTCCCGAACATCTCGGCCTCGGTCCCGCAGCTCAAGGCGGCCATCGCCGAGCTGCAGAGCCAGGGCTACGCGCTGCCCGCGTACCCCGAGGACCCGAAGACCGACGAGGAGAAGGACGTCCGGGCCCGCTACGGCAAGGTCATGGGCTCGGCGGTCAACCCGGTGCTGCGCGAGGGCAACTCCGACCGCCGCGCGCCCGCGTCGGTCAAGAACTACGCCCAGAAGCACCCGCACCGCATGGGCGCCTGGACGGCCGACTCCAAGACCGAGGTCGCCACAATGGGCGTGCGCGACTTCCGCGACAACGAGAAGTCGGTCGTGATCGAGGCCGACGACACCCTGAAGATCGAGCTCCTCGGCGACGACGGCTCCGTCACGGTGCTCAAGGAGTCGCTGCCGGTCATCGCCGGCGAGGTCATCGACGCCACGTACCTCGACGTCGCCGCGCTGCGCGAGTTCCTGACCGCGCAGATCGCCAAGGCCAAGGCCGAGGGCGTGCTGTTCTCGGTGCACCTCAAGGCCACCATGATGAAGGTCTCCGACCCGATCATCTTCGGCCACGTCGTGCGGGCCTTCTTCCCGAAGACGTTCGCGGAGTTCGGCGCCGACCTTGCTGCCGCGGGCCTGAGCCCGAACGACGGGCTCGGCGGCATCCTGGCCGGTCTCGACGCCCTGGCGAACGGCGCGGCGATCAAGGCGTCCTTCGAGGCCGAGCTGGCCGAGGGCCCCGAGCTGGCCATGGTCAACTCCGACAAGGGCATCACCAACCTGCACGTGCCGAGCGACGTCATCGTCGACGCCTCGATGCCGGCCATGATCCGCACGTCGGGCCACATGTGGGGTCCCGACGGTGACGAGGCCGACACCCTCGCGGTCATCCCCGACTCGAGCTACGCCGGCGTCTACCAGGTCGTCGTCGACGACTGTAAGGCCCACGGCGCCTTCGACCCGGCCACGATGGGCACGGTCCCCAACGTGGGGCTCATGGCGCAGAAGGCCGAGGAGTACGGCAGCCACGACAAGACGTTCGAGATCCCCACGACCGGCACGGTCCGCGTCGTCAACGGTGCCGGCGAGGCGCTGCTCGAGCACGTCGTCGCCCAGGGCGACATCTGGCGGGCCTGCCAGACCAAGGACGTGCCGATCCGCGACTGGGTCAAGCTCGCCGTGACCCGCGCCCGAGCCACGGGCGACCCGGCCGTGTTCTGGCTCGACGCCGACCGTGCGCACGACGCCAACCTGATCGCCAAGGTCGAGGCCTACCTGCCCGAGCACGACACCGACGGGCTCGACATCCGGATCCTCTCGCCGGAGGAGGCCACGAAGCTGTCGGTCGAGCGCCTGCGCAAGGGCGAGAACACGATCTCGGTCACGGGCAACGTGCTGCGCGACTACAACACCGACCTGTTCCCGATCCTCGAGCTCGGCACCAGCGCCAAGATGCTGTCGGTCGTCCCGCTGATCAACGGCGGCGGTCTGTTCGAGACCGGCGCCGGTGGCTCGGCCCCGAAGCACGTGCAGCAGCTCGTCGAGGAGAACTACCTGCGCTGGGACTCGCTCGGGGAGTTCCTCGCGCTGGCCGTGAGTCTGGAGCACCTGGCCCAGACCACCGACAACCCGCGCGCGCAGGTGCTGGCCGACACGCTCGACCGCGCGACCGGCACGTTCCTCGACGAGGACCGCTCGCCCGGCCGCAAGCTCGGCACGATCGACAACCGCGGCAGCCACTTCTACCTGGGCCTGTACTGGGCGCAGGAGCTCGCGAAGCAGACCGAGGACGCCGAGCTGGCCGAGGCCTTCGGTGCGCTCGCCGGATCGCTGGCCGAGCAGGAGCAGAAGATCGTCGACGAGCTCCTCGCGGTGCAGGGCTCCCCGGCCGACATCGGTGGCTACTTCCAGCCCGACGTCCGAAAGGCCTCGACGGTCATGCGCCCGTCGGCCACGCTGAACGAGGCCCTCGCGACGCTGGGCTGAGGCCCGCCAAGAAATGCACCCAGTTGTGCGGTTTCCCTCCGGGGGTTCTGGACAACTGGGCGCATTTCTCGTCGGTGGGGCCTAGTCGTCCAGGCCGCGGGCGGCCAGCGCGTCGCCCGTGGCGTAGGCGTGCGCGACCACGCGGATCGCGAACGGCACCAGGAGGGCCCGCGGACTCCTCTCGAGTCCGCGGGCCCTCGCTGCTGCACGGGTCTCCTTCGCGACCTCGAGCACGGCGGGCAGGGCCCGCAGCACGAGCGCGAACGCGAGCGCGAGGCGTTCAGGCCGGGCCCCCACGAGCCGGACGGGCGCGGCGATCCGCTCGATCGTGCCGAGCAGGTCGTCGACCGCGGTCGTGGCCGTGAACGCCAGGCCGACGAGGAACAGGGCGAGCAGGCTGCCGACGACCGCTGCGGCGACGTCGGGCCCGCGCTGCCACGTCTGGAACGCTGCGACGAGGGCCATCAGCACGAGGAACCCGCGCATCGTGCGGAGCGTGCGGCGCAGCGCCAGGCCCGACCACACCGCCACCGCGACCGCGATGACGGCGTACGCGGGCGAGGTCAGGGGCCCACGGGTGGCGACGACGAGGAGCGACCACGCCGCGACCACGGCGAGCTTCGGGCCCACCGGCATGCGGTGCAGCAGCGTGGCCCCGGGGCGGTAGACGCCCAGCAGCTCCGACATCGCCGGCTCACGCGTCCGTGAGGGCGACGTAGTGGTCGACGGCGTCGGCCGCCGGCCCGTCGAACACGACGCGGGCGGCGTCGACGACGAGCACCCGGTCGCAGCGTCGGGCGAGGTCGAGGTCGTGCGTCACGAGCACGAGCTGCTGGCGCAGGCCGAACAGACGGTCCGCCACGGCGCGGGTGTTGCGCAGATCGAGCAGGGTCGTCGGCTCGTCGGCGACGACGACCTCGGGATCGGTCGCGAGGACCCCGGCCAGGGCGAGCAGCTGCTTCTGGCCTCCGGACAGCGAATGCACCGGGACGTCGGCGCGATCGCCCAGGCCGATCTCGTCGAGCACCTCACGCGCCCGGCGACGTCGGTCGGCCTTGTCCGGCACGCTCCGGCGCAGCGAGAGCGTCACGTCCTCGAGCGGCGTCGGCATCACGAGCTGGGCGTCGGGGTGGGTGAACACGAACCCGACCCGGCGGCGGACCTCGCGCCCGTCCGTCGCGACGTCCAGGTCGTCGACGAGGACCTGGCCGGCGGCCGGGAGCGCCAGCCCGTTCAGCAGGCGCGCGAGGGTGGACTTGCCGGAGCCGTTGGCGCCGATGACCCCGACGCGGGGCTCGCCGAGCGTGGCGGACGTGGGGTGCAGGAGCGTGACCGGGCCGTCGGGGGAGTCGACGACGACCGTCGCGTCCCGGAGCTCGATCACCACGGGGCGACGTTACCCGCGCGTGAGGCGCGGGAACGCGCGGTGCACCGCGGCGGCCACGATCGCGGCGATGACGCCCTTCGCGATGTCGGCGAGGAAGAACGGGGTCGCGTAGCCCCAGGCGACGGCCAGCGAGACGTCGAGGGCGCGGGCCATGCCGAGCGTGCCGAGCGTGCCGACGACCGCCACGGTCACGACCCCGGCGGCGACGCTCACGGCGACGGTGAACACCGCCGGTCCGCGGCGGACGGTCCAGGTCGCGACGAGGCCGACGAGGAACGCGGCGATCGGGAACGCGAGCAGATAGCCGCCCGTGGCGCCGCCCCACACCCCCGGGCCGGCCTGGCCCTGGGTGAAGATCGGGACGCCGGCCGTCGCGACGGCGAGGTAGAGCGTGACGGCGACGAAGCCGCGCCTGGCACCGAGCACCGCGCCGGCGAGGAACACGCCGAACATCTGCAGCGTGAAGGGCACGTTCGCGACGCCGTTGATCGCCGGCAGGACCGCGCACACGCCGATGACGGCGGCGAAGGTCGTGACGAGCGCGAGGTCGGTCGCGGGGGAGCTGCGGCGCGCCAGGGGGCTGGCGGCGGGTGTCGTGGCACTCATGGGGTCTCCTGAACGGTGTTCACCTGAACGGTGTTCGGTAGTGTGGCACAGCGGCGCCGACCGGTGCCAGTCCGGCACCGAGGAGACTCATGGCGAACACGCTCGACGACGTCGTCGACGGAGCCCTGCGCGTGCTCGACGAGTACGGCCTCGAGTTCTGCTCGATGCGTCGCGTCGCCGGGTCCCTCGGGGTCCAGCCGAGCGCGCTCTACCACCACGTCGCGAACAAGCAGACGCTGCTGTCGCTCATGGCGGCCCGCATCGTCGCCGGCGTCGCGGTGACGGATGACGTCGCCGGCTCCCTGCACCAGCTGCGCCGTGCGATGCTCGCGATCCGCGACGGTGCCGAGGTCGTCGCGACCGCCTCGGCCTTCCGGCTGGAGGTCTCGACGTTCGAGGAGGCGCTGGCCGAGCGGGTCGGCCTCGACCTCGCCCGCACGCTGCTGATCTACGTCGTGGGCCACACCCAGTCGACCCAGCTCCACCGCCAGGCCGCCACCGTCGGTGCGATCGCCCTCGACCCCGACCTCGACGGCTCCTTCGCCCGAGGCCTCGCCCTCATCCTCCGCTGAGGCTCTTGCCGACTCGGCGGAATCCGGGATCAGGAGCGGAGGCGGCGGGCGATCAGGCCGAACTCGGAGGGCAGCTTCATCCGGGCCAGAGCCCCCTGGAAGAAGGGGCTCTGCGTCGACCAGTACGTGAACAGCTCGACCTCGTCGAAGTGCTGCTCGAGCTCGGTGACGAGCGCCTGCTCGTCGACCCCGTCGCGGACCACGTGGTACTCCACGAGGTCGGAGGCCTCGGTCTCGGTCCACTCGCCCTTGACCCGCCGGATCCGCGTCGCGAGCCCGCGCCGGTAGTTGCCCTGGCCGAGGCGCCAGAGGAAGTACGTCCCGCGCTGGGCGACGTGCGTGCGGCGGTTGCGGCGTGGGTAGTAGGTCGGGTCCTGCGCCGAGTAGAAGAAACCTCCGGGCTCGATCAACTCGGTGAGGTCGCTGACGAACGTCACGTAGTCGGGGATGTGGTGCAGGAGGGCGGCGCACACGATCCCGTCGAACTGGTCGTCGCGCTCGAAGATGTCGCCGCCGGTGCTGTCGAAGAAGACTTCGACGTCGTCGCGGCCGGCGAACTTCTCGGTGAGTGTCGCGGCGCTGGCCTCGCTCGCCTCCGTCACCGTCACGCGGGCGCCTGCGTGCAGGAGGAAGCTCGAGAACGTACCGTGACCAGCGCCGACCTCGAGCACGTGGCACGAGCCCTTGCGGGCGATCGTCTCGCCCACGAGCGCGGCCAGCTGGTCGGCGATCATGGTGCGGAGCTGGGGGTGGCGCAGGTGGGGCGAGCCCTTGACGTAGTCATGGCCCTCGCCGTGAGCGGAGTTCTGCGTGGCGACGACGTTCTGCGGTTCGTGGGTCACAGCGGATCCTCTGGTCGGAGCGACCCCGTCCTCGGCGTGAGGCAGGTCAGGTCGATCAACGATGCGGGCCGCTGAAGGTTCCGCCGTCACACCGGCCGTGTCGCGTGCCCGTCACCAGGAGGCGTGCAGGGGGCGGCCCTCGTCGTAGCCGGCGGAGCTCTGCAGGCCGACCACGGCGCGCTCGGCGAACTCGGCGATCGTGCGGGCTCCCGCGTACGTGAAGCTCGAGCGGACGCCGGCGGTGATCTGGTCGACGAGGTCCTCGACGCCGGGATTGTCGGGGTCGAGGAACATGCGCGAGGTCGAGATGCCCTCCTCGAACAGGGCCATGCGGGCCTTCTCGAAGCCGGCGGCGTCGCGGGTGCGGTTGGCGACCGCGCGGGACGAGGCCATGCCGAACGACTCCTTGTACGGCCGGCCGTCCGCGCCGAACTTGAGGTCGCCGGGGCTCTCGTGCGTGCCCGCGAACCAGGAGCCGATCATGACGCTGGCGGCGCCGGCGGCCAGCGCGAGCGCGACGTCGCGTGGGTACCGGACGCCGCCGTCGGCCCACACGTGGGCACCGAGCTCGCGCGCGCTGGACGCGCACTCCAGGACCGCGGAGAACTGGGGACGCCCGACGCCGGTCATCATGCGGGTCGTGCACATCGCGCCCGGACCGACGCCGACCTTGATGATGTCGGCCCCGGCCGCGACGAGCTCGCGGGTGCCGTCGGCGGAGACCACGTTGCCCGCCGCGATCGAGATGCGCCGGCCGGTGCGGGACGCGAAGGCGTCGCGCTCCTCCCGCACGACCGGCAGGGCATCGGCCATCTTGATCTGGTGGCCGTGCGCGGTGTCGACCACGATGACGTCGATGCCGGTCTCGAGCAGCGCGCGAGCCTTGCCCCGGACGTCGCCGTTGATGCCCACGGCCGCACCGATCACGAGACGGCCCTCGGGATCGGTGGCGGGGGTGTAGATGCTGGAGCGCAGGGCGCCCTTGCGGGTCACGACGCCCAGCAGCTCGTCGCCATCGAGGACCGGGGCCAGCGGACGGTGCTGGCTCGTCAGCGAGTCGAAGTACGCGCGCGGCTCGAGGCCGGCGTCGACCGTGAACAGATCGGGGTCCATGACCTCGTGCACCTGCGTGAAGCGGTCGACCTCGGCCCCGTCGCGCTCGGTGACGACGCCGAGCGGCTTGCCGTCGGCGACCACGACCGCCGCGCCGTGCGCCCGCTTGGGGATGAGGCTCAGGGCCTCGCCGACCGTCATCGACGGCGTCACGGTCACGGGCGTCTCGTAGATCGTGTGGGCCGCCTTGACCCGACGGACGGTCGAGCCCACGACGTCGATCGGGATGTCCTGGGGGATGATCGCGATCCCGCCGCGGCGGGCGATCGTCTCGGCCATCCGGCGCCCGGAGATCGCCGTCATGTTCGCGACGACGAGCGGCAGGGTCGTGCCGGTGCCGTCGGCCGTCGCGAGGTCGACGTCGAACCGGCTCGTGACGTCGGAGCGCCGCGGCACCATGAAGACGTCGCTGTACGTCAGGTCGTGCGAGGGCTGCAGGCCGTTGAGGAACTCCACGCCACGAGTCTAGGTCGGGGCTCCCGCATCTCGGTCAGGCCAGTGCGCGGCGGGGTGGCACCCCGCTAGAGTCGCCGCGACGAGCTGGACCCGAACCGCACCGACGGGGAACCACGATGGCACTGCGGACATTCGTGCTGAAGGCACGGATCAAGCTCACGATCTTCGCGCTGGAGTCCTGGCTGCGGCCCGAGCGCCCGGCGGACATGCTCCGCTTCGGCACGTTCTACGGCGGTTGGTGGATCCCGGAGGTCGACCCGTCGCGGGGGCCGGCGTTCTGCGTCGGGGCCGGCACGGATGTGACGTTCGACCTGGAGCTGCAGCGGCTGGGCTACACGGTGTACACCGCGGATCCCACCCCGGCGGCCGTCGAGTACGTGACCCGCGAGCACCCGGGACTGAGCTTCTTCCCGGTCGGTGTCTGGTCCGAGGACGGGGAGCTCGAGTTCGCCCAGGACGAGACCTGGACCGAGTCGTGGGCGATCGGCGGCAACGTCTCGGCCAGCACCGGAACGGTCGCGATGCAGAAGTTCCCCGTCATGACCGTCCGGTCGCTCATCGAGCACGCCGGAGAGAGCGAGGCGGGCCTCCTGAAGCTCGACATCGAGGGTGCCGAGCACGCCGTGCTCGAGCAGATGATCGCCGACGGTGTGCGACCGCACGTGCTCTGCATCGAGTACGACGACCACCGGGTCCGCCGGGTCCTGTCCTCGACCCGGCTCCTGCAGCGTGCCGGCTACCGGCTGCTGCAGATCGAGGGCCTCAACTACATCTACGTCCGCGACTGAGCTGCTCCCGACCACCTAGGATCGCGGCGTGCCCTCCCGCCGAGTCGTGCGTGTCTTCGGACCGCTGCCGCCGCCCGTGCACGGAGCCTCGCGGGTCACGCGTCTGGTGGCGGACCTGGTCGCGGCCGAGCCCGACGTGCGGGTCCGGAAGTTCGACTCCAACGACGGGGTGCGGGCCGCGGCCCGGCTCGGCCGGATGCTGCGCGGGCTCGCGAGCCTCGCGCTCGGCCGCGGCGGTTCGGTCTACGTCGGTGGTGCTGGCGGCGAGCTGCTCTGGTACCAGGCAGTTGTCGTGCTGCTGGCCCGCGCGCGCCGCCAACGGATCGTGTTCCACCACCACAACTTCAGCTACCTTCACGAGCGGTCGACCGCGATGGCGGCGCTGTGCCGGATCGGCGGTGGACGGCTCCGGCACGTGGTGCTCGGCGCGACGATGGCGCAGGCGATGCGCGCGTCCTACCCCGCCGCCACGGACGTCCGGGTCGTGTCCAACGCCGCGCTGCTGGGCGACCCGGTCGCGGCCCCCCGCGACGTGTCGGGCCCGCTGGTGCTCGGTCACCTCAGCAACCTCTCGCGCGACAAGGGCCTTGACCTGGTGATCGAGTCGGCCCGTCGGCTCCGGAGCGCCGGGGTCGACGCGACCTTGGTCCTCGCCGGTCCGTGCGCGGACTCGGACGCGGAGCTGCTCGTGGAGCAGGGCCGACGCGACCTCGGGGACGCCCTCGAGGTGCTCGGCCGCATCGACGCCGACCGCGTCAGCGAGGTCTACGAACGGATCGACCTGTTCGTGTTCCCGAGCCGCTACCGCAACGAGGCCGAGCCGCTGGTCGTGCTCGACGCGATGCGGCACGGGGTCGAGACGGTCGGCTTCGACACGGGCTGCGTGGGCGAGCTCGTGGCGACGGGGTTCGCCGTGCCGCGCGACGGCGACCTGCCGACCGTGGTAGCGGAGCATGCGGGCGCGCGTCGCGGCCGCACCGACGCGGCCGATCGCTACGCCCGACGCCGCGCCGAGGCGCAGACCGGGTTGGCCGAGCTCGTGGCCCATCTGGCGGGCTAGGAGCGCAGGGCCTCAAGGCGCCAGGTGAGCTGCTCGTGCAGGTTGCGGGCCCATCCGACCGAGCTGGTACGGCTGCCGAGCGCGCGGCTGAGGTCCGACATCTCGCCAAGACGGGCGACGCCCGCCGGGTCGTCGGCCAGCGCCGCCATGTGGCCCATCGAAGCGGCGAGCGCGGCGGCGTCGCCGCTCGCGACGGTCCAGCCGTTCTGGCCGTCCTGCACGAACGACGGGGCCGCGCCGACCTGGTAGGTCGTGATGAGAGGCAGGCCGCTGACCGCCGCCTCGTGCAGGGCCACGCCGTACGGGTCGATGCGCGACGGGAGCACGAAGGCCGAGCTCGACCGCATCAGTGTGGCCAGCTCGCCCGGCTGCTGGAACCCCAGCATGCGCACGCCGTCGATGCCCTCGAAGTCGGACGCGAGGGGGCCGAGGCCCGCGACCGCCAGGTCCCACGGGTCGGTGCTCGCGGCGCGGTAGCGCCGGTAGGCGTCGGCCAGGACGTCGGCGCCCTTGTGGTGCACCAGCCGCTGGCACGCCAGGAACGCGCGGTGGCCCGCGATCTCCTCGCCGGTGCGCGGCTCCGACCCGAACACGCTCGTGTCGGCCGCCAGCGACCCGCGGATGACCTGGTCCTCGCCGAAGCCGAGCCGCCGCGCGAAGAACTCCGTGCGGTCGCTCGGCACCATGACACAGTCGAAGATCGACTGCACCCACCACGGGGCCACGACGCGGCCGACCCACTGCTTGGCGACGTTGCGCCAGACGTTGTCCATCCAGCAGACCCGCAGCGTGCCGGCGGGCAGCGCTCTCACAGCCTCGCGGTAGGGGCCGAAGTGCCACGAGTGCATCAGCACCGCGTCGGGCGCGAACGCCCGCACGACCTCCCTGACCTCGCCGTCGGCGGGAGCCCCGTGCCACAGGTGCACCTGGGCGTACTCGCCGAAGCCGAGGTCGGCGTAGTCGGTGTCGGGGGCGGTGCTCGGGGTCACGACCAGCAGCTCGACCCCGCGCGAGGCGAGCTCGCGGCAGGCGGCGTCGTTGAATCCGGCCCATCCGGACGCCAGGACGGCGACGCGCAAGGACCGGGCCGGTGCAGGTGTCATCAGGTGCTCGGCGTACGGGTCAGCGGGTCGCCTCGACGACCAGCTGCACCCCGCCCTCGTCGGCGCGCATGTCGATGCCCGCCAGCTCGGGGCGGTCGCTCTCGCCGTGCTCGTAGCGTGTGACGTCGCTGAAGCCCGCGCGGGTGAGCTCGGCGGCCATCGTCTCGAAGTCCCACAGGTAGCCGTGGTGGTGGCCGAACTCGGCGATCGGGATGCGGACCCAGTCGATGGGGTGCTCGACCGTCAGGCCGATCTGCTCGTAGACCTTGGCGCTCGGGTCGCCCTTGGGGGCGACGCCCGCCAAGTACTTGTCGACGTGAGCGCGCAGGTCGGGCGTGACCATGCGGATCGCGCCACCGGGCTGGAGGCAGCGGTACGCCTCGGCGAACAGCACCTGGGCGCCCTGGAGCGTGATGTGCTCGACCACGTTGTCGGAGTAGACGTGCGACAGGGAGCCGTCCTCGAGCGGCCACGGAGCGGTGGCGTCGAGGAAGTTGCGCGTCACGGCGCTGACGTTCGTGACGACCCAGTCCTCCCGGGGCACCAGGCCGCCGATCTCGAGCTTGAACGGGCGCGGCGCGCTCGCGAACGCGGACTTGGCGCGACGGCGGGCGATCGGCGTGTTGACCGCAAGGACGGGCGGGCGCACGACGGCGCGAATGGCGGGATGCACGGGAGGAAGACTAGTCCGTGCGACGGGCCGGCAGGTGGCAATCGCCACGACATCTCCCGGGGTTCCGCGTGAGCATCTTCACCCGTGACCCGGCCAGCGTGGAAGGCGTCACGAAGCGGGCGGAACGACCCTGACGGGCGGTCTCCCGTTGGTAGGGTGTGCCGACCGTGGGCGAGCCGCCACGGCGACCTTCCGAGGAGACCGATGTCGAACGACCGGACGGCGACCGTGATCGTCGAGCCCGACCCCGGTGGCCACCACTTCCAGGCCGTGGGCGCCGTGACCGACCTGGCCCACCGCTTCGGGCCCGTCGTGATGCTCACGAGCCGCGCCGGGATCGAGAGCCCCGCCCTCGACGTCTACCTGGGCGGTCATCTCCAGCGCGGCGACCTGACGGTCGTGGAGGCCTTCGACCTCAAGGTGCCGCCGACCCGCGACATGGCGGCCGCGGCCGCGAATTGGTGCCGCGACGGCGTCGACGGCGCGGACGTCTCGCGCGTCGTGCTGATGGACGGCGACCAGGCTCTGAAGCGCTGGTGGGCCGTCGCTCCCCAGCAGCTGCGCGGCCTCGCCTCGCGGCCGCGCGTGATCTTCATGTTGACCCGCTACCCGGCGCGGCTGGCGCTGACCGACCTGACGGGCTGGCGGCTGCGCGGGCCGAAGGCAGTTCTGGCCCTCATGGCGATGGCCGCCCGCACCCTGCACCGCGCGGTCGGCTTCAGCGGCCGCGAGGACACCTCGACCGGCTGGATCGTCAAGCGCGTGCGCGACCCGCACTACAGCTCGGCGCACTCCCGCGACCGTGCGTCGCACCGCGCCGAGCTCGGCCTGCCCGCCGACCGCCTGCTCGTCGGCATCTTCGGCGCGGTCGACGCCCGCAAGAACCCGCCCTTGATCCTCGAGGCGATCGACGCTGCCGGACTCGACGCGATGCTCGTCGTCGCAGGCGGGTTCGACGACGAGGTCCGGGCGTGGGCGGACGGCCTCGACGAGTCCGACCGCGCGCGGGTCTTCCTGCGCGACGAGTTCCTCGACAACGAGGTGCTCGACCGCTTCGTCGCGGCGGTCGACGTGGTCCCGCTCGCCCTGACCAACAACGGCCCGAGCGGCATCATGGGCAAGGCCCAGGCCGCGGGTGTGCCGGTCGTGACGGCCGGGTCGCGGGTCCGGGCCCGGGAGGTCGAGGCGACCGGCACCGGTATCGCCTGCGAGCTCGATGCGGCCTCGATCGGCGACGCGATGCGCCGGGTCGTGGCCGGTGAGGTGGTCCGCGCCGACGACCACCTCTCGGAGGTCACCGCCGAGGAGTTCGCCATGACCTTGCTCGGCGTCGACGCCGAGGGACGCCCCTTCGACCGCCGTTCGGCCATGACGGCAGGAGCCACGCGATGAGCCTGCGCAACCGGGTGCTGCACGCGGGACTCGGTGCGGTCGCTCGCCGCGGCTTCGAGGTGCACCGCCACTCCTCGACCCGCCGTCAGTCGGTGCTCGCGCGCCACGGGATCGACCTCGTGCTCGACGTCGGTGCCGCCGACGGCGGGTACGGCACGAGCCTGCGGTCCTTCGGCTACACCGGCGAGATCGTGTCGTTCGAGCCCATCGCGGCCACGTTCGAACGGCTCCGCGGCGTCGTGGCCGCCGACCCCCGCTGGACGGCTCGCCAACTCGGCCTCGGTGCCGAGGCCGGCTCGGCCACGATCAACATCGCCTCCAACGGCTTCAGCAGCTCGCTGCTGCCGATGCTCGACGCGCACATCGACGCCGCGCCGCAGGTCACCTACGTCGGCGAGGAGACCATCACGATCTCGACGCTCGACGACGAGGCGGTACCGCTGCTGGCCGGTCGGCGTCCGTTCCTCAAGATCGACACGCAGGGCTTCGAGCGCGAAGTCCTCGCCGGCGGCCAGGCCACGGTCGAGGCGGTGCTCGGCCTGCAGCTCGAGCTGTCGCTCGTGCCGCTCTACGACGGCGGCATGCTGATCGACGAGGCGATCTCCTGGGCGTACGACCACGGCTTCCGCATGGTCGGGATCGAGCAGGGGTACGCCGCCCCGACGGGCGAGATCCTGCAGATCGACGGAGTCTTCGTCCGGACCGATGCCCCGGCCTGAGCAGTGTCGCGGAACCGGCTTCCGGGCCGCCCGGCTGTAGTAGCGTTCCCCGCGTGACGAACGCCCCCGACCAGCCGGGATTCCGCGAGCTGGTGTTCTCCGACTTCGCGCGGTACCGGCCCGGTTCCGAGCCGAGCTGGCTGAAGGTGTTGGTGCGGGTCCCGAGCGTGCCCGGCCTTCTGGCCTCGTTGATCCTGCGCGCCCAGCAGCGGCTCTTCGAGAAGGGGCACGGCCGGCTCGCCGACCAGCTCCGCACCCTCGGCAACGTCCTCGTGGGCGCCGACTTCGGTGCGGGCATGAAGGTCGGCACCGGCTTCATGCTCGCCCATCCCGTCGGCGTCACGATCGGCTTCGGCCTGGTCATCGGCGACGACGTGACCTTCGCCGGCGGCGTCACGTGCGCCGCGCGGTACTACGACGACAAGCCCGGCCGGGTGCAGGAGTTCGCCACGATCGGGGACGGCGTGCTCATCGGCGCCAATGCGGTCCTCGTGGGCGGGGTCACGATCGGTCGCGGCGCCATGATCGGTGCGAACTCCGTCGTGCTCTCCGACGTGCCCGAGGGCGCCGTCGTGATGGGCTCGCCGGCGCGTCGCGTCGGCACCAGGGAGGACGCATGAGCACCGACGCCTACGACCCGCAGTCGCACTACGACCGCGTGACCGCCGCCTGGCAGCTCCTGCTGGGCGACGAGCTGCACTACGGGGTCTTCGACGAGGGCTCGGAGCCGCTCGCCGTCGCCACCGCGGCGCTGACCCGTCGCATGATCGACGGTGCCGACCTCACGGAACTCGGCGCCGACGGCCGCCCCCTGCGGGTGCTGGACGTCGGGTGCGGCTCCGGCACGCCGGCCCGCACGATCGCCACCGAGTTCGGGGTCGAGGTCGTGGGCATCACCACGAGCGGCGTCGGCGTCGAGACCGCCCGCGAGCGCACCGCCGAGGCCGGGGTCGCGGGGGTGACCTTCGAGCAGCGCGACGGCACCGACAACGGCTTCGCCGACGGGGAGTTCGACCGCTCGTGGGCGCTGGAGTCCGCGCACCTGATGCGCGACAAGGCCGCCCTGGTCCGCGAGTGCGCCCGGGTGCTGCGTCCGGGTGGGCGGTTCGTCCTGTGCGACCTCGTCCGCTGGCGCGAGATCCCCTTCGCGGAGGTGCGCGCGCGCCGCGACGACTTCGCCGTGCTGCGCACCGCCTTCGGTGACGCGCACTTCGCGACCCTCGACGACTACGAGGAGCTCGCCGCCGCGAACGGGCTGGTCGTCGACCGTCGGGAGGACCTCACGGCCGCGACGCTGCCGACGTTCGACCGCTGGCTCGCCAATGCCGAGCAGAACCGGGCTGCCGTCGTCGACCTCATCGGCGAGGCCGGACACGAGGCGTTCGTCCGGTCGTGCCACATCCTCGAGGCGTTCTGGCGCGACGGCACGTTCGGCTACGGACTCGTCTCGGCCACCCGACCCGCCTGACCCGCGCGGGCAGCCGCCCGTGTGACCCGCCCCTCCCACAACCCCGGACAAACCCCTCTGACGGAGCAGTCCGGCATGGCAGGATGAAGCCACTCGTCGCCCCCGTGGGTCCCGCCGCGGACCACGACATCGCTAGGAGAACCCCCGGCCCATGAGCACTGCGCCCGCTGACGTCCAGAAGACCGTCACCGACTTCCTGACGTCGATCGAGAAGCTGCCCGAGGGATTCGGCACGGACACGCCGCTGTACGCCGACGGTGCCGAGCTCGACTCGCTGGAGACCGCCGAGCTCTCGGCGACCCTCGAGGACGTCCACGGCAGCGACCCGTACTCGATCGGCGAGATGCCGCAGACGCTCGGCGAGATCCTCGCCTTCTACGCCGGCGCCTGATCGACCCTTGGACGAGCTGCTCCGCCGGGTCGCCGCGGTCGACCCCGCCCGGGTCGCCGTGGTCACCCACGACGGCACCCGCACGTACGGGCAGCTGGCCGACGACGCGCTCCGGGTTGCCGCGGCCCTGACCGAGCGCGGCATCCGCCGGTTCGCGATCGCCGAGGTCGAGGCCGCCGCCGTGCTGCCGCTCCTCGCCGGCGCGTCGCTCGCCGGAGCCGAGGCCTGCCAGTACCCGCCGGACGCGCCGGACGACCTGCGCTCGCTCGTCGAGCGCTTCGACCACGACGTCCTCGTCACCGACCGGGACGACCTCGCCGGACTCGCGCCGCAGGTCCTGGGCACGGGCGCGCTGCTGGGCGGGGCCTCCGACCCCTCGGTCGTGGTCGACCCGACCCCGACCGACGACGTCCGCCCCCACCTGGTCCTGACCACCGGCACGACCGGAGCGCCGCGGGGCGTCCGGCACGACTGGAACCGTCTCGTCCGCGGCACCGCCCGGGTGCGGCCCGCTCCGGACGAGCGCTGGCTGCTCGCGTTCGGCCTGCACCAGTTCGCCGGTCTCCAGGTGCTGCTGCACGTCGCGGCCGCTGGCTCGGTGCTCGTGGCCCCGGCGCCTCGCCGACCCGTCGAGGGCCTCGAGGCGATGCGCGCCCTCGGCGTCACGCACGCCAGCGCGACCCCCACCTACTGGCGCTTCCTCGTGGCCCAGCTGCGCTCCGACGGCGGCCCCGTGCCTGCCCTGCGCCAGGTCACGCTGGGGGGCGAGGCGATCCCCGGACCCCTGCTCGGCGAGCTGCGCGCGACCTTCCCGGACGCCGCCGTCTCGCAGGTCTACGCGGCCTCGGAGTTCGGCTCGACCGGCTCGATGCGCGACGGCCGGCCCGGTCTGTCGATCGACGTGCTGGACCGCGGCGACGACGCCGACGTCGACATGCGGATCGTCGACGGCGAGCTGTGGATCCGCTCCCGCACCGGCATGCTCGGCTACCACGGGGAGCCGCCGATCGAGGCCGACGGCTGGCGCGCCACCGGCGACCGTGTCGAGATCGAGGGCGACCGGGTCCTGTTCCGCGGCCGCACCTCCGAGATCATCAACGTCGGGGGTGTCAAGGTGCACCCGCTGCCGATCGAGGAGCGCGTCGCCGCGGTCGACGGCGTCGTCATGGCGCGCGTCTACGGCCGGCCCAACGCGATGACCGGCGCGATCGTGGCGCTCGAGGTCGTGGCGGCGCCCGGCACCGACGAGGCCGAGCTCAAGACCGCGCTCAAGGCCGCCTGCGCCGACCTGGTGCCCGCGTCCCGCCCGCGCAGCATCACCTTCGTCGACGAGATCGTCACCACCGGAAGCAAGATCCTCAGGAGAGAACTGTGAGCACCCAGCCCGAGAGCGTCGAGCCCCGCATCGTCATCGTGACCGGCGGCAGCCGCGGCCTCGGTGCCGGCATCGTCGAGTCGTACCTCGCCTCCGGGGACCGGGTGGCCGCCTGCGCGCGGTCGGTCACGCCCGAGGTCGAGCGGTGGCGCGCCGAGCACCCCGACCACTTCTTCTTCGCCACGGCCGACCTGTCGCGATCGGAGGACGCGAAGGCGTTCGTCGACGCCGTGATCGAGAGGTGGGACCACGTCGACGTCCTGATCAACAATGCCGGCGTCGCCCGCGACGGCATCCTCGGGCTGGCCTCCGACGACGACATCGACGTCGTGGTCGACCTCAACATCAAGGGCACGCTCTACATGTCCCGTCTCGTGAGCCGTCGCATGCTGGCGCGTCGCTCGGGGTCGATCGTCAACATCTCCTCGATCGTCGGCCGGTCGGGCTACCGCGGGCTCGGCGTCTACAGCGCGACCAAGGCCGCGCTCGACGGCCTGACCCGCTCGATGGCCCGTGAGCTCGGGTCCCGGGGCATCACGGTCAACGGCATCGCCCCGGGCTACCTGCGCACCGAGATGAGCCACGGCCTCGATGAGGGCCAGATGGGCCAGATCGAGCGCCGCACGCCCGCCGGCCGGCTCGGTGAGCCCGTCGACGTCGCTCGGGTGTGCCAGTTCCTGACCGATCCGGCCGGCAGCTACCTGACCGGCCAGGTCATCGTGGTCGACGGCGGACTCACGTCCTGACGCTCACGCGCGGTGTGGTCTTCTGCGCTCGCGCGGGGGTCGTCTTCAGCGCTCGCGCGAGGGGCCGTCCTCAGCGCTCACGCGCGGGGCCGAGCCGGCGCCGGCTCGGAAGACCTTCCACCCCAGCGCGACGCAGCTGAGCAGCCCGACGAGCGCGAGGCTCATGCCGACGCCGTCGAGGCTGTCGTGCAGGGCCGAGAACGCGATGCCCGCGACGAGGACCGGCAGCAGCGCCAGCTCGATCCACGAGGCGACGCCTCCGCGTCCCTGGCCCTGGAGGATCGCGATGAGCACCCGCCGCAGCGCGAGGAGGCCGTCCGCCACGATCAGCCACCGGGCGACGCTGACCGCGCTGACGAACTCCTCGCCGAACGCGAGGCGGATGACCGGCTCGACAAGGGCCTCGAGCACGAGCACGATCGCGGTCACGAGGGCGAGCGAGATCCCGGACCACCGCCGGATCACGGCCCGCTGACCCGCCGGGTCGGCGTGGTGGGAGGCCACCCGGGGGAGCACCACCACGCTGACGGCATTGCTGACCAGGCGGCACAGGTTGGACACCGCCAGTCCGGTCGCGAAGAGGCCGAGCGCGGTCGTGCCCAGCAGTCCGCCGACCAGGATCCGCTCCAGTCCGAGGCCGTCGAGCGGGCGCACGCCACTGACGTAGTTGCCGCGCGCCTCCTGCCACATCGCGGACTCGGGCACGCGGGCCCCGTCGTCATCGCGGGCCGGCAGCAGCGACGCGATCGCCACCGCGACGCTGACGACCCCGGCCGCGACGTACGCGAGGAGCACGTCGGTCGCGGTCCAGCCCCAGTCGAGCGCGGCCGCGGTCCCGAGCACGAGCGTGAAGAGGCCTTGCGGGGTCAACGCGACCCAGGCCATGCGGACGAGCCGGCCCTCGCCCTGCATGCAGCCGCCGATGATCGAGAAGAACAGCGTCTGCAGGGTCACGACGAATCCGATGACCGCGATCTCGGCCCGCTGCCCGGAAGCGCCGTCGTCGAGCAGGACGAGGAGCAGGGCCGCGGCGACGGCGCTCGGCACGACCAAGGTCCACCCGCGTCGACGGAGCACGTGCCCGAAGCCGTCGCGGGCGGTGATGCCGCGCTCGGCCAGCAGCTTGGTGATGGCCGGCGGCAGGCACCCGCCGAAGCTGAGCTGGGCGGCGAAGACGCTGACGGCCAGCACCAGGGCGATGACACCGCGGCCCTCGACCCCGAGCAGCCTCGCCATGATGATGCCCGTCACGAGCGTCAGGAACTGCAGACCGAACGTCGCGCTGACGATCAGCAGGAACGTGAAGGCGTCGCGGAGGGGGCGGATCGGCGCGGCCGTGTCGCTTCTCGCCTCCGTCACGCGTAGAGCATACTGGCGCCTGCCGGTCGTGACCGGCGATCGCCGCCCCGCCCGTCGATACGGAGACCCGATGCCGCAGCCCCTTCCTCTGCCCATCCGGATCCTCGTCAAAGGCGCGTCGACCGTGGGGTGGACGTCCTGGATGGGGGGCCCGCGGCAGGACTTCATCGTGCCGCGCGTGATCGAGTCGGAGCTGCTGACCGGCGGGCGCCCCGTCGACCTGCGGACCTCCACGATGGCCTCGGAGAAGACCGACACGATCCTCGCGACGTGGCAGCAGGAGGTCGTCGGCTTCTCGCCGGACGCGATCGTGCTGGTCTACGGCCATTACGAGACGATCCACCTGATCCTGCCGCGGTGGCTCGAGATCCACGCCAACAGCCTGCGTGGCCGGCCGCGTCGCGCGGCCCTGCTGTACCGCCGTGCCGTGCTGCGTCCGCTCTGGAAGCTCCTGGCGCGCCTGCAGGCCGCGATCGACGCCCGGCTCGAGCCGACCCGCCTGCGCCCCGGTCGGCCCGGTCGGGTCGTGGCCGACCTCGAGACCTACATCGGCCACGTGCAGAAGGTCGCGAGCCCCCTGGTGCTGCTGGTCGAGCTGTTGCCGCCGAGCCCGCGGGTGCGCTCGTGGTTCCCCGGGATGTCGCGCCGCATCGAGGTCATGAACGAGGCCGTGAGCGGTCTGGTCGACCGGATCGGCCTTCCGCACGTGCGTCACGTGAAGGTCCACGACCTCGTCGAGAAGCACTTCGACGGCGACCTCGACCGGGCGACACCGGACGGCTTCCACTACTCCCCGCAGCTGCACCGGCTCGTCGGCGAGCGGCTCGCCGAGCACATCGACGAATGGGCCGCGACCCAGTCTCACCTCGTGATGCCTGACACCTCGGGAGATCGGCCGTGAGCGGCGCCGGAGTTCCGTACGATGCAGCCATGTCGAGTCCCGCTCCCGTGTCCCTGCCTGACTCCGGGCCCACCCACCTGTCGGCCAAGCAGCGTGCCGCGCGCGTCCTGCCCGGTCCCGTCGTGGAGCGCCTCGACCGGGCCGTGTTCGGCGTCCGCAAGGGCCGGGTGCGTCTGACGCGCAAGGCCTTCGGGGCGCTCGGTTTCAACATCGTCAAGCGCGCCGACTACTACTCGACGCTGCCGGTGCTCGAGGACATCGAGCGGACCCGCGAGCGCTGGGACAAGCCGAGCGAGCTCGTCGGCATCGACATCGACGTGCCCGCGATGGTCACGCGCCTCACCGAGCTCGCGGCGTCGTGGGACGCCGAGTACCGGGAGGTCACGGGCGACTTCCTCACCAACACCCGCCGCGGGTTCGGCCCCGGCTACCCGCACCTCGACTCGCGCACGCTGTACTTCATGCTCCGTGAGCACAGGCCGCGCCGCTACCTGGAGGTCGGCTCCGGTCTGTCGACGTACTACGCCTCGCTCGCCGCGTCCCGCAACGCCGAGGAGGGTTCGCCGCTGGAGATCACCTGCATCGAGCCGTACCCCTTCGACGCGTTGCGCACCGTGCCGGACTTCTCGCTGATCGAGGGCTTCGTCCAGGACGTGCCGTTCTCGACGTTCGAGGAGCTCGAGGCCGGCGACGTCCTGTTCATCGACTCCTCGCACGCGCTCAAGATCGACAGCGACGTCGCGTACCTGTTCCTCGAGGTGCTGCCCCGGCTCAAGCCCGGCGTCCTGGTGCACATCCACGACGTGCACTTCCCCTTCAACGGCCCGTACCCGGCCGACACCTGGCTGTTCGGTGAGCGCTGGCCGGTGTACTGGAACGAGGCGATGGTCGTGCAGACGTTCCTGACCTTCAACTCCGCCTACGAGGTCACGCTCTCGACGCCGATGATCCGGCACACCGACGAGTCGGTCCTGAGCGGTCTCTTCGACGACTACGTGCCCCTCGCGCAGGACGCGAACCCGCCGTCCTCGCTGTGGTTGCGCCGCGTCGACTGAGGACGTCAGTCGTCGGCGAGGCGCACGAAGAGGCCGTCGACCTGGTGCTCCTGCACGATCTGGGCGAGGGTCGTGACGGGAACGGCCTCGACGGCGGTGCAGGCCGCCTGCGGGCAGCCGTAACGTCCTGGCCGGCGGACCGTTGGAGTGGACGTGGCAGCAGATCGTCTCCCGACACCTGAGAGCGACCTCCCGTGACCGCCGACGGCGCAGACGGTCCGGTCGCCCTCGTCACGGGTGTCGCCGGACAGGACGGCATGTACGTCTCCCGGTTGCTGCGGCACCGGGGATGGCGCGTCGTCGGCACGATCCGGCCGGGCTCGCGCAGCGTCGAGCGCATGCGGCCGTACCTCCACGGGGTGGAGGTCGTCGAGCACGACCAGCGTGACGTCGAAGGATTCGCTGCCCTGCTGCGTCGTGTCCGGCCGGCAGCGATCTACAACCTCGCGGGCTTCAGCGCGGTCCAGGCCAGCTGGAAGGCCGCGACCGAGGTCATGCTGACCAACAGCGTCGCCGTCGTCGAGATGCTCGAGGCCGTCGTGCGGTTCCGCGACGAGGTGGGGTTCGCGCCGCGCTTCGTCCAGGCGTCCAGCGCCGAGATGTTCGGACCGGAGACGTCCGGGATGCTCACCGAGGTCGTGGCGCACGACCCCCGCACGCCGTACGCGGTCTCCAAGAGCGCGGCGCACTACGCGGTCAACGCCTACCGCGACCGGCACGAGGTGTTCGGCTGCGGCGTCATCATGTTCAACCACGAGAGCCCGTTCCGCGGACGTCAGTTCATCGCCGGCCGCATCGCGCGCCTCGCGGCGGAGGTCTCGCAGGGTCGGCCCTCGCGTCTCACCCTCGGAGCGCTCGACGTCGAGCGCGACTGGGGGGCGGCGAGCGACGTGGCGGCCGCCCTGGTCGCGGCCGTGGACCACGACTCGCCCTCGGACTACGTCGTCGCGACCGGCGAGAGCCACACGCTGCGTGACATGCTGCGGGTCGCCTTCGCCGCGGTCGGTCGCGACGACGCCCTCGACCACGTCGACCTCCAGCCGTCGATGTGGAGCACGATCCAGGCCAACAGCCTGCTGGGCGACTCCACCAGGGCCCGCGAGCGCCTCGGCTGGCAGCCGCTCGTCGACTTCGAGACCCTCGTGAAGGACATGGTCGAGACCGACCTGCGCCGACTCGAGACCGGGGTGGAGGAGTCGGCCGACTACCTCTGAGGTCCATCGTCGAGAGGGGCGCCGCGAGTTCCGCGAGTCGCCTCCGCCGGGCGCTCGGATCGATATACTTCTGCACGGCGACCGAGGCCCGGTGGACGCCGATTCTGCGGCCTGTGGCCGCCCAATTCGTGAGGTGTCGAGATGGCGAGAAGTTCACAGCTGGTCGCGCGACGAGTGCGGCAGACCGTCGGGGGCTTCTCCAACGGGGTGGGCGTGCTCGGGGCGATCGCCCGACACGCCGTCACGGGCAATCCGGCGGAGCTGGAGTACAACGTCAAGGGTGGCGTCAGCGTCGTCATCCCGAACGAGGCCGGGGCTCGCGTGCCGGTCTACGAGATCCTGGTCGAGGACGAGTACCGGCTCGACTGGTTGACGAGCGGTCTGCGCGCTGACGCCAACGTGCTCGACATCGGAGCCCACGTCGGCTGCTTCTCCGTCGCCGCCGCGCACCTGCTGCCCCAGGCGCGGGTCGACTCCTACGAGGCGTCGCCGACGACCTCGGGCTACCTCGCCCGCAACATCGAGCTCAACGGCCAGACCGGACGGGTGCACGGCAACAACCTCGCGGTACGAGCGGAGGCAGGCACGCTCGAGATCGCCGACTACGGCGCGGCCAGCGGCCACAACGGCGTCCTCCACCTCGACGAGGCCGAGGTCCCGCGCGTCACGGTCCCGGCGGTCTCGATGCGCGAGGCGCTCACCGTCAGCGGCCGTTCGGCCGACGTCGTCAAGATCGACACCGAGGGGGGCGAGTACGACATGGTCCTCGGCTCCGACCCGGCCGACTGGGCCGGGGTCAAGCGCGTCGTGATGGAGTACCACAACCTCCCCGGCCACTCGTGGGCCGAGCTCGAGGAGTTCTTCGGCCGAGCGGGTCTGAAGGTCGTCGACCGTCGTCCGTATTCCGAGGGCCTCGGCCTGGCCTGGCTGTCGCGCGACGACGAGTCCGGCCCCGCCCCTCGGTCGTAGGACCGCATGAGCAAGCTGCCGCCGCGGCTGCAGCCCCTCTGGCCCTTCGCCAAGCGGGTCCACCGCCTGCTGACGTTCGCAGTCGGCGTCGTCGCACGCCGTCTGCGCCGGTTGCTGGGCGAGCGTGCGGTCCCGCGTGGCGCGGTCGCCACGGTCGAGGGATGGGCCGCCCATCCGGACGCCGGGGTCGTGGTGCACGGGCTGCAGCCCGAGGCGCCGCTCGTCCGTGAGGCGCCGGCCGGCGACCCCGCAGGGCACTGGGTGTTCTCCCGCGCCGACCGGGCTCTGGTGCCGCCGTCGTTCTGCCTCGAGGTGCCGGGTGGCACGGTCGTGGGCGACACGGGTGCCGTGATCAGCCGCACGGGCCTGCTCGACGCGGCCTCCAGTCCGTACTTCGGCACGGCCTCGTGGCGTGAGCATCCGCTGTTCCTGCGGGGATGCCTGCCGCGCGTGCGCAGGATCGAGGGTGACCTCCTGGTGCTCGCCACGCGGGGGAGCGCGAACTACTACCACTACCTGACCGACGTGCTGCCCCGCCTGGGCGTCTATGCCGAGGCCGTGGCCGATCCGGACCCGGCGCCCACGATCCTCGTGCCGCAGGGACGCGGGTGGCAGCGCACGCTGCTCGAGATCGCGGGGTACGGGCACCTGCCCGTCGTCGAGGACGCCCCCGACCTCGCCGTCCGGGCCGACCGTCTCTTCGTGCCGTCGATCCCCAACGTCCTGGAGAACGCGCCGGCGTCCACCGTCGCCTGGGTCCGTGAGCATCTGCGCCCCAGGCCCGAGGCCGACCCGCGTCCGCGACGTCTGTACGTCACCCGCGGCACCCAGCCGAACAGCCGTCGGGTCGTGCGGGAGGCCGAGCTCTGGGCGCTGCTGGAGGCTCGGGGCTTCGAGAAGGTCGAGCCCGGGGGCCTGTCGCCGCAGGAGCAGATCGACGTCTTCTCGGCGGCCGAGATGATCGTCGGGCCGCACGGTGCGGCGTTGACCAACCTCCTGTTCGCGCCGGCCGGGGTCACGGTCGTGGAGCTGTTCACCGCGTCGTACGTCAACCAGTGCTACTGGTCGATCAGTCGGTCGATCCCCGGGGCGCACTACGAGTACCTCGTCGACGGCGATGCCGCGTGCCACGGGCCGGGATCGGCCATGAACGCGATCCTCGCCGACATCGAGATCGATCCCGTGCGCGTCGCGGCCACGGTCGACCGGCTGCTCGCCGCGCGGCACGGGGCCTGAGGGAGCGGTGGGTCGGCAACCTGCGTGAGCAGGTCTGAGGGTTGCTGGCGCACCGCCAGTCCAGCAGGGGCCTGCCTCAGCGCAGGTCGAACAGCAGCGTCTCGGCCGGCGGCGGCTCCGGCGTGGGCTCCTCGACCTTGACCACCGTGGCGCGCAGGCAGCGGGTCATGTGCCGCAGGCGCAGGTGCCCGGTGTGCGGCGTGACCTCGCTGAAGGCCTCGCGCACCCGGGCCAGCGTGGTCTCGCTGATCGGCTGCGTGCCGATCTCGGACGCGAACTGCAGCAGGCCCGCGAGGTCGAGCGTCTGCCACTGAGCCAGATCGGTGGACTCGACGTCGCCGAAGAGGCCGGTGGCGCCGAGGGTGTCGACGACGGGAGGGTCGGACCGGGTGCGACGGCCGACGATGTCGCGCAGGCGCCGGACCCAGGGCAGCGACTCGTCGTGGGTGCGCTCGACCGTGGAGACGACGCCGCCGGGACGCAGGACCCGGGCGACGTCCGCCAGGGCCGTGGGCGACTCGCGCAGGTGCGGGGCCACGACGGCGTCGAAGGAGCTCCCCGCGAAGGGCAGCCGGTCGCCCGCGGCGCGGACGTACTGGACCTCGGGGTGCCGGCGACCGCGGACGTCGTCGCCGGCGACGACGACCTCGTGGCCCTGGTCGGCCAGGTGGTAGGCGATCGTGCTGTCGCCCAGATGCAGGACGCACGCCAGACGATCGCCCGCCAGCCACTTGGCCATGCGGGCCGACGCGTCGTCGTGGCCGACGGCGCTGCGACGGTTGACTGCCTCACCCACCCTCCGGACGGTACAGGCCCACCCGTCGTGGAGGGGTACGCTGCGGGGCGTGTCAGGACCTGAGTCTTCGCGCGTCGACCCGTTCGGGTCCGCCGCCGCCCTCGAGGGACTGCCCTCGCTCTACGCCAGCACCCGCGACGGGATCGACATGGTCCTGCGGGACCGGGGCCTGCGACGGACGACGCCGGAGGACACTGCCGGCTCGCTGCTGCTCGGCGCGTCGGCCAGCTCGACGCTCGAGGGGTCGCCCGTCACGGCCGACGAGCTGGCCGACGGGCAGGGCGATCCGACCGCCCGCGGGGCCCTGCGCCTGTCGGGCGAGCTCTTGTCGCTCGTGCCGACGTGGACCCGGGCGCCGGTGCAGGCCCTGGCCCGCATGCACAGCCTCGCGACCCTCGGCGCGGGCGACGCGGGCCGCCCGGTCAACCCGGCCGGGGTCGAGCGCCTCGGCAACCTCGCGCAGGCCCTGCGGCGCCCGACGGCGGCTCCTGGCCTCGTGATCGCGGCCCTCGTGCACGCCGAGATCGTCACGGCGGGGGCGTTCGGGACGCACAACGGGGTGGTCGCGCGCGCCGCCGAGCGCCTCGTCATGGTCGTCACGGGCGTCGACCCGGCCTCCGTGACGGTGCCCGAGGCCGGTCACGCCGCCGAGCCTGACGGCTACCGCAGCGCGCTCGAGGCCTACGCCTCCGCGACCGCCGCCGGCACCCAGCAGTGGCTGCAGTACTCGGCCCAGTCGTTCACCCGGGCGGTCGAGGCCTCGCCCGTGGCCCGCGGCCGTCGCTGAGCGTGGGCGGTCAGCTCGCCCGAGCGGTGCGTGAGTCGCCTTTCGCGACCGCTGACAGACGCTTGTCTCACCGCTGGCCTCGGCGATAGGCGACTGTCTCACCGCCCGACGTGGCGATAGGCGATTGTCTCACCGCCCACGGGGGATCCCGGGGACGAGGCTGCGCCCGCCCGGGGAAGCCCGGACGGGCGCAGCGTGGGTGGAGCGGGTGCGTCAGACGCGCTGGGCGAGGATGTCGTAGATCCAGCCGTACGTCTTCTCGAGGCCGTCGCGCAGCGTGATCGAGGGCTCCCAGCCGTAGATCTCGCGGAACATCGTGTTGTCGCTGTTGCGGCCGCGCACCCCCTGGGGCGCGTCGAGCTGGTAGGTCCGCTCGAGCTTGATGCCGGCGATGTCCTCCAGGATGTCGACCATCTGGTTGATCGTCACGAGCTCGGCCGAGCCGAGGTTGACCGGCTCGACGTTGTCGCCCGCGAGGATCTCCTGCGAGCCGCGGACGCAGTCGTCGATGTACATGAAGGAGCGGCTCTGCTCGCCGTCGCCCCAGATGTCGATCGTGTGCTCGCCCGTGAGCTTGGCCCAGGCCATCTTGCGCGACAGGGCGGCGGGAGCCTTCTCGCGGCCACCCTCGAACGTGCCCTCCGGCCCGTAGACGTTGTGGTACCGCGCGACCCGGGTCTCGAGGCCGAAGTCCTCGCGGAAGTGGCGGGCCATGCGCTCGCTGAAGAGCTTCTCCCAGCCGTAGCCGTCCTCGGGATCGCCCGGGTAGGCGTCCTCCTCCTTGAGGGCCGTGACGTTCGGGTCGGTCTGCTTGTCGCCGGCGTAGACGCACGCCGAGCTGCTGTAGAAGAAGCGTCGGGTTCCGGCCTCGCGCGCCGCCACCAGCATGTTGGTGCTGGTGAGGACCGAGAGCATGCACTCGGCCTTGTTGTTCTCGATGAACCCCATGCCGCCCATGTCGGCCGCGAGGTTGTAGATCTCCTCGCTCCCCTCGGCAAAGGCACGGGCCTGGCCGGCGTCGGAACAGTCGCCCACGATGCTCTCGGCGCCGTCGTGGACCTGGTACCACTCGTCCTGCGGCTTGACGTCGACGGCACGCACCGTCTTGCCCTGGGAGAGCAGGTCGGCGACGAGGTGTCCGCCGATGAAACCACCGGCTCCGGTGACGACGATGGTCATGGGTGAAAAGGCCTTCCGGTGGGATGCAAGGGAACAGCGCGAGTCTAGTCGCGCCGATGACGCCGTGGTCGTGCTTCTCGCGAGTCAGCTGCACGGTCATCGACATGCGTTCGCATAGACTCTCCCGTGCCCGACCGGCTCGGCGGCATGACGAAGGGTTGACTGGTGGATCTGCGGCAGTTCCTCACCGCGTTGCGGACACGATGGCGCTTCAGCGTCCTGACGTTCCTGGCCGGCACGATCGCCACCGTCGCCATCGTGCTGACGATGACCCCGCAGTACGGGTCGAGCGTCAAGCTGTTCGTCTCGACCCCGACCGGCGGTCAGGCCGAGTACGCCGCGTCGTTCCTCGTGACCCAGCGCGTCGCCTCCTACGCCGACCTGGCGAAGGACCCGTCGATCCTCCAGAACGTGATCGACGAGCTCGATCTCGACATGACGTTCCAGCAGCTCAGCGGCAAGATCTCCGCCGACGTCGTCACCTCGACCCAGACGATCGACATCAGTGTCCGGGCCGACACCCCCGAGCTCGCCCAGGAGATCGCCGGGGAGGAGGCCGCGCAGCTCGTCGAGCTCGTCAAGCGGCTCGAGCAGCCGGCCTCCGGCACCGAGGCCGCGGCCATCACGGCCCGGGTCGCGACCGATCCGAGCTTCAGCGACAAGCCGGTCGCCCCGAACATCCCGCTCAGCATCGCGCTCGGGGTCCTCGTCAGTCTGTTCCTCGCGATCGCCGGCGCCCTGCTGCGCCAGCTCCTGGACCGCACCGTGAAGTCGCGCGACGACATCGAGCGGATCACCGGCACGCCGGCCCTGGCCACCCTGCCGTTCGAGCCGAACGTCAAGAAGAACCCCATGGCCAGCGACACCGACGTCTCGCTCGCGGAGGCGTTCCGCGTGCTGCGCACCAACCTGCAGTTCGCGAGTCTCGACGACGCGGTCGGCTCGATCCTCGTCTCGAGCGCGGTGCCGAACGAGGGCAAGACCCTGGTCGCCACGAATCTCGCCCTCTCGATGGTGCAGGTCGGCAAGTCGGTGCTGCTGATCGACGCCGACATGCGCAACCCCAACGTCGCCACGCGCCTCGGACTGGAGAACTCGGTCGGGGTCGTGTCGGTCCTGCTCGGCCGCACGTCGCTCGAGGGCGCCATCCAGCCGCACTCCAACGGCATCAGCTTCCTCGGCACGGGCCCGCGTCCGCCCAACCCGGCCGAGCTCCTCGGCACGCACGCGATGCGCCAGCTGATCCGGGACGCGACCGCGATGTTCGACCTCGTCATCATCGACGCCCCGCCGATGCTGCCCGTCGCCGACGCGTCGATCCTCGTCACGGAGGTCGACGGCGCCCTGCTCCTGACGCGGTACGGAAGCACGACCCGCGAGCAGCTGCGCCTGGCGATCACGCGCCTCCAGGGAGTCGGCGGCCGGCTCATCGGCACGGTCCTCAACCGCACCCCGCGCCGGTCGGGCGACACCTACGGCTACGGCTACGGGTACGGCTACGGCTACGGGACCACCGAGGACACCAAGGGCGACCGCAAGGCGGCCCGAGCGCTGGCGAAGGAGACCAAGCGCGAGAGCACCGGCCGGCGTGCCTCGCGCTGAGGTCAGCCCATGATGCGGATCGAGGTCGGCCAGGCGCGCGTCACGCTGATGCGCTGGGGTGGCTGGCTCCTGCCGGCCGCCGTGATGGCGGTCTCGCTCCTGGTCCTGGTGCCCCTCGCGACCTCGTCGGTCGTCGGAGGTGTCGCGGCGATCGCCCTGGTCGCCGGTGTCACGTCGATCGGGGTCGTCGGATTCGAGGGCACGGCGATCGGCGCCCTCGCGATCGGTGTGGCGCTCTCGCCGATGGACAACCTGCGACCGGTCGCGGCGGTCTCGTTCGTCTCGCTGTCCGACGTCCTGCTGCTGGTCGGCGTCGGCTGCCTCATGCCCGTCGTGCTGGGACGACGGTGGTCGCTCGACCCCTGGTTCGTGGCGGCCGTGACGGGGCTGAGCCTCACCGCGATCCTCACCTCGGTCTTGTCGGACGAGCCGCTGGCGAGCCTCAACAGCGTCCTGCGGCTCGTGATCGGCGCGATGCTGCTGCCGATCGCCTTCATGATCTGGCGACCCGGCGCATCCATGGTCGTCGTGTTCTCCTGGGCCTACCTCCTGGGCAACGTGGCCAACTTCCTCGCCTCGTTCACGCAGGGCGTGGGTGACGGCGGCCGCCGGATCGGCTTCTCCACCCACCCCAACATCATGGGCCTGTGCGCGATGCTCGCCATCGGCGTCGCGATCGTGCTCTGGGAGGTCATGCCACGCTTCTGGGGCGTCGTGGCGCTCGGCGCCGCGACGCTCTGCGCGGGCGGCGTCTGGGTGAGCGGCAGCCGCGCGGCCCTGTTGGCCGTCGTCGCGATGCTGCTGCTGTACCCCGTCGTGAGCCGGTCCGTCCTGACGGCCGTCACCCTGTTCGGCCTCTCCCTCCCGGTGATCTTCGTGGCAGCCCAGGCGATCCTCGCGGGGGAGAACTCGTCCGACAACGCCTTCGGCCGTCTGCTCGGCGGGGGATCGGCGTCCTACTCCGACCTGGACCGCAGGATGCTCGCGGACGTCGCGCGAGCCCAGTTCGAGGCGCACCCCGTGATCGGTGCGGGTCTGGCCGACATCTACGCGGCCCACAACATCTACCTGCAGATCGTCGCGGCCGTCGGCGTCGTCGGTCTGGCCTTCTTCGTCGCGATGCTCGCCTCGGTGCTGCTGCGCTGCCTGTCGGTCGACCGACGATTCCTGCTCCTGATCCTGCCGTGCTTCGGCTACGTCATGATCGGCGCGATCACGACGATCATCTGGGACCGCTTCGTGTGGTGCGTCCTGGCGCTGCCGTTCCTGCTGCCGCTGATGCGGGACCAGGACGACGCGGACCCTGAGGTCGACGGTGCGGCCCAGGAGACGGTCGACACTCCTCCTGCCGCCGTCGGGGCGACGGCCTCGGCGCAGAAGGACGGCGCCACCGCTCGGGAGCGGTGACGCCGTCGGGGGTCCAGCTCGACCGGGTACCAAGCGTGCTGTCGCGTCATGGTCGTCCCGGTCCGCGACCGTGAGGTCCGCAGATCGTCCGGGAGCGACTGCCCTGTGAGACGGGTGATCGCCGCGTGGGTGCCGTGTGTTGCTGGGCCGGCTGTGAAGTTGTCGTGCCTCCACCATGCCTTACGTGACCTGGGTCACACAACCCCTCCGGCCGAGGTTCTTCGCGAGCGTCCCGACCGTCGCCGGGAGACCGGCTACGCCGAGCTGCGCGAGCGGCGCCCGGACACCAGCACGGCCGCGACCACGGCGCCCGCGAGGGCACCGACACCGGCCGCGCTGACGAGGATCTTGCCCACGGGGGTGTCGAGGCGCAGGGGCGACGTCAGCGCCACGGGACGCCGGAACTCCAGGACGGGCCAGCCGTTCTCCTCGGCCGCGCGCCGCAGCGCCCTGTCGGGATTCACGGCGAACGGGTGCCCGACCGCCTCGAGCATCGGCACGTCGGTGGCGGAGTCGGAGTAGCCGTAGCTCGCCGCCAGGTCGTACCCCCGCTCGTCGGCGAGCTCGACCATCGCCTCCGCCTTGTGCGGGCCGTACGCGTAGCGGTCGATCTCCCCGGTGTAGCGGCCGTCCTCCACGACGAGCGTCGTGGCGACCACGACGTCGGCGCCGAGGAGGTCGCCGATCGGCTCGACGACCTCCGAGCCCGAGGCGGAGACGATCACGATGTCGCGCCCCGCCGCGCGGTGCTCGGCGATCAGGGCGACGGCCTCGTCGTACACGAGCGGCTCGATGATCGAGTGCAGGGTCTCGGCGACCGCCTGGCGGACCGTGGCGACCTCCCACCCGGTCACCATCTGGGTCAGGTAGGCCCGCATCTTCTCGAGCTGGTCGTGATCGGCGCCGCTGACCGCGAACATGAACTGCGCGTAGGCGCTGCGCAGGACGGTGCGTCTGCTGAGCAGCCCCTCGGCGAAGAACGGACGGCTGAACGCGAGGGTGCTCGACTTCGCGATGATCGTCTTGTCGAGGTCGAAGAACGCGGCCCCTCGCCTGTCGACCGGCTGCTCCATGGGCCCAGCATAGGGGTCCGCGACGACCGTCGTCCCCAGGTCAGGGGGCTGCGCCGGCCGTCCACAGGCGCCGACACGGGCCTCGCGGGCGGGCCGCGGATCCCGGACGCTCGGGGCATGGATGCTGCAGTCGTCGTCGCGGCCACCGACGTCGTCACCCGAGAGGCGGCCGCGCGGTGGGCCGCCGCCCTGGGTGCGGTCACCGAGCCGGTCGGCAGCGTCGCCGCGGCCCGGCGGCACTGGGCCGAGGCCCCGGCCGTCGTCGTCGACGCCGCGATGGCGCGCTCGCTGGCCGACGCCGAGGTCGCGCGTCGTCCGCACGTCCTGCTCGTCGACGCCGAGGTCGGGCACGACGACGAGCTGTGGCGCCTCGCGGTGCGACTCGGGGCGGCGCTCGTCTGCCGCCCCGACGCGCAGGCGCAGGCCGAGGCCCTGGAGCTGCTCGCCGCGGCGCTCGAAGGTCGTGCGGAGGCCTGCGTGCTGGCCGTGGTGGGTGCCGTCGGAGGCGCGGGGGCCTCCACGGTCGCTGCGGGGCTCGCCCTGGCGTCCGCCCGCCGGTCCTGGCGCACCGTGCTGTGCGACCTGGACCCGTGCGGGGGTCTGGACCTCGTGCTCGGAGCCGAGGTCGAGGAGGGTGCCCGGTGGGACACCCTCGACCTCGGCGGTGGCCGGCTGCCGGCCGGGGCTCTCGTCGAGGTCCTGCCGCGTCACCGGGGCGTCTCCTACCTGACCCGGTCCCGCGACGGGTCGGCGGCGGTGCCCGACGCCCGCGGCGTCGTGTCGGCGGCCCGCCGGGCCGCCGACCTCGTCGTGATCGACGTCCCTCGGCACCCCTCGGCCCTGTCCGTCCTCGCCGCGGCCGAGCTCACGCTCGTCGTGGTGCCCGAGGACCTGCGCGGTGTGGCCGCCGCGCGACGGCTGCTCGGAGCGGTGCACGAGAGCGCGGGCACGGTCGTCGCGGTCGGACGCGGGGTCCCCGGTGGCCTCGGTCGTGCGGTGCTCGCGACCCATCTCCCGGTCCCGGTCGTCGCGCGCACGGCCCACCGCCGCGCGGTCCCGCGGTCGGTCGCCGCAGGTCGAGGTCCGGCACGGACCCGGTCGTCCGACGCGCTCGCCGCGACCGTGCTCGGGCTGGTCGGACTCGGGACCCGGCCGTGAGCCCCGTGACGGAGGCGCTCGTCGAGCGGGTCCGCCGCCGGCTCGCCGCCGAGGCGGTGCCGCCCTCGCCCGAGAACGTCGCCCGGGCCCTGCGCGCCGAGCCCGGTGTGCTCGGCCCCGACACCGTCCTGGCCATCGTCGACCAGGTCCGCCGCGACACCGGCGGCGCCGGGCCGCTCGAGCCGTTGCTGGGCCTCCCCGGGGTCACCGACGTCCTCGTCAACGGCCCCGACGCGGTGCACGTCGACCGCGGCGACGGCCTGGAGGCCACCGACGTGCGGTTCGGTGACGACGCCGAGGTCCGTCGACTCGCCCAGCGCCTCGCCGCGCTGGCGGGTCGCCGGCTCGACGACGCGAGCCCGTGGGTCGACGCGAGACTGCCCGACGGCACCCGGTTGCACGCCGTGCTGGCTCCCATCGCGCAGCCGGGCACGCTCGTGAGCCTGCGTGTCCCGGCCCGACGCCGGCTCGGCCTGGACGACCTCGTGGCCGCCGGATCGATCTCGCCCGACGGCGCGGAGGTCCTGCGGGGCGTCGTCGCGTCGCGGGCGGCGTTCATGGTCTCGGGTGGCACGGGATCGGGCAAGACCACGCTCCTGGCGGCCCTGCTCGCGGAGGTGCCGGCGCAGGAGCGCCTGGTCGTGGTCGAGGACGCCGCCGAGCTCCGCCCCCGCCATCCGCACGTCGTCGCGCTGGAGGCGCGCCCGGCGAACGTCGAGGGTCGGGGCGCCGTCGAGCTGCGCGACCTCGTCCGCCAGGCGCTGCGGATGCGGCCGGACCGGCTCGTCGTGGGCGAGGTCCGCGGTGCCGAGGTGGTCGACCTGCTGGCGGCCCTCAACACCGGGCACGACGGCGGCTGCGGCACGATCCACGCCAACTCCGCCTCCGACGTGCCCGCGCGGTTCGAGGCCCTCGCGCTCACGGCGGGCCTGCCGCGCGAGGCGCTCCACGCGCAGCTGGTCGCGGGACTCGACCTCGTCGTCCACGTGCGGCGCGACCGCCAGGGTAGGCGGGTGGTCGACCACGTCGGGGTCCTGCAGGCGGGCCCCGATCGCCTCGCGGACTGCGTCCCGGCCCTCGTCCTCGGTCCCGACCAGGTGCGGGAGGGGCCGGCCCACGAGGCGTTGCGAGCCGTGCTCGGCCGGGGGCGCCGCCCGTGATCGCCCTGCCGTTCTCGACGTGGGCCGCCGTGGCGACCGGCTGCACCGTGCTCCTGGCCCGACCCGACCCGGGCTGGGTGGCGGCGCACCGGCTCCGGGTGGCGGCCCCGGTGCGGTGGCCGGCGCGACTCCTGCTCGCCGTGGGTGTCCCGGCCGTCGCGACCCTCCCGCCCCTGGTGCACGGTGCCGCGGCGCTCGTCGTGGTCGCCACGGCATGCGGGGTGGCCGTGTTCGCGCGGCGTGAGCTGCGCCGCGGCCGGCAGCGGGAGCAGGTCCGGGCCGCCGTCCGGGAGGTCACCGAGCTCGTCGACGCGCTCGCGGCCGAGATGCGCGCCGGCGTCCTGCCCCACCGCGCCCTGAACACGGTCGCAGTCGACCACCCCCTCCTGGCCCCGGCGGCCCAGGTGGCGGGGCTCGGCGGCGACACGTCGGACGCCCTGCGGGCCGCGGCCGGCGGACCGGGGCGGTCCGGGCTCGACGCGCTCGCCGGGGCCTGGCACGTCAGCGAGACGTGCGGGGCGCCGCTGGCCGAGGTGCTCGACCGGGTCGCGCGGGCGCTGCGGTTCGAGACCGAGCTCGGCGAGGAGGTGCGGTCGACGGTCGAGCCGGCCCGTGCCACGGGGCGCCTGCTCGCGGTGCTCCCGCTCCTCGGCCTGTTCCTCGGGGCGGGGCTCGGGGCGGATCCCGTGCACGTCGTCACGGCGACCCTGCCCGGCGCCCTCAGCCTGGCGGCCGGCACGGCCCTGGCCTGCGCCGGCGTGCGCTGGATCGAGACCACGGCCGACCGGGCCGAACGCGGATGAGGGCCGAGCGGATGAGGGCCAGCGCGTGAGCCTGGTCGCGGCGGTGCTGGCGGGCCTGGCCGTCGGGCTGTTCGTCGGACCCTCTCCGCACCGCCACGCGCGGCGGGTCCTGGGCGTCGCGGCGGCTCCGCGTCAGATCGACCGCGGGCTCCTCGTCGCAGCCGGGGTCGTGCTGGCGGGCACGGTCGTCGTCGGATGGCCCTGGGGCACGCTGGCCGGGGGCGTGGCCGCGCCCTTCGTCCGTGAGCGGGTCGGCCGGGCCGAGCGCCCCTCACCGATCGTCCCGGCCGAGGTCCCGCTGGTGCTCGACCTCGTCGCGGCGGCCCTCGACGCAGGACGCCCGCCCGGAGCGGCGGTCGCGGCGGCGGCGCGCGCCCTCCAGGGTGGGGTGGGTGCGGAGCTCGCGGAGCTGGCCTCCCGGCTCGCCACGGTGGCCGATCCTACCCGGGTCTGGCGCGACGCGACGCACCACGCGAGCCTCGGGCCGCTCGCTCGCGCCGTCGTCCGTGCCGAACGGTCCGGTGCGGCGCCGGCCCTCGTCGTGTCGCACGCGGCCGACGACCTGCGGCGCCGGCGGCAGGCCGAGCTGACCCGGCGCACCCGGGCCGGCGGGGTCGCCACCGCCCTGCCCCTCGGTCTGTGCTTCCTGCCGGCGTTCTTCCTGGTCGGCATCGTGCCGACGCTCCTGGGCCTCGTCGGCTCGGTCCTGGGCTGATCCGTCCCCAGGGGCTGCCGGTCCACAGGTCACGGACGGTTCCGCAGATCGCCCACCCCGAGCGCCATCTTCTGGGCGTCCACCACTTCGATGAAAGGACTCCTCATGAGTCGAATCCCCACCCGACGCCCCCGCCGACGCGACGAGCGCGGCATGACCACCTCGGAGTACGCCGTCGGCACCGTCGGTGCCTGCACCGTGGGCGGCGTGCTCGTGCAGATCGCCCAGAGCGACTGGTTCAACTCCATGATCAAGGGCGTCTTCGAGAAGATCCCGACGCTCGGGCTGTTCTGACCCCCTGGGGCCGGGGCGTCACGCGCCCCGGCCCCGCCCGTTCGCTCGAGGAGCACCGCCGATGACCCTGCACCACCTGGCGCCGCGGCGCTGCCCGCGTCGCCGCAGCCGGCCGTCCGCGCGCACCGAGCGCGGCATGGCCACCGCCGAGCTCGCCGTCATCACCCCCCTGGCGGTGGTCGTCGTCGTGCTGCTGCTCTGGGCGGCTTCGCTCGGCTACACGCAGCTGCGCCTGACCGACGCGGCCCGCGAGGCCGCCCGCATGGTCGCGCGGGGCGACACGGTCGCGAGCGCCGAGCAGGTCGCCCGGGCCCAGGCGCCCGAGGGGGCGGCGGTCGAGATCACCCGCCGCGGCGACGTCGTGGAGGTCGTCGTCTCGGTGCGGGCGACCCTGCCGGGCACGTGGTTCGACGACCCGATCGGCCGCGACCTGTCCTCCACGGCGGTCGCAGCCCTGGAGTCCCCGTGAGGTGGCCGTCCGGGGTCTGCCGCCCCGAGGGTGGCGCCGTCTCGACCGCTGCCGTCGGGGTGGCGTTCCTGCTGGTCGTCGTCGCCGGTGGCGCGGTCGAGCTCGGCGGCGCGCTGCGCGCCAAGCACGCCGCGGCAGCAGCGGCGGACCTGGCTGCGCTCGCGGCCTCGCGGGCGGTCGAGTCGGGGCATGACGCCTGCGCGGCGGCTGACGACGTCGCCCGACGCAACGGCGCCCGGGTCGTCACGTGCCGGCTCGACGCGGCCGTGGCCACGATCACGACCGAGGTGCGCGCGCCCCGATGGTGGGGGCGAGGTTGGACCTCGCAGCAGACCTCCCGCGCCGCCCCGGTCAGCTACCTCGACGGGTCGTGAGCCTGGCGCAGCACGGCCTCGAGCAGCCGCACCGCGCCGTCCTTGTCGAGCGGCTCGTTGCCGTTGCCGCACTTCGGTGACTGCACGCACGCCGGACACCCGCTCGGGCACGGGCACGCCGCGATCGTGTCGCGGGTGAAGCGCAGCCACGTCGCCGCGACGTCGTACCCGCGCTCGGCGAACCCCGCGCCGCCGGGATGGCCGTCGTGCACGAACACCGTGAGTCGTCCGGTGTCGGCGTGCAGGGCCGTCGAGAGCCCGCCCAGGTCCCACCGGTCGCACGTCGCGAGGAGGGGAAGCAGACCGATCGAGGCGTGCTCGGCGGCGTGCGCCGCGCCGGGCACGTCGACGGCCTCCAGACAGGCCGCGACCTGCTCGGGCTCGAGCGTCCACCACACCGCCGAGGTGCGCAGGCTCCGCTCGGGCAGGTCCAGCGGCTCCTCGCCGAGCGTGCCTCCGCCGTTCGACGAGCGGCGCAGGTAGGACGTCACCTGCGTCGTCACGTCGACGGTGCCGGTCGCGATCCTGGCGTGGCCCCAGTCGGTCGTGCGGGCCGTGTCGACCACGTCGACCCGGGTCGAGGCCCGGGCCTGGGTCGTCCACCCCGGGTCGTCGCGCCGCACGACGGCGGCCCCGTCGTCGGGGTCGTACTCCTCGACCACGTACGTGTCGCCCTGGTGCACGTAGACCGCCCCCTCGTGCACCGTGCTGTCGGCCGTGCCGGCGTCGACCGTGCCGACCAGACGCCCGGTCGCGGCGTCGACGATCTGCACCGGTCGGCCGCTCCCGCCGCGCAGGTCGGCGAGATCGCTCGCCCGCTCGCGCCGCGTCCAGAACCACCCTGCAGGCCGGCGCCGCAGCCACCCGGCCTCGGTCAGGGCGTCGACGCCCTCGCGGGCGCGGGGACCGAACCGGTCGAGCTCGGACTCGGTCAACGGCAGCTCGTGGGCCGCGGCGGCCAGGTGCGGGCCGAGCACGTGCGGGTTGTCGATGTCGAACACCGTGGCCTCGAGCGGCGCCGCGAAGATCGTCTCGGGGTGGTGCACGAGGTAGGTGTCGATCGGGTCCGGCCGGGCGATCAGGACGCCCAGCGACTCCTGGCCCCCGCGGCCGGCCCGCCCCCACTGCTGGAACAGCGACGCCCGGGTCCCTGGATAGCCCACCGTGACGACAGCGTCGAGCCCCGACACGTCGATGCCGAGCTCGAGGGCCGAGGTCGAGGTCAGCCCGAGCAGGTCACCCGACCGCAGACGCTGCTCGAGCAGACGCCGCTCCTCCGGCAGGTATCCGCCGCGGTAGGTGGCCACGCGTCCGGGCAGCGAGGGGTCGACGTCGGCCAGCAGGTCGCGAGCCCGCGAGGTCACGTGCTCCGCCCCGCGCCGCGACCGCACGAAGCACACGCTCTGCACCTCGGCCGACGTGAGGTCGGCCAGCAGGTCGGCCGCCTCGTGCGAGGCGGGGCGCCGGGTCCCCGAGGCGACGTCGTCGGCATCGAGCAGCGGCGGTTCCCACAGGGCGATCGTGCGTGCGCCATGGGGCGAGGCGTCGTCGGTGACCGCGCGAGGATCCAGCCCGGTCAGCCGGCGCGCGAACTCCGCGGGTTCGGCCACGGTCGCCGACGAGCAGATCACGACGGGGCTCGCCCCGACGTGCTCGCACAGCCGCAGCAGGCGGCGCAGCACCAGGGCGACGTGGGCGCCGAAGACACCGCGGTAGTGATGGCACTCGTCGACCACGATGACCCGGAGCCCGCGCAGCAGCCGCGACCAGCGCTGGTGCGCGGGCAGGATCACGTGGTGCAGCGTGTCGGGATTGGTCAGGACCCAGGCGGCGTGGTCGCGGGCCCACTGACGTTCCTCGCGACTGTTGTCGCCGTCGACCGTCGCGGCGCGCACCTGGGGGTCGAGCTCGCGCACCCGGCGGAGCTGGTCGGCCGCCAGCGCCTTGGTCGGTGCGAGGTAGAGCACCGACGGCAGACGCGAACCCTGCAGTGCGGCGCCGTCGCGGCCTGCGGAGAGGGCCGTCAGGGCCGGCAGCTGGAACGTCAGCGACTTGCCCGACGCGGTCCCGGTCGTCACCACGACGTGCCGACCCGCGTGCACGTGGTCGACGGCCTCGCGCTGATGGGCCCACAGGTGGGTGACCCCCTGCCGGACGAAGGCCGCACGGACAGGCCCGGGGACCCAGTCCGGCCAGGGCTCGACGACCGCATCGCGGGCCGGCTGCACCTCGACGTGCGTGACGCGCTCGGCGTGGCGCGTCACGAGATCGGCCGGTCGCACGCCGTGAGTCTTTCAGACGCCGGTTCGCCCCCTGGGGCAGCCGGCGCAGCGCCGTCGACGGTCGCAACCGCGCCAGGCGTGCCAGAATGGCGCGAACCTGGAGGGGAGATCAGATGGAGCTCACGGTCGAGACGCGTGCGGTGCCGCCGTTCGAGGTGCTCGAGATCGGCGGCGAGATCGACGTGTACACGGCCCCGCGGCTGCGGGAGGCCGTCGTCGAGGCGATCGAGGCCGGCAAGCTGCGCCTGATCGTCGACGTCCAGCGGGTCGACTTCCTGGACTCGACCGGTCTCGGCGTGCTCGTGGGCGCGCTCAAGCGGGTCCGCGCCGACGACGGCACCCTCGACATCGTCTGCACCCACGAGCGCCTGCTCAAGATCTTCCAGATCACCGGACTCGACAAGGTGTTCGGCCTGCACGACAGCGTCGAGGCCGCCGTCGCCGCCCACGCGTGAGCCGGCTCCTGCTCCCGACCGACGTCACCGACCGCCTCGCCGACGCCCTGCGCGCGGCCTCCTTCACGGCCGGTGGGGTGCACGCGCTCCTGGGCCCCAGCGCGCACGCCGCCCTGGGGCGCAACGAGACGACCCCGGCCGCCCGCGCGGCGGCCGGCGGGTCGCCCCTCGCGGCGCTCGTGAGCCTGTTCACCCTGCAGCGCCCCGTGGCGCGGCCGCACGTCGACGCGGCGCTGCCGGGCCTGGTCGATCCGTTGGCGGCCGGGGGCCTCCTGGCGGTCTCGGGCGGCGAGGTCCGTGCCCGGGTCGACGTCCGGCCGTACGGCGACGAGGACCACGACTGGTGGGTCGTGTGCGACCTGACGCCCGGGCTCGACGCGACGCCGGTGGAGGTGGGGCCCGAGCACGTGCTCGGCATCAGCGAGGCCTCGTCGTCGCTCGCGCGGCTCGTGACGCGCCGCCCGGTCGGCCGCGCGCTCGACCTCGGCACGGGGTGCGGCGTGCAGGCGCTGCACCTCGCGCAGCACGCGCGTGAGGTCGTCGCCACCGACGTCAATCCGCGGGCGCTCGCGATGGCGCGCCTCACGGCCCGGCTCAACGGGCTCGAGATCGACGTCCGCGACGGCAGCCTGTACGAGCCCGTGGCCGGGGAGCGGTTCGACCTGATCGCCTCGAACCCGCCCTTCGTGGTCTCGCCGCCGGACGGCGACCGCCTGGTCTACCGCGAGACGGACTTCGTCGGGGACGACGTCGTGCGCCGCCTCGTGGCCGGGGCGGGCGACCACCTGACCGACGGCGGCGTCTGCCAGCTCCTGGCCTCGTGGGTGCACCCCGCCGACGGGTCGTGGCAGGACCGGCTCGCGGCCTGGATCGAGCCCACGGGCCTGGACGCCTGGGTGCTCGAGCGGGAGGAGGTCGACCTCGAGAGCTACGCCGAGATGTGGCTCGCCGACTCCGGCCACCGCGGACGCCCCGGCTACACCGCCGCCTACGACCGGTGGCTCGCCTGGTTCGCCGACCAGGGCATCGGCGCCATGGGATTCGGCTGGATCACGCTGCGCCGCGCCGGCCGCACGACCCCCGCGGTGCGCATCGAGGCCTGGGACGGACAGGTCGCCGGCCCCGTCGGACCGGCGGTCCTGCGCTGGAGCGAGGCCACCGACGTCGAGGGCGACGTGCTGGACCACCCGTGGGTGACGGCCCCCGATCTCGTCCAGCACACGTGGGGCGCTCCGGGTGCGGAGGACCCCGCCGTCATCACGGTCCGGCTCCAGGAGGGCCTGCGTCGCGAGCGACGCGTCGACACCGTCACGGCCGGTCTGCTCTCGGCCAGCGACGGCGACCTCACCGCGGGACAGGTCGTGGGGGCGATCGCGACGCTGCTCGATCTCGACCCCGAGACCCTGAAGGCCGAGCGTCGCGCGGAGGTCGCCGACCTCGTCGCAGAGGGCTTCCTCGTGGCGTCGCGGCGGTAGCCGCGCCACGCCCGTCGCAGACGACGAGTGCCGTCGTGTTGCGGGTACGCGCTACGGTGTGCCCGCCGGGTTGCCGTCGTTCCCGGCCGTAGAGAGGATTCCCCCGTGACCAGCCTCGTGATCGTCGAGTCGCCGAACAAGGTCCGCAGCATTGCGGGCTATCTCGGCGACGGCTACGTCGTGGACGCCTCGGTGGGTCACATCCGTGACCTCCCGCAGGGCGCCGACGAGGTCCCGGCCCAGTACAAGGGGCTGCCGTGGGCGCGCCTCGGGGTCGACATCGACAACGACTTCGAGCCGGTCTACGTCGTCTCGGCGGGCAAGAAGTCGCAGATCACCAAGCTCAAGAAGCTCCTGAAGAACGCCGACGAGCTCGTGCTCGCGACCGATGAGGACCGCGAGGGCGAAGCCATCGCGTGGCACCTGCTCGACGAGCTCAAGCCCAACGTCCCGGTCAAGCGCATCGTGTTCAACGAGATCACCAAGGAGGCGATCCAGCGCGCGATCGCCAACCCGCGCGACGTCGACATGGACCTGGTCGACGCGCAGGAGACCCGCCGCATCCTCGACCGCCTGTACGGCTACGAGGTCAGCCCGGTCCTGTGGAAGAAGGTCATGAGCGGCCTGTCGGCCGGTCGCGTGCAGTCCGTCGCGACCCGGCTCGTGGTCGAGCGCGAGCGCGAACGCATCGCGTTCCGGTCGGCGTCCTACTGGGACCTCGACGCCACGTTCGACGCCACCGAGAAGCACGACCCGCAGTACTTCCCGGCACGCCTCATGACGGTCGAGGGCCAGCGCATCGCGACGGGATCGGCGTTCGGCGCCGACGGCCAGCTCAAGAACCCCGAGGTCGTGCAGCTCGACGAGGCCTCCGTCACGGCCCTCGCCGAGGGGCTGCGCGGGCGCCCGCTCACGGTGGCCTCGGTCGAGGCCAAGCCGTACTCGCGCAAGCCCTACGCCCCGTTCCGTACCACGACGATGCAGCAGGAGGCCTCCCGCAAGTTCGGCTGGGGCGCCGCCCGCACGATGCAGGTCGCGCAGCGGCTCTACGAGGGCGGCTACATCACCTACATGCGCACCGACTCCTCGACCTTGAGCCAGACCGCGCTCAGCGCGGCCCGCGCCCAGGTCCGTGAGCTGTACGGTGCGGCGTACCTGCCCGACAAGGCCCGCGTCTACGCCGGTACCTCCAAGAACGCCCAGGAGGCCCACGAGGCCATCCGCCCGTCGGGCGAGACGTTCCGCACGCCGCAGAGCGCGGGTCTGTCCGGCGACGAGTCCAAGCTCTACGAGCTGATCTGGAAGCGCACGATCGCCTCGCAGATGAAGGACGCGCAGGGTGAGCAGCTCTCGATCCGCCTTGCCGGTGACGCCGCCGACGGCCGGGCGGTCGAGTTCACGGCCTCGGGCCGCACCATCACGTTCCACGGCTTCCTCAAGGCCTACGTCGAGACCCATGAGGACCCCACGGCCCAGGGCGACGACCAGCAGACCAAGCTCCCGAGCCTGGCCGAGGGCGACACGGTGCTCGCGCACGAGCTCGTGCCGAGCGGTCACGAGACCAAGCCGCCCGCCCGCTACACCGAGGCCAGCCTGATCAAGGAGCTGGAGGAGCGCGAGATCGGCCGCCCCTCCACCTACGCCTCGATCATCAACACGATCCAGAACCGCGGCTACGTGTACAAGAAGGGCACCGCGCTGGTGCCGGCGTGGATCGCCTTCAGCGTCGTGCGGCTCATGGAGCAGCACTTCAGCCGGCTGGTCGACTACTCCTTCACGGCCCAGCTCGAGGGCGTCCTCGACGAGGTCGCGCACGGTCGCGAGGACCGCCTGCGGGTGCTCCAGGGCTTCTGGACCGGCGACAGCGAGGGCGACACGGGGCTGAAGAAGCTCGTCGAGAACCTGCCCGACATCGATGCCCGCGGCCTGGCCACGTTCGAGCTCGGCGAGGGGGTGGCGGTGCGGGTCGGTCGCTACGGTCCCTACGTCGAGGGTCCTCCGATGGTGCCGGGCGACGGCGGGACCGAGGTCCCCACGCGGGCCAACGTGCCCGAGGACCTGCCGCCCGACGAGCTCACGCTCGACGCGGCCCGGGAGCTGTTGCGCAACCCGGCGGGCCAGGAGAAGCACCTCGGCACGCACCCGGAGACCGGGCTCGACGTCGTGGCGCGCAACGGCCGCTACGGCCCGTACGTCGTGGAGTCGTTGCCGGACGGCTCGCCGAAGACCGCCAAGCCGCGCACGGCCAGCCTGTTCACGTCGATGGACCTCGACTCGCTCTCGCTCGACGACGCCGTCTTGCTGCTGACGCTGCCCCGCGTCGTGGGCACGGGCGAGGACGGCGAGGAGATCACGGCGCAGAACGGCCGGTACGGGCCGTACCTCAAGAAGGGCACCGACTCGCGGTCGCTCGAGACCGAGGAGCAGCTGCTCACCCTGACCGAGGAGCAGGCGCGGGCCATCTACGCCCAGCCCAAGACGTACGGACGCCGCGCCGCGGCCGCACCGCTCAAGGAGCTGGGGGTCGACCCCGTCAGCGAGAAGCCGATCGTCGTCAAGGACGGTCGCTTCGGTCCGTACGTCACCGACGGCGACCACAACGCGAGCCTGCGCAAGGACGACGACGTCGCCACGATCACGCCCGAGCGCGCGCACGAGCTGCTCGCGGAGCGCCGCGCGAAGGCGCCGGCCAAGAAGGGCGCCAAGAAGGTCGCGAAGAAGGCTCCGGCCAAGAAGACGGCTGCCAAGAAGACCGCGGCGAAGAAGGCCCCCGCGAAGAAGACGGCCGCGAAGAAGGCCCCCGCGAAGAAGACGGCCGCGAAGAAGTCGGCCGCGAAGAAGACCGCGGCGAAGAAGGCCCCCGCGAAGAAGGTCGAGTAGGCGGCGGGCTGTCCATCCCGGGGCGGTGAGTCTTCCACCCCCTGAGCGCTGAGCCGGTGGAACGCTCACCGCCGGGGCGCCCACCGGGCATACTCGCGGTATGAGCACCCCGGTCGACCGCCTCACCTCCTTCACGCACGACGGCCTGATCTTCGACGTCGTCGACGCCGGGCCGGTCGACGGCGACGTCGTGGTGCTGCTGCACGGCTTCCCGGAGCGCGCGTCCTCGTGGGAGCAGGTCGCGGCGCGGCTGCACGCTCAGGGATACCGCACGCTCGCGCCCGACCAGCGCGGCTACTCGCCCGGCGCGCGTCCGAAGGGCCGTCGCGCCTATCGGATCGAGCTGCTGGTCGCCGACGTCGCGGCCCTCGTGGAGCTGGCCGGCGGTCGGGCCCACGTGGTCGGTCACGACTGGGGCGCGATCGTCGCGTGGTCGTTCGCGATCGCGCGGCCCGAGCTCGTGCGCACCCTGACCGCCCTGTCGGTGCCGCACCCGGCGTCGTTCCTGCACGCCATGACCCGCACGACCCAGGGCCTGAAGTCCTGGTACATGGCCGCGTTCCAGATTCCGGCCGTCCCGGAGCTGCTCGCGGGCTGGCGGGGCGGACCGGTCGAGCGGTGGATGCGGGCCGGGGGCATGGACGACGCCGCCGTCGAGCGCTTCCAGCGCGACATCGTGGGTTACGGCGCCCTGCCCGGCGGCCTCGCCTGGTACCGGGCGATGCCGTTCATGGATCGCGGCGGCGACCCCCGGGTGACGGTGCCGACGACGATGATCTGGAGCGACGGCGATCTCTACATCGGGCGCGCCGCGGTCGAGGGGGCCGCCCGGTTCATGGATGCGCCGTACGAGCTCGTGGTGCTGCCGGGGGTGAGCCACTGGATCCCCACCGAGGCGCCGGAGCCGGCGGCCGACGCGATCCTCGCGCGCCTGGAGTCCCCCGCCTGATCGCCAGCGCGGCCGGACGGGGCCAGGGCTGGACCTCGACACGGCTTCGGTGCTGCCTCGACGCTGGGCGGTCGCGTTGCTAGCGTGACCACCACGGCCCACGAGAGGCGCTGCGACGGGCCGGGCCCGCCACGCTCGTCGGCCGGCAGGACCCAAGGGCGCCTCCCCCGAGGAGGTCGCGATGACACCCACCCCGTCGAACCCCGCCCCGTCCAACACCGCGCCGTCGAACCCCGCGCTGGCCGACCTGATCGCCGCGCTCCCGAAGGCCGAGCTGCACGTCCACCACGTCGGCTCGGCGAGTCCGGCCACGGTGGCTCGGCTCGCGGCCCGGCACGAGGGGTCGAGCCCGGTGCCGGCCGATCCGGCGCTGCTGACCGAGTACTTCACGTTCACCGACTTCGCGCACTTCATCGAGGTCTACCTGTCGGTCGTCGACCTGATCCGCACCCCTGAGGACGTCGCGACGCTCACGTACGACGTCGGCGCGGACCTCGCGCGCCAGAACGTCCGCTACGCCGAGCTCACGGTCACGCCGTACACCTCGGTCGTCCGCGGCATCGCGCCCGAGGCGTTCTGCGAGGCGATCGAGGACGCGCGGCACCGGGTCGCGCGCGACCACGGCACGCAGCTGCGCTGGATCTTCGACGTCCCGGGGGAGTCCGGGCTGCCGGCGGCCGACGCGACCCTGGCGATCGCGCTCGGTCAGCAGCCCGCCGGACTGATCGGCTTCGGCCTGGGTGGCCCGGAGGTCGGGGTGCCGCGCCCGCAGTTCGCACCGCACTTCGCGGCTGCTCGCGCGGCGGGGCTGCGCAGCGTGCCCCACGCCGGGGAGACGACGGGTCCGCAGACGATCTGGGACGCGCTGGAGCACCTCGGTGCCGAGCGCATCGGCCACGGGATCGCGGCGGCCCAGGACGAGGCGCTCATGGCCCACCTCGCCGAGCACCAGATCGCGCTGGAGGTCTGCCCCACGTCCAACCTCTGCACCGGGGCGGTGGCGAGCCTCGCCGAGCACCCGCTGCCGCAGCTCGTGGCCGCGGGTGTCCCGGTGACGATCGCGTCGGACGACCCGCCGATGTTCTCCACGACGTTGCTGCAGGAGTACGAGGTCGCGGCCGACCTGCTGCAGCTGGATGCCGCCGGCGTCACCGAGCTCGTGCGGCAGTCGGTGCGGTTCTCGTTCCAGTCCGACGCCGAGAAGGCGGCGCTGCTCGCCGAGATCGACGCGGTCCGGGGCTGAGGTCGGCCCGCGGCATCGTCCTGGGCCCGGCATCGTCCTGGGCCCGGCATCGTCGTGAACGCGTGAGCAGCGCCTCGTCTAGGGTCGGCGTCATGCGACGCGCAACGGCGGCACTCGCGACGGCTCTCGTCGTCGCCGTCCTCGCGGGCTGCGGCGACGTCAACAAGGGATCGGCGTTCGCGTCGGAGTTCCAGGCGTTCCTCGACAGCCGTGACGACCTCGCGGTCGCCGAGGCCAGAGGGACCAATCCCTTGCCGTGGTCGGGCACGGGCGACGTGACGATCCAGGTCGTGGACGGCCTGAGCGACGACGAGGTCGTCGACGAGGTCTGGGCGATCACACACCACGAGGTCGACAACCAGGTGGCCTACAGCCTCGAGGTCAGGTTCCCCACCCAGACCAGCACCGGGAGTCCGGCGCTCGCGGCATTCCACGTCGGGGTCCCCGATCCGGCGCCCGAGGACCAGGAGGCCGAGCTGCGTGAGGACCTCGCGGGCCGTCTCGACCTGGCACGCCAGCTCGTGGGACCCGGCATCGGCCCGACCGAGGCATCGGCCGACGCGGAGTCGTTCCGGCTGAGGTCGCAGGGCGATGCCCTGACCGTCGCCGCGGCGCTCTGCGACGACCCCGGGCTCGAGCGGGTCGTCGACGCCTTCACGATCGAGGGCCCGGCCGTCGGCGACACGGGGCAGGGTGGCCGACCGGGAAGCCTGGTCACGCTCAGCGAGGCGGGTGACTGCGCCTGGGTCGCCGACGTCGTCGAGATCCTGACGCTCGTCGGCGCCCCCGGCGCCGTGGCCAGCTACAGCACGCAACAGGCGGTCTACGACGACCTGCCGAACCTGCGGGTCACGCTCGCACCTGGAGCTTCCGCCGATCTGGCCGCCGCCGAGGCCCGCGCGCTCGACCTCGGCGTCACGCTGGTGGTCCTGTAGGCGCGAACCACTAGGCTCCCGGCATGGCATCTGACTCCGGCACCGGGTTCTTCCTCGTGCTCGAGGGCGGCGAGGGCGGGGGCAAGTCCACCCAGGCGCGTCTCGTGGTGGAGTGGCTCCGCGAGCAGGGTCGCACGGTGCTCCAGACCAGGCAGCCGGGCGGCACGCCCGTCGGGTCGCGCCTGCGCGAGATCCTGCTCGACACCGCCACGGGCGCGCTCGACCCGCGCACCGAGTCGCTCGTGTACGCCGCCGACAAGGCCGAGCACGTCGCCACGGTCATCGCGCCGGCGCTGGCCCGCGGTGAGGTCGTGGTGTGCGACCGCTACGTCGACTCCACGCTCGCGTACCAGGGCGCCGGTCGGGCGATCGACGCCGCCGAGCTCGCCCGGGTCGCCGCCTGGGCCACGGGCGACCTCCGGCCACACCTCACGGTCGTCCTCGACGTCGACCCGGAGGTCGGGCTCGTCCGTGCCGGTCGCGCGGGCGACGGACACGACCGCATCGAGGCCGAGCCGCTGGAGTTCCACCGGCGCGTGCGCCAGCACTTCCTCGACCTCGCGGCCGAGCGCCCCGGGGAGTACCTCGTGGTCGACGCCGACCAGGAGCCCGCCGCCGTGCACGCCGGCATCCGCCAGGCCGTCACGGCCCGTCTCGCCCAGGTGGTCCGGCCATGACGGTGTGGACCGAGCTTGTCGGGCAGGAGCCCGTCGTCGACACGCTGCGGGACGTCGTCGCCGATCCGCGCGGGGCCACCCACGCCTGGCTCTTCACCGGCCCGCCCGGGTCGGGCCGGTCCACCGCGGCCCTGGCCTTCGCCGCCGCGATGCAGTGCGACGCAGGCGGCTGCGGCGCGTGCGAGTCCTGTCGCATGGCAGCGGCGGGCTCCCATCCCGACATCCGCACGATCCGTACCGACGGTCTCTCGATCGGCGTCGACCTCGCCCGTGACGCGGTGCGCCGCGCCTCGCTGCACCCCGCAGTCGGGCGCTGGCAGGTGCTCGTGGTCGAGGACGCCGACCGGCTGACCGACCAGGCCGCCAACGCGCTGCTGAAGTCGCTCGAGGAGCCCTCGCCGCAGACGATCTGGATGCTGTGCGCCCCGGCGGCCGAGGACGTCATCGTCACGATCCGGTCGCGCTGCCGGTCGGTCGTCCTGCGCACGCCGCCCGCCGCCGCGATCGCGGAGCTCCTGGTGCGCCGCGACGGGATCGAGCCGGAGCTCGCGACGGCCGTCGCGGCCGCCTCGCAGGGCCACATCGGTCGGGCACGGGGGCTGGCGCGTGATCCCGAGGCCCGCGAGCGACGCCGTCAGATCCTCGCGATCCCGCAGCGTGTGACTCACCTCGGTGACGCGCTCGTCGCGGCACAGCAGGTCGACACCGAGGCCACGGCCCGAGCCGCGGCGTTCAGTGACGTCGCCGACGCCCGCGAGCTCGACGACATCAAGGCCACCTGGGGTGTCGAGGACCGCGGGCGCCGCCCCGCCGGGTACGCCGGCGCGCTCTCGAGCCTGACCAAGGAGCAGGAGCGCCGGCGCAAGCGGCTCGCTCGAGACGCGATCGACGGCGTGCTGCTCGACCTGCTGTCCTTCTGCCGCGACGTCGCCGCGGTCCAGCTCGGGGCGGCGTCCGTCACGCACGGACTCGTCAACGCCGACGTGACCGACGCGGTCGTGGCCCAGGCCGAGGTGTGGACGGTGGAGGAGACGATGGCGGCGATCGATGCCATCGTGGAGTGCCGGCTCGCGCTGGAGGCCAATGCCGCACCGCTGCTGGCCCTCGAACGACTCATGGCGACGTTCGTGCCCGGCCGAGCCTGACCCGGGCCGCGCAGCACGTCCCAGCACCACCCACGACCTCTTGAAGACTCAGCCGACCACCACGGGGGACCACCATGTCGAAGAAGCTCTGGATCATCGGCGGGCTCGTGCTCGCGCTGATCGTGGCGGGGTCGGTCACGGCCGTGCTGCTGCTCACGTCCGGCGACGACGAGCGGGCCGACCCGCAGCCCACGGCTGAGTCCGACGTGCCCGAGGGGCTGGAGCAGTTCTACACGCAGGAGGTCGACTGGGAGGACTGCGGCACCGATCGCTGTGCCGACGTCACGGTGCCGATCGACTACGCCGACCCTGACGGCGAGACCACCGAGGTGCGCATGCGGGTCATCGGCGACTCCGGCGCCGAGCAGCACCTGTTCGTCAATCCCGGTGGTCCCGGCGGATCGGCCCTCGACTACGCCACCACGATGTCGTACCAGCTCGGCGACGACGTGCTCGACACCTACGCGATCGTCGGGGTCGATCCTCGCGGCGTGGGCAAGAGCTCGCCGCTGGAGTGCTACGACGACGAGCAGTTCGACGCCTACGTCAACACCGACCCTACCCCGGACGACCCGGCCGAGGTCCAGGAGGCGATCGACCAGCTCGAGGGCATGGCCGAGGCATGCGAGGAGAACTCCGGTGAGCTGGCCGGCCACGTGTCGACCGTCGAGGTCGCGCGCGACATGGACATCGCCCGCGCGCTCGTGGGCGACTCCACCTTCAACTGGTTCGGCGCGTCCTACGGCACCTACCTGGGGGCCACGTACGCGGCCCTGTTCCCCGAGAAGGTCGGCCGGATGGTGCTCGACGGCGCGATCAACCCCGAGCTCGGTCCGGTCGAGTCCGCGCTCGGTCAGGCCACAGGCTTCCAGCGGGCCCTCGAGGCCTACATCGCCGACTGCGTGACCGAGTCCGACTGCCCGCTCGGCACCGACGAGGACGCCGCCGAACAGCGCCTCACCGATCTCCTCGCCCAGCTCGACGCCCAGCCGATGCCCACGGGAGACCCGGATCGGCCGCTCACCGAGGGACAGGCCTTCTTCGGCGTCGCGCTGCCGCTGTACGCGGAGTCGCTGTGGCCCGAGCTCACGACGGCGCTGACCCTCGCGATCGGCCAGGGCGACGGATCCGGCCTGCAGTACCTGTCGGACGTCTACTTCGAGCGCAGCCCGAAAGGCTCCTACGGATCCAACGCAGGGCAGGTCATCACGGCGGTCAACTGCCTCGACGCGACCGAGCGCCCCACGTACGCCGACGTCGAGCCGGACGTCCCCGACTTCGCGGCCGTCTCACCGGTCTTCGGCCGCGCCCTCGCCCTGGGGGCGGCTGGCTGCTCGGCCTGGCCCTTCGAGTCCAGCGCCGACCCCGTCGACTTCTCGGCCGCGGGCGCGCCGCCGATCCTCGTGCTCGGCACGACCCGTGACCCCGCCACCCCGTACGAGCAGGCCGTCGAGCTGGCCGACATCCTCGACTCCGGCGTGCTGATCTCACGCGACGGCGACGGCCACACGGCCTACCAGTCGGGCAACCGGTGCGTCACCGACGCGGTCGACGCGTACCTGGTCGACGGCACGGTGCCGAAGAAGGACCCGGAGTGCTAGTGGGTCATTGACGCGCGGCCTCGTGGTGGCGGATGACCTCGTCGATGATGAACGTCAGGAACTTCTCGGCGAAGGTCGGGTCCAGGTCGGCGTCGATCGCGAGCGCCCGGAGCCGTTCGATCTGACGAGCCTCGCGCGCCGGATCGGACGGCGGCAGGTCGTGGGTCGCCTTGAGACGTCCGACCCGCTGGGTGTGCTTGAACCGCTCGGCGAGCAGGTGCACCAGCGCCGCATCGATGTTGTCGATGCTGGCCCGGATCCGGGCCAGCTCGTCGGTCACGTCGTCATTGCTCACGCCGCGATCCTAGGCGCCGGCCGACCCGGATTCGCCTCCCCGTCCCCGGGTGGGTAAAGTCGGGCCTCGGTCCGGCGGGCGATCCTCGGCGGACTCCGCCGCCTTAGCTCAGTCGGCAGAGCGTCTCACTCGTAATGAGAAGGTCGTCGGTTCGATTCCGACAGGCGGCTCCACCCAGGACCCCGAACCCCCGGTTCGGGGTTCTGTCGTTCGGTGACGTTTCGCTGGGCGGTGAGGTAGTCGTCTATCAAGGCCCTCGATCGACGAGTCCCTCACCGCCGCCCCCGGCGATAGGCGAGTAAGTCACCGCCCCGGGGCGAGGGCGAGGGCGAGGGCGGGCGCTCAGCCCTGCTGGCCCGAGCCGCGTTCGAAGAGCACGGGGTAGATGACCACCGCGAGCAGGAAGGCCTCCACCAGCAGGAGGGTCGAGACGATGAGTCCGAGCCACTGGTCCACGATGCCTCCGCCTTTCTGGGGGTCCTGCCATGATCAACGACCGGGCGGAGGGAGCGTTATTCAGCGTGACGAGAGTCGCTGAAGTCGGACGAGCGCCTCAGCGATGACCTCCGGCCTCTTGCAGAAGGCCCACCGCACGTACGGCCGGCCCGGCTCAGGATCGAGGTGGAGCACCTGGTGCGGCACCGCCACGACACCCGCGAGCTCGGGCAGACGGCGACAGAAGTCGAGCCCGTCGTCGAAGCCGAGCGGACGGATGTCGGTCGTCGCGAAGTACGTGGCTGCGGGTCGGATCACGTCGAAGCCCACCGCCTCGAGGCCGTCGCACAGCAGGTCGCGCTGCCCCTGCAGGTCGCGGGCGAGCTGGTCCACGAAGCCGTCGGCGTGGTCGAGAGCCCATGCGACGGCGCCCTGGAACGGGGTGCCCGAGGTGTAGCTCAGCCACTGCTTCGCGGCCATGACGGCGCCCACGAGCTCGGCGGGACCCGTGGCCCAGCCCACCTTCCAGCCCGTGACCGAGAACGACTTCCCGGCGCTCGAGATCGTCACCGTGCGGTCGGTCAGGCCCGGCACGGTGGCCAGCGGCCGGTGCCGGACGCCGTCGAAGGTCAGATGCTCGTAGACCTCGTCGCTGATGACGACCAGGTCGTGCTCCTCGGCGATCTCCGCGAGGGCCACGAGCTCGTCGTCACCCAGCACGACGCCCGTCGGGTTGTGCGGGGTGTTGACCATGATGGCCCGGGTGCGCGGCCCGACGGCAGCACGGAGCTCGTCGACCGGGAGCCGGAACTCCGGAGCCCGCAGCGTGACGGGCACGGGCACCGCCCCGGCCATCTGCACCATCGCGACGTAGGAGTCGTAGAACGGTTCGAGCACGACGACCTCGTCGCCGGGGTCCACGAGTCCGAGCACCGCCGCGGCGATGGCCTCGGTGGCACCCGTCGTGACCACGACCTCACGATCGGGATCGAGCTCGATCCCGTGGTGGCGAGCCTGGTGCCGGGCGATCGCGGCGCGCAGCTCGGGCGTGCCGAGGCCGGGCGCATACTGGTTCTCGCCTGCGGCGATCGCGGCGCGGGCGCGGTCGAGAAGCTCGGGCGGCCCACTGGTGTCGGGGAATCCCTGGCCGAGGTTGACCGCGCCGGTGCGGGCGGCCAGGGCGCTCATCTCGGCGAAGATCGTGGTGCCGAGGTGCGCGACGCGGGTGCTGGGACGGGCCATGTCGGCGAGCCTAGACGCCAGGTGCCGCTGCACGAACGACCCCGGACATGTAAAGACCCCGCCGTTCTCGGGGGGTGAAACGGCGGGGCTGGTCCCAGTGTACCCACACCCGTGGTTGGCTCGTCAACTAGGTGATGGCGTCCGGACACCGGAGGTCGCGATTTCCTGACGACTCTTCGGAGTCGTGTGGAATGATGGCGGCATCATGGCCGTCATCGAGGCTCCTCAGCAGCCCTCCTCGCCTCCGCCGCGGCGTCGCAAGCCGCGGCGTCGTAGCCGCCTTCTGACGATCCTGGGTCTGGCGCTCGTGCTGACCGGAGTCGGCTTCATCGCCTACGTCGGGTGGGAGCTCTACGGCACCAACATCGTCGCGGCGCAGAAGCAGGAGGAGATCAAGGAGCAGATCTCCGAGGACTGGGCCAACAACATCGACTCCAACGCGATCGGCCTGCTGCGCGTCGATCGTTGGGGCAGCGACTACGAGATGCCGATCATCCCCGGCAGCGACCTGCTCGACGCCCAGGGCCGGTCGGCCCTGGCCAGCGGCGTGGGCTGGTACGAGAAGGGTGTCGGTCCCGGCGAGGTCGGCAACTTCGTGATCGCCGGCCACCGCAGTGGCCGCGGTGCGGTCTTCAAGCGCCTTCCCGACCTGCGGGCCGGTGACGTCATCGAGATCGAGACCCGCACGCAGGTCTTCACCTACAAGCTGCGCATGAACGGCGACGAGATCAAGGTCGACTACACGACCGGCTGGCCGCTGTTTCCCGTCCCGGACCCCAATGCGCGGGGCGCCACGCCCACCGAGCCGGTCCTGACGATGATCACCTGCGCGGAGATGTTCCACACCGACAACCGCCGGGTCGTGATCGGCGACCTGCTCGACGTCGTGGACAAGCCTGCGGTCCAGGCCGCCCCTGCCGCCCCGTGAGTCGAGCCCGATGAGTCGAGCAGAGTGACGCAGGTCCACGACTACCAGCGGGAGTTCGTCGAGTTCGCGCTCGACCTCGGCGTGCTCTCCTTCGGCGAGTTCACGCTCAAGTCGGGCCGCACGTCGCCGTACTTCTTCAACGCTGGGGGCTTTCGCACCGGCGCTGCCCTGGCGGGCCTCGGCCGCTTCTACGCCGACGCCCTGGTGGCGGCCGACCGGCAGTTCGACGTCCTGATGGGGCCGGCCTACAAGGGCATCCCGATCGCCGCGGCGACGGCCGTCCAGCTGGCCGAGCGGCACGGTCGCGACGTCCCGTGGTGCTTCAACCGCAAGGAGGCCAAGGACCACGGCGAGGGCGGCACGATTGTGGGCACGCCGCTCGAGGGCCGGGTCCTGGTCATCGACGACGTCATCACGGCGGGCACCGCGATCCGCGAGGTCGCCGACATCGTGGAGTCCGCGGGCGCCGAGCTCGTCGGGGTCACGGTCGCGGTCGACCGGCAGGAGCGTGGACAGGGCGAGCTGTCGGCCATCGGCGAGGTCGAGCGTGATCTCGGCATCGCCGTCGACGCGATCGTCAATCTCGACCAGCTCATCGCCTGCCTCGCCGAGACCGGCCGGCACGCCGAGCACCTCGAGGCCGTGCGGCAGTACCGCAGCGCCTACGGGGCATGACCCAGGAGCCCGATGGGCCCGGGCCGGAGCGGCCGGAGGTCGGCGTCGGGCCCTGGGACGGGCCACTCCCGGCCGGTGACCACTGGGACCCCGAGCTGCTGGCGGCGGGCGATCGCCGCAACGTCGTCGACCGCTACCGCTACTGGCGCCACGAGGCGATCGTCGCCGACCTCGACACGCGACGCCACGGGTTCCACGTCGCGATCGAGAACTGGCAGCACGACTTCAACATCGGCTCGATCGTGCGCACGGCCAACGCGTTCCTCGCGGCCGAGGTGCACGTCGTGGGGCGACGCCGGTGGAACCGGCGCGGGGCGATGGTCACCGACCGCTACCAGCACGTGCGTCATCACGAGACCGTCGCCGACCTCGTGGCGTGGGCGGCCGAGCGCGATCTGCCGCTGCTCGGCATCGACAACGTCGAGGGATCGGAGCCGATCGAGTCGGCGGGCCTGCCCGCGCGGTGCGTGCTGGTGTTCGGGCAGGAAGGCCCGGGCCTGAGCGAGGAGGCGCGCACGGCCAGCGAGCGGCTGCTCTCGATCGCCCAGTTCGGCTCGACCCGGTCGATCAACGCCGGCGCAGCCGCGGCCGTGGCGATGCACGCCTGGATCCGCCAGCACGCGGCCCAGCCGGCTGACTAGCATCGGCGGCATGTCCGACGTCGTCGTCGAGGTCGTGGAGCCGAGCTCGGCAGCCGCCCGTGCTGCGGTCGCGGCCTATCTGCGTGAGCTCGACGAGATCTTCGCGACGGGCTTCGACCCGGATCAGGCCGCCCAGGACGAGCTCGAGTTCACCGGCGACCGTGGTCTGTTCCTGGTGGGTCGCTCGGGGGTCGAGGTCGTCGGCTGTGGGGCCCTGCGGTGGCTGGAGCCCGGCGTGGCCGAGATCAAGCGCATGTGGGTGAATCGCGACTGGCGGGGCCGCGGGGTCGCGCAGCGGCTGCTGACCCGGCTCGAGACCGAGGCAGTCCGGCACGGACGCCCCGTCGTGCGGCTCGACACGAATGCCGAGCTGACCGCGGCGATCGCGATGTACCGGCGATCGGGCTATCGCGAGGTGCCCCGCTACAACGACAACCCGTACGCCCAGCACTGGTTCGAGAAGCACGTCGGCTGACCGCTGGCGCTCAGCGGGCTCGCGGGGGTGCGCCTAGGCTCGGCCGCATGGCCCACGTCGTCGTGATCGGTGGTGACGCCGCTGGCATGAGCGCCGCGGCGGCGCTGCGTCGTCGTCTTCCGGACTCCGACGAGGTGATCGTGCTGGAGCGGGGCGAGTGGACCTCGTACTCCGCGTGCGGCATCCCCTACTGGGTCGCGGGCGAGGTCGAGTCGGCCGATGATCTCGTGGCGCGCACCCCCGAGGAGCACCGCCGGAACGGTATCGACCTGCGCACCGACACCGAGGTCGTCGCGATCGATCTCGAGGCGCGCGAGGTCCACACCGCCGCAGGCGAGCGCATCGGCTTCGAGGTGCTGATCATCGCCACGGGCGCCGAGCCGCTGCGGCCCGACCTGCCCGGCATCGACGGCGCCGGCATCCTCGGCGTGCAGAGCCTCGGGGACGGCCGGGCCGTGATCGAGGCGCTCGAGGAGAAGCCGCAGGACGTCGTCGTCGTGGGCAGCGGCTACGTCGGCCTGGAGATGGCGGAGGCGTTCGTGGTGCGCGGGATCGGCACGACGGTCGTCGAGCGCGCGCCGGTGCCCCTGTCGATCATCGAGCCGGCCCTGGGTGAGATCGTCGCCGAGACGATGCGCGCCCGCGGCATCGAGCTGCTGACCGGGGCGGAGGTCGAGGGCTTCGAGCTCGACGACGACGGTCACGTCCGCGGTGTCGTCGTCGGCGGGCGGACGCTCCCCGCCGACCTCGTCGTGCTCGGCCTTGGCGTCAGGGCCAGGTCCGACCTGGCCGCCGCCGCGGGCCTGCCCACCGGGGTCAAGGGCGGCATCGTGACCGACGCGCGCCAGCGGGTCGTCGGAGCCGACCGGATCTGGGCCGCGGGCGACTGCGTCGAGACGCGCGACCGCACGACCGATCTGCCGATCCACCTGCCGCTCGGCACGCACGCCAACAAGCAGGGGATGGTCGTGGCCGACGACGTCGCGGCCACGCTGCTCCAGGAGCCGAACCGGCTGACCTTCCCGGGCGTCGTCCAGACCGCGATCACCAAGTTCTGCGCCCTGGAGATCTCGCGCACCGGACTGGGTGAGCAGCAGGCCCGGGACGCCGGCTTCGATCCGGTCGTCGTCTCGATCCAGACCAGCGACCGGGCGGGGTACATGCCCGATGCGGGCTCCATGACGGTGCTCCTGGTGGCCGACCGCGGGTCGCGGCGCCTGCTCGGGGTGCAGGTCGTGGGCACCGAGAACGCCGGGCTCCGGGTCGACGCTGCGGCCACGGCGCTCGCCGCGGGCATGACGGTCGACGACGTCGTGATGCTGGATCTCGCGTATGCGCCACCGTTCGCCTCGGTGTGGAGCCCGATCCAGGTCGCGGCGCGCGCGGCGGTCAAGGCCCTCGGTGCCTGACAGCCGCACGGCTGGAATACTGGCCTGCGGACATCGTCCGCGTCTCCACCTCTGACCCGCCGTGACCCAGGAGCCTTCATGCCCGTCGCCACTCCCGAGATCTACGCCGAGATGCTCGACAAGGCCAAGCGCGAGTCGTACGCGTACCCGGCCATCAACGTCTCGAGCTCGCAGACCCTGAACGCGGCCCTCGCCGGCTTCGCCGAGGCCGAGAGCGACGGCATCATCCAGATCTCCACCGGAGGCGCCGAGTACCTCTCCGGCCCGACCGTCAAGGACATGGTCTCGGGTTCGCTGGCCTTCGCCGCGTTCGCGCAGGAGGTCGCCAAGAAGTATCCCGTCAACGTCGCGCTGCACACCGACCACTGCCCCAAGGACAAGCTCGACGGCTTCGTGCGCCCGCTCGTCGCGGCCTCGGAGGAGCGCGTGAAGTCGGGCGGTCTGCCGTACTTCCAGTCGCACATGTGGGACGGCTCGGCCGTGCCGCTGGAGGAGAACCTCGCCATCGCGAAGGACCTCCTGGCGCGCTGCGCGGCTGCCAAGATCATCCTCGAGGTCGAGATCGGCATCGTCGGTGGCGAGGAGGACGGTGTCGAGGGTGGCATGGGCGAGCACCTCTACACGACCCCCGAGGACGCGCTGGCCACGGCTTCGGCGCTGGGTGTCGGGGAGCAGGGCCGGTACCTGACCGCGCTGACGTTCGGCAACGTCCACGGCGTCTACAAGCCCGGCAACGTCACGCTGCGCCCGGAGATCCTCAAGGCCGCCCAGGAGGCCGTCGCCGCGCAGTACGGCAAGGAGGCGCCGTTCGACCTGGTCTTCCACGGCGGTTCGGGCTCCCTGCCCGAGGAGATCTCGGCCGCGGTCGACTACGGCGTCGTCAAGATGAACGTCGACACCGACACGCAGTACGCGTTCACCCGCCCGGTCGCGGGCCACATGCTGGCGAACTACGACGGCGTCCTGAAGGTCGACGGCGAGGTCGGCAACAAGAAGCAGTACGACCCGCGCGCCTGGGGCAAGGCCGCCGAGGCCGGCATGGCCGCGCGCATCGTGCAGGCCTGCGCCGAGCTCCGCAGCACCGGCACCAAGCTCTGAGTCCTGCTCAGGTGCGAAGCCCCTCCAGGACCCGGTCCTGGAGGGGCTTCGCCGTTCGCGGGCGTGGCGTCGGTGGATCGGCCCGGGCAGACCCGAGCGACAACCGGCCACGGGCGACCGCCCGGCGCGGCCGTGTCGACACGAAACGTGGATGACACGCGACCTCACACGCTCTTGTTCCGGGTGGAACCAGTCGGCAACATCTGGGCCGTGAACTTGAGCCATGACCTCGGCTCACGGTGCGCGACCCCACTGGGACTCCCACCGCCACATCGGCCGGCTGCCGGAGTACGCCTTCTACGGCGGCCCGCCGGTCCAGGCCGACATCACCGCCAAGGCCACGGTCGCGGAGTTCCTCGCGACGCTCGACGCCGAGGGTACCGAGCGGGCGCTGGTGCTGCCGAACTACGGCGTGCCGATCCCCGACGCCGCGTTCGACCTCAACCCGCTCGCGATCGAGGCCGCCCAGGCCGACGACCGGGTCAGCTGCGGCCTGTGGGTCTCGCCCAAGGCCTCTGACGCCGCGCGCAACGACGGCGCCCTCGCCCTGGCGACCGAGCGAGGGGTCAAGGCGCTCAAGACGAGCTTCCTCCTCGGCGGCTCGCCCACCGACCCCGACTGCGCCGAGCAGATCGACCGCATCTTCACGGCCGCCGCCCAGCACGACCTCGTGGTGCACGTGCACACCTCGCCAGGCGCCGCGAGCGACATCGACCAGATCGGTCATCTCGTCGACCGGTACGGCGACGAGGTCAAGATCCACCTGGTCCACCTCGGCGGCGGCATGAGCGGCCACATGAAGCTCATCGGCGGCCGCCTCTTCGACTGGATCGAGGCGGGCAAGCAGGTCTACACCGACACGAGCTGGACGATCGGCTTCGCCCCGCTGTGGCTCGTGGACGAGATCGAGAAGCGCGGCATCGGCCATGACCGGATCCTCTTCGCGACCGACGCCCCGTGGGGCGACTTCGCCGGCGAGCACGCACGCCTCGCGGCCGCCGCCGGCGACGGCGAGCTCGCCGACCACTTCTTCCACCGCAACTTCGAGGCGCTCTACGGCAGCTGACCTCGACCACCAGCCCTGGCCCGCAACGGCGCGACGCCAGCTGCACGACCCCACACCCACCACCGCAGCACGCCAGTCCGACACCACCAGGAGAACTGATGACCGACATCGACGACCAGATCGCCGCCAACATCGAGGCCTCGCTCGCCGAGATCGCGCACCCGTCGCTGCCGAAGGGCACGAACCTCTACGGCTCCACCAAGATCTTCCCCGACTACCAGGCCGAGGAGGGCCAGTCGTACTTCACCCTGATCCACGGCATCCCGCACGAGTCGTCGGTCAGCTTCGTCGCGATCCTGCAGGCCACGCGGGCCCTGCGCAAGGGCTTCGAGACGGCGATCTACTTCTACGGCCCGGGCACCCTGGCGTGCTCGGCCAACCGCGGCTTCCCGACCACCGGCGACGCAGGGTTCCCGGGCGAGCTCAACATGAACGCCTCGCTCGAGACCTACATCGCCGAGGGCGGCACGGTGTACTGCTGCCGATTCGGCCTGGCCCTGCACGGCATCCGCGAGGAGGACCTGATCGAGGGCGTCATCCCGGCGCACCCGCTCGACGTGCAGGACGCGGTCATCCACTACGCCCGCAAGGGCGCGATCATCAACTCGGTCTACAACCTCTGATCCCGACCGGCCGACCCACCAGGGACTGAGGAGAGCTCATGAACGCGCCCAGCTGCGGAGCCACAGCGACCCGCACCAGCACTCGAGTCGATGTCGCCATCTCGGGCATCCGACTGCTCGATGCGCCGGTCAGCCGGCAGTCGGGCGCGGGACCGAGCGACGACGGTCACGTGCTGCTCGGGGGGATCGGGACCGCGGTCCCGATCAACCCCGACAGCCCGTTCACGATCAACCGGGGGCGCCTGCTCCTCGACGGGGCCGACACCGGCCTCGGCGTGGAGCCGGTGCGCCGCCCGGCGTTCTACGACCTCGAGACGGCTGACGGAGTCTCGTACGAGAAGATCGCCCGGCTGCACTCGGCTCACGTCCTCGCGACGACCGTCGTGCAGACGTGCGTGCGGTACGACGAGGCCGAACGGTGCCGGTTCTGCGCGATCGAGAAGTCGCTCGAGGCGGGCTCGACCATCGCGGTCAAGACGCCCGCGCAGATCGCCGAGGTCGCCAAGGCTGCGCACGACCTCGACGGCATCACGCAGATGGTCATGACCACCGGGACGTCGAACGGCCGCGACCGGGGCGCGACCCACCTGGCGCGCTGCGTCCGGGCCGTCCGCGCGGTGCTGCCCGACCTCGCGATCCAGGTGCAGTGCGAGCCTCCGGCCGACCTGCAGACCATCACCGACCTGTACGAGGCGGGCGCCCGGTCGATCGGCATCCACGTGGAGTCGATGGACGACGGCGTGCGCCGACGCTGGATGCCGGGCAAGGCACAGGTCCCGCTCGACGAGTACCGCGCGGCGTGGAAGGAGGCCGTGCGGGTCTTCGGCCACAACCAGGTCTCGACCTACCTGCTGGTCGGTCTCGGCGAGGACCCCGACGAGATGGTCGAGGCGGCCCAGGAGCTCATCGACCTGGGCGTCTACCCGTTCGTCGTGCCCTTCCGCCCGCTGGCCGGCACGCTCGCGACCGATGTCGACCGGGTGCCCCCACCGGCGGCGCCGGTGCTGCAGGACGTCACGCGCCGGGTCGCCCACGCGCTGATGGAGGCCGGCATGCACGGGTCGGACCAGGCCGCGGGATGCGCCGCGTGCGGAGCCTGCAGCGTCCTGCAGAGCGAAGGTGCCTGACATGGCCGACGTGACGACGGCGGGAGACCTCGACCGGGGCATCCTGACCGGCACGCGGCCCTCGCCCGCCCCGACCTTCCTGGTCGAGCAAGCGCACTCGCGCGCCGATCTCGACGCCTACCGGGCGCTGCGACGCGACGTGTTCGTGGCCGAGCAGGGGATCTTCGCCGCTCACGACGCCGATCGCGTCGACGACGACCCCCGCACGATCGTCCTGGTGGCGCGGACGCCGGAGGGGGCCGTGCTCGGCGGCGTCCGGATCGCGCCCGCGGTCGAGGGACGCGACATCGGCTGGTGGTCGGGCAGTCGGCTGGCGGTCAGCGCCGCGGCACGCGCCCACGCAGGCGTCCGCGGAGGCATCGGCGGTGCGCTGGTCCGCGCGGCCTGCGCCCGAGCCGAGGTTGAGGGCGCCCTGCGCTTCGACGCCACGGTGCAGGCGCAGAACGAGCCCTTGTTCGCCCGGCTCGGCTGGACGACCCTCGGGACGCTCGACGTGCACGGGCGCCCGCACGTGCACATGCTCTGGCCGATCGACCGCGTCGAGCGCCTCGCCCGGGCCACGAAGGCTGCGCTCGGCGCAGTCCTCGACGGTCTGGGGACCGACGGCCTCGGGGCGCCCGACGGCTTCGTCGGCGACGACGCCGCCCCGGTGCCCGGGTCCGACCTGCTCGCCGCGTGCGACGCGATCCTGCCGTCGATGGTCGAGCGCGACCCGGAGTGGGCCGGGTGGTGCGCGGTCCTGGTCAATCTCAACGACATCTCGGCGATGGGTGCCGCGCCCGTCGGCCTGCTCGACGCCGTGGGCGCCCGCGACGCGTCGTTCGCCCGGCGCATCGTCCGGGGCCTGCGCGCCGCCTCGCAGGCCTGGGGCGTCCCGGTGCTCGGCGGGCACACCCAGCTCGGCGTGCCGGCGTCGCTCAGCGTCACGGCCCTGGGTCGCGCCGACCACCCGGTCCCCGGCGGCGGAGGCCGCCCCGGCGAGTCGCTGCGACTCACGGCCGACCTGGGCGGGGGCTGGCGGCCCGGGTACACCGGATTGCAGTGGGACAGCTCCTCGCACCGGTCGGCCGACGAGCTGCGGGCCCTGGCCGACGTGGTGCCGGCGCTGCACCCGACCGCCGCCAAGGACGTCAGCATGACCGGCGTCATCGGCACCACCGGCATGCTCGCCGAGGCCAGCGGGTGCAAGGCCGTGCTCGAGGTCGCGAAGATCCCCATGCCGACCGCGGCGAAGGCTGGCGACTGGCTTACCTGCTTCCCGGGTTTCGCGATGATCTCGGCCGAGCGCACCCCGGCACGGGCGGCACTGCCGCCGCACGTCGACACCGCCGTCTGCGGACGGCTGACCGAGGGCCGCGGGGTCGACCTGCGCTGGCCCGACGGCCTCGTGACCTCCACGATCGCCGGCACCGTCACGGGGCTGGGCCCCGCGACGGAGCACCTCACGGAAGGGCTCTCCGCATGACCATGACCCACCTGGCCGCCGCGGCCGCCAACTTCGGGCGCGACCTCGACGAGGCCTACGCCCAGATCACCCACCTGGTCGCCGAGGCGCGATCGCGCGACGTCGCGCTCCTGGCGTTGCCCGAGGCGGCGCTCGGTGGCTACCTCTCGACCCTGCACACCGACGGGGACGGGCCCGACTCCCTCCCGCCCGTGCTCGACCTGGACGGTCCCGAGCTGCGCCGGGTCGCCGAGATCGCGGGCGACATGACCGTCGTCGTCGGCTTCTGCGAGGCCGACGGGCCCACCCGGTACAACTCCGCCGCCGCGCTCACCGGCGACGGCGTGATCGGCGTGCACCGCAAGGTGCACCAACCGCTCGGGGAGAACCTCTACTACCAGGCCGGTGACGTCTACGAGACCTTCGAGACGCCGGTCGGTCGCGTCGGAATGCTGATCTGCTACGACAAGGCCTTCCCCGAGGCGGCCCGGGCCCTGGCCCTCGACGGTGCCGAGATCGTGGCCTGCATCTCGGCCTGGCCCTCGTCGCGCACGGCCGGCGCGAGCGACATCGCCGAGGACCGTTGGACCACGCGGTTCAACCTCTTCGACCAGGCGCGGGCGCTCGAGAACCAGATCGTGTGGCTCGCGGCCAACCAGGTCGGCACGTTCGGTTCGATGCGGTTCGTGGCCAACGCCAAGGTGGTCGGTCCGGGCGGCGACGTGCTCGCCACGACCGGCACCGAGGCGGGCCTGGCGATCGCGGGCCTCGACGTCGAAGCCGCTCTCGCGACGGCGCGACGCTCGATGTTTCACCTGCGCGACCGGCGCCCCGACACCTACACGAAGGCGCCGGCCCATGCCTGAGATGACCGTGACCGTGCGCTGGCCCGATGGTCGCGTCGCCGACTGCTACTCCCCGTCGCTCGTGATGCACGACCACCTCGCCCCGGGCGCGACGTACCGGGTCGACGACTTCACCCGCCGGTCGCAGGCGGCGCTGGCCGAGGCCAGCGAGCGGGTGCGGGCGCGGTACGGCTTCGCCTGCACCGCCTCGGCGGCCTCGTTCGAGCAGATCCGTGCCACCGCGGCGGGCTTCGCGCCCGCCGACCTCGTCGAGGTCCTCGACATGCAGCCGCCCCTCCCCGAGACCTCAGTGTCCGCTGCCCAGGAGTCGTCATGAGCATCCCCGTCGCGATCGTCGGAGCCGGCCAGGCCGGTCTGTCGGTCAGCTGGTTCCTGACCCGCGAAGGCGTCGAGCACGTGCTGCTCGAGGCCTCCACCACGGCCCACGAGTGGACCGATCGGCGGTGGGACAACTTCACGCTCGTGACACCGAACTGGCACTGCCGCCTTCCCGGCTACGCCTACGACGGCGACGACCCCGATGGATTCATGAACCGCGAGGAGGTGGCGGCCTGGCTCGCGGGCTACGTCGCGAGCTTCGACCCGCCGGTGCGTGAGCACACCGCGGTGACGCTGCTGACCGAGCGCGAGGGCGGCGGGTTCGAGCTCACCCTCCAGGGGCCCGGCGGCGAGGAGCTGCTCGAGGCCGAGCACGTGGTGCTCGCCACGGGCGGCTACCACCTGCCGATCGTGCCGCCCTTCGCCGCGGGCATCGACCCGTCGATCACCCAGGTGCACTCGGCCGACTACCGCAACGCGGCCCAGCTGCCGGACGGTGAGGTCCTGGTGGTCGGCTCGGGCCAGTCGGGGGCGCAGATCGCCGAGGACCTGCACCTCGAGGGCCGCGCGGTCCATCTCGCACTGGGCGACGCGCCCCGCGTCGCGCGCTTCTACCGGGGCCGCGACTGCATGACCTGGCTGTCCGACATGGGCCTCTACGACACCCCGGTGCAGCAGTATCCCGGCGGCCGGGCGGCGCGGGAGAAGACCAACCACTACGTCACGGGACGCGAGGGCGGTCGCGACATCGACCTGCGCCAGTTCGCCGTCGAGGGCATGCGGCTCTACGGCCTGATGTCCGGCGCCGAGGGCACCCGGCTGTCCTTCGAGCCCACCATGACGGCGGCGCTGGACTCCGCGGACGCGGTCTACAACTCGATCTGCCGCGACATCGACGCGTTCATCGAGCGCGAGGGCATCGACGCGCCGCCGGGCGGTCAGTACGAACCGGTCTGGACGCCCGACCACGAGCCACGGATGCTCGACCTCGCGGAGGCCGGCATCACCTCGATCGTCTGGGGCATCGGCTACCGGCCCGACTACCGCTGGGTCAAGGTCGGGGTCTTCGACGGTGCCGCGGCGCCCACCCAGACGCGCGGGATCACGTCGGTGCCGGGGCTGTACTTCCTCGGGCTGCCGTGGATGCACACGTGGGGCTCGGGACGCTTCGCCGGCATCGCCCGCGACGCCGAGCACGTCTTCCACGCCATCGTCGGGGCGCGGCAGCCCGCCTCGGCCCGGCACTAGACCGTGCGCCTCGCCGCCGTCGCCGCGCACTTCGGGCGTGACGTCCCCCGGGCCCTCGAGAAGATCGCGGGCATCATCGGTGACGCCCGCGAGGCGGGCGTCGACCTGCTGGTCCTGCCCGACGCGACGCTCGGCGGGTACCTGGCCGACCTGCGCAGCCCGGACCCGGACGCCCTGCCACCGGCCTTCGCCGAGGGCTCGGCCGAGGTCCAGCAGGTCGCGGCCATGGCCGAGGACATGGTCGTGTGCTTCGGCTACACCGAGGAGACCGTCGCTGACGGGGAGCTCCGGCACCACAACGCGGCGCTCTGCGTCACGGGTGACGGCGTCCTGGGCCGGCACCGGAAGGTGCACCAGCCGGCGGGCGAGTCGCTCGTCTACGCCGCCGGGGACGCGTTCGCGGCGTTCGACACCCCGGTGGGTCGCCTGGGGATGCTGATCGACTACGACAAGACCTTCCCGGAGTCGGCGCGCACGCTCGCGCTCGACGGGGCCCAGGTCATCGCCTGCCTGTCGGCGTGGCCCGCGAGCGTCACCGACCGCGCCTCGCGACTGCCGCAGGACCGTCAGTCGCGACTGTTCGACCTGTACGACAGCGCGCGGGCGGCCGAGAACCAGGTCGTGTGGGTCTCGTCGAACCAGACCGGGGTCATGGGCGGGCTGCGGTTCCTCGGCCAGGCCAAGGTCGTCGGGCCCGGGGGCGACGTGCTGGCCCGCACCTGGTCGAAGGGCGCCCTGGCGGTCGCCGAGGTCGACGTCGCGCTCGAGATCGCGCGCTCGCGGCGGATCCTGCACCACCTCCAGGAGCTCAGCCCGAGCAGCTACGGGCCGGGCGGGTCCCGATGACGACCGGAGCCCAGGGCGAGCTGCGCATCGCGTTGCTGACGTACTCCTCCAAGCCACGCGGCGGCGTGGTCCACACGCTCGCACTCGCGGAGGCGCTCGCGGCACTCGGCCACGACGTGCACGTGTGGACCCTCGCGCGGGGCGGTGACGTGGGCTTCTTCCGACCGGTCGATCCCGCGGTCACGGTGCACGCGGTGCCGTTCCCGGGGGTCGACGGCGAGGAGGTCGGCGCCCGGATCCTGCGGTCGATCGCCGCGCTGGCCGAGGCGTTCGCCCGGGTCCGGACCGGCTATGACGTCGTGCACGCCCAGGACTGCATCAGCGCCAACGCCGTGATGGCCGCCGGAGTGCCGTGCGTGCGGACGATCCACCACCTCGACACGTTCACGACCCCCGAGCTGGCCGCGTGCCACGAACGGGCCGTGACGCGACCCGCGGCGCGGATCTGCGTGTCCGAGGCCGTCGCGGCCGAGGTCCGCCAGGGGTGGGGGCTCGCGCCGAGCGTCATCGCGAACGGGGTCGACGCGGAGCGCTTCGAGGCGGGCGCCGCCGACACGGCCGGTCGCACGCGGTGGGCGGACAAGCTCGGGCCCTACGTCCTGGCGCTGGGCGGGATCGAGCCGCGCAAGGGCAGCATCGACCTGCTCGAGGCCTACGCGATGCTCCGGCGGCGACGACCCGAGCTGCGGCTCGTCTTCGCCGGCGGTGAGACCTTGTTCGACTACCGCGACTACCGCCGTGAGTTCGAGCGTCGCGCGGGTCAGCTCGCGGTCGACCACGAGGTGCTCGGTGCCGTCGACCACGTCGACCTGCCCTCGCTCGTCGCGCAGGCCGAGGCCCTCGCCTTCGTCTCGACCAAGGAGGGCTTCGGGCTCGCCGCGATGGAGGCCCTGGCTGCGGGTGTGCCCGTCGTGGCGCGCGACCTGCCGGTGCTGCGGGAGGTCTTCGGGTCGGCCGTCGCCTACGCCGACTCGCCGCTCGGGATCGCCGCCGCGCTCGCGACCGCCGTGACCTCGCCGCCGCCTCCCTCGGTGGGCCGGGCGCTCGCGCGCAGCTACACGTGGGAGCGGGCGGCCCGGTCGCACGTCGCCTTCTACGAGGCGCACCTCGCAGGTCGCCTGCCCGCCCGATGACGCGCATGCCGATCGGGCGCGCGTTCACGCTCCTGGCCGAGCGCGAGCCCGACCGGCCGGCCATCACGGTGGGGGAGCGGGTCGTGACCCGGGCCGAGCTGGAGTCGCTCGGGAACCGCCTGGCCCGGACCTGGGCGGACGACGGGGTGGGGGTCGACGACCTCGTCACGGTGAGCCTGCCGAACGGGCTCGACGTCGTGCTCGCCTGCGTCGCGGCGTGGAAGCTCGGGGCGACGCCGCAGCCGTTGTCGCCCCGCCTGCCGCCGGCTGAACGTGCCCGTCTGCTGGAGCTCGTGTCGCCCCGGCTGGTCGTGGACCGGCCCGTCCGGATCACCGCGACCGACGACCGGCCCCTCCCGGACGCGGTGGCGTCCTCCTGGAAGGCGCCGACCTCGAGCGGGAGCACGGGCATGCCGAAGCTGCTGCGCGACCCGCACCCGTCGATCGTCGACCCGGACGGCGTGGTGGCCCCGTTCGTGCCGCGCGACGTCGTGCAGCTCGTGTCGGGTCCGTTGTTCCACGCCGCGCCGTTCGTCTACGCGATGCGCGGACTCATGACGGGCCACGAGCTCGTCGTGCTGCCGCAGTTCGACGCGGGCGCGGCGCTGGCCGCGATCGGCCGTCGTCGGGTGGGCTGGACGATGCTCGTGCCGACCACGATGGCGCGGATCTGGGAGCACCCGTCGCGGGCGTCGACCGACGTCTCCTCGCTCCACTCCGTGATGCACCTGGCGGCGCGGTGTCCTGAGCCGCTCAAGCGGGACTGGATCGGCTGGCTCGGCGCCGAGCGGGTCGTCGAGGTGTATGCGGGCACCGAGGCGCAGGGGCTCACGATGATCCGCGGCGACGAGTGGCTCGAGCACCCCGGTTCGGTGGGACGGCCGGTCGCCGGCTCCCGGTTCCGCGCGGTGCGTCCGGACGGGTCGACGTGCGCTCCGGGGGAGGTCGGCGAGCTGCTGATGCGGCGCGACGGCGGGCTGCCCGGCTGGCACGGGCTCGGGGACGCAGGCTGGATCGACGACGGCGGGTACGTGTTCGTGGCGGACCGGCTCGACGACGCGATCACGACGGGGGGCGTCACGGTGCACCCGGCCGACGTCGAGGCGGTCGTCGACGCGCATCCGGCGGTGCTGTCGTCGGTGGCCGTCGGGCGGCCCGATCCTGGTCTCGGCGAGGTCGTGCACGTCGTCGCGGAGTCAGCCGCGGACCCCGGCGAGCTCCTGGCCTGGGTGCGCTCCCGCCTCGACCCCGAGAAGCGCCCCCGCTCCCTCGAGACGACGTCCACGCCGCTGCGCGACGACACCGGCAAGGCCCGCCGCTCCCTCCATCGCTGATCCCCCTCCCGACGAATCGGCGGGCGCGCTGGGCGTCGACCTGCAAACCTGGCGCCCTCGGGAGAGGGTGGAGGTCCCCACGTCGACGCTGCAGGAGGAACACCCATGCCGACCCTCGCGATCATCGGTGCCGGATCCAATCTCGGAGCGGCCGTGGCCCGCCGGTTCGCGCAGGAGGGCTTCTCGGTCGGGCTGGTCTCGCGCAACGTGGGCCGCACCCGCCAGCTCGCGGAGACGCTGCAGGCCGAGGGAATCGAAGCCCGTGGGTACACCGCCGACGTGCGCCGGCCCGCGTCGATCCGCGAGGCGCTCGACGCGATCTCGGCCGACCTCGGACCCATCGACGTGCTGCAGTACAGCCCGCTGCCGGCCAAGGAGTACCTGCGCCCCGTGCTCGAGACGACGGTCGAGGATCTCCAGCCCGCGCTCGAGTTCTCGATCCTCGGTCCGCTCGCCGCGGTGCACCACGTGACCCAGCACATGCGCTTCCTCGGTGGCGGCACGGTGCTGCTGGTCAACGGCGGCAGCGCGGTGCGGCCGGTCGCGAAGTTCGCCGGCACCTCGGTCGCCTTCGCGGGGGAGTCGGCGCTCGGCCAGATGCTGCACGAGGCGCTCGCTCCGGACGACATCCACGTCGGGCAGCTGATCATCCCGGGGTCGATCGAGCCCGGCCACCCGCGCAAGGATCCCGAGGTCCTCGCCGAGCTCCTGTGGACGATGCACCGCGACCACGGCGACTTCCGCGTCTTCGCCCAGGACCTCGACGCCGAGTGAGACCCGCGGTAGATCCCCCGGCTAGGGTCGGCGTCATGACGAACCTGCTGGGAGAGCCGCCGGAGACCCTGCTGCCCGAGGACCCGGGTGCGAGCCGGATCGCGGCGGGCGAGCCCGCGCGCGACGTCGCGGCCACGACCCCCGAGTCGACCCTCGCCTGGGCCCTGCTCGCCGCCGAGGCGCTCGCCGGAGGCAGCGACGTCGAGGGCTACGCCTTCGCGCGCACGTCGTACCACCGCTCGCTCGACCTGCTCCGTCGCAACGGCTGGAAGGGCTTCGGCCCGGTGCCGTGGGCGCACGAGCCCAATCGTGGCTTCCTGCGCTCGCTGGCCGTGCTGGCCGACGGGTCGGAGCGCCTCGGCGACGCGCCCGAGGCCCACCGCTGCCGCGAGTTCCTGCGCGAGTCGAGCCCGGAGGCGTACGCGATCCTCGTCGGCTGAGGCGCCACCTCAGGACGCCGCGGCGGGGCCCAGCACGATCCACCGCTCGCTGCGGCGGCGGTGCTCGAGCGTGACCCAGCGGGCACCGATGAAGCCCGCGTAGGCGATCCACAGCCACGTCAGTCCCGCGTCCGCGACGCCGACGAGCAGCACGAGCGGCGCGTACACGATCAGGACCACGATGCCGGCAGCCGCAAGGTAGCGGCCGTCGCCCGCGCCGATCAGCACGCCGTCGAGCACGAAGACCGCACCGGAGAGCGGCTGCACGAGCGCGGCCGCCAGCACGGCGGGCACGAGCACGGCCGCGACGTCCGAGTCGCTCGTGAACGCGCCAGGGACCCAGGGGCTCGCGAGCGCCAGGACCGTCCCGATCACGGCCCCGACGCCCCAGCCCCAGCGCACCATCTGCCCGGTCAGCGCTCGGGTCAGGTCCGCGTCGCCGGCCCCGAGGGAGCGGCCGGTCAGGGTCTGGCCGGCGATCGCCAGGGCGTCGAGGGCGAAGGCGCACAGCGTCACGAGCGTCGCCGTCACCTGGTGCGCTGCGAGCGACGCGTCGCCGAACGTCGCGGCCACGGCGGTCGCCAGCAGCACCGCGATCCGGAGCGTCCCGGTGCGCACCAGGAGGGGCACGCCGGCGCGGGCAGCCTGCAGCAGCGCGTCCAGCCGGGGCCGTCCGCTGACCTCGCCCGTGCGCAGCTGGCGCAGGACCGCAGCGGTGAGCCAGGCCGCGGCGCCCCACTGCGCGACGACCGTGCCGAGCGCCGCCCCTGCCACGCCCCAGCCGAGGCCGTAGATCAGCACGGCGTTCAGGGCGACGTTGGCCCCGCAGCTCGACACCGTGACGACGAGCGGAGTCCTCAGGTCGAGCACCCCGCGCAGGGCGCCGGTGGCGGCCAGCATCAGCAGCGCCGCCGGCACCCCGGCCGCGCTGATGCGCAGGTACGTCGCTGCGTGCCCCGCGACGTCGGGGGAGCTCGCGAGCGCGGTCGCGACGGGTCCGGCCGTCGCGACCGTCAGCACGGCCAGCACGACTCCGAGCGACGCGGCGAGCCAGAGCCCGCCCACGGCCTGGGCGCCGGCCTCGGCCTCCCGGCCGGCCCCGTGGCTGCGGGCGACGGCCGAGGTCGTGCCGTAGGCGAGGAACACGCACAACCCGATCGCGGTGGTCAGCACGACCGAGGCGACCGCGAGCCCGGCGAGCTCGGGCGTGCCGAGGTGGCCGATCATCGCGGTGTCGGCCAGCAGCATGACCGGCTCGGCCACGAGGGCCGCGAACGCCGGCACCGCGACCGCGAGGATCTGGCGCGACGTCCCGGCGCGAGGCGCGGGACGGCTCACGGGCGGGTCGGCACCAGCAGTCGCCAGGCGCCGGGCTCCAGGGTCCACGTGTGGGTCGTGGCCGGGTCGGTGAGCTCGCCGTCGGAGTTGCCGGGGATGCCCTCGCGCAGGGCCGATCCGCGCACCAGGACCGACAGGGTCGTGCCGCGCACGGGCTCGGTGTCGTCACCCTCGACGTGGCGACCGCTGCGGAGCTTCCAGGCGTACTTCAGCCGCCGCAGGGGCCGGTCCGCCCACGACACGACGACGTCGAGCCGGCCGTCGAAGGGGTCGGCCTGGGGGAGCAGCGGGGTGCCGCCGCCGATGTACCGCCCGTTGCCGACCGCGACCTGGAGCAGGCGCCCCCGGACGGGCACGGCCTCACCGTCGACGTGGACCTCGCCCCGGAACCCCTCGGCCGAGAAGCCCGAGGCGATCGCGCCCACCGCGTAGCCGACGATGCCGAATCGTTCCTTCCACGGCTTGGCGGCCACGGCGGCATCGGCGCCGACCCCGACGTGCGCGGCGTTGACCACGACCGAGCCGTCGCCGGCGCGGATCAGGTCGACGTCGCGCTCGGTCGCCTCGAGCAGGTCCCGCGCCGTGGCGACCGGGTCGGTGGGGTCGACCTCGATCGTGCGGGCGAAGTCGTTGCCGGTGCCGAGCGGCACGAGGCCCACGACGACGTCGCGCAGGCGGTCGACGTGGTCCAGCGCCGCCACCACGGCGTGCAGGCTGCCGTCGCCGCCCAGCACCACGACGGTGCCGTCGGCAGGGACCCGGGTGAGTGCGGAGGTGAGGTCGTCGAGGTCGGACGTGCGGGCCACCGTGACCTCGACGCGGTCGCGCAGTGCCGCCACGACCTGGTCGACGACGTCGTCCGCGCTGCTGCCCGCCGCGGAGTTCACGACCACGGTCCACGGTGACGACGACCGTCGGTCTGGGGTGCTCATGATGGAGACAGTAGGGCTCCGGCGGCTAGACTGCCGTCGCAAGAGCCCCTCGTGAGGGGCTTGTCTCATGTCGTGAGGGGTGGGCCCGCATGCCCGCAGTCGTGATCGTCGGCGCCCAGTGGGGCGACGAGGGCAAGGGCAAGGCGACCGATCTGCTCGGCAGTCGGGTCGACTACGTGGTCAAGTTCAACGGCGGCAACAACGCCGGCCACACCGTCGTCATCCCGCAGCCCGACGGCAGCTCGGAGAAGTACGCGCTCCATCTCCTGCCGAGCGGCATCCTGACGCCCGGCTGCATCCCGGTCATCGGCAACGGCGTCGTGGTCGACCTCGACGTGCTGTTCGAGGAGATCGACGGCCTCAACGCCCGGGGCATCGACACGAGCGCTCTGCTCGTGAGCGCCAACGCCCACGTCATCGCCGACTACAACCGCACGCTCGACAAGGTCACCGAGCGGTTCCTGGGCAGCCGCAAGATCGGCACCACGGGCCGCGGCATCGGCCCCACCTACGCCGACAAGATGAACCGGCTCGGGGTGCGGGTGCAGGACATCTTCGACGAGAAGATCCTGCGGGCCAAGGTCGAGGGCGCGCTCGAGCTCAAGAACCAGATGCTCACCAAGGTCTACAACCGGCGGGCGGTCGGTGTCGACGAGATCGTCGATCAGCTGCTCGTGCACGCCGAGCGCCTCGCGCCCATGGTCGCCGACACGCCGCTGCTGCTGCACGAGGCGCTGCGCCGCGACGAGACCGTCCTGCTCGAGGCCGGCCAGGCCACGCTGCTCGACGTCGACCACGGCACGTACCCGTTCGTGACCTCGTCGTCGGCCACCACCGGGGGCGCCTGCACCGGATCGGGCATCGCCCCGACCGAGATCTCCCGGGTCATCGGCATCGTCAAGGCCTACGCCACGCGCGTCGGCGAGGGGCCGTTCCCGACCGAGCTCACGGGAGACGTCGATCCGGCCGGCGACGGCGAGCGGCTGCGCACCGCCGGTGGCGAGTTCGGCACCACGACCGGCCGCCCCCGCCGCACCGGCTGGTACGACGCGCCGATCGCCCGCTACGCGGCGCGCATCAACGGCGTCACCGACTTCGTGCTGACCAAGCTCGACGTCCTGACCGGCTGGGAGCAGATCCCGGTCTGCGTGGCGTACGACGTCGACGGCGAGCGGGTCGACGAGATGCCCATGACCCAGACCGGCTTCCACCACGCCACGCCGATCTACGAGTTCTTCCCCGGCTGGACCGAGGACCTGTCGTCGGCGCGCGACTTCTCCGATCTTCCCGCCAACGCGCAGTCGTACGTGCGCGAGCTCGAGGCCCTGAGCGGCGCGCGCATCTCCGCCGTCGGCGTCGGCCCGGGCCGGGAGGAGACCGTGGTCCTGCACGACCTGCTCTGATGTGACCAAGGTCATGGACTCAAGGCCCATTGCGTTCACCGCGGCGCTGATCTGCTCTGTTAGTTTCCTCACGCCACGCTGCTGGCCGGCGGTACACGTGACCGAGCTGACGGGCCGCGGCGCGGATCATCCTCGGGGGAATCGCGAGGATCAAACCGCAACCGAAGGATCCTCATCATGTTCTTGAAATGTGGCGTGCCACGCCTCGCGTCCCGGCTCGGAGCCAGTCTTGCGGTCACAGCTCTCGCAGCCTCCGCCCTCGCTCTCTCGTCGGCTCCGGCCGGCGCGGCTCCGGGCGACCCCTTCGACCCGACCCGGGCGACGATCTTCATCGCCCAGCAGGCGCCGACCGCGCTGTTCACCGCCACCACGGACGGAAGCGGCGCCGTGACGTTCAACCCTGAGGGGCCGAACTCGGGCGTCTCGTACAACGCCATCGGCTTCGACGAGGCCACGGGCTACATCTTCGGCATCGCCTCCAGCGACCGCCCCGCCGGTGACGGCGTGACGGCGATCGAGGCGGGCAGCCTGGTGCGGATCGGCGAGAACGGTGTCGTCACGCAGGTCGGACCGACGATCTTCGGTGGGCACCACGTCGGCGTCGCCTACGAGGGCCACCTCTACATCAACAACGGCAGCACGACGCTGACGGCGATCGACATGGCCACGGGGCTCGAGAACGCCGCGCGCTCGCAGACGTTGTCGGCCGAACCTGGCGTGGCCGACCTCGCGGAGGTGGGTGGCTATTTCTGGGGCATCAACTCCACCGGGACGATGACCCGCGTCGACCCCGGCACGGGCGAGGTCGACTTCTTTGCGACCGAGGCGACGGGTGAGACGCCCTACGTCTATGGTGCCGCGTGGACCTACGGCAACGGCAACCTCGGCTTCTCCAACAACACGACCGGGACGGTTCGACAGATCTCGATCGCGGACCCGGCCAGTGACGCGCCGACCTTCACCTTCGTCGCCTCGAGCCCCGGCCCCACGACGAACAACAACGACGGCACGGCGGCGCTCGGTGCGCCCGCCGATCTCGGCGTCGTCAAGACAGGCCCCGACCAGGCAGTGGCTGGCCTGCCCATCGAATACACGCTGACCGTCACCAACATGGGCCCCGGCAGCTCGAGCGGTCACGTGGTCTCCGACACGGTGCCGACCGGTGTGGTGGACGTCGCGAGCGACGACGCGGGCTGCTCCGTGAGCAGCAGCACGGTGACCTGCGTCGGTGGCGCCCTGGCTGTCGGCGAGTCCGCCGAGTACACGATCACCGCCCGGGTGGAGGCCACGAGCACCGGGGCCTTGACGAACTCCGCATCTGTGCTCGGCAATGAGTCCGACCCTGTGACGGACAACAACACCTCCACGTTCACCTCGAACGTGGTGCAGCCCGATCCTGCCCTGGAGATCACGAAGCTCGCCGAGCTGAACGACGCCAACGGCAACGGCCTGGCCGATGTGAACGAGACGATCGACTTCAGTTTCGTCGTCGAGAACACGGGGAACGTGGACCTCACGGACGTCACGGTCGACGACCCCATGGTGACCGGGCTCGATCCCGCGACGGCCGACATCGCGGTCGACGACGAGGTCCTGTTCACGTCTGACCCGTACACGGTCACGGCCGAGGACGTCGCCGCGGGCGAGATCGTCAACACGGCGACGGCTTCGGGTGCCGACCCCTTCGGGGATCCGGTCGAGTCCGACGGATCGACGACGCGGACCGCGACGTTCGTGCCGCCCGCTCCCGGTGGTTCCGGGGGCGGTGGAGGTGCCGGTGGACTGCTGCCCTCGACGGGCGCGCCGGTCTGGCTCATGTCGGGAGTCGTCGGCGCGGCCATGGTCGGCGCCGGGGCCTGGCTGATGCGTCGACGTCTCACGGGCCGTCACGCCGCCTGACCTGAGCACGTGACAGTGAAGGGCTCCGCCTGCGGGCGGGGCCCTTCACCTGTCTCGCGAGCCTGGTGACGACGAGGTGGGCCACGAGACCGCGGCGGCCGGTAGGGTCGTGTCGTGTGAAGACCCTCGTGATCGGCACCGGCGGCCGCGAGCACGCGCTCGCCCTGGCACTGTCTCGCGACCCGGGCGTCTCGGAGGTGCACGCCGCTCCCGGCAACCCCGGCATCGCGCAGGTCGCGACCCTGCACGACGTCGACCCGCTCGACGGCGAGGCGGTGGCCCGGCTCGCCACCGACCTCGGGGTCGAGCTCGTCGTGATCGGCCCGGAGGCCCCCCTCGTCGCGGGCGTCGCCGACGCGGTCCGCGCCGCTGGCATCGACTGCTTCGGGCCCAGTGCCGCCGCGGCGCAGATCGAGGGGTCCAAGGCGTTCGCCAAGGAGGTCATGGCGGCCGCCGAGGTGCCCACCGCGATGGCGCGCGTGTGCACGACGCAGGAGGAGATCGAGGCGGCGCTCGACGCGTTCGGCGCCCCCCACGTCGTCAAGGACGACGCGCTCGCGGCCGGCAAGGGCGTCGTGGTGACCGACGACCGGCAGGAGGCCCTCGACCACGCACTGTCCTGCGACCGGGTCGTGATCGAGGAGTTCCTCGACGGTCCCGAGGTGTCGCTGTTCGCGATCACCGACGGATCGACGGTGCTGCCGCTGCAGCCGGCGCAGGACTTCAAGCGTGCCCTCGACGGCGACGAGGGCCCGAACACCGGTGGCATGGGCGCCTACACGCCGCTGCCGTGGGCGCCGGACGACCTCGTGGCCGAGGTGACCCGGCGGGTGCTCGTGCCCACGGTCGAGGAGATGGCCCGCCGCGGCACCCCGTTCAGCGGCCTCCTCTACGCGGGTCTTGCGCTGACGAGTCGTGGCGTTCGCGTCATCGAGTTCAACGCCCGGTTCGGCGACCCCGAGACGCAGGCGCTGCTGGCGATGCTCCGCACGCCGATCTCGGCCCTGCTGCGCGGCGCGGCCAACGGAACGCTCGCCGAGGTCGGTCTGCCGCAGTGGACGGGGGGCTCGGCCGTCGCGGTCGTGATGGCCTCGGCCGGCTACCCCGCCACCAGCAGCTCCGGCGACCGTATCCTCGGTGTCGACGCGGCGAACGCGATCGAGGGCGTCGACGTGATCCACGCAGGCACCGCGCTCGACCCGGACGGCCATCTGGTCACCGCGGGTGGGCGGGTGCTCGCCGTGACGGGTGTCGGCGAGGATCTCGAGCAGGCCCGCGTGCGTGCGTACTCCGGCGTCGACGCGATCATCATCGAGGGCGGCCAGCACCGCACCGACATCGCGCTCAAGGCCGAGCTCGGCGAGATCGCCCCCTGACCCTCCCGCCCCGGTAGGCGGTGACCTAGCGTCGGTCTGGCTCGTCGGCTCCCGCCTGGCGGTGACCTCGCGTCCGTCTTCGCTCGCCGAACGGACGCTGACGCACCGCCCGGGGCTCGGAACGGACGCTGACGCACCGCCGGGGGCGGTCGGGCCGGAGGCCCCTGCGAGAATGGGCCGGTGACCGCACCGAACGTCCTCGCCTCGCGCTACGCCTCCGCCGAGCTCGCCCGACTCTGGTCGCCCGAGCACAAGATCGTGCTGGAGCGCCAGCTCTGGATCGCGGTCCTGAAGGCGCAGCGCGATCTGGGCATCGAGACCCCCGACGGCGTCGTCGAGGCCTACGAGGCGGTCGTCGACCAGGTCGACCTCGACTCGATCGCGGCCCGGGAGCGCGTCACGCGCCACGACGTCAAGGCTCGGATCGAGGAGTTCGCCGCCCTCGCCGGTACCGAGCACATCCACAAGGGCATGACCTCGCGCGACCTCACCGAGAACGTCGAGCAGCTGCAGGTCAGGGCCTCCCTCGAGCTCGTGCGCAGCCGCGTCGTGGCGACGCTGGCGCGCCTGGGCCACCTCGCGGGCGAGAACGCCGAGCTCGTCATGGCAGGCCGCAGCCACAACGTCGCCGCGCAGGCCACCACGATGGGCAAGCGCTTCGCCACGGTCGCCGACGAGCTCCTGGTCGCGCTCGGTCGTCTCGACTCGCTCCTGGAGCGCTACCCGCTGCGCGGCATCAAGGGCCCCGTCGGCACGGGTCAGGACATGCTCGACCTGCTCGGGGGAGACGTGGCCCTCCTGGCCGAGCTGGAGGACCGGGTCGCGGCCCACCTGGGCTTCGCGACGGTCCTGACGAGCGTCGGCCAGGTCTACCCGCGCTCGCTCGACTACGACGTCGTCACGGCGCTGGCCCAGACCGTGGCCGCGCCGAGCAACCTCGCCACGACGATCCGTCTGATGGCCGGCAACGAGCTCGTGACCGAGGGCTTCAAGCCCGGCCAGGTCGGCTCCAGCGCGATGCCGCACAAGATGAACACCCGCTCGTGCGAGCGCGTCAACGGCCTCGCGGTCGTCCTGCGCGGCTACGTCTCGATGATCGGCGAGCTCGCGGGCGACCAGTGGAACGAGGGCGACGTCTCGTGCTCGGTCGTGCGGCGCGTGGCCCTGCCCGACGCGTTCTACGCGACCGACGGGCTGTTCGAGACCTTCCTGACGGTGCTCGACGAGTTCGGGGTCTTCCCTGCCGTCGTGCAGCGCGAGCTCGACCGCTACCTGCCGTTCCTCGCCACCACGAAGGTCCTGATGGCCGCCGTCCGCGCGGGGGTCGGCCGCGAGGCTGCGCACGAGGCCATCAAGGAGCACGCCGTCACGGTGGCCCTCGAGATGCGCGAGCAGGGCACGGCGGAGAACGACCTGTTCGCGCGCCTGGCCGCCGACGACCGTCTCGGCCTGTCCGAGGCCGACCTGGCCTCGCTCGTGGCCGAGCCGATCGCGTTCACGGGTGCCGCCACCCACCAGGTCGCCGAGGTCCTCGCGCGGATCCAGGAGGTCCTGGACGCCGACCCGGAGGCCGCCGCGTACGCCCCCGGCGCGATCCTCTGAGCGACCACTAGCCTGATCCCGTGACGCCTGAGATCCCCGGAGCCACCCACCTGCACTCGGGCAAGGTCCGCGACCTGTACACGCTGCCCGACGGGCACCTGCTGATGGTCGCCTCCGACCGCATCAGCGCGTTCGACCACGTCCTCAGCCCGGGCATCCCCGACAAGGGCGAGATCCTGACGCGGATGTCGCTGTGGTGGTTCGACCAGCTCGCCGACCTCGTGCCGCACCACGTGCTCTCGACCGATGTGCCCGAGCAGGTCGCCGGGCGGGCCGTCGTGTGCGAGAACCTCGCGATGTTCCCCGTCGAGTGCGTCGCGCGCGGCTACCTCACGGGCTCGGGCCTGATCGACTACACCCAGACCGGCGCGGTGTGCGGCGTGCCGTTGCCCGACGGGCTCGTCGACGGCTCGCGTCTGCCCGCGCCGATCTTCACGCCCGCCACCAAGGCCGAGATCGGCGAGCACGACGAGAACGTCGACTTCGAGCACGTCGTGGACGAGGTCGGGCCGCAGATCGCCGAGCGGCTGCGGGAGCTGACGCTCGCGGTGTACGCGCGGGCCGAGGGAGTCGCCCGCGAGCGCGGCATCATCCTGGCCGACACCAAGCTGGAGTTCGGGGCCCGCGCCGACGGCACGATCGTGCTGGCCGACGAGGTGCTCACCCCGGACTCCTCCCGCTTCTGGCCGGCCGACGACCTGCGCCCCGGTGGCCCGCAGCCGTCCTACGACAAGCAGATCGTGCGCAACTGGCTGCTGTCGGACGAGTCGGGCTGGGACAAGGCCGGCGACGCGCCGCCGCCGTCGCTGCCGCCGGAGGTCGTCGAGCGCACCCGGGCGCGGTACATCGAGGCCTACGAGCGGCTCACCGGGCTGACCTTCTAGCCCGCCGAGCCCGACTCGCCCGCCGCGCGGCTCGCCCGCGCGTACAGGCGGCGCCCCGGCGAGCTGGTGACACCGTGCACCACGGTGCTGGCGGCCACCACGGCGGTTCCGGCGGCCAGCACGGGGGTCGCGTCCGCGGCCGGCAGTCGCTCGGCGAGCAGGGTCAGGTAGAAGACCGCGGAGACGCCGATCGGTCCGAACCAGCCGAGGAACACCGCATCGCGCCACGCGAGCCGCAGCGGCCGGCGCAGCAGCAGCACCCAGGGCAGGCGGCGCAGGAGCAGGGCGCCGGCGACGACGAGCAGCAGGGCCCAGCCGAGGTCGCGCCACGCGGCCCACGGCAGGACGCCCCCCAGCACCACGAACCCGGGGAGCAGCACGAACCGGTTGATCGCCTCGTCGAGCACCATGGCGTCCATCCGGTCGCTTCCCGACGTGGTCGCGTTCAGGGTCAGGCCGGTGATGAAGACCGCGAGCACGCCGCCGACGTCGAGCAGCACCGCGGCGCCCAGCACCCCGACGGCGAGCACCAACGTGAAGACCAGGACCGGCGCGGTGTCGGTCGCGCCGTGGTGCTCGCCGGAGCGGATGGCGCGCCCGGCGACCCACCCGGCCACGACGCCCAGCGCGAGCGCGCCGAGCACCTCGCGCCCGATCTCGACACCGGTCTCGCCGCCGGTGGCCAGGCCGAGCGGCACGAGCGCGAGGAGGACCAGCGGGAGCGCGAGCCCGTCGTTCGCGCCGGACTCCAGCGACAGGACCTGCCGGGTGCGCGCCGGCAGGTCCCGCTCCGCCGGCGTGCCGGTGACGACGCTCGAGGCGAGCACCGGATCGGTCGGGCACAGCGCGCAGCCGAGGGCGAAGGCGGCCGCGAGCCCGAGCCCCAGGGGCCAGGCGACCACGGTGGTAGCGAGCGCCATGAGCGGCATGACCACGAGCAGCAACAGGGCCACGGGGCCCCGGAGCCGCCAGGCGTCGCGGGCCGGATAGCGCAGCGCCACGGCCATGACCGAGATCGCCAGCAGGACCCGGGCGATCTCGTGCAGCTCCTCGGAGCGTTCGGTCACGGCCGGCAGGTCGACCAGGCCGGTGGCTGCCGGACCGAGGGCGGCGCCGACGGCCAGGGCCAGCAGCGGCTCCGAGAGCGGCAGCTCGCGCAGGCGCGCGGAGAGCGTGGCCACGAGCAGGCCCAGCAGCCCGACGGTGACCAGCACGGTGGCAGTGGTCGTCACAACTGGCTCCGTTCCTCTTGAGGGCACATGAGTTCATGCTCGTGGCCACCAGACGTGCTGTCGAGCCGTGGGTAGGCTGTGACGCGCACCGCATTCCCACCATCAAGGAGCCGTCGTGGCCAATCTCGCCGCCCTGCTGGAGAATTCCGCCCAGACCTACGCCGAGCGCACGGCGATCGTGTTCGGTGACACCAAGCTGACCTACGCCCAGGTCAACGGCGCGGCCAACCAGGTCGCGAACCTCCTGGTCGAGCGTGGCGTCAAGCCCGGCGACAAGGTGGCGCTGTCCTGCCCGAACCTGCCGTACTTCTCGATCATCTACTACGGCATCCTCAAGGCCGGCGCGACGGTCGTGCCGCTCAACGTGCTCCTGAAGGCCCGCGAGGTCGCCTACCACCTGGACGACTCCGACGCGGTTGCCTACTTCGCCTTCGAGGGCACGGCTGACCTGCCGATCGGCGAGGCCGCGTGGGACGGCTTCCAGGCCACCGACTCCTGCCGGGAGTTCTTCCTGATCAAGCTCGACTCGGCCGCCCCGGCGCCGCTGGAGGGCCCGGAGCACTACGCACCGCTCGTGGCCGCCCAGCCGCCCGCCTTCGAGACGGTCGAGCGCGACGACGACGACACCGCCGTGATCCTCTACACCTCCGGCACGACGGGCCAGCCCAAGGGCGCCGAGCTGCGGCACCGCAACATGCGCGACAACGCGCTGGCGGGCACCGAGCTGTTCGCCGCGAACCCCGAGACCCCGGACACCTACCTGTGCGTCCTGCCGCTGTTCCACTCGTTCGGACAGACCGTGATCCAGAACGGCGCGTTCGCGTTCGGCGGCACCGTCGTGATGTTGCCGCGCTTCGAGGCCGAGCCGGCGATCGGGCTGATGCTGCGCGAGAAGGTCACGTTCTTCGCCGGCGTCCCCACGATGTACTGGGGTCTGCTCGGTGCGTTGACCCCGGAGCACCCGGTCGCCGAGATCGCCGCGAACCTGCGGGTCGCCGCCGCCGGCGGGTCCGCCCTCCCCGTCGAGGTGCACAAGAACTTCAAGGAGCGCTTCGGCGTCACGATCCTCGAGGGCTACGGCCTCTCGGAGACCTCGCCCGTGGCCTCGTTCAGCGTGTTCGGCGAGGAGCCGCGGGTCGGCTCGATCGGCAAGCCGATCCCGGGCGTCGAGATGAAGCTCATCAACGACGACTGGAGCGACGTCCCCGACGGCGACCCCGAGGCGATCGGCGAGATCGCGATCAAGGGCCACAACATCATGAAGGGCTACTACGGTCGCCCCGAGGCCACCGCCGAGGCGATCCGCGACGGCTGGTTCCGCTCCGGCGACCTGGGCAAGAAGGACGCCGACGGCTACTACTTCATCGTCGACCGCTCCAAGGACATGATCATCCGCGGCGGCTACAACGTGTACCCGCGCGAGATCGAGGAGGTGCTGATGCAGCACCCGGCGGTCTCGCTCGTCGCGGTCATCGGCGTCCCGCACGAGTCGCACGGCGAGGAGATCAAGGCGGTCGTCGTCAAGAACAAGGACCACGACGACGTCACCGAGGAGACCCTCGTGGCGTGGGGCAAGGAGCAGTTCGCGGCGTACAAGTACCCGCGCGTCGTGGAGTTCCGCGACGAGCTGCCGATGACCTCCACCGGCAAGATCCTCAAGCGTGAGCTGAGCTGACGGCGATGTCGGCAGCAGGATGGCACCCGGACCCCGAGGGCCGGCACGAGTACCGCTACTGGGACGGCACGGTCTGGACCGAGCACGTCAGCAACCAGGGCACCCAGTCGGTCTCCCCGCTGGGAGCGCCGCCGGTGCAGGCCGGCGCCGCGGCGGGCGCGGCGGGCGGTGGTGCCCCGCAGCAGTCGGGCGGCCTGACCCCGCAGCCGGCCGTGGGTGGCGACCCGTGGGCCGGCCTGTCGGGTGACCTGGTCGACGGCACGTTCAGCGAGGTGGAGGGCATCGGCCCGCGCAAGCAGAACAACCGGCTGCTGCGGGTGCGCATCGCCGAGCCGTTCATGGCCAAGCAGGGCTCCATGGTGGCCTACCAGGGCAACGTCGACTTCCAGTACTCCGGCGGCGGCGCGGCCAAGTTCCTCAAGAAGGCGCTGACGGGCGAGGGCCTGTCGCTCATGGGCGTCAGCGGGCAGGGCGACGTGTTCCTCGCCGACACCGGCAAGCACGTCCACATCCTGCAGATCGAGAACGGTGGTCTGTCGGTCAACGGCAACGCCGTGCTGGCGTTCAGCGCGTCGCTGGACTGGAACGTCGAGCGGGTCAAGGGCGGCAGCATGGTCGCCGGGGGCCTGTTCAACACGACCCTGCGGGGCACGGGGTGGGTCGCCATCACGACCGACGGTGAGCCGGTCGTGCTCAATCCCGCCGAGGCCGCCACGTACGCCGACGCCAACGCGCTCATCGCGTGGTCACTGGGCCTGCAGACCTCGATCAAGTCCAGCTTCACCGCCGGCTCGTTGATCGGTCGTGGCTCGGGCGAGGCGTTCCAGGTCGCGTTCCAGGGGGCCGGGTTCGTCATCGTGCAGCCGTCCGAGGGACCCCAGGTCCCCACCACGGGCTGACACCGCTCTCCGACCGCCCCCGGCTCCGTCGCCCCGACGGTCCCGGGGGCGTCGTCGTTCCGTGGCGCGGGGGAGGCGGTGAATCCTCCACCGAATCAGGGCGCATTGGGTGGAGGATCCACCGCCCACCGGCGAACTGCAGGCTCCGCGTGCCGTCCTGGCCGAGGTCGCCGATAGACTTCAGCCATGCCCCGCGTGATCGTCGACGTCATGCCCAAGCCCGAGATCCTCGACCCGCAGGGGAAGGCCGTCCACGGCGCCCTCCCGCGGCTCGGCTTCGACGGCGTCACCGATGTCCGCCAGGGCAAGCGCTTCGAGCTCGAGGTCGCCGCGACCGACGAGGCGACGCTCGCCGAGGTCGCCCAGATCGCCGAGACGCTGCTCTCGAACCCGGTCATCGAGGACTACACCGTGCGGGTGGACGCCTGATGAAGGTCGGAGTCGTCACGTTCCCGGGATCGCTCGACGACGTCGACGCGCGCCGCGCGGTGCGGGTCGCCGGGGCCGAGCCGGTCGCGCTGTGGCACGGCGACCACGACCTGCAGGGCGTCGACGCGATCGTGCTGCCGGGCGGGTTCTCCTACGGCGACTACCTGCGCTGCGGCGCGATCGCCCGCTTCGCGCCGATCATGACCGAGGTCGTCGAGGCCGCGAACGCCGGCGTCCCGGTGCTCGGCATCTGCAACGGCTTTCAGATCCTGTGCGAGTCGCACCTCCTGCCCGGTGCCCTGATCCGCAACGACCACCGCACGTTCGTGTGCCGCGACCAGCAGCTCGTGATCGAGAACGCGTCGACCGCGTGGACGTCGGACTACACCGCGGGCCAGACCATCACGGTGCCGCTCAAGAACGGTGAGGGCGGCTTCGTCGCCGACGCCGCGACGCTCGACGCCCTCGAGGGCGAAGGCCGGGTCGTCGCGCGCTACGGCGGCGTCAACCCCAACGGGTCGTTGCGCGACATCGCCGGCATCACGAACGAGCGCGGCAACGTGGTCGGCCTGATGCCGCACCCCGAGCACGCGGTCGAGGAGCTCACGGGCCCCGGCACCGACGGCCTGGGGTTCTTCACCTCGGTCCTGACCTCGCTGGTGGCCCGATGACGCTCCCGATCAGCGCCGCCGTCCTGCTGGTCGTGGCCGGTGCCTGGAACCTGATCATCTGGCCGCAGTTCGCCAAGCGGATCATCGCCGACCCCCGCTCGCGCGACGAGAACGGCGGACGCACCACGTTCTTCACGGTGCACGCCATCCTCATCACGGTGTCGCTCGCGCTCGGCCTCGCGGTCGGGTTCGTGGGACTCGTCGCGCTGTTCCAGTAGCCCAGCACCGATCCCGAGGGGGAGAGACATGGCCACCGAAGTTCGACGCAACGACGACGCGGGACGCTACGAGATCCTGGTGGACGGGGCCGTCGCCGGCTTCACCGAGATCAAGCCCCGCGACGGCGTCCTGATCATGCCGCACACCCTGGTCGACGACGCCTACTCGGGCCAGGGTCTCGCCAAGACCTTGGTGACGGGCGCGCTCGACGACATCCGTGAGCGCGGCGAACGCATCAAGCCGGTGTGCTCGTACATCCGGTCCTTCCTCGAGAAGAACCCGTCGTACACCGACCTCGTCGCCTGACTCAGACAGCCGACGTGGGGCAACGCACGTCGACCGATGCGGGACCGAGCGTGGTTTCGCGATAGGCTGAGGGCGGAGGCCCGCTGTTCAGTCCAATGCTGGACCCTGTGTCGTGCGACATGCCGGCACCGTCTCGAGGGCCCCGAAGCACCATCTCGCAGCGCGACGTCGTGTCGCGCGCCGGTGCCCGAACTCGTCTGAGAGATACGTGAACTCCACACCTGTCGACACTGCGTCGACCCCGTCCACCCTGCCCACCGTCACCGGTTTCGCCGACTACGGGCTGCCCAAGCCGCTCGTCAAGGCGCTCGCGCGCCAGGGCATCGTCGAGCCGACCCCGATCCAGCAGGTCGTCATCCCGGCGGCTCTGTCCGGCGTCAACGTGCTGGGCCGCGCCCGCACCGGATCGGGCAAGACCCTGTCGTTCGGTATCCCCGTGCTCGACACGCTGGCCGGCGGCCAGCGCCGCTCGCGTGCCCCGCGCGGCCTGATCCTCGTGCCGACCCGTGAGCTCGCCTCGCAGATCGAGCGCGACATCGCCGGCATGGCCGAGGCCCTGCACCTGCGCACCATGACGGTGCTCGGCGGCGTCCCGATCGGGCGTCAGGCCGCGCGCCTGCGCGACGGCGTCGACCTCGTGGTCGCCACGCCGGGTCGTCTGACCGACCTGATCGACCGCAAGGCCGTGACCCTCGACGATCTCGAGATCATCGTGCTCGACGAGGCCGACCACCTCTGCGACCTGGGCTTCTACAAGCCGATCGACGCACTGCTGACCGCCACACCGCGCTCGGCCCAGCGCCTCCTGCTGTCGGCCACGCTCGACGGCGACGTCGACAAGCTCGTCAAGCGTCATCTGCCGGCCCACGTGCTGCACGACGTGGCCGAGCCGCTCGTCGAGCAGGGCGAGATGACCCACCACGTCGTGGTGGCCGAGCGCACCGAGAAGCTGCAGGTCGTGCGCGACCTCCTGGCGAACACGCCTCGCACGATCGTGTTCGCCCGCACCCGTCGCGGCGCCGCCCGCGTCGCGCGGCAGCTCACGCAGGCCGGCATCGAGGCCGTCGACCTCCACGGCGACCTCGACCAGCGCAAGCGTGAGCGCAACCTGGCGCGCTTCTCCTCCGGGGACGCCCAGGTCATCGTGGCGACCGACATCGCCGCGCGTGGCATCCACGTCGACGACGTGCCGCTCGTGCTGCACTTCGACGCCCCGGCCGAGCACAAGGCCTACACCCACCGGTCCGGTCGCACGGCGCGTGCGGGCGAGTCGGGCACCGTCGTCACGATGACGACCCCCGAGGACCTGCGCGACCTCCTCCAGCTGCAGCGCAAGGCCGGCGTCACCGCACGCCAGCACCGGCGCCACGAGCTGGCCTCGCCGTTCACGGTCGAGTCGATGGCCACCACGGGCCGCCCGGGCGAGACCGCCCCGGCGGCCGGCGGTCGCGGCGGCGAGCACGGCCAGGGGCGCCCCGGTGGCGCTCGTGGCGGCAACGGTGGCTCGCGCCGCCGGCGCCCCCGGGGTCAGGGCGGCCAGGGCGGTCGTCCGCAGGCGTCCGGTCGCGGCCAGGGCCAGGGCGGCCAGCAGCACCGTTCCGGTGGTCGCGCCGGCGGCGCCTCGCGCTGATCGCGGGACCGGGGCGGTGAGTGAGTCGGCTATCGCGGGACCGGGGCGGTGAGTGAGTCGGCTATCGATCCCCTCGAAAGCCGACTCACTCACCGCTGGCGCGAGGGATAGCCGACCTACTCACCGCCCGGGGGTCTGGTCCGTGGCGGCCGGTGTGCTGCCGCCGGGGGCGGGGAGGCACGGTTCCGCCATAGTGGACCCGTGCTGGTGAGGAACAGGTGGCGCCGGATCGCGCTGATCGGCCCCGCGTTCATCGCGGCCGTCGCGTATGTCGACCCGGGCAACGTGGCCACCAACGTCACGGCCGGTGCGACCTTCGGCTACACCCTCGTCTGGGTCGTCGTGCTGGCCAACGTCATGGCGGTGCTGGTGCAGTACCTCTCGGCCAAGCTCGGCCTCGTGACCCGGCGCTCGCTCGCGACGCACCTGGGGGAGCGACTGCCCCGGGCGCCCCGGATCGCCTATTGGCTCCAGGCCGAGGCCATCGCGATCGCGACCGACCTCGCCGAGGTCGTCGGCGGCGCGATCGCCCTGTACCTGCTGTTCGACCTCCCGCTCGTGCTCGGCGCCGGCGTCACGGTCGTGGTCTCGGTGCTGATCCTGATGATCGGCGACCGCCACGGCCAGGGCGCGCTCGAGCGCACGATCATGGGATTCCTCGCGCTCATCGCCGTGGGGTTCGTCGCGGGCCTGGTCGTCGCCCCGCCCGCGCCGATCGATCTCGTGGGGGGCCTCGTGCCGCGCTTCGACGGGGCCGAGAGCGTGCTGCTGGCGTCGGGCATCATCGGCGCGACCGTGATGCCGCACGTCATCTACCTGCACTCCAGCCTCACGGTCGACCGGCTCGGTCCGCGGGCCGAGGGGCTCAGCGTGCCGACGCTGCTGCGGGTGACCCGGGTCGACGTCGCCTCGGCCCTCGTCCTGGCGGGGCTCCTCAACCTCTCGCTCCTGGTGCTCGCCGCGTCCGCGCTGTTCGGGATCGACGGCACCGACACCCTCACGGGCGTCCACGAGGTCGTGACGTCCGAGCTCGGGGCCGGGGTGGCGCTGCTGTTCGCCGTCGCGCTGCTCGGCTCGGGCCTGGCCTCGACCTCGGTCGGCAGCGCGGCCGGTGCCGAGGTCATGCAGGGCCTGCTGGGCATCCGGTTGCCCCGGCTGGTGCGCCGGCTCGTCACGGCGATCCCCGCGGTCGTGGTGCTGGCCATCGGGATCGAGCCCAGCCGGGCGCTCGTCGTCTCCCAGGTCGTGCTCTCGCTCGGGATCCCGTTCGCGCTCGTGCCGCTCGTGCTGCTGACGTCGCGCGCGTCGGTCATGGGCGAGCACGTCAACCGCCGGTTCGTGACCGCCTCGGCCTGGGCGGTCGCCGCGGTGGTCATCAGCCTGAACCTCGCGCTGCTCTGGCTCACGTTCGGCGGCTGACCAGTCGCGGGTGTGCCATGATCCCGGGGTGGCGATGACACCCTTGCGGATCCCGCGGGACCTCGGTGCCGCTCGCGTCAACCTGGTCGACAAGGTGCGGCGGCGTCCGCTCGCCGACCTGCGGCCCATGCCGCGCGAGGTCGTGCGCGAGAACGAGCGGTTCACGCTCTACCGCTACGACCGCGCCGACGGGGTGCGGCCGCACGGCAAGCCGCTGTTCCTGACACCGCCGCTCGCGGCACCCGCCCTGGCCTTCGACCTGCGGCGCGGCTGCAGCGTCGCCGAGTACTTCGTCGACCAGGGGCGCGACGTGTACCTCGTCGACTACGGGCCCGTGAACTTCGGCCACCGGGCGCTCGGCATCGAGCACTGGGTCGACAAGCTCCTGCCGGAGGCCCTCGCCGAGGCGTCGGTCGACTCCGGCGGGCAGGACCTGCACATGGCCGGCTGGAGCCTGGGGGGCATCTTCACGATGTTCACCGCGGCGGCGCGGCAGGACCTGCCAGTCGCCTCCGTCACGGCGGTGGCGAGCCCCTTCGACCTGCGTCAGGTGCCGCTGCTCGCGCTCGCGCGACCCGTCGACCGCGTGCTCGGGGGCCTGGTCGGTCCGACGTACCGTGCGCTCGGCGGGGTGCCGGCGCCGCTGACCAAGTGGGGCTTCCAGCTGTCGGCGGCCGACAAGTACCTGACCAAGCCGATCTCGATGCTGACGCACGCCGACGACCGCGACTTCCTCGCCCAGCTCGAGGCCGTCGACCGGTTCATGAGCAGCATGTACGCCTACCCCGGCCGCACGTTCGGCCAGCTGTACCACGTCATCATGCGGACCAACGAGTTCGCGACGGGCACGATGCAGCTCGGCGGACGGCCGGTGCGGCTGGCCGACATCGACGTGCCGGTGCTGGTGGTGGCGGGCCTCAACGACACGCTGGCCCCCCTGCCGGCCGTCGAGCATCTGCTCGACCTCGTCACGGGGGCGCCCCGCACCCAGCTCCTCCAGGCGCCGGGCGGGCACCTGGGCGTGCTCACGGGCCGCGCCGCCGGGCGCACCACCTGGCCCGGCATGCAGGGCTTCTTCACGACCGTCGACTGAGGCAGGTCGGCGGAGGGAGTCCGCGGGCGGTGGCACGATAGGTCCATGCCGGAGATGCCCGAGGTCGACGCGCTCGTCGCGGACCTGCGCCACCGCATGGTCGGGGCCGTCGTGGCCGGCGTCGAGCCGGCCTCGTTCGCGGTGCTGAAGACGTTCGACCCGCCGCCGGACGCGCTGCTGGGCCTGGCCGTCACGGGCGTCCACCGGCACGGCAAGTTCATCGACGTCGACGTCGACGGCCTGCACCTCGTGATCCACCTGGCGAAGGCCGGCTGGATCCGGTGGTCCGACCACCTCGCGACGAAGCGGGTCACGATGGGTCCTGGGCCCATCGCGCTGCGCGTGCGCCTCGACCACGGCGACGGTCCGACGATCGGGTTCGACCTCACCGAGGCGGGCACCCGCAAGGGTCTGGCGGTCTACGTCGTGCGCGACCCCGCCGACGTGCCCGGGATCGCGGCCCTCGGCCCTGACCCGCTCGCCGACGGCTTCGACCTGCGCCCCCTGCTGCAGCGACGCATGCAGGTCAAACGTCTCCTGCGCGACCAGAAGATCATCGCCGGCATCGGCAACGCCTACAGCGACGAGATCCTGCACGCCGCGAAGCTGTCGCCGTTCGCGATCGCCGAGTCACTCGACGACGAGGAGGTCGAGCGCCTCGCGGCCGCCGTCCAGCAGGTCCTGACCGAGGCCCTCCAGGAGGCGCACGGCAAGCCACCGGCCGAGCTCAAGGACGACAAGCGCACGCGCATGCGCGTGCACGGGCGCACCGGCGAGGCGTGTCCGGTGTGCGGTGACACCGTCGCGGAGGTCGTCTTCGCCGATTCCTCGCTGCAGTACTGCCCGACCTGTCAGACCGACGGCAAGCCGCTCAAGGACCGCTCCACCAGCAAGTTCGTCAAGTAGGTCAGTCGTCGAGGTCGTTGCGCGAGAGACGGCTCTCGTCGAGCAGTCCGATGCGGTGCGAGGCGCGCCCCACCATGTGCGAGGCCACGGGTGCCGTGAGCAGCTGGAACGCGATGATCAGCACGATCGTCGTGATGGCGCCCACGGACTGCAGGCGCAGCGCCAGGCCCACGAGGATGCACAAGAGTCCGAGCGTCTGGGGCTTGGTGGCCGCATGCATGCGGGAGAACACGTCGGGGAACCGCACGAGGGCGATCGAGGCGGCCAGGGCGAGCAGGGCTCCGGCGAGGAGGAAGAAGCCGGCGGCGACGTCGATCATGAGCGTCCCTTCCGATCGCGGGCGGTGCGCTGCGACGGCCCGTCGTCGCGCGCGGCGAACCGCGCGATGCTGACCGAGCCGAGGAAGCCGACGAGCGACAGCGTCATGATGATCGGCAGCGTCGTGGTGTGCCGCCCGATCGCGGCCTCGATGCCGATCGCGCCTGCGGACGCGGCGATGAAGACGTCGGTGGCCACGGTGCGGTCGAGGGTCGTCGGCCCGCGGACGATGCGGATCAGGCACAGCGTGCCCGTGACCGCGAGCAGGGCGATGCAGACGATGCCGACGGTGGTCACGGGGTCGCCTCCGGGGTGGTCGTGGCCGGACCCGAGCAGTACGCGTCACGCTCCGCGCGCGAGCCCAGGGCGGCGATCAGGCGCTGTTCCTGGGCCAGCACCCGCGCCTCGACCCGGGCGAGGTCCTGGCCGCCGTCGAGGACGTGGAGGGTCAGGATGCCGAGATCGGCGTCGAGCTCGATCAGCAGGCTGCCCGGCACGAGGGAGACCAGCTCGCTGGTGAGCACGAGCAGCAGGTCCGAGCGGGTGTGGAGCTGGACCTGGATGATCGCGCTGCGACCCAGCGCCTGCGGGCGGATGGCGAGCCAGGCGACCTGGACGCTGGCCACGACCAGGTCGACGGCGAAGCGCCCCACCAGCAGCAGGAAGGGCCAGGGGCGGAACGAGCCGCCCCAGTCGGCCTTCGGGAACGGGAACACCACGAGCACGATGACCGAGACGAGCAGGCCGCCCACGACGAGGACGGCGGTGACGTCGCCCCACATCAGGAGCCACAGCAGGGTCAGGCCGAGCACGGCGGTCCAACGGATCACGGCACATCACCCAGCACGGCGTCGATGTAGGGGGTGCGGTCGACGAGCTCGGCGGCCGCGCGCTGGCTGACGCCCACGAGCGGACCGGCCGCCACCGTGAGGGCCACCGAGAACGTGACCAGGGCGAGGGTCGGCAGCGCCATGCCGCGGGGCAGACGCAGGACCTTGTCCTCGGTCATGGTCCGGTGCCCCGGGTGCAGGGCACCGGTCGACGGGACGTCGTTCTCGATGTTCTCGTCACGCGGCTGCCAGAAGGCGCGGTTCCACGCCTTGGCCACGGCGTAGAGCGTGAGCAGGCTCGTGGCCAGGCCGGCGGCCACGCCGGTGTAGGCGAGCCAGTCACCGGCCTCGGTCCCGGCCTGGATCAGGGCGAGCTTGCCGAGGAATCCCGAGAACGGCGGTATGCCGGCGAGGTTCATGGCCGGGATGAAGAACAGCAGCGCGAGCACGGGTGCCGCGCGCGCGAGCCCGCCCAGGCGGTCGAGCTGCGTCGTGCCGCTGCGGTACTCGATGAGCCCGGCGACGAGGAACAGCGCGGTCTGGACCGTGATGTGGTGCACGACGTAGAAGATCGCGCCGGCGTAGCCCGCCTCGCTCGCGAGGGCGATGCCGAACAGCATGTAGCCGATGTGGCTCACGAGCGTGAACGACAACAGACGTTTGATGTCGGACTGCGCGACGGCGCCGAGGATGCCCACGACCATCGTCAGGATCGCCGCCGTCAGCAGCAGCGTGCGCAACGGCTGCTCGGGGAAGACCGTGGTCTGCACCCGGATGATCGCGTAGATGCCGACCTTCGTCAGCAGCCCGGCGAACACGGCCGTGACGGGGGCGGGGGCCGTGGGATAGGAGTCGGGCAGCCAGGCCGAGAGGGGGAACACGGCGGCCTTGATCGAGAACGTCAGCAGCAGCATGAGCTGCAGGACGAGCTGGAGCGGTTCTGGCAGTGCGGCGATGCGCTCGGGGAGCGCCGCCAGGTTGACGGTGCCGGTGGCCGCGTAGACCGCCGCGATCGAGATCAGGAACAGCACCGACGAGATCAGGCTGACGATCACGTAGATCGTGCCCGCGCGGACCCGGGCCTCGGTGCCGCCCAGGGTGATGAGCACGTAGCTCGCGGCCAGCAGGATCTCGAATCCCACGAACAGGTTGAACAGGTCGGCGGACAAGAAGGCGGCCGAGACGCCCGCGCTCAGCACGAGGAACGTCGGGTGGAAGACCGACAGCGGGGTGTCCCGGCCGAACTCGACGATGCCCTGACCGAAGGAGTACAGCAGCACCGTCAGGGTGACGATGGTCGAGACCACGAGCAGCAGCGCCGAGAGGCGGTCGGCGACCAGGCTGATGCCGAGGTCGGCCGGCCAGCCGCCGACGTTGACCGCCTGCGGGCCGAACTGGTCGGCCCGCCAGAGCAGGGCGCTGGCGGCGACGACCACGATCGTCAGCGTCAGGATGCTGATGATGCGCTGCGCGCGGGCCGAGCGACCGAACGCGAGGCAGAGCCCGGCCCCCAGCAGCGGCACGATGACCGGCACCAGCACGAGCTGGCTCGCGAGGTGGTTCATCGGGGCCCTCCGTCGGGCTCCTGGGTGACGTCGTCCTCGACCCTGGGGAGGTCGGCGCCCTCCTCCTCGGGGAGCGAGGCGTCGACCTCGTCGAAGCTGGCCGAGGTGTCGTCGCGCTCGGCGCGCCGGATGACGAGGGCGTCCTCGACGTCGTCCTGCACGTCGTCATGCCCCTCGAGCTGCCACGTGCGGTACGCCAGGGCGAGTCCGAACGCCGTGACCCCGAGCGTGATGACGATGGCGGTGAGCGCCATGGCCTGGGGGAGCGGATCGGCCATGCGCTCGTCCGAGGCCCCCACGATGGGGGCGGCCCCCGGGGGCCCGGAGGCCACGATGAAGAACAGGTTGACGCCGTTGCTCAGCAGCACGAAGCCCACGAGGATCCGCGAGAGGCTGCGCTCCAGCACGAGCGTCGTGCCGCAGGCCACGAGCACGCCGATCGCGACGATCAGGGCGAGGTCGACGCTCATCGCGGCACCGCCTGGACGAGCACGAGCCGCGGCGGGGCCGCGATGATCACGTCGTGCCAGGCTCGCTGACGCTCACTCACGGGGGTCCTCACTCGTCGCGGGTTCACACGCCCACCGCCCGGTCCTCGTCGGCGACGTGCTGGTCGATGCCGCCGCCGAGGCTGCGAAGCACGTCGAGCGCCAGACCGATCACCACGAGGTAGACGCCGATGTCGAAGAACACCGACGTCACCAGGTGCAGCTCACCGAAGGGGCCGAGAGGGATGTCGATGATGGCGCTCTGGAGCACCCCGCCACCCAGCAGCGTCGGCAGGAGGCCGGCCAGGGCGGCCACGGCGAGGCCGAGGCCGAGCACGAGCCCGGCGTCGACGGGGGCGGCGGCGTCGAGCTCCTGGCGACCGCCGACCAGGTAGCGCACCATCAGCGCGAGGCCGGCGATGAGGCCGCCGGCGAACCCGCCGCCGGGCTCGTAGTGGCCCACGAGCATCAGATAGATCGAGTACATGATGACGGCGTGGAAGACCAGCCGGGTCACGACCTCGAACACGACCGAGCGACGTGCGGAGCGCACCGCCTCGACCCGCTGCAGCCAGCGCTGCGAGCCTGAGCCGGCCGGCACCCGGGTGATGCGTTCGGCGCGGTCGGTGAGCAGGTGGATCAGGCTGGCGACGCCGGTGGCCGCGACGACCAGGACCGAGAGCTCGCCCAGGGTGTCCCACGCGCGGATGTCGACCAGGGTGATGTTGACGATGTTGTAGCCGCCGCCGTAGCTCACGGTGGGCTCGGCGAACTGGGGGCCGATCGGCTCGGCCGTGCGCGAGGTGGCCGTCAGGAGGGCGAGGCCGGCCACGACGCCGCCCACGACGACTCCGGCCGTGACGCGGATCCAGCGGTCGGCCGTGAACGGCCGTTCGGAGAAGAACGGGGGGAGGCGGCGCAGCACCAGCACGAAGGTCACGAGCAGGAAGGTCTCGACCAGCACCTGGGTCAGCGCGAGGTCGGGCGCGCCGTGCAGCACGAACAGCACCGCCGTGCCGTAGCCCGTGACGCCCACGAGCAGCACCGCGCGCAGACGGCGCCGCGAGCGCACCGCGGCGATCGCGGCCGCCACGACGAGGGCCACGACCACGACCTGGGCCGGGCGGTCGGCCAGGTCGAGGCGCATCTCGCCGTCGTTGAGGGCGAACGCCCGGACGAGCATCGAGCCGGGGACCAGGGCCAGGACCACGATGATGGTGCCGAGGTAGAACGGCAGCGAACCGCGCTGGACGCGACCGGTGAGCTCGATCGAGACGCGCTCCACCCCGCGCACTGCGGCGTAGTACGCCTGCTCGGCATCGGGCATCGGGAGGCGATCGGTCATGGCGTGCTGGAGGGCCGCGACGGGGCGACGGGCCACGAACAGCGCGACGCCGAGCACGAGCGTGGTGAGCGAGAGCAGCAGCGGCAGGTTCACGCCGTGCCACAGCGTGAGCTCGAGCTCGTGGGCTCCCGCGGGGTACGCCTGGCCCGCGCGGGCCAGGATCGAGGTGAACCAGGGGCCGGAGAAGCCGGCGACGATCGAGGCGGCGGCCAGCACCACGGGGGCGACGACGAACCAGGGGGAGCGGCGCACGATGTCGCAGGCGGGGACGTCGGCCTTGGTGGCGAACGCGCCCCACACGAAGCGTGCGGTGTAGGCGACCGTCAGGATCGTGCCGACCACGATGCCGGCGAGGGCGACGGCGCCCCATCCGGCGCCGGTGTCGGCGCCGAGGTCCTCGACCGAGGCGAGCACCGCCTCCTTGGCGACGAAGCCGAAGGTCGGCGGGATGCCCGCCATCGAGGCCCCGGCCACGACGGCGGCGGCGAAGGGCCAGGGCAGCAGGCGCCACAGGCCCGACAGGTCGCGCAGGTCGCGCGTGCCCGCACTGCGGTCGATGATGCCGACCACAAGGAACAGGGTGGACTTGAAGAGGGCGTGCGCGACGACCATCGCGAGTCCGGCCACGGCGGCCGACCGCGTGCCGATCGAGGCCACCAGGGTCAGGAAGCCCAGCTGACTGACCGTGCCGTAGGCGAGCAGGAGCTTGACGTCGTACTGACGCAGGGCCCGCAGGCCGCCCACGACCATCGTGACGAGGCCGAGCGTGACGAGCACGGGGCGCCACCAGGCGAGGTCGGCGAAGGCGGGCGCCAGCACGGCGACGAGGAAGATGCCCGCCTTGACCATGGCGGCCGCGTGCAGGTAGGCGCTGACGGGAGTGGGGGCGGCCATCGCGCCCGGCAGCCAGAAGTGGAACGGGACGAGGGCCGACTTCGAGACGGCGCCGACGAGCGCGAGGGCCACGGCGACCTGCACCGCCGTGGTGGGCTCCGGCGGATCGGCGACGATCTCGCTCAGCAGCGGCGAGCCGGACGTCAAGTGCAGGATCACCAGGCCCGCGAGCATCGCGAGTCCGCCGAGCGTCGTGACGAGCAGGGCGTTCATCGCGGCTCGCCGGTTGGCGCGCCGCTCGGGGTTGTGACCCACGAGCAGGTACGACAGGACCGTCGTGAGCTCCCAGAACACGTAGAGCAGGTAGACGTTGTCGGACAGCACCAGGCCGAGCATCGCGCCGGCGAACGCCGTGAACACCGCGCCGAACCGCCAGAGCTCGGTGTCGCCGGGCTTGAAGTACCACCCGCAGTAGAACAGCACGAGAGCCCCGACGCCGGTGACCAGCAGCGAGAACGGCCCGCTGATCTCCCCCAGGCGGAGCGAGATGTCCAGACCGAGCCCAGGGACCCAGGCGACGTCCTGCCTCACGACGTCGCGGTCCGTGACCTGGGGGAGCAACCACGCGAAGCTCGCCGCCGGGACGAGGGCCAGCACGAGGAACGCGCGGCGGTCGAGGAGGCGGACGAGGGCAGGGGCACCCGCTGCGGCCACGAGGTGCGCAGTCAGCAGGGTGATCATTCGACGTCCAGTCTATCGGGACGCGGCCGAGCGGCTCAGCGGCGAGCCGCTGCACGATGTGGTCCGGTGCGCGACGATGACGGTATGCGACCGCTGCGCGAGCTGTCCCTGCCAGAGCTGCGGGCCCGGACGAGCCTGAAGTGGTCGGCGTACGGTCCCGACGTCCTGCCGCTGTGGGTCGCGGAGATGGACGCGCCGCTGGCCCCGGCCGTGACCCGGGTCCTGCAGGACGTCGCCGCCTCGGGCGACCTGGGGTACCCCGCGACCGACAGTGCTCTCGAGGACGCGTTCCGGGCGTTCGCCCGCGGCCGGTGGGCCTGGGAGCCCGGCGCCGCCCTGCCGGTGGCCGACGTCATGACCGGCGTCGTGGAGGCCCTGCGCCTGACCCGGCGCGACGTCGTGATCGTGACGCCGCCGGTCTACCCGCCCTTCTTCGACGCCGTCGCGCTCGTCGGGGCCCAGCAGGTCGACGTGCCGCTCGACCGGGAGTGGCAGCTCGACCTGGATGGGCTCGAGCAGGCCTTCGCGACCCACGCGGGCCGGGCCGCGGTGCTGCTGTGCAATCCGCACAACCCGACCTCGATCGCGCCCGGCCGGCCCGCGCTCGTGCACCTCGCCGAGCTGGCGCGGCGGCACGACGTCCGGGTGGTCGTTGACGAGATCCACGCCCCGCTCGCCGACCCGGTGGGCTTCGTCCCCTACCTGTCGGTGCCGGGCTCGGAGGACGCCTTCGTCGTGACCTCGGCCTCGAAGGCCTGGAACCTGGCCGGGGTCAAGGCGGCCCTGCTGCTCGCCGGCGAGGACGCCGTCGCCGCCGTGCGCGACCTGCCGCCGTTGGTGGCACACGGGGTCAGCCATCTCGGCTCCCAGCTCCAGGCGGCGGCCTGGACCGAGGGGATCGAGTGGCTCGACGGCGTCCGGGCCGACCTCGCCGAGAACCGCCGCATCCTGACCGGCCTCCTGGCGCAGCACCTGCCACGAGCGACCGTCGTCGTGGGCCACGACAGCTATCTCGCCTGGCTCGACCTGAGCGCCTACGCGCTCGGGGGTGAGGCGGCCGAGGTGCTGCGCGAGCGGGCCGGGGTCGCGTTGGGCCTCGGCTCACCCTTCCGGGGCGATGGCGGACGGGGTGGACCGGACTTCGCCCGCCTGAACTACGCCACGACGCCCGAGATCCTGACCGAGGCGCTCGAGCGGATCGGCGCCGTCCTCATCTAGCCGCCCAGGGTCCGGCACCCTGTTCTCATCTCGCCGCCCAGGGCCCGGCACCCCTGCCGGGCCGCTACCGTGAACGCGTGCCCTCGCTGCTGCTGCTCAACGGCCCGAACCTCAACCTGCTCGGCACGCGCGAGCCCGAGGTGTACGGGACCGAGACCCTGGACGACGTCGTGGCGCTCGTCCGTGCCACGGCGGCCGAGCTCGGGTTCAGCGTCGACGCCCTGCAGAGCAATCACGAGGGCGTCCTGATCGACGCGATCCACGCGGCCCGGTCCACGGCCTCGGCGATCGTCATCAACCCCGGCGGGCTGACGCACACCTCCGTCGCGCTGCGTGACGCCCTGACCGGGGTGGCGCTGCCGTTCGCCGAGGTGCACGTGTCCGACGTGCACGCGCGCGAGAGCTTCCGGCACCACTCCTACCTGAGCGACGTCGCCACGGTCGTCGTGGTGGGCGAGGGCGTGGCGGGCTACGGCCGGGCCGTGCGTGAGCTGGTCTCCGGGCTGCCTACCGGCTGAGCCGAGCGCAGCAGCGTGCGGCGGGCCACCCGGTTCATCGCGTGCATCGCGATCGAGTAGCCGAACGGGACGTAGCGCTGGGCGTACCAGCCGAGGCGGATGTCGGGGGAGGTGAACGCCGTGTGTCGTCCCCTCTCGACCGCGCGGACCATGGCGGCCGCCGCCGTCTCGGGGCTGACGGCGTGCTTCTCGAACCCCGCGACGGCCTTGGCGACCCGGGGGTCGGTGCGGTCGACGCCGACGATGTCGACCGTGCCGACGAGCGGGGTGGCCACGGCGCCGGGGCACACGAGGGTCACCCCGATGTCGTGCGCGGCCAGATCGAACCGCAGGACTTCGCTCACGCCGCGCAGGCCGAACTTCGCGGCGCTGTAGGGGGCGTGCAGGGGCAGGCCGAAGAGCCCCGCGGCCGAGCTGACGTTGACGACGTGCCCGCCGCGTCCGGCCTCGATCATGGCCGGGACGAACGCGTGCAGGACGTGGATCGGTCCCATGAGGTCGACGTCGATCGTGCGGCGCCAGTGCTCGAGGTCCAGGTCCTGGAGCCGGCCCCAGGTCGAGATGCCGGCGACGTTCATGACGACGTCGACCGCGTCGGTCCCGTGGTGGACCCGGCCCGCGAAGGCGGCGACCGCGTCGGCGTCGGTCAGGTCGAGCGACTCGTGATGGACCACGGCCTCGTCGTGGCCTGCCTCGGCCAGGAGCGCGATCGTGGCGGCGAGCCCGTCGGCCTGCAGGTCGGTGAGCACGAGACGGCCGCCCCGCTGGGCGACCAGCAGCGCGGTCGCTCGTCCGATGCCGCTGCCGGCTCCGGTGATGAGCGTGAGCGCTCCGGCGAACCTGGTCCTGCGCACGAGGCCTCCCGGGCGGATGTGGGGCGAAGTTAGTTGGACAACCGTACCAGTTTTGCCGTCCGCTCGCGGTGCGTGTCGGCCCGGACCTGTCGGTGCCGCGCACTAGCGTGACGCCCACACGTGGGAGGCGCGATGGAACACGCAGGAATCGCAGGGTTGGCAGGATTCGCAGCGCGGGCTTCGGCCCCGGGGGCCGATCGACGCTGGCACGACGGGCCGCTGGCCGCGCTCGACTTCGAGACGACGGGCGTCGACCCGCTGCGCGACCGGGTCGTCAGCTTCGCGCTGCTGACCGACGAGGACGCACACCAGGGCCTGGTCGACCCGGGGGTGCCCGTTCCGCCGGCCGCGTCCTCGATCCACGGCCTCGATGCCGGCGCCCTGCGTGGCGCACCCTCCTCGGTCGTCGCCATCGCGGTCGTGGCGCGCTGGGTCGACCGCCTGATCGACCGCGGCGTCCCGCTCGTGGTGTTCAACGCCTCCTACGACCTCACGATGCTCGCGGCCGAGTGCCGGCGCCACGGAGTCACCGAGCCCGACTGGTGGCGCCTCGTGGTCGTCGACCCCTACCTCGTCGACTGGGGCCTGGCGCCCAGGCGCCGGGGCCAGCGCCGGTTGGTCGACGTCGCGGAGCGGCTGGGGGTCCGGCTCGACGCGGCGCACGACGCGCAGGCCGACGCCCGCGCGGCCCTCGAGGTGGCTCGTGTCCAGGCCGACCGCCACCTCGAGCTCGCCGACCTCACGGCGCGTCAGCTCATGGCGCAGCAGCAGCGGTGGTTCTCGGCCAAGGCCGAGAGCTGGAACCGGTGGGCCATCGACCACGGCCGCGGTCTCGACGACCCGGCGGGCTGGCCTCTCGCCTCGGCCGTCCGCGACCAGCGCAGCGCCTGAGCGCTACTCCAGGCTGTCGCCGATCCGCTGCACCGCAGCCACGTCGAGTGCGTGGGCGGTCTCCGGATCGGGTGCCGTGCCGCCGCGATCGTGCGGCAGCCACCAGCGGTCCTCGTCATCGCGCGGTGTCTCGGGATAGGCGTCCATCGCCGTCGCGAGCAGGCTCGACAGGGCCTCGTGGAGGCGCTCGGTGAGCGCGGCGACGCTCTCCCCGGGCCGGGGGTCCAGGGCCGTGCCGACGCGGATCGTCACCGGGATCCGGCGGCGCAGGCTGCGGTGGCCGTCGACCGTGAGGATCCGGTGTCCGCCCCACGTCACCACCGGCACGAGCGGTGTGCCGGTCTCGAGGGCGAGCGCGGCGGCCCCGCGGCGCAGCGGCTTGACCAGCCACGACCGGCTGATCGTCGCCTCGGGGAACACGCCGACGACGTCGCCGCGCTCCAGCCACCGACGGGCGCGGCGGTAGGCCACGGCCCCCGAGGCGCGGTCGACCGGGATGTGACCCATGCGGCGCATGGCCCAGCCGACCGGTCCGCGACCGAACAGCGATCGCTTCGCCATGAAGCGCACGAGCCGGCCGCGCGGGCGGGCCGCGCGTCCCACGAGCGTGAAGTCGAGCAGGCTGTTGTGGTTCGCCGCGAGCACGGCGGCGCCCTCGGCGGGCAGGTGCTCGGTGCCCTGCACGTCGAAGCGGTAGCCCTGCAGGCGAAACAGCGCAGCCACGGCGCCGACCACGGCGCGGTAGACCCGGTCCGAGGCGACCGGTGCGTCCGTCACGATGCCGGGGCGGGGGTCGGCGCGGGGGCCTGGGCGAGTCGCGCGCCGCCGGCCGTGAGCAGCGCGATCGCGGCGAGGTAGAGCACCATGATCGCGACCTGGCTCGCGGCCGTCGTCGCCAGGCGGTCGAACTCGGTCAGAGCGATCAGGGCGTCCGAGACCAGGAAGAGCACGGCACCGAGGCCGGCCAGGCGCTCGGTCACGATCGCGGTGGCCGCGGTGCCCGACAGCAGCAGGGCGTAGAGGGGCAGCACGGCCCGCACGACCGGGTCGTCGATCCCGCCCCAGACGAGCGCGACGAGGATCGCGGCGGCACCGACCAGGCCGATCGCCACGGCTGGTCGCGCGCGCAGGCGGCTCAGCGCGTCGTGGCGCACGAACCAGGAGATGAAGCAGACGTGGGCCAGGGCGAAGGAAGCCATTCCGGCCAGGAACATCCCGTCGATCTCCAGGAACGCGTCACCACCCAGGCAGAACGCGAGGGCCAGGGCGAGGATCCGAGGCGCCCCGCTGGTCAGCACCCACCCGATCAGGAGGGGAGCCGCCAGGCACTTGGTGATGCTGTCCCAGGGGGTGACCCCGCCCGCCAGCAACACGACGTGCGTCACCGCCACGACACCGAACAGCGGCCACCACGGCACCCGGACCCCATGCATGGGTCCACGGTAGTGCGCCCGGGCCCCGTGCTCCGGGAGCCCGACGGTCGGCTAGCCTGACGACCAGACACGGGGTGCCCCGCTCGGGGCTGAGAACACACCCGCACAACCTGCTCTAGCTCGCACTAGCGAAGGGATGTCCTGCGATGACGTCGTCCTCGACCACCGCCCACCCGTCCGACACCGACCTGCTCGGGTCCGTGATCGAGGCGCTCGACCGGCTGCGGGCCACGGGCCCGCTCGTGCACTGCCTGACCAACGACGTGGTCGTGAACTTCACGGCCAATGCGCTGCTCGCGGTGGGTGCCGCGCCGGCCATGGTCGACATCCCGGAGGAGTCCGGGATGTTCGCGGGTGTCGCCGGGGGACTGCTCGTGAACCTGGGCACGCCGCACGCCGAGCAGCGCGCCGCGATCGAGGCGGCCGTGGCGTCCGCGGGGGAGGCCGGCACGCCGTGGGTCCTGGACCCGGTGGCCATCGGGGCGCTGCCCGTCCGCACCGAGCTGGCCCACCGGCTGCGCGACGCCCGGCCCACCGTCGTGCGCGGCAACGCCTCCGAGGTGCTCGCGCTCGCCGAGGCAGGCGCGGGTGGTCGCGGGGTCGACGCGCTCGACGAGGTCGATGCCGCCGCCGAGGTCGCGACCCGGCTCGCCGGGACGACGGGTGCCGTCGTGGCGGTGTCCGGCCCGGTCGACCTGGTGACCGACGGCGCGCGCACCGCGCGAGTCGCCAATGGCGATGTGCTGCTGACCAAGGTCACAGGTGGCGGCTGCGCCCTGGGTGCGGTCATGGCGGCCTTCGCCGCCGAGTCCGACGACCCGTTCGTCGCCACGGTCGCCGCCGTGACGACCTACACCGTCGCGGCCGAGCTGGCGGCGGCCCGCGCAGCGGGCCCCGGGTCCTTCGCGGTGGGGTTCCTGGATGCCCTGGCCTCCGTCTCGGGCGATGACCTGCGGGTCCGCGCCCGGCTCTCGTGACGACTCGCGCGACGCCCGACCTGTCGCTCTACCTCGTGACCGACACCGCGGTGGCCGCGGCGGCCGGGCACACGCTCGCGCAGGTCGTGACCGCGGCGGTCGCGGGCGGCGTCACGGTCGTGCAGGTCCGGGAGAAGCGCGCGACGACCCAGCAGCTGCTGGAGACCCTCGGGAGCGTGGCTGCCGTGCTGCCCGCTCAGGTGCCCCTCGTCGTCAACGACGACGTCGAGGCCTTCCTCGCGGCGCGGGCCGACGGGATCGCCGTGGCGGGGGTGCACGTGGGCCAGGACGACGACCCGCCCGCCGACGTGCGGGCCGCGATCGGCCCGTCAGCCCTGCTCGGCCTGAGCGCCGCGACCCCGGCCGAGCTCGGGGCAGTCGACCCGGAGGTCGTCGACCACGTCGGCATCGGCGCGCTGCGCGGCACCGCGACCAAGCCCGATGCGCCCGAGCCCCTCGGGATCGACGGGATGCGGACGCGGGTCGCGCTCTCGCCCGTGCCGGCCGTGGCGATCGGCGGCATCACGGTCGCGGACGCGCGAGCGCTTCGGGGGTCCGGGCTCGCCGGGCTCGCGGTCGTCTCCGGTATCTGCGGTGCGCCTGACCCGGCCGCCGCTGCTCGGTCCTACGCCACTGCCTGGAGAGGAACCTCCGCATGACCTCGAACCGTCCCGCCGTGCCGCGGGTTCTCTCGATCGCCGGGACCGACCCGACCGGAGGTGCCGGCATTCAGGCCGACCTCAAGAGCATCGCGGCGAACGGCGGCTACGGCATGGCCGTCGTGACAGCGCTCGTCGCGCAGAACACCCAGGGCGTCCGGACAGTCCACACGCCCCCGGCGGACTTCCTGCGGCAGCAGCTCGAGGCCGTGAGCGACGACGTCGTGATCGACGCGGTCAAGATCGGGATGCTCGGCGAGGTCCCCACGATCGAGGTGGTCCGTGCGTGGCTGGAGCGCGTGCGGCCGCCCGTCGTCGTGCTCGACCCGGTCATGGTGGCGACGAGCGGTGACCGCCTGCTCGCCGCCGAGGCCGAGCAGGCCGTGCGTGACCTCCTGCCGGCGGCCGACCTGATCACCCCGAACGTGCCCGAGCTGGCAGTCCTCGCGGGTCAGGATCCGGCCGCGACGTGGGACGGCGTCGTCGCGCAGGCGCTGGCCGTCTCCGAGCGCTACGGCGTCGCGGTGCTGGCCAAGGGCGGGCACCTCCAGGGCGACCTCGTGCACGACGCGCTGGTCGACGCCGCAGCGCCGGACACGGTCCGTCCGCTCGCGGCGCCGCGGGTCGACACGCGCGCGACCCATGGCACGGGATGCTCGCTGTCGTCGGCCGTGGCGACGTGGCAGGGGGCAGCGGTCCTCGGCGGGGGTGGGGACTGGTTCGCGAGCGTCGACCGGGCGAAGCAGTGGCTCACCGAGAGCCTGCGGCACGGGGCGGCACTCGAGGTGGGTCAGGGTCATGGGCCGGTCAGCCACTTCGCCGGTCTGTGGGACCGCGGGGGCGTCGTCACGCGCGTCACGTCGGACTGGTGGGAACAGATCGAGGAGGTTCGCGACGGCACCGACGCCGATCCGTTCGTCGCGGGCCTGGCCGCGGGAAGCCTGCCCCGCGAGGCCTTCGGCTGGTACCTCGCGCAGGACGCGGAGTACCTGCACGCCTACGCCGAGGTGCTCGCCCGCACCGCCGAGCTCGCCGACGATCCGGCGGAGGCGGCGTTCTGGGCGGCGGGGTCCGCCGAGTGCCTGGAGGAGGAGCTCCGCCTGCACCAGCAGTGGACCGGAGGTGGTCGAGTCGATCCGGCACCGGCCACCGTCGCGTACGTCGACCACCTGCGCCGCGCCGCCGAGAGCGGCTACGCCGAGGCGGTCGCAGCGGTGCTGCCGTGCTACTGGATGTACGCCGACATCGGGGCCCGTCTGGCGGCCGCCGTGACCGACGACCATCCGTATCGCGACTGGCTCCTGACCTACGGCGACCCGGCGTTCGCCGTGGCGGCCGCACGGGCCCGCGCGATCACCGACCGCGTCGCCGCCGACCCGGCCACGACGCCCGAGGTCCGCGACCGCATGTGGCAGGCCTTCGCCACCTCGGCCCACCACGAGCGCGCGTTCTTCGCCGCCGCCCTCACGCCCCCCACCTGAGGTTCCGCTCGCGAGAGAGTTTGTTGGTACACAGGAGAGACTTTGTTGGCACGAAGTCGCTCATGACCACCAACAAAATCGCTCGTGACCACCAACAAAGTCTCTCGCGAGCGTTCCTCAGGTGGGGGGATCGGGGCGGTCGATGCTGAAGCCGCGCAGGAGCAGGCCCGAGGCGCCCACCGTGATGCCCGTGGCGGCGAGCACGCCCGGGGCGCCCGTGCCGAGAGCGGCGACGCCCAGCGCCGTCGGGATCACGACCTGGCCGATGCGGTTGCCGGCCAGGCGCAGCGACAGCGCCTGACCCCGCCGGGCCGGCGGCGCCTGCTCGGTGAGCCAGGACATCGTGAGCGGCTGCCCGACGCCGAGCCCCAGACCGAGCACGGCCACGACGACGAGCAGCAGCGGCAGCGGCAGCGGCGCGGCGCAGAGCACCAGTGCACCGGCCGTCGCGACGATCGACGTCGCCATCAGGCGGGTGCGTCCCAGCCAGGCCGACAACCGTCCCAGCAGGAGGCGTGACGCCATCGAGAAGACCGCCCGCACGGTCAGGAGCGCGCCGACCGTGGCCGCCGTCAGTCCCCGTTCGGCGCCGAGGGCCGGCAGGTACACGAGTGTCAGGTCGACGGCGGCGAGGATGATCGCGCTCGTCGTCAGCGCGCGGCCCAGGCCCGGCGTGCGGAGCAGACCCACCAGGCCACCGCGGGCCTCGGCCCGGTCGGCCGCGGACCGGCGGTGCAGGGGCACGAGTACCGAGGTCGCGAGCATCGCGGCGCTCATCGCGACGGCGACCACGAAGATCGGCCGGGTGTCGGGCTGCACCGAGGTGCCCGCGACGGCACCGATCAGGCTGGGGCCCGCGGCCTGGCCCAGCGAGGCCATGAACGTGTAGTAGCCGAACCGAGCGTCGAGCTGTCCCGGGGGCGCGGTGTTGGCCACGAGCGACTGCTGGCCGATGACGCACGCCAGGTGCGCCGCCCCGAGCAGCGCATTGGCGACCACGAGCCCCGCGACCGACTCGGTCGCGGTCAGGAACACGGTCGAGGCCGCGATCATCAGCACCGCGCCGCCGATCATGAGGCGCTTCTCGCCGAGCCGGTCGACCAGGCTCCCGACCGGGATCGCGAGCAGCAGCGGCACGATCGCGAACGTCGCCCCGATGGCCCCGAGCGCACCGCCGGGCACGTCGAGGGCGATCGCCTGGTACGTGCTGGCCGGGCGCAGCAGGAACGTGACGGCCTGCACGAGCACGGAGTTCGCGAGCAGCGCTGTCCACGCGACGCGACCCATCGGGCTCCCTCCGGCGTGCGGCTCGACGGGTCCAGTGTCCCCCGGCCGTCAGCGCCGTGGCGGTGCGGGTCGACGGCTGCTCAGCGGTCGGCCTCGCCGGGGATCGTGCCGCGCTCGACGACGGCGTCCTTCGGCTCGTCGTCGATCCACAGCCGCAGCACCTCGCGGCGGGCGTAGTGCCCCTTGCCGTCGATCAGCAGGTTGAGGAACTGGATGTCGGCCAGGTCGATCTCGGCGATGAGGAGCTTCTCCTCCAGCCCGGTGTGCGGCGGCACGACGTCGGTGCCGGTGGGGTGGATGATCGCCGACCAGCCGCCGCCGGCGGGCTGGATGTCCTGGGGCCCGAGCTCGGACTCCATGACGTCGACCATCTCCTGGGTCCAGGGGTTCTGGGCGACGATGACGAAGCACTGGCCGGTCAGCGCGTGGGTGCGCGACATCGCCTCGACCTGCAGGTCGAAGGAGTCCTCCATGCCGCGCTGGGTCGACAGGCTGGGCCAGCTCGCCGCGTGGATCTGCTCGCCCTGGACGATGAGGGCCTGGCGCGCCAGGTTCATCGTGTGCTCCCAGCACGCGAGCCCGCCGACGCGACCGAGCCGGGTGTCGAAGACGCTCAGCGTCGAGCCATCGCCCTGGCCCCAGACGTAGCGCTCGGCGTACGTCGGCTGGAGCTTGCGGTGCTTGCCGAGCAGCTCGCCGTGCTCGTCGATGTGCACCTGCGTGTTGTAGAGGGTGCCGCCGTCGCGCTCGGACACGCCGAGCACGACGTTGACCCCGGCCTCCCGGGCGGCCGCCCGGACGCGCGCGATCTCGGGGCCGGGGACCTCGACCGAGGCCTCGCGGTAGCGCAGGTTCAGGCCGAACTGGTCCAGCGGCGCGTACAGGTTGATCCAGTAGGGGAAGCCGGGCACGAAGACCTCGGGGAACACGAGCAGCTGGACCCCCTTCCCGCCGGCCTCGGCGATCAGGGCGCACGCCTTGTCGATCGTGGCGTCGCGATCGAGCAGGACGGGTGCCGCGTGGGCGGCGGCGACGGTGAACGTGGTGGACATGGTCTCTCCTTCGCGTAGGTGGTGCTTCGCCTCAGTGGGGCGCCGAGGTGATGCCGTGCGGGTCGAGGTGGATGTTGACCAGGACCGGCCCCGTGCGCTCCTCGATGCCGACCAGCGCGGTGGTCAGGTCGGCGTCGGTGTGGACCGCGAATCCGGTGCCCCCGAGCGCCGTCGCGACGTCGGCGAGCTCGGGCCAGTCGAACTCCGACATGCCCGGGTCCAGCCCGCGGTCGACGAACTGGATGTGCTCGGCTCCGTAGGCCCCGTCGTTGAGGACCACCACGACGACGTCGAGCCCGTGGCGCACGGCGGTGTTGAACTCGGTGAGCCCGCCCAGCATGAAGCCGCCGTCGCCGCAGATCAGGATCGAGGCCGACCCGGGGTCGACCGCGGCGACGCCGAGCGCGGTCCCCAGGCCGAGACCGATCGAGCCGAACTCGACGGTGTGCAGGTAGTACCCGTCGCGGCCGGTGTCGACGATCGGTGCGGCATGGAAGAAGTACCGGCCGCAGTCGAGCGTGAGGTGACGACGGGCGGGCAGCTCGGCATCGAGCCGGTGCAGCACGTGGTGCAGGTGGAGCGTGCCGCTGGACGTCAGCACCGGGCCCGGTGCCACCTCGGCCACGGGCGGGAGCCGGTCGGCGAAGCCGGTGGGCGCGATCTCGGCCTCGTCGAGCAGGCGCCGCATCTGCGCGGCCAGCGTGCCCGCGTCGCCGACGACGGGCACGTCGACCGCGACGTGCTCGTTGAGGGCCGTCGCATCGGTGTCGACGTGGACCACCCGGCGCCCGTCGAGCAGGGCGCCCTCGGCCGTCGTCCACTTCGTGAGCGCAGCGCCGAACACGATGACGCAGTCGGTCTGGCCGAGCACGTCGGTCGTGCGCTCGTCCGAGAGCGTGCCGAAGATGCCGAGGTCCTCCGGCTCGCCCGCGTACAGGCCGCGGGCCTTGAGGGTCGTCGCGACGGGTGCGCCGATCCGTCGTGCCAGGTCGAGCACCGCGTCTCGCGCCCCGGACCGCCGCACGCCGAGCCCGGCCAGCACGACCGGACGACGGGCCGAGGCGATGACGCCCAGGGCCGCGTCCAGCGTCTCCTCGCCGGGGTGGGCGGGCTGCGCCACGACGTCGAGCCGCGCGGCCGGGACGTACTCGGTCTCCTGCCACTGCAGGTCGACCGGGACGTTGAGCACGATCGGACGGCGCTCGGTGCGGGCGCGGCGGAACGCGCGATGGACGTCGGTCGCGAGGGTCGCGGCGGAGCGCAGCTGCTCGAACCCCGCCCCGGTGGGGGCGATCACGCTGCGCTGGTCGATGTTCTGCAGTCCGTCGCGATCGGTGAAGGGTGTGTCGCCCGCGACCACGACGATCGGCGTGCGCGAGCGCACGGCCTCCACGAGCGGCGTCACGATGTTGGTGACCGCGGGGCCGTGCGTCACGGTGGCGACCCCGACGCGGCCGCCGGCGCGGGAGAACCCGGAGGCGGCCAGCACTGCTCCGGCCTCGTGCGCCACGGCGATGAAGCGGCCGTGACGGCGCGCGAAGCTGTCGCTGAGGAACAGGTTCGCGTCCCCCATCAGGCCGAACATCGTGTCGACCCCCTCGTCGGCGAGCGCGTGGGCGATGGCTTCGTGGACGTGCATGGGGGCCTCCGGGGTGGGCGATGGTCAGGGTCGGGCGGACACGCCGCCGAGCACGAGGTGCATGACCCGGTGCGCGGGGGTGGGCACGCCGAGCGCCGCTCCCCGCCGGACGACGTCGCCGTTGAGCGCGTCGACCTCGGTCCGGCGCCCCCGCTCGACGTCGTGGAGCATTGAGGAGCGCAGCGACGGGCCCACCTCGACGAGGAAGTCGAAGGCCTCGGTGGCGAAGTCCGGGCCGAGGTCGGCGCCGTCGGCCGCCGCGACCGCGACCCCCTCGGCCAGCAGGGTCCGGGCCACCTCGCGGCCCTCGTCGTCGGCGATCAGCGCGCCGAACCGCTCGCGGGTCGCGCCCGTCATGGAGTTGGCGGTCGCGACGAGCACGAGCTTGCGCCAGGCGGCGGTGTGGGGGTCCGCGGACGCGACGGCGTGCAGGCCCGAGGCGCTCAGGACGCGCGCCAGTGGTTCGGCGCGCTGCGCCACGTCGTGCGTGGGGTCGCCGATCTCGAAGCGGCGGGCGCCGCTGAGGAACGTCACGACCCCGGGCTCCTCCATGCGGGCCTCGAGGTAGACGACCCCGTCGAGCCCGACGTCGCGCCCGAGCAGCGAGCTGACGACCGCGCCCCGACCGACGCCGTTCTGCAGCGCCAGGACCAGGGGGTCGGGGGCCAGGTGGTCGCGCACGGCCGCCACGGCGGCCGCCGTGTCGTGCGCCTTCGTCGCGATGAGGACCACGTCGAACGGTCCGGCGTCGTCGAGGTCGCCCCACACCGTCGGGTGTGCCGTCACGGCGTCGGGGCCGCCGGTGATGCGCAGGCCCTCGCGGCGGACCACGTCGAGCGTGCGGCCCCGGGCCAGGACGTGGACGTCGGCGCCGTGGGCGCTCAGGACCGCGGCGGCGTAGCCGCCGATCGCCCCGAGGCCCACGACGAGGAGACGGGTCATGCGGACGTGGCGCCTAGGAAGCCCGTGAGCTTGGCGAACATCGTCGCCCCCTCGGCGCTGGCCCACCCGGCGGTCGCCTCGCCGGCCTCGGTCTGCAGGAACGAGCCCTCGGACAGCGTCTCGTCGCCGACCGTGAACGAGCCCGACAGGACGAAGCCGTAGAAGCGGCTGTCGAGCGCGAGAGGGCCCTGTTGCCGGTAGCCGGGCTCGAGCCGGATCATGATCGACTGTGCGCCCGTGGCGTAGTTGTGGGACAGGACCTTGACCTGGAGGTGCTCGATGTCCAGCAGTGCGGTGTCGCCCTGGGTGCGCGCCCAGTGCACGCCCTCGACCCACGGGACGTTGCGGGTGTTGAGGCGGACCCAGCCGCGGCTGCCCATCGCGGTGTCCCAGTCCGGCTCGGTCACGCACTGGCCGGCCTCCTCGAGCGGGCGGATGCGCCGCGAGGCGTAGTCGCTGTGATCGCCCTCGCTCTTACCCTCGAGGAAGAGCAGTCCGGAGAAGCCCTCCCGGGTGCTGGCGCTGTGCACGATGCCTGGCGGACGCCAGAAGTAGTGGCCGCCCTCGTAGTCGCCGTCACCGGTGAGGTGGTTGTCGCCGGAGAGGTAGAAGCACTCCTCGACCGAGTCGTGGTAGGCGTCGGTCAGGTCGGCGTACCCCGGGCGGAGGTTGATCAGGTCGCCGCGGAACGTCGTCTCGGGGTCGATCGTCAGGGTCTTCTGCTCGTACTTGACGTACGTCTCGGGGATCTGGTCGGCGGGGCCGAGGTGGTCCCGGAACTCCGGGGTCATGGCGTTGACGACGTCGAGGCCGTTCTCCCACTCCATCTCTGCGGTGTGCCTGATCTCCATGCCGTGCTCCTCGATCTCGGTGTGGCGCGTGTCTCGTTTTGTCTGACATTAAGAGATCGGGGCGGTCGGGGCAATGGTCCCTTGTTAAATCTGGTGAAACTCCGTCGATCGTTGACGTGGTCGCCTGATTTTCCTTTTATATGTCTGGAAAACATACCTATCGGCGCGACGCCAGGGGGACGATCAGGAGCAGCAGTGCGGCGCTGATCGCGGTCGTCGTGACGGTGGCGGTCACGATGCCCGCCGCGTCGACGACCGCGCCCAGTCCCAGGGCCGCGGTGGCGAGGGCGGCGAACGCCGCCAGCAGGTACGCCGAGTACACCTCGGCGCGTCGTGCCACGGGAGCGGCCAGGGCGATGTGGGCCGCCGAGGCGTACAGGCCGAGGCCCGCGCCGACCCCCAGCAGCGGCACGGTCGCGGCGATCAGCGGGCCGGACCCGGTCGAGGTGGCCCACGCGCCCAGCCCCCAGCCCGCCGCCGTGGCCGCCGCGCCGACCTGCATGCACGTGGCCGGGGCCCGACCTCGGGCGGCCACCTGGGTCGCCGCGACCACGACGAGGACCGCCGAGACGTAGCCGCCGACGACGGTGGGGCTCGTGCTGTCGGTCGCGGCGATGACCTCGGGCCCGAAGCCCCCGAGGACCGCGAACGTCACGTTGGTGCTCGCGACCGAGAGCGCCGCGGTCACGAACGGGCGCAGGATCGTGCGCGGGACCCGGATCGTCCGCACGAGCCGCGCCGGCCCGGTGTCCGCCGGGTCGCCCGCGGGGCGGGGGACCCGGGGCACGAGCGCCGCGAACGGCACCAGCAGCAACGCGATGACGACCGCGAACGGCGCGACGAGCGGCCCGGGCAGGTGGGTGGTCGCCTGCCCGGCCAGCAGCGGGCCGAGCGCGATCCCGCAGGCGAGCAGGAGGGTGTTGCGGGCCGTGCCGGCGCGGGCCCCGCGCGGGTGCAGGTCCATCAGGGCGGCGGCACCGGCGCCCGTGATGAGCCCGGTCGCCATGCCCTGGACGACGCGCCCGGCGACGAGCACCTCGAGCGACGGGGCGACGGCCAGGATCGTCAGGGCCGCGATGAGCAGGGCGGCGCCGGCGCGCAGCGTCGGGACCCGACCGATCCGGTCCGACAGGCCACCCAGCACGACCAGCACGATCATGACGCCGACCGGGTAGCCCGCGAAGATCCAGCTGACCTGGGTGTCGTCCAGGCCCCACTGCTCGCGGTACGCCGGGTAGAGCGGGGTCGGCGTCATGCTGGCGAGCATCGTCAGCAGCAGCAACCCGCTCGTGGCCGCGAGGGCCCGCGGGCCGCTCACCGTCGTGCGGGCGTCAGCAGCAGGAAGGTCGTGTCGTAGCGGGACACGAAGGTGCGGGCCTCGTGCTGGGTGTCGCCGAGGCGCAGCGCCACGATCTCGCCGCCCGTGCCGTGCGCGGACCAGGAGTCGGCGAGGTGCAGGTCCTCGACCTGCAGGCCGAGGACGACGCGCGGCGTCGCCACGGGGTCGGCCGGGGTGGCGGTGTGGCGCCACGCGAACTCCAGGCGGGCGTTGGCCGAGGTCGGTCCGCGAAACAGTGCCCCGTCGAGCGCCTCGCCCGGGTGCATCGCCAGCATCCGTTCAACCTCGGGCCCGGCGAAGTCGCCGCGCAGGTACTCGCGACCGCCGAGCGCCTCGGCGGCGAACGCGCGGGCGGCGTCGAGCTCGGGCGCCAGGCAGACCGCCGCCACGACCTCGCTGCACTGCTCGTGCTCGACCTGACCCAGCACCGACCGGGTGCCCATCGGCCGGTGCTGCACGATCGCGTGGAGCAGACCGGACACGCCCTGGACGAGCATGCGCTCGCGCACGGGGATGTCGGTCCCGGGCAGGGAGTAGTCGACCGGCTCGGACGTGAACGTCCACCCCGCCTCCTCGAGGCGCCGTTCGAGGTCGTCGCTGTCGCGGGCGAAGAAGTCCAGCGCGTACGGACCGCGGCGCGCGGGCGCGCCGGGCGCGCCGACGTCGTCCAGACCCGCGACCTCCAGCAGCACCAGGGCCCCGCCCGTGGCGCCGGGCTTGGCGAGCCGCCGGACACGCTCGACGGGGGCCGGCAGGTCCAGCAGCCGGTCCCAGGCCCGATCGGGGTCCGCGTCGTCGTCGAGCACGGTGAAGCCCATGACGCCGGCGTACAGGTCGACCAGGCGATCGGTGTCGGTCGCGGGCAGGACCACGAGGTCGAGGCCGTCGAACATTCAGTAGCTCCGTCCCAGGCCCAGGGCCTGTCCGATGATGTTGCGGGTCATCTCGTTGCTGACCGGGCTGAACAGCTGCAGGCGTGCGTCCCGGAAGTACATCTGCATCGTCGACTCGGCGGCCAGGCCCATGGCTCCCATGGCGCGCATGCCCCGGTCGACGACGCGCGCGGTGGTCTCGGCGGCCTGCAGCTTCGCCATGGCCGTGAGCGTGGGGATCCGCTGACCGGCGTCGATCAGGTCGGCCGCGGTGCGGGTCAGGAGCTCGGCCGCCGCGATCTCGCTCGCCGAGTCGGCGGCCGGGTGCTGCACCGCCTGGAACGTGCCGATGGGCCGCCCGAACGCCTCGCGGCTCCGGGCGTGCTCCAGCTGGACGCCGAGGGCGCCGTGGGCGATGCCCAGGCTGATGCCGGCCGCGAGGACCCGCTCGACGTCGAGGGTGGCGCCGAGCAGGCGCATCGCCTCGCCGCGCTCACCGATCAGGGCCGAGGCCGGCGCGACGGCCCCGTCGAGGAAGATCTCGCAGCTCACGGCCGCACGCATGCCGGCCATGGGGGTCCGCCGGATCGTGACCCCGTCCTGGTCGGGGTCGACCGCGATCAGGCTGAACCCCGAGCCGCGCCGACCCGCGGCCGCCTCGTCGGTCCGCGCGAGCACGAAGACCAGGCCCGCGTGCAGTGCGAGGGAGATCCAGGCCTTCTGACCGCTCAGGACCCACTGGTCGCCGTCCAGGCGCGCCGTCGTCGTGGCGGCGAGCAGGTCGGTGCCCGCGGCGGGCTCGCTGAGGGCGAACGAGGCGATCAGGTCGCCGCTCGCCGCGGCCGCGAGCCACGCGTGCTTGTCGGGGTGGTCGACGTCGCCGAGGGTGCGCGCGATCATGCCCGCCAGCACGAGGTCGACCGCGAGGCTCGGCAGCGCCCGGGCGACCTCCTCCACGACGACCAGCGCGTCGGCGACGCCTCCGCCCGAGCCCCCGAGGTACTCCGGTGTCCCTAGACCCAGGAACCCGGCGTCGGCCAGGGCCTGCCAGACGTCACGGTCGAACGTGCCCGCGGCGTCCAGCTCGAGCGCGCGGGCGGGTGGCAGCCGGCGGCGCAGCAGCTCACGCACGGCCGACCGCACGGCGGCGCGGTCCTGGTCCTCGGGCAGGTCGGGCAGGTCCATCGACACGCTCCTCGTTATATGTCTGACAGAAGTGATCATGCGTCATGCGGGGGCCGGACGGCTAGATGCCGCCATCAGATTTCCGCGACGTTAACCGCAGATCACGGCGGTGAATCCCTCGGGTGGCGGGGCCGAAGAGGGGCCATGTGAGCCATTGCCAGAGCCGGGACAGGCTGTCTAGCCTGTTGTCAGACATAAGCAGCAACCCGGTCGATCGTCCGAGGAGACCCCGTGACCCAGCCCGACGCCGCCCCCCGCACCGTGGCCATGATCAACTCCGACGGCAAGATCGCGCCGCCGCTGCCGGTGCCGGACGGGACGCGGATCGAGCTGCGTGAGCTGCGCGTCCGCCTGCTGGCGCGCACGCCGTACGAGCACCTCGTGGCCGAGCTCTCGACGGTCGACGCGGGGGAGGCCGCCCTGGACGCAGGGGCCGACGTCGTCTACATCGACACCTTCGGCGACTACGGGATCGACCGGCTCCGGGCGGTGTCCCCGGTGCCCGTGGTCGGCGCGGGCGAGGCGGCGCTCGCCGCAGTGGCCGACCGCGGCCGACCCGCCAGCATCGTCACGGTCTGGCCGGCCTCGATGGCCTACCTCTACGACGACCGGCTGGCGAGCTGCCGGGGCGGCGACCTGGTCCGCGGGGTCCACCACTTCTCCCCGGAGTCCGAGCTCGACCTGGTCGGCACGGGCGCCAGCGTCAAGGCACGGATGAACCGTGGGGAGTCCGATCTGCTCGACCGCCTCGCGGACGCGTGCCGCGAGGCGGCGCGGGTCGACGGCGCCGACACGATCCTGATGGGCTGCACGTGCATGTGGTCGGTCGCCGAGCAGCTGGCCGAGCGCACGGGCCTGCACGTGCTCGAGCCCTCCCGCATCGGGCTCCAGGCCGCGTTCGACGCCCTGAGCGTCCCGGTCTCGGTGCCGGCGGTCGTGAGCGACCGGCGGGGTACCGTCACGTCGATCCTGGACGCGTGGGTCGACGGCGACGTCGAGAACGCGGTCGTCCCGACCGACGACTGCGAGGTCTGCGTCTTCACCCCCGCCGGGTGACGCAGGAGCTAGACCCGAAATGTCCGATGTTTGCGTGTCGCCCCGCGCCGCCGCCGTCGAGGCGCCGCGAAGTGGGGCAGATGTGCCCGTTTTCCAGGCTTTGATCGCCTCAGGGCCATCGTCGGACGATTCGTTACAAGATTGTCATGGTCATGTATTGCATCCCGAACCGCGGGTGCATATGTTTATGTCTGACATTAGCCACTTGTGGCGCTCATCACATGGATCGGAGCAGTTATGCGCTCGACATTGACGCGAAGGGCCGGGGTCGCCGTCGCCTCCCTCGCCCTGCTCGCCCTGGCGGCCTGTGGGGGCGGGTCCGGCAGCGGCGGTGATGGGGACAGCAGCCTCACCATTGCGTGGACCTCCACGCCGTCGGAGCTGGATCCCAACCTGTACGGCGGCAACCCGGACGTCTACCTCGGCCACGCCCACATGGGCACCCTGCTGGCGTACGACATCGACGTCGACGAGGACTCGATCGTCGCGCTCGACGATCTCGAGCCTGGTCTGGCGGAGTCGTACGAGACCAGCGAGGACGGCCTGACCTACACGTTCACGCTGCGCGAGGGCGTCATGAGCGAGTACGGCAACGAGCTGACGGCCGACGACGTCGTGTACTCCTTCGAGCGCATGACCTCCGACCCCAAGACGCTGCAGTCGAGCATCCTGCTGCCGACCTCGAACGTGGACGTCGAGTCGCCGGTCACCAAGGTCGACGACTACACCTTCACGTACAACCTCACGGCCCCGTCCGCGCAGGCGCTGACGATCCTGGCGTACCCGATCCTGGGCATCCTGGACTCGACCGAGATGGCCACGCACGCCACGGACGCCGATCCCTACGCCGCAGAGTGGCTCGCCACGCACTCGGCGAGCTTCGGTCCGTACGTGATCGACAGCTTCCAGCCGGGCACCGAGGTCCGCCTGAAGGCGAGCGACACGTACTACGGCGACGCGCCGGACTACACCGACATCGTGATCCGCGCCGTGCCCGACGGCTCGTCGCGGGCCCAGCTGCTCGTCTCCGGTGAGGTCGACATGATCTCGGAGCCGCCGATCGACCAGTTCCAGACGATCGAGGACGGTGCCAACACCTCGATCTTCCAGGGACCGGACATCTTCCGGCACAACTGGACCTTCAACACGACCGACCCGGCGCTCAGCGACCCGCGCGTGCGGCAGGCCCTGAGCCACGCGGTCGACCGTGAGGCGATCGTCGAGTCGATCTACCAGGGCTACGCCGAGCCGGCGTACACCCCGCAGTCGCCGCAGCTCTACGACGACCAGCCCGAGACCGGCACGTACGACCCGGACCTGGCGCGTGACCTGCTCGCCGAGGCCGGGTACGCCGACGGCTTCGACCTGCAGATCGCCTTCAGCGCCGAGCGCCCCGGACCGTACGCCGAGAACATCGCGCGACTGATCCAGAGCGATCTGGCCGAGGTCGGCGTGAACGCGACGCTCAACGGCGTCGCAGCGGTCGCGGACTTCCAGGCCGGCGTGTCGGGGAAGAAGTACCAGTCCTTCCTCTACACCGAGCGCCCGTCGCAGCCCGACATCGGCTTCGGGCTGTTCCTCTACCTGAACAGCAAGTCCGTCCTCAACACCTCGGGCATCAACATCCCGCGACTGGACGAGATCGCCCTCGAGGCCCTGCGCACGGCGCCGGGACCGGAGCGTGACGCGCTGATCGAGGAGGGCCTGCAGCTCGTGGCGGACAACGAGCCGATCGCCAACCTGGTCGACGTGCCCGCGCTCGTCGGGATCAACGACTCGGTCGGTGGCTACAAGCCGCTGACGTCGGGTGGATTCCGGTTCGAGAAGCTCACGAAGGAGTAGCAGGATGGCGCTGAGCACGATCACGACCCGGGGGCCGTCGCGGCCCCGGCGTGCGAGCGGACCCCTGAAGCTGGTCGCGTCTCGGCTGCTCTTCCTGTTCGTCGCGCTCTTCGGGGTGGTGACGCTGTCCTTCCTGCTGGTCAGCGTCACCCCCGGAGACCCGGCCGAGCTCATCGCTGGGCCGGTCGCCAGCCAGGACCAGATCGACGCGATCCGCGCCGACCTGGGTCTGGACCAGTCGCTGTGGCAGCAGTACCTCGACTACATCGGGGGACTGCTGCGCGGCGACCTGGGCACCTCCTACTACACGAACCTGTCGATCACCTCCGAGATCGGCAACCGGTTGCCGGCGACGCTGATCCTGATCGCCCTGTCGGTCGTCTTCGCGGCCGTCGTGGGCGTCGGGGTCGGCGCGGCCGGCGCCTACTTCCGCGGCCGCTGGCCGGACAAGGTCGGTCGCTTCGGCACCAGCCTGTTCCAGTCGGTGCCCGACTTCTTCCTCGCGCTGATCCTGATCTACGTCGTGTTCTTCGTGCTGGGCCTGGCCCCAGCGCCCACCGGCCAGATCGGCATCGGCGACGTGCGGCCCGAGAAGGTCACGGGGTTCATCACGATCGACGCGCTGATCGCGGGGGAGATGGGCACGTTCTGGTCGGCCGTGAGCCACCTGTTCCTGCCGGTGCTGACGCTCGGCCTGGTCTACGCGGCGTACTTCGCGAAGACCGCCCGGTCGACCGTGGGCAAGGCCCTGAACTCCCAGCAGGCCCAGTTCGCCCGGGCCATGGGCCTGCCGGAGCGCACCGTGCTGCGGTACGCCTTCGTCGAGGCGCGCGGCACGATCGTGACCTACGCCGGCGTGATCTTCGCGGCCCTGCTCGGGGGCGAGGCGATCGTCGAGCGGATCTTCGCGTGGGACGGCATCGGCACGTGGGCCCTGCAGGGGATCCTGCGCCTCGACGTCCCGGTCGTCCAGGGCATGGTCCTGGTCGCGGGCGCCATCACCCTGGTCACGTACACCCTGCTCGACATCATCGTCGGCCTCCTGGACCCGAGGATCACCCATGGCTGAGTCACCCGCCCCTGCCCGCCGCCGTGAGCCGGGCCTGACCGCGTCACGCTGGACGACCGTGCGCCGGCTCGTCGCGGAGCACCCCGGCGCGGCGCTGGGCGTGACGTTCATCGTCGTGCTGGTCCTGTGGAGCCTGTTCGGTCCGCTGCCGTACGACCCCCGCGGCACCGACGGGTCGGCCTCGCGCGAGGGGCCCAGCGGCACGCACTGGTTCGGCACCGACGGCACGGGCGGCGACGTCTTCTCCCGCGTCATCGAGGCAGCCAAGATCGACCTCTCCCTGGCCCTGGCCGGCACGGCCGTGGCCCTGGTGATCGGCGTACCGCTCGGACTCGCGGCCAGCACCAAGGGCAAGGGCAGCCAGCGGCTGGTGCGGGGCCTCGACGCGTTCCAGGCCTTCCCGCTGCTGATCCTGGCGCTCGCCCTGGTCTCGCTGTCGGGCAACCAGCTCTACATGGTCGTCGTCGCGATCGCGCTGCTCAACATTCCCCGGTACATGCGGCTCCTGCGCAGTGAGGTGCTCGCGATCCGGGAGAGCCGCTTCGTCGAGGCCGCCACGGCGATGGGCGCCTCGACGCCCCGTCTGATCTTCCGGCACCTGCTGCCGAACGTGTGGGGCGTGATCCTGGTGCAGACCTCCCTCACGATCGCCAACTCCATCGTGGTCCTGTCCTCGCTGTCGTTCCTGGGAGTCGGTGTCAGTGCACCGACGCCGTCGTGGGGATCGATGATCCGCGACGGCGCCGGCAACATGTCGTCGGGCGAGTGGTGGATCGCGACCTTCCCCGGCCTGGCCGTGCTGCTGTGCGTCCTGGCGTTCAACCAGCTCGCCGACGCGATCGGCGACCGCACCGCACGGTCCTATCGATGAGGAGCTACCGATGAGTGACACGGTCCTGGACGTCCGCGGCCTGACGGTCGACATCGCGACCCCCGACGGCACCGTGAACGCGGTGCGGGGCGTCGACCTTCACGTGGGGCGGGGCGAGATCCTCGGCGTCGTCGGCGAGTCCGGCTGCGGCAAGTCGACCACGATCAAGGGGATCCTCGGCCTGCTCCCGCCGAACGCCGAGGTCGGTGCCGAGATGATCGAGCTCGACGGCTACGGCGACCTGCTGGCGACTCCGCGCAAGAAGATGCGCGAGGTCCGCGGACGGCGGATCGGCTTCGTCGCGCAGAATCCGTTCGGCTCGCTCAACCCGATCTACTCGATCGAGCGGCAGTTCTACGAGCTGCAGAAGGCTCACGGGACCAAGGTCGGCAAGAAGGAGTCGCGCGAGATCGCGCACGCGATGCTCGACGGTGTCGGCATCGTCAACCCGGCCCGCGTGCTCGACGGGTACGCGCACCAGCTGTCCGGCGGCATGGCGCAGCGGGTCGTCATCGCCCTCGCCACGACGCTCTCGCCCCAGCTGCTCATCGCCGACGAGCCCACGACGGGTCTCGACGCGACGGTCCAGGCGCAGATCATGGACCTGATCTCGGGCCTGGTGCGCAGCGAGCAGCGATCGATGCTGCTCGTGACGCACGACCTCGGGGTCATCGCCCAGTACGCCCAGCGCGTCGTCGTGATGCTCGACGGCGAGGTCGTCGAGCACGGCCCGGTCATGGAGGTCATGGTCGACCCGCAGCATGAGTACACCCGGAAGCTGATCAACTCGGTGCCGAAGCGTGAGGAGCTGCACGATGTCACTGCTTGAGGTCGAGAACGCGTGCAAGACGTTCGCCTCGCGCCAGCGCGGCGGCGATCCCGTCCAGGCCCTGCGCGGGGTCAGCCTCCAGGTCGAGGCCGGTGAGACGCTCGCGATCATCGGGGAGAGCGGGTCCGGCAAGTCGACGCTGGGTCGAGCCGTGCTGCGTCTGCTCGAGCTCGACGAGGGCTCGGTGCGCATGGACGGCGTCGACCTGGCCGGTCTGTCCCCGTCCGAGCTGCGCGCCAAGCGGGCCGAGATGCAGATCGTGTTCCAGGAGCCGTACGAGTCGCTGAACCCTCGCATGTCGATCGGCTCGATCGTGGCCGAGCCGCTCCAGATCCACCGCAAGGGCCTGGGAGCGGCGCAGATCCGGAAGCTCGTGATCGAGGTGCTCGAGCGCGTCGGACTGCCGGCCAAGGTCGCGACGCGACTCCCGGGGGAGCTGTCGGGCGGTCAGCAGCAGCGCGTCGGGGTCGCCCGTGCCGTCGTCTCGGAGCCGAAGTTCGTCGTGCTCGACGAGCCCACCTCCTCGCTCGACCTGTCGATCCGGGCCCAGATCCTCGAGCTGCTCGCCCAGCTGCAGGCCGATCTCGGGCTGGCGTACCTGTTCGTGTCGCACGACATGCACACCGTGGAGAAGGTCAGCGACCGGATCGCCGTGATGTACCTGGGCGAGATCGTCGAGACCGCGCCCACCGTCGACCTGTTCCGGTCGCCGCAGCACCCGTACACGCAGACCTTGCTGTCGGCGCGGCTGTCGGCCGATCCTCGGGAGAAGCACGCGTACCGCGCGTACGAGGGCGATGCGAGCGTCCGGGCGACGCCCCCGCAGCAGGCGCCGGCATGAGCGCCGCGCAGACGCCGGCCCTGCGGCGGACCTATGTCGACACCGCCTGGGGGCAGGTGCACGCCGTCACGGCCGGCGACTCCGGTCCGTGGATCGGGCTGCTGCACGAGTCGCCGCTGTCCTCGGAGGTGTGGCTCGACGTCGTGCGCGCCCTGGCCGGGCGCGCCCGGGTCGTCGCGTTCGACACCCCGGGCTACGGGGCCTCGAGCCCGCCTCCAGCCGCCGGGTTCGAGATCCCGGACTACGCGGCGGTCCTCGCTGAGGCCGCTGCGGGTCTGGGCATGACGTCCCCGGTGTTCGCCGGTGTCCACACCGGCGCGTCGCTCGCGGTCGAGCTCGCGCACGCAGTGCCTGACACCGCCGGGATCGTGCTGAGTGGCATCGCGCTGCTCACGAAGGAGCAGCGAGCCGAGTTCATCGCCGGGTGGACTCCTCCGGTGCCGACCGACACCGAGGGTGCGCAGTTCACGTGGGCCGTGGAGCGGTACCGGCGGATCTGGCCCGACCTGACGCCGGAGCTGCTGCACGTGGCGGTGACCCAGGTGCTGCGGGTCAAGGACCGGTACGACTGGGGATACCAGGCGGCCTTCCGCCACGATCCCGCGGGCCCGTTGGCGGCCCTGACCCAACCCGTGCTGCTCCTGGACGCCGAGCACGACATGCTCGCGTTCGCCGACCCGATCGCGCTCGAGCTGGCGGCCGACGCCCGCCTCGAGATCCTGCCCGGCCTGGTCGGGCAGCCGCACCTGCGCGCGCCGCAGGCCTATGCCGACCACCTCGCCTCCTTCGCCCAGGAGTGCGCGACCCCTGAGAGGACCCCTGCATGACCGACGTGACCTACGAGGTGCGTGACCAGATCATGCACGTGCTGCTGGACGGCGAGGACACGCTCAACAGCCTCACGCCGCACACGATCGCTGGCCTCAACACCATGATCGAGGCCGCAGAGAAGGATCACTCCCTGCGCGCGGTCGTGATCCGCGGAGCCGGCCGCAAGGCCTTCTGTGTCGGCATGGACATCACGTTCCTGGCGGACTGCTTCGGCGATCCGGCAGGCGTCTTCGTGCCGTTCCTGGAGTCGTACCACGCGACGCTGCTGCGCCTGGAGTCCCTCCCGGTCCCGGTCGTGGCGCAGGTCGACGGCCTGGCGCGGGCCGGCGGCTTCGAGCTGATCCTCGCGTGCGACATCGTGATCGCCGCCGAGGACGCGAAGGTCGGTGACGTGCACGTGTCGTTCGGCGTGCCGCCGGGAGCCGGGGCGAGCCAGCGCGCCGTGCGCAAGCTGGGCGACCAGCGGGCCAAGGCCCTGATGCTCACGCCGACCTGGCTCGACGGACCCGCGATGGTGCAGTGGGGGCTGGCGTTGGCCTCTCATCCGTACGAGGAGCTCGACGCGGCTGTGGAGGCGTTCGTCGGCTCGATGCGGGGCCAGTCCCGGCCCGTCATGGCGATCACGAAGCACCTGCTGACCGACGCTCGCGAGCGAGGCTTCCGTGAGGGGCTGGACCACGAGCTGGCCCTGTTCAAGCGACTGCTGGCCGAGGTCCCGGACCACGCTGAGGGATTCACGGCGTTCGTGGAGCGTCGCGAGCCGTTCTGGGGGGACGCCGATGTTTCCGGCCTCCGCTGATCCGGTGATCGCGACGCCTGCGGTCGAGGTCACCGCCGAGACGATCGAGACGCTCGTGTCGACGGGCGGCTACACGCACCCGCTGTTCCAGCGGACCGACGCCGGGCGGCCTCTGCCCGGGCAGGGCCTGCTGCTGCTCATGGGCGGTCTGGTCGAGCAGTCCGGGGTGCTGGACCACGCGATCGCGATGGTCGAGATCCGCCGGGTCTCGTTCGCCGCGATGGTCGTGGCAGGCACCACGGTCCGGGTCCGACTGGCGCCGGGCGCGAGCCGGACCACGAGCTCGGGCAAGACGTTGCAGGAGTGGACCTGGACCGCGATCGACGGGGCCGACGGCGTCCTTGCGACGGCCGAGGTCCTGATGCTGGTCAATTCCGTCCCCCACGAGGAGGCACCGTGAGCACCCAGCTCAACATGGCGTCGGGCGTCCGCGAGTTCGGCCGCGCGACCCCGCACCGCACCGCAGTGATCGACGGCGACCGGCGCCTGACGTTCGCCGCGCTCGATGACCGTTCCAACCGGCTCGCGTCCGGGTTGCTCGCGCGTGGTCTGAGGCCTGGCGAGCCCGTCGCGGTCCTCGCCGGGAACCGCATGGAGTACTTCGAGGTCGCGACCGCGCTCGCCAAGGCCGGCCTGCCGATGGTGCCGCTCAACCCCAAGAACGCCGCGCCCGACAACGCGTACGTGGTCGGGCACTCCGAGGCCGTGGCGCTGATCCTCGACGACACCCTGGCCGACCGTGCCGGCACCCTGGTCGACGAGCTCGCGACGGTGCTGTCCTTCCAGGGCGAGGCAGGGCTGGACTACGAGACGTTCCTCGCCGGGGCCCATGCGGTCGATCCCCGGGTCGCTGTCTCCGAGACCGATCCCTTCTGCATCACCTACACCTCCGGCACGACAGGCTTGCCGAAGGGCGTCGTGCTGACGCACCGCGGCCGGGTCCTCAACAACTACGCCTCCGCGATCGAGTACGGGCTCGGCCCCTCGACGTCGACGATGGCCGTCGCACCGCTGTACCACGGAGCCGGCTTTGCCTTCGCCTACGCGGGGCCGCAGCTCGGTGGCACGACCACGGTCCTGCGCTCGTGGGACCCCGAGCAGTTCCTGCGGGGCCTGGCCGAGCAGCGGGTGAGCACGGTGTTCCTGGTGCCGACGCACGCTCAGCAGATCCGGCGCCTGGTCGAGGAGCCTGCGGCGGCGTACGACCTCTCGGCGCTGCGCACCTTGTACTTCAACGCGGCGGCCCTGCCGATCGAGCTCAAGAAGTGGGTCCACGAGGCGTTCCCCGGGGTGGGAATCCACGAGCTCTACGGCTCGACCGAGTGTGCCGTCGTGACGGACCTGCGTCCGGAGGACTCGCTGCGCAAGCCCGGAAGCGTCGGACACCCGTGGTTCATGAACGAGGTGCGCCTGCTCGGTGAGGACGGCCAGGAGGTCGGGCCCGGGGAGCCCGGGGAGCTCTTCGCCCGGTCGCCGATGCTCATGAAGGGCTACCTCAAGAACGAGGAGGCGACCCGGGAGGCCACGACCGAGGACGGCTTCATCACGGTCGGCGACATCGCGGTGCGCGACGAGGAGGGCTTCATCTCGATCGTCGACCGCAAGAAGGACATGATCATCGCGGGCGGGGTCAACATCTACCCGCGCGAGATCGAGGAGGTCGTCGCGCAGCACCCGCACATCGACGACGTGGCCGTCGTGGGCGTGCCCGACGACGTCTACGGTGAGCGGGTGACGGCTTTCGTGGTCGCGCGTCGCGGTGTCACGGTCGACGTCACCGGGGTCGAGGACCACGTGCGCGCTGGCGTGGCCAAGTACAAGGTCCCGCGGGAGTGGCATGTCGTGGAGCACCTTCCGCGCAATCCCAGTGGGAAGATTCTCAAGCGAGACATCCGTGAGGACTACATCGCGCGGTCCTCACCGACCTCGCGCTGAGGAGACACCAGGAGGAAGCATGGCCAAGGACACGATCTCGGCGAGCACGCCGGGGCGGGGGCTCGTCGATCGTCCGGGCGGCGGACGGGGGAGCGACGGACTCTCGGTGAGCCGTGTGCGTCCGGCCTACCAGCAGGTCGCCGACCAGCTCCTGGACCGCATCCTCGACGGGTCGCTCGCCGCGGGCGACCGCCTGCCCTCCGAGACCGAGCTGTCGGCGATCTTCGGGGTCAGCCGGAGCACGGTTCGTGAGGCCCTGCGCGTCCTGACCTCCCGTGACCTGGTCGAGACCGCCCGCGGCACGACGGGCGGCACGTTCGTGCGGCGCGTCGAGCTCGGCCAGGTCAGCGACTACCTCGAGACCAGCCTGGGACTCATGTCGGGCACCGACGACGTCACCGTCGCGCACATGCTGGAGGCCCGCGAGATCCTCGAGGTCCCGGCCGCCCGGCTCGCGGCCGAGCGCCGTGAGGCCCACCACCTGGAGGCCATGCGGGAGGCCGTCGAGCGGGAGAAGATCTCGCGGGGCCGCGGCATGCGCTTCAAGGAGCACCGCAACTTCCACGGGGTCGTGCTGCAGAGCTCGAGCAACGCCCTCCTCGAGATCGTCACCGAACCGGTGTTCCGGGTCCTGCAGACCAAGTTCCTCGACCCGGACGTCGAGCCCCGCTTCTGGGACGACGTCGACCACGACCACGAGGAGATCCTCGAGGCGATCGCCGACCGTGACCCCGAGCGGGCCGCGGAGGCGATGCGTGAGCACCTCGTCCGCCTCCGGGGGACCTACCGGGACCGCACCCACACGCCCTGATGTCAGACTTTTCGGCCTGCGTCATCACGTGACCGCATTTCAGGCGTGAAGACTCTCCGAAAGTGTGTGAGAGGATCTTGACCGTCAATCGTCCGACATTTATGCTGGGGTCACCACGTCGGACGGAAGAAGGCAATCATGGGCCACAAGCAGGGCTGGGTCGGTCGGTTCTACGAGGACTTCGAGGTCGGGGACGTCTATCGCCACCCGCTCGGCCGGACCGTCACCGAGGCTGACAACACCTGGTTCACGTTGCTCACGATGAACACCGCTCAGATGCACTTCAACACCGAGTGGGCGGCCAAGTCGGAGTTCGGCAAGCCTCTCGTCGTCTCGACGCTGACCCTCGCGATCGCGGTGGGCCAGAGCGTCACCGACCTGACGCAGAACTCCTTCTCGAACCTCGGGTGGGACGACATCAAGATGACCAAGCCGGTCTTCTCCGGGGACACGCTGTACAGCGAGTCCTTGGTGCTCGACAAGCGTGAGTCCGGCTCGCGGCCCCACGCGGGAATCGTCACGGTGCGCACCCGCACCCTGAACCAGGACGCCGTCGAGGTGTGCTCGTTCAAGCGCACGTTCTACGTGTACAAGCGCGGTGCCGAGCAGCTCGACGGCATCTTCCCCGAGGCCGAGATCCCGCTCTCGCTGGACTCGGAGGCGGCGCGCGAGGCCTCCCGATGAGTCTGCGCATCACCTACCAGCCCTGGGGCGAGACGCTGGCCGAGGTCGTCGAGGCCGGTCGTCGCGCCGAGGAGGCGGGGGCCGAGGTCCTGTGGACCTCCGAGCTCCACCGCAGCGCGACGATCACGGCCGCGGCCCTCGCGGCCGGCACCAGCACCGCCAAGGTCGGCACCGCGATCCTGCTCGCCTTCACCCGCAGCCCGATGGTCACGGCCCTGGAGGCGCTCGACCTCGACGAGATGAGCGGGGGCCGGTTCGTGCTGGGACTCGGCTCGGGCGTGCAGCGTCTCAACGAGGACTGGCACAACGTCGAGTTCGGCAAGCCGGTGCCGCACATGCGCGAGACCGTGCGCAACATCCGGCTCTTCTGGTCGACCGCCACGACGGGCGAGACGATGCGGACCGAGGGCGACTGGGAGCCCATGCACATCCGCGGCTACGAGCGTCCGTTCCCGGTCGTCCGACCCGACATCCCGGTGTACCTGGCGGCCATGGGTCCGTACATGATGCGGCTGGCGGGTCAGGTCGGCGACGGCTGGATCAGCCACGAGCTGTGCTCGCCGGCCTATCTCGCCGAGCGTCTGCTGCCCGACCTGCAGGCCGGGATCGACCGGGCCGAGGGCAAGAACCGCGAGGACCTCGACGTCGTCGTCTCGGCGTGCTGCTCGATCGACGCCGACGGCTCCGTGGCCCGGCGCCGGGCCGCAGGGCTGGTGGGCTTCTACGCCACGGTGCGCTCCTACGTCGAGATGTTCGAGTTCCACGGCATCGGTGAGGGGCAGCAGAAGGTCATCGAGACCTTCCGGGCCGGCACGGGCGCCGACTACCTCGCCGACGTCGTCGGCGACGAGATGGTCGACGCCCTGACCCTGAGCGGCACCCGCGACGAGGTCGTCGCCCGCGTCGCGGCCTACGACGGCGTGGCTGACTCGATCAAGCTCAGCCCGCCCACGCACGGCATCGCGGCGCAGGACACGCGCGTCGCCCAGGACGCGATCATCGACATGATCGCCGAGTTCACGGGAGCGAACCGATGAAGCCGCTGGAAGACATCCGCATCATCGCGGTCGAGCAGTACGGGGCCGGCCCGTTCGGCACGGTCCACCTGGCCGACCTCGGCGCCGAGGTCATCAAGATCGAGGACCCGCGGGTCGGCGGCGACGTCGGCCGCTACGTCCCACCCTTCGCCGAGGGGGAGGACTCGCTGTTCTTCGAGACGTTCAACCGCAACAAGCGCAGCCTCTCGCTCGACCTCACGAGCGAGGCGGGCCGGGAGGTCTTCGAGGAGCTCGTCAAGGTCTCCGACGTCGTCTACTCCAACCTGCGCGGCGACGTGCCGGCCAAGATGCGGCTGATGTACGACGACCTCAAGCACCTGAACCCCGCGATCGTGTGCGTCTCGTTGACCGGCTTCGGCATGACCGGCCCCCGGTCCACCGAGCCCGGCTACGACTACGTGCTCCAGGGCCTGGCCGGGTGGATGGACCTGACCGGTGAGCCCGACGGTCCCCCGACCAAGAGCGGGTTGTCGCTCGTGGACTACTCCGGCGGCTTCGTCGCCGCGATGTCGCTGCTGGCCGGGGTCCATGCGGCTCGCCGTGACGGCGTGGGCATGGACTGCGACGTGAGCCTGTACGACACCGCGGTCACGATGCTGGCGTACCTGGCCACGTGGAAGCTCAACGCCGACTTCGAGCCCGTGCGCACCAGCCACTCGGCCCACCCCTCGCTCGTCCCGTTCCAGGCCTTCGAGGCCAAGGACGGCTGGATGGTCGTCGGGTGCGCCAAGGAGAAGTTCTGGCAGCGTCTCGCGAAGGTCGTGGGGCACCCGGAGTGGGCCGAGCAGGACTCGCCCTTCGCCTCGTTCGCGTCGCGCCGGGAGAACCAGACCGAGCTGGTCGGCCTGCTGGAGGACATCTTCCGCGAGCGCACCGTCGACGACTGGCTGCCCGAGCTCTACGCGGCCTCGATCCCGTGCGGCCCCATCAACGACGTCGAGGCGGCGCTGACCGATCCGCACACGCTGGCGCGCCAGCTGATCGTGGAGACCGAGCACCCGCACTACGGCACCCTGCAGCAGCTCGGCTCACCCGTGCGTGTCGGGTCGACCGTCCCGGAGTACCGCCGCGCCCCGCAGCGCGGCGAGCACCTCGACGAGGTCGCCGCCGACGTGCTGAACCTCGACGCGGACGCGGTGGAGGAGCTGCGACGCCGCGGCGCGTTCGGAGCCGTGGCTCCGGTCGAGCCCACGACTGCCGAGACGGAGGCCGCCGCGCGATGACGACGGCGCGCCGGCTCGCCGAGTGGGGGACCGCCCCGCTCGAGGTGCCCGCCGCAGTCGATGCCGCCGCACGGCGCCACCTGCTCGACGGGTTCGGCGCCGCGGTCGCGGGCCACCGCTCCGGGGCCGTCGACGCGGTGCTGGAGGTCGCGTCCGGCCTCGGTGGTCCTCCCGAGGCCGCGCCGCTCGGCAGCCAGGAGCGCATCGGCGCCCCGGCCGCGGCGCTCGCGACGGGCGCGCTGGTGCACGCGCTCGACTTCGACGACACGCATGCCGGAGGCCTGGTGCACGCCACCGCGGTCGTGCTCCCGGCGGTCCTCGCCGTCGGACAGCAGGTCGGAGCCACGGGCCGGCAGGCCCTCGACGCCGCGGTCGTCGGGTACGAGACGGTGTGCCGCATCGCCGCGGCCGCCCCGCACGGCTTCCACACCCGTGGCCTGCACGCGACGATGGTCGCCGGGGTCTTCTCCTCGGCGCTCGTCACGTCCCGCCTGACCGGCCAGGACGCCGCGACGGCCACCGACGCCCTCGGCATCGCCGGGAGCCAGGCCGGTGGCCTGCTCGCCTTCCTCGGCACCGGAGCCTCCACCAAGCAGCTGCACCCCGGCCTGGCCTCGCACGCCGGCATTCTGGCCGCGCGTCTGGCCGCCGCCGGCGCGAGCGGCCCCGAGACGGTCCTCGACGGGCCCCACGGTCTGTACGACGCCCTGTCAGGCGTGCCGGCCGACCCGGCCAGCGTCGTGGAGCGGCTGGGCGAGCGGTGGGAGACCACGCGGATCGGGATCAAGCCGTATCCCGCCTGCCAGCTCATGCACGTCACGCTCGACGCGGTCCGCGAGGTCGCCGCGCGCGAGGGTTTCGGCGCCGCCGACGTCGTGTCGGTCGTCGCGGACGTACACCCTGACTCGGCGCCCACGGTGTGTCCGCCCGACCGCGACCTGGCCCACCCCCATTCCCCGTACGCCGCCAAGTTCTCCCTGCCGTGGAGCACGGCCGCGATGCTCCTCGACGGCACCGTCGGCCTGGCCACCTACGAGCCCGCCTCGCTCGCGCGGAGCGAGGTCGCCGATCTCGCCGCCCGTGTCGCCTGGAACGTGACGGCGCCGACGGGTCACGCCGCCGACGCCCCCGGTCGGGTCGTCGTCCGCCTGTCCGACGGTCGTGAGGTGATCGGATCGGTCGCCGGGAGCGCCGGGACGACCGCGCACCCGCTGACCGACGCCCAGCTGCTCGAGAAGTTCTTCGGCAACGCCGGCCCCGAGGGCCGCGCCGTCGCCGACCGCGTGGAGCACCTCGCCGACGAGCCCGGCCTGGACGAGCTCGTCGCAGCGCTCCACGCCGCCTGTCACCCTGCCCCCGGCCCTGGAGGTCCGTCATGACGCTCAACGCCATCCGCCCCGCGGAGTTCCCCTGGTTCCCCTACGACGGCTTCACGTTCTGCCTCGGCCTGTCCGAGGACCTCGGCGGGGGTGCCGGGCCCGGGGCGGCGAACAACACCGCCGCGTGGACGTCGGGCCACACGTCGGCGGCGTTCGACGCCGAGGTCGGCAAGATGACGGTCAGCGGCACGATGGAGCGGCAGGCGCGCATCGCGTACGAGAAGGTCCTCACGATCCTCGCGGGCGCCGGCCTCGGTCCCGAGGACGTCACGCGGGTCACCGAGAACGTCACCCTGTCGGGCCTGGCCGACTACGAGGCCGCGGCCTCGGTCCGCCGCGAGCTGTTCGGCGAGCACGAGCCCGTCGTGCGCACGGTCGTGGTCGAGCGGCTCGTGCGACGCACGGCGTTCCTCGAGGTCGAGCTGCACGCGGTCAAGGGCGGCGGCACCGAGCTGCGTGTCGCGAGCGAGGCCCGCGACGCCGGCACCTGGTTGGCCTCGCCGGTCCGCGAGGGTCACGACGGCACCGTCTACCTGCCCACGATCGTGCCGCTCGACGAGCGCGGCGACGTCGTCTCCCCGGGCGACTTCGTGGGCCAGTACGCCTACTGCCTCGATCGCGCCGACGCGCTGCTGCGTGACACCGGCCTCTCGCTCGACCACGCCGTGACGACCTACGACTACTCCACGCCCGAGACGCGCGACGAGTACCGGCGCTCGCACCGCGTGCGCAAGGAGCGCCTCGGCGGCGGCGGCGTCTACCCCGGCGCGGGTGGCATCCTCATGAGCCGGCTCCACGCGCCCGGGGTGCTCGTGGCGATGGACGTCACGGCCTCCCGGCACCCGCTCGAGGTGGTCAACCCGGGCTGGTCCCGGTACGACACCCTGACCTACTCGCCGGGCGTGAAGGCCGGTCGCACGCTGTTCATGTCCGGCTTCGCCGCGCTGGACATGGAGACGCAGGAAGCGCTGCACCCGGACGACATTGGTGCCCAGGCGGAGGCCACCTTCGGCGCGATCCTGGAGCTGCTCGCGCACGCCGGGCTCGGTCCGGCCGACCTGCTCGAGACCGTCGAGTACTGCGTCGAGTCGGCCATCCCCGAGTACCGGGCCGTCGCGCCGGTGCGGGAGCGTCTGCTGTCACCCCCGTGGCCCGCCTCGACGGGAGCGATCTGCAAGGCCCTGCTGCGTGACGAGTTCCTGCTGGAGGTCTTTCCCATGGCCCTCTACCCGGCCGCCGGCGACGGGGGTGCGGCGTGAGCCTGCTGACCGACGAGATCCGCGCCCTCGTGGGGCAGCAGCGGGTCTACGTGGCACCGGAACCGTTCGGTGCCGCCTCGGGCCGGTACTTCGGCCTGGCGATCGGCGACGACAACCCGCTGTACCGCGATCCGCAGTTCGCGCGGGAGCAGGGACTCGCCGATGTCACCGCCCCGCCGACGTTGATCTGCGAGACCAATCAGTACGCCGGGCTCCCGATGGACGCCGAGGGCTACGCCGGGCACCGCTGGGGGATCCAGATCCCCGACACCCGGGAGGTGCGCGGCGGCAACTCCTACGTGTTCGGACGACGCCTGCGCCCCGAGGACGTCGTGACCGCGACGTGGGAGATCACCGACGTGGTCGAGAAGACCACGGGCTCCGGCGCCGCGATGCTGATCGTCACGTCACGGGCCACGTACACCGACCAGCACGACGAGTTCCTCGCCGAGAACACCGAGACCATCATCTACGTCGAGATCGGAGGTGCATCATGACCGCTGGACCTTCTCGCCCCTCAGGGCCCGGCACCCCTGCCGGTCCATCAGGCCGCCCAGGGCCCGGCACCCCTGCCGTGCCCCAGGTCGGCGCCACGATCCCGCCGCTCGAGCGCACGATCACGCTGCCCGACATGGTCGCCTACGCCGGCGCGACCTGGGACTGGTACCAGAGCCACTACGACCCCGACTACGTCGCGGCCAAGAAGCTGCCCGGTCCGGTCGTCGACGGCCAGGTCTTCGGCGCGCTGCTCGTCGAGATGCTGCAGGACTGGCTCGGCCCGCAGTGCTTCGTGCAGCGCATCGACTTCACCTTCCGCAACCTGATGTTCGCCGGGGAGAGCGTGCGCTGCGAGGGCGAGGTCACGGCTGTGGCCGAGGACGACTCGTGGGTCGACGTCACGATGACCGTCACGACGCTCGGCGCGGGCGGGCGTGACGAGCGCTTCGCGGTCAAGCCCGCGTCCGCCCGCGCGCTGCTCGGCCGCGCCGACGGGACCGGTCGCCCATGAGCGCCACCACCAGCACCGCGACCGGGGCGGCGATCGTCGGCGTCGCGGAGTCCGACCTCGGGGTCACGAACCTCTCGATCCTCACGCTGCAGACTCAGGCCATCACCCGGGCCCTGGCCGACGCCGGGCTCACGCTCGCCGACGTCGACGGCATCGCCACGACGGGCGTCTCGCGCTTCTCGGCGACCCAGGTCGCCGACCACCTCGGGCTCGAGCCGCGCTGGACCGACTCGACCTTCGCCGGTGGGTCGGCCTACGAGATGATGGTGGCCCGCGCGACCCAGGCGATCGAGTCCGGCCAGGCCAGCACGGTCGTCATCAGCTTCGCCTCCAACCAGCGCTCGGCCGCCTCCCGCAGGCTCGGCGGCGTCACCGAGGACCACACCCCGGAGGCGCAGCTCGAGACGCCCTACGACCCGCTCTTCCCGCTGTCGTACTACGCCATGGCGGCCCAGCAGTACCTGCACCGCTTCGGGGGCACGCACGAGCAGCTGGCTGAGATCGCGGTCGCCGCGCGCGAGTGGGCCCTGCTCAACCCCGCGGCCTATCGGTACCGGGCCGGCTCGCTCACCGCCGCCGACGTCACGTCGTCGCGCCTGGTGAGCAGCCCCCTCACGGTGGCCGATTGCTGCCTCGTGACCGACGGCGGCGGAGCGGTCGTGCTGACCTCGCTCGAGCGGGCCCGCGACCTGGCCAAGCCCGCCGTCCGGGTGCTCGGCTACGGCGAACGCACGACCAACACCTCGATGACGGCGGTGCGCGACCTCACGAGCACGGGTGCCGTCGGGTCCGGTGCCGACGCCTTCGCCCGCGCCGGCGTCACGCCCTCCGACGTCGACGTGCTGGAGGTCTACGACTCGTTCACGATCACGGCCGCGCTGAGCATCGAGGCGCTCGGGTTCTGTGGGCGGGGCGAGGTCCTGGACTTCATCGCCGGCGGCCGCATCCGCCCGGGCGGGTCCCTCCCGCTCGACACCGCGGGCGGGGGTCTGTCGTACTGCCACCCGGGCCAGTACGGGGTCCTGCTCCTGGTCGAGGCCGTCCGCCAGGTCCGGGGCGAGGCCGGCGCGCGGCAGGTGCCGGACGCCGAGATCGCGGTCGCGCACGGCACCGGCGGCATCCTGTCCACGCACGCGACCGTGGTCCTGGGGGCCGACCGATGACTGACCAGCCACAGCACCTGCCCGACGTCCCGGCCGCCGACGACCTCACCGCACCGTGGTGGGACGCGACCCGCGAGCACCGGCTGACGGTGCAGCGCTGCGACGGCTGCGCGGCCGTGCAGCACCCGCCCCGTGCGGTCTGCCTGGCGTGCGGGACCCTCGGCGGCCTGAGTCAGGTCGACGTCTCCGGCGCCGGCGAGGTCGACTCCTTCACCGTCGTGCACCGCGGTCCGCGACCCGATCTCGCGACCCCGTACACCATCGCCCGTGTCCGCCTGGCCGAGGGACCGATCCTGCTGACCCGGATCCACCCCCACCAGGAGGTCGCGATCGACGACCCGGTCGAGGTGGCCTGGTGGGACCTGCCCGACGGTCGCGCCCTGCCGGTCTTCCGGCCCCTGAACCGCACGAACACCACACCCTGAGGAAGGCACCCGTCATGGACTTCAACCTGAGCGAGGACCACCGCGAGTTCCGCAAGCTGCTGCGGACGTTCGTCGACAAGGAGATCGTCCCCGTCGCCCGTGAGTGGGAGCAGTCCGGTCGCTACCCGACCGAGATCGTCAAGGGCATGGCCGACATGGGCCTGTTCGGCATGACGATCCCCGAGGAGTTCGGCGGCATCGACCTCGACCCCGTCTCGTTCGCGCTGGTCTTCGAGGAGATCTCCCGCGGCTGGATGGGCATCGCGGGCATCCTCGGCAGCCACTCGCTGAGCTGTCGCATGCTGGCGATGCACGGCACCGACGCGCAGAAGCAGGAGTACCTGCCGCGGCTCGCGACCGGTGAGCTGCGCACGGGCGTCGGCCTGACCGAGCCCGATGCGGGCACCGACCTGCAGGGGATCCGCACGACGGCGCGTCTCGAGGGCGATCACTACGTCGTCTCGGGCGCCAAGATGTGGATCACGAACGCGCGGTACGCCAACCCGCTGCCGGTGCTCGTCAAGACCGACCCGGAGGCCAGCCCCCGTCACACGGGCATGAGCATCCTGCTGATCGACTCGACCTCCGAAGGCTTCACGGTCACCAAGGACATCGCGAAGCTGGGCTACAAGGGCACCGAGTCATGCGAGATCGTGCTCGACAACGTGCGCGTCCCGAAGGAGAACCTCCTCGGCGGCGTCGAGGGCGTCGGCATGAAGCAGGCCCTCTCGGCCCTGGAATGGGGGCGGGTCAACATGGCCGCCCGCTCCACCGGTATCGCGCAGCGTGCGTACGACGAGGCGCTCTCCTACGCCAACCAGCGCAAGGCGTTCGGTCAGGCGATCGGCGAGTTCCAGTCGATCCAGCTGCAGCTCGCCTCGATGGCCACCAACCTGCAGGCGGCGCGACTGATGGCCTACTGGGCGGCCGACGCGGTGCGACGCGGCCGCGCCGACGTCGAGACCGGCATGGCGAAGATCTTCTGCTCCGAGGTCGCCCTCCAGGCCTCGATCGACTCGATGAAGGTGCACGGCGGTTACGGCTACTCGACCGAGTTCGAGGTCGAGCGGCTCTACCGCGACTCGATCCTGATGAGCATCGGTGAGGGCACGAACGACGTGCTGCGCACGGTCGTCGCCAAGCAGCTGCTGCGCGGCGACACGGTCGTCCGATGACCGGCGTCGACGCGCTGCCCCGCTCGTACCTCTACGTGCCGGGCAACGCCGAGGCCAAGCTCGCCGGCGCACTGGGCCGCGGAGCGGACGCGATCATCGTGGACCTGGAGGACGCGGTGCCGCTCGCCGAGAAGGAGGCGGCGCGCGAGAGCGTGGTGCGGTGGATCGGCGCCCTTCCCGCGGGCCTGACCACCGAGGTCTGGGTCCGCGTGAATCCCGGCGTGCTGCGGGAGCTGGACGTCGCGGCGCTGGCGGGCCTGGCGGGCCTGACCGGTATCGCGCTCGCGAAGGCCGAGAGCCGCGACGACGTCGAGGCGGTCGCCGCCCAGCTCGTGGCGGCCGGCGACACGACGACCCGGCTCATGCCGGTGGTCGAGTCGGCGGTGGCGGTGCTCGGGGTGGGGCCGATCGCGGCGGGTCCGCGGGTGCACCAGCTGCAGATCGGCGAGGTCGACCTCGCGGGTGACACCGGCATCACCCCCGGTGAGGACGAGGTCGAGCTGCTGACGATGCGCACGATGGTCGTGCTCGCGAGCGTCGCGGCCGGCATCGCGCCGCCCGTCGGGCCGGTCTCGCGCATCACGGCCGATCCCGAGGCACTGCGCCGTTCGACCGAGCGCGTGCAGCGGCTCGGGTTCGTCGGCCGTGCCTGCATCCACCCCGCCCAGGTGTCCGTCGTGCACGAGGTGTTCAGGCCGGCCGCCGAGGAGGTCGAGGAGGCACGCACCGTGCTCCGGCTCCTGGACGAGGCCGAGGCGACCGGCAGCGGCGTGGTCCTGGACCCGCAGGGGCGCCTCGTCGACCCGGCGGTCGTCGCCGGGGCGCAGCGGACCCTCGCCCTCGCGCGGCGAGGGGGTGCCTGATGCCGCGCCCCACCGAGCTGGACCTGACCGACCTGGACGCGCAGCCCTGGCGCCAGGTGCCGATGCCCGGTTCCAACGGTGGCATCGAGCTGGTGCCGCTGGCCGCACCCGAGGGTCACTTCACGATCCTCGGCCGGTTCCCGGCCGGCTTCGAGCGTCTGACCCCGGGCGGCTACCACGCCTCGGAGGAGGTCCTGCTGCTCGACGGTGAGCTGGAGCTCGAGGGCCGCACCTACCGCCGGGGCGACCTGGTGGTCGTGCCCGCGGAGTTCCTGCGGACCGACATGCGTTCGCCGCAGGGCTGCGTCGTGCTGGCGTGGTTCGCCGGCCCGGCCGCCTTCCGGCCGGCGGACGCGCTCGAGGCGTGCACCGACGTGATCACCTCGGTGCACGTGTCGGACGCGCTCGGCCCGGGCGACTCCGGGCCGCTGATCAGCTCGGGCGTCGCGGCCTGGTCGGTCGGGGACGAGCTCGTCGCGGGGGCGTCGGGCCCGGTCCTGGAGGTCGTGGGAGCCGGTCTGGACCGGTGGGCCCACGACCCGTCCGATCCGCCGGCCGCGGGCGACCTCGTGCGCCGGGGCGCCTGAGCCGACGGGCTCAGGCGTCCCAGGCGGCGACGACCTCGTCGACCGAGGTCAGCCAGCCGAATCCGAAGCCCATCGTGTTCAGCGCGTGGTCGTGCCGCGAGGCCTCGAACTCCGCGCAGGCGTCGGCGACGACGTGCGTGCGGTAGTCGCGCTGTCCGGCGTCGCGCACGGTGCTCTCGACGCAGATGTTCGTCGTCACGCCGGCCACCACGAGGTGCTCGATGCCCAGCGTCGTGAGCACCGGCTCGAGCTGCGTGCCGTAGAAGGAGCTGGGGCGGGACTTGTCGATCACGACGTCCCCGGCGTGCGGGGTCAGCTCCTCGACGATCTCGGCGTCCCACGACCCCGCGACCAGGGCGTCGACCTCACGCATCGCCGGCACGAGCTCGTTCGGCAGCAGCCCGCCGTCGCGGTAGTCGGCCATGTAGACGTAGCGCGTGAAGACCACCGGTACGTCGGCGGTCCGCGCCGCGTCGACGAGCTTCTGGCAGCCGGCGACCGCCGGAGTCAGCGCCTCGTGCGGCATCCCGATCGCGGCCATCGACCCGTCGGGGTGCAGGAACGAGTTCTGCATGTCGATGATCATCAGGGCCGTGGACTGGCGGGGGATGGTCATGGGCGTCCCTTCGTCGGAAACTGTCTGATGAATCTTACGTCCGGGCTGGACCAGCGCGGGGGAATGGTGCCACCGCGGGGCGGGAGGTTAATTCCAGGTCACGTGGGTGGGAGAGTCATTGACAGGGGTCGATATGTCTGATGTATTCGGACGCATGACGACCGCGGCGCGCTCTGCACGGGTCGCGACCCGTCTGGACCCGCGCTGGAGCGGGGTCGGCGGCATCTTCGGCGGGCACGTGTTCGCCCGGCTGGCCGACGCCGCCGTCGCGGTCGCGCCGCACCGCCTCGCGGCGCTGACGGTCTGCTTTGTGGCGTCGGTCCAGGACGGCCCGGCCGAGGTCGACGTCGACGTGGTGCACGCCGGTCAGCGCACCGCCACGAGCCGGTTCGCGCTGGTCCAGCAGGACCGGTTGCGGGCCCACGGGGTCACCGAGCACACCCGGCCCGGTGAGCCCCACATGTGGGCCGACCGCCGCGAGCTGCCACCGCGGCCGGCGGTCGGCACACCCCCGGCGGACGGCCAGCTCGAGCTGGTCTTCCGCGACCGCTTGGACCTGGTCATCGTCGAGAACTCGCGCGAGGGTCGACCCGGCGGAGCCTGGGTCCGGCTGCGGGAGGCGCCGGCCGAGGTCTCGGTCGAGTCGAGCGAGGCCGCCCTGGTCACGGTGCTCGACGCGATGCCCCCGGCGCTGTACTCCCGAGAGGTCGCGCCGACCTTCGTGCCCACCCTCTCCTTCTCGGCGCACTTCCGCACCGATGTCATGGTCGATCCGACAGCATGGATGTTCCTCAGTCATGCCACGACCTGGGCGTCGGGGTCGACGTGCATCGACGATGCCTCGGTCTGGGACGCCGGCGGCCACCTCCTGGCCCACGGGCGGCAGACGCGCGCCGTGCGGTGGCCGGCATGACCGGCGTGACCGGCCCGGTGACCGTCCGGCGCGACTACGTCGACGTCGCTCACGGGCAGGTGCACCTGCGCCAGGCGGGGGCGGAGACCTCGTCACCGACGCTCCTGTGCCTGCACATGAGCCCGGCCTCGAGCCTGGTCTACGAGAACGTCATGGCCGAGCTCGGACGCTCGCGCCGCGTGATCGCTCCCGACACGCCGGGCTTCGGTGCCTCCGACTCCCTGGCCGAGCCCCCGGAGATCGCCGACTACGCCGAGGTCATGGCCGAGCTCCTGGACGCGGAGCGGGCACGCGGCGGTGGCCCGGTCGACCTGCTGGGCTACCACACGGGGTCGTTGATCGCGCTCGAGCTGGCCGTGCGGCGACCGGACCTGGTGCGGCGGGTCGTGACGATCTCGATGCCGGTCTTCACGGCCGCCGAGCTCGCGCACTTCCGTGCGGTCTACAGCACCGACCCGATCTTCACCGAGGACGGCCAGACCCTCCTGGCGAAGTGGCGATGGTTCGTCGAGTTCTTCGGCGTGGGCCGGGTCAACACCGTCGAGGACGCGGGCCGGATCTTCCTGGCGCGCCTCTCGGGCGGCCCCCGACACTGGTGGGGCCACCACGCGGCCTTCCGGTACGACGTCCCGGCGGCGCTCACCCGGCTCGCGAGACCACTGACGGTGCTCAACCTCGATGACGACCTGACCGTGCAGACGCGACGCGCGGTCGAGCTCCTGCCGGCGGGCGCCGTCGTCGAGCGGCCGGAGTGGACCCACGGATTTCTGGACCACGACCCGGCAGGGGCCGCCCGAGCGGTGACCGACCTGCTGGACCGAGAGGATGGATGACATGACGGATCTGGGTGTGCTGGATGGGTTGACGGTGGGTGTGCTGGGGGGTACGGGTGCGCAGGGGCGTGGTCTGGCGTTGCGGTGGGCTGCTGCGGGTGTGCCGGTGGTGCTGGGGTCTCGTGATGCGGGTCGGGCTGAGGTGGCGGCTGCAGAGCTGGTGGAGCTGCTGGCCGAGGCGGGGTTCGCGGGTGCTCGGGTGTCGGGTGCTGACAACGCCGCGTGCGCGGCGCGGGCTGACGTGGTGCTCGCGGCGATCCCGTGGGACGGTCACGCTGAGCTGTTGGCGTCGTTGGCGGACGAGCTGGGCGGCAAGGTGTTGATCGACTGTGTGAATCCGATCGGGTTCGGCAAGACGGGTCCGTTCCCGTTGGAGGTGGCTGAGGGCAGCGCGGCGCAGCAGGCGCAGGCGGTGCTGCCGGGTTCGCGGGTGATCGGGGCGTTCCACAACGTGTCGGCGGTGGTGTTGGCGGATCTGTCGCGGGTCGAGGTCGACACTGATGTGCTGGTGATGGGTGAAGACCGTGCTGATGTCGATCTGGTGATCGCTCTGGCTGACGTGATCCCGGGAGTCCGGGGTCTGTTCGGTGGCCGGTTGGCGAATTGCGGTCAGGTCGAGAAGCTCACGGCGAACCTGATCGCGATCAACCGCCGGCACAAGACTCATGCGGGTATCCGCATCACCGGTCACGGACTGTAGTCACATGACCGCCACCGCTCTTCCGTTCCCCTCGTTCCCCGTGGGCGAGGTCGCTGTGCCCACCGAGCGCGAGGTGCGGCGTGCGGTGCTGCGGGCCGAGGCGGGCAAGAGCCTCGACGTTGCCGAGGTCACGAGCCTTCTCGCGGCTGGCGGTGAGTGGTTGGACCGGCTGATGGCCGTCGCCGCGCGGGTGCGGGATGCCGGGCTGGAGGCCGTCGGGCGCCAGGGAACCGTCACCTATTCGCCGAAGGTGTTCGTGCCGGTCACGCGCCTGTGTCGGGACCGGTGTCATTACTGCACGTTCGTGGCCACGCCTGCCCAGGTGGAGCGGGACGGGCAGAGCCTGTTCCTGAGCTTTGACGAGGTGGTGGAGATCTGCCGTCAGGGCGCCGAGCAGGGCTGCACGGAGGCGCTCTTCACGTTGGGTGACCGGCCGGAGGACCGGTGGCCCGAGGCCAAGCAGTGGCTCGAAGAAGCGGGTTACGACTCCACTCTGGAGTATGTCCGCGCCCTGGCGGTCCGGGTGCTGGAGGAGACCGGGTTGTTGCCGCACCTGAACCCCGGTGTCATGAGCTGGGCGGAGATGAACCGGCTCAAGCCCGTCGCCCCCTCGATGGGCATGATGCTGGAGACCACGAGCGAGCGGCTGTTCGCCGAGAAGGGGCAACCGCACTACGGGTCCCCGGACAAGGACCCGGCCGTCCGGCTGCGGGTGCTGGAGGATGCGGGCCGTCTGGGCATCCCGTTCACCACGGGGATCCTGGTCGGGATCGGGGAGACGTTGACCGAACGGGCTGAGAGCCTGTTCGCGATCCGGCAGGTCCACCGTGAGCACGGGTCGATTCAGGAAGTGATCGTGCAGAACTTCCGCGCCAAGGACGCCACCGCCATGCGCAGTGTGGACGACCTGGGCCTGGGGGAGTACCTCGCCGCGGTCGCCACGGCCCGCGTGATCCTCGGCCCGGGGGTGCGCATCCAGGCGCCGCCGAACCTGGTGGACCTGGACGAGTGTCGGGCGTTGTTGGCGGCGGGGGTGGACGACTTCGGTGGCATCAGCCCCGTCACGCCGGACCACGTGAACCCGGAGCGCCCGTGGCCGGATCTGCACGTGCTCGACAGCGTCTGCGAGTCGGCGGGTTTCGACCTCAAGCCACGGCTGACGACGCATCCGGAGCTGTTGGATGCCCCGTGGGTCGACCCGCGCCTGCGGTCCCATGTCGACGCCCTCCGAGGTGCCGACGGTCTGCTGGCTGAGGGCGCGACGCCGGTCGGCATGGTGTGGCAGGAACCCGATGGCGGCCTGGTCACCACCGGCCGCTCGGACCTGCACGCGAGCATCGACACCACCGGCCGCACCGGCGACCGTCGTGGTGACTTCGACGAGGTCTATGGCGACTGGGCCGTCCTGCGCGACAAGGTCCGTACCGCCCCGGGTCTGCTGGGCGCGGCGCTCGGCGCCGATGTGACCTCGGCGCTCGTGGCGGCCGAGTCCGACCCGGCCGGGGTCTCCCGCGAGCAGGCGTTGGCGCTCATGACCGTCCCGGAGGGTCCCGCGCTCGAGGCGGTCTGCGCACTGGCGGACGACCTGCGCCGCACCGCGGTCGGCGACCTGGTCGGCTACGTGGTGAACCGGAACATCAACTTCACCAACGTCTGTTACACCGGGTGCCGGTTCTGCGCGTTCGCCCAACGCAAGACCGACGCCGACGCCTACAGCCTGTCGTTCGACGAGATCGCGTCGCGAGTCGTCGAGGCGCGCCAGGCCGGTGCCACGGAGGTCTGCATCCAGGGCGGGATCGATCCCGAGCTGCCTGCCGACACCTACGCCCGCATCGCGCAGACCGTGAAGCAGGCCGATCCCGACATGCACGTGCACGCCTTCTCACCCATGGAGGTCATGAACGGCGTCGCCCGCACCGGCCTCTCCGTGCGTGAGTTCCTGCTGAGCCTGAAGGAGGCCGGGGTCGACTCGCTCCCGGGCACGGCCGCCGAGATCCTCGACGACGAGGTCCGTTGGATCCTGACCAAGGGCAAGCTCCCCACCGCGGCGTGGGTCGACGTCGTCACCACCGCCCACACGATCGGCCTGCCGACGACGGCGACGATGATGTATGGCCACGTCGACCACCCCGGCCACTGGGTCGACCACATCCGCCTCATCGCCGACCTGCAGCGCCAGACCGGCGGATTCACCGAGTTCGTGCCGCTGCCGTTCGTGCACCAGTCGAGCCCCATCTACCTTGCCGGCGTCGCCCGCCCCGGCCCTACCGTCCGCGACAACCGCGCCGTCCACGCCCTGTCACGGATCCTGCTGCACGGGCTGATCGACCACGTCCAGTGCTCCTGGGTCAAGCTCGGACCCGACCAGTGCACCCAGGTCCTCAACGGTGGCGTCGACGACCTCGGCGGCACCCTCATGGAAGAGACCATCAGCCGCATGGCCGGCTCCACCAACGGCTCACGCAAAGACGTCGACGAGCTCGTCGCCATGGCCCACCTCGCCGGCCGCCCCGCCACCCAACGCACGACCCTGCACGAGCACCTGATCTCCACCCCCGACCTGGCTGGCGAGGTCGCGACGTGAATGCGTGGACCGCGGTCGTGGTCGCCAAGCCGTGGCGTTTCGCGAAGTCGCGCCTGCGGACTCCGGACCGCGCTCGGCTGGCCCGGGCGTTCACCCTCGACGTCCTCGAGGTGGTGACCCAGTCGGCCGCGGTCGGCCGCGTCGCCGTGGTCTCGGCGGAGCGGGGTCTCGTCGGGGAGGCGCGTCGCCACCAGGTCGCCCTCGTGGCGGACCGGCCCGGCGGCACGACCGGGGGTCTGAACTCCGCGGTCAGCCTGGGGTGGCACTGGGCCCAGCGCGTGGCGCCGCACGACCCCGTCGTCATCGTCCCGGCGGACCTGCCCTGCCTGACCCCGGAGATCCTCGACGTCACGCTCGCGACGATGGGCCGGCACGAGCGCGCCTTCGTCCCCGACCTCGCTCGCGGTGGCACGACGCTCGTCTCGGCGGTCCGGCCCGTCGAGCTGCGATCGGCCTACGGACCGTCCTCGGCCTCCCGGCACGAGCGTCTGGGCCTGGTGCGCCTCGACGGCGTCGACCACGCCGTCCGCCGCGACGTCGACACGCTCGACGATCTCGCCGAGGCCCGCCTCCTCGGTCTCGGACCCCGCACCTCCGCCGCGAGCGCCGACACCCCCGTGGCGACCCGCCCCTGACCCTTGCCGCCCGCGGGGGGACGCAGTCTGAGGGTTTGTGGTGGTGCCCCGGGCATGTCTGAGGGTCTGAGGGTGTGGGGGCACCCTCAGACCCTCAGACTCCGTCCGCCGGGCGACCACGAACCCTCAGACTCGGTCCGGCACGGGGGTCAGGGCTGAACGTCGACCTGCGCCGACAGAGCGCGCCCGTGAGCCGTTGCCAGGGCGAGGAGCCGCTGCACGAACATGCCGGCCTCGACCGCGCGGTGGGAGGGGGCTCGCACGCCGACGGTCTCGCCGACCGTGACCTCGACGTCGTCGGGCACCTCGGCCAGCGCGAGCAGATCGGCCACCTCGGCCTCGGTCACCGGGAACCCGCGCACGACGGAACCGGCATCGGCGAGGGCCTCGACGACGGCGTCGCGGGAGCCGAGCCCGAACAGGTCGCCGTCCTCGTCGCGGATGATCGCGGCAGCTCCCGGGCCGTCGTCGGCGGTCAACAGGTGGGCGGCCAGACCGCGCATGACCACGACGGGGCGGCCACCGAGCTTGCCGGACGCGAGCTCGGCGCCGCCGGCGACCTCGTCGGCGACGGCCGGCGCGGTCACCACGAGCGGCTGGCCGTGGGTGTCGGTGCGCCCGGCGAACGACTCGACCGGCACGATCCCGGCGCAGCCGATCGCGATGTCGGTCTGTCCGACCCGCCAGGCTCGGCCGGCGGTGTCGCTCACGACGACCCCGACCGTGCGGCCGGTGACCTCGCGGAGCCGGGAGCGGATGCGGCGGGCCTCCCCGTCGGGATCGACGGGCAGGGGCAGGAGGGTGCCGGGGCCGGTGTTGGAATTGTCGATGCCGGCTGCGGCCATCGTGAGCCCGTGGTGCGTGCGGACGATCACGGTCTGTTCGCGTCGGGCGACGACCCGGTCGGTCTCGTCGGCGAGCAGCTCGTCCTTCGCGCGGGTCGTGGCCAGACCGAGGCTCTTGCTGACGACCTTCGAGGTCACCACGACGACGTCGCCGTCGGCCAGCTCGGTCAGCGACGCGACGATGGCGGCGAGGTCGTCGCCGGGCCGCACCTCGCCGATGCCGTCGACCGGGGTGAAGCTCAGCGCGTCAGCCACGGACGAGTCCTCGCGCCAGGTCCAGCGTGTCCTCGGCCAGGCGCTGGGTCGTCGCGGCGTCCCGCATCCAGAGCGGGACGGCGCGCGCGCTGATGCCGGCGCCGGTGATGCGGGGGAGCAGGTCGGCGTCGGACTCGTCGACGAGCCACCCGTCCAGCACCCCGTCGCCCGACCGCGAACCGTGCAGCTCGGCGACCGCGGCGGCGCTGTTCTCGACGTTGAGCCCGGCGAGCAGCTGGTCGGCCATGCCGCGGACGGCGCCGCCGTCGATGATCGGCGACACGCCCACGACCGGCGCGACGCCGCCGCGCAGGGCCTCGCGCACGCCCGGCACCGCGAGGATCGGTCCGACCGAGACGATCGGATTCGACGGCGGCAGGATCACGACGTCGGCGAAGGCGATCGCCTCCTGCACCCCGGGAGCCGGGCGGGAGGTCTCGATGCCACGCTGCGTGACCGCGTGCACCGGCACCGAGGCCTGGTGACGGATCCAGAACTCCTGGAAGTGCAGGTCGACGTCCTGGCCGTCGACCGTGGTCGAGATCCACGTCTCGACCTCGTCCTCGGTCATCGGCAGGAGCCGGATGCGATCCAGGTCCGTCCCAGGGGCCCAGCGTCGGCAGAGCCGGTCGGTCGCCTCGGTCAAGCCGGCTCCGCTGCGCAGCAGGTCGGACCGGACCAGGTGCGTGGCCAGGTCGCGGTCACCCAAGCCGAACCACGCCTGGGGCGCGCCGTAGGCCGCGAGCTCCTCCTTGGCGTTCCACGTCTCCTGGGTCCGCCCCCAGCCGCGGCCGGAGTCGATGCCGTCGCCCAGGGTGTACATCACGGTGTCGAGGTCGGGACACACACGCAGCCCGAACAACCAGAGGTCGTCAGCGGTGTTGGCGACGACCGTGATGTCGTCGTCGGGGGCCGTGGCGGCGAGCAGCCCGCGGATGAACCGGGAGCCGCCGACCCCGCCGGACAGGACGACGATGCGCATCTGACCATCCTCCCAGACCGGGGTGCGCGGGTGTGGACGCTGCCGTCGCGCTCTGCGAGGGTGGCGTCGTGGCCCCCCAGATCACGAGCTCACCCGTCCGCGTCGGTGACCTGACGTTCGACACCCGTCAGGTGGGCGAGCCCGGCGGCACGCCGGTCATCCTGCTGCACGGGTTCCCGGCCACGTCGGCGACCTGGTCCGGGGTGCTCCCCGTCCTGGCCGAGGCCGGGTGCTGGGCCGTCGCGCCGGACCAGCGGGGCTACTCGCCCGGCGCGCGCCCGCCGCAGGTCGAGGACTACGCCACCGACCTGCTCGCCGCCGACGTGATCGGCCTGGTCGACGCGCTCGGTGCCTCGACCTTCCACCTCGTCGGGCACGACTGGGGCGCCAGCGTCGCGTGGCTCGTCGCCTCGACGTACCCCGACCGCGTCGCCTCGCTGACGGCGGTCTCGGTGCCGCACCTCGGGTCGTACGGCCGGGCCGTGCACACCGATCCCGAGCAGCGACGCATGTCGTCCTACTACGCCGAGTTCCGCCGGACCCCGGACATGGCCGACGTCCTGCTCGCCGACGACGCCCGCCGACTGCGGGGGGTCTACGGCGACCTGCCGGGCGATCTGGTGGAGACGTACCTGCAGCACCTGCGCCGGCCGGGGGCGCTCGACGCCGCGCTCCACTGGTACCGGGCGATGACGTCCGGCCTCGGCGCCACGGAGAACGTCACGGTTCCGACGACGTTCATCTGGAGTGACGCCGACGAGTTCATCGGACCGGTCGCCGCGCACGGGTGTGGCGAGTTCGTCGACGCCGACTTCCGCTACGTCGAGCTCGAGGGGGTCTCGCACTGGGTGCCGGAGCTGCGGCCCCACGTCGTGGCCGCTGAGATCCTGCGGCGCGTGGCGAACGCCTAGCCTGCCGCGGCCTGGGTCAGCTCGCGCAGCTCGGCGGCCGTCACGTTGGCGCCGAACGCCGGGGTGCCGGGCTCGAGCCTGACCCCGTCGGCCAGGCGGCCGATCGTCACGGGGTCGAATCCGAGGTCGTCGACGAGTGTCGAGACGGCCGCGACGTCGGCCGGGTCGTCGCCGGCGACCGCGATGGCCTTGCGTCCGTCGGCGCCGCGGGGCCGCGCCTCGTCCTCGAGGTCGTGGTAGCCCATGTGGTTGAACGCCTTGACCACACGGGAGCCCGGCAGGTGGGCCTGCACGATCTCGCTCGTCGACGTCGCGGGGTGGGCCAGGTCGTCGCGCAGCCCGTCGACCTCCCACCAGTAGTTCATCGCGTCGATCACGAGCGTGCCGGCCAGGGCGTCGGGGTCCAGCCGCTCGTGCTTGCCGAGCGGCAGCGCCAGCACGACGACCTCGGCGTCCGCGACCGCCGTCGCGGCGTCGACGGCCACGGCCCCGGGAGCCAGGATCTCCACCGTCAGGGCGATCGCCGGGGCCTCGCGCGAGCTGGCGATCCGGACGTCGTGCCCCGCCTGGACCGCCAGCCGGCCCAGGACGAGCCCGACCTTGCCGGCGCCGAGGATGCCGATCGAGGTCACGAGGACACCGCGACCTCGTTCTCGGCGAGCAGCTCGCGCACGCGCGGCACGACCTCGGTGCCGTACAGCTCGACGGCACGACGACGCGCGGACGCCGGGATGCTGCCCTGGCTGTAGATCAGGTCGAACCGGCCCACGTCGAGCTGGCCGAGCGCGCCGGCGATGCGGCGGGCGACGGTCTCGGGGGAGCCGACGTACATCGACCCCTGGGCGACCTCGGACTCGAAGTCACGGCGGCGCAGCGGCGGCCAGCCGCGCTGGGACCCGATGCGGTCGTGCAGCACCTTGTAGCGCGGCCAGATGATCTCGGCGGCCTCGGCATCGGTCTCGGCGACGAAGCCGGGCGAGTGCATGCCGACCGGCTGCGGCGTCGTGCCGAGCTGCGCGGCCGCGCGCCGGTACAGGTCGACGTAGGGCGCGAACCGCGCGGGCGGGCCGCCGATGATGGCCAGCATCAGCGGCAGGCCGTAGCGGGCCGCGCGGATGACCGACTCGGGTGATCCGCCGACGCCGACCCAGGTGTCGAGGCGGCCGGACTCGGTCTTGGGGTGCACGTCGGCCTCGTGCAGTGCGGCGCGGGTCGTGCCCTCCCAGGTCACGGGCTTCTCCTCGAGGAGCTGCGTGAACAGCTCGAGCTTCTCCTCGAACAGGGTGTCGTACTGCGCCAGGTCGTGGCCGAACAGCGGGAAGGACTCCGTGAACGAACCGCGGCCCAGGATGACCTGCGCGCGACCGTTCGACAAGGCGTCGACGGTCGAGAAGCGTTGGAACACCCGCACCGGGTCGTCCGACGACAGCACCGTGACGCCGGACGCGAGGGTGATGTTCTCGGTGCGGGTCGCGATGCCGGCCAGTACGGTCTCGGGGCTCGAGATCGCGTACTCGGGACGGTGGTGCTCCCCGAGCGCGATGACGTCGATGCCCACCTGGTCGGCCAGCACCGCCTCGTCGAGGACCTGCCGGATCGCCTGGGCCGGCGTCAGGAAGGCGCCGTGGTCGTCCTCCGGCACGTCGCCGAAGGTGTCGATCCCGAAGGTCACGGTCCGCATGGGAACTCCCGTCGCGTCAGTTGAAGGTTCACCTACCGTAACCATCTGGCGCTCTCAGCATTCCTGCCGGCGTAGGCCCCGTGGGACTCGAACCCACAACCCGCGGATTAAAAGTCCGCTGCTCTGCCAATTGAGCTAGAGGCCCTGACGCGTCACAGTGTGCCACCGGAGAGGGCCTGGCGGGCACGTCGGTCTGCTCGGGACGCCATTGCGCCAGGTGGGCGATTTGGCCCTCGAGCCGCAGGGTCAGCGATACCCTGGGGACCCGGGGGGAGAAGCGAGCGAGGGCATGACGGAACCGTTGGACGAGCGACTGCGCGATGACGCAGCGCTCGACGAGATCGAGCTGACGAGCCGTCTGATGATCGCCGCGACCTCGAAGGACTCCCCGCTCACGCAGGCTGAGGTCGATGAGGTCCTCGGCATCTCCCGCGACTGACCCCACGGGGCAGGTGCCGCGTTGGTGACCGGGCGGTGAACCCCTAGCATGGTCACGGCCAACTGACCGTGGACAGGAGCTGGGCGTGCGCTTCCGCATCCGACCGGTGGAGACGTCGTTCTACGACCTCTTCTCCGAAGCCGCCAACCACCTCGTGGCAGGCGCTGACCTGCTGGCGAGCATCCTCGAGGAGGGCGTCGACCGCGAAGCCCTGTCCGAGCGCATGCGCGAGGCCGAGCACCAGGCCGACGAGACGACGCACCGCATCGTCCGTCTGGTCAACAGCACGTTCGTCACGCCCTTCGACCGCGAGGACATCTACTCCCTCGCCGGGGCGCTCGACGACGTCATGGACTTCATGGAGGAGACGGTCGACTCGATCGTCCTCTACGACGTCAGCGAGTTCCCGCCGTACTTCGCCGAGCAGCTCGACGTCCTGCAGCGCGCCTGCCGGCTCACGGCCGACTCGATGCCGCGCCTGCGCACCATGAAGGACCTCGACGAGTACTGGATCGAGATCAACCGGCTCGAGAACGAGGGTGACCGCAACCACCGCCGCATCCTCGCGCACCTGTTCGGCGGCTCCTACAAGGCGATGCAGGTCCTCAAGATGAAGGACGTCGTCGAGTCGGTCGAGCAGGGCATCGACGCGTTGGAGACCGTCGCCAACGTGGTCGAGCAGATCGCCGTCAAGGAGTCCTGACAGGTGGACATGGTCCTGTCGATGGTGATCGCCGTCGTCGTGATCGCCCTGGTGTTCGACTACACCAACGGCTTCCACGACGCCGCCAACGCGATCGCCACGTCGGTCTCGACCAGGGCGCTCACCCCACGGGTGGCGCTGGCGATGGCGGCGGTGCTCAACTTCGTGGGCGCGTTGCTGGGGGTCGAGGTCGCCAAGACGATCCAAGGCATCATCGACATCGACGGGGCCACGAGCGTCGCCGACGCTGACCGCGCCCACGCGCTGACGATCGTCCTCGCAGCGCTGATCGGCGCGATCACGTGGAATCTCATCACCTGGTACTTCGGCATCCCGTCGTCGTCCTCGCACGCCCTGATCGGCGGCATCGTGGGCGCCGGTCTCGCCTCCGCCACGAGCGTCTCGTGGGAGACGCTGGTCGAGAAGGTCGCGATCCCGATGGTGCTCTCGCCGCTGCTGGGCTTCTTCGGAGCCTTCGCGTTCATGACGGCGATCATGTGGGTGTTCCGCCGGGCCAATCCGCACCGGGTCTCGCGCGGCTTCCGTCACGCGCAGACCGTGTCGGCGGCCGGCATGTCGCTCGGCCACGGCCTGCAGGACGCCCAGAAGACCATGGGCGTCATCGTGCTGGCGCTCGTCGCGGGCGGGTTCCACGACGGTGACGGCGTCCCGTTCTGGGTCATCGTGGCCGCTGCCTCGGCGATCGCGGCGGGCACCTACTCGGGCGGCTGGCGCATCATGCGCACGCTCGGCCGGCGCATCATCGACCTCGACCCGCCCAAGGGCTTCGCCGCCGAGGGCGTCGCGGCCACGGTGCTCTACGTCATGGCCATCGGCCTGCACGCGCCGGTGTCCACGACGCACACGATCACCTCGGCGATCATGGGCTCGGGGGCCACCAAGCGGTTCAGCGCCGTGCGGTGGGGCGTGGCCCGGGGCATCGTCGTCGCCTGGATCGTCACGATCCCGGCCGCCGCGACCGTGGCGGCCCTGACCTACTTCGTCGCCCGCACCTTCCTCCCGTAGTCCCGCGATCTCGCGAGCTCTGCGAGCGACGATCGCGGGAGGTCGAGTAGCCCACCGGCGAAGCCGGTCAGCTGTACCGAGACCCGGTCAGGTGACGGCACCCGGCTCTACCGGGTGGTGGCCCCGGGTGCCTTCAGGCGCCGGCCCCGGAGCCACCGCGTGGTCTCCGCGTGCCCGTCAGGTGCGGGGGTCTCGATACGCCGGCTCGCGAGAGCTCGCCGAGCACTCGACCAGCGGGGGCGGCGGCCTCCGCCTGCCGTCAGGTGCGGGGGTCTCGATACGCCGGCTCGCGAGAGCTCGCCGAGCACTCGACCAGCGGGGGTGCCAGCCGCCGCCTGCCGGCAGGTGCGGGGGTCTCGATACGCCGGCTCGCGAGAGCTCGCCGAGCACTCGACCAGCGGGGGCGGCGGCCTCGTACGCCGAAGGCCCCCGCCTGGCGGCGGGGGCCTTCGGTCCCGTGGTTGGCGCTATGGGGAGCCGACCGGGTTTCGTCTGTCGGACCGGCTTCGCCGGTGGATCGCTCAACCTGGGTTCGCGTTCGCTCGCTGGCGCTCGCTCAGCTCACCCAAAACGGCCCTGGATGTAGGACTCGGTGGCGGGGTTGTCGGGGTTGGAGAAGATCTTCTCGGTGCGGCCCGACTCCACGAGCTTGCCCGGCTGGCCGACGCCCGCCAGGTTGAAGAACGCCGTGTCGTCGCTGACGCGGGCCGCCTGCTGCATGTTGTGGGTCACGATGACGATCGTGTACTCGGTCTTCAGCTCGTGGATCAGGTCCTCGATCACGCTCGTCGAGATCGGGTCCAGGGCCGAGCACGGCTCGTCCATCAGCAGGATCTCCGGCTGAACCGCGACGGCGCGGGCGATGCACAGGCGCTGCTGCTGACCGCCGGACAGGCCCGAGCCGGGGCGCGACAGACGATCCTTGACCTCGGCCCACAGGCCCGCCTGGCGCAGCGCGCGCTCGACGGTGTCGTCGGACTCGGACTTCTTCATCTTCTTGCTGTTGAGCTTCTGGCCCGCGAGCACGTTGTCGTAGATGCTCATGGTGGGGAACGGGTTCGGGCGCTGGAACACCATGCCGATCAGGCGTCGCACGTTGACCGGGTCCATGTCAGGGGCGTACAGGTCGGTGCCGTCGACGAGGACCTTGCCCTCGACGTGCGCGCCCTTGATGACCTCGTGCATGCGGTTCAGCGAGCGCAGGAAGGTCGACTTGCCGCAGCCGGACGGGCCGATGAAGGCCGTGACCGACTTGGCCGGGATCGTGATGTTGACCCCTTCGACCGCGAGGAAGTCCCCGTAGTAGATGTTCAGGTCCGAGACGTCGATGCTCTTGGCCATCGGTTTTCCTTTCAGAGCCCGAGCCGCGTGGCGCGACCGGTCAGGACGAGAGGGGGGCGGGAGGGGACGGGGCGCGTGCTCATCGCTCGCCCTTGGGGGAGAAGAAGTAGCTCACGGCGCGCGCGATCAGGTTGAGCACCATCACGATGATGATGAGCACCAGGGCGGCCCCCCAGCCGCGGTCGATGCTCGCCTCCGGCGGCACCCCGGGGAACTTGACCGAGAAGTAGGTGAACACCGGCAGGGTCGTCATCCGCTCGGAGAACAGGTTGAAGTTCACCGAGTCGGTCAGTCCGGCGATGATGAGCAGCGGAGCGGTCTCACCGATCACGCGGGCGATCGCAAGAGTCACCCCCGTCACGATGCCGGAGATCGCGGTCGGAAGCACGACCTTGACCACGGTGCGCCACTTCGGCACGCCCAGGGCGAAGGACGCCTCGCGCAGCTCGTTCGGCACGAGCTTGAGCATCTCCTCGCAGGCGCGCACGACGATCGGCACCATCAGCACCGCCAGGGCGACCGCGCCGCCGATGCCGAGCCGGATGCCCTCGCCGAAGAAGATCACGAACAGGGCGTAGGCGAAGAGTCCCGCCACGATCGACGGGATGCCGGTCATGACGTCGACCAGGAACGTGATCCAGCGCGACAGCCGGTTTCCGTCGCCGTACTCGACGAGGTAGATCGCGGTGAACAGGCCGATCGGGACCGAGATCACGGTGGCGGCCGCGGTGACCAGGAGGGTGCCGACGAGCGCGTGGTAGATGCCGCCGCCCTCGCCGACGACGTTGCGCATCGAGTAGGTCAGGAACTCGGCGTTGAGCTGCGGCGCGCCGCGGCTGATCACCAGAGCCAGGATCGAGCCGAGCGGGATGAGCGCCAGACCGAAGGCGCTCGCGACCAGCAGGGTCACGGTGCGGTCGGCCGCCTTGCGGCCACCCTCGACCACGCGGGACGCGATCGGCAGCGACCACGTCAGCAGCCAGCCGATCAGCACGGCCTGGGCGATCGACAGGCTCGTGCCGATCACGAGGGCGATCGTGATCAGGGCGGCACCGGCGACGAGGGTGCGGGGCAGCCAGGTGGGGAGCTGGTCCTCGTGCAGCAGGCTCTGCAGGTCCGGCTCGGGGTTGCGCTGGAGCGTCGTGGTCATCAGTTGGCTCCCGAGAAGTCCTTGCGGCGCTCCACGATGGCGCGCGCGGCGAAGTTGGCGGCGAAGGTGATCACGAAGAGCACCAGGCCCGTGGCGATCAGCACGTTGGTGAAGGTGCCGAACGCCTCGGGGAACTGCAGGGCGATATTGGCGGCGATCGTGCTGGGGTTGGTGCTGCCGATCAGGTTGAACGTCACGATGCCGGAGGCCGACAGCACCATCGCGACCGCCATGGTCTCACCCAGCGCGCGGCCGAGGCCGAGCATCGAGGCCGAGACGATGCCGGAGCGGGCGTAGGGGAAGACCGACATGCGCACCATCTCCCAGCGGGTCGCCCCGAGGGCCAGGGCGGCCTCCTCGTGCAGGCGGGGGGTCTGCAGGAAGATCTCGCGGCAGATCGCGGTGATGATCGGCAGGACCATGACCGCGAGCACGAGGCTCGCGGTCAGGATGCTGTTGGCAGAGACGCCACCGGACGGGTTGCCCGCGAAGAACGGGATGAAGCCGAGGTTGTCGGCGAGCCACTGGTAGAAGGGCGCGAGCTCGCGCGAGAGGAACAGCAGGCCCCAGAGGCCGTAGACGACCGACGGCACCGCGGCCAGCAGGTCGATGACGTAGCCGAGGGTCGCGCTGAGGCGACGGGGCGCGTAGTGCGAGATGTAGAGCGCGACGCCGATCGCGACGGGCACGGCGATCAGGAGTGCGATGACCGCAGCCCAGACCGTGCCGAACACGAGCGGCCAGACGTAGGCGAAGAAGCCCTTGCCGCCGGTCTTGCCGCCGATCTCGTCGGCGGAGGCGGTGATTCCGGGCAGGCCCTCGAGCGTCAGGAAGATCGCGACGCCCAGCAGAGTCAGGAGAATCAGGATGCCGGCGCTCGTGGAGAGGCCTTCGAAGATGCGGTCGCCTGGACGGCGAACGGGGCGAGGGGCCTGCTTCTCCCGCTCGGTCGTGCTGCTCACGGCGCTCCTTCTTTCGCGAGAACTGCTGGGTGGGGGTGGGTGGGGCGGACCCCGAGGAGGCCGGCCGGTGAGGTCTTCAGACTCTCACCGACCGGCCTCCGAGGGAATCAGCTGGCCGAGATCGTCTCGACGGCCGACTTCGCCTTGTCGGCGATGTCGCCACCGATCGGCGCGGCGCCGGCGTCGGCCGCGGCCGTCTCCTGGCCCTCAGAGCTGACGAGGTAGCTCAGCCAGCCCTTGACGAGATCGGCCTTCTCGGCGTCCTCGTAGTTCTGGCAGGCGATCGCGTACGAGACCAGGACGACCGGGTAGACGCCGGACTCCTCGGTGGCGCGATCGACGGCGATCGCGAGGTCGGTCTCGCCGCGCCCCTCGACCGGGGCGGACTTCTCGAGGATCGCGGCAGCGGCCTCCGGCGAGTACTCGGTGAAGGTGTCGCCGACCTTGACGGCGACCGTGGAGAGGCCGCCGGCCTGGCTGGCGTCGGCGTACGTGATCGAGTTCGCGGTGGCCTTGACACGGTCGATGACGCCCGCGGTGCCCTGAGCGCTCTCGCCCTCCGGGGTGGGCCAGGTCTCGACCTCGCCCGCGCTCCACGAGCCGCCCGAGGTCTCCTCGAGGTAGGCCGTGAAGTTCTTCGTGGTGCCGGAGTCGTCCGAGCGGTGCACCGGGATGATGGGCGCCGAGGGAAGGGTGGCCTCGGGGTTGTCCGCGACGATGGCCGGGTCGTCCCAGCTCGTGATGGTGCCCTCGAAGATGGCCCCGATGGTCTGGGAGGACATGTTGAGGGAGTCGACGCCCTCCAGGTTGAACACGACGGCGATCGGGCTGACGTAGACCGGGACCTCGATGATCTCGCCACCGCAGCGATCCTGTGCCGCCGCGAGCTCCTCGTCGTCGAGGTAGGCGTCAGAACCGGCGAAGTCGACGCCTCCTGAGATGAACTGCTCACGGCCGCCGCCCGAGCCCACCGGGTCGTAGTTGACGGTGGCGTCGGAGTTCTCGGTCTGGAAGGCGGACTTCCACGCCGCGACGACGGCCTGCTGCGAGCTGGCGCCGGCGCCGTTGAGCGTGCCGGACAGCGTGCCGGAGCCCGAGTCCGAGCCGCCGTCCTCATTGCCGGCGCCACAGGCGCCGAGCACGAGAGCAAGAGAGAGGAGCGCCGCGGCGGAGGCCGAGGTACGCAGGGTGTTGCGCTTCACGGGGGATCCCTTCAAAGGAACTGGGGGGACTGACGTGAGGACGCTAGGGAGGGCAGGTGTATCGCCGCCCCGCGTCGGGTGAACGAAGGGTGAACGATCTCGAAACGGTGCCGGGTCCGTCGCGCCGTTGCAGGCGCCGGCGGTGTCCGGCGGGTAACGGACGTCACGTCGGAGGATGGCCGCTGTGATCAGGGCAGACGCTCGGTCGAGACGACCCGACCGTGCCGGTGGTGCACGACGACGCCCTCGCCGGGGGCGAGGTCGAGCGGTTTGAGGCCGATCGCGTCGAAGGCGGTCGTCAGGGTCGGCAGGTGGCTGCACAGCACCGAGAGGCCGCGGCGGGCCATCGCCTCGCGCACGACCGCGGCGACGGCGGCGGTGGGCGCGTCCTCGACGAGCCGGCGCTCGAGCGTCACGGGGTGTCCGACCGCGGCCGCGAGCGGGGCGAGGGTCTGCTGACACCGCAGCGCCGGGCTGGCCAGCATCCGCGCGGGTCCGTACTGCGCGAGCGTCAGGGCCAGGGCCTCGGCCTGGCCGAGCCCGACGTCGGTCAGCGGGCGGTCGTGGTCGTCGCCGCGCCACCGGCCGGCCGAGGCCGCTTTGCCGTGCCGGAGCACCACGAGGGCCCGCGCCTTGTGGTGCCCGGCGTCGCGCCGCCCGCGGAACGCCGCGAGGAGATCGCGGTCGTGGGCGTACGTGAGCAGGTCGCGGGCCTCGCGGGGCCGCAGCCAGCGGACCTCGTCGACCTCCTTGTTGGGCACGAACTGGCCCGGCGCCTCCGGATCGGTCTGGGCCGACCAGTAGTGCACGATCTTGGGTCCCGCGCCGACGCGGTAGCGCACGGCGGGCAGCGGCACGCCCAGGTGGACCCGCAGGCCGGTCTCCTCCTCGATCTCGCGCACCGCGGTGCGCTGCACCGGCTCGCCGTCGTCCCGCTTGCCCTTGGGGAACGTCCAGTCGTCGTAGCGGGGGCGGTGCGCCACCAGGAGCTCGACGCCGTTGCGGGTGCCCGGCCGCGGACGCCAGACGACTCCGCCCGCGGCCACGATGGTTCGTTCGCGGCTCATGGACGTATTGTCCTGTCCGACGGTCGGAGCTCGCCGACCCGGGCCGAGGAAGGCGGGTGGTGGCCGTGGGTGCACGCAGCCAAAGGGCGCGACCGGTCGCCGCCGTGGTCTCGGTCGTGGTGATCGCCGGATCGCTCGTGGCCGGAGTCGTCGCCGCGGAGCGTCTCGGTGCGCCGGCCGGTGTGCCGCAGGTCGTCAGCCTCGCGCCGCGCGACACCGCGAGCATCGACGTGACCGACTGGTCGGCCCTGCGCGAACGGCTCGACGCGGGTGACGACCTCGTGGAGGTGGCCGGGAGTCGCGATCTCGCGACCCGCTCGACCCTGGTCTCCAGCGGCGAGGTCGTGACCGACGGGCTCGGCTGGTCTCCGGGCACCGTGCGGTGGGAGGCTCTGCTGCAGACCACGGCTGGCGCTGCGCTGCTGGTGGGCCTGCCGGGCTCCGACGCCCAGACCCGGGAGCGTCTGCGCGCCGTCGGCTACGTGCCCGACGGCGACCTCTGGACGATCGAGCTCCCCGATCTGCGAGTCGGAGGTGTCTCGACTCCCGAGACCTTCCTGCACGTCAAGATCCTGCCCGGCGGTGTCGCGGTGGCCTCCTCGGAGGCCTCGCTCGTGGACCGGGTGGGCGACGTGGCCGCCGGTCGGGACAGCTCGCTCGCCCGCGACCCAGCGGCCGCGCGCACGTGGGCGCAGGCGGCGCGACTCGACGCCTACAGCCTCCAGTCGGGCCGTGCCGGGTGCGCCTCGACCGATCCGGCCGAGTCCGGGCCCGACATCGCGGCCCAGGCCAGGGTCGCCGTGGAGGCGGCCGGGGTCCTGGAGCCCTACCAGTGGCTCCTGCGCGGACTCGGCCCCGGCGAGACCGGGGCGCAGGGGGGTGCGGGAGACCGCTTCGAGGTCGCGATGGCGTACGACTCCGGCCCCGGGGCGGCCGCCCAGGCGCAGGTCCGCGCCCGCCTGGCGACCGGGCCGTTCATCGGTCAGACCGGCGCCGTCGAGGAGTCGATCGTGCTGACCCGGAACGGCGCCGACGGAGCCGTCGCGGTGCTCGAGTTCGAGCGGCAGCGCGGCTCGGCGTCGCTGATGTCGTTCATCGGCCCCTTGGTCCTCGCGTCCTGCTGAGGCCCCGGTGCGCCGGGCGAGGTGCCTCCCCGCGTGCACGGGGCGGCTCAGCCCTTCGGGCGCGAGCGTCGCCGCCGCGAGTCGTCGATCAGGGACTGGTGCAGGTCGTGCGAGCCCACGTGCCGCTCCCACACACCGTCGGGGGTCAGCTGCCAGTTGCTGGTCTCGTCGTCGCAGGCCTGGGCCAGCAGCTCGCCCAGGCGGTGGGTGTGGCCAGGGGTCGGGACCCGGACGAGGACCTCGACCCGGCGGTCGAGGTTGCGGTGCATGAGGTCGGCCGATCCGATCCACGCCTCCGGCTCGCCGCCGTTGGCGAACCAGTACACCCGGCTGTGCTCCAGGAACCGGCCCAGCACGCTGACCGCGCGGACGTTCTCGCTCAGCCCTGGCACGCCGGGGCGGATCGCGCAGATGCCGCGCACCACGACGTCGACCTGCACCCCGGCGAGCGAGGCCTCGTAGAGCGCGTCGATCACGGCCTCGTCGACGAGGGAGTTGACCTTGATGCGGATGTGCGACTCCCGCCCGGCCCGGTGGTGCGCGACCTCGCGCTCGATGCGCTCGACCAGGCCCGCCCGCAGCCGAGCCGGTGCCGTCAGGAGCGTGCGGTACTCGGTCTGCTGCGAGAAGCCGGAGAGGTTGTTGAACAGCTCGGTCAGGTCGTGCGTGATCTCCGGGTTCGAGGTCAGCAGGCCGAGGTCCTCGTAGTGCCGGGCGGTCTTCGGGTTGTAGTTGCCGGTGCCGATGTGGGCGTAGCGGCGCAGGCCGTCGGGCTCGTCGCGCAGCACGAGGGCGAGCTTGCAGTGCGTCTTGAGACCGACGATGCCGTAGACGACGTGGCACCCGGCCCGCTCGAGCTTGCGGGCCCAGCGGATGTTGGCCTGCTCGTCGAAGCGCGCCTTGATCTCGACCAGCACCAGGACCTGCTTGCCGGCCCGGGCGGCGTCGATCAGGGAGTCGATGATGGGGGAGTCGCCCGACGTGCGGTACAGCGTCATCTTGATCGCCAGGACCTTCGGGTCGGCCGCGGCCTGTTCGATGAACCGCTGCACGCTCGTGGCGAAGGAGTCGTAGGGGTGGTGCACCAGGACGTCGCGCTTGCGCAACGCACTGAACAGGTCGGCCGGGCTGGCGGTCTCGACCTCCGCCAGGTGCTCGTGGGTGCCCGGCACGAACGCCTCGAAGTGCAGCTCGGGACGGTCGATGTCGGCGATCTCGTTGAGCGAGCGCAGGTCGAGCGGCCCGGGCAGGCGCACGACCTCGTCGGCGCGCACCCCGAGCTCAGAGGTCAGCAGCTCCAGGACGTCGTCGGAGATCGACGGTTCGACCTCGAGGCGGACCGCCGGTCCGAACTTGCGCCGCAGCAGCTCCTGCTCGAGCGCCTTGAGGAGGTTCTCGGCGTCGTCCTCCTCGACCTCGAGGTCCTCGTTGCGCGTCACCCGGAACGTGTGGTGCGCGAGGATCTCCATGCCCGGGAACAGCAGGTGGAGATGGGCGGCCATCGCGTCTTCGAGCGGGAGGTAGCGCTGCGGGCCCACCTCCATCCACCGGGTGATGATGGGCGGCACCTTGACCCGGGCGAAGTGGTCCTTGCCCGTGCCGGCGTTGCGCAGCACGACGGCCATGTTGAGCGAGAGGCCGGAGATGTACGGGAACGGGTGCGCCGGGTCGACCGCGAGCGGGGTCAGCACGGGGAACACGCGGTCGCGGTAGGTCTGGGAGACGAGCTCCTGCTCGTCGGGCGTCAGGTCGTCCCACCGCAGCAGCTCGATGCCCTCGGCCTCGAGGTCGCTCGCCAGGTGCTCGTGCAGGTGGTCGGCGTGGCGGCGCTGCAGCTCCTGGCTTGCCGCGATGCTGCGCTTCAGGACCTCCTTGGGATGGAGCCCGCTCGCCGTGGGCACAGCGACGCCCGCCGCGATACGGCGCTTGAGGCCGGCGACCCGCACCATGAAGAACTCGTCGAGGTTGCTCGCGAAGATCGCCATGAACCGGACGCGTTCCAGCAACGGCAGGCTGCGGTCCTGCGCGAGCTCCAGGACGCGTTCGTTGAACGAGATCCAGGAGAGCTCGCGATCCAGGAACCGGTCGTCGGGGAGGGTGCCGACCTCGGAGTCGTAGGGCGGATCGACGTCGAACTCGTCCGGGGAGGTCACGTCGGTGACGCTCAGGTCAGCACTCTCCATGGCCTCATCGTGGCACGAGAAGGTGACTGCCGGGTGAACGGCGAGTGGTGCGGTACCTTGCCCGCATGGCATCGGTTGGCGCGGTCATCGGCACGGTTCGCGGGGGCGTGGCGCGCGGGGTCATGCGCCTGCCGGCACCCCTTCTGCGCGCGGCGGGGGGCGCCCCGGTCGTGGTCGACGGCAAGCGCCTCGACCACGAGATGCAGCTGCTGCTGCGCCTGGCCCGGCTGGAGGGCCCCGCCGTCGAGGAGGTCAGCGTCTCGCGCGGGCGACGCATCCTGCGCTCCAGCACCCAGATGGTCGGGGGCACCCCGACGATCGGTGCGGTGACGGACCGGGTCATCGACGGACCGGGCGGCAGCCGGCTCGGCCTGCGCTTCTACACCCCGCGCGATCTCGCCGGTGCGTCGCCGGCGCTCGTGTTCTTCCACGGGGGCGGGTGGATCTACGGCGACCTGGACAGCCACGACGCGCTCTGCCGGTTCCTGGCCGAGGCCGCCCAGGTGCGGGTCGTCGCGGTCGACTACCGCCTCGCCCCGGAGGCCCAGTTCCCGGCCGCGGTCGACGACGCCTGGGCCGCGTGGGAGTGGGTGCGCGACCGGGCGAGCGGGCTGGGCATCGATCCCGCGCGCATCGCGGTCGGCGGCGACAGCGCCGGCGGCAACCTCGCCGCGGTCGTCGCGCAGCGAGCCGCTCGGGAGCAGGGACAGAACGGGAACGGCGGAGGGAGCGGGAACCCGCAGCCGGCTTTCCAGCTGCTGATCTACCCGGCCACCGACTTCGCGGAGCGGAGCCCGAGTCGCCACACGTTCGGCGAGGGCTTCTACCTGACCACGGGATTCATGGACAAGGCCGAGGAGAACTACCTCGCCGGCGACGAGGACCGCACCGACCCGCGGCTCTCGCCGCTGCACGGTGACGTCTCGGGCGTCGCGCCCGCCTACCTCGTCACGGCGGGTTTCGACCCGCTCCTGGACGAGGGTCGGGCCTACGCCGAGAAGATGCAGTCCGCGGGGGTCCCGGTCGAGTACCGGTGCGAGGAGGGGCTGATCCACGGCTTCGCCAACATGGTCTCCTTCGGACGTTCCGCGCCGGCCGCGATCGCGCGTATCGCGGCGGCTCTGCACCGCGGCCTCTCCTGACCCCTCACCGCCCGGGCCGGGCGGGGTGGGTCAGCGGGCGTAGAGGGTGTCGCGGGCGTGCTCGGTGAAGCCGAGGCGGTGGTAGACCGCCAGGGCGGGGGCGTTGTCGGCCTCGACGTAGAGGTCGACGACCGGCACCTGCGTGTCGAGGTGCTGCAGGCCGCGTGCGGTGAGCGCGGTGCCGAGGCCGCCGCCGTGAGCCGCCGGGTCGACGCCGACGACGTAGACCTCGCCGATCCCGTCGTCGACCTTGGTCCAGTGGAAGCCCACGACCTCGCCGTCGCGCTCGGCGACGAAGAGGCCCTCGGGGTCGAACCAGGACGCCGACGCGCGGCGCCGGAAGTCGGCGAGGTCCATCGCTCCCTGCTCCGGGTGGGAGGCGAAGGCGCGCGCGTTGACCGCCACGACCGCCTCGGCGTCCGCATCGGTGAACGTGCGGATCGTGACGCCCTCGGGCATGCGCAGGTCGACCGGCGGCGCGTCCTCGCGGCGCAGCACGAGCAGCGTGCGCTCCGCGCGGAGCCCGAGTCGCCGGGCCAGCTTCCGCGCGGGCGGCAGGTCGCCGTGGGCCCAGAACCGGGTCTCGCCGTCGTCCAGCACCGACGCGGCCACCCGATGGCCGAGTCCGCCGCGGCGAAACCGTGGATCGACCACGAGCTCGACCGGGGCGTCACCGGCCGCGAAGGCCAGCGCGACGACCTCCGAGCCCGCCTCGACCTGCACGTCGACACGCGGGGTGTCGCCCGCCTCGAGCGCCAGCATGTTCGCCTCGTTGAGCGGTGACACGTGGTCGAACTCCGTCGCCCGCTGCACCAGCTCGGGCACGCTCATCGGTGGCTCAACCCCTCCAGCTGGGCCGCGACCTCGGCGACGACGGCCCGAGCCAACGACTCGGCGTCGTCGTCGGGGTACTCGCGCACGACGTGGTGGACGACGCCGTGCCGGTGCAGGTCGGTGGCGCTCACGAGCTGCGCGACTGCCATCTCGGCGGCGTGCTCGACGTCGCCGTGGACGATCGCGCTCGCACCCTCCGGCGGCAGGGGGGAGAGCCAGGAGTTCTCCGCGGCCACGACGACGTCGGCCGGCAGCAGCGCCAGCGCACCGCCGCCGCATCCCTGGCCCAGCAGCACCGAGATGGTCGGGACGCGCAGGGTCGACATCTGGCTGATGCACCGCGCGATCTCGCCGGCGATGGCCCCCTGCTCGGCCTCGGGGGACAGCTCGGCGCCCGGGGTGTCGATGAACGACACGAGCGGCAGCCCGAGCTCGTCGGCGAGCTCCATGCCCCGCCGCGCCTCGCGCAGTGCCGCGGGTCCCATGGGTGACTCGGGGGTCTGCGCCTGGCGGTCCTGCCCGATCACGACGCACGGCTGACCGTCGAGCCGCGCCAGCGCGACGATCATCGCTGCGTCGCTCTCGCCCTCGCCCGTGCCCTGGAGCCGCACGATCGGGTCGCTGCCGTGGCGCAGGACCTCGCGGATCCCGGCTCGCCCGTCGGTCCGCGTCAGCTCGATCGACTCCCACGTGCCGAGCCGCGCCTCGACCGGACCTCGCCGCGGTTCGAGCTCGCGGGCCAGCGGCGGGTCGACGAGGATCGCGAGGGTGCGGTCGACCACGAGCGGCAGCTCGTCGGGGATCACGACGGCGTCGACGACGCCGTGGCGCACGAGGTTGTCCGAGGTCTGCACCCCCGGCGGGAAGGGTCGGCCGTGGAGCAGCTCGTAGACCTTGGGACCCAGGAAGCCGATCAGGGCGCCGGGCTCGGCGATGCGGACGTGACCCAGCGACCCCCAGGAGGCGAACACGCCGCCGGTCGTGGGATGTCGCAGGTAGACCAGGTAGGGCAGACCGGCCTTGCGGTGGTCCATGAGGGCCCGGCTGATGTCGACCATGCGGACGAAGGCGGGGGTCCCCTCCTGCATCCGGGTGCCGCCGGACGCCGTGGCCGCCAGGATCGGCAGCCCCTCGGACGTCGCCCGGCGCACGGCGGTGACGATCCGGTCAGCGGCGGCCTGGCCGATGGAGCCGGCCAGGAAACGGAACTCGTTGACCACGAATGCCACGGGACGCCCGCGCATCGTGCCGCGCCCGGTCAGGATCGATTCGTCGGTGCCGGCGCGCTCGGTGGCGGCCGCCAGCTCGCGCCGGTACGTCTCGGGATGCCCCGAGACGTCGATGGGCGAGTCCCACGACTCGACGGAGCCGTCGTCGAGGACGAGGTCGATCAGGTCATGGGCGGTCAGGCGAGGCACGCGCCCAGTCTGGCAGGACCCGACGCCAGGCGCTGCCAGGCACTGTCGTCAGGCTCGACGATCAGGCGGGCGCGTCGGCCGTCTCGCGCGAGCCGTCCTTGGTCGAGACGAAGCGGTAGCCCACGTTGCGCACGGTGCCGATCAGCGTCTCGTGCTCCGGGCCGAGCTTGGCGCGGAGCCGGCGCACGTGGACGTCGACCGTGCGGGTGCCGCCGAAGTAGTCGTAGCCCCACACCTCCTGCAGCAGCTGCTGGCGCGTGAAGACGCGGCCCGGGTGCTGGGCCAGGAACTTGATGAGCTCGAACTCCTTGAACGTGAGGTCGAGCGAGCGGCCCTCGAGCCGTGCGGTGTAGGTGGCGTCGTCGACCACGAGGCCGCTCGTGGAGATGACGTGGCTCTCGCCGGCGCTGTTGGAGGCCGCGGCGATCCGGCCGATGCCGAGGCGAAGTCGCGCCTCGAGCTCGGCGGGCCCAGCCGTCGTGAGGATCACGTCGTCCATGCCCCAGTCGGCCGCGGCGACCGCGAGCCCCCCTTCGGTCAGCACCACGATGAGCGGCACCTCGATGCCCGTCGTGCGGATGACACGGGTGAGGCTGCGCACCTGGGCCAGGTCGTGCCGGCCGTCGACGATCACGGCGTCGCAGGAGGGGGCGTCCAGCAGGGCGCTCGCCTCCGCCGGCAGGATGCGGACGTGGTGGGGGAGCAGCGCGAGGGCCGGGAGCACCTCCACCGACGACTGCGGGGTCTTGGTGAGCAGGAGCAGGTGGGACACGGGCACCTCCGGCGGGTAGGGCCCTCCCCAGTGAAAGGCCCCGGGTACAGATCGAGGCCGCGGCGATCTCGCCCGGCCTCGTTGCTGGTTCAATCGTAGCCCACGTGTCGGATCAATCTCCAGACCGTGACGAACAGGTGACGGGTATCACGCCAGAAGGTGACACGTGCTCGGCGCAGGACATCGGGTGGACACGCGCGCACGGGCGTGGACACCGGCGCTCCGGGTGACATCATGCGGGGGTGTCGCGCCGAGCCCCCGAACCGCAGCGGACCGCGCCCCGCAGCGCGGCCCGCTGGCCACCGGCGGTCTGGAGCGTCGTGCTCCTGGCCGTCCTCGCGGCGGCGGTCCGGACGGACCCCGTGATCGTGGCGGCCGTGGTCCTGCTCGTGCAGGGTCAGATCGCGGTCGGACCGCACCCGGCGGACGCCCGGGGTCGCACGGTCCGCGCTCCGAAGGTCGCGGCGGTCATGACGGCGTCGTTGGTCGCCACGGCGCTGACGCTCTGGCCGCGGAGCCTGATCGGGGCCGACGGCACGAGCGCGGGTGACATCGCGGGGGTCGTGCCGGGATCGCTCGTCGCGATCCTGCCGGCGACGGCCGCCGGGGTCGCGGTGGCGCTGCTGTCCCAGATGGTCAGGCGCGACGGTCGTCGCGAGCTGGTCGTGACGACGGCCCACGCCGCCACGGCGAGCCTGCTCGCGACCCTGACCGTCGGCTGGATCACGGCGGCGCGCACCCCGCTCGGCACGGAGGTCGTCACGCTGGGTGCCGTGGGGGCAGGGGTCGCGGTGGTGGTGTGGTGCCTGCCGGGCGACCGCTATCTCGTCGCCTCGATCGCGATGCTCGGCAGCGCGGTGGCCTGCGCGCTCGTGGCGCACCTGCAGGGCGGGTTCTTCACGTTCACCTGGGTCTTCGGTCTGCTGATGGGGGCGCAGGTCTCGATCGGCGCGATCCTGGGTCAGGTCGTCGGGCGGGCGTGGGGCGAGGGCCGCCGGCACGCCTCCTCGGGCTGGGGCTTCCCCGGTGCGCTCTCGGTGGCGCTCGCCGCACCGCTGGTGCACCTGATCGGACAGCTCGGCCTGAGCGGCTGAGCGCGGTCGACGCCTGCTTTTCCGGGGATCGCTGCGTAGGCTGATCGCATGATCGGTGTGTGGGTCCTGCTCGGGGCCGTCGTGCTGGCGGTCGTCGTGGCCGCGGTCAAGCGTGCCCTCGACGGGCGGTTCCGCACGGCCGGGCCCGAGGCCTCCTCGCGCGACGGCGACGGCGACGGCTCGCAGCTCGAGGTGCTCACCCCGGCCGAGATCGGCGGCGAGCTGGGCGCGCGGCTGACGTTCGTGCAGTTCTCCAGCTCGTTCTGCAGCCCCTGCCGCGCCACCCGCACCCTGCTCGGCGACGTCGTGCGCACCCGCGAGGGCGTCGAGCACGTCGAGGTCGACGCCGAGTCGAACCTGGAGCTCGTGAGGCGGCTGAACATCCTGCGCACGCCCACCGTGCTGGTCGTCGACCCCGCCGGCGTCGTCGTCGGCCGGGCCTCAGGGCTCCCGCGGCGCGAGCAGATCGAGGCCGTCCTCGCGTCGGTCGGCGGGTAGACATCCCCAAATCTCACGATATGAGCATGGTGTCCATCATGTGGGACATGAATGCGACGACGTCGCCGAGGTCGGCTTACATTGGTCGCATGATCGGACACACGCACCTGACGCGTCGCCGGGCAGTCGACCACTGCCGCACGCGCTCCTCGCTGTGTCGGTCCTGATCGGCTGACGTCCTCGCCGCCTTCCGTTCGCCGCAGATCCCGCGGTGAACCTTCTTCGTCATGCGTCCCCGCGACGCGAGGAGCTCCTCTCATGACCACGTTGTCCCCGTCCACGTCCACGTCCACGCCGGCTGGCGTCTCGGCCCAGGTCGACCCGCGCGGCCTGCGGTTCGCCGCGGCGCTCACGAGCCTCGTCCTGGCGGCGGCTCTGCTGAGCGTCGAGCCCGCCCGCGAGATCGCCCTCGTGCTGACCGCCGCCCAGGCGGTCGTCTTCGCGATCGGTGCGTTCCTCGGGGTGCGGCACTCCCCGTACGGCCGGTTCTTCGGGCGCGTCGTCCGCCCGAGGCTCGCGGCCCCGACCGAGCTCGAGGACGCGCGCCCGCCGCAGTTCGCCCAGGCCGTCGGCCTGGCGTTCGCGACGGTCGCCCTCGTGGGCCTGGCGCTGGACCTGCCGGTCCTGGCGCTGGTGGCCCTCGCCCTGGCGCTCGTCGCTGCCCTGCTCAACGCCGCCGTGGGCTTCTGCCTCGGCTGCGAGATGTACCTGCTGGTCCGCCGTGTCGCGGCGCCGGCCGCCTGATCTGACTCCCTTTCACCACCACCTGAACGCCCACACAAGGAGAAGCACATGAGCCGCGAGACCGCACTGGTCACCGCTGACTGGGTCGAGCAGAACCTCGACAACGACTCGGTCGTCCTGATCGAGGTCGACGAGGACGCCTCGGCCTACGACAAGGGCCACATCCGTGGCGCCGTGAAGCTCGACTGGAAGAAGGACCTCCAGGACGGCGTGCGCCACGACTTCATCAACCAGGAGCGGCTGGAGAAGCTGCTCTCGGAGAAGGGCATCTCGAACGACGACACCCTCGTCTTCTACGGCGGCAACAACAACTGGTTCGCCGCCTACGCGCTCTGGTACCTCAAGTACTACGGCCATGCCGACGTCCGCCTGCTCGACGGCGGCCGCAAGAAGTGGGAGCTCGACAGCCGCGAGCTCACGACCGACGCGACCGAGCGCCCGGCCACGACCTACACGGCCTCGGGCCCCCACGACGACATCCGTGCCTACCGCGACGAGGTCATCGGGGCGATCGGCCAGAAGAACCTGATCGACGTCCGCAGCCCTGACGAGTACGCCGGACGCCTGCTGGCGCCGGCGCACCTGCCGCAGGAGGCCGCCCAGATCGGCGGGCACATCCCCACCGCGGGCAACGTGCCGTGGAGCAAGGCCGCCAACGACGACGGCACGTTCCGCAGCGACGAGGAGCTCACGGCGCTGTACGCCGACGCGGGCCTGGACGAGGGCAAGGACACGATCGCCTACTGCCGCATCGGCGAGCGCAGCTCGCACACGTGGTTCGTCCTCAGCGAGATCCTCGGCTACCCCAACGTCAAGAACTACGACGGCTCGTGGAGCGAGTACGGCTCGCTGCGCGGCGTGCCGGTGGCCCTCGGCGACGAGCGCGGGGAGGCCTGACATGTGCGGAGCGATCCAGGGCGGCCCCAGCCTCGACGGTGTCGACGTCGCCAACCAGGCCGTGATCCAGGGCATCGTCACGCGGGACGGCGAGCCCGTCGGCAACGCCTACGTCCGTCTGCTCGACCGCACGGGTGAGTTCACGGCCGAGGTGCCGACCTCGGCGACCGGCCAGTTCCGGTTCTTCGCCGCTCCCGGCGAGTGGACCCTGCGCACCCTCGCGCCGCGCTCGGCCTCGGTCGACCGCCCGGTCGTCGCGGCCCTCGGCAGCGTCGCGGACGTGGCCGTCACGGTCTGACCCGCACCAGCACCGGCCCGACCCGGTCGCGAGACTCCTCGGCGCCTCGCGACCGGGTCGTGTCATGTCCGGGCGTCTTCGCAGTACGTGACGCCGGTTTGTTTGGGGGGCAAACGGGGTGGTGGCGGGGCCTGGCTCGTGACGGCCGCCAGAGGTCGTCGTTCCTCACGCAACAGGACGGGAACGCCGCCTCACCGGAGCCGGCGCGGGGCTTGTCGAGGACCGCCGGAGAGAGCGCGGAGCGCGCATGAGGAAGTTCGTCAGCACGGCCATCGCCCTGGTGGCGTTCGTGGTGGCGTCCGGTGCCCCGGCGCAGGCGGAGGTCCAGGCGGGCTACACGGTCGACGACGGCGTCGTGGTGACCATCAGCGGCGGCACGGCGACCGCGTCGAACATCATCCCCCTCCTGCCCCAGGGCGCTGGGCCTGGATCCGGCTCGGGGTCGGGTTCGGGGTCGGGCATCCTGCCGCGCACGGGCTCCGCGGCGGCGGCCTGGCTCGTGGCGGTCGGGGTCCTGCTCGCCGCCGCGGGAGGTGTCCTGCTGGTCCAGCGGCGCCGCGCCTGAGCAGCTCAGTCAGGAATCGAGGATCTCGCCCGTGACGTCGGGCGAGATGCCTCGTTGTACGGTCGGGTTCTCCGTGATCCCACCCCCGGGGTTTCGTCGCGCTACGATTCTCCTGCCCTGGCCCGTACCCTTACTGACTTCTTGGGAGCACCATGAGGAAGATCCTCGGAACGCTCGCTGCTCTGGCGTCCCTGTTGCTGGTCGGTCTGACCGCCGGCCCGGCGAACGCTGAGCTGAGCAGCGGCTACGCCGGCGACGACGGAGTCGTCGTGAACATCTCCGGTGCCACCCTCATCGGTGGCAAGGTCGTCAACGTCAAGATCGCCGCCAGCCGCACGGTCGACGGCGCCACCGAGCCCGTCGTCTGCAACACGGTGTCCACCAGCACCGTGCCTGACCTCGTGGAGTCCTTCTCCGGGGGCGGCGCGGCCACGTACGACATCAACCTCGCCACCGAGGTCGTGCAGGAGCGCACCCCCACGACCATCACGGTCGTCTGCAACTACACCCCGATCTCCGCCCTCGGCGAGTCCGGTGTGGCCACGGCCAGCACGGCCTCGCTCCCGGCGGTCTCCACGGCGTGCGGCACCGGCTGTGTCACCAACAGCAACACCATCACGCTGCTCCCGGTCGGCGCGGCCGGAGACGGCCAGAGCTCGGGCATCCTGCCCACGACGGGCACCGAGATCGGCCTGTGGCTGCTGGTCATCGGCGGCCTGCTCGTCCTCGGTGGTGTCGGCGTCGCGATCGCCGCCCGCCGCCGGAACGCCTGAATTTTCCGACGCACGGGGCCGGGTCACCGCAGGTGACCCGGCCCCGTGCTGTCATGACGTCGACTCATGGGGAGGACCGAACGTGCTGCGTGACGTGCTGCGACCGACGGACTGGACGCGCCGAGGGGTGCTGACCGCCGTCGCGGTCGTCGTCGGGCTCTCGGTCGCCTGGCTCGCGGTGCAGGCGACGGTGGCCGTCATCGCCCTCACCAAGGCGGCCGATCAGGCGGCCGTGCTGCGCACGGCACTCGTGGTCGGCGACCAGCAGACCGCCGAGCGGGCGCTCGACCAGCTCACGGTCCTCGCCGACCGGGCCCACGACAGCTCGGACGGTCCGCTGTGGTGGATCGCGGGCCACGTTCCGTTGGTCGGCGACGAGGCCCAGGCCGTCACGACGATCTCGTCGGGGCTGTCGGTCGCGGTGCACGACGCGCTCCCGCCGCTCATGGAGGTCGCCGACCAGCTCGAGGCCGACTCCTTCACGGTGCGCGACAGCGTGATCGACCCGGCCCTGTTCACCTCGATCGCCCCGGCGCTCGCCGAGAGCGACGCTGCCTTCGCTCCAGTGGTCAACGAGGTCGACCAGATCGACGCCTCGAGCCTGTTCGGCCGGCTGCGCCGACCCGTCGTCGCGGCGCAGCAGCAGCTCCAGGAGGTCGGCGGCGTCCTGAGCTCGGCGCACCGTGCGGCCGACGTCCTCCCTGAGGTGCTGGGCACGTCCGGGCCGCGGACCTACCTCGTCGCCGTGCAGAGCAATGCCGAGATCCGGCCGCTCGGCGGTGTGCCGGGCACGTGGCTCCTCGTGCAGGCGGACGACGGCCGCATCTCGATCCTGGAGACCGGTTCGTCGAGCGACCTGCCGCAGCTCGACACCCCGGCCGAGGCACTGTCGCCGCAGGAGCTGGGCCTGTACGGCACGACGGTCGCCACCGACTTCCGCAACTCGATGCTGAACCCGCACTTCCCGCGGTCGGCCGAGCTCGCCAGCGCGATCTTCGCCGCGCACCGCGGGATCCAGGTCGACGGCGTTCTCGCGGTCGACCCCGTGACGCTCGCCTACCTCCTGGTCGGCACGGGGCCCATCCAGGCCAGCGACGGCTCGGTCCTGACCGCGGAGAACACGGTCGACCGGCTGCTGAACCAGGCCTACGTCGAGTATCCCGACGGTGCGAGCCAGAACGCGTTCTTCGAGAGCACCGCACGGTCGGTCTTCGACGTCTTCACGGCAGGCCAGGGCGACTCGTCCACCGTCCTGCGCGCCCTGGCCGAGGCCGCCCGGGAGCGACGCGTGCTGGTCTGGCTGCGTGACCCGGCCCTCGAGGAGGAGCTGGGCAACGACGTCATCGCCGGGCGGTTCGATCCCGACGGCGGGGTGCCGACGGTCGGGGTGTTCCTCTCGGACCGCACCGAGGCGAAGCTGGAGTACTACCTCTCGAGCGAGAGCACCGTCAGCGCCACACGGTGCGAGGACGACCAGCAGAAGCTGCTGGTGCGCACGCAGCTCCGCTCGACGGTGCCGACCGACCCCGCCAGCCTGCCGCTGTCGGTCACGGGGCTCGCGCCGTACGCCCCCCAGGGCACGATGGTGCTCCGGGTCAGGGCCTACGCACCGTCCGACGGCAGCATCGACACCGTCCAGCTCGACGGCCAGGAGGTGCCGTTCGAGACCCAGGTCGACGGCGACCGGCTCGTGGCGTACCTCGAGCTGGACCTCGCACCGGGGGCGAGCCGGGACGTCCGCATCACGATGACGACGGGGCCGGGGCAGACCCAGGACGGCCGACTGCTCACGACTCCCGGCATCCGGCCAGGCACGACCGACGTCGGATTCGCGTCGGCCTGCTGACGCGGAGCGGACGACCGGTCAGCTGACCTCGTCGGCGCCGGGGAGCTGCTCGTCGGGATAGGCCTGCACGTAGGCGCCGACCTGGTCGCTGATGATCGCCTGCCAGAGCTCGGCCGACTGCGTCTCCTTGAGGATCACGACGTTGCCGACCCCGGAGACGTCCTGGGTCGTGGCCACCGGAGCCGTCATGAACGCGACACTGTCCGAGGTCACGCCGCGCAGCGAGAGCGCGAGCGAACGCAGGTTGGACGGCGTCCAGTCCGAGTCGAGGGTCATGTTGTCCGACAGGGCCCCGAGCGTGTTCGAGAGCTTGACCGGGTTGGTCAGGGTGCCACGGGACAGCAGCTTGTTCATGACGCTGCGCAGGAAGTTCTGCTGCCGAGCGATCCGGTCGAAGTCGCCGCGCTGGAGTCCGTGCCGGGTCCGGACGTACGACAGCGCCTCCTCGCCCTCGAGCACCTGGGTGCCGGCCTGCCACGTGATGCCCTGCTGCGGGTCACGGAAGGTCTCGGGGATCGTGACCTCGACGCCGCCGACGGCGGTCGTGATGTCGCGGAATCCCTCCCAGTCGATGATCGCCAGGTGGTCGATCGTGATGCCGGTCATCGCCTGGATCGTCGCGACCGCGCCGGCGGGGCCGTACTGGGAGAAGGCCGCGTTGATCTTCTGCTTGTTCCGCGGCTCGCCGTCCTCGTCGTAGATCGTCGTGTAGGTGTCGCGCGGGATCGAGACGAGCTGCACGGCGGACCGGTCGGCCGGGATGTGCACGATCATGAGGGTGTCGCTGCGGTACTTGCCCGACGGCCAGTCGGGCAGGACGGCGTCCTCCTCGATCGAGGCGCCTCCCTCGTCGTTCTCGGCCATGTCCGAGCCGAGCAGCAGGACGTTCAGCGCCCGGCCCTCGTCAGGGTCGGGCTCGCCGGACTGCACCGTGCTGATGTCGACCCGCCCGAAGTTGCTGAGCTGCTTGTTCAGGTGGTACGCGTATGCGCCCACCGAGACGAAGAGGAGGGACACCACGGTCAGGAGGGTCAGGAGCAGCCGGCGGTGCCGACGACGAAAGGGCGGTCCGCCGAGGCGTCGCTTGCCGGCGTCGCGATAGCGCGACGACGCCTTCGAACCTCCGGCCATGTTCTCTCTTCCGTCCCGGCGCGCAGTCGTCCTGCGGGCACACCGTCCCCATTGTGACCGATCGCGCCCAACGACCGCCGGTCAACGCGGCGAGAGCGTCGTCTCAGGTGTCCAGGAGGAGGGTCACGGGACCGTCGCCGACGATCTCGACCGACATCGCCGCGCCGAACCTCCCGGTCTCCACCGGGACGCCGCGCCGGCGCAGCGAGGCGCAGAACGCCTCGTACAGCGGCTCGGCCACCTCCGCGGGTGCGGCGGCGGACCAGGACGGCCGCCGACCCTTGCGGGTGTCGGCGTACAACGTGAACTGGCTGACGACGAGGACCGCCCCGACGCCGTCGGCCAGCGAGAGGTCGCCGTCAAGGACGCGCAGCCGGTGCAACCGGTGCGCGAGGCGGTCACCGTCGTCCTCGGTGTCGCCGTGGGTGACCCCGAGGAGCACCACGAGGCCGGCCCCGATCGATCCCACGACCTCCCCGCCTGTCACGACGGCCCCGCGCGTGACCCGCTGCACCACTGCTCGCACGGAGGCGACTCTAGGCCCGGCGGGGGAATCAGGACCCGCCGGTAGGATCGAGCCCATGGCGTTCGAGATCCCCACCGACCTGCACCCGTCCCTGGTGCCGGTCTCGTGGCTGCTCGGCACGTGGCACGGCAACGGCCGCGGCGAGTACCCGACGATCGAGCCCTACACGTTCGAGCAGGAGATGATCTTCGCGCACGACACCCGGCCCTTCCTGCACGTCTTCAGCCGATCGTGGATCACTGACGACGCCGGCAGCCGCACCGCCCCCGGAGCGCTGGAGACGGGGTTCCTACGGCCCACCGACGAGGGGATCGAGCTCGTCCTGGCGCACCCCAGCGGCCACGCCGAGGTCTGGTACGGCGCGACCGACGGCCCGCGCCTGCAGCTCGCGACCGACCTGGTCGCCCGCACCGCCACGGCCACCGAGTACACGGCTGGCCAGCGGCTCTACGGCCTGGTCGAGAGCCGTCTGATGTACGCCTACGACATGGCTGCCGAGGGGCACGAGATGCAGTCGCACCTGTGGGGTCAGCTTGAGCGCGTCTGAGGCCTTCCGGTCGCCCCTGCTCGACCGCCCCGGGGCCGTCGCGGGCGACGGTCCGGACGCCCCGGTCGCCGCCCACTACGGCAGCATCGTCGCGGAGCAGCGCCGGTTCGAGGCCGGTGGCACGTTCGTCGACCTCTCGCACCGCGACGTCCTGACGATCACCGGCCCCGATCGCCTCACGTGGTTGCACGACCTCTCCACGCAGCACCTGCGCGACGTGGTGCCAGGGGTACGCACCTCGGCCCTGATCCTGTCGCCGCAGGGTCGTATCGAGCACGGCTTCGACCTCGTCGACGACGGCGAGACGACCTGGGCGCACACCGAGCCCGGCGCCGCCGCGCCGCTGGTGGCGTTCCTGGACCGGATGCGCTTCATGTCGCGCGTCGAGGTGCACGACGTCACGGCGGAGCACGCCGTCATCGGCCTGCCTGGCCTGGGCTGGGAGCTGCGTCCGCGGGCTCGCCTGGGCGACGTCCTCGACGAGCTCGGCGACCCCGTCGGGTCCTGGGCCTGGGAGGCCGCGCGCGTCGCGGCAGGCCGGGTCCGGATCGGTCTCGACACCGACGACCTGACGATCCCGAACGAGGCCGGCCTCCTCGAGATCGCGGTGCATCTCGACAAGGGGTGCTACCGGGGACAGGAGACCGTGGCCCGCGTCCACACGCTGGGACGTCCGCCGCGGCGTCTGACCCTGCTGCACCTCGACGGCTCGGTCGACCACCTCCCGGCGATCGGGTCGGAGGTCACGGCCGGCGACCGCACGGTCGGCAGGATCGGCACCTCGGCCCGCCACCACGAGCTAGGGCCGATCGCCCTGGCGCTGCTGAAGCGCTCGGTCGCCCTCGACGCCCCCTTGCTGGTCGACGGTGTCGCCGCGGCCCAGGAGGCCGTCGTCGACCCGGAGGTCGGGCTGCACGTGCGTCCGGCGCTTCGTGGCTGACGTGGCTCCTCGGTTCGCGGTGCTCGCGGTCTGTACCGCCAACATCTGCCGTTCCCCGATCATCGAGGCGGTGCTGCGCGACCAGCTCGACGACGAGTACTTCGAGGTCGCCAGCGCCGGCGTCCGCGGATGGGTCGACAAGCCCATGGACGCGATGGCCGCGATGGAGCTCATGCGCCTCGGCCTCACGCCAGGGGCGTTCCGGTCGCACCCGATCGACGACTACTTCGTCGACTCGGCGAGCCTGATCCTCACCGCCACGACCGGGCACCGGTCGGAGATCCTCGGCACCGCCCCCGAGGCGTTGCGTCGCACCTTCACGCTCGTGGAGTTCGCGCAGCTCGCGGAGGCCGTCGAGGCCGACGACCCGGTCTCCCTCGTCGCCGAGGCCGCGCGGCTGCGCAGCCGCGCCCGGGGCAACCTCGATGTCATCGACCCCTACCGCTGCAAGCCGGCGGTCTACCGGACCGTCGCCGACCAGATCAACGAGGCCTGTCTCACGATCGCGGGCCGGTTGAACGCCCTGGTGGTGTCCGCCGACCGCGGCTGAGGTCGGTGCGGGGGGCTCAGCGCCGCCGCGACCCGCCACGACGGGTCGGTCGAGCGGTCTCGCGGGCGAAGAACTCCGGCCCGTAACCGCTGCCGTAGCCGTAGCGCGAGGTCGACCGGCGCGGCGTCATCGTGATGACCGTGCCCAGGACGCGGGCCCCGACCGCGTGCAGCCGTTCCGCGGCGCCCTTGAGCTCGTCGAGCCGGGTGCGACCGTGGCGCACCACGACGAGAGCGCCGTCCGAGAGCGCCGCCAGGAGCGCCCCGTCGGTGACCGCGAGCAGGGGCGGCCCGTCGATCAGCACGAGGTCGTAGCTCTGCGACAGCTGCCCCACCAGGTTGAGCATCGCATCGGTCTGCAGCAGCTCGGACGGGTTCGGTGGCAGCGTGCCGGTCGTGAGGACGTCGAGCCCGGCCGTGCGGGTGGACTGGATCGCCGACTCGGCCGACACCCGGCCCACGAGGGTCGTGGTGAGCCCGACCGTGCGCTCGAGCCCGAAGAGGGTGTCGAGGCGAGGCTTGCGAAGGTCGCCGTCGATCAGCAGGACCCGACGACCGGTCTCGGCCAGCGCGATCGCGAGGGAGGCCGACGTCGTGGACTTGCCCTCACCGGGCAGCGCACTCGTGATCGTGATGACCTGCTGCGGCGCGTCGACGTCGAGGAACTGCAGGTTGGTCCGCAGGATCCGCATGGACTCGCGGCGGGGGTGGTTCGACTCCAGCTGGGACAGCAGCGGGTGCTGGCTCATGTCAGGGTCCTGGGCGACGGTGCCGAGCACCGGCGCATCGGTCAGCGACTTGGCGTCGTCGGCCGTGCCGACGACCGCGGGGGCTCCGGACCGAGCCAGTGCGACGAGGATCCCGAGGAGCAGGCCGGCCGCCGCGCCGGAGAGCAGGTACCAGGCCCAGACGGGGCTCGTGGGCGAGCCGTCCGCCGCCGCGGACGAGACGACCGTGGCCGTCAGCCCCGACCCGCCCGCCTGCTCGGCGACCCAGGCGACAAAGGTGTCGGTGAGGGCCGCGGCCTGGGCGCGGGCCTCGTCGGCGGAGTCGGCGCGGACCGCGAGGGCCACGACGTCGGACCCGCCGGCGACGGTGGCCGTGACGGAGCCGTCGACGCCCGCCTCGTCGGCGAGGTCACGACCCTCCAGGGCGGCCGCGTACGAGGCCACGACCCGGGCCCCGGGCGAGGTGGGTCCGGTCTCGCCGGTCTGCTGCACCAGGACCTCGGCGGTGCCGGTGTACTGCGGGGTCTGGAACGTCACGGCCAGAGCGGCCAGACCGATACCGAGCAGGGTCGCGGCGGCGAGGATCGGCCAGCGCCGAGCGACGGCAGTGAGGGTGTGACGCACGAGTCTCTCTCCCGATGTGGGTGCGGACGTGCCGAAACACTACGGTATGCACATCCCGCCGGTGTGGCGCCGATCCGTTCCGTGACGCTTGCGCTGCACCGCCCCCGTGCCGATCATCGGAGCAGCATGAGTACGACGCCGTCCACCTTCGCCGACCTGGGCCTCTCGCCCGGTCTCGTGGCGGTGCTCTCCGACCTGGGGTACGAGACCCCGACTCCGATCCAGGCGCGCGCGATCCCCGAGCTGCTGCAGGGGCGCGACGTCGTCGGGCTCGCGCAGACCGGCACGGGTAAGACCGCGGCGTTCGCCCTGCCGATGCTCGACGCGCTCGACCCGGACCGCAGCGAGACCCAGGCGCTCATCATGGCGCCGACCCGCGAGCTGGCCCTGCAGGTCGCCGATGCCGTCACGAGCTATGCCGCGCAGCTGCCGGGCATCCGGGTGCTGCCGGTCTACGGCGGTCAGGGGTACGCGGCGCAGCTGCGCGGTCTCGAGCGCGGTGCGCACGTCGTGGTCGGCACGCCCGGTCGTGTCATCGACCACCTCGAGCGGGGCAGCCTCGAGCTGTCGGGCCTGGAGCACCTCGTGCTCGACGAGGCCGACGAGATGCTCACGATGGGCTTCGCCGAGGACGTCGAGCGCATCCTGCGCGACACCCCGGACGACAAGCAGGTCGCGCTGTTCTCCGCCACGATGCCGCCGGCCATCCGCCGGCTGGCCAAGAAGTACCTCCACGACCCGATCGACGTGTCGATCGACGCGAGCATCCGCTCCACCTCGACCGTCACGCAGCGCTGGATCGGGGTGCACCACCACGGCAAGTTCGACGCGCTCACCCGGTTGCTCGAGGTCGAGAACGGCGACGGCCTGCTGATCTTCGTGCGCACCAAGCAGTCGACCGAGGACCTCGCCGAGCGCCTGCGGGGCCGGGGCTTCGACGCCGCAGCGCTCAACGGTGACCTTGCCCAGGCCCAGCGCGAACGCATCGTCGGGGGGCTCAAGTCGGGTGCCCTCGACATCGTCGTGGCCACCGACGTCGCCGCCCGCGGGCTCGACGTCGACCGCATCACGCACGTCATCAACTACGACATCCCGCACGACACCGAGGCCTACGTCCACCGCATCGGCCGCACGGGGCGCGCCGGCCGCAGCGGAGACGCGATCGTCTTCGTCACGCCTCGGGAGCGGCGGATGCTGTCGGCGCTCGAGAAGGTGTCGGGACGCACCCTCGAGCAGATGTCTGTGCCGTCGCCCGACGAGGTCAACGAGCGGCGCGCCTCGCGCCTCACCGAGTCGATCACCTCGAGCCTCGGATCGCCCCAGTTCCACGCGTTCCGCGCGCTCGTCGAGGGCTACGCGGCCGAGCAGGGCGTCGAGATGGTCGACATCGCCGCGGCGCTCGCGGTGCTCTCTGCCGACGACCCGAACTTCTTCCTGCGGCCCGAGGGCGAGGTGCGCCAGCCGGCCCGGTCGGAGCGGCGCGACCGTGACGACCGCGGACCGCGCGAGCCCCGTGAGCGCGGCGCCCGCAGCTCGCAGGACCGGGCGTCGCAGGACTCCGGCGACTGGACGCGGTACCGCCTCGCGGTCGGCAAGCGGCACAAGATCGGCCCGTCGGCGATCGTGGGCGCGCTGGCCAACGAGGGCGGTCTCAAGCGCTCGGACTTCGGCAAGATCACGATCGGCGCCGACCACGCGATCGTCGAGCTGACCGCTGACCTGCCGGCGGCCGTGTTCGACGCGCTCGCCACGACGCGGATCTCGGGCAAGCTCATCGACCTGCGGCTCGACGACGGTCCGCCGCCGCGCCGCGAGCGTGCCCGGGTCGGCGACGTCGATCGCGGTGGACGTGGCGGACGCCCCGGCAAGGGCCCGCGCAAGCCGCGGCACACGTCGCGGCGCGACTGACCCGACCGGCTGCCGCACGGCGGAGCGCGCGCGACATACGATGGCCGCCATGCACCGGCTGCAGAACGCTTCTCGCGCCTACGACTGGGGCTCCTCCTCCGACATCCCGCACTTCCTCGGGGCCTCCCCCGACGGCAGGCCGTTTGCGGAGATCTGGATGGGGACCCACGAGCTGAGTCCGTCCCAGGTGGAGGTCGAGGGGGTCCCCCGGCCGCTCGGCGAGGTCGCGGGCGAGCTGCCGTTCATGATGAAGATCCTGGCGGCGGGCCGGCCGCTGTCCCTGCAGGTCCACCCGAACGCCCAGCTCGCCCGGATCGGCTTCGACGACGAGAACGCGCGCGGGGTCGCGCTGGACGCCCCCCACCGCACGTACAAGGATCCCCGGCACAAGCCCGAGATGGCCTACGCGCTCACGACGTTCGACACCCTCGTGGGATTTCGGCCCACCGCGGAGATCCTGCGGGTCCTCGACGCGATCGACACCCCGCTGACGGGACGTCTGGCGGAGGAGCTCCGCACCAAGCCGGGCTTCGACGGCATCGTGCGCATCGTCGAGCAGCTCCTGTCCGCGCCACCCGCCGCGCAGGAGGTCGCCGAGGTGGTCGCGCAGTGCCACCAGCTCGTCGACCAGCACGTCGACGTCAAGCGGGCCTACATGACCCTGATCGAGGTCGCCGAGCACTTCCCGGCCGATCCGGGGGTCATCATCACGCTCCTGCTGAACCGGGTCACGCTGCAGCCCGGCGAGGCGGCGTTCCTCGGCGCCGGGATCATCCATGCGCACCTGCACGGCATGTGCATCGAGGTCATGACGTCCTCCGACAACGTGCTGCGTGCCGGGCTCACGTCCAAGCACGTCGATCCCGACGGGCTCGTGGCGTGCCTCGAGCGCGGCATGTCGCGTCTGGCCCGCATCACGCCGGAGGTCGTGGGCACCGAGACCGAGGTCTTCGCACCCGACGTCGACGAGTTCGCGCTGGCCGTGACCCAGGTCGCCGCGTCCGGCGCCGCTGGGACGCCGTTGTACGGCGCGGGGCGACGCATCGTGCTGTGCACCGGGGGCCGCGTAGAGCTCGTCGCCCGCGGCGGCAGGACGGCGCTGGTGCGCGGTGAGTCGCTCTACGTCGACGACCGTGACGGTGACGTCCGGGTCATTGGCACGGGTGAGGTCGCGGTGGCGTTCACCCCGGACCAGGAGACGCCGGGGCGCCTGATCGACCTGGTCTGAGCGCCCGCGGCCTCAGCGCAGGTCGGCGCGGCCGAGCTCCTGCAGCACCGCCGAGACCTCCTTGACCCGCTGGCTGTGCTCGCGCGTCGTGACGAGCACCGCGTCGGCGGTGTGGGCCACGACGACGTCCTGCAGGCCCACGACGGCGACGGTGGTGCCCTCGGCGGCGATCACGAGACCGTCGGCGTCGACGAAGATCGTGCCCTCGGTCGAGGTCGCTCCCACGTCGGCCAGCGCCGCGAAGTCCCCGACGTCGTCCCAGCCGAACGTGCCGGGCACGACCGCCATGCCCCCCTCCAGCGAGACCGGTTCGGCGATCGCGTGGTCGATCGCGATCTTGGTCAGGCCGGGCCAGACGCGGGCGAGCACCTCGTCGCGGTCCGGGAGGTGCCAGGACCGGGCGATCTCGCGGACGCCGTCGTGGAGCGTGGGCTGGAGCCGGGCCAGGTGGTCCAGCAGCACCGAGGCGCGCACGACGAACATGCCGGCATTCCAGCTGAACGCACCGCTGGCGACGTAGTCCCGTGCCGTGTCGAGGTCCGGCTTCTCGACGAAGCGTCGCACGGCGCGGGCGGCGGTCGCGCCAGCCAGCCCGAGGGTTTCGGCTCCCTCGATGTAGCCGAAGGCCGTCGAGGGGGAGTCCGGCGTGATGCCGATCGTCACGAGCAGGCCCGTGCGCGCGGCGACGACCGCCTCGGCCACGGCGGCGGCGAACACGGCCTCGTCCCCGATGACGTGATCGGCGGCGAACGACCCCACGACGGCGTCGGGCTCACGCTCGGCGATGATCGCGGCCGCGAGGGCGATGGCCGGCATCGAGTCCCTGGGGGAGGGCTCGACGACCAGGTGGGTCAGGTCGGGCAGCTGCTCGCGCACGCCGCCGGTGTGGGCGATGCCCGTGACGACGTGCACGTGATCGGCGGCGACCAGGGGCTCGAGCCGGTCCCAGGTCTGCTGCAGCAGGGTGCGCCCCCCGCCCAGGAGGTCGAGCAGGAACTTCGGGCGGGACTGCCGCGAGAGCGGCCACAGACGGGTGCCAGACCCGCCGGCGGGCACGATCGCGTGGAAGTCGTCCAGGAGGGGGCGCGTCACGGTCCTCAGCGTAGTGGCCGCGCGAGGCGGCGTGGTCGGTTCCGCGACGGGGTCCCGCGCCAGTGGCATCTCCTAGGGTGGCGGGGTGGACGTGCTGGTGGAGGTCGAGAGGTCAGGGCTCGTCGAGAGCCGTCATCGTGGGGTGCTGGTGCACACCGGCCCCGACGGGTCGGTCGACTGGGCGATCGGCGATCCCGACACCGTGATCTTCCCGCGGTCGGCGAACAAACCGGTCCAGGCCCTGGCGATGCTCGAGGCGGGGCTTTTGCTCGAGGGCAGCGAGCTGGCCATCGCGACGTCGAGCCACCACGGTGAGGTGAGGCACCTCGAGCAGGTCCGGGCCGTGCTCGCGCGCGCGGGTCTGGACGAGTCGGCGCTGCAGACCCCGGCGTCCTGGCCGGACTCGCCGCACGAGCACGCGCGGGTCATCCGCGAGGGCGGGGGCAAGGCGCCGATCCTGATGGACTGCTCCGGCAAGCACGCCGCCATGCTCCTGACCTGCGTGCTGCGCGGGTGGTCGACCCACGACTACCTCGCGCCGGAGCACCCGCTGCAGCGTCAGGTCACCGCGACCTTCACGCGGCTCACGGGCGCGGCCCCGGACGTCGTGGGCGTCGACGGGTGCGGTGCGCCGTTGCTCGCGACCTCCCTGGTGCGCCTGGCGCGGGCCGTGGGGACGATCGCGACCGGCGAGTCCGAGCCGGCGCGCCGGCTCGTCGCCGCGATCACGGCCCATCCCACGCTCGTCAGCGGCACGCGCGCCCCGGAACGGCACTTCGTCGAGCAGCTCCCGGGTGCCATCGCCAAGACGGGCGCGGAGAGCACGATGGTCGTCGGGTGGCCCGACGGATCGGCGCTCGCGGGCAAGATCGAGGACGGGTCCGCTCGGGCGCTGACCGTCGCGATGTCGCGCGCCGTGGAGCTGCTGGGCGGCCCGGTCGTGCTGCCGGAGCCGCGGCCCGTGGTGCTCGGCGGGGGGCGCCCGGTGGGCGAGATCAGGCCCGCCTTCTGAGCGGCGGCGCCCTGATCGCGCGGGCCTCGTGGTTGTGACACAGGTCGCTCGCCCGACGGCTTGCACGTGCTAACTTTTGCAAGCAGGATGGAGGCATGGCGAAACTGACCACGACGGATGGCGTCACCGGCGCCGTGAAGGACACCGTCAAGGACACCGTGGGGGGACTCGGCGAGTACCTCCGCGAGCAGCGTCGCCAGGCTCAGCTCTCGTTGCGGCAGCTGGCCGAGGAGTCGGACGTCTCGAACCCGTACCTCAGCCAGATCGAACGAGGACTGCGCCGTCCGTCGGCAGAGGTGTTGCAGCAGATTGCCAAGGCACTGCGCATCTCGGCCGAGTCGCTCTACGTGCGCGCCGGGATCCTCGACGCGGACCGGAGCGGCGCTCGGATGGTCGAGGACGCCATCGGCCTCGACCCGCGCCTGACCGAACGACAGAAGTCGACGCTGCTCGACATCTACCGCTCGTTCGTCGGCTCCGACGTCAGCGTCGGCGACGAGCTGGCACTGGGGCTGTCCGAGCAGACCGAGAACACCAACGTCCAGGAGGACACACCATGAGCATCACCGATTCCGTCAACGCCCGCATCAAGTCCATCGCCCAGGACGTCAAGAGCCTCACCGACGAGCTGGCCAAGATCGACGTCTCCGACCTGCAGGGCAAGGCCAAGACCTCCGCGGCCGGCGCCTACGCCGATCTGGCCAAGCGTGGCGAGGAGTTCGTCGCCACGGCTCGCACCCTGAAGCTCGACGACGTCAAGTCGGTCGTGAAGGTCTACACCGACAAGGCCGAGGAGACGGTTTCCGAGACCGTCGCGAAGGTCACCAAGAAGGCGCCCGCGGCGAAGAAGGCTCCGGCCGCCAAGAAGGCCCCGGCCTCCACGACGGCTTCGGCGCCCGCCACGAAGGCCCCGGCGAAGAAGGCTCCGGCCAAGAAGGCCCCGGCCACGAAGGCCACGACGGCCAAGAAGGCGCCGGCGAAGAAGGCTCCCGCGAAGAAGGCCCCGGCCACGAAGGCCACGACGGCCAAGAAGGCGCCGGCGAAGAAGGCTCCCACGAAGAAGGCGCCGGCCGCCGCGAAGGCCACGCCTGCGCAGTCCTGAGTCCTGTTCGACCCGCCGGCGACGGGCCGGTACCTCCTCTCGGGGGTGCCGGCCCGTCGTCGGTCGTTAGGGTGAGCCCGTGCTCGAACTTGGATCCCTGCAGGCGACGATCTCGCTGGCTCTCACGATCGTGCTGTTCGTCGTCAAGGCGTTCGCGCTCGGCGACTGCGTGGCGCGCAACGGGCACGACTTCGGCGGTGCTGGCACGCTCTCGAAGAACGCCTGGCTGCTGATCCTCGGCATCGCGGTCGCGGCCCACCTGGTCTGGTGGTACCCGCTGTCGCTGCTCAACCTCGCCGGAACGGTGGCCGCCCTGGTCTACCTGGCCCAGGTTCGGGGGTCGTCGAGCTCGTCCTGGTGACGAGCCGGGTGCGGACCGCGGGACGGCTCAGACCGCAGGGCCGGGCTCCAGGCGAGCGCCCGTGCGGGGCGGGTGGAGCCACCGGGTCGCCACGAGCAGCGCGGTGGCGATGTCGGCCTCGGACGGCCGGAGGTCGCGGGTGCCGCCGGCCAGCGCCGTGAGCAGGCGCGCGGTCTGGTCGGGGTCGAGCTCGGCATCGACCGTGCCGTCCTCGATCGCCGCGTCGACGAGCGCACGCAGTCGGCCGGGATCCGGGGCGCCGTGGAGCAGTGCATGTTCGAAGGTGGCGATCAGTGCGTCCCAGGCCGGTGTCACGGACCCAGTCTAGGCGACACGTCGAGCGCCTCTAGAACAGACGTTCGAGTCGTGGTTATGCTGGCGGCGTGTACTTCCAGGGCTCCCTGCTCGACCCCGATCCCGGTCCGGGCTCGGAGGTCTCGCTCGCGCCGCTCGGCGCCTCGGTGCAGCGCCGCGAGCTCGCCCACGGCGCCTGGATCGACATCCGTCCCGGCTGGGTCGGCGGCGCCGATCCGTTGTTCCTGACGCTGCAGACCGAGGTGCAGTGGCGCGCCGATCGGCGCGAGATGTACGACTCGATGGTCGACGTCCCCCGGTTGCTCGCGGGGTTCGGGCCGCGCGACCCGTGGCCGCACCCGTCGCTCGTGGCGATGCGCGAGGCGCTCGAGGAGCACTACGCCGACGAGCTCGCCGAGCCGTTCGTCTCGGCCGGGCTGTGCTACTACCGCGATGGCCGCGACAGCGTCGCGTGGCACGGTGACCGGATCGGCCGCGGCCGCAGCGAGGACACGATGGTCGCGATCATCTCGCTGGGATCGCCCCGTCGTCTGAGTCTGCGTCCGCGCGGTGGGGGTGACGCGATCGGCTTCCTGCTCGGGCACGGCGACCTGCTCGTGATGGGCGGCAGCTGTCAGCGCACCTGGGACCACGCCGTGCTCAAGACCGCAAAGCCCGTGGGCCCGCGCATCTCGGTCCAGCTGCGTCCCCGCGGCGTCCTCTGAGCCGAGGCGTCGCGAGCGTCGCGCAGACCCACCCGGTGGGGCCTGCCGCGACTCCTCCGTCGGTCGACCCCTGACGTCGGGCAGGCCCGACCACGAACCGTCCTGCTCGCCGGATCCCGGGCCCAGCCGCGCTTCCGTAGCGTCGGGGCCATGATCGAGACTGACGTGATGGAGACACCGGTGGACGAGCACCCGAGCCACAGGGGGGTTCTGCGCAGGGTCGGTGCTGACACCGCCTACGCGCTCACCGCCCTCCCGCTCGGGGTCGTCTCCTTCAGCCTGGTGCTGACCGGTCTCGTGACGGGCCTGTCGCTGGTGTGGATGGTGGCCGGACTCCCGGTGCTGGCGGTCACGGCCTACGTCGCCCGCGGCTTCGCTCACGCCGAGCGGCTGCGCCTGCGGATGTTCCAGGACCGCGAGGCGCCGACGCCCGACTACCTGCGGCGTGGCCCGGACGACGGCTGGCTGCGGCGGCTCACGACGACGTCGCGCGACCCGCAGTCGTGGCTCGACATGGGCTGGTCGCTGCTGGCGTTCGTCACGGGCCTGTTCGCGGGCCTCGTCGCGATCGTCTGGTGGGGCATCGTGCTGAACGGCCTGACGTACTGGTTCTGGCAGCAGTGGCTGCCGGACGGCCCAGACCAGCAGGGTCTCGCCGAGCTCATCGGCCTCGGCGACTCGCGGTCGGCCGAGATCTGGCTCAACAGCCTCGTGGGCGTCGTGGCCCTCCTGCTCGCGCCGTGGGTGCTGCGGTTCGCCGCGCTCGTGCACGCGAGCCTCGCGGACGTCATGCTGAGCAGTCGGGCGAGCCTCCAGGCGGAGCTGCGGCGTGCCGCCGGCGGGCGGGACGCGGCGCGTCAGGGCGAGGCGGCGTCGCTGCGCCGGCTCGAGCGCGACATCCATGACGGGCCGCAGCAGCGCATGGTGCGCCTGGCGATGGACCTCGGCCGCGCCCGGCAGCAGATCGAGCACGACCCTGCTCTCGCGCGGGCGACCCTCGACGTCGCGTACGGCCATGCACGGGAGGCGATCGACGAGCTGCGGGCGCTCTCGCGCGGCATCGCGCCGCCACTGCTGGTCGACCGCGGGTTGGCGCCGGCGCTCGAGGAGCTTGTCGCCCGCCACGACGAGGGTGTGACCCTCCAGCTCGACCCGGACTCCCTCCGCGGGCTCGCCCCGCACGTCGAGACCTGCCTCTACTTCGTGGTCGCCGAGGCGATGACCAACGTCGCCAAGCACGCCGCGGCACAGGAGGTCGTGGTCGCGGTCCGGGTCGCCGGGGGCACTGCGGTGGCCGAGGTCAGCGACGACGGCGTGGGCGGCGCGCACCCGGGCAAGGGGTCCGGCCTCGCGGGGCTGGAGCAGCGCGTGCAGGGGTTGGGCGGCACACTGTCGGTGGCCTCGCCGATCGGTGGGCCGACGGTCCTGCGGGCCGAGGTCCCGGCGGCCGGGTGAGCCGCGAGTCGTGACCCAGGAGGAGCAGGTGGACCAGGCGCTGCGAGTCGTCGTCGCCGACGACTCGGTGCTGCTCCGTGAGGGGCTGCAGCTGATCCTCGCCGAGGCGGGCCACCACGTCGTCGCGGGTGTCGGTGACGGCCCGTCGCTCGTGGCGGCGTTCGGCGAGCATCGGCCCGACCTCGCCCTGGTCGACGTGCGGATGCCGCCGACGCACACCGACGAGGGGCTGCGGGCCGCGGTGCAGGTGCGTCGTGCGATGCCCACGGCGCGGATCCTGGTGCTCAGCCAGTACGTCGAGGTCTCGTACGCCGAGGAGCTGCTCGCGACCGGCGACGGTGGGGTCGGGTACCTGCTGAAGGACCGCGTGAGCGAGCTGGGCGGCTTCCTCGAGGCCGTCCGTACCGTGGCCGCGGGGGGCACGGTGCTCGATCCGCAGGTCGTCGGTCAGCTGATGCGACGGCGGCGCGACCCGCTCGAACAGCTCACGCCCCGCGAGCGCGACGTCCTCGCCGCGATGGCCGAGGGTCTGTCGAACGCCGCCGTCGCGGCCCGGCTCCACGTCAGCGAGGGGGGCGTCGAGAAGCACACGCAGCGCATCTTCGCCAAGCTCGGTCTCCATGCCGACGACGGCCAGCACCGCCGCGTCAAGGCCGTCCTGACCTTCCTCCGCACCCCCGGGCGGTGAGCTGCTCGCCCATCCCGGCTGCGGGCGGTGAGCTGCTCGTCGATGAGGGGCCTCGATCGCCGAGCAGCTCACCGCCCGCGGTGGGGATCGACGACTCATCCACCGCTCGGGGCGGTTCATTCGTCGTCCACAGGCAGGCGAGTGGGGATCGCGCCGGAACTCCCGAACGGCTGCGATGGCGTGATGGCACCACGACCGCTGATCCCCGACGCCCTACGGCACGGCCCCTTCACCACGTCGGACGCGCTGCGGCACGGCGTCTCCAAGGACATGCTGAGCCGGAAGTCGTGGCGGCGCCTGTTCCCACGAGTGTGGGTGCACGTCGACCACGAGATGTCGCCCGCGGACTGGGTCCTGGCCGCCGTGCTGACACTCCCTCCCGACGCGCGGCTCACCGGCATCACCCGGATCCAGCGCCTCGGCCTCGACCACGGCCCTGAGCTGCCGCTGCACTTCGTCGTCGCCCGCGACCACCACATCGCCACCGACGGCATCATGCTCCACCGGACCGATCGCATGCCGGGCGCCGACGACCACGCCGTCACCCCGACCGCCGCCTACGTCGCCTACTGCAGCGAGGCGACGGTGCTCGACGCGATCATCGTCGGCGACTGGCTCCTGCACGAGAACCACATGAGTCTTGAGGGCCTGGTCGAGCTCGCCTGCCGCGACGACTGGCGTGCCGGATCCGCCCAGGCCCTCTGGATCCGGCCGTACCTCGACGGCCGTGCTGCCTCTCCGGCCGAGTCCGAGCTCCGCGCCTCGATCGTGTTCTCCGGCCTCCCGAGACCCGGCGTCAACGTCGAGATCACGATCAGGGGGCGGAGGGTCGTCGTGGACCTCGCGTGGTTGATCTGGAAGGTCATCGTCGAGTACGAGGGCCGCCACCACCAGGCCGACCGCCGCCAGTACCTGATCGACATCGACCGCTACGCCCTGGTGCGCACGACCGACCTGGCCTACCTCCAGGTCACGACGGAGCAGATGCGCAACATCATCGGCGTGCTCACGCGTCTGCACGCCGCACTCGTGGCCGGCGGCTACGACGGGCCTGCCCCGGACTTCGGCCGCCGGTTCCGTGCTCTCTACCGGCGCATCCCGGCGACGTCCTCACCCCGCAACGGGCGGTGAGCTGCTCGTCTATGAGAGGCCTCGATAGGCGAGCAGGTCACCGCCCGTGGGAGCGATAGGCGAGCAGGTCACCGCCCGGAGCGGCGGGCCTTCGCGGCGCGGGCGCGCTCGGACTGGTTGAGCACGACCTTACGGATGCGGACGTGGGTCGGCGTGAGCTCGACGCACTCGTCCTCGCGGCAGAACTCCAGCGACTGCTCGAGCGACAGCTTCTTCGGCGGGATGACCTTCTCGAAGTTGTCCGACGTGGCCGACCGGATGTTGGTCTGCGCCTTCTCCTTGGTGATGTTGACGTCCATGTCGTCGTCACGGGAGTTCTCGCCGACGATCATGCCCTCGTACACCTCGGTGCCCGGCTCGACGAAGAGCGTGCCGCGCTCCTGCAGGTTCGTCATCGCGAACGACGTGACGGCGCCGGCGCGGTCGGCCACGAGCGAGCCCGACGGGCGGGTCGAGATCTCGCCGGCCCACGGCTCGTAGCTCTCGAACACGTGGTGCGCGATGCCCGTGCCGCGGGTGTCGGTGAGGAACTCGGTGCGGAACCCGATCAGGCCACGGGCCGGCACCAGGAACTCCATGCGGACCCAGCCGGTGCCGTGGTTGATCATCTGCTCCATGCGGCCGCGGCGGACCGCGAGCAGCTGCGTGATGGCGCCGAGGTACTCCTCGGGGGCGTCGATCGTGAGTCGCTCGACCGGCTCGTGGATCTTGCCGTCGACCTCGCGCGTGACGACCTGCGGCTTGCCGACCGTGAGCTCGTAGCCCTCGCGGCGCATCTGCTCGACGAGGATCGCCAGCGCGAGCTCGCCACGTCCGTGGACCTCCCACGCATCCGGCCGCTCGGTCGGCAGCACCTTGATCGAGACGTTGCCGATGAGCTCGGACTCGAGGCGGTCCTTCACGAGTCGTGCCGTGACCTTGGTGCCCTTCTCGCGTCCGGCGAGCGGCGAGGTGTTGGTGCCGATCGTCATCGAGATCGCCGGCTCGTCGACGTGGATCAGCGGGAGGGCGACCGGGTTCTCCGGATCGGCCAGTGTCTCGCCGATGTTGATCGTCGCCATGCCGGCGATCGCCACGATGTCACCGGGGCCGGCCTTCTCGCCGGGCTTGCGCTCCAGGGCCTCGGTGATCAGCAGCTCGGTGATCTTGGTGCGCTCGATCGAGCCGTCGCGCTTGATCCAGGCGACCTGCTGACCCTTCTTGAGCTCGCCCTCCTTGACGCGCACGAGCGCCAGGCGGCCGAGGAACGGGGAGGAGTCGAGGTTGGTGACGTGCGCCTGGAGCGGCGCGCCCTCGGTGTACTCCGGGGCCGGCACGGCGTCCATGATCGTCTGGAACAGCGGGATCAGGTTCTCGTTCTCGGGCAGGCCGCCGTCGGCGGGCTGCGTCGTCGAGGCGCGGCCGGCCTTGGCCGAGGCGTAGACGACGGGGAAGTCGAGGGCGTCGTCGCCGGCGTCCTCCGGCAGCAGGTCGAGGAACAGCTCGTAGGTCTCGTCGACGACCTCGGCGATGCGCGAGTCGGGCCGGTCGACCTTGTTGACGACGAGGATGACCGGCATCTTCGCGGCGAGCGCCTTGCGGAGCACGAAGCGGGTCTGCGGCAGCGGACCCTCGGAGGCGTCGACGAGCAGCACGACGGCGTCGACCATCGACAGTCCGCGCTCGACCTCGCCGCCGAAGTCGGCGTGGCCGGGGGTGTCGATGATGTTGATCGTGACGCCGCCCTCCGGCGCGCCCGGGCCGTTGTAGCGCACGGCGGTGTTCTTCGCGAGGATCGTGATGCCCTTCTCGCGTTCCAGGTCACCGGAGTCCATCGCGCGCTCGGTCAGCTGGTGGTGCTCGTCGAAGTTGCCCTGCTGCTGGAGCATGGCGTCGACCAGCGTGGTCTTGCCGTGGTCGACGTGGGCGACGATCGCGACGTTGCGCAGGTCATGGCGAAGGGGCATGCAGAGATCCGAGTCTGGAGAAGGAGGCGGCGCGAGCCGCGGTGAGGGCGCAGGTGCGCCTCCGTGATTCTACGGGCCGCGCGGGCCGTCCCCGACATCGCGGGGCCTCCGGGGCCGGAGTGCGAGGCACGTCACAGTCACCTGCCGATCTGCAATGGTTGCCGATCAGTTAGTATCTCTCTTCGTGTCCACCTCGTCCGTCGTGCTCTACGACCAGCTGCAGGAGTTCCTGCAGCGGGTCATGGGCGTCATGCAGTCGCGCACGGGCGATGCCGCGGCCGACCTCGACCTGACGATCAACCAGGCCAAGACCGTGTTCCTGCTGGCTCGCTCTCCCGAGCCCTTGGCGATCTCGACGATCGCCGAGGAGGTCGGGATCTCGGTGGCGGCGCAGGGCCGGGTCATCGACCGGCTCGTCAAGCTGGCGGTCGTCGAGCGCCGCGAGAGCGAGGCCGACCGCCGGGTCAAGCTCGTCTCGCTCGCACCGCGCGGCCTGCAGATCGCCGACGCGCACGGCGCGCAGAAGGCCCAGGCCCTGCGCGACGTCGTCGACCAGATCCCTCCTGACCTGTGCGCCCGCCTCTCGGCGGCGCTCGAACCGATCCTCGCGGGTCACCACCTGTGTCCAACCTCCAGAAAGAAGTGACTGCATGAGTGCCTCCGCACCCGCAGCGCCCGAGAAGCTCGACGGGGCGGTGCTCAAGGTCGCCGGCGTCGTCGTGCTCGGCGCGATCATGTCGATCCTCGACATCACCGTCGTGAGCGTGGCCCTGCCGACGTTCGCGAACGTCTTCGACACGACCCTCGCCACGGTCGCGTGGACCATGACGGGCTACACGCTGGCCCTGGCCACCGTCATCCCCGCCACAGGCTGGGCGGCCGACCGCTTCGGCACCAAGCGCCTCTACATCGCCGCCCTGGTGCTGTTCACCGCTGGCTCGGTGCTCTGCGCGCTGGCCGACTCGATCGAGATGCTCATCGCGTTCCGCGTGCTGCAGGGTCTCGGCGGCGGCATGCTGATGCCGCTCGGGATGACGATCATGACCCGGGCGGCCGGCCCGGAGCGCATCGGACGCCTCATGGCCGTGCTCGGCATCCCGATGCTGCTCGGCCCGATCAGCGGCCCGATCCTGGGCGGCTGGCTGATCGACCAGTTCAGTTGGCACTGGATCTTCCTGATCAACCTGCCGATCGGCCTCGTCGCGATCGTCTACGCCTGGATCGTCCTGCCGAAGGACACCGAGACGACCTCGGAGTCGTTCGACCTGGTCGGCATGCTGCTGCTGTCGCCGGGCCTCGCCGCGTTCCTGTTCGGCGTCTCGTCGATCGCGGAGGGTGGCAACGGCGTGCACCTCGGCCCGCGCGTGTGGGTCTCGGCGCTGATCGGCATCCTGCTCATCACGGCGTTCGTGTTCCACGCGTTCCGTCCGGAGCACCCGCTGATCGACCTGCGCCTGTTCAAGAACCGTCGCCTGACGGTCGCGACGGTCGCGATGTTCGTCTTCATCGTCGCCTTCATGGGCGCCGGCCTGCTCTTCCCGAGCTACTTCCTGCAGGTGCGCGGCGAGACCACGCTGATGGCGGGTCTGCTGATCGCCCCGCAGGGCATCGGCGCGATGATCATGATGCCCATCGCGGGCACGATGGCCGACAAGATCCCGGTCGGGCGCACCGTCCCGTTCTTCATGCTGCTCATCGCGGCCGGCTTCGTGCCGTTCACGATGCTCTCGGCCGACACGTCCTACTGGATGACCGGCGCCTCGCTGTTCGTCATGGGTCTGGGCATGGGCGGCACGATGATGCCGATCATGACCTCGGCGCTGAAGTCGCTGACCCATTACGAGGTGGCCCGCGGCTCGACGCTGCTCAACATCACCCAGCAGGTCGGCAGCTCGGTCGGTGCCGCGGTCATGTCGGTCATCCTGACCAACAGCATCCAGGCGTCGCAGACGATCCCCGGTGCGGTCGACCAGAACGGCGAGCCGTTGACCGAGGCGGGCGCCGCGATCGCGACGCAGATGCAGCCCGGTCTGGCCGAGCAGCTGGGTCTGCCGACTGAGCTGATCCAGCGGGGTCTGGCCTTCGCGGCCGACGCGTTCTCCTCGACCTTCATGGTCGCTCTCGCGCTCGTGCTGGTGGCGGTCGTCCCGGCGCTGTTCCTGCCGCGCAAGCGGGAGGAGTCGGTGCTCCTGGACGACGAGGACGCCGGCGCGGCGCCGATCATGATGCACTGATCCTGCTGCGCCGATCCACCTGACGGGCCCCGACCGCACCGCGGTCGGGGCCCCTTCAGCGTGGGGAGCGCGGCGTGGTGGTGCGGCGAGTGGCCGGTGCGGAGCGGGGGTCCTCGGGCCAGGCGTGCTTGGGGTACCGCCCGCGCAGGTCGGCGCGCACGGCCGGGTAGCCGGTGTCCCAGAAGGAGTCCAGGTCGGCCGTGATGGCGGCCGGTCGCCGGGCGGGGGAGAGCAGCTGCAGCAGGAGCGGCACCCGGCCGTCGGCCAGCACCGGCACCGCCGTCCAGCCGAAGACCTCCTGCAGTCGGACCGCGAGCACCGGTTGCTCCTGGTCGTAGTCGACCCGGGCGCGCGAACCGCTCGGCAGCTCCACACGTTCCGGGGCGAGCTCCTCGAGCCGGCTCGCCTGCGGCCAGGGCAGCAGCCCGCGCAGGGCGCCCACGACGTCGATGCGGCGCAGGTCCTGGGCCGATCGGACCCGTGCCAGCTGAGGCCCGACCCAGGACTCGAGGTCACGGGTCAGGGCCTCGTCCGTCACGTCGGGCCAGGGACCGCCGATCGCCCGGCGCAGGAAGTCCAGGCGCGCCCGCAGCGACGTGGCGGCCTCGGACCAGGTCAGCAGGCCGATCCCCTCCTTCTCCAGCGCCGCCTGGATCGCCGCCGCCACGGCCTCGGCGGGGGGATCCTTGAGCGCCGCCGAGGCGGTCTCGATCGCGCCCAGCAGCGTGCGCCGGCGGGCCAGCACGCGTCCGCCGGTCCAGGAGACCTCGTCGACCTCGGTCCACAGCGAGCCTGCGGCCTCGAGCGCCAGGTCCTCGGTGAGCGGGGCCGCGGCGCGGATCCGCGCCTCCCGCTCCCCGGGCCGGCGGTCCGCGTCGCCGACGGCGAGCCACTCCAGACCCGCGAGCGGGCCGGGGTCGCGCCGGTCCAGCGTGGCGCCCGTGCCGGACGTCATCAGATAGCTGGAGCCGCCGGTGCGCCGGCGCGCGATCCTGTCGGGGTGGGCCAGGGCCACCACCAGGCCCACGGCCACGTCGTCGGTCAGGGGTCGGGCGTCGGACACCTGGGCCTGCTGCTTCGCGATCGCCTCCAGGCGCGTGACCTGGCTGCGCCACGCTCCGGCCCGTGGGTCGGTCCGCAGCGACCGGAGCGCCGCGACCAGGTCCGCGCCGGGAGCCCGGACGTCCTCGCTGAGCATCGCCACCACCTCGGCGGCCCGCCTGGCTCCGACCAGGTCGGCCCCGTCGATCAGCGCGCGGGCGAGTCGTGGGTCGGCCGGCACTCCGGCGATGACCCGCCCCCGGGTCGTCGGTTCCCCCTCCGCGGTGATCGCGCCGAGGTCGACCAGCACGCGTCGTGCGGCCGCCATGGCGTGCGAAGGCGGCTGGTCGAGCAGCGCCAGGCCGCGCACGTCGCGCTGGCCCCAGCAGGCGATCTCCAGGGTGAACGCCGTCAGGTCGGCCGTCGCGATCTCGGGCTCGGGATGGGGCGCCAGGTGCGCGTGCTCCGCCTCGGACCAGCACCGCAGCACGGCGCCCGGCCCGAGGCGACCGGCTCGTCCGGCCCGCTGCTCCGCAGCCGCGCGGCTGACCGGGACGGTCACCAGGGTGCCCAGGCCGCGACGGTGGTCGGTGCGTGGCTCGCGCGAGAACCCGGCGTCCACCACGACGCGCACGCCGGGGACCGTCAGGGACGACTCGGCGACCGCGGTCGACACGATCACGCGGCGCCGCGGCCCCTCGCTGAGCGCGCGGTCCTGCGCCGCCCCCGGCAGGCGGCCGTGCAGGGCGTGCACGGCCGCGTCGAGATCGGCCAGGCGCCGGATCGTCGCCTCGACCTCGGCGACGCCGGGCACGAAGACGAGCACGTCACCGGTGTGCTCGGCGAGCGCGCGGCGCGCGGTCGCGGCGACATGGTCGTGGAAGGCGGGGGTGATGCCCCGCTCGTCGGTGCGCCGTGCCCCGCCCGGCAGCGGGCACCAGACGGTGCGCACGGGATGAAGTGCACCGGGGACGTCGACCACAGGAGCACCGCCGAGCAGCGCGGCGGTCCGTGCGGCCTCGACCGTGGCCGACATCGCCACCAGAGCGAGGTCCTCCCGCAGGTGCTTCCGCACGTCGACCAGCAGCGCCAGGGTGAGGTCGGCGTCGAGGTGGCGTTCGTGCACCTCGTCGAGCACGACGGCGCCGACGCCGGGCAGCTCGGGATCGTGCTGGATCCGCCGCAGCAGCAGCCCGGTCGTGACGATCTCGACCCGGGTGCGGGGCCCGGTGCGCCGGTCCCCGCGCACCGCGTACCCGACGGTCTCGCCGACTGTTTCGCCGAGCAAGGCCGCCAGGCGGCGCGCCGCGGCACGGGCCGCGAGGCGACTGGGCTGGGTGACGACGACCCGGCCTGGGACGGCGACCGCGACCGCCGGCGGGACCAGGGTCGTCTTGCCGGTTCCGGGCGGAGCCTGCACCACCGCGACACCGCGGTCGCGGAGGGCCTCGACGAGTGCGTCCAGGCCCGCGGTGACCGGAAGGTCGGGCGGTGCGGCGAGCAGGGTGCGGAGCGGTTCGGACACTCCGCGGTCAGCGGTAGTTCGTGAACTGCACCGGGAAGTCGAGGTCGGCGGCCTTCACGAGGGCGATGATCTCCTGCAGGTCGTCACGCTTCTTGCTCGTGACGCGCAGCTCGTCGCCCTGGATCTGGACCTTCGCGCCCTTGGGGCCCTCGTCGCGGATGATCTTGCTGACCTTCTTGGCCTGCTCGGTCGTGATCCCGTCGCTGAAGGTGCCGTTGAGCTTGGTCTCCTTGCCGCTCTGGCGGGGCTCGTCGGTCTCGAGCGCCTTCAGGCTGATGCCACGCTTGACGAGCTTCTCCTTGAAGACCTCGAGCACCGCCAGGGCGCGCTCGTCGGCGTTCGCGGTGATCTCGATGCCCTGCTCGCCCTTCCACTCGATCGTGGCGCCGGTGCCCTTGAAGTCGTAGCGCTGGTTGATCTCCTTGATCGCCTGGTTGAGGGCGTTGTCGGCCTCCTGACGGTCGAACTTGCTGACGATGTCGAACGACGAGTCGGCCATCTGCGTCTCCTCACGAATGCGGTGGATCTGGATTCGATCAGCCTATCGGCGTGGGGTAGGCTCTCTCTCCGTCGCCCGCACGTCGAGCGGCATGCGAGGCAGGTTGCCCGAGCGGCCAAAGGGAGCTGACTGTAAATCAGCCGGCATTGCCTTCAGAGGTTCGAATCCTCTACCTGCCACGTACGTGCCAGCGCCCCCCGCGTTCTTTGCGGGGGGCGCTGGTGCGTCGTCCGGCGCCGCGGATTCGGGGAGGAGCCCCCGCGACCTACATGTCGCGGTAGCGCACCGCGGCGTCGAGCTGCTGCTGGAGCAGGTCGGCCTTGACGACGCGGGGCCGCCAGTCGGGGAAGGACGTGGCCGGGTCGCCGTACAGGGCGGCAAAGGCCGCGGTGTCGCGCTGGAAGCGCCATCCCTCGGCGAGCGGGCCGACGTCCAGTGCGTCGTAGCCGAGCCGGTCGATCAGCCCGGCCGCCTCGGCCTTCGCCGCCGGGTCGTCGCCCGCGATCGCGAGCACCGACCGCTCGGGGTCCCCGCTCGGGCGCGCCAGGCTCCGCAGGTGCTCGAAGTAGATGTTGTTGAACGCCTTGACGACGTACGACTCCGGCAGGTGCGCCTGCAGGAGCTCGCTGGTCGTGGCCGACTCGTCGTCGAGCTCGGGGATCGAGCCGTCGCGCTCGGGGTAGTAGTTCCCGGTGTCGAGCACGATCTTGCCGCGCAGCGGTTCGACGGGGACGTCGTGGAGGTTCTTCAGCGGGATCGTCACGACCACGAGATCGCCCGCGAGGGCCGCCTCCTCCGGCCGCGCCGCCGTCGCGTGGGGGCCGAGCTCGTCGACGAGGTCGGCCAGCGTCTCCGGTCGGCGGCTGTTGCTGAGCACCACGTCGATGCCGGCGCCGGTCGCCAGCCGGGCGAGGGTGCTGCCGATGTTGCCACTGCCGATGAGTCCGAGTGTCGTCATGCCTGCGTCAACCGTGACCGCGCCGCGCTCATTCCGTGACGTCGGTCGGCGTGCGCCGGCTCCCGTCGCCGGGTGCGGGCCACTAGCGTCGGTGGCGTCCGTGACGTCCGACGAACCAGGAGGCGTGATGATCGATCCGGCCGCGCTGCGTCTGGTCCACCGGCCGGGTCGGCCCCTGCGGGCCCGACCGCGTCGTGTGGGTCTGGAGGACGTCCTGGCCCGGCTCGACCGTACCGGGGCCTGGACGGACGCACCCGGTGAGGCGGCCGGCCGGGCCTTCCGGTGGGACGCCCGCGACGTCGAGACCTCGTGGTGGTACCCGCAGGGCGTGACGGCGCGGCTCGACCCGGCAGGTCCGTCGGCGAAGGACACGTCGCCGGAGCGGCGTGTGCTGCTGACCAGCTGGTACGGCCACGGCGGCCTCGGACACGTCCTGCTCGGCTCGCGGATCTCGGTCGTCGACCTCGACGCGGAGCCGGTGCCGCGGTACGGCCACGTCCGGCTCGTGCAGGAGCGACGAGTGCTCGGGGTGCCGGCGCTGCGGTCCGTCCCGGTGCACGCCGGTGGACTCGCCTGGTACGGCGACCACCTCTTCGTGGCCGCGAGCGGAGGCGGGCTGCGGATCTTCCGGCCTGCCGACGTGCAGCGGCTGCGCTCTCGACTGCGCGGGCGCGGCACCCGCCACGTCCTGCCGCAGGTCGGCGCCTACGAGGCGCGGGCGGACGCCGGCGTGCGCGGCATGGTCTACTCCTTTATCTCGCTGGAGCGAGGACCCGACACCGACCACCTCGTCGCGGGCGAGTACGGCCGCCAGGGATCGGGCCGGCACCGACTGCTGCGGTTCCCGCTCGACCGCTCGACCGGCTTGCTGAAGGTCGATGCCGAGGGCGTCGCCCGGCCGGTCGAGGGCGCCGACGGCGTGCCGCGGATGCAGGGCGCCACGATCGTCGACGGCACGTGGTTCGTCACGGCGAGCTCGGGGGAAGGCAATCCCGGCGATCTCTGGGTCGGGCGGCCCGGTGCCCTCCAGCGCCACCGTAGCGTTCTCCCGACCGGGCCCGAGGACCTCACCTCCTGGCCCGGCACCCGCGATCTGTGGACCCTGACCGAGTGGCCGGGGCGACGCTGGGTGCTGCGCCTCGACGGCGCCCGCTGGTCAGGGCACCGATAGCCTGACGACCGTGGTCTACGACGCGCTGTTCCGCCAGGTGTTCGCCCGCATGGATCCCGAGCTGGCGCACGAGCAGGCCTTCCGCGCGATCCGCCTCGGCGGCCGTGCCGCCGGGGCACTGGTCCGTGTCCCGCCGGCCCCGCGCACCGTCATGGGCGTCGAGTTCCCGCACGCCTTCGGCCTCGCGGCCGGCTTCGACAAGAACGCCCGAGGCGTCCTGGGGCTGACCGCGCTCGGGTTCGGCCACGTCGAGATCGGCACCGTGACGGCCCAGCCGCAGCCGGGCAACCCCCGTCCCCGCCTCGTCCGGCTCGTCGACGACCGCGCCGTCGTCAACCGCATGGGCTTCAACAACGACGGCGCTGCCGTGGTCGCCGCCCGGCTGCACCGGCTCCGCCGCTCGGCGGCCGGCCGCCGAGCCGTGATCGGCGTCAACATCGGCAAGACCAAGATCGTGCCGCCGGAGCACGCCGTGACCGACTACGTCGACTCCGCCCGACTGCTGGCTCCCTTCGCCGACTACCTCGTGGTCAACGTCTCGAGCCCCAACACGCCCGGCCTGCGCGACCTCCAGGCCGTCGAGCAGCTCGGCCCGATCCTCGCCGCCGTCCGGGGCGTGACCGAGGCGAACCACGGGCGCCGCGTCCCCCTCGTGGTCAAGATCGCCCCCGACCTGGCCGACGTCGACGTCGACGCGGTCGCCGACCTGGCGCTCGAGCTCGGGCTCGACGGGATCAGTGCGACCAACACCACGATCGCCCGCCCGGAGTCGCTCCGGACACCCCGCGACGCCGTCGAGGCCGCGGGCGGGGGCGGGCTCTCCGGACCCGTCCTCGCGCGGCGCTCGACCGAGGTCCTCGGCCGGCTCCGTGAGCGCGTCGGCGACCGCGTGGCGCTCATCGGCGTCGGCGGCGTCACGACCCCGGAGGACGTCACCGCACGCCTTGCGGCGGGTGCCGACCTGGTGCAGGCGTACACGGGATTCATCTACGGCGGCCCCGCCTGGCCGGCACGGCTGGCTGCGGCTGCCGGGGGTGCGCGAGGGTGACGACCCCCCGATTTCGGATCCGGGCGATCACCTTGTAGGGTGGGTCGTCGGCTTGCCCCTTTAGCTCAGTCGGCAGAGCGTTTCCATGGTAAGGAAAAGGTCTACGGTTCGATTCCGTAAAGGGGCTCTGGATCCCGGTCGCGACCGGGTCCCCTCGCGAGGTGACTCGCGAACTCCGGCGGGGTAGCTCAGTTGGTCAGAGCGCACGACTCATAATCGTGAGGTCGCGGGTTCGAGACCCGCCTCCGCTACCGAACTTCATCAGCACGTCATCGATCCATTCAGAACTGAGGCACTCCCGTGGCCAGCAAGAGCTCCGACGTCCGCCCCAAGATCACCCTTGCCTGCACCGAGTGCAAGGAGCGGAACTACATCACCAAGAAGAACCGTCGCAACGATCCCGATCGTCTCGACATCAAGAAGTTCTGCCCGCGCTGCAAGACGCACCAGGTGCACCGCGAGACGCGCTGAGCTCCAGCACATCGCTCCGAAGGCCCTCCCCGCTCCGGCGGGGAGGGCCTTCGTCGTCCACCCCGCGAGGGGGCGGTGAGTGTTCCACCCAGGGCGGTGAGTCATCCACCGTGCGAGCGCTGGGACGGTGGAGCACTCACCGGCCAACGGGCGAGCGTCGGTAGGCTCGACGCATGCGCTTGTCGGAGGTCACCACGCTGCGGCTCGGGGGCCCGGCCAGCGAGGTCGTCGAGGCCACGACCGCAGACGAGCTCGTCGACGCCGTCCGTGAGGCCGATGCCGCCGGCACTCCCGTCCTCCTCGTCGCGGGAGGCAGCAACCTGGTCGTCGCCGACGGCGGATTCGACGGGCGCGTCGTGCTGGTGCGCACCTCAGGCGTCGTCGTCGACCAGGACGCGTGCAGCGGCGCCACGGTGACCGTCGCGGCCGGGGAGTCCTGGGACGGCCTCGTGGCCCGCGCGGTCGAGCAGGAGTGGGTCGGGATCGAGGCGCTCGCCGGCATCCCGGGCTCGGTGGGCGCCACGCCGGTCCAGAACGTGGGCGCCTACGGCCAGGAGGTCGCGCAGTCGATCATCCGGGTCCGCACCTGGGACCGGCACGAGGGTGCCGTCCGCACGCTCACGGCCGATCAGTGCGGTTTCGGCTACCGCACGAGCCGCTTCAAGACCGAGCCCGACCGCCACCTCCTGCTCGACGTCACCTTCCAGCTGCGCCTCGGCTCCCTCGGCGCACCCGTCGCCTACGCCGAGCTCGCCCGCGCCCTGGGCGTCGAGGTGGGCGAGCGCGCGCCGTCGGTGCGGGTGCGCGAGGCGGTGCTGGCGCTCCGCCGTGGCAAGGGCATGGTGCTCGATCCCGCCGATCACGACACGTGGAGCGCCGGCTCGTTCTTCACCAATCCGGTCCTGACGCCAGCGGCCGCTGCCCGTCTCCCCGAGGACGCCCCTCGATTCGCCCAGCCCGACGGCACGGTCAAGACCAGCGCCGCCTGGCTCATCAGCCAGGCCGGCTTCGAGCGTGGTCACGGCACGACGGAGGCGAGCCTCTCCACCAAGCACGCGCTGGCCCTGACGAACCGCGGCAGCGCGTCCACGGCCGACCTGCTCGCCCTGGCGCGTGAGGTGCGCGCCGGGGTCAGGTCGTGCTTCGGCATCGAGCTCGAGCCCGAGCCGAACCTCGTCGGCTGCGCGCTCTGACCGCCCGGCGTCAGCGCGCGATCGACCCGAGCGCGGCCAGCGCGTCGTAGGAGTAGTCGCCACCACTGCTGGAGTCGGCCGCCACGATCACGAGCACGACGAACAGGACGATGCCGATCACGGCGAGGACCAGGAGCACGGTCCCGACGATGCCGGTGATGAAGCCGGTCTGGGCCTCGCCCCGGCCGCCGAGCCGGCCCCCGGAGGCGTCGATCTCCTTGACGGCCTTGCTGCCCATGATCCAGGCGACGGGCGCCACGAGCAGCGGCACCAGGCACATGAAGCCGCCGACGACCGAGATGATCCCGAGCACCATGGCGGTCGTCGCCTGCGGGTGGTTCGGCGTCGGGGCGTGACTGAACATCGGCTGCGGCTGGCCGTAGGGCGGTTGCGGCTGGCCGTACGGCCCCTGCGGGGGCGGTGTCGGACCTCCGGGGCCCTGGTAGGGCGCCTGCGGCTGGTACGGGTCCTGCGGCCGGTAGGGGTCCGAGGGCGGCTGCTGCGTCGGATCGCTCATGGCACGAGCATCCCACGAGGTCAGGCGCCGAGCCCTGGGGGAGCGGTCCCCGGTCTAGTAGGGCGACGGGGTCGCGATCGCGACCCAGGTGAGCGTCGCGATCACGACCGCCAGCAGCGAGACGACGGCCAGGATCCCGGACCCGACCATGCCGAGCACCATGGCGGTCCTCGCGGTGCCGGCGGGACGCCACCGGTCAGGCTCGCGCTCGGCCCGACGATGGGCCCGAGCGCCGAGGTACCACGCGATCGGGGCCACCACGAGGGGGAGCAGCAGCACGAGACCGCCGGCCAGGGCGACGATGCCGACCACGACACCGGCCGTGGACCCCGGCACGACGGGCAGCGGCGGGGCCGGCGCCGGCCAGGGGTGCGCCCAGGCCGGCGCGGGAGGCACCGGAGGCGGGGACGTCGGCGTGCTCATCGGTTCAACTCTGACACAGGGAGAGGGGAGTCGGCGGCGGCCTCGAGCCACGTCCGCACGTCGGCCTCGGCCCTCGCGACGAGCTCGGACGGGGCCCGCGAGGCCCGCCAGGACCCGAGGGCCAGCTCGGCGAGCTCGGCGTCGCTGAAGTCCTGCGCGGCCCGGAGCAGGGCGTACTGCCCCGCGAGCCGGGTGCCGAAGAGCAGCGGGTCGTCGGCGCCGAGGGCGATCGTGGCGCCCGCCGCCATGAGCTCACGCACCGGCACCTCCTCGACCGTGGCGTAGACGCCGAGAGCGACGTTGGACGCCGGACACACCTCGAGCGCGACGCCCTCGGACACCACGCGGTCCAGCACGCGGGGGTCCTCCGCGGCCCGGACCCCGTGGCCGAGCCGTTGCGGATGGAGATGGTCCAGGCAGGTCGTGACGTGCTCCGGTCCGCGCAGCTCGCCGCCGTGCGGCACCGACGCGAGCCCGGCGTCGGCAGCGATCCGGAAGGCACGGCCGAAGTCGGTGGTCTCCCCGCGGCGTTCGTCGTTGGACAGGCCGAATCCCACGACCCCGCGGTCGACGTACTGCGTCGCGAGCCGCGCGAGCGTGCGCGCATCGAGCGGGTGGCGGGTCCGGTTGGCCGCGATCACGACGCCCATGCACAGACCGGTCGCCTGCTCGGCCTCGCGCACGGCGTCGATCACGAGATCGGTGAACGCCGTGACGCCCCCGAAGCGAGCCCCGTACCCCGAGGGGTCGACCTGGATCTCGGTCCAGCGCGCACCGTCGGCGACGTCGTCCTCGGCGGCCTCGCGCACCAGCCGGCGGACGTCCTCCTCGGTCCGCAGCACCGAGCGGGCGACGTCGTAGAGCCGCTGGAACCGGAACCAGCCCTTCTCGTCGGCGCCGCTCAGCTCCGGCGGCCACTCCGCCTGGAGCGCGGGCGGCAGGTTGACGCCGTCGCGCTGCGCCAGCTCCAGCAGGGTCGAGTGCCGCATGGACCCCGTGAAGTGCAGGTGCAGATGCGCCTTCGGAAGATCGTGGAGGGGTCTCATCGGTGCCCGAAGGTCTCGCGCAGGCCGGACGGGACGCCGCCGGACTCCAGACGGGTCGCGACCCGGTCCACGACGCGGCGTGACGGCCAGACGTGGAGGAGCATGGACGGAAGCCCGACGACCAGGACCGCGGCGTAGGTCCAGATGCCGTACGGCAGCACGAACGCCGCCGCCAGCCCCAGGATGATCGGCGCCTCGGTCAGGACGAAGCGCAGCACCATCGACTCGCGAAACCGGGCCAGGGCGGTCGCACGGTCCTCCCCCGGTGCCAGGGGAGCGACGCGGTAGCCCCGGACCTGCGCCAGGACCCAGCCGGCGGCGACCACGGCGATCGCGGCGGCGGCGACCGCGACGGGCAGATCCTCCTCCGCGGGCGTGACCGCGAAGGCGACCGCCAGGAGGACCACCAGGGGTGCCGTCACCAGAGCCAGGGCCAGCACGCGGAACTGGCGCGCCTCGTCGACCGGTGGGGGGCTCGCGGTGCTCATGGATCCACCCTAGGGGGCCCGCCACGGCCGGCCCGCGCGGGAACATTCCGGCCCGTGGGTGCATCGAAGTGTCGGACTCGCTCCAGTTCGGGTGCACGACGTCTCCGCGACGGGACGCTCCTGACCTAGAGTGCTGTCCGGCCCACACCGCGTCCTTCGAGGAGAACACCAGATGACCACCGATCCGGGCACCGCGCCCAGCACCCAGTACTTCACGTACGTCAACGGCACCGAGTACGGCCCGTACTCGCTCGACCAGCTCACGCAGTTCGCGGGCACGGGCAACATCACGCCCAACAGCCACATCCGCGCCGACGGTGGCGAGTGGGTGCTCGCCTCGGCCATGCCCGAGCTCGCCGGCGCCTTCCCGCAGGCCGCGGCCCCCGCCTACCCGGCCCCGGGTCAGGGCTACGCGGCCCCGGGGCAGCAGCCGTACGGCCAGCCGGGCCAGTACAACGGCCCGGTCAGCGACAAGAGCTTCGTCACGGCCCTGATCCTCTCGGTCCTGCTCGGAGGGCTTGGCGTCGACCGCTTCTACCTGGGCTACACGGGCCTCGGCATCCTGAAGCTGATCACGCTCGGTGGCTGTGGCATCTGGTCGCTCATCGACCTGATCCTCATCGCGATCGGCAAGCTGGGCGACGCGCAGGGTCGTCCGCTCGCGCGCTGACGTGCCGTGTCTCGGGCCCGGGCTGGATCTCCAGGCCGGGCCCGCGGCGCACCTGGACTCGATTCGACCCCGAGTGCGCGCACCCCGTACACTGGGGCCTCCGGTGAGATCTCACATCGTTTCGTCATGCCCGCGCGCAGGCGGCGCGGCGGGGGACCACGCCGAACGGCACTAGCTCAACTGGCAGAGCATCGGTCTCCAAAACCGAAGGTTGGGGGTTCAAGTCCCTCGTGCCGTGCCCAGTACGCACGACGCCTGACGCATCGTGACACCACGTACGAAACCGAGACGGGCGCTGGTTCGCTCGTCACGGTGGCACCGCCGGTGCCACCGGATCCCCATCCCGAGCCCCCACATGACCACTGACGAAGGAGCATCGTGAGCAATCGCGACAAGGACGGCCGGACGCCCACCGCGCAGGCCCGTACCTCCCCGGCGACCTTCATCCGTCAGGTGATCGCCGAGCTGCGCAAGGTCGTGTGGCCCACGCGCCCCATGGTCGCGCAGTACTTCGTCGTCGTGCTCGTGTTCGTGCTCGTGATGATGGCGATCGTGGCCGGACTCGACTTCGGGTTCGGTCAGCTGATGTTCAAGATCTTCGGTTAGGACGAGAATTCACGTGAGTGAGAGCGAAGACATGACGACGGGCGACGTGCAGGAGCACGACGTCCCCGAGGTCGACGCCGAGGGCGTGGTCGCCGACACCGCGGACGACGCTGCCGACGACGGCACCGTCCCCGCGGACGAGGCGACCGACGAGGCCGAGGAGGTCGAGGACGCCGAGGAGGCTCCCTCCGACCCGCTCCAGGAGTTCCGCGACCGTCTCTACAGCCAGATCGGCGACTGGTACGTCGTGCACACGTACTCGGGCATGGAGAAGCGGGTCAAGGCCAACATCGAGAACCGCATCACCTCGCTCAACGCCGAGGACGACATCTTCGAGGTCGTCGTGCCCACCGAGGAGGTTGCCGAGATCAAGAACGGTCAGCGCAAGCTCGTCAAGCGCACCGTCCTGCCCGGCTACGTCCTGGTCCGCATGGACCTCACCGACGAGTCGTGGGGCGTCGTCCGCCACACGCCGTCGGTCACCGGATTCGTGGGCAACGCCCACCAGCCGGTTCCGCTGAGCCTCGCCGAGGTCGAGCAGATGCTCGCCCCGGCGGTGGAGGCCGAGGTCGCCGCCACGGCGTCCGACGAGACCTCCGACAAGCAGCCCACGAAGGCCCCGAAGGTCGAGTTCGCGGACTTCCAGACGGGTGACTCCGTCATGGTCGTCGACGGACCGTTCGCGACGCTGCACGCGACCATCACCGAGATCAACGTCGACGCCCAGCGCGTCAAGGCGCTGGTCGAGATCTTCGGTCGCGAGACCCCGGTCGAGCTGAGCTTCACCCAGATCCAGAAGGTTTGATCACGCAGTGATCAAAGTCGATCACGCAGTGATCGAGGTTGAGTAGCCGCGAGGTACGAGCGGCGTATCGAAACCGCCGCGACTCAATCCCCGCACCACCACAGAGAACACAAGGACCCACCACCATGCCTCCCAAGAAGAAGGTCACCGCTGTCGTCAAGGTGCAGCTGCAGGCCGGCCAGGCCAACCCGGCGCCGCCCGTCGGCACCGCGCTCGGCCCGACCGGCGTCAACATCATGGAGTTCTGCAAGGCGTACAACGCCGCCACGGAGTCCATGCGCGGCAACGTCATCCCCGTCGAGATCACGATCTACGAGGACCGTTCGTTCACCTTCGTCACCAAGACGCCGCCGGCTGCCGAGCTGATCAAGAAGGCCGCCGGCCTGCAGAAGGGCTCGGCCACGCCGCACACCGACAAGGTCGGCAAGATCTCCGCCGCCCAGGTCCGTGAGATCGCCACGACCAAGCTCCCCGACCTGAACGCCACCGACCTCGAGGCCGCGGCCAAGATCGTCGAGGGCACCGCCCGCTCCATGGGCGTCACGGTCGAGGGCTGATCCTCACACCACCACCCGGTGGTTGAGTGCCCTGCGAGGAACGAGCAGGGCGTATCGAAACCGTGGGAGGGTCCGCTGGACCCGCACCACACCTGGCACACCAAGGAAAGAAGCCATGGCACAACACAGCAAGGCGTACCGCGCGGTCGCCGAGAAGTTCGACAAGGACACGCTCCACACCCCGCTCCAGGCGACGACGCTCGCCAAGGAGTCCGGCAGCACGAAGTACGACTCCACCGTGGACGTCGCCGTCCGCCTGGGTGTCGACCCGCGCAAGGCCGACCAGATGGTGCGCGGCACCGTCAACCTGCCGCACGGCACCGGCAAGACCTCCCGGGTCCTGGTCTTCGCCACCGGCGCCAACGCCGACGCCGCGCGTGAGGCCGGCGCCGACCACGTCGGCGCCGACGAGCTCGTCGACAAGATCAACGAGGGCTGGCTCGACTTCGACGCCGTCGTCGCGACGCCCGACATGATGGGCAAGGTCGGTCGTCTCGGCCGCGTCCTCGGCCCGCGCAACCTGATGCCGAACCCCAAGACCGGCACCGTCACGACCGATGTCGCCAAGGCCGTCGGCGACATCAAGGGCGGCAAGATCGAGTTCCGCGTCGACCGCCACGCCAACCTGCACTTCGTGATCGGCAAGGCCTCCTTCTCGGCCGAGCAGCTCGCTGAGAACTACGGCGCCGCGCTGGAGGAGATCCTGCGTCTCAAGCCGTCCAGCTCGAAGGGCCGCTACGTCAAGAAGGTCACGATCTCCACGACGAACGGCCCCGGTATCGGGGTCGACCCGTCGCGCACGCGCAACTTCGCGAGCGACACCGAGGCCTGAGCCCCGCGTTCGCCCCGAGGGCCCGGCACCGCGTCTGCGGTGCCGGGCCCTCGTGCGTCCTGCCGCGGTCTGGGCCGAAGGCGGTGGATTCACCACCGAATGGTGACGATCACCGCGTGGGCGGTGGATCATCCACCGTATGACGCCCCAGAAGGTGGTAGTTCCACCGCCCCGTGCTGGTGCGACCACACAAGGGTGGCGAATCCACCGCCCGGGCCCGACCCGCAGAACTCGACGACCCCGCTGGCGTCGGTCACCTCGTCACGACGCTCGGCCTCGGCCGACGCCGCCTGAGGCCCGATTTGGTCCGGGGGGCCCAGCGACGTAGAGTGGCACCGCCGAAGACCGTCGGTCGGTGATCCACCCGGATCGCCCGAAGTGCCCCAGGAGAGATCCTGGTGGCGGCCCACGCAGGTGCAGAGCTCGTGCTTCCATGCGCTCCGTGCCTCGCGCGGGGCGCATTTTTCATGGCCCTTCACCTGGTCCTCGGTACTGACATGTGCTGGAAGGAGACCCATGGCACGCCCGGACAAGGCTGCAGCGGTCGCTGAGCTCGCGGAGAACTTCCGCGAGTCCAACGGCGCTGTGCTCACCGAGTACCGCGGTCTCACCGTCAAGCAGCTGCAGGAACTGCGGCGCCTCCTCGGTGAGACGGCGAGCTATGCCGTCGCCAAGAACACGCTGACCAAGATCGCGGCCAAGGAGGCCGGCGTCGAGATCGATGACGCCCTCCTCACCGGTCCGACCGCCATCGCCTTCATCTCGGGCGATCCGGTCGAGACGGCCAAGGGTCTGCGCGACTTCGCGAAGGCGAACACCCCCCTCGTCATCAAGGGCGGCTTCCTCGACGGGAAGCAGCTCAGCGCTGACGAGATCAAGAAGCTGGCCGACCTCGAGTCGCGCGAGGTCCTCCTCGCGAAGATGGCCGGCGCGATGAAGGGCAGCCTGCAGAACGCGGTCTCGCTCTTCAACGCTCCGCTCGCCCAGACGGCTCGCCTCGTGGCAGCCCTCGAGGCGAAGAAGGCCGAGGAGAGCCCGGCCGAGGCGCCTGCCGCAGTCGCGGCCGACGCCGACACCACCCCGGCGACCGAGGAAGCGGCCCCCGAGGCCGCGACCGACGACGCGACCCCCGAGGGCTGAACCGCCCCGATCACCCATCGGGACCCCGCCCTCGGGGTCTCATCTGTAGGAAAGGACGCCCCCCATGGCGAAGCTCAGCACTGACGAGCTGTTGGATGCATTCAAGGAACTGACCCTCATCGAGCTCAGCGAGTTCGTGAAGGCCTTCGAGGAGACCTTCGAGGTCACCGCGGCCGCTCCGGTCGCCGTCGCTGCCGCCCCCGCGGCCGGTGGCGCCGCTGCCGGTGGCGACGACGCCGCCGCTGAGCAGGACGAGTTCGACGTCGTCCTGGAGTCGGCCGGCGACAAGAAGATCCAGGTCATCAAGGAGGTGCGCACGCTCACGAGCCTCGGCCTGAAGGAGGCCAAGGATCTCGTCGAGGGCGCGCCCAAGCCGGTCCTGGAGAAGGTCAACAAGGAGACCGCTGACAAGGCGAAGGAGGCCCTCGAGGCCGCCGGCGCCAGCGTCACGCTCAAGTGACCTGCTGACACCAGCACACTGCTGAAGGCGCTCCTCCCGCGTGCGGGAGGAGCGCCTTTGTCATGCGTGGTCCGGCCCGGTCCGGCGGGCTCCGGCGCGGCGCCCCGCACGGCGGGACGCCGCGCTTTTTGGTGCTCGCCTGTGTCGTCGGTTACAGTCGCCCAGCGATCGGTAACTCGCAGTGACGATCCCGCGACGTAACTTCGCGTCAGGCGGCCTCGTTGTCCTGTGCGCCCGGTCACACTGCACTACGATGACCTGGATCCGTCGCCCCTGTGGTGGATGTCGGTCGAACGAGGAGGACACCGTGGGTGTTGAGGTCAAGGTCGAGGGCCTGACGAAGAAGTTCGGGTCGCAGATGATCTGGAACGACGTCACGTTGTCGCTGCCTGCGGGTGAGATCTCGGTGATGCTCGGCCCGTCGGGCACGGGCAAGTCGGTGTTCCTGAAGACGATCATCGGTCTGCTGAAGCCTGACAAGGGGCATGTGTGGATCGAGGGCACCGACATCGCGAACTGTTCGGAGAAGGATCTGTACGAGATCCGCAAGCTCTTCGGGGTGTTGTTCCAGGACGGGGCGATGTTCGGGTCGATGGACCTGTACGACAACGTGGCGTTTCCGTTGCGGGAGCACACGAAGAAGTCGGAGTCCGAGATCCGTCAGGTCGTGATGGACAAGATGGAGCTGGTGGGTCTGACGGGGGCCGAGAACAAGCTTCCCGGTGAGATCTCCGGTGGTATGCGCAAGCGTGCGGGTTTGGCTCGGGCGTTGGTGCTGGAGCCGGAGATCTTGTTGATCGACGAGCCGGACTCGGGTCTGGACCCGGTGCGCACGGCGTACATCAATCAGCTGTTCATCGACCTGAACGCGCAGATCGATGCGACGTTCCTGATCGTGACGCACGACATCAACACCGCCCGCACGGTGCCGGACAACATCGGTCTGCTGTATCACAAGCATCTGGCGATGTTCGGTCCGCGCGAGATGCTGCTGAGCTCGACCGAGCCGGTCGTGGCGCAGTTCCTCAACGCCCAGCGGGTCGGTCCGATCGGCATGAGCGAGGAGAAGGACGCCGACGAGCTCGCCTCGGAGTCGGGCATCGAGATGCCGCCGCTGCCGCCGATCCCGGAGCAGCTGTCCCCGTCGGATGGTCGTCCGCGCCGGGCCCAGCGTGAGCCGGGCGCGTGGTGCCGCGACAACGGGGTCACCCCACCCCCCGGCTCCTTCGAGTCCGAGGCTCCGGTTCCGACGGGTGGCGGTGCGTGAGCATCTCGGTCGTCACGGGCCCGGCGCGCGTCGCTGGTGGCCTGTTCGCGTTCATGATGGACGTGCTGGTGGCACTGTTCCGCCGGCCGTTCCAGCTGCGGGAGTTCCTGCTCCAGTCCTGGTTCATCGTCCGGGTCACGATCGTCCCCACGGCGCTCGTGGCCATCCCGTTCGGCGCGGTCATCGCGCTGCAGGTGGGTGGACTCATCAAGCAGTTCGGCGCGCAGTCGTTCACGGGTTCCGCCGCGGTCCTCGCCGTCATCCGTGAGGCCGGGCCGATCGCCACGGCCCTGCTGATCGCCGGCGCCGCAGGATCGGCCATCGCGGCCGACTTCGGCTCGCGCAAGATCCGCGAGGAGCTCGACGCGATGATGGTGCTGGGCATCGACCCGATCCAGCGCCTCGTCGTGCCGCGCGTCCTGGCGTGCATGATGATCGCGGTCTTCCTCAACAGCCTCGTCAGCATCGTCGGTGTCGCCGGCGGCTACGTCTTCAACGTGCTCCTCCAGGACGGCACCCCGGGCGCCTATGTCGCGTCGTTCACGGCGCTCGCCCAGCTGCCGGACATCTACCAAGGCATGGCCAAGGCCCTCGTCTTCGGATTCCTGGCCGCGATCGTGGCGTCGTACAAAGGCATGAACGCCAAGGGCGGGCCGAAGGGCGTGGGCGATGCGGTCAACGAGGCCGTCGTCATCACCTTCACGCTCCTGTTCGTCGTGAACTTCGTCATCTCCGCGCTGTACCTGCAGCTCGTCCCGCCGAAGGGAATGTGATGGCGAACAAGACTCTCGGCTCACGCGTCTCCGCCGCGGCCTCGAAACCGTCCGGCGCCCTCGACGACATGGGACGCCAGATGGCGTTCTACATCCGCGTCATCGCCAACGTGCCGCGCGCGATCAAGAACTACTCCAAGGAGATCGTGCGGCTGCTCGCCGAGGTCACCTTCGGCTCCGGCTCGCTGGCCCTGGTGGGCGGCACCGTCGGCGTCATCACGGCGATGTGCTTCTTCACGGGCACCGAGGTCGGCATCCAGGGCTACGCGGCCCTCGACCAGCTGGGCACCTCGGCGCTCTCCGGTTTCGTGTCGGCGTACTTCAACACCCGCGAGATCGCCCCGATCGTGGCCGGCATCGCGCTCGCCGCCACCGTGGGCTGCGGCTTCACGGCGCAGCTGGGCGCCATGCGGATCTCCGAGGAGGTCGACGCGCTCGAGGTCATGGCCGTGCCGTCGCTGCCGTACCTCGTCACGACGCGGGTCATCGCCGGCCTCATCGCCGTCGTCCCGCTCTACATGGTCGGCCTGTTGTCGTCGTACTTCGCGACACGACTGACTGTGACCCAGATCTACGGCCAGAGCACCGGCACGTACGACCACTACTTCAACACCTTCCTGCCACCCACCGACGTGTTGTGGTCGTTCGCGAAGGTGCTGATCTTCGCGGTCGTCGTGATCCTGATCCACTGCTACTACGGCTACTACGCCTCCGGCGGCCCTGCCGGCGTGGGCGTGGCCGTGGGCCTGGCCGTCCGTACCTCGATCGTCGCCGTGAACGTCGTCGACCTGCTGGCCTCGATGGCCATCTGGGGCACGACCGTCACCGTCAGATTGGCCGGGTGAACCGCGATGCCTCGTACCGCTGCCCTCGACCGTCCCTCCGTCAAGAAGATCCTAGGCATCGGCTTCCTCGCGATGCTGCTGTTCTTCGTCTGGCTCACCTTCGCCTTCTTCAACAAGACGTTCGTCAGCACCGACGACGTCACGCTGAAGACCAGCAAGACCGGTTCCCAGCTGCCCCAGGCCGCCGACGTCAAGCTGCGCGGCATGATCGTGGGTGAGGTCACCGACCAGAAGGTCACCGACGACGGCGTCGAGCTCACGCTCGGCCTGGACCCGGACCTCATCGGCGACATCCCCGCGGGTGTCACGGCCCAGATCCTCCCGAAGACCCTGTTCGGTGAGAAGTTCGTCGCGCTCATCCCGCCGGCGATCACCTCGACGGACTCGCTCGAGGCCGGTGACGTCATCACCAAGGCTGAGGTGCCGATCGAGCTCGAAGAGGTGCTCAACAACCTCTACGGACTCCTCGAGGCCGTCGAGCCCGCCGATCTCTCCAACACGCTGACCGCGGTGTCGTCCGCGCTCGAGGGGCGGGGCGAGCAGCTCGGCGACACGCTGGTCCAGCTCAACGCGTACCTGACCGAGATCAACCCCGACATCCCGCTGGCCGTCGACGACCTCATCGCGCTCGGCGAGGTGTCCGACGTCTACGCGGCGGCCCTGCCCGACCTGGCGCGCGTGCTCGAGAACTCCGTGGTCACCGGCAACACGATCGTCGAGAAGGACGCGCAGCTCACGTCCTTCCTGGCCAGCACCACGACGCTCGCCAACACGCTCACGACCTTCTTCGCCACGAGCGGCCAGGACCTGATCGACCTGAACGCGAACAGCCGGCGTGGTCTGTACCAGGCCGGTCGCTACTCGGTCACGTTCCCGTGCTTCCTGGCGGCACTCGATACGGTCGTGCCGCGACTCGACAGTCTGTTCCGCGGGGGCGCGCTCCATATCAACCTGGAGATCATCACGCCGGGCATCCCGGAGACCACTCGCGGCGGCATGCCGACGCCGTACACGCTCGACGAAAAGCCGGTCATCTCCTACGAGGAGGCCAACTCGGCCGAGAACGCGTCGCTCGTCGAGCCGACCTGTCTGCAGCTCGACCAGCTCGCCGAAGGGGTCAACCTCTTCCCCCAGGAGACTCCCTACCCGGGTCCGCCCCGCGCGGCCGAGCTCTACCAGCTCGTGGGTGTGAAGTCGCCCCACGGCAAGTTCTTCAGCGCTGACGGCACGCCCGCCGGCAGCGCCGACCGCACCGGTGTGGCGAACGAGTGGACGATGCTCGACACCCTCGTCACGAGCAGCGTCGGTCTCGATCCGTCGACGAGCTCGGACCTCGCACCGCTCCTGCTGGGCACGATGTACGAAGGAGCTGAGGTGGCCGTCCGATGAGGTTGGATCGTGAGGCGTTCTCCGCGGCCGTCAAGGTCGGTCTGTTCCTGGCCTTCACCGGCCTGGCGACCCTCCTGCTGATGTCGGTGCTGGCCAACGGCCTGTTCCGCGACGGGCACGAGTACAAGGCCGTCTTCACCGACGCCACCGGTGTCGCCAAGGGTGACGACGTCCGCATCTCCGGTGTCGCGGTGGGCAAGATCAGCAGCGTCGAGGTCCATGACCGCGACAAGGCGATGATCACCTTCAGCGTCGATGCCGATCGTCCGCTCACGCAGAACACGATCGCCACGTTGAAGTTCCGCAACCTCGTCGGCCAGCGCTACCTCGCGCTGTCGCAGGACCCGAGCCTCAGCAGCGAGGTCCTCAAGCCTGGAGCCACGATCCCGGACGACCAGACCACGGACGCGCTCGACCTCAACGTGCTGCTCAACGGCTTCAAGCCGGTCTTCGAGGCTCTCTCGCCCGACGACACCAACCAGTTCGCCTTCGAGATCATCCAGGTCCTGCAGGGGGAGGCCGGCAGCGTGCAGAGCCTGCTCGGCACGACCGCCTCGCTCACCTCGACGCTGGCCGATCGCGACCAGCTCATCGGAGACGTCATCACCAACCTCTCGACGACCCTGGACATCGTGGCCGACCGCGACACGCAGCTCGACCAGACCATCGTCACGCTGCAGCAGTTCGTCTCCGGCCTCAACGGCGACCGCGAGGCGATCCTCGGCTCGATCGACTCGATCTCGGCGCTCGCGTCCGAGACGGCCTCGTTCCTCGACGAGGGTGCGCCGGCGCTGGCGGCCGACGTCACGGCCCTGAGGGAGCTCACGTCGACCCTGACGGCCGGCGACAACCTGGGGGAGATCGAGCGGCAGCTGCAGATCACGCCGATCAAGATGAAGAAGCTGAGCAATGCCGCCTCGGCAGGAAGCCAGTTCAACTTCTTCGTCTGTGGGCTCAACCTGACGCTCGCCGATCCGATCACCGGCACCGCGCTTCCGCTCAACCTGCCCGACATCGGTGGCGACCGCTGCGGTCGCGAGATCATCCCGGGGGGTGAGTGAGCATGAAGCCGTTCCGTGAACGCAACCACACCATCACCGGCCTCGTCGGGTTCGCCGTCATCGCGCTGTTGCTGTTCGGTGCCTTCCGTGCCGATCGTCTGCCGATCATCGGCGGCGGCGACGTCTACACGGCCGAGTTCTCTGAGATCGGTGGCCTCCGTTCGGGCGACGAGGTCCGCGTCGCGGGCGTCACGGTCGGCAAGGTCGACTCGATCGAGCTCGACGGCGACAAGGTCCTTGTCGGCTTTCGGATCACCGGGGGCGAGGGCTTCGGTCCGCAGACCAGTGCGGCGATCCGCATCCGTACCCTCCTCGGCGCCAGCTACCTGGCGTTGACGCCGCAGGGCAAGGGCGACATGGAGGAGAACGCGACGATCCCGCTGGTGCGCACGCAGGCGCCGTACGACGTCGTGCAGGCCTTCTCCGACCTCGCCGAGACCACCGGCGCCATCGACACCGAACAGCTGGCCACGGCGCTCACCACGGTGGGCGAGGTCGCCGCCGGATCCACCGTCGAGTTCGGGGAGGCCATCGTGGGCCTGTCCGACCTGTCGGCCAATCTGGCCGCCCGGGACCAGCAGATCAACGACCTGCTGGTGGGCCTCGACACCGTCTCCGGCACGCTGGCCGCCCGCAACGCGGAGATCGACACGCTCTTCACCGACGCGTCGACGCTGTTCGACGCCGTGGTGCAGCGACGCGACGCGATCCACACGCTGCTCGTCTCGACGCAGCAGATCTCGACCGAGCTGACCGCCCTGGTCGACTCGACGCGTGACGACCTGAGGCCGGCCCTCGAGCAGCTGGAGAGCGTCACCGACACGCTGGTGCGCAACGAGGCGAGCCTCGACGAGCTCCTGCGTGTGTCACCCGCGTTCTTCGGCTTGTTCTCGGAGGCACTTGGCACGGGACCATGGTTCGATGTTCTCCTCGGGATCGGCACTCCGCTGTCCCTCCCGTCGACCGGAGGAGCACCGTGAGCCCCATCTCCTTCGCCCAGCGTCTTGCTGGAGCGAGCAAGGTCCTGGCGATCTTCGTCGTCGTGGCGCTCTTCGCCGCGGTCGTGCTGGTCTTCAACCGTGGCGGCAGCGATCGCACCATCACGGCCGACTTCACCCAGACCACGTCGCTCTACGAGGGCTCCGAGGTCCGCGTGCTGGGCGTCCCGGTGGGCACGGTCACCGAGCTCGAGCCGAAGGGCGAGTTCATCCGCGCCACGATCGAGGTCGACTCCGACGTCGACCTGCCGAACGACGTCAAGGCCGTCATCGTGTCGCCCGCGATCGTCGGCGACCGGTTCGTGCAGCTGGCCCCGGCCTACAGCGGGGGAGAGAAGCTCGCGAACGCCGCGCACCTCGACACCGACCGCACGGCGGTCCCCGTCGAGCTCGACCAGGTCTACGAGTCGATCGACGACCTGACCGTGGCACTGGGCCCGGACGGGGCCAATGCCGATGGCGCCCTCAGCGACCTGGTCTCGAGCTCGGCCGCCCAGCTCGAGGGCCAGGGTGCCCAGCTCAACGAGACCCTCAAGAACTTCGGCCAGTTCACGACCACGCTGAGCGACAACTCCGACGAGCTGTTCGCCGGTGTGCGCCAGGTCGAGGACTTCGTCTCGATGCTCGAGGAGAACGACGCCACGGTGCGGTCCTTCAACGACAACACGGCGGCCGTCGCCGAGGTGCTCGAGACCGAGCGCGAGGACCTCGCAGCGACGCTCTCGACCTTGACGACCGCGTTGACCAGCGTCGAGTCGCTCGTCAGCGACAACCGCTCCACCCTGCGCGCCAACGTGGTCAACCTCAAGTCGCTCGCGGAGGTGCTCGCGGCCCGCGAGACCGAGATCGGTGAGATCGCGGTCGCCGGGCCGACCGTGCTGTCGAACGTCACGGTGGCGTACAACCCGGTCTACGGCACGCTCGACACCCACGCGAACCTCCCGGGCACGCTGCTCGGGCTGCTCACGGGTCCGGGCGGTCCGGCGCGGGCGGTCTGCTCGGTGCTGCAACAGACACCCGACATGCCAGGAACCTTGTGTGCGACGCTGACCGGACTCCTCGGGCCCATCTTCGGTGGCCTGCCTGCCCTTCCCGTGGGTGGCGCCGGGACCGAGCCCACCACGGACCCGGCGGCCGCCGCACCGGAGGCGTCGACGACGCAGCTGCCGGAGCTCACCGATCTGGCCCAGTACCTGACGGGGGGCACCCAGTGAAGCGCCTCGACCTGCGACTGCTCCTGGCGGGCCTCGCCGCATTCGTCGTTACCGCGGGCTGTTCGGTCACCGCGACCGACCTTCCGCTCCCCGGCGGCGCCGATGTCGGCGACAACCCCTATGACGTCACGATCGAGTTCCGCGACGTCCTCGACCTCGTGCCCCAGAGTGCGGTGCGGGTCGACGACATCGCGGTCGGCCGGGTCAAGTCGGTCAAGCTCGAGGGCTGGACCGCGGTTGTCGTGGTGACGGTCAACGGTGACGTGAAGCTGCCCGACAACGCCGAGGCCACGATCCGCCAGACCAGCCTCCTCGGCGAGAAGTTCGTGTCGCTCTCGGCGCCGGCCAGCGGAGCCACCGGCGAGCTGTCCGACGGCGACGAGATCCCGCTCGAGCAGTCGGGTCGCAACCCGGAGGTCGAGGAGGTGCTCGGTGCTGCGTCGCTGCTGTTCAACAACGGCGGTCTCGACAAGGTCAACACGATCGTCACCGAGCTCAACAAGGCCACCACCGGCAACGAGGCCGACATCAAGGCGCTGCTCGACAACACGACGGTGTTCCTGGGGCAGATCGACCAGAACAAGGACGCCCTGCTGACCTCGCTCGAGAAGGTCAACAACCTCGCGATCACGGCCAACGGCCAGCGTTCCGCGATCGAGTCGGCCCTCGACAACCTGCCCGAGGCCTTCACGGTGCTCGACCAGCAGCGCGACGACCTCGTCACGCTCACGACCGCCCTGCAGAACCTCGGCGACACGGCCACGGGCGTCATCCAGGCCTCGCGCGAGGACACCGTCGCGAACCTGCAGGCGCTGCAGCCCCTGCTGTCGAACCTCGCCCTGGCCGGCGACGACCTCGTCGCGAACTTCAGCACGTTCGTGTCGTTCCCGTTCCCGAACAGTGCGGTGGGCGGCACCCTGGCGGCGGTCCAGCAGTACTGCCCGCGTCCGTCGGACAACGTGCCCCTGAAGGACACGCCGGCCGGCTGTGGCGGTGACTACCTGAACCTGAACATCAACATCGACCTCGACACCGAGTCGTTGGTCAACCTGTTCCGGTTCCTGGTCCCCGCCGGCGGCACCCCGCTGACGGGCGAGACGCAGTCGGAGACCGACCTCGGAGGCGGCACCGAGCAGCTGACCGGTCTGGTCCAGATGCTCAGCGGTGGCGCCCCGGCGCCCTCGACGGCGCCGGCACCGGGGGCCACGGCAGACCCGGGTGCAGCGCCCTCGGCCACGCCGTCCGGGGCCGCACCGGCGCCGACGTGCTTGCTGCCGGGCCTGCTCTGCCGCACGACCGTCACGACCTCCACGGGTCCGTCGGACCTGTCGGCCCTACTGCTCGACTGGGAGGCCTCCGCATGATCAGCCGTCTGACCAAGATCCAGCTCCTGATGTTCGTGCTCGTCACGGTGATCGGCGTGAGCTACGTGGGCGCGAAGTACGCCCAGATCGACCGTCTGGTGGTCGACCGGACCTTCCCGGTCACGGTCGAGCTGAGCGAGTCCGGCGGCATCTTCGCCGGTGCCGAGGTCACCTACCGCGGCATCGCGGTGGGAACCGTCGACAAGCTCACGTTCTCGAGCAACGGCGTCAAGGCCACCCTGGACATCGAGAACTCGGCGCCGAGGATCTCGGCCGACGCGCAGGCCGTCGTGGCCAACAAGTCCGCGATCGGTGAGCAGTACCTCGACCTGCGCCCCCAGGGTTCGGGAGCTCCCTACCTGAAGGCCGGCTCGACCATCAAGGTCGGCGACACCCAGGTGCCGATCGACACGCGCACGTTGCTGACGAACCTCAACGCGTTCGTGTCGTCGGTCCCGACCGACGACCTCAACACGGTCGTGTCCGAGCTCGGCACCGCGTTCGACGGCGCTGGTCCCGCGCTGAGCGAGATCCTCGACTCGACCGCCGACCTCGTGCAGCAGGCCCAGGACAACATCGACGTCACGCGCAGCCTGATCAACTCCTCCAGCACCGTGCTGCAGACGCAGATCGACAAGGGCAGCCAGATCCAGTCCTTCGCGAGCGACCTCGCGCTGTTCACCGACACGCTGGTCACGTCCGACGGCGACCTGCGCGCCCTGATCGACGACGGCTCGGGTGCGGCCCAGACCATCAATGCCGTCGTGAGCGAGAACTCGGCCGACCTGAGCTCGGTCCTGGCGAACCTCCAGGGGCCCGTCCGGATCCTCGACGAGAACGTCGTCGGTCTGCAGACGTTGTTCCTGCTGTACCCGTACCTGATCCAGGGCGCGTTCACGGTGGCGACGCCGACGCCGGACGGTGAGTACAACGCCGCATTCGGCAACGTCCTCGGACTGCCGGCTCCGCTGCCGGGCGGGTTCACGCTCTGCGAGGGTCCGAACGTGGGCTACCGCGACGTCCGCCTGCCGGCGGACGTCTCGGACGTCGACGCGCTCGGTCAGGAGATCTTCAACCCCGAGCTCGGGTGCACCGACCCGAACCTCGTCCCCCGTGGCGCGACCCAGGCGGAGCTGTCCCGTACCGTGGTCCCGACCGCGGACGGGAAGGGCGATCTGGAGTGGCTGCTGCTCGGAACAGGCCGGTGACGTCCGCCCGGGCGACCGGGCGATCGACCAGGACCACGGTGGCGTACGCCCTGGGTCTGCTGGGTCTGGTCGCCGGCGTCGTCATGGCCTTCGTGCTGCCGGCGGTCGGCTCCGACGGCTGGTCCGCGGATGCCAAGTCGGCCGAGTCGGTCGCCAGCGACTTCGTGACCTCGTTCAACACCTACTCCGCCGACGACCTCGACGACTACCGCGCGCGCGTGGGCGAGCTCGTCACCGATGAGTTCGAGCAGACGTTCCTCGATCAGCTCGACGAGGCCGAGGAGGGGCTCGTCGCCTCGCAGGTCAGCTTCAGCGGTGTCGTGGTCACGTCCACCGGCGTCACCCAGATGGACGCGGACTCCGCCGCCGTGGTCGTCACGTTCACCTTCGTGGTCGACACGGCCGCGACAGATCCGTCTACCGTCGCGAGCAGGGTCATCGTCGACCTCGCGCGCTCGGGGTCATCGTGGGTCGCCAGCGATCTTGCCGAGATCCCGCAGGTCGAGGCCTCGGTCGGTGCACCGACCGACGGCAGCGGCGCCACGCCGAGCCCCGAGGTCACCCCGTGAGCGGGCAGCAGCCGCCGCGTCGGCGCAGGATCGCGGGGGAGAACAAGCCCGGCGCCACGCCCGCGAAGCCGCAGGCACGCAAGGCGGTCCCGGCCCGGCCCGTCGTGCCCACCCCCAAGCCCGCTGCGCCACGCCGCGATCGCGAGGACAAGAAGCGCGATCGCGAGGACAAGAAGCGCGATCGCGAGGACAAGAAGCGTGATCGTGACGACACGAAGGTCGTCGGCCGCCAGACCGACGTCGCCCCGGCCACCCCGGCGGTGCGACGCCCCGCCCGTCCCGCACGTCCCGCGGTCTCCACGCCCGATCCGGCGGTCGACGCCCGCGATGACGCGGCGTCACAGGAGGACTCCGCCTCCGAGGGACGCCGTCGACCCAACCTCCGGGCCGCGCTGCCGGTGCTCGTGCTGCTGCTCGGTGTCGCCGCTGCAGGTGTCGGTTACTGGCAGATGCAGCGCGAGGCGCCGCTCAGCCAGAGCCAGGCGCAGGAGGCCGCCGACGCCGCGGCGACGGCGGTCGAGAAGGTCCTGAGCTTCGACTACCGCGACCTCGACGCCTACGAGGCGGGGGTCGACGGACTCCTGACCGACACCTACGTCACCGACGAGCTGGAGCCGAGCATCGCGGCGCTGCGCGAGCAGGCGCCCACCGCGCAGGTCCAGGTGCAGACCACGGTGCAGGCCGCCGCCACCGAGACCTGCCAGGGGGAGTGCCCGGCCGGTGAGGCGTCGGTCCTGGTCGTGATCGACAAGGTCACGCTCACCGCGAACCTGCAGGAGCCCACCGTCACCCCGCAGCGCCTCCGCGTCGACATGGTCGAGCAGGACGGTCGCTGGCTCGTCGGCTCGATCGCCTACATCGGCTCCTGACGCGCCGAAGGCAGGACACGCCCAGACCGTCGAATGGACCGGAATATCGGCCTGTATCGGCCGTGATCGTGATGTGCGGCGCACAGAATGCTGTATGAAACCTGAGATGTCAAGCACCGGGCTTGCGTCGGTGGGCCACGGCGAGTTACACTGAATCTTCGCGCTCGCCTTGCCATGCCCACTTCCGGGTGGCAGACCCTTGACGGGGTCGGTTTGGCGTGCGCCCAGAGCACTACTCAGAGCCATCCGCCTGCGAGCCTTCGGAAGGACTTCTCTTGGCCGCCTCGCGCACTGTCGCCCAGAAGACGTCAGCCCAGTCTGTCACCTCGACCTCGCGTCGACTTTCCTTTGCCAAGATCTCGGAGCCTCTCGAGGTTCCCGAGCTCCTGGCCCTTCAGACCGAGAGCTTCGCCTGGCTCATCGGTGACGACACCTGGAAGGCTCGGGTCGAAGCCGACCTGGCCGCGGGTCGCACCGATGTCTCCGGCAAGAGCGGCCTGGAGGAGATCTTCGAGGAGATCAGTCCGATCGAGGACTTCTCCGAGACGATGAGCCTGTCGTTCCGGGACCACCGCTTCGAGCCGCCCAAGTACTCCGTCGAGGACTGCAAGGACCGCGACGTCACGTACGCCGCGCCGCTGTTCGTCACGGCCGAGTTCATGAACAACGAGACCGGCGAGATCAAGAGCCAGACGGTCTTCATGGGCGAGTTCCCGCTCATGACCGACAAGGGCACCTTCATCATCAACGGCACCGAGCGTGTCGTGGTCAGCCAGCTCGTCCGGTCCCCGGGCGTGTACTTCGAGCGCACCGCCGACAAGACGTCCGACAAGGACATCTACACGGCGCGCGTCATCCCGTCGCGCGGTGCGTGGCTGGAGTTCGAGATCGACAAGCGCGACCTGGTCGGCGTCCGCCTGGACCGCAAGCGCAAGCAGAGCGTCACGATCCTGCTCAAGGCCCTCGGCTGGTCCGAGGCGCAGATCCTGGAGGAGTTCGGCCAGTACGACTCCATCCGCGCGACGCTCGAGAAGGACAACGCGCACACCCAGGACGAGGCGCTCCTGGACCTCTACCGCAAGCTGCGTCCCGGCGAGCCGCCGAGCCGCGAGGCCGCGCAGACCCTGATCGAGAACTACTACTTCAACCCGAAGCGGTACGACACGGCCAAGGTCGGTCGCTACAAGATCAACAAGAAGCTCGGCACGGCCGAGGCCTTCGACCAGCAGACGCTGACGGTCGACGACATCGTCGCCACGATCAAGTACGTCGTCGCGCTGCACGCCGGCGAGACCGAGATCGAGATGCCGGCCGGACCGACCCTGGTCGAGAAGGACGACATCGACCACTTCGGCAACCGCCGCATGCGCACGGTCGGCGAGCTGATCCAGAACCAGCTCCGCACCGGCCTGGCGCGCATGGAGCGGGTCGTGCGTGAGCGCATGACCACGCAGGACGTCGAGGCCATCACGCCGCAGACGCTCATCAACATCCGCCCGGTCGTGGCGGCGTTGAAGGAGTTCTTCGGCACGAGCCAGCTGTCGCAGTTCATGGACCAGAACAACCCGCTTGCGGGGCTGACGCACAAGCGGCGTCTGTCGGCCCTCGGCCCGGGCGGTCTGTCGCGCGAGCGCGCCGGCTACGAGGTCCGCGACGTCCACCCGTCGCACTACGGCCGCATGTGCCCGATCGAGACCCCCGAGGGCCCGAACATCGGCCTGATCGGCTCGCTCGCCTCGTACGGACGCATCAACCCGTTCGGCTTCGTCGAGACCCCGTACCGCAAGGTCATCGACGGCAAGGTCAGCACGACCGTCGACTACCTGACGGCGACCGAGGAGGACCGCTTCATCATCGCCCAGGCGAACTCGCCGCTGGCCGACGACGGCTCCTTCGTCGACGCGGCCGTGCTGGTCCGCCAGCGCGGCGGTGAGGCCGAGCTGCGGCCGGCCGCCGAGGTCGACTACATGGACGTCTCGCCGCGCCAGATGGTCTCGGTCGCGACCGCGCTGATCCCCTTCCTCGAGCACGACGACGCCAACCGCGCCCTGATGGGCTCGAACATGCAGCGTCAGGCCGTCCCGCTGATCCGCAGCCACGCCCCGCTCGTCGGCACCGGCATGGAGTTCCGTGCCGCCGTCGACGCCGGCGACGTCACGGTGGCCAAGAAGGCCGGTGTCGTCAAGGAGGTCTCGGCCGACCTGGTCGAGGTCGCCGAGGACGAGGGCACGTACACGACGTACCGCCTGGCCAAGTTCCGTCGCTCCAACCAGGGCACCTGCACCAACCAGCGTCCGCTGGTCGCCGCGGGGCAGCGGGTCGAGGTCGGCACGCCGCTGGCCGACGGGCCGTGCACCGACGAGGGTGAGATGGCGCTCGGCACCAACCTGCTCGTGGCGTTCATGCCGTGGCAGGGCCACAACTACGAGGACGCGATCATCCTCTCCCAGCGCGTCGTGCAGGACGACCTCCTGACCTCGATCCACATCGAGGAGCACGAGGTCGACGCGCGCGACACCAAGCTGGGGCCGGAGGAGATCACCCGGGACATCCCGAACGTCTCCGAGGAGATGCTCAGCGATCTCGACGAGCGCGGCATCATCCGCATCGGCGCCGAGGTCGGCAACGGCGATATCCTCGTCGGCAAGGTCACGCCCAAGGGCGAGACCGAGCTGACCCCCGAGGAGCGCCTGCTGCGCGCGATCTTCGGCGAGAAGGCGCGCGAGGTGCGCGACACCTCGCTCAAGGTGCCGCACGGTGAGTCCGGAACCGTCATCGGCGTGCGCGTCTTCGACGCGTCCGAGGGTGACGAGCTCAGCCCCGGCGTCAACCAGCTCGTCCGCGTCTACGTCGCGCAGAAGCGCAAGATCAGCGACGGCGACAAGCTGGCCGGCCGGCACGGCAACAAGGGCGTCATCTCCAAGATCCTCCCGGTCGAGGACATGCCGTTCCTCGAGGACGGCACGCCCGTCGACATCGTGCTCAACCCGCTCGGTGTCCCCGGCCGCATGAACGTGGGCCAGGTGCTCGAGATGCACCTGGGCTGGATCGCCAAGACCGGCTGGAAGGTCGACGAGAAGACCGCCGAGTGGGCCAAGAGCCTGGCGAAGATCGGTCTGTCCGAGGCCCCGCCGAACAGCCACGTCGCCACTCCGGTGTTCGACGGTGCGAGCGAGGACGAGGTCTCCGGGCTGCTGCAGTCCACCACGCCCACGCGTGACGGGGTGCGCCTGGTCAACGGCCACGGCAAGGCCCAGCTCTTCGACGGTCGCAGCGGCGAGCCCTTCCCGGACCCGATCAGCGTGGGCTACATGTACATGCTGAAGCTGCACCACCTGGTCGACGACAAGATCCACGCGCGCTCGACCGGCCCGTACTCGATGATCACCCAGCAGCCGCTCGGCGGTAAGGCCCAGTTCGGTGGCCAGCGCTTCGGTGAGATGGAGGTCTGGGCGTTGGAGGCCTACGGCGCCGCGTACGCGCTGCAGGAGCTCCTGACGATCAAGTCCGATGACATCGCTGGCCGCGTCAAGGTCTACGAGGCGATCGTCAAGGGCGAGAACGTGCCCGAGCCCGGCATCCCCGAGTCCTTCAAGGTGCTCGTGAAGGAGATGCAGTCGCTGTGCCTCAACGTCGAGGTGCTCTCGGCCGACGGCCAGCAGGTCGACATGCGTGACGCCGAGGACGAGCTGTTCCGCGCTGCGGACGAGCTCGGCATCGACCTCTCGCGTCGTGAGCCGTCCTCGGTCGACGACCTCTGAGGAGTGGGGGACCGGCCTCCGGGCCGGTCCCCGCACCCCCCGCTGATCAACTTGTGAATTTTCAGACTCCACGGAGAGAAGACAACGTGCTCGACGTCAACAACTTCGACCGGCTCAAGATCGGGCTCGCGACGGCTGACGACATTCGTCACTGGTCCCACGGCGAGGTCAAGAAGCCGGAGACCATCAACTACCGCACGCTCAAGCCCGAGCGCGACGGCCTGTTCTGCGAGAAGATCTTCGGTCCCACCCGGGACTGGGAGTGCTACTGCGGCAAGTACAAGCGCGTCCGCTTCAAGGGCATCGTGTGCGAGCGCTGTGGCGTCGAGGTCACGCGCTCCAACGTCCGTCGCGAGCGCATGGGCCACATCGAGCTCGCCGCGCCCGTCACGCACATCTGGTACTTCAAGGGCGTCCCGAGCCGCCTGGGCTACCTGCTCGACCTCGCGCCGAAGGACCTCGAGAAGGTCATCTACTTCGCGGCCTACATGATCACCCGGGTCGACGAGGAGGCGCGCCACCGTGACCTGTCGTCGCTCGAGGCCAAGATCGGGCTCGAGCGTGAGCAGATCGAGAACCGTCGTGACACGGCGCTGGCCGATCGTGGCCGCAAGGCCGAGGAGGACCTGAAGGCCCTCGAGGACGAGGGCGCCAAGGCCGATGCCAAGCGCAAGGTCAAGGACGCCGCGGAGCGCGAGGAGAAGGCGATCCGCACGCGCTTCGACCGCGAGCTCGACCGCCTGAACGAGGTCTGGGACCGCTTCACCAAGCTCAAGGTCCAGGACCTCGAGGGCGACGAGATGCTGTACCGCGACATGACGTACCGCTTCGGCGCGTACTTCGAGGGGTACATGGGTGCCGCCGCGATCCAGCGTCGCCTGCAGGACTTCGACCTCGATGCCGAGGCCGAGGTGCTGAAGGAGATCATCGCCACGGGCAAGGGCCAGCGCAAGACGCGCGCCCTGAAGCGCCTCAAGGTCGTCGAGGCGTTCCGCGCCTCCGGCAACCACCCGTCCGGCATGGTCCTGGACGCCGTCCCGGTGATCCCGCCGGAGCTGCGTCCCATGGTCCAGCTCGACGGTGGCCGGTTCGCGACGTCGGACCTCAACGACCTGTACCGCCGCGTCATCA
>NZ_JAGLCD010000007.1 GCF_023146395.1 Aeromicrobium sp. | reverse complement strand
ATCAACCGCAACAACCGCCTCAAGCGACTGCTCGACCTCGGCGCGCCCGAGATCATCGTCAACAACGAGAAGCGGATGCTGCAGGAGGCCGTCGACTCGCTGTTCGACAACGGCCGTCGTGGCCGTCCGGTCACCGGACCGGGCAACCGTCCCCTGAAGTCCATCTCGGACATGCTCAAGGGCAAGCAGGGTCGCTTCCGCCAGAACCTGCTCGGCAAGCGCGTCGACTACTCGGGCCGTTCGGTCATCGTCGTCGGCCCGCAGCTCAAGCTGCACCAGTGCGGTCTGCCCAAGCAGATGGCGCTGGAGCTGTTCAAGCCCTTTGTCATGAAGCGCCTGGTCGACCTCGCGCACGCGCAGAACATCAAGAGCGCCAAGCGCATGGTCGAGCGCGCGCGCCCGGTCGTGTGGGACGTGCTCGAAGAGGTCATCGCCGAGCACCCCGTGCTGCTCAACCGTGCGCCCACGCTGCACCGTCTGGGCATCCAGGCGTTCGAGCCGCAGCTCATCGAGGGCAAGGCCATCCAGATCCACCCGCTCGTCTGCTCGGCCTTCAACGCCGACTTCGATGGTGACCAGATGGCCGTGCACCTGCCGCTGTCGGCCGAGGCGCAGGCCGAGGCCCGCATCCTCATGCTGTCGACCAACAACATCCTGAAGCCGTCCGACGGTCGCCCGGTCACGATGCCGACCCAGGACATGATCATCGGTCTGTACTTCCTGACCCTCGATCGTGACGGTCACCCGGGCGAGGGCCGCCACTTCGGCTCCGTCGCCGAGGCGATCATGGCGTTCGACCACCGTGAGATCACGCTGCAGAGCAAGGTCTCGATCCGCATCGGTGGCCAGACGCGGCAGACGTCCCTCGGCCGCGCGATCTTCAACGAGGCGCTGCCGGAGGACTTCGAGTTCGTCAACTACCAGGTCGGCAAGAAGGAGCTTGGCGTCATCGTCAACGCGCTGGCCGAGCGGTACAGCAAGGTCGACGTGGCCAACGCGCTCGACGCGCTGAAGGACACCGGCTTCCACTGGGCCACGCGCTCGGGTGTCACGATCTCGATGGACGACGTCGTCAGCCCGGACTCCAAGCCCGAGATCCTCGCGCGCTACGAGGACCTGGCCGCCAAGGTCCAGAAGCAGTTCGACCGCGGCCTGATCACCGAGGACGAGCGTCGTCAGGAGCTCATCGAGATCTGGACGCAGGCCACGGCTGAGGTCGCGGAGGCGATGAACGAGAACTTCCACGTCGACAACCCGATCTACATGATGGTCAACTCGGGTGCGCGCGGAAACATGATGCAGCTGCGTCAGATCGCCGCCATGCGTGGCCTCGTGGCCAACCCCAAGGGCGAGATCATCCCGCGTCCGATCAAGTCCAACTACCGCGAGGGCCTGTCGGTCGTCGAGTACTTCATCGCGACCCACGGCGCTCGCAAGGGCCTGGCCGACACGGCGCTCCGTACGGCCGACTCGGGCTACCTGACGCGTCGACTCGTCGACGTCAGCCAGGACGTCATCATCCGCGAGCCCGACTGCGGCACCGAGCGTGGTCTGCCCAAGAAGATCGCCGAGAAGCTCGAGGACGGCACCCTGGTGCCCCACGAGCACGTCGAGACCTCGATCTACGCCCGCGCCTCGGCCACCGACATCGTCGACCCGAAGAGCGGCGAGGTCCTGATCGGCGCCGGCGAGGACATCGGCGACGACGACATCGAGCGTCTGATCGCTGCTGGTCTGGAGGAGGTCCGGGTCCGGACCGTCCTGACCTGCGAGGCCGCCGCGGGCAGCTGCGCCAAGTGCTACGGCCGCTCGCTGGCCACCGGCAAGCTCGTCGACATCGGGGAGGCCGTCGGCACCATCGCGGCCCAGTCGATCGGTGAGCCCGGCACGCAGCTCACGATGCGCACCTTCCACACCGGTGGTGTGGCCGGTGACGACATCACGCACGGCCTGCCGCGCGTCGTTGAGCTGTTCGAGGCGCGCCAGCCCAAGGGCAAGGCGCCGATCACCGAGGTCGCCGGTCGCGTCCAGATCGACGACTCCGAGGCGATGCGCAAGCTCGTCGTCACCCCCGACGACGGCTCGGAGCCGCTGGAGTACCCGGTCACGAAGCGCTCGCGTCTGCAGGTCACCGACGGTCAGCACGTCGAGGTGGGCGACCAGCTCACCCACGGCACGCCCGACCCGCAGGAAGTCCTGCGCATCCTCGGTGTCCGCAAGGCGCAGGAGCACCTCGTGGACGAGGTCCAGGAGGTCTACCGCAGCCAGGGCGTGGCGATCCACGACAAGCACATCGAGATCATCGTGCGCCAGATGCTCCGTCGCGTGACGGTCATCGAGCAGAGCGACTCGAACCTGATCCCGGGTGACCTGGTCGACCGGGCCTCGTTCGAGGCGGAGAATCGCCGCGTCGTCGCCGAGGGTGGCACGCCGGCCTCGGGTCGTCCGGTGCTCATGGGCATCACGAAGGCCTCGCTGGCCGTCGAGTCGTGGCTGTCGGCCGCCTCGTTCCAGGAGACCACGCGCGTCCTGACCGACGCGGCGATCCACGGCAAGTCGGACTGGCTGCGTGGCCTCAAGGAGAACATCATCATCGGCAAGCTCATCCCGGCCGGCACCGGCCTGGAGCGGTACCGCAACATCGCGGTCGAGCCCACCGAGGAGGCCCGCCAGAACGCCTACGCAGTCTCGGGCTACGAGGGGTACGACTACAACTTCGGCCAGCCCGAGGGTGTGCAGGTCGACGCCTACGACTACACCTCCTACGAGAGCTGATCGTTCGCCGATCGCCCTGACGAAGGCCCCGGGACCGCCATCAACGGCGGACCCGGGGCCTTCGTCCGTCCCCGCCCGCCCACCCCCAGCGCCTCCCCGGGAGGGGGACCGAATCTGAGGGATCGTGGTTGCTGAGGGCGCGAGGCCTGAGGGGTTGAGGGTGTGGGGGCACCCTCAACCCCTCAGCCTGCGTCCTCCCGGGCCACGGATGCTCTGCGTCGCCAGCGCTCGCGGCGCGACAGCACGGGCACCGGACGCACCGATCCGGTCCACCCGCCCGAGCGCAGGGCGCGCACCAGCTGGTCGAGCACGACCGCCGGTTCGTGGCGCACGACGTAGGACGTGAACACCAGCAGCCGCGGCCCGTCGATCACGATCTCGTTCGACCGGAAGAGGTCGTGCGACCACTGCACGACGCCGTGGTGCGGCAGCCCGTGGATCTCCACGGCCACACCGAGCTCGGGCCACTCGGCGTCGAGGTAGTAGCGCCCGTCCCGCCCGCGGACGACCCGCTGGCGCGTCGGTCGGGGCAGGCCCGCGACGAGGACGAGATCGTCGAAGTCCTTCTCGGGCAGGGAGGCGATGCCGCCATCGGCGTCCAGCACGGACTCGCGGACGAGCCCGGCCCGTCGCACGGTGGCACGGCGGTCGAGCAGTGCGTGCATGGTGCGCGGCGCGACCAGGCCCTGCTGCAGCGAGGCGAGCACGATCGCGCGCGCGTGCCGGTCGTGGGTCGTCCACGACGCCGCGTCGACGATGCTCCGCTCGGTGCGCGTGCGGCGCGGTGTCCGCGCGGGAGCGATGTCGGCCGGGTCCAGCTGGGTGCTCCAGTGCGTCACGGTGCCGGGCAGGTGGGGGCGATCGGCGCCCTCGGGCAGGACGACGAAGCACCGTTCCGGTTCGAAGCCGCGGAGACCGTCGAGCTCGAGGGCCGCGAGCCCGCCGAGCGCGGCGTCCGGTGGGCAGGCCGCGAGGGAGACCTCCCAGCGTTCGTGGCGGGTCAGCGGCCCGTTGTGCGTCACGTAGACGCCGCGGTGGGGTCGCTGCCAGCGGCCGGAGTCCACGGCGTGGCGGACGGCGGCGCGGCCGTGGAGGGCGAAGGCTTCGGCGGCACGCATGACGGGCATCGGTCCATCGCAGCCTGGCCGCGCTCGTGCCGCCAGGGCGCCGCTCGCGGCTGTGGACGGCCGCGGCGCGGCCCCGGCCTGTGGACAGCGGCGAGCGCGTCGGCGAGACCTGCGGGGTTGCGGGCGCGGTAGCACCCTCAACCCCGCAGATTGCGTCCCGCAGCAACCACTAACGATCAGTTTGCGTCCCAGGTAGCCGGGGCGCGGGTCGTCAGACGGGGATCTTGACCTGGGGGGACTCGTCGATCGGACGGAACATCCAGGTGAGCCGGGGCTCGAACACGGGACGGAAGACCCGGGCGACGATCGGTGTCATGAGCAGGTTGGCCAGCACGATCGCAGCGATGATCAGGCCGGCCACGGATCGGACGCCGTACGGCTCGAGCTGGTCCCAGAGGTGGAAGTGCCGGTCGAGCCAGATGATGACGAATCCGTGCAGGAGGTAGCAGTAGAACGTGCGCTCTCCGAAGGACGTCGTCCAGGACCGACGCCGTGGCACGAGCGACAGGGCCGCGAACGTCATGAGGAGGCCGAGCGCGATCAGGCCAGCACGGATCAGCAGCCCCTCCGCGAAGGTCGTGCCGAGATCGACGTAGCTGTTCTTCCACAGCAGCCACGCCTGGGCGTCCGGGATCCGCACGAGCTGGCAGAACACGAACAGCCCGCCGAGCAGGGCGATCGAGGCGGCCCGGATCCGCATCGTGCCGAGCCGCAGGAAGTGCTCGCGCGTCAGGTGCAGGCCGATGACGTAGAACGGCAGGAAGGCCACGGTCTTGTGGATCGCCAGGACGTTGGGGATGTCGATCAGGCCCGACCCCAGGGAGATCACGATCGAGGTCGTGATCGGGTAGCGCAGCGCCCGCCAGACTGGGGTCGTGAGCCGCCAGAGGATCAGGGCCGCCATGAACCAGCCGATCCACTGCGGCGAGAGCACCATGAGCTGCTTCGGTTCACCCGTGTAGTGGCGCGTGATGAGCTGCAGGCTCAGCTCGACCAGCAGGTACGGCACGACCAGGGTGCTCACGAGCCGCCGGATCTGACGGACGTCACCGACGTAGTGGCGAGCCGTGTAGCCGGAGATCAGGATGAAGAACGGCATGTGGAACGCATAGATCCACGTGTAGACCCCCCGCGCGCTGTCCATCACGACGAGCTCCGTGAGGCAGTGGCCGATCACGACCAGCAGCATGACCCAGTACCGCGCGTTGTCGAGGTAGGCGACGCGCTCCTTCGGGCCCGAGGGGGACACGGGCAGGGGGGCCAGGGCAGACATCGAACCGACTGTAGCGACCCGCTGTTCAGGTGACATCCTGAGAGGCGTGGAGCACTCCGACCCGGTTCGTCGCACGCAGCGCCTCGGTGCCTACGGGATCGTGGTGCGGGAACGGGAGCAGCGTGAGCTGCTCATCACGCGCGTCTCGCCGTCCGGCTATCCCGCCGGCTGGTGGGCTCTTCCCGGTGGGGGAGTCGACCACGGGGAGTCGCCGAACGACGCGGTGCGGCGTGAGCTCCACGAGGAGACGGGCCTGGACGTGCTGGAGCAACGGCTCGTCGAGGTGCACGACGTCCACACGGTCGCGCCCGGCCGCGGCGACGCCTGGGAGGACTACCACGGCGTGCACCTGCTGTACGCGTGTCGGGTCGACACCGACGCCGTGCCGCACGTCGTCGAGACGGGGGGCACGACCGACCTGGCCCTGTGGCTGCCCGTGGCCGACCTGCGCGACGGCCGCCCGCTGCTGCCGGTCGTCGAGCACGTGCTCGACCGGCTGGATCAGCTCGCGGGCGTGTGGAACAGCATGACGTAGTTGCCGCGCGCCGTGATGACGTGCGTCGCGACGGCACGTTCGCCGTCCGGGGCCGTGGCCGAGAAGGTCACGTCGACCTCGTTGAGGCCCTCGTAGGAGTCGAGCGTGACCGGGACGTCCGGCGCGAGCGACTCGACGTAGGACCGCGCGATCTCCCGCGCCTCGGAGCTGCTGGGCACGTGCAGCGTCACGAACTCGGGCTGGAACGAGCTCAGCAGGATCACGGTGCCCTCGGGGGCGACCCAGCCGTTGAGCAGGGGCGTGTCGGCAGGGGCCTGGGTGTCCATGGCGGGCCAGATGACGTCGTCGAGGTCCGCGCCGACGGGGCCAGGCTCGGTGGGCGGCGTGGCGTCGTCAGCGACCGACCGGGCGACGCGAGGGTCGCTGAGGTCCTGGACGCGGACCTCCATGACCGGACGGGTCAGGGTCGAGGGGGCCGAGATCCGGGTCTGCGGGTCACCCGGGTCGACGAACATCGAGATGGCCAGGGTGCGGTCGTCCGCGGTGACGCCCTCGACCTCGAGCTCGCAGCCGGTGACCCGCTCGTCGACGACCGTGCAGTAGCTGCCGAAGTCGTCGGGATCGACCCCGGCGTCCGGCAGGAGGGCGGCGATCTGGGCGACGAGGGCCTGGACCGTCTCGGACTTGCCGGCCGAGGAGTCGGCGTCGATGCGGATGAGCGCCACCGTGACGTCCGCGGGAGGCGGCTCCTCCAGGAGCGCGAAGGTGTCGTCGTCGGGACGCCCGGACTTGGTGATGTCGGGCGGCGTGGGCTGGAGCATCCCGTCCGGGTTGTTGCGGGCGGCCGACACGGCGTCGGAGACACCTTGGCGGGTCAGGGCGACCGTGAGGTCGGGCTGGTAGGCCTCGATGATGCGGGTGCTGCGGTAGCGGGCGAGGGGACCGAGCTGCACCGCCCCGTTCGGCACGGCGAGCCCGTCCACGATGGGGGACTCCGGTCCGCCCTCGTGGATCGTGATCTCGTCGGGGGCCGACTCCGAGCCCGCGCCCGCGCCGGGGTCGCCGGAGCCGATCTGGCACCCGGCCAGGGCCCCGGTGACCACCGCTGCCGACAGTGCTGCCGACGCCATGCGCCTCCAGCGAACCATGCCCCCACCTCCAGACGAACGATCCCCGTGAGATCCGGGCCAACCTTAGCGGGAGGCCCCCACCTCGACCCGGGGTGGCGATCCGCACGCGGGCGAGCTGGCCCCCTCGCGCGACGATCCTGGCGAATCGGGCAGCGCGCGTCCCGGCGAGGCGCGAGACTACGCAGGTCCCCTGTCCCCCTCACCAGGAGTCCTGATGGACCACGTCCTCGAGCTCGCGACAGCGATGCAGCGGTACGCCGAGCTGGCCGATGCCGCTTTCGGTCACGAGTCCGTCCCGAGCTGCCCCGGCTGGACCGTGGACGATCTGACGGCACACCTCGGCACGGTGCACCGGTGGGCGGGCTCGATCATGCTGTCGGGTCAGCGGCTGGACCCACCGGAGGGCGTGCGGGTCACCGAGCCGCGGGCCGACTGGTACGCCGGGACCGCGGCCGCACTCCTCGAGATCGTGAGAGCCGTCCCGGTCGACGAGCCCACGCCGAACTCGGCCCGGGTCCACGAGACCGCCGCGTACTGGCCGCGACGGCAGACGCACGAGACCACGATCCACGTGATCGACGCCGGACTCGCGCTGGGCCTGGGGGCCGACGGCACGCCGATCTCGCCCGAGCTGGCCACCGACGGCGTCGACGAGGTGCTGGGGGTCATGCTGCCGCGGATGACGGCGCGGGGCCATCGCCCGCACCTGGAGGGGCGCGTGCGCCTCGTCGCCACCGACACCGGACGGTCCTGGGTCCTGGGAGAGTCGGGCGATGCCATGCGCACGCCCGTGCTGCTGTTCGCGGGCGACGAGGCCGACGCCGACGGCCAGATCCAGGGCACGGCGGTCGACCTCTACCTCGGGCTCTGGGGGCGGGTCGAGCACGAGCGCCTCGCCGCCGACGGCGCCGGTCGGGACCTGCTGCAGGGGCCGCTGGTCCCGTGACCCCGATCCCGTGACCCCGGTGCCGTGACCCCGATGCCGTGACGCTGGTGCCGTGACGCTGGTCCCACCGGCGCGTCGCGCGCCGTGGGTCCCCGCGGGGTTCGCCATCATGTGGCCATGTCTCTGACGACGGCCCTGACCTGGAAGCTGCACGGCGACGACGGCCGCACGATCGCCGAGGGCGATGTGGTGCGACCCGACGAGCGGCTCACGTGGCCGGCCACGATCGGCCTCGGCCTCCAGCACGTCGTGGCGATGTTCGGGGCGACGTTCCTCGTCCCGATCCTGACCGGCTTCCCGGCCACGACGACGCTGTTCTTCTCGGGCGTCGGCACGATCTTGTTCCTGGTCGTCACGGGCAACCGCCTGCCGAGCTACCTCGGCTCTTCCTTCGCGTTCATCGCCCCGATCACGGCTGCGACGGCCTCCTCGGCCGGGCCCGGAGGCGCCCTGTTCGGCATCGTGGCGGTCGGCGTCCTGCTCGCCCTGGTGGGCGCGCTCGTCACGGTCACGGGCACCGGGTGGATCGACGCGCTGATGCCGCCGGTCGTCGCCGGGGCGATCGTCGCGCTGATCGGGCTGAACCTAGCCCCGGTCGCGAAGGCGAACTTCGAGCAGGCTCCGTGGGTCGCGCTCATCACGCTCGCCGCCGTGATCCTGTGGACCGTGGTGTTCCGCGGTCTCGTCGCGCGGCTCTCGATCTTCTTCGGCGTCGCGATCGGCTACGTCGCGGCCGTCGTGGCCGGTCAGGTCGACCTCAGTCCGGTCGAGCAGGCCGCGTGGGTCGGGCTGCCCGACTTCGCCGCCCCGACCGTGGCGTGGTCGGTGCTGCCGGCCTTCATCCCGGTCGTGCTCGTGCTGGTGGCCGAGAACGTCGGTCACGTCCGCAGCGTCGCCCACCTGACCGATCCGGCCCTCAACGAGCGCACGGGCCGGGCGCTCCTGGCCGACGGGCTCGCGACCACGGTCGCGGGGCTCGGCGGCGGCTCGGGCACCACGACCTACGGCGAGAACATCGGCGTCATGGCGGCCACGAAGGTGTACTCGACCGCGGCCTACTGGGTCGCCGGCCTGTTCGCGGTCGCGCTGGGGTTCCTGCCGAAGGTCGGTGCGCTCGTCAACACCGTGCCGCCGGGGGTCCTGGGCGGCGTGACGACGGCCCTGTACGGCCTGATCGGCGTCATCGGCATCAAGATCTGGATCGACAACCACGTCGACTTCTCCCGCCCCGCGAACCAGTTCACGGCGGCCACCGCGCTCGTCGTCGGCATCGCCGACTTCACCTTCAGCGCCGGCGAGCTGACCTTCAACGGCATCGCGCTCGGCACGGTCGCGGCGATCGTCGTCTATCACGTCATGACGTCCCTGGAGCGGGCGCGCGGCGCTGGGGCCGCTGGCGAGCCTCGCCCCTGACGCCCCGCCGCGAGACCGCGGTCGAGCGACACCGTCGGCGTTTTGACCCGTCCTGTCGCGGCAGGTAGTCTTGGAAGCCGTGTCTGGATCCACCAGACCGATGCACGCATCCTGTCGTCCCGAACGCCCGGATCTTCGTATCCGCCGGGAACGATGGCGAGTGCATCAAGAGTCGAGACGCTCAGTCGAGAAGAAGGATGTCGCGTAGTGCCCACGATCAATCAGCTGGTCCGCAAGGGCCGCCAGTCCAAGGTGGTCAAGACCAGCACGCCGGCCCTCAAGGGGTCGCCGCAGCGTCGTGGGGTGTGCACCCGCGTGTACACGACCACGCCGAAGAAGCCGAACTCCGCGCTCCGCAAGGTCGCGCGCGTCAAGCTCTCCTCGGGCACGGAGGTCACCGCGTACATCCCCGGTGAGGGCCACAACCTGCAGGAGCACTCGATCGTGCTCGTCCGCGGTGGTCGTGTGAAGGACCTTCCGGGCGTCCGCTACAAGATCGTCCGTGGCTCCCTCGACACCCAGGGCGTCAAGGGCCGCAAGCAGGCTCGCAGCCGTTACGGTGCGAAGAAGGAGAAGAGCTAATGCCTCGCAAGGGTCCCGCCGCCAAGCGCATCCCCGAGACCGACCCGGTCTACAGCAGCCAGATCGTCACGCAGCTAATCAACAAGATTCTCGTCGACGGCAAGAAGCAGACCGCGCAGCGCATCGTCTACTCCGCGCTCGAGGGCGCTCGTGAGAAGAACGCCACCGATCCGGTCATCACGCTCAAGCGTGCGCTCGACAACGTCCGTCCGAGCCTCGAGGTCAAGAGCCGCCGTGTCGGCGGTGCGACCTACCAGGTGCCGATCGAGGTCCGTCCGGCCCGCCAGACGACCCTCGCGATGCGCTGGCTCGTCAAGTACGCCGGCGAGCGTCGTGAGAAGACCATGGCCGAGCGCCTCCAGAACGAGATCCTCGACGCCAGCAACGGCCTCGGCGGAGCCGTCAAGAAGCGCGAGGACACGCACAAGATGGCCGAGGCCAACCGCGCGTTCGCGCACTACCGCTGGTAATCAACGCTGCAGGGCGGGGCCCGACCGGCCCCGCCCGCACCCCCTCCTCCGTTCCACCACCAAGAGAGAGCTCACGTAGTGGCTACCGACATCACGACCGACCTGACCCGGGTCCGCAACATCGGCATCATGGCGCACATCGATGCCGGCAAGACCACCACCACCGAGCGCATCCTCTTCTACACCGGCATCAACTACAAGATCGGTGAGGTCCACGACGGCGGGGCCACGATGGACTGGATGGAGCAGGAGCAGGAGCGCGGCATCACGATCACGTCGGCCGCGACGACCTGCTGGTGGAAGAACCACCAGATCAACATCATCGACACCCCCGGCCACGTCGACTTCACGGTCGAGGTCGAGCGCTCGCTGCGCGTCCTCGACGGCGCCGTCGCCGTCTTCGACGGCGTCGCCGGTGTCGAGCCGCAGTCCGAGACGGTCTGGCGTCAGGCCGACAAGTACGGCGTCCCGCGCATGTGCTTCGTCAACAAGCTCGACCGCACGGGCGCCTCGTTCGACTTCTGCGTCACGACGATCCGCGAGCGCCTCGGCGCCACCGCGCTCGTCCTGCAGCTCCCGATCGGGGCCGAGGCCGACTTCCTCGGCGTCGTCGACCTCGTCGGCATGCGGGCCCTGACCTGGCGTGGCGAGACCACGATCGGCGAGGACTACACCGTCGAGGAGATCCCGGCCGAGCTGGCCGACGCCGCCGCCGAGGGCCGCGAGGCCCTGCTGGAGACGCTGTCCGACGTCGACGACGAGATCGCCGAGCTCTACCTGGACGGCGCCGACATCTCGGTCGAGGTCCTGCAGGCCGCGATCCGCCGCGCCACCCTGGCCGCCAAGCTCAACCCCGTCCTGTGCGGCACGGCGTTCAAGAACAAGGGCGTCCAGCCCCTGCTCGACGCCGTCGTGGCGTACCTGCCCTCGCCCATCGACGTCGGCGCCATCGACGGCCTCGACCCGAAGGACGAGAGCAAGACCGACACGCGCGAGCCGTCCGACGACGTGCCGTTCTCGGGCCTGGCGTTCAAGATCGCCACGGACCCGCACCTCGGCAAGCTCACGTTCGTGCGCGTCTACTCCGGCCGCCTGGAGGCGGGCACCCAGGTGCTCAACGTCACCAAGGGCCGCAAGGAGCGGATCGGCAAGGTCTATCAGATGCACGCCAACAAGCGTGAGGAGATCGCGTCGGTCGGCGCCGGTCAAATCGTCGCCGTCATGGGCCTGAAGGACACCACCACGGGTGAGACGTTGGCCGACTCGGCCAACCCCATCGTGCTGGAGTCCATGACGTTCCCCGACCCGGTCATCCAGGTCGCGATCGAGCCCAAGACCAAGAGCGACCAGGAGAAGCTCGGCGTCGCGATCCAGAAGCTCGCCGAGGAGGACCCGACGTTCCAGGTCCACACCGACGAGGAGACCGGGCAGACCATCATCGCCGGCATGGGCGAGCTGCACCTCGACATCCTGGTCGACCGCATGAAGCGGGAGTTCAACGTCGAGGCCAACGTCGGCAAGCCGCAGGTCGCGTACCGCGAGACCATCCGCAAGACGGTCACGGGGCACAGCTACACGCACAAGAAGCAGACCGGTGGCTCGGGCCAGTTCGCAAAGGTCGTCATCGGCATCGCCCCCAACGGCCCCGAGACCGGCGGCGAGGGCGGCTACGAGTTCGTCAACGAGGTCACGGGTGGTCGCGTCCCGCGCGAGTACATCCCGTCGGTCGACGCCGGTGGACAGGCCGCCATGGAGTTCGGCGTGCTCGCCGGCTACCCCATGGTCGACGTCAAGTTCACCCTGGAGGACGGCGCGTACCACGACGTCGACTCCAGCGAGCTCGCGTTCAAGCTGGCCGGCAACATGGCCTTCAAGGAGGCCGCTCGCAAGGCCGGTCCGGTCCTGCTCGAGCCGATGTTCTCGGTCGAGGTCACGACGCCCGACGACTACATGGGCGACGTGATCGGCGACCTCAACTCCCGCCGCGGCCAGGTCCAGTCGATGGACGAGGGCTACGGAGGCGCGAAGCTCATCAAGGCTCTCGTGCCGCTCTCGGAGATGTTCGGCTACGTCGGCGACCTGCGGTCCAAGACCTCGGGTCGTGCCTCGTACTCGATGCAGTTCGACTCGTACGCGGAGGTCCCCAAGGCCGTCGCGGAGGAGATCGTCAAGAAGGTTCGCGGCGAGTAGTCCGCGGGGCCTCGGCCCCACCACCACTCGGTAGTACCCATCCCCTAAGGTGGCCTGAGGTTTCCCACGCGGGGCCCGACGGCTTTCACAGTCAGCACCATCACAACCCAGAAGGAGCCCCAGTGGCTAAGGCGAAGTTCGAGCGGACCAAGCCGCACATGAACATCGGCACCATCGGACACATCGACCACGGCAAGACGACCTTGACCGCGGCGATCACGAAGGTGCTGCACGACAAGTACCCCGAGCTGAACGAGGCCTCGGCCTTCGACCAGATCGACAAGGCTCCCGAGGAGCGTCAGCGCGGCATCACGATCTCGATCTCGCACGTCGAGTACCAGACCGAGAACCGCCACTACGCGCACGTCGACTGCCCGGGTCACGCCGACTATGTCAAGAACATGATCACGGGTGCGGCGCAGATGGACGGCGCGATCCTCGTGGTCGCCGCCACCGACGGCCCCATGCCCCAGACGCGTGAGCACGTGCTGCTCGCCCGCCAGGTCGGCGTGCCGTCCATGGTCGTGGCGCTCAACAAGTGCGACATGGTCGACGACGAGGAGATCCTCGAGCTCGTCGAGATGGAGGTCCGCGAGCTGCTGAGCGACCAGGACTTCGACGGCGACAACGTCCCGATCGTCCGCGTCGCCGCGCACCCCGCGCTGCAGGGCGACGCGAAGTGGGGCGACTCGATCGCCGAGCTCATGGCTGCTGTCGACGACTACATCCCGCTGCCCCCGCGTGAGACGGACAAGCCGTTCCTCATGCCGGTCGAGGACGTCTTCACGATCACCGGTCGTGGCACCGTCATCACCGGTCGCATCGAGCGTGGTGTCATCAAGGTCAACGAGACCGTCGACATCGTCGGTATCCGTGACACGAAGCAGACCACGACGGTCACGGGCATCGAGATGTTCCGCAAGCTCCTCGACGAGGGCCAGGCCGGCGAGAACGTGGGCCTGCTGCTCCGCGGCACCAAGCGTGAGGACGTCGAGCGGGGCATGGTCATCATCGCTCCCGGCTCGACCACGCCGCACACGGAGTTCGAGGGCCAGGCGTACATCCTGTCCAAGGAGGAGGGCGGCCGTCACACGCCGTTCTTCAACAACTACCGTCCGCAGTTCTACTTCCGCACCACGGACGTCACCGGCGTCGTCACGCTGCCCGAGGGCACCGAGATGGTCATGCCCGGCGACAACACCGAGATGAGCGTCGAGCTGATCCAGCCCATCGCCATGGAGGAGGGCCTGCGCTTCGCCATCCGCGAGGGCGGCCGTACCGTCGGCGCCGGCCGGGTCACCAAGATCAACAAGTGATCGAGTTGATCTGACCCAGCTCAGCTGAGACCAAGCCCCTCGGACCTTCGGGTCCGGGGGGCTTCGTCGTGCGCCGGGAGCGCCGCGTGGGTGGTCCCGGCCTGCGCCGGTGGCGACGCAATCTGCGGGGTTGCGGGTGCCCTGGCGCCCTCAACCCCGCAGACTCGGTCGTGCGAGCGACCGCCATCCCTCAGATTCGGTCCACGTGGGGGAGCGGCGGGGTGGGAACGGTTGTCGTGGGCGTCCCTTGGGCGGACACGCCCTCGCCGTCTCGGCGGTGCGCGCGTAGCGTCGGGTGCATGGGACACGGACACGACCACACTGCCGGCGGGGCCGGGGTTCGCCATCGCCGCAAGCTCGTGCTCGTGCTGGTCCTGACGGTGGCGGTGCTCGTGGTGCAGGCCGTCGTCGCGATCATCACCGGGAGCCTCGCGCTGCTGGCTGACGCCGGCCACATGCTCAGTGACTCGTTCGGTCTGGTCATGGCGCTCGCGGCGATCGCGGTCGCCCAGCGCGGCGCGCCGGCCGGCTCGCCCCGCACGTTCGGGTACCACCGCACCGAGATCCTCGCCGCCGGCGCGAACGGCCTGCTGCTGGTCGGTCTCTGCGCGTGGATCGTGGTCAGCGCCGTCCGCCGGCTCGGCGATCCTGTCGAGCTCGAGGCCTGGCCCGTGCTCGCAGCCGGCGCGGTGGGCCTGGTCGTCAACGTCATCGGCCTCCTCGTGCTGCGCTCCGGCGCAGGGGAGAGCCTGAACGTCCGGGGCGCCTACCTCGAGGTCATGGGCGATGCGCTCGGCTCGATCGCCGTGCTGGTGTCCGCCGTCGTGATCCTCGCGACCGGCTGGTACCGGGCCGACGCGGTGGCCTCGTTGGCCATCGCCGTGCTGATCCTGCCGCGGGCCGCGAGTCTGCTGCGGGACGTGGGCGCGGTGCTGATGGAGTCGTCGCCGCAGGACGTCGACCTCGCCGAGCTGCGCCGCCACATCCTGCAGACCCCGGGCGTGGCCGACGTGCACGACCTGCACGTGTGGACCATCACCTCCGGCATGCCGGTCATGAGCGCCCATGTCGTCGTGGAGGACTCGATCGAGCAGATGGGTCAGGCTCACGCGGTGCTCGACGGTCTTCGTGCGTGCCTGGCGGAGCACTTCGACGTCGCCCACTCGACCCTGCAGATCGAGCCGCGCGGCCACGCCGACTCCGAGCCGCACCTGCACGCCTGACACGTAGGGCCCGGCCCCCGACTCGTGTGAGCCTGGGACCGGGCCCCTGGGGCGCGGCGGGTCAGGAGGTCGGCAGGGCCTCGGTCCAGATCTGCTCGGGGATCTCGGTGTCCTGGCCGATGACCGTGGCGGCCTGGCGCTTGTACTCGAACTGGTAGGCGTCGGCGCGGGTGTTGACCTGGAACGCGACCCATCCCTTCGCGGCCTCGCCGGAGGAGGGGTTGTCGAGCGGGGTGAGGCCCGCGGCCTCCAGGTCCTCGTCGAGGATCGTGGTCGCGGAGCCGGCCAGCTCACCGTCGGCGGTGACCAGCTTCCAGCCGCCCTGGATGCCGCCGGAGAACTGGTCGCCGGCCACGAGGTCGAGCTCGAGGAGCACGAACTCGCCGCCGCCCTCGACGACGGCACTGCCGGTGTCGCTGGGCGCGAAGTCGCGGACCATCTGCGTGACCGAGATCGTGTCGCCGAGCACGTCGTCGGTGATCGTGATGCTCACCGGCAGCGTCTCGCTCTCCGGGGCCTCCGCGGTGTCCTCGGTCTGCTCGACGGTGGGGGTGGGGGTGGACTCGGAGTCGGAGTCGTCGGAGCCGCACGCGGTCAGGGTCAGGGCGACGGCGGCGGCCAGGGCGATGTGGCGGAGCTTCACAGGGCGATCCTCGAATCTGGGGTCGGTGGTGATGTCTCGGATGACGGTGTCATCCTCCCAGTCTCCACACAGGCGACGCACAGCAGGCGGCTCGCCCGTGATCGTGCTGGACACCGGTCTGAGGGGGGCAGGGCGCCAGATGTTCCCGCCTCTCGGCCACCGATTTGGAGATCCGTGCCGATCTCTGTCAGACTAGTGCGGTTGCTCCGGCCGGACTGCTGGGGTGCGCTCGCTCGGAACTCACGCCGAGACTCAACGGGTGCGCCGAACCTGAGGTCCGACCCGGTTCGCCGAAAGCTCGATGATCTCCCGATCATCTGCAGCACAGCGAATCCAACCACCCAACTTGAGATCTGTGCATGTCCGCGCCAGCGCGCAGTAGCGACACGCCCGACCTCGGGGAACGTGGGACCGGAGTGGCCGAGCCACTCCGAGGGGGAGTGGATCGCGAAACGTACGACGACGCAAAGGACAACGCGAGCATGGCGGGACAGAAGATCCGTATCCGGCTCAAGGCCTACGACCACGAGGTCATTGACTCCTCGGCACGCAAGATCGTGGACACGGTGACGAGCACGGGCGCGAAGGTGGCCGGACCGGTCCCGCTCCCGACGGAGAAGAACGTGTTCTGCGTGATCCGTTCGCCGCACAAGTACAAGGACAGCCGCGAGCACTTCGAGATGCGCACCCACAAGCGGCTCATCGACATTCTCGACCCGACCCCCAAGACGGTCGACTCGCTCATGCGACTCGACCTCCCCGCGGGTGTCGACATCGAGATCAAGCTCTGAGGGGACTGCGAGTCATGAGCAACTCTGCCACCGCCACCGCGCGCGGCATCCTCGGTCGCAAGCTCGGGATGACGCAGGTCTGGGACGAGGACAACCGGGTCGTCCCGGTCACCGTCATCGCCGCCAGCACCAACGTCGTGACCCAGATCCGTACCCGTGAGACCGACGGCTACAGCGCCGTTCAGATCGGGTTCGGCGAGATCGACGGACGCAAGGTCAACAAGCCGCAGTCCGGTCACTTCGCCAAGGCCGGCGTCACGCCGCGCCGCCACGTCGTCGAGATCCGCACCGAGCTGGTCGCTGACTACACGCTCGGCCAGGAGATCTCGCCCGAGATCTTCAGCGCCGGCGACAAGATCGACGTCACCGGCACCAGCAAGGGCAAGGGCTTCGCGGGCGTCATGAAGCGTCACGGCTTCGCCGGCGTCGGTGCGTCGCACGGCGCCCACCGCAACCACCGCAAGCCGGGCTCGATCGGTGGCTGCGCCACGCCGGGTCGCGTCTTCAAGGGCCTGCGCATGGCGGGCCACATGGGCACCGACACGGTGACCACCCAGAACCTCACCGTCCACGCGGTCGACGTCGAGAAGGGCATCATCCTGGTCAAGGGTGCCGTGCCCGGCCCCAAGGGCCAGCTCGTCGTCCTCCGCTCCGCCGCCAAGGGGGCATGACCATGGCTCAGACGATCGACGTCGACCTGCCGGTCGACATCTTCGACACCCAGGTCAACGTGCCGTTGATCCACCAGGTGGTCGTGGCGCAGCTCGCCGCGGCGCGCCAGGGCACGCACAGCACCAAGACGCGCGGCGAGGTGTCCGGCGGCGGCAAGAAGCCGTACCGCCAGAAGGGCACCGGCCGCGCCCGTCAGGGCTCGATCCGCGCCCCCCAGTACGCCGGCGGTGGCACGGTCCACGGCCCGACGCCGCGTGACTACGAGCAGCGCACGCCCAAGAAGATGAAGGCCGCCGCCCTGCGCGGTGCCCTCTCGGACCGGGCCCGCTCGGGTCGCCTCCACGTCGTGGAGTCCTTCGTCACGGGCGACGCCCCGTCGACCAAGGCCGCCATCGCCGCGGTGCGCGCCGTCACGACGCGTCACCGGGTCCTGGTCGTCATCGAGCCCGGTGACGACGTCACGGCCAAGAGCCTGCGCAACCTCACGGGCCTGGTGGTCCTGACGTTCGACCAGCTCAACACCTACGACGTCATCAAGAGCGACGACGTGGTCTTCACCAAGGCCGCGTTCGACGCCTTCGTGGCGGCTCGGTCGGCCGAGGGTGTCGACACCATCAAGCTGAGCGCGGCCGTCGTCGAGTCGTCCGGTGCCCCGTCGGCCCCGGCCAAGAAGGCGGCCCCGGCCAAGAAGGCCCCGGCCACCAAGGCGGCAGCGGCCAAGGCCGACGAGCCGGCCGACGCCGGCGTCACCAAGACCCAGCCGTACGGCCCGGGTTCCAAGGCTCCGCTCAAGAGTGGCAACGCCCCCAAGGGCTTTGACATCAAGGGCAACGCCGATTCCATGAAGTACCACGTGCCCGACGGCCAGTGGTACGACGCCACGATCGCCGAGGTCTGGTTCGACTCCGTGGAGTCGGCCGAGGCCGCGGGATTCACGAAGGCTGGTGAGTGACCATGACCAACCTGCCCAAGGACCCGCGCGACGTCGTGCTGTCCCCGGTCGTCAGTGAGAAGACGTACAACCTCATCGACGACAACAAGTACACCTTCGTGGTGCACCCCGACGCGAACAAGACGGAGATCAAGATCGCCGTCGAGCAGATCTTCGACGTCAAGGTCACCGCGGTCAACACGCTCAACCGCAAGGGCAAGACGCGCCGCACCCGCAACGGTGTCGGCAAGCGCAAGGACACCAAGCGGGCGATCGTCAGCGTCGCTGCCGGTCAGAGCATCGACATCTTCTCGAGCCCGAGCTGAGGACTGAGCAGACATGGCAATCCGTAAGTACAAGCCGACCACCCCGGGCCGTCGTGGCTCCTCGGTGGCCGACTTCGCCGAGATCACTCGCACGACTCCTGAGAAGTCGCTGGTCGAGCCGCTGCCCAAGAAGGGCGGCCGCAACAACCAGGGACGCATCACGACTCGTCACCAGGGCGGTGGCCACAAGCGTGCCTACCGCATCATCGACTTCAAGCGCTACGACAAGGACGGCGTGCCGGCCAAGGTCGCTCACATCGAGTACGACCCGAACCGCACCGCCCGCATCGCGCTGCTGCACTACGCCGACGGTGAGAAGCGGTACATCATCGCGCCCGAGGGTCTGCGGCAGGGCATGACGGTCGAGTCCGGCGTCGGCGCCGACATCAAGACCGGCAACAACCTGCCGCTGCGCAACATCCCGGTCGGCTCGGTCGTGCACTCGGTCGAGCTCCGCCCCGGGGGCGGCGCCAAGATGGGTCGTTCGGCCGGCGTTCGCGTCCAGCTCGTCGCCAAGGAGGGCTCGCGCGCACAGCTGCGCCTGCCGTCCGGCGAGATGCGCTACGTCGACGTCCGCTGCCGCGCCACGCTGGGCGAGGTCGGCAACGCCGAGCAGTCCAACATCAACTGGGGCAAGGCCGGCCGCAACCGGTGGAAGGGCAAGCGCCCGACCGTCCGCGGTGTCGCCATGAACCCGGTCGACCACCCGCACGGTGGTGGCGAGGGCAAGACCTCCGGAGGCCGTCACCCGGTCAGCCCGTGGGGCAAGCCCGAGGGCCGTACGCGCAAGCGCAAGGCCAGTGACCAGATGATCGTCCGCCGCCGCAAGTCCGGCCGCTGAGAGGACCTGAACAATGCCCCGCAGCCTGAAGAAGGGCCCGTTCGTCGACGGCCACCTCGAGAAGAAGGTGGACGCTCAGAACGAGGCCGGTACGCACACCGTCATCAAGACCTGGTCGCGTCGCTCGATGATCCTGCCGTCCTTCATCGGACACACGGTCGCCGTGCACGACGGCCGCAAGCACGTCCCCGTGTTCATCACCGACTCGATGGTCGGCCACAAGCTGGGTGAGTTCGCTCCCACCCGCACCTTCCGTGGCCACGAGAAGGACGACCGAAAGGCGAAGCGTCGATGAACGTGAACTCCGTCGTCAATTGCGCGGCAGTCGTCACGTCGGCTGCCACGCCGTCCGTATCGAACCAGGTGGTGTCCTCATGAGTGCACAGACTCGCGAGCAGGTTTCTGCGCGTCGCGAGCGCCTGCTGGGCGACCAGCCCGGTGCGTTCGCCGTCGCCCGATTCGTCCGCGTCACCCCGCAGAAGGCCCGCCGTGTGGCGGACCTGATCCGCGGTGCGCAGGTCGACGAGGCCGTCGCGACGCTCCAGTTCGCCCCGCAGGCCGTCGCCCAGAACTTCCTGAAGCTGGTCGAGTCCGCTGTCGCGAACGCCGAGACCACCGAGGACCTCGACGCCGCCGACCTGGTGGTCAGCGTCGTCACGGTCGACGAGGGCCCCACGATGAAGCGTTGGCGCCCCCGCGCCAAGGGTGCGGCCAACCGCATCCTCAAGCGCACGAGCCACCTGACCGTCGTCGTCACGCCGGTCGACACCACGAAGGGAGGGACTCGCTGATGGGACAGAAGATCAACCCGCACGGGTTCCGACTCGGTATCTCGACCGATCACAAGAGCCGTTGGTACGCCGACAAGCTGTACAGCAGCTACGTCGGCGAGGACGTCAAGATCCGCAAGATGCTGACCAAGGGCATGGACCGCGCCGGCATCAGCCGCGTGGAGATCGAGCGCACGCGTGACCGCGTCCGCGTCGACATCCACACCGCGCGTCCGGGCATCGTCATCGGCCGCCGCGGCGCCGAGGCCGACCGCATCCGCGGCGATCTCGAGAAGCTCACCGGCAAGCAGGTGCAGCTCAACATCCTCGAGGTCAAGCAGCCCGAGCTCGACGCGCAGCTCGTCGCGCAGGGCGTGGCCGAGCAGCTGAGTGGTCGTGTGCAGTTCCGTCGCGCGATGCGCAAGGCGATGCAGACCACGATGCGTTCGGGTGCCAAGGGCATCCGGATCCAGTGCTCGGGTCGTCTCGGCGGCGCCGAGATGAGCCGCTCGGAGTTCTACCGCGAGGGCCGCGTGCCCCTGCACACCCTCCGTGCCGACGTCGACTACGGCTTCTACGAGGCCAAGACCACGTTCGGTCGCATCGGCGTCAAGGTCTGGATCTACAAGGGCGAGGTCGCCGGCACCCGTGCCGAGCGCGAGGCCGAGGCCGCCAAGCGCGCCGCAGCCCCGGGTGCCCGCCGCGCCGGTCGTGGCGGCGGTCGCCGTCCCGAGCGTCCGGCCCGTGAGGGTGCCCCCGCGTCGGCCACGTCCGAGGCCCCGTCGTCGGCTCAGCCTGCGGCCGAGCCGGTCGCGGCTGCCGCTGCTCCTGCTACCGCCGAGGGAGGCGAGTCCTGATGTTGATGCCCCGACGGGTCAAGTACCGCAAGCAGCACCACCCGAAGCGCCGCGGCATGGCCAAGGGCGGCACGACGCTCGCCTTCGGCGAGTACGGCATCCAGGCGGTCGAGGGTCACTACGTGACCAACCGCCAGATCGAGTCGGCTCGTATCGCCATGACGCGTCACATCAAGCGTGGCGGCAAGGTCTGGATCAACATCTACCCGGACCGCCCCCTCACCAAGAAGCCCGCCGAGACCCGCATGGGTTCGGGCAAGGGCTCGCCGGAGTGGTGGGTCGCCAACGTCAAGCCGGGCCGCGTCATGTTCGAGCTCTCGGGCGTCGACGAGAACACGGCCCGCGAGGCGATGCGCCGCGCGATCCACAAGCTGCCGATGAAGGCACGTTTCATCAGCCGTGAGACCGAGGGAGGCATCTGATGGCGATCACGACTGCAGTGGAGCTGCGTCTGCTCGACGCCGACGGCCTTGCCGAGAAGCTGCGCGACGCCAAGGAAGAGCTGTTCAACCTGCGCTTCCAGAACGCGACGGGCCAGCTCGACAACACCGCGCGTCTGCGCACCGTCCGCAAGGACATCGCCCGCATCTACACGGTGCTGCGCGAGCGTGAGCTCGGCATCATCGAGACCACCGACGACAACGCCGAGGTGGACGCATGAGCACGAAGGACGAGACTGTGACGAACGAGCGCTCTGCACGCAAGGTGCGCGAGGGCCTGGTCGTGAGCGACAAGATGGACAAGACCATCGTCGTGAACGTCGAGGAGCGCTACAAGCACGCCCTGTACGGCAAGGTGCTGCGCCGCAACATCAAGCTGAAGGCCCACGACGAGGAGAACGGCGCCGGGATCGGCGACCGCGTGCGGATCATGGAGACCCGCCCGCTGTCGGCCACCAAGCGCTGGCGCCTCGTCGAGGTCCTCGAGAAGGCGAAGTGACGACATGATCCAGCAAGAGTCGCGACTCAAGGTCGCCGACAACACCGGTGCGAAGGAGATCCTCTGCATCCGTGTCCTCGGTGGCTCGGGCCGGCGTTACGCCGGCATCGGCGACACGATCGTCGCCACCGTCAAGGACGCGATCCCGGGCGGCAACGTCAAGAAGGGCGATGTCGTCAAGGCCGTCGTCGTGCGGACCGTGAAGGAGCGCCGTCGTCCCGACGGTTCCTACATCAAGTTCGACGAGAACGCGGCCGTGATCCTCAAGGCGGACGGAGACCCGCGCGGCACGCGCATCTTCGGCCCCGTCGGGCGCGAGCTTCGTGACAAGAAGTTCATGCGCATCATCTCGCTGGCACCGGAGGTGCTGTGATGTCAGGCATCAAGAAGGGCGATCAGGTCCAGGTCATCGCCGGCGCCGACAAGGGCGTCACCGGCAAGGTGATCCAGGTCCTGACCGAGCACGATCGCGTGATCGTCGAGGGCGTCAACCGCGTCAAGAAGCACACCCGGGCTGCCCAGTCCGGTGGCGCTGAGACCGGCGGCATCATCACGGTCGAGGCCGCGATCCACATCTCGAACGTGCAGCTCGTCGTCGACGGCGACGACGGCAAGACCACGACGCGGATCGGCTACCGCCGCGACGACGTCACCAAGACCCGGCCCGACGGCTCGACCTACGCGGCCCAGCGCAGCGTGCGGATCGCGCGCAAGACCGGAAAGGAGATCTGAGCATGGCTACTGATTCATCGACGGCCACCGCCACGGCTCCGCGTCTCAAGGAGAAGTACCGCAACGAGATCGTCTCGGCGCTGCGCGAGAAGTTCGAGTACGACAACGTCATGCAGGTGCCCGGCCTGACCAAGATCGTGGTCAACATGGGCGTCGGCGAGGCTGCGCGTGACGGCAAGCTGATCGAGGGCGCCGTGCGCGACCTCACCGCGATCACCGGCCAGAAGCCGCAGGTCACCAAGGCCCGCAAGTCCATCGCCCAGTTCAAGCTGCGCGAGGGCATGCCGATCGGTGCGCACGTCACGCTGCGTGGCGACCGCATGTGGGAGTTCCTGGACCGCCTGCTGACGCTGGCGCTTCCCCGCATCCGCGACTTCCGTGGTCTCAGCCCCAAGCAGTTCGACGGACGCGGCAACTACACCTTCGGTCTGACCGAGCAGGTCATGTTCCACGAGATCGATCAGGACAAGATCGACCGCTCGCGGGGCATGGACATCACGGTCGTCACCACCGCCACGAACGATGACGAGGGTCGCGCGCTGCTCAAGCTGCTCGGCTTCCCCTACAAGGAGAACTGACATGGCGAAGACTGGTCTCAAGGTCAAGGCCGCCCGCAAGCCCAAGTTCGCGGTGCGTGGCTACACGCGCTGCCAGCGTTGTGGCCGCTCGCAGTCGGTCTACAAGAAGTTCGGCCTGTGCCGCATCTGCCTGCGTGAGATGGCGCATCGCGGAGAGCTGCCGGGCGTCACGAAGTCCTCCTGGTAATCCAGAAGAACACCTACCCGTTGGAGGTCCCCTCCCACTCGGCCCCGGCCGAGGACGAGACGGAAACCGCAGCGAGAAACGGAAACACCACCCATGACGATGACTGACCCGATCGCGGATCTGCTGACGCGGATCCGCAACGGCAACCAGGCGTACCACGACTCCGTGACCGCGCCCTACAGCAAGCTGAAGGAGGGTGTCGTCACCCTGCTGAAGCAGGAGGGCTACATCACGGACTTCTCCGTGGCCGAGCCCGCCGAGGGCGAGGTCGGCCGCACGCTGACCGTGACCCTCAAGTACGGCCCGCACCGCGAGCGCTCGATCGCCGGCATCCGCCGCATCAGCAAGCCCGGTCTGCGTGTCTACGCCAAGAGCAGCAACCTGCCCAAGGTCCTCGGCGGCCTCGGCGTGGCGATCATCTCCACGAGCCAGGGTCTGCTGACCGACCGTCAGGCCAACAGCAAGGGCGTAGGTGGGGAAGTCCTCGCCTACGTCTGGTGAGGGGAGGAGAACCATGTCACGCATTGGCAAGATTCCCGTCGCCGTTCCCGCGGGCGTCGAGGTCTCGATCGAGGGCCAGGACGTTCGCGTCAAGGGCCCCAAGGGCGAGCTCTCGCACACCGTCGCGGAGCCCATCACCGTCACGAAGTCCGAGGACGGCAGCCTGGCCGTCGAGCGCCCGAACGACGAGCGTCGCAGCAAGGCGCTCCACGGCCTGAGCCGCACCCTGATCAGCAACATGGTCGTGGGCGTGACCGAGGGCTACGAGAAGAAGCTCGAGATCGTCGGCGTCGGCTACCGCGTGCTCGCCAAGGGCCCGAACGCCGTCGAGCTCAACCTCGGCTTCAGCCACCCGGTGCCGTTCGACGCGCCCGAGGGCATCACGTTCGCGGTCGAGTCGGCCACCAAGCTGTCGGTGCAGGGCATCGACAAGCAGCTGGTCGGCGAGGTCGCTGCCAACATCCGCAAGATCCGCAAGCCCGAGCCGTACAAGGGCAAGGGCGTGCGCTACGCCGGCGAGCGCGTCGTGCGCAAGGCCGGAAAGGCTGGTAAGTGATGGCCATCTCCATCAATCACAAGCGCAATCTCGCGAGCCGCGCTGCGTCGCGGTCGCGTCGTCAGATCCGTGGGCGCAAGAAGATCGCCGGTTCGGCCGATCGTCCCCGCCTCGTGATCACCCGGTCGAGCAAGCACATCGTGGCTCAGGTCGTCAACGACCTCGAGGGCCACACGCTCGCCTCGGCCTCCACCATGGAGTCGGACCTGCGTTCGTTCGAGGGCGACAAGACGGCCAAGGCCAAGAAGGTCGGCGAGCTCGTGGCCGATCGTGCGAAGGCGGCTGGAGTCGAGACGGTCGTGTTCGACCGCGCCGGCAACAAGTACGCCGGTCGCGTCGCGGCCCTGGCCGACGGCGCTCGCTCGGGCGGACTGGAGTTCTGATGACCACCATTCACACCAACACCTTTGGGAGCGTTGCATGAGCCAGCGTCGAGGCGGCGGAGCCGGTCGCGGTCAGCGAGGCGACCGCGGCGAGAAGTCCAACTACATCGAGAAGGTCGTCACGATCAACCGTGTCGCCAAGGTCGTCAAGGGTGGTCGACGCTTCAGCTTCACCGCCCTGGTGATCGTCGGCGACGGCGACGGTCAGGTCGGCGTCGGCTACGGCAAGGCCAAGGAGGTCCCCACGGCGATCTCCAAGGGTGTCGAGGAGGCGAAGAAGAACTTCTTCCGCGTCCCGCGCATCCAGGGCACCATCCCGCACCCCGTGCAGGGTGAGAAGGCGGCCGGCGTGGTCTTCCTGCGCCCGGCATCGCCCGGTACCGGCGTCATCGCCGGTGGTCCGGTGCGCGCCGTGCTCGAGGCCGCCGGCATCCACGACGTGCTGAGCAAGTCGCTCGGCTCGTCCAACGCCATCAACATCGTGCACGCCACGGTCGAGGCCCTCCGCACCCTGGAGTCGCCCGAGCAGGTCGCCGCGCGGCGTGGTCTGCGCGTCGAGGACGTCGCTCCGGCGGCGCTGCTCAAGGCCGGCCAGGAGACCTCGGCCGCCCCGGCCGAGCCCGTCGAGGCAGGTGTCTGATGGCGAATCTCAAGGTCACCCAGGTCAAGTCGGCCATCGGCCGACCCCAGAACCAGCTGCACACGCTGCGTTCGCTGGGCCTGAAGCGCATCGGCCACACGGTCGTCAAGGAAGATCGTCCCGAGATCCGCGGCATGGTCGAGACCATCCCGCACCTCGTGACGTTCGAGGAGATTGATTGACATGACGCTCAAGCTGCATCACCTGCGCCCCGCCCCGGGCGCCAAGACCGCCAAGACCCGTGTGGGTCGCGGTGAGGGCTCCAAGGGCAAGACGGCCGGTCGTGGCACCAAGGGCACCAAGGCCCGCTACCAGGTGCCCGTCGGCTTCGAGGGCGGCCAGGTCCCGATCCACATGCGCCTGCCCAAGCTGAAGGGGTTCACCAACCCGTTCCGCGTGGAGTTCCAGGTCGTCAACCTCGACCGGCTCGAGGCCCTGTTCCCCGAGGGCGGTGCCGTCGACGTCGACGCGCTCGTCGCCAAGGGTGCGGTCCGCAAGAACCAGCCGGTCAAGGTGCTCGGCAACGGCGAGATCGGCGTGGCCGTCCAGGTCACCGCCGACAAGTTCTCGGCCAGCGCCAAGACCAAGATCGAGGCGGCCGGCGGCAGCGTCAGCGAGCGCTGACACCCGTACGGTTCGCACCCGGTGGCGAGGCTCTCCTCGGAGGGCCTCGCCGTCGTGGTTCAGCAGGGCGGCCCCTCCGGGCCGCATGCGCGTCCCGATGACGCGAACCCGACGCAGGCGTGTGCGTCGGTGAGAAGTGTGACTGTTACAGTCGCCGGGTTGCCCGGCTGCCCACCCTGAGGAGGACGGAAGTGCTCAGCGCCTTCGTCAATGCGTTCCGCACGCCTGACCTGCGACGCAAGTTGCTCTTCGTCCTGGGCATCATCGTGCTGTTCCGGCTCGGGTCCATGACGCCGGCTCCCGGGATCGATGTCGCCAACGTGCAGCAGTGCATCGACACGGCCAGCGCTGGTGAGAACGGCAACCTGTTCGCCCTGATCAACGTCTTCTCCGGCGGCGCTCTCCTGCAGCTCACCGTGTTCGCGCTCGGCATCATGCCGTACATCACCGCGAGCATCATCCTCCAGCTGCTCGTCGTCGTGATCCCGCGTCTGGAGGCCCTCAAGAAGGAGGGCCAAGCGGGTCAGGCCAAGATCACGCAGTACACGCGCTACCTGACGCTGGGCCTGGCGGTCCTCCAGGCCACGGGCATCGTGGCCCTGGCGCGCAGCGGCCGGCTGTTCGGCGGCGCCTGCACGCAGGACCTGCTCTACCACCCCGACAGCATCCCGGCCTTCCTGCTCATCGTCCTGGTGATGGTCGCGGGCACCGCCATCATCATGTGGTTCGGTGAGCTCATCACCGACCGCGGCGTCGGCAACGGCATGTCGATCCTGATCTTCACGCAGGTCATCGCGACCTTCCCCGGCGCGCTGTGGCAGATCAAGGCGCAGGCCGCCTCCGAGCGCGAGGGCTGGATCACCTTCTCCCTCGTGATCCTGGTCGGTCTGCTCGTCGTGGCGGGCGTCATCTTCATCGAGCAGGCGCAGCGCCGGATCCCGGTGCAGTACGCCAAGCGCATGGTCGGGCGCCGCATGTTCGGCGGCTCGTCGACGTACATCCCGCTCAAGGTCAACCAGGCCGGCATCATCCCGGTCATCTTCGCCTCGAGCCTGATGTACCTGCCGGCCCTGCTCGCGCAGTTCAACGAGGGGTCGAGCTGGGCGACGTGGGTCAACGACCACTTCGTCCGTGGCGACCACCCGTACTACATGATCACGTTCTTCACGCTGATCGTGTTCTTCACGTACTTCTACGTCGCGATCACCTTCAACCCCGAGGAGGTCGCCGACAACATGAAGAAGTACGGCGGCTTCATCCCGGGCATCCGTGCCGGCCGTCCGACGCAGGACTACCTCCAGTACGTCCTGAGCCGCATCACCGCTCCGGGCGCGCTGTACCTCGGCCTGATCGCGCTGATCCCGATGTTCGCCATCGCGCTGCTCAACGCGAGCCAGAACTTCCCGTTCGGCGGCACGACGATCCTCATCATCGTCGGCGTCGGACTCGACACGGTCAAGCAGATCGAGAGCCAGCTCCAGCAGCGCAACTACGAAGGGTTCCTGCGGTCATGAGGATGCTCATCATGGGCCCGCCCGGCGCGGGCAAGGGCACCCAGGCCACCGGCCTGGCCGAGCGCATCGGGGGCGCCCACATCTCGACCGGAGACATCTTCCGGGCGAACGTGGCCGGTGGCACCGAGCTCGGCAAGCTGGCGCAGTCCTACATGGACGCCGGCAAGTACGTGCCCGACGAGGTCACCAACGCGATGGTCAAGGACCGGCTGGCCCAGGACGACGCGCGCACCGGGTTCGTCCTCGACGGCTACCCGCGCACGCCGGACCAGGTCGAGACGCTCGACGCGATCCTGGCCGACCTGGGTGCGGCCCTCGACGCGGTCCTGGTGCTCACGGTCGACCACGAGGAGCTCATCGGTCGCCTGCTGAAGCGCGCGGAGACCAGCGGTCGTGCCGACGACACCGAGGACGTCATCCGCGAGCGGCAGGAGGTCTACATCGCCGAGACCGCGCCGCTGCTCCCGGTGTACCGCGAGCGCGGACTGCTGCGCGAGGTCGACGGTGTGGGATCGATCGACGAGGTCGAGGCCCGCATCAACGCCGCCCTCGGACTCTGACCGGGTACGACCGCATGTTCGGCCGCAGCGTCGAGTACAAGACGGCCGACCAGATCGCCGTGATGCGCCGGGCCGGTGCAGTCGTGGCCGAGATGCACGCGGCCGTGCGTGCGGCCGTGGCCCCGGGCGTCACGACGCGCGAGCTGGACCTCGTGGCCCGGGAGGTCCTGGCTCGCCACGGTGCCACGTCGAACTTCCTGGGCTACGGCGCACGAGGCGCCTCCGGTGAGGGGGGATTCTCGGGCGTCATCTGCACGTCGGTCAACGACGAGGTCGTGCACGGCATCCCGGGGGGCCGCATCCTGCGTGACGGCGACCTCGTCTCGGTCGATGCCGGCGCCGTGGTCGAGGGCTGGCACGGCGATGCGGCCATCACGGTGCCGGTCGGTACCGTCAGCGCGGCCGATGCGGAGCTGTCGCGCGTCACCGAGGCTGCCCTCTGGGCCGGCATCGAGGCGGCCCGTCCTGGAGCCCGGCTCGGCGACATCGGCCACGCGATCGCCACGACGATCCGTGCGGCCGGCGACTACGGCATCGTGGAGGGGTTCACGGGCCATGGCATCGGCACCGCGATGCACATGGACCCGGACGTCGCGAACACGGGGCGCCCGGGCCACGGCATGAAGCTCAAGCCGGGCCTGGTCATCGCGATCGAGCCCATGGTCTCTCGCGGCTCGCCGTACACGCAGATCCTCGAGGACGACTGGACGGCGGTCACGATCGACGGCTCCCGTGCCGCCCACTGGGAGCACACGGTGGCCGTCACGGCGGCCGGCCCCGTCGTGCTGACGCTGCCGACTTAGGGCGCGCGGCTCCTTCGTCGCCGCTCCACCGGTTCGTACCGGTTCCTGAGGTGTGAGCGAGGAACGAGCGAGCCTCGAAGGGCACCGGTGCCGGGCTTCGCCCGGGCGCCTGCCTCGCCTCCGGCTCGGCCCGTGGATCCACCGGGGGCGGGCGAGGCACGGACCACGACTCGAGTGATTGCCGGTGCGCCAGCAACCTTCCAGACCCGTGGTGGGGTTGCCCACCCACCCCCGGCAGACGGGGCGTGGTCCGAACCCGTCAGCTGCCGTAGATGGCGGGGACCTCGGAGGCCGGCTTGGTCTCGTCGCCGATGCGTACGAGAGTGCCGGGGTGGATCCGCCCCTCGACCATGAATCCGCGCACCCGCTCGGTCGGGTAGGGGCCGTACTCCTGACCGTGGATCACGAGGAACACGTCGTCGTCGGTCTCCGCGTCCTCCTCGTCGGCGGCGACAGCTGCTCCAGCGGCAGCGGAGTCGTGGTCGTCGGCGGGCAGGTCGGCCTGGGCCGGTGTCGCCGGCGGCGGGGTGCCGTCGACGTGGGGGACCGGCGGCGCCAGGGCGACGACCGGCTCGGGACGGGGCCCGCGCACCAGACACAGCAGCACGATGAGCGCCTGCAGGGCCAGCACCACGACGAGGAACGGCAGCCCGCTCGACGGGCCCCAGGAGCGGTTGGGCTCCAGGAAGCTGCTGCGGAAGTTCGTGTCGATGATCTGGACCGCGAAGCCGACGTGCAGCAGGGCCGAGACGAGGGTGACGACGAGGACGCCGACGGCGAACCGGCGCGCAGCGAGGCCGATGATGGCCAGCCCGCCGGCGAGGGCACCGAACGACTCGGCGCCGAGGGCGAGGAGCCGGAACCGCCCGTCGGAGTTGTTGCTGCCGAAGGGGTCGTAGACGCTCCAGAGGTCGTTGCGCACGATGTCGACCCACTGCGTCAGCGCCATGAGGGCGAGGTAGCCACCGAGGAACGCGGCGACGGCCAGCGCGAGGGTGCGAGCGGTCCCGAAGCGCCGGACGGGTCGACCGTCGTCGACGGAGGTGGTGTCGGCCGGGGTGGCCTCGACGGGGGCCGGTGGGGGAGTCGTGCTCGTCATGTCGTGAAGCCTAGAACGACGCAGGGCCTCGTGCGCGTCACGACTCACGTGAGGCCGGCAGGAAAGCGCAGGTCAGGCGTGGTGCTCCATCGTGCAGCACTTCACGCTGCCGCCCGAGGTGCGGAACTCGCTGAGCTCGACCGGCACCGGCTCGTAGCCGCGGTGCGTGAGCCGCGCGGCCAGTGCGGAGGCATCGTGCGGCAGCACGACGTGCCGTCCGTCGCTCACGAGGTTGAGGCCGAGGGTGAGCGCCTCGTCGCGACCCACGAGGAGCGCGTCGGGGAACAGCTCGCGCAGGGTGCGCCGGCTGTGGGCGCTGAACGCGCCGGGGTAGTAGGCGATGTCCGCAGGAGCGTCTCCGCGTCCGTCGTCGAGCACACCGAGTGCGACGTCGAGGTGGTAGAAGAGCGGGTCGACCAGCTCGAGGGTCACGAACGGACGGTCGATCACGGTGGCGGCCTCGACGTGGGCGGCCAGGCTCGTGCGAAAACCGGTGCCGGCCAGGACGACGTGGCCCAGCACGAGAAAGTCGCCCTCGCCCTCCGCCGGGTGGGAGGCCGGCACGACGTCGACCCCGCGGTCGCGCCACCAGGTCGCGAAGGCGGCCGCCTCGGCGGTCCGCTCCGGGAAGCGGAACTGCGAGCCGTAGGCGACCTCACCCACGACCAGGGCGCCGTTCGCGGCGAAGACCATGTCGGGCTGACCGGGCAGCGGATCGACTTCCTCGACCCGGTGCCCGAGGGAGCGGTACGTCGCGACGAGCCCCTCCCACTGGCGCATCGCGCGGGCCCGGTCGACCGGACGCGACGGGTCCATCCAGGGGTTGATCGCGTACTCGACGGTGAACTCGGTCGGGCGGCACATCACGTAGCTGCGGGTGCGGGGACTGCGGGCGGGTGCGGCGGGCGTCGCGTGGCGGCCGGTGGGCCGGGTGCGGTGCGGGTCGAGCACGGTCATGGTGGTCACCTCGGGTCTCGTGGCGAGAGGACGTCAGTCCCGGTCCGCGGCGCCGGTCGGGGTGGGACCGAGCGCAACGAATCAATGCTAGAAGCCAACTGGTGCGACACGCGAAGCCGATACGTGGCTTCCCGTCGAAGATCTGTTGCGTTGGCACCGCGAAACCATCGGATTCTTGCACCCGTGCGACGATGACCACATGGACACGATCGATCGACGCATCGTCGAGGTGCTGCTGGACGACGGCCGGGCCAGCCTCGCGGTCATCGGCGATCGGGTCGGACTCTCGGCGCCCGCGGTCAAGCGCCGCGTCGACCGCCTCGTGGCCGACGGGGTCATCCGCGGCTTCACGGCCGTGCTCGACCCCCAGCACCTCGGCTGGGGCACCGAGGCGTACGTCGAGCTCCACTGCCAGGGCACGATCGGTCCTGCCGAGCTGCGGGCGGCCTTCGCCTCGGTGCCCGAGGTGCAGGACGCGGCGACCGTGACCGGTCAGGCCGATGCCATCGTCCGTCTCGTCGCGCGCGACGTGCGCCACCTGGAGGATGCGCTGGAGCGGCTGCGCAACGCGGCGCGCAACGTCGAGCGCACTGAGACGGCCATCGTGCTCTCGCGTCTGGTCGAGCGCGGTGGGGCGCTGCCGGCACGACCGCTCGAGTGAGCGCCAGCGGGTGAGCGCACCGGACCTGAGCGCACTGGCCGGGTGAGGATGCTGGGCCGTGGTCCACGCCCGTCGTACGCTCGGCAGGTGACCTCGACCTCGCGCGCCACCTCCATCGGCGCGGGTCTGGTCGGAGCCCTCGTCTTCGTCGAGTTCGTCAGCGGGTTCCTGCAGGGCTACTACACCCCGCTCGCGTCCGACATCGGCCGGCACCTGGGCATCAACGACGCCGACGTCAACTGGTTCGAGGCGGCCCAGCTGCTGCTCTCGGCCCTGTGCGTGCCGGCGCTGTCGAAGCTCGGAGACCTCGTGGGGCACCAGCGGGTGCTCTGGTGGTCGGCCGTGCTCACGGCCGTCGCGACCTGGGGCGTCGCGTTCTCGTCGTCCTTCGAGACCTACCTCGTGTTCTGGGCGCTCCAGGGGGTCTTCACGGTGTGGCTGCCGCTCGAGGTGGCCCTGATCTACCGCCGCAGCCTCGGCATCGCTGACCGTGCCTCCGCGACCCGCAGGGCCACGGGCGTCATCGTCGCCGCGCTGCAGGCGGGAGCGATCGCCGGAGCCCTCTCGGCCGGAGCGACGTCCGCTGCCTTCGAGCCCATCTGGATCGTGCTCGCGGTCCCGGCCCTGCTCACGACAGGTGTCGTGCTCGTGATCCATCTCGCCGTCGACCGTGAGCACGTGGTGCAGGAGGGCAGCCTCGACGTCCGCGGGCTGGTGCTCGTGAGCGCGAGCCTGCTGCTGGTGACCGGCGGCCTGTCGCTCGTGCGCACCGAGGGGGTCGCCTCGCCGTGGCCCTGGCTCGCGATGGCGATCGGCCTGGTGATGCTCGTGCCGTTCGGGCGGTGGGAGCTGCGGTCGCCCGACCCGCTGGTCGACCTGCGGGTCATGCGCCGCTCGTCGATGTGGCCCGTGCAGCTGACCGCGCTGCTGTTCGGCGTGAGCGTGCTGGGCGCGCAGATCCCGCTGTCGACCTTCGCGCAGACCGATCCCGACGAGTTCGGCTTCGGACTCGGACTCGACTCGTCGTCGGCCGCGCCGTTGATCGGCGTGTACGTGCTCTCGCTCCTCGTGGGAGCGCTGGCGTTCGCCCGGATCAGCCAGCGGTTCAGCCCCCGCAACTGCCTGATCGGAGCCGCGACGCTCGTGGCGATCGGGTACGGGCTCCTGGTGCCGCTGCACGACACGGTGCCGACCGTCGCAGCCTGCATGATGGTGGCCGGCCTGGGCGCGGGAGCCCTCGTGGCCGCCCTGCCCGCGGCCGCCGCAGCCGCTGCACCGGAGGGCCGCACCGCGGTCGCGACCGGCCTGACCAACACGACCAAGACGATCGGCGGCGCGATCGCCTCGTGCGTCTTCGGCGTCGCGCTCGCCCAGGGCACGGCGGGCGAGACCGCCGCCTCGCTCAGCGGCTACTACACGGTGTGGGTCGTGTGCTCGGCCACCGCCGTGGTGGCGGCCGTGCTGCTGACCTTCGTGCCCAAGCTCGCCTTCGCCGACCCCGAGAGGCCCGTGATCCCGTGACTCCCGCAGCCGGCCCTGCGCCCGACCCCCACGGCAGCACCGTGGCGGAGCGGCTCGCCGAGCTCGTGCGCTGCCGCACCGTCTCGGCCCCCGACGAGCGCGACGAGGCCGAGTTCGTGCGGTTCCGCGAGACGTTCGCGCGCCTGTACCCGCGGCTCCACGCCGAGCTGGAGCTCGTGACGTTCCCGGTCGGCTCGCTGCTGTTTCGCTGGCGCGGTCGCACCGAGGCCGATCCGGTCGTGCTCATGGCGCACTACGACGTCGTGCCCGCGCCGGCCGAGCAGTGGGACCGCGACCCGTTCTCGGGCGAGGTCGTCGACGGACCGACCGGGGCGGTCGTGCACGGGCGCGGCACGCTCGACGACAAGGGGTCGTTGGTCTGCGTCGCGGAGGCGGTCGAGCGGCTGCTCGCGGACGGGCACGTGCCCGCGCACGACGTGTGGCTCCTGTTCGGGGCCGACGAGGAGGTCGAGGGCCACGAGGCGCGCCGGGTCGTCGACCACCTGGCGGCACTCGGGGTGCGGCCCTGGCTCGTCTCCGACGAGGGCGGGGCCGTGGTCGACGACGCGCTGCCCGGTCTCTCGGGCTTCAGCGCGATGGTCGCGACGGTCGAGAAGGGCATGACGAACGTGCACCTCGTGGCGCGCGGCGGGGGAGGGCACGCCTCCACCCCGGCACCCGGGGGCGCCACGGCCCGGCTGGCGCGCGCCGTCGTCCGGATCGAGGAGAATCCCGCGCCGGTCGGGCTGTCCGAGCCGGTGCTGCAGATGCTCGACGTGGTGGCGCAGGCCATGCCGTGGCCCGCGCGGGCGGTCCTGCGCCAGGCGCGCCGTGCGCCCCGACCGGTGGCCGAGGTCCTGGCGCGGGTCAGCAAGGAGACGAGCGCGATGGTGCGCACCACGATGGCCGTGACCCGGTTGAGCGGGAGCCCGGCCGCGAACGTGCTCGCGACCGAGGCGCGGGCCGTCGTCAACGTGCGTCTCGCGGTGGGCGACGACCGCGAGGCGCTGCGGTCGCGGATGACCGCGCTGCTGAAGGGCCTCGACGTCGAGATCGAGTCGATCGAGGGCAACGACCCGCCCCCGGTCTCGCGGACCGACTCCGCGGCGTGGGCCCACCTCGTCGCCGCGATCGCCGCGCTCGACCCTGCGCCGCACGACGGCATCCGGGTGGTGCCGTACGTGCAGACCGGGGCGACCGACAGCCGGTACTTCACGCGCATCAGTGACGGGGTGTACCGGTTCAGCCCTCTGCGGATGAGCCGCGCCCAGCGCGACTCGATCCACGCCCCGAACGAGTGGGTCGACGCGATGTGGCTCGAACGCGGTGTCGCGTTCTACCGGGCGCTCGTCGCCGGCGAGCGGTGAGCTGCTCGTCTATCCCGGCCCTCGATCGGCGAGCAGCTCACCGCCGCACCGGCGGACAGGCGAGCAGCTCACCGCCGCGATTTGGTCACCGCGCCGGTGCGGGCGTAGACTTGCGAGTCGGCCTGTCCAGGCGGGTTTCCGCATGTCCGGGCCACCAGACGAAGCAACACCGAGAAGCTGAGGTTCATGGCGAAAAAAGAAGGCGTCATCGAGATGGAAGGCGCGGTGGTGGAGGCTCTCCCCAACGCGATGTTCCGCGTCGAGCTGACGAACGGGCACAAGGTGCTCGCTCACATCAGCGGCAAGATGCGCCAGCACTACATCCGGATCCTCCCCGAGGACCGTGTCGTGGTGGAGCTCTCGCCGTACGACCTGAGCCGCGGACGCATCGTCTACCGCTACAAGTGACGCATCGTCCCTGACGCGTCGCGGGCACCGCGTGCCCACACAACTGCATAACCGACAATCACGTTCAGAAAAGGGCTTCTCCATGAAGGTCAACCCGAGCGTGAAGAAGATCTGTGACAAGTGCAAGGTGATCCGTCGCCACGGCCGCGTCATGGTCATCTGCGAGAACCCCCGGCACAAGCAGCGCCAGGGCTGACGCAGACCCGCGTTCTTCTTCACCAGCACGACTGAACATCTGACGGCTCACCCGGGACCACTCCCGGGTGCGACCCCCGGCGCGAAGGCCGGGGCCCGGTTCCGGAACACCCTGCTCCCCACACCCGTGACGGAGAGGCCTCCGGGAGGCAACCGGGGCGCCGCGGATGACCACACCTTCGCCGTACCGAAAGGAACTGCCAGCACATGGCACGCCTCATCGGAGTCGATCTCCCGCGCGAGAAGCGCCTCGAGATCGCACTCACCTACATCTTCGGCATCGGGCGCACCCGCGCCGCCGAGACCCTCGCCGCCACCGGCGTCTCCGGCGACCTCCGGGTCCACGAGCTCACCGACGACCAGCTCGTCGCGCTCCGTGACCACATCGAGGCCAACTACCAGACCGAGGGCGACCTCCGTCGTGAGGTGACCGCCGACATCCGTCGCAAGATGGAGATCGGCAGCTACCAGGGCCGTCGTCACCGTGCGCACCTGCCGGTCCGCGGCCAGCGCACCAAGACCAACGCGCGCACCCGCAAGGGCCCCAAGCGCACCGTCGCCGGAAAGAAGAAGTGATTCGCTGATGCCTCCCAAGAGCGCTGGCGCCAAGAAGGTGCGCCGCAAGGAGAAGAAGAACGTCGCTGCGGGCCACGCCCACATCAAGAGCACGTTCAACAACACGCACGTCACCATCACCGACCCGTCCGGCGCGGTCATCGCCTGGGCGTCCGGTGGAACCGTGGGCTTCAAGGGCTCCCGCAAGTCGACCCCGTTCGCGGCCGGCATGGCGGCCGAGGCGGCTGGGCGTCAGGCCCAGGAGCACGGCATGAAGAAGGTCGACGTCTTCGTCAAGGGTCCGGGTTCGGGCCGCGAGACCGCGATCCGCTCGCTGAGCGGCGTCGGTCTGGAGGTCGGCACGATCTCCGACGTCACCCCCAGCCCCCACAACGGCTGCCGCCCGCCCAAGCACCGTCGTCTCTGAGACCTTCGCGTCCCAGCTCGACCCACGAATTTCAGGAGCACTGAACCATGGCCCGTTACACCGGTCCTCTCACCAAGAAGTCGCGCCGCCTCGGCGTCGACCTCGTCGGTGGTGACGCCGCCTTCGAGCGCCGTCCCTACCCGCCCGGCCAGCACGGCCGCGCCCGCATCAAGGAGTCCGAGTACCGCACCCAGCTGCAGGAGAAGCAGAAGGCGCGCTACACCTACGGCATCCTCGAGAAGCAGTTCGCCAACTACTACGAGCTCGCCTCGCGTCGTCCCGGCAAGACCGGCGACAACCTGCTGACGCTGCTCGAGTCGCGTCTGGACAACGTGGTCTACCGCGCGGGCCTGGCTCGCACGCGTCGCCACGCTCGTCAGCTCGTCAACCACGGTCATTTCCTGGTCAACGGCGTCAAGACGAACATCCCGTCGTTCCAGGTCAGCAAGTTCGACATCGTCGACGTCAAGCCCAAGAGCCTGAACACGACGCCGTTCATCGTCGCGCGCGAGACCCACGACTCCGACACCGTGCCCGCGTGGCTCGACGTCTCGCCCGAGCGAGGCCGGATCCTGGTCCACCAGAACCCGGTCCGCGAGCAGATCACCGTTCCGATCCAGGAACAGCTCATCGTCGAGTTCTACTCGAAGAAGTAGTCATCCCACCGACCCGGGCTTCATATAACGGTTGTCCCGGAAAGGAATCACCATGCTGATCGCCCAGCGCCCCACCCTGTCCGAAGAGGTCGTCGACGAGTTCCGTTCGCGGTTCGTCATCGAGCCCCTCGAGCCCGGGTTCGGCTACACCCTCGGCAACTCGCTGCGTCGCACCCTCCTGAGCTCGATCCCGGGTGCAGCCGTGACGTCGATCAAGATCGACGGCGTCCTGCACGAGTTCTCGACCGTCCCCGGGGTCACCGAGGACGTCACCGAGATCATCCTGAACCTGAAGGGCCTCGTGGTCTCCTCGACCGTCGACGAGCCCGTCGTCATGTACCTGCGCGCCTCGGGCGCCGGCGACGCGACGGCGGCCAACATCGAGGTGCCGGCCGACGTGGAGATCCACAACCCGGATCTGCACATCGCCACGCTCAACGACAAGGCCCGTCTCGACATCGAGCTCGTCGTCGAGCGGGGTCGCGGCTACGTCACGGCGGTGCAGAACAAGACCGGCGACGAGGAGATCGGCCGCATGCCGATCGACTCGATCTACAGCCCGGTGCTGAAGGTCACCTACAAGGTCGAGGCCACGCGTGTCGAGCAGCGCACCGACTTCGACAAGCTCGTGATCGACGTCGAGACCAAGGGTTCGCTCCTGCCGCGCGACGCCATCGCGTCGGCCGGTTCGACCCTCGTGGAGCTGTTCGGCCTGGCCCGTGAGCTCAACGTCGAGGCCGAGGGCATCGACATCGGTCCCTCGCCGGTCGACGAGCAGCTCGCCGCCGATCTCGCGCTGCCGATCGAGGACCTCGACTTCAGCGTCCGGTCGTACAACTGCCTCAAGCGTGAGGGCATCCACACCGTCGGCGAGCTGATCACCCGTTCGGAGCAGGATCTCCTCGACATCCGCAACTTCGGGCAGAAGTCGATCGACGAGGTCAAGGAGAAGCTGGTCGAGATGGGTCTGGGCCTGAAGGACAGCCCGGCCGGCTTCGACCCGAGCGCCGCGTTCGACGACGAGGCCGACGCCTCGTTCGCCGAGGACGAGCAGTACTGAGCCCCCCGGCGAGCCGACGGCCCGCCGCATCCCACCTGGAGTAACGCATGCCCACCCCCACCAAGGGTCCCCGCCTCGGCGGCAGCCCCGCGCACCAGCGGCTGATCCTGGCCAACCTGGCGCAGTCGCTGTTCGAGCACGGCAAGATCACGACGACCGAGGCCAAGGCCCGCCGTCTGCGTCCCTACGCCGAGCAGCTCATCACCAAGGCCAAGACCGACACCGTGGCCAACCGCCGCCTCGTCGTCAAGGTCATCCGTGACAAGAACGTGCTGCACACCCTGTTCACCGAGATCGGCCCGGCCATGGCCACCCGTCCCGGCGGCTACACGCGCATCACGAAGCTCGGCCCCCGCAAGGGCGACAACGCCCCCATGGCCGTGATCGAGATCGTCGAGGCCCAGGAGTTCGCGGCGCAGAACCAGGCGCCCCAGGCCACGAAGGCCGAGACGCCCGCCCCCGTCGAGGAGGCTCCCGTCGAGGAGACCGCCGACGAGGTCGTGACCGACGAGGCTGCGGAGACGCCGGCCGAGGAGACCACCACCGAGGCTCCGGCCGAGGCGGAGGCCACCGACGCCGACGTCACCGACGAGGAGTCCTCCACCAAGGAGTGACACCCGCCTGCCTGACGATGAAGGCCCCGCACCGTTCACCCGGTGCGGGGCCTTCGGCGTCCTGGCCTCAGGGGCGCCGGGCCCGCAGGAGGCGGAAGCCCTTCGCCGAGCCGATGCGCTCGGTGGGCCAGCCCTGCTCGACGAGCCATCGCTGCAGCGAGTCGGCACCGAGCTGCCGCCCGACGACCATCGTCATGGTGCCCTCGGCGGTCAGACGGTCGAGCCAGTGCAGCAGCAGGTCGTGCAGGGCCTGCTTGCCGATCCTGATCGGCGGGTTGGACCAGATCGCGTCGAACGTCAGGGCGTCGGGGACGTCCTCGGGCAGCGAGGTCGTCACGGGGAGGTCGTGGCGCTCGGCATTGCGTGCGGTGAGCTCCAGGGCGCGCTCGTTGACGTCGACGGCCCAGACCTCGGCCTGCGGCCAGCGGGTCGCCAGCGCGAGCGCGACGGGGCCCCAGCCGCACCCGAGGTCCAGGACCCGCGCGGGTGTGGTGTCGTCGACGTCGAGCCGGTCCAGCAGGTGCCGCGTCGCGTGGTCGAGGCCGTCGGCGGAGAAGACACCGGACGACGTGCGCATCGCGAAGGACCGACCGCCGATCTCCACCTCGATCTCGCGCAGGCGTGCCGCGACCCCGGGCTTGCGGGAGAAGTAGTGGTCGGCCACCGGTCCAGTCTTTCTCAGCAGTGCTCGAACACGTACTCCGGGTCGCCCACCGGTGTGACGTCCCGATCGCGCAGCAGGATCGAGCGCCGGCCGGCCGCGTCGTCGCAGACGTCCTCGTACGTGTCGCGGCCGTTGTCGGTGTACTCGATCTTGATGACGTGTCCGCCGTACCGGTCGGGATCGGGCGCCGAGGTCCTGTCGCGCGTCACCACCTCGACGTCGTCGGCGGGCTCGTAGGCGCCCCCGAGCTGGTAGTCGACCACGGCGCCGACCGGCGGCAGGTCCAGGGTGCCGTCGCCGGGCCCGCCCGCGCAGCCGGTCAGGAGAGCGACCAGGAGAAGCAGCGCCGGACCGGCGCGCCTCACGACTCGGCTTCCCATGCCTTCCGGACCCGAACCTTTGCCATCAGGCGCCAGGCCTCGGTCAGCAACTCGCGGAGCTCCTCGGGGGCGACCTCCTCGGGGCGCACGAGGACCGCGTTCGTGCCGAACTTCCGGAAGTGTTCGATGGTGAAGAACGGGCTCGTGTCGTCGGCCACGAGGGCCTCGAGCTCCTCGGGGGCGACCTTGACGGCCACGGAGCCGGGGGAGTCCGGCGCGTCGCGCCACCACGCGACGAGCTTGCCGCCGGTCTTCACCGCGGGGTTGCCCCACGTCGTGGTGAGCTCGGTGTCAGGCAGCTGTGTCAGGTGAGCCACGATCGCGTCCCAGTCCATGGCCTCAGTCTGACAGCGCGGCGAGCCGCTGGAGGTGCTCCGCCTGCGCCGCGACCACGACCGTGGCGGCGGTCTCGAGGTCGAACCACGCGACCCGGTCGAGCTCGGGCACCTCGAGGGTGCGTCCCGATCGCGGGGGCCACTCCAGGGCGAACGTGCCGGGGACGACCGTGTCCGGGTCGAGGTCGGCCTCGAGCGCCCAGATGCGGACGTCCTTGCGCGACTGGCGCACCGTGCCCAGGTCGACGAGGGTGCCCTCCGGCACGGGGACGCCGAGCTCCTCGCTGAACTCGCGGCGGGCTCCGTCGATCGGCTCCTCCCCGTCCTCGACGACGCCCTTGGGGATCGACCAGGCCCGCTCGTGCTTGCGGGCCCAGTACGGGCCGCCCAGGTGGCCGAGGAGCACCTCGCTGCGCCCGTCGCGCCGTCGGTGCAGCAGGATCCCCGCGCTCAGCAACCTCGCCACGTCACTCGTCCCGGCGGCGGCGTGCGGCGTGGACGCGGGCCGCGAGCCCGGCCTCGTCGGGGTACACGACCTCCTCGAGCACCAGGCCGTGCGGCTCCATGACCTTGACCCGGGAGTCGCGCACCTTGCCGGCCAGCACCTCCGCGGCGAACTCCGGGGGGAAGCGGCGCTCGCCCACGGCGACGAGGCAGCCCATCAGCGAGCGCACCATCGAGTGGCAGAACGCATCGGCGCGGACCGTCGTGGCGATCGTCTCGCCGCCGCGGACCGTGCGCAGCGCCAGCAGGGTGCGGATCGTCGTGGCCCCCTCCCGCTTGCGGCAGAACGCGGCGAAGTCGTGCTCGCCCAGCAGGTGGTCGGCCGCCTCGTTCATGAGGTCGACCGTGAGCGGGCGAGGGTGGGCCACGATCATGCCGCGGGCCAGCGGATCCGGGCCCGCCGGATGATCGGTCATGCGATAGACGTACCGACGCTCCACGGCGGCAAAACGCGCCTCGAAGTCCGGGTGGGCCTCGGAGATCGCCTTGATCCGGATGTCCGGGGGCAGGTAGCGGCGCAGACGACGCTCGAGCACGCCCGGGTGGGTCTCGAGGTCGACGTGCGCGACCTGGCCCCGGGCGTGGACGCCGGCGTCGGTGCGACCCGCGACCGTGACCGAGGGCGGCGCGGGAAGACGCAGGATCGTGCCGAGGGCGGCCTCCAGCTCACCCTGCACGGTGCGCTGGCCCGGCTGGGTCGCCCAGCCGGCGAAGTCGGTGCCGTCGTACGCCAGGTCGATCCGCAGTCTCACGGGGACACGGTAGTCGGCCGGGTCATGGACCACTCGACGGGGCGCGACCACCCTGTCGCGGCTTCCCCCGAGGACCCACCGGGGGAGTCGGGGGAAGCCGCAGACCGGAGGAGGTCAGGCCCAGCGCTGCGCGGCCGGGACGAAGTCGAGCGTGCGCTGGCCGGTGTAGATCTGCTTCGGGCGGGCGATCTTCTGCTCCGGGTCGTCGACGAGCTCGATCCACTGCGCGAGCCAGCCCGAGGTGCGCGGGATGGCGAACAGCACCGTGAACATCTCCGGCGGGAACTGCAGCGCCTCGTAGATCAGGCCCGAGTAGAAGTCGACGTTCGGGTAGAGCTTGCGCGAGACGAAGTACTCGTCGTTGAGCGCGATCTTCTCCAGCTCCTGCGCGACCTCGAGCAAGGGGTTGACGCCCGTGACCTCGAAGACGTCGTCGACGGCCTTCTTGATGATCGTGGCGCGCGGGTCGAAGTTCTTGTAGACGCGGTGACCGAAGCCCATGAGCTTCTCCTCACCGTTCTTGACCCCCTCGATGAAGGCCGGGACGTTGTCCTTGGTCTTGATGCGCTTCAGCATGCGGAGCACGGCCTCGTTGGCGCCGCCGTGCAGCGGGCCGTAGAGGGCGGCGATGCCGGCGCTGACGGCCGAGTACGGGTCGACCTGGCTGGAGCCCACCGAGCGCACGGCGTTGGTCGAGCAGTTCTGCTCGTGGTCGGCGTGCAGGATGAACAGGACCTCGAGGGCCTTGACCAGGCGCGGGTCGGCGTCGTAGTTGCGCTCGCTCATCTTGAAGAGCATCGAGAGGAAGTTCTCGGTGTACGACAGGTCGTTGTCGGGGTAGACGTACGGCTTGCCCTGGGCGTGACGGAACGACCAGGCGCCGAGCGTCGGCATCTTGGCGATCAGGCGCACGACCTGGGCCATCCGGGTCTCGGGATCCTTGATGTTGCGCGCCTCGGGGTAGAACGTCGACAGCGCGCCCACGCTCGACAGCAGCTGACCCATGGGGTGCGCGTCGTAGCGGAAGCCCTGCATGAAGCTCTTGAGGTTCTCGTGCACGAAGGTGTGGAACGTGATGTCGTGCACCCACTGCTCGTGCTGCTTCTGGTTCGGCAGCTCGCCGTTGACCAGGAGGTAGGCGACCTCGAGGTACGTCGAGTGCTCGGCCAGCTGCTCGATCGGGTAGCCGCGGTACTCGAGGATGCCCTTCTCGCCGTCGATGTAGGTGACGGCGCTGCGGGTCGAGGCGGTGTTGGTGAATCCGGGGTCGTAGACCGCCAGGCCGGGGGAGTCGTCGGTCTTGCCGATCTTGCCGAGGTCGGTCGCGCGGACGGCGCCGTCGGCGATGTCGACCTCGTACTCCTCACCCGTGCGGTTGTCGCGGACGGTCAGGGTGTTCTTCTCGGTCACGATGGGTCTCCTGTGACGTACGTCGTGCGCCGGGGTGTGACGCTTCCGACATCAACTTAGCCCCGCCTGACGAGGCGCGCGTCCCGGGGGTGGCGCCAGGACCGGTCGTTTTGACCCGGGAGACCCCGGGCGGTTAGTCTTGGACGTCGTCGTGCCTGCTGTATCGCCACCGACCCACATGCGGGCGACGGCCATCGATCCTCATCGCGGCTTCCTGCCGCTATTTTCCACCAGCTCCAGAACGAGAAGGTCACGCCGTGCGCACGTTCAGCCCGAAGCCCGCTGACATCACCCGTCAGTGGCACGTCATTGATGCCCAGGACGTCGTCCTGGGCCGCCTGGCCGTCGAGGCTGCCACGCTGCTGCGTGGTAAGCACAAGCCGACCTTCGCCCCGCACGTCGACGGTGGCGACTTCGTCATCATCGTCAACGCCGACAAGGTGGCCCTGTCCGGCGCCAAGCGCACCGACAAGCAGGTCTACCGTCACAGCGGCTTCCCGGGCGGTCTGAAGCAGATCTCCTACGGCGAGCTGCTCGAGCGCGACGCCCGCAAGGCCATCGAGAAGTCGGTCAGCGGCATGCTGCCCAAGAACCGTCTCGGCCGCGCGCAGATCAGCAAGCTCAAGGTCTACTCGGGCCCGAGCCACCCGCACGCCGCCCAGAAGCCCCAGCCGTTCGAGATCACGCAGATCTCCCAGACCCAGACCGCTCAGTGAGCACGAGAGAGCAGACCACCGTGGCTGACAGCACCACCGACACCGAGCTCGAGGTTCCGGCCTCCGGCGTGTACACCTCCGAGTCCAGCGGCATCTCCGCCTCGGCGACCGACCGTCCGGCCCTCGTGGCCCCCGGTGCCGCCACCGGCCGCCGCAAGGAGGCCGTCGCGCGCGTGCGCATCGTGCCCGGCACGGGTGTGTGGACCGTCAACGGCAAGCCGCTCGAGGAGTACCTCCCGAACAAGCTGCACCAGCAGATCGCCAAGGAGGCGCTCACGGCCGTCGGTCTGGCCGACAGCTTCGACGTCGTCGCCCGCGTCACCGGTGGTGGCATGACGGGTCAGGCCGGCGCGCTGCGTCTGGGCGTCGCCCGCTCGCTCAACGGCATCGACGAGGAGGCCAACCGCCCGGTCCTGAAGAAGGCCGGTCTCCTCACGCGCGACTCGCGCATCAAGGAGCGCAAGAAGGCCGGTCTCAAGAAGGCCCGCAAGGCTCCGCAGTACAGCAAGCGCTGATCCGCGCGTGGGTCGGATCTTCGGAACCGACGGGGTTCGGGGGCTCGCCAACCGCGACCTGACGGCCGAGCTGGCCGTCGACCTGGCCGTCGCGGCCGCCCACGTCCTGGGCGAGCGCGGCGCGTTCGCCGACAGCCGGCCCACCGCGGTGGTGGCCCGTGACACGCGGGTCTCGGGTGAGTTCCTCGAGTCCGCGGTCGTCGCTGGCCTGGCCTCGGCCGGTGTCGACGTGCACCGGCTCGGTGTCGTCCCGACGCCGGGCTGCGCGTTCTTGACGCAGCATCTCGACGCCGACATGGGCGTCATGATCTCGGCGAGCCACAACCCCATGCCCGACAACGGCATCAAGTTCCTGGGCCGAGGTGGCCACAAGCTCGACGACGCGATCGAGCGACAGATCGAGGACCGCCTCGAGGAGCCCTGGGACCGCCCGACCGGCGCGGCCGTGGGCCGGGTCGGCGACAGCCGGGCCGGGCTCGGCGAGTACGTCCGCCACCTCGTGCGCACCTCGCCGGCACGCCTCGACGGTCTGCGGGTCGTCCTGGACTGTGCGCACGGTGCCGCGTACGAGGTCGGTCCCGAGGCGTTCGCGGCCCTGGGTGCCGAGGTCGTCGCGATCAACGCCTCCCCGGACGGCACCAACATCAACGAGGCCGCGGGATCGACCCACCCCGAGAGCCTCCAAGCCGCCGTCGTCGCGCACCAGGCCCACGCGGGCTTCGCCTTCGACGGCGACGCCGACCGCTGCCTGGCGGTCGATGCCGACGGCGAGCTGGTCGACGGCGACCAGATCCTGGCGATCCTGGCCCTCGCGGCGCAGGAGGCGGGCAGCCTCACCGGCGACACCGTCGTCGTGACCCAGATGAGCAACCTCGGCTTCGTGCAGGCCATGGAGCGGTCGGGCATCGTGTGCGTCCGCACCGCGGTCGGCGACCGGTACGTGCTCGAGGCGATGCGCGCCGGCAGCTTCGCCCTGGGCGGCGAGCAGTCGGGGCACGTCATCATCGCCGAGCACGCCACCACGGGCGACGGCGTCCTCGCCGCGATCCAGCTGGCCGCCCGGATGCGGGCCACGGGTCGCAGTCTGGCGGACCTGGCCACCGTCATGACGCGCCTTCCGCAGGTGCTCGTCAACGTGCCCGACGTCGACCGCAGCCGCAGCGGCACCGATCCGGTGCTGCAGGGTGCAGTCGCGGCGGCCTCCGGCGCGCTGGCCGGGCGCGGTCGGGTGCTGCTGCGTCCGTCCGGCACCGAGCCCCTGGTCCGAGTCATGGTCGAGGCGCCCACGTCCGACGAGGCCGAGCGGGTCGCGGACGATCTCGCCGCTGTCGTCCGTGCCCAGCTCGCGCTCTGACGCTCGTGGAGGTCGGGGAGCTGCGGCTCGAGATCGGCGGCCTGGACCGTGACGACGTGCGGGCTCTGCTGGCGGAGCACCTCGTGGAGATGCGGGCCACGAGCCCTGCGGAGAGCGTGCACGCCCTGCCGCTCGAGGCTCTTCGTGCCGAGGACATCACCTTCTGGACCGCACGCGCCGGCGACGTCCTGGTCGGCTGCGGTGCCCTGAAGGACCTCGGTGACGGGCACGTCGAGATCAAGTCCATGCGCACGGCAGTCGCGGCGCGTGGCCGTGGGGTGGGTCGGCGCCTGCTCCGGCACCTGCTCGAGGAGGCGCGACGCCGCGGTGGCACGCGGGTCAGCCTCGAGACGGGTACGCAGGACCACTTCGCCGCGGCCCGCCGGCTGTACGAGCGGCACGGCTTCGTGCCGGTGGCCCCGTTCGGCAGCTACGTGCTCGATCCGAGCAGCGCGTTCTACTCGCGCGAGCTCTGAGGTCCTGGCGACGCTGGCACCGGGGACCGGTCCCCATGGTGCCGCGGCTCGATTCGCTCCTAGGTTGGGGGCGTCGTATCCTGCGGCCCACGGGCGGCGCCGTCATCTGGCCTGACCAAGGGTGGCCGGACCCAGGGGCGCTGGGCGCGACAGATCTGGGGCAGGACAGTTCTGGGCAGGACAGTTCTGGGGCACGGCAGTGCGGGACGGGAACAGACCGGGAGGGCCGATCGGGTGACGCAGACAACCGCAGTGACGTGGACGCCGGACATCGTGTCGGCGGGCGTCACGCTGGTCGCGTCCGGCTCGACCCACGAGGGAGCAGTGCGCACCCACAACGAGGACGCCTGGCTCGTCAGTCCACCGGTGTACGTCGTGGCCGACGGCATGGGGGGTCATGCCGCGGGTGACGTCGCCAGCCAGCTCGTGATCGAGGCCTTCGCCGAGCTCGCCGGCCGCGACGACGTCACCGCGCCGGACATCGAGCGCGTGCTGGAGTCGTCACGCACGGCGGTCGCGGCCCTCGCCACCTCACCCGTCACGGCGCCCGGGTCCACGGTCGTCGCGGCGGTCTACGTCGTGGAGCGGGGGCGTGGCTACTGGCTGCTCGTCAACATCGGCGACTCCCGGGCCTACCTGCTGACGCCGGAGCGGCTCGAGCAGGTCAGTCACGACCACTCCCTGGTGCAGGAGATGATCGACGCCGGCGAGATCGACGAGCGACAGGCCCGCGTGCACCCGGACCGGCACGTCATCACCCGCGCGATCGGCGCGGTCGACGACGCGGCCGCCGACTTCACCCTGATGCCCGCTCGCGGAGGCACCCGTCTGCTGCTGTGCTCCGACGGGCTCACCGGCGAGCTCGACGACGCCCGCATCGAGCGCATCCTGCGCGGTGGCGCCGCGGCGGCCGTGACCTCGGCGCGCCTCGTCGCCGCGGCGGTCGAGGCCGGCGGCCGCGACAACGTCACCGCGATCGTGATCGACGTGATCGGCAGCGACGTCCTGTCGCAGGCCGACACGCTCGGTCACTGCAGCGATCCCGAGGTCGACACCGTGCCGCAGGCGAGGAGCCACGCATGAGGGGCCACGCGTGAGCGGCCTGCGACCGAGGAGCGGTCCGTCGTGACCGGCCGCTGGTACCGGTCCGGAGACGCCCTCGCCCTCGTCACGGGCGTGGGCGTCGTCGTGACCGATCCCGGTCAGGAGGCCACGCTCGCCGCGCTGTTCGAGCAGCCGCTCACGGTGCCCGGTCTCGTCGAGGCGCTCACGGCCCGTGGCTGGTCGTCCGTCCCGGACTTCGCCTGCACCCTGGTGGAGGGTGACGAGGTCCGCGTGCTGGTGCGGGGCCGTCACCGGGTCGAGATCGGCGACGAGCTGCTGGAAGGGCACGGGGTCACGACCTGGTCGGAGCGCTCGTGGCCCCGCGCCGAGGTCGACACCGTCGTGCTGCACGCCGGCGACAGCGGTGGAGCGGAGCCGTCGGACGCCGTCCGCCTGCCGATCGACGCCGGTCTCGTCCGGGCCTCGCAGGTGCGATGGGTCCTGCGGAGCCGCCCCGAGGCCGGTGCGGCGGCGCCTGCCGCTCTTTCCACCGCCGCACTTTCCACCGCCGCGGACCCGGTGCCCGCTGCCGACCCAGTGGCTGCCGAGCCACCGGCCCCCGACTCGCCCGCGACGATCATCGAGCCGGACGAGCACGAGTTCGACGCGATGTTCGGCGTCACGGTGCCTGGTCGCCGGCCCGAGGACGCCGCCGTGCGTCCGGTCGAGGCCGATCTCGACGAGGGGCCCGAGGACCCCGCGGAGGAGGACCCCACCACCCCGGAGGCCGTCATGACTCCCGGAAGCGGCGACCACGACGGTCACACCGTCGCGCGCGCGAGCCTGCCCCGCCGGGGTGCGGCCGCCCGGACGGTGTCGCACCGACCGGGCCCCCTCGTGACCCTGACCCTGAGCACGGGGGAGACCTACGACGTGTCCGGCCGGGCCCTCGTCGGTCGCAGCCCCCGCTCGACCGCCGTCACGGGGGCTGCGCTGCCCCAGCTCGTCGTGGTCGACGACCCGTACGTCTCCAGCACCCACTTGGAGATCGCGGTGGCCGCGGCTACCGTGCTGGTGACCGATGTGTCGACCAACGGCACGACGCTGACTCCGCCTGGGGGCACGGAGGGGGTACTGGTGCGGGACGTCCCCACCGATGCGGCTGACGGCTCGGTGCTGCGCCTCTCCGACGACCTCACGATCACGCTCGCCCTCTCCGGCGGTGCGCCGTGACCCGCCTGCGCAGCACGCCACCCCGTCTGACGGGCTTCACCTTCGTCGACCACATCGGCGAGGGCGGATTCGCCGACGTCTTCCTGTACCGCGACGGTCTCAACCGGCAGGTCGCGGTCAAGGTACTGCTGGAGTCGGCGGTCCAGGCGGCCGAGCGCGACGTCTTCCACGCCGAGGCCAACCTCATGGCCCAGCTGTCGGACCACCCGTCGATCGTCTCGATCTTCCAGGCCGGGGTCAGCGTCGACGGACGCCCGTACCTGGTCATGGAGTACTGCCCGGCGCCGAACCTCGCCGCGCGCTACCGGGCCGAACGCTTCTCGGTGCCCGACACCCTGGAGATCGGGGTCCGGCTCTGCAGTGCGGTCGAGACCGCCCACCGCGCCGGCATCCTGCACCGCGACATCAAGCCGCACAACATCCTCACGAGCGCCTACGGGTCGCCCATGCTCACCGACTTCGGCATCGCGGCCACGACGCACGACACCGACACCGGCGCCACGGGGGTGTCGGTGCCCTGGTCGCCGCCGGAGTTCTTCGGCGACGACCCGCCGACCGACGTCCGCAGCGACGTCTGGTCGCTCGGCGCCACGCTGTACACGCTGCTGGCCGGGCGCTCGCCGTTCGAGGTCCCCGGCGCGGCCAACGACAACGCCACCCTCATGACCCGCATCGAGCGGCAGCAGCCGGCCCGCATCAACCGCGGCGACGTGCCGGACTCGCTCATGACGATCCTCACGACCGCCATGAGCAAGGACCTCGAGGCGCGCCAGCCCTCCGCGCTGGCCCTGGCGTCGGCGCTCTACGACGTGCAGCTCGAGCTCGGCGAGCCCCCCACGCGCATCGAGGTGCTCGACGCCTCGGCCACCGACCCGGTCACCCCGAGCGACGACGACCGCACCCGGGTGCGCCCCGTCGCGGTCGTCGAGCCCCAGTCGAAGGACCAGGCCCAGCCCGAGGGCACCCGCCTGCGTCCGGTCGTGATCTCCGACGTCGACGACCGCACCCACGTGCGCCCCCTGCCGTCGGGCCCGCCCGTGCCGGCCGCGTCCAGTGCCCCGACTCCCGCACCCTCAGGTCGGGTCGCGCCGCCGGCCGGCCCGGCGTCACCCGCCCCGGCACCGCGACCTGCGACACCGGCTGCGGGCCATGACGACGCCATCCCGTGGCACGTCGCCTCGGCCCTGGCTCCGGTCGCCGCGCCCCCGGCCGCCACCACGGCCCCGGCCGCGGAGCGCGCTCGCCGCTCGCCGTGGCTCTGGGTCGGGGGGCTCGTGGTGCTCCTCGTCATCGTGGGCCTCGTCGCCGCTGCACTGCTGAGCGGCACCTCGTCGGACCGCGACCAGGCCGACGACCTCGACGACGGACAACGCCAGGACCCCACCGTGGTCGTGGGCGACGCGCCCCAGGCCCCGACCGACCTGGAGGGTCGGATCCAGGAAGGTCTCGCGGTCTTCACCTGGACCAACCCCGATCCGGAGACGGGCGACACGTACGTCTGGATGCGGGCCGGTGCCGGTCAGCTCGAGACCGCCAACGAGGTGGCCGAGCCGACGCTCACGATCCGCGCCGCCGGGACCGGGTCGACGTGCATCGTCGTGCTGGTCAAACGCGCCGACGGGCGGACCTCGCCCGTCGAGGACTCCGGCCCGGTCTGCGCGCGGTGAGGGACCGGGGGAAGATATGAGGATCGTCGGGGGGCGTCGGCTCCGCGGGGCACCGTCCCTCCACGGACAGCGAGCACAGGAACAGGACGCGAGAACATGAGTCACGGGGGCGTGGGCGACGACGCGACGTCGCAGGACCTCGAGGTCGGCGATGACGACCTCGTGCCCGGTGGCGCGCGTCTGACGGTCGAGTTCTGCGGCGAGGAGTACGACGTCGCGGTCGGGGAGTCCTTCACGATCGGCCGCGAGGGCGACCTCGTGGTCGACGAGGACAATCCTTACCTGCACCGCCAGCTCGTCGACCTGCGCCACGAGCGGGGCTTCTGGTGGATCAGCAACGTCGGCACCCGCCTGTCGCTGACCGTCACGGGCGAGGCCGGCACGCTGCAGTCGGTCGTCGGCCCGGGTTCGCAGGTTCCGGTCGTTCTGCCGGACCTGGCCGTGCTGTTCACCGCGGGTGAGACGACCTACGAGGTCACGGTGCACAGCGCCGCGCCGACGTTCGTCGTGAGCCCGCACCAGGATCTCGAGCAGCCGTCGGGCGATCACACCCTCGGGGCCGTGGAGCTCACCCCGACCCAGTTTCGCCTGATCCTGGCCCTGGCCGAGGGCTCCCTGCGCCGCGCCGGGACCGGCATCAGCGAGCTGCCCAGCAACGCCAAGGCGGCCGAGCGGCTCGGCTGGCCCATCACGACCTTCAACCGCAAGCTCGACAACGTCTGCGACAAGTTCTCCGCGGCCGGGGTCAAGGGGCTGCGCGGCGGAGCCGGCCGGCTCGCCACCAACCGGCGCGCCCGCCTCGTGGAGTACGCCGTGGCAGCCCGGATCGTGCGTCCCGAGCACCTGGAGATCCTCGACGAGCCCCAGGAGCGCACGTGAGGCGCTCGGCCGGGGGCCGGCGCGTCGCGGCCCCGGCGGCCACGGCGGCCCGAGGGCTCGCGAAGCCGCGGGCCCGCCGCTGGCGCACGATCGCCTCGGGTGCCTCGCTGGCCCTGGTCTCGTCGCTCCTGGTGGTCCTGGCCTTCCGGGCCGACGGCACTCCCGTCACCGATGTCGAGCTGCACGACGGCAGCGTCTGGGTCTCGAACTCCCAGCGGCTCCTGATCGGCCGGCTCAACCCGCAGATCAAGCAGCTCGACCTGGGCGTCTCGACCGACTCGGCCGACGTGGACATCTTCCAGAACGGTCCCACGGTCTTCATCGACAACCAGTCCGGCACCCGCACGCTGCGACAGGTCGACGTCGCCAGCGCCGTGGCCTCGGAGCCGGTCGAGCTCCCGGAGACCGTCGACGCCGCCTTCGGCGGCCACACGATCGGTCTGCTCGACACCCAGACCGGCCAGCTGTGGGTCCGGTCGAGCCAGAACGTGGCGTCGTTCTCGGCCAAGGCCGAGCCGGAGATCGCCAAGGTCGCGCGCGACGGCGCGGTCGCGGTCAGCCCGAACGGGGTGGCCTACGTCCTGGACCGCAGCTCCGGCACCGTCACGAGCTTCGCGCTCGCCGAGGACGGCACCCCCGAGCAGGAGGGAACCTGGGAGCTCGGCGACTCGATCGGCGAGGACGCCCAGCTCACGGTGGTCGGCTCGGACCCCGTCGCCTACGACGCCGCCCAGGCCCGGCTGTTCCGCGCGGGCGCCGAGCCGGTGCGGATCGAGACCGAGAAGCCCGGCGCGGTGAAGCTCCAGGTGCCCAGCGCCGCAGGTGGCACGCTCTACATCGGCACCGAGGAGGGGCTGCTGAGCACCTCGCCGACCGGTGGCGACCTCGAACAGCTCAAGCAGCCGCCCGTCGCGGGCGACCCCGCGGCCCCGGTCGTGCTCGACGGCTGTGTGCACGCGGCGTGGGCCGACGCCCGCACGACCGACGACGGCGCGGCCGAGTCCTACACCCGCCTGTGCGAGGGGGAGCGGCCCTTCCACAAGGCGATTCCTGGCCTCACGGCGTCGGCGAACCTGGTGTTCCGGGTCAACCGGGACGTCGTGGTGCTGAACGACACGGTCTCCGGCGACTCCTGGATGGTGCAGAAGGACTCGCTCGACCGCGTCAACAACTGGGACGACGTCGACCCCAACACCCAGCGCCAGGAGCTCGAGAAGCAGGAGGTCGAGGACCCCGACGAGCAGCCCGAGAACCGCCCGCCCGTCGCGAACCCCGACAACCTCGGCGCACGCCCCGGTCAGGCCACGATCCTGCCGGTCGTGCTCAACGACACCGATCCGGACCGTGACCTCATCACGATCACCAAGGTCACCCACGTGAGCGGCCCCGAGCCCGTGAGCGGCTACGCCGTCGTGGGCAACGACACCCAGGTCCAGGCCTCGTTCGCCCCCGACGCCGCCGGTGACGCGGTGTTCCGGTACGACATCGCCGACGGGCGCGGCGGCACGGCCTCGACCGAGGCCACGATCGCGATGCGCGGCGCGGCCGAGAACCTCGTGCCGGTCAAGCTCCCCGACCGCGACACCTCGCTGACGGTGGCACAGGGGCAGCGCAACTCCGTCTTCGTCCTGGCCGACTGGCTCGACCCCGACGGCGACGACCTCACGATCTCGGCAGCCACCGCCACGGGGGAGGGTCAGGTCGAGTTCCGTCCCGACGGCACGGTGGAGTTCGTCGACACGCTCGGTCAGATCGGGCAGAACGGCATCGAGATCACGGTCTCGGACGGTCGTGGGGGCGATGTCACGGCGGTCGTGCCGGTCAACGTCGTGGCCGCGACGTCGGCCGTCCCGGAGCCGATTGCCGACCGCGCGGTGGGCATCGCCGGCACCAAGACCCTGGTCGAGCCGCTGCTCAACGACGGCAGCCCGACGGGGGTGCCGCTGACCCTGACCGACGTCGGTCGTCCCGAGGGCGTCGAGGTCGTCGTCGACGCGATCGCGGGGACCTTCACGGCCACGACCCAGCGACCCGGCACCTACTACCTGCCGTACACCGCCGCGAACGTCGACAAGTCCGCCTCGTCGGTCGTGCGCCTCGACGTCAAGGCCCCGTCCGACGCCAACGCGGCCCCGGTCGCGGTCAAGGACCAAGGGGTCCTGCCGGCGGGTGGCTCGGTGCTCGTCGACGTCCTCGCCAACGACTACGACCCCGACGAGGACGTCCTGGTGGTCCAGGGCGTCGAGGTCGGCGACGGGGTGCCGCTCAAGGCGGTGCTGCTCGAGAACAGGATGCTGCGCGTCGAGGCCACGGGCGAGCTGACCGAACCGGCCCAGATCGACTACGTCCTGTCCGACGGCGAGGAGACCGCGACCGGCGCCGTCGTCATCAGTCCCGGCCCCCGCGGCGAGAACCGTCCCCCGGTCGTCAACGCCGACTACCAGACCATGCGTGCCGGTGCCGTGGCCACCGTGTCGGTGCTCGAGAACGACTCCGACCCCGACGGTGACGACCTCGACCTCGTGCAGGACGACCTCGTGGTCGACGAGGCCACGACCGAGGCGGGGCTGCTGGTGTTCGTGTCGGGCCAGGACCTCAAGGTCCGGGCCCCCGAGGAGCCGGGCCAGTACTCGTTCACGTACGGCGTGCGCGACGCCGCCGGGGTGCGGGTGGCCTCGACGGTCTGGCTCACGGTCAAGCCCGACACCCCTGAGGGCAACAGCGCGCCTCGACCCAACCCCATCGTCGACCGCGCGATCGTCGGCAGCACCGTGCGGATCCCGCTCAACGTGCAGGGCGCCGATCCCGACGGCGACGCGGTGGGCTTCAAGAGCGTCGTCCAGGCCCCGCAGAAGGGACGCATCGTCGCGACGGGTGCCGACTGGGTCGAGTACGAGCCCTTCGAGAGCGAGTCAGGCACCGACGTCTTCAGCGTCACGGTCGCCGACAAGTACGGCGGGTCGGCCCCCGCGGAGGTGCGCGTCGGCGTGATCCCGCAGGCTCCGGTCAACCAGGCGCCGGTCGCCCTCAACGACGAGCTCCTGGTCAAGCCGGGCAAGAAGATCCAGTACGACCCGCGCCTCAACGACGCCGATCCCGACGGCGACCCGATCGACCTCCTGGCCGAGCTCACAGTGCCGTCCGGCTCCGACGCCCGGGTCTCGGGCACGTTCATCGAGGTCACCGCCCCCCAGCCCGACGGCGACCAGACGGCCACGAGCTCGATCGGCTACACGATCACCGACGGGCTCGGCGGCAACGGCACCGCGTTCTTCGTCCTCAGCGCCAGCGAGGACGCCCCGTTCCACGCTCCCATCGTGCGCGACGACTCGGCCGACCTCGCCGAGGTCACGGGCAAGAAGGCCGGTGACACGGCGCTCGTCGACGTCCTGGAGAACGACGGAGACCTGGACGGCCGGCTCGAGGACCTGGAGATCGAGGCGATCGACGCCGACGTGAGCCGGGTCAAGGGTCGCCAGCTCGAGGTCACGCTCGCCGCCGAGGACCAGGTCGTCGCCTACAAGGTCACCGACGCCGACGACCAGGTCGCCTACGGCTTCGTGTTCGTGTCCGGCACCGACAGCGCCCCGCCGACGGTCGACCCGACGGCGGTGCCGCTCGAGACGCCGGTCAACACCCCGATCGAGATCGAGCTCGCCGACGTCATCCTCGTCCGGGACGGACGCACGCCCGTGCTCACGACGCAGGACGTCATCACGGCGCAGCGCTCCGACGGCTCGCCCCTGGTGCGCGACGGCCAGGACGACCGCGTGGTCTTCACGCCGCAGGCCGACTACGTCGGCCCCGCCTCGGTCACGGTCGAGGTCACCGACGGCGACGGCCTGAACGATCCCGACGGCAAGCGAGCCCTCCTGACGATCCCGATCGACGTCACGCCCGACGGCAACGTGCCCCCCACGATGCGCACGGTGCGGATGGTCGTCTCCGACGACGGCGAGCCCTCGCGGCTCGACCTGGTGAACGCGGCGACGGACCTCAACGACGACGACCTCAGCTTCGAGGTCACCGGGGTCGAGGGGCCGGTCGACGCCGACATGGACGGCAGCACGGTCATCGAGGTCTCGGCCCAGGACGGCGCCGCGACGGGCGACACCGCCACGGTCGACGTCGTGGTCGACGACGGCACGGTGCAGGTGCCGGGCCAGGTGCTCGTGACGGTCTCGAGCTCCACCCGGCCGCCCATCGTCGTCGCACCGATCCGCGTCGACGCCACGGCGGGCGATCCCGTGACGATCGACGTCGCCGACTTCGCGACCAACCCCTACGCCGACGACGACGAACCGCTCCGGGTCTCGCAGGTGCAGGTCGAGTCCGGTGAGGGCACGATCTCCGGCGAGCGGGGCACCGAGTTCACGGTGACCCCGAGGGCCGACACGTTCGGCGTCGTGTCGGTCAAGTTCACGGTCTCGGACGCCTCGGGCGACTCCTTGCGCGACGTCGTCGGGCGGGCGACCGTCACGGTCGCCGGCCGTCCCGAGGCGCCCGGTCGCCCCCAGGTGACCACGACCGAGGCCCGTTCGGTCGTGCTGACCTGGTCGGCGCCCAACGACCGGGGCGCCCCCATCACGACCTACCGGGTCACCGGATCGGGCGGAGTCAGCCAGGAGTGCGCGTCGACCACGTGCACGATCGGGGGCCTCAACCCCGGTGACGCGTACACGTTCACGGTGGTGGCGGTGAACCGGGTCGGCGACAGTGATCCGAGTGCCGCGTCCGCGCCGGTCACGCCCGACAAGATGCCCGACGTCATGGCTCCGCCGCAGATCGCGATCGAGCCGACCGCGATGGACGGCCAGCTCCGGCTCTCCTGGACGCCGCCGGGCAACGAGGGCTCGGCCGTGACGTCGTACGAGATCAAGATGGTCGGGTCGGGGCAGTCGCAGTCGGTCCCCGGTGGCTCGACCTCGTACACGTGGGCCGGGCTCACGAACGGCACGACCTACCAGTTCCAGATCCGCGCGATCAACAAGACGCCGACGCAGCAGCAGTTCTCACCGTCGTCGGCCGCCGTGGCCCCGTTCGGCAAGCCGGCCGTCATGCGGGCACCCGTGGCCGAGGCGCTGAGCAACGGCGCCGACGGCGGCAAGACGATCCGGGCCCTGTGGGAGCCGTCGGACGACAACGGTGACCCCATCGCGGGCTACCGGCTCGTGACGTACGCGAACGGGTCGGTCCTGCGCACCGAGGAGCTGCCGGCGGGCACGACGTCGCGCACCTACAACGGCGTCGAGAACGGCATCGACTACTCCTTCGCGATCGAGGCGCGCAACCGCGCCGGCTGGAGCCCGAGCCCAAGTCCGCAGTCCAACGCGGTCAAGCCCTTCGGGCCGGCGAGCGAGCCGCGGATCACCGGTGCCACCGAGGGCGACGGCCGGTTCGACCTGCAGATCGTGACCCCGGCCGACAACGGCGGCTACCCCGTGCGCGCCTACCGGGTCTCCGGCGCGGGCGGCACCAAGACCGTCAACGCGCCGACCCAGGCCGAGGGTGCCGCGACGACGCTGACGGTGACCGGCGTGGCCAACAGCGAGAGCGGCTACAACGTCTCCATCGTGCCGCTCAGCGGCGACAACGGATCGCTGCCGGGTGCGCAGTCCAACACCTGGAACAACATCCGCCCCAACGGTCCGCCCAACGCGCCGACCAACGTCCAGGCCAGTCGCGACGGACGTACCGCGATCAACTACTCCTGGTCGCGGCCGGCCACCAACGGCCGGCCCATCTCCGGCTTCGAGTACCGCATCGACGGCGGCACCTGGCGGTCGACGAACGGCACGAGCTTCCGTGGCACGGGCTACGAGCCCGGTTCGCGGCACACGATCGACGTCCGCACGGTCGACTCCGAGGGTCGCAAGTCCGACCCCCGGTCGGCGGCAGCCACGACCGAGGACTTCAACCCGACGGTCACCACCGGGTACACCGGCGGCACCCGGTTCGGCTTCCCCGAGGTCCGGATCAACGGTGACGACCTGCCGAACGGCAACTACACGATGTCGCTGCGCAAGGACGTCGACGGAACCCTGCTCGACGGGACCGAGCAGCGCACGGTCACGGCCTCGAACAACCAGGTTCGCGAGTTCGGATCGGCCTGCGCCCCGGGCGGCGGGAGCAACCGCTACTACGCCCAGCTGGTCAACAACTCGACCGGCCAGGTCTACCAGTCTAATCGCGTCACCTTCCAGCGCTGCCCTGGAACCTAAGGAGCTCATCGATGACCCTCACCCCCGACCAGACGCAGTGGTTCGCCACGACGTTCAGCCAGCTCGTCGGCAACGTCGAGCAGGCCGTCGTGGGCAAGACCCACCAGGTCCAGCTCGCGATGGCCTGCCTGCTGGCCGAGGGCCACCTGCTCCTGGAGGACTTCCCGGGCACGGGCAAGACCTCGCTGGCCCGCGCCATGGCCCAGACGCTGAAGGGCGACCAGAGCCGCATCCAGTTCACGCCCGACCTGCTGCCCAGCGACGTCACGGGCGTCACGATCTTCGACCAGCGCACCGAGAAGTTCGAGTTCCACCCGGGTCCGGTGTTCACCAACATCCTGCTGGCCGACGAGATCAACCGTGCCTCGCCGAAGACGCAGTCGGCCCTCCTCGAAGTCATGGAGGAGGGGCAGGTCACGGTCGACGGCATCACGCACCGCGTCGGCCGCCCGTTCATGGTCATCGCCACGATGAACCCGATCGAGCAGGCCGGCACCTACCGGCTGCCCGAGGCCCAGCTCGACCGCTTCCTCATGAAGACGACGCTGGGCTACCCCGACCACGCCAGCACGCTGAAGATCCTCGCGGCCACGGCCACCAAGGCCTCGGCGAGCGAGCTCGAGCCGCTCATCACGACCGAGGCCGTCGCCTCGATGATCGACCTGGCCGCGCGGGTGCACGTCGACGACGTCGTGCTGGAGTACGTCACGACGCTGCTCGCCGAGACGCGCAGCGCACCCGAGGTGCAGCTCGGCTGCAGCGTCCGGGCGGGCCTGGCCCTGATCCGGGTCGCCAAGGTCTGGGCCGCGGCGTCGGGGCGCCACTACGTGCTGCCCGACGACATCAAGGTCCTCGCCAGCCCCGCGCTCGCGCACCGGATGGTGCTCGATCCGGAGGAGGAGTTCCGCGGCCTGACGACCGAGGCGGTCGTGCAGCGCCTGCTCGACACGATCCCGGCTCCGCAGGAGCGCGCGGCGGGATGACAGCGACGGGGGCTGAGCAGCGGATCACGGGCGCGCGACGGCGTGTCCGTCATCTCGCGCTGGGCACCCGCGACCGCCTGGCCCGCCTCACGGCGACCCCGCGACGCTGGCTGCAGCCCGTCACCGACGTCACGAGCGAGGCGGCTGCTGCGGTCGCGGTGGCGGCCCTCACCGCCGGCCTCGTCGGCTGGCGGCTCGGGTGGCGCGAGCTCGTGCTGGGCTTCTGGCTCGGGCTCGCGCTGCTGGCCGTCTGTGCGCTGTTCGTGCTCGGGCGCCATCAGCTGTCGGCGCGCTTCGACCTCGGCCGAGACCGGGTCGTCGTGGGCGAGCGCGCCAACGGGGCGATCGTCGTCAGCAACCGGTCGCGCCGCCGCAGCCTGCCCGTCACGGTCGAGCTGCCGGTGGGGCGGGCCAGCGCCGCGTTCCACGTCACGTCGATGCGGGTCGGCGACGAGCGGGAGGAGCTCTTCGCGATCCCGACCCATCGCCGCGCGATCATCCCGGTCGGCCCCGTCCTGTCGGTGCGGGCCGATCCGTTCACGCTCTTTCGCCGGGAGCAGCCCTTGACCAGGGAGCACGAGCTCTACGTTCACCCGCGCACGGTGCGCCTCGAGAGCTCGGCCACCGGCCTGATCCGCGACCTCGAGGGCCAGACGGTGCGCAAGCTCTCCGACAGCGACGTCGCCTTCCACGCCCTGCGCCCGTACGTGCCCGGTGACGACCGCCGGTACATCCACTGGAAGTCCAGCGCCCGCACCGGCACGCTGATGGTGCGCCAGTTCGAGGAGACCCGCCGCTCGCACCTGCTCGTGGCGCTCAGCACCCGGCTGGACGACTACGCCTCCGACGAGGAGTTCGAGCTCGCCGTCTCGGTCGCCGGCTCGCTCGGGGTGCAGTGCCTGGGGGAGGGGCAGACCCTCAGCGGGTCCACGTCGACCCGACGGCTCCGCACGCCGACGGTGCAGCAGTGGCTCGACCAGCTCTCTGGGGTCGCCTACGAGGCCACGTCGCCGCGGCTGTCGGAGCTCGTGCGCCGACTCGTGCGCGAGGTCACGGGAGCCAGCGTCGCGGTGCTCGTGTGCGGGGCGCTCGTCGATCCCGCCGAGATCCGCCGCGCCCGCCGCTTCCTGCCGATCGACGTGCGCACGATCGTGGTGCAGGCGCGCCCCGGCGCGCAGTCCCAGATCCACCCCATGGGTGACGTCGACGTCGCGGTCCTGGGCGAGCTCGACGACCTGGCGACCACGATGCGAAGGCTCGCGACATGAGCACCGGCACGAGCACGGCCGACCGGGTCAGCCGCGCTCGGACGCTGCAGACGTCCGAGCTGCGCGACCGTCGCCTGACCGCGCCGCTCGTCGTGCTCGATCTCGTGGCTCTGCTCGGGCTGGGCCTGGTCGCCGCCAGCCCGCTCGCCGATGCCTACGGCGGGACGCGGTGGGCGCTCGCCGTCGGGGGCGGCCTCCTGCTCGGCCTGCTCGTCGCACTGCTCTCGCGCGTGGCGCGGCTCGGAGCGTGGCCCACCGCGGGGGTCCTGGTGCTGGTCTACCTGCTCGTCGGGCCGGCTCTGGCCACCCCCGAGGTCGCCGCGGGTGGCGTCGCGCCGAGCCCTGACGCGATCCGCACGCTGCTCACGGGGATCGTCGACGCCTGGCGCGACTCGCTGACCCTGGTCGCCCCGCTCGGCAGCAGCGGCAACGTGCTCGTCGTGCCCTGGGTCGTGGGTCTGCTCGGCGGCGTCCTGGCCGGCATCGCGGTCTGGCGCAGCCGCTGGCCCGGTGCCGCCGCCCTCGTGATCCTGGCCGTCCTGGCGGTCTCCTCGGCGTTCGGCACGGCCCTCACGACCCACACGACGCTGCGCGGCGTCGGCCTCGCGGTGCTCCTGCTGCTCTGGGTCCGCTGGCGGTCGATGACCGGGTCGCGGGCCGCGTGGGTGCGACGGGGACTGCTCGGGGCGCTCACCCTGGCGCTCGTGGGCGGTGCCGCGGTCGGCGTCACGGGCCTGACCGACCCGCCCCAGCGCGAGGTGCTGCGCGATCACGTCGACCCACCGTTCGACCCGCGCGACTACCCGAGCCCGCTCTCGAAGTTCCGGGCCTACACCGACCAGCTCAACCTCAAGAACACGCCGATGTTCCAGGTCGAGGGTCTCGAGGGCGGAACGCTCGTGCGGGTCGCGACGATGGACTACTTCGACGGCATCGTGTGGAACGTCACCGGGGGCGCCGGCTCGGGCGACGCCTCGGGCACGTTCGTGCGGTTCAGCGACGGTCTCGTGTCGGGCGACACGACCGAGGTCACGGTGCGGATCGACCAGTACACGGGAGTCTGGGTGCCCTCGGTCGGGGACAGCCAGACCGTCACGGTGCGCGACGTCGGTGGCGACGTCGACGGGGAGCGGTCGGCACGCGTGCTCCACAACGTGGCGACCGGCACGGTCGCCCAGGTCGGCGGGGTCGCGCCCGGCGTCGAGTACCAGTACGAGACCGTGCTGCCCGAGGCGTTCTCCGAGGACGAGGTCGCCGACGCCGCGCGACAGCAGGGGGTCGACCTCGAGGCCCCCGTCGGCGTGCCGGAGAACCTCGCCAAGCTCGTCGAGAGCTGGATCGGTGACGCCGCCGCGCCCGGCGGCGACGGGGCCACGGCCCAGCTGTTGGCGCAGCGTTTCAAGGACGACGGGTTCTACAGCGACGGCAAGCCGAGCGGCTATCCCTCGGCGGCGGGCCACGGCGTCAAGCGGATCACGGACCTGGTCGAGCGTCCGCGCCAGATGGTCGGCAACGACGAGCAGTACGCGGCGGCACTCGGCGTCGCCCTGCAGAACCTCAGCGTGCCGGCCCGGGTCGTGATCGGGGCCGAGGTCCCGGCGAGCGGCCAGGTCACGGGCGACGACATGCACGCCTGGGTCGAGGTCGCGCTCGACGGTCTGGGCTGGGTGCCGTTGCAACCGACTCCGCCGGACGACCAGATCCTCAAGGAGGAGCAGGAGGAGCCGGACCCGGTGCCGCAGCCCTACCTGCCCCAGCCGCCGGAGGTGCCCCAGGAGCCGGGCGAGGCCGACCAGGCACCCCCGCAGGGTGCCGGCGAGAACACGGGCTTCGACCTGTGGGGCCTGATCCTGACGATCCTGGGCTACCTCGTCGACCTGCTCAAGCTCTTGCTGCTGCTGTCGCCGATCTGGGGCCTGCTGCTGGCCAAGCGGCTGCGGCGCAACCGGCGGCGACGGGCGGGCGACCCAGTCGTCCAGCTCAGCGGCGGCTGGCGCGAGGTCACCGACCGGGCCCGAGACCTGGGGGTGCGCCTGCCGGTCAGCAACACGCGCTACCAGAACGGCCTGGTGCTCGACGGACGGTTCCCCGACGCTGAGGCTCCGCGGCTCGCCTCCGTCGCCGACCGGCACGTCTTCGCGCCGGGCCAGCCCACGCCGGACGAGGTCGAGTCCTACTGGGACGACGTCCACACCGCCCTGGTACGGATGCGCACGTCCGTGCCATGGTGGCGGCGCTGGATCGCGGTGCTCTCGCCGGCCAGCATTCCGTGGGCCGACCTCGCCCGCCGAGCGCGCTCGCGGGCCGTGGGTCTGGCACGATTCGCACGACGGTCCGGCCCCGCCCGCTGGGGTGCGGACCGTGCGGCGGCGCTGCGACGTCGCCAGCACCAGCGCAGAGGGAAGGGGACCTCATGACCGAGTCGTCGAGCCAGGTGAACCGCGTCGGCACCGTGACCGGGCCGTTCGCGTCGCTCGGGGCCCGTCTCGGGGCCTTCGTGATCGACCGGATGCTGCTCCTGGCCTTCGTGGCCCCGGCTGCGGCGCTGTACTACGTGGCCCTCGAGGACGGCTCGCCGAGCGGTCGACAGCTGTTTTTCGCGGGGATCCCGACGCTCCTCACGGTGGTCCTGCTCGTCGTGCAGTGGGTCAACCTCGCCCGGCGGGGTCGCACGATCGGCGGGTTCGCGCTCGGGGTGTCGGTCGTGCGCGGCGACGGTGGGGCGCCCCTGGGCTTCGGCAAGGCACTGCTGCGGACCGTCGTGCTCCAGCTGATCGCGGCGGTGCCCTTCCTGGTCCTCGTCGCGATGATCCTCAGCGCCAAGCACCCGCGTCGCCAGGCGTGGCACGACAGCGCCGTGGGCGCCGTGGTCGTCAAGGCCACCCCCGAGTCGCTCCTGGAGGCGGCCGACCGTCGCGCTCGTGAGGCCCCCATTCCGTTCGGCGGCCCTCCCGTGCTCCTCGACAGCTCCGCGCCGCCCGCGGTAGCGAGCCAGGCCCCCGCGTCGCCCGCCCCGGTCGTGCCCGCGCCCCCCTCGGCAGCTCCGGCAGCCCCGTCGGCACCCCCGGCGGCGCCGCCCACGGGGCCTCCGGCCGAGGTGCTTCCCCCGCTGCCGCTGCCCCCGCCGCCCAGTGCGCCCGAGACCAGTGCGTCCGAGACCAGTGCGCCCGAGACCGCTGCGCCCCAGACCGACACGTCGGACCTGCCGGCGCCTGCGTCGCCCGAGCCCGAGGTGGCCCCGGCCCCGGCCTCCCAGCCGGCCCCCGCTGCGCCGGCTGCCTCGGTCGCGCCGACTGCCCCCGCGGCGCCAGTGGCCCCGGCCGCGCCGTCGTCCCCGCCGTCGGGTGCCGCGGGCGGGCGACTCATCACCTCGGTGCCCGGCTTCGAGCCGGAGCAGGAGGAGCCCTCCGGTGCGGCCCCGGTCGATTCTGCACCTGCCGAACCTGCGCCGGTCGTCGGTCGTCGGCGGGCCACCCCCGTGGCCGAGGAGCAGCCGCTCGACGCACCGTCCGAGGGTGATGACGTCGACGGAGCCACCCGCGTCGGTCAGCGGCGCAGCACCCGCCCCACGTGGGTCCTCGTCGGTGAGGACGGCCGGCGGATCGCGGTGCGCTCCACCGTGGTCGTGGGGCGTGACCCCGACACCGGCGACCACACCGGCGCGCTGCCGGCCGCGGTGCCGGACCCGGAGCGCAGCGTGTCCAAGACCCACGCCGTGCTCACGGTGGCCGACGGCGCCCTGCGCGTGGACGACCTCCACTCCACCAACGGCACGCACGTGCTGAGCCACGGAGTCGAGTCAGCCGTGCAGCCCGGTCAGCCGCTCGAGATCCAGCCCGGCGACACCGTGTGGTTCGGCGACCGCGCGTTCGTCGCGGAGCACGGCGGATGAAGCTCAAGCTCTCCCTCCAGCGGACCTCGGGACCCACGACCGACGTCGTCCTGATCACCGAGCCGACCGCGGCCGTGGGCGACGTCGCGCGCGAGATCGTGGAGCAGGACCCGCTCGTGCCCGACGCCGTGCGCAGTGCGGCCGAGGTGACGCTCGCGGTGGCGCCGCCCGGCGACGGACGACCCGTCGTCCTGCCGACCGAGCGCCTGCTCGGCGAGGCCCCCGTGGCCTCCGGCAGCGTCGTGTCGGTCGTGGAGTCGGTCAGCGGGTCGCGGTCCACGGAGGTCGCTGCCACGATGCGCATCGAGTCCGGGCCCGACGCCGGGCGACAGGTCAACCTGCCGCCGGGATCGACCGTGCTCGGTCGCGACCCCTCCGCCGACGTCGTGCTCGGTGACCAGTTCGTCTCCAAGCGGCACGCGCGCGTCGAGGTCGGGGCCACGATCGAGCTCGTCGACCTCAACTCGGCCAACGGCATCGTCATCGACGGCTCGGTCGTCTCGCGTGTCGCGATGCTGCCGGGCCAGGTCGTCCAGCTCGGCGACACGCGTCTGTCCTTCGCGATGGTCGCCGGACAGCAGCCCGTCACGGCCAGTCCGGAGATCCGCGGCGGGGCGATCCCGTTCAACCGGTCGCCCCGGGTGGAGGAGCGGTATCCCGAGCACCAGCACCCGCGGCCCGCCGTCCCGGTCGAGCCGACCCCGGCGCCCTTCCCCTTCCTCATGATGGTCGCGCCGATCGTCATGGGCACCGCGATGTTCACGATCACCGGCAACCCGATGTCGTTGCTGTTCGTGGCCATGGCGCCGCTCATGATGACGAGCAACTTCGTCAACCGGAAGCTGCGCAACAACCGGCAGCTCGCGGTCGACTCCGAGAAGTTCACCGAGCAGCTGCGCGTCCTCGAGCAGCGGCTGCGCGAGGCGATGCCGCAGGAGCATCGCGTGCGGCAGGCGGAGGTGCCGGCCGTGGCCCTGGTCTACCAGGCCGGCATCGAGCGCAACGACCTGCTCTGGACCCGCCGGCCCGAGCACTGGACCGCGCTCACCGTGCGTCTCGGTACTGCCACGCTCCCGTCGCGACACACGGTCGCGGAGGCCCACGACATGGACGAGGGCATGCCCAAGTACGCGCGCCTGCTCGAGGAGGTCGAGGAGCGCTACCGCGAGGTCCCGGACGTCCCGGTCGTCGAGTCGCTCTTCACGGCCGGCGCGCTCGGCATCGTCGGTCCGGTGCAGCAGGCCGCGGACGCGGTGCGCGGCACGGTGCTGCAGCTCGCGGGGCTCCACTCGCCCGCCGAGGTCGTCCTGACCGCGATCGCGAGCCCCGACGAGACCCCGGCGATCGACTGGATGCGCTGGCTGCCGCACACGAGCTCCCCGCAGTCGCCGCTCTCGGGCTCGCACCTGGTCGACACCCAGACCACGGCCACGGGACTCGTGTCGTCGCTGGAGCAGCTCGTCGACGAGCGCCTCGGGCGGCGGGCGAGCATGGCCGCCGAACGTCTGGGGCCGCTCTCGCACGACCTGGAGTCGACCGCGCGTGGCGGAACGGTCGGCGTCGTCGACGACAAGAGCGACGACGACGAGGTGCCCCTCCCGATCGTCGTCGTGCTCGTCACCGAGGACGCCCCGATCGACCGCCCCCGCGTCGTGCAGCTGTTCGAGCGGGCCCACAGCGTGGGCGTCTTCCCGATCTGGGTGGGATCCACGCGGGGGCGGCTGCCCGCGATGTGTCGCACGTTCCTCGACGTCACCGGAGGTCTGGGCGCGGCCGAGGCCCACTTCGTGCGGCACGGGCAGGTCGTCACCGACGTGCGGGTCGAGGGGGTCAGCGTCGAGCACGCCCTGAAGTTCGCGATGGCCCTGGCGCCGCTCGCCGACGACGGCGCCGTGACCGACGACTCCAGCGACCTGCCGCGCCAGGTCTCGATGGTCACGCTCGTGGGCACCGAGCTCCGATCGTCCGGTGAGGCGGTCCTCGACCGCTGGCGGCAGAACTTCTCGGTGCACGAGCGGGACGCACCGCCGCGCCCGCTGCCGCGGGCCGGGACCCTTCGCGCGCTGGTGGGGCAGGGTGCCACCGACGCGATGCACCTCGACCTGCGCACCCAGGGCCCGCACGCGCTCGTGGGCGGCACGACCGGGTCGGGCAAGAGCGAGTTCCTGCAGTCGTGGGTGCTCGGCATGGCTGCCGAGTACAGCCCGGACCGGGTCACGTTCCTGTTCGTCGACTACAAGGGCGGCGCGGCCTTTGCCGACTGCGTCCGGCTCCCGCACTGCGTCGGCCTGGTGACCGACCTCAGCCCGCACCTCGTGCGCCGGGCCCTGACGAGCCTGCGCGCCGAGCTCCACCACCGTGAGCTCGTGCTGCAGCGCAAGCGCGCCAAGGACCTGCTCGAGCTCGAGAAGCGCGGCGACCCCGAGTCGCCGCCGGCACTGATCCTCGTGATCGACGAGTTCGCGGCCCTCGTCAGCGAGGTGCCCGAGTTCGTCGACGGCGTCGTCGACATCGCCCAGCGCGGACGGTCGCTCGGCATCCACCTGATCATGGCCACACAGCGTCCCGCCGGCGTGATCAAGGACAACCTGCGCGCCAACACGAACCTGCGCATCGCGCTGCGCATGGCCGACGAGTCCGACAGCGCCGACGTGATCGACTCCAAGGAGGCGGCCCACTTCGACCCGTCGATCCCGGGTCGCGCCGTCGCCAAGATGGGTCCGGGCCGCCTCATCCCGTTCCAGTCGGCCTACGCCGGCGGCCACACGACCGACGAGGTCGTGCCGGCCTCGGTGCATCTGCACCCGCTCAAGTTCGGCGCCGAGGAGCGCTGGCGGCGCCGTGAGCCCGACGCGCGGGTCGAGGTCGCCGACCCCGGCCCGACCGACCAGGTGCGCCTGGTCGACACGATCGGCCGCGCCTCCCTGCTCGCCGAGCTGCCCGAGCCGCGTCGGCCCTGGCTCGACGAGCTCAGCGAGGTCTACGACCTCGCGCTGCTCGGCCCCCGCACCGACACCGAGCTGCTCATGGGCGTCGCCGACTTCCCGGAGCACCAGGCCCAGCACGTCGTCGCGTTCAAGCCTGATGTCGACGGCAACATGGCGATCTACGGCACGGGCGGGTCCGGCAAGTCCGTGCTGCTGCGCTCGCTCGCGGCCGGTGCCGGCGTCACGCCGCGGGGTGGCCCGGTGCACGTGTACGGCCTCGACTTCGCCGCCGGTGGCCTGCGCATGCTCGAGGCGCTGCCGCACGTCGGCTCGATCGTCGCGGGCGACGACGACGAACGCATCGTGCGCCTGCTGCGCACGCTCCGGGGCATCGCCGAGCAGCGGGCTCGCGACTTCCCCGAGGTCAACGCCGGCTCGATCACCGAGTACCGGGAGGCCACGGGCCGGCCCGACGAGCCGCGCATCCTGCTGCTGCTGGACAACTTCCCCGCGTTCCGGGAGGCGTACGACTCCGGTGGCTCGCGGGCGCAGTGGTACGCCGTGCTGCAGCAGCTGCTGTCGGAGGGGCGCCAGCTCGGCATCCACGTCGTCTTCACGGCCGACCGGCCCGCCAGCGTCCCGGGCTCGATCTCGTCGAGCGTGCCCCGCCGGGTCGTCCTGCGCCTGGCCGACGAGACCGCCTATCTCGTGATGGGCATGCCGAACGACATCCTCTCGGCGGCCTCGCCCCCGGGCCGGGCCGTGATCGACGGGGTCGAGACGCAGATCGCGGTGCTCGGCGGGTCCGGCAACGTGGCCGACCAGTCCCAGGCGATCGGCAAGCTCGGCCGGGCGATGCAGCGCCAGCAGGTCCCCCCGGCGCCCGCCGTCGGCTCGATGCCGTCCGAGGTGCCCGAGGCGAGCCTGCCGCCGGAGGTGGGGGGCCGCCCCGTCCTCGGGATCGGCGAGGAGACGCTCGAGCCGATCGGCTTCGAGGCGTCGGGCACGTTCCTGATCGGGGGTGGGCCGGCCAGCGGCCGGACCAACACGATCGTGGCGCTCGCGCGCTCGCTGCACCGGTGGCGCCCGGACGGCGAGCTCGTCTACCTGGGCCATCGCCGCTCCGCCGTGCCGCGGCTCGCGCCGTGGACCCGCGCCGAGACCGACGTCGCCGAGATCGCCACTCTGGCGAAGGAGCTCGCCGCCCGCGTGGCGCAGGAGGACGACGGCCACATCGCGGTCTTCGTGGAGTCGATCGCCGACTTCCTCTCGACGCCGGCCGACGCGCCCATCGTCGAGCTGATCCGGGCCATCAAGCGCACCGACCACGTCCTTCTGGCCGAGTCCGAGTCCGGGACGTGGGGATCGATGTACCCCTTGCTCTCGGAGATTCGCAACGGCCGGCGCGGCATGCTGCTGCAGCCGGAGTCGATCGAGGGCGAGACGATCATGCGGACCCCGTTCCCGCGCTTTGCGAAACGGGAGTTCCCCCCGGGCCGCGCGATGGCCGTGCTGAAGGGCAAGCCGGTCCGGGTCCAGGTGCCGTGGACCGGCGAAGAAGGCTGAGATCCCAAGGATTCTCGACCGTCGTGAATGTTCCCGTCGGCGCCGGGGAGTGCTCCCCATCGCGCGGGGGCCGATCCGCTCCTAGAGTCCTTCTCACAAGCCGCCGCAGGGGCGGGTCAGTCTGAGAAGGGGAACACCATGTCGAACGTTTCGGTCACTTACGACGAGATGCGCTCCGCGGCCAGCCAGCTGCGCACGGGCCAGGAGAACATGAACACGACGCTCACCGAGCTGAGCAGCTTCATCCAGAACCTCGTGCAGAGCGGGTTCGTCACCGATCAGGCCTCGGTGACCTACAACGACCAGTACGAGCAGTTCACGACGAGCACCCGTGCGGCGGTCGACGCCCTCGAGCAGCTCGCCGCGTACCTGGAGCAGGCAGCCGACACGCTGTCCGCGACCGACGCCGACCTGTCGAGCGCGATCAACGCCTCCTGACCTGATCTGCTGGTCGCTCCGGCCGGGGAGCCGGAGCGACCGCGAACCGGGGGGACCCGGAGCGGACGCGACCCGAAGGACACGCCATGCCCATCATGATTCCTGAGCCCGTCGAGTGGGCTCTCGACCTGTTCGGTCTCAAGTGGATCAACATCAACGAGGACGCCGTCGAGGAGCTCGGGGGCCAGCTCCTGGCCTTCACCGAGGGCCTCGACAGCTTCGTCGAGGCGGTGGGCAACGCGATCGGCACGGTCGCGGAGGTCTCGGACTCCAGTGCGCTGGACTCCTACACCGACGTCTTCCAGGACACCCGCTCCCAGATCTTCACGCCGCTCAACGAGGCGGTCGGCGCGACGCAGCCGATCTGCTCGGCGATCGCCGACGGCATCCGCAGCTACAAGTACGCGGTCCTGGCCGTCGGCACCGTCCAGGCGGGCCTGATGATCGCCGCCGGCCCGGCCGGCGCCCTCGTCAGGCTCGCGGCCAAGGAGGCGATCAGGTCGGTCGTCGAGGTCGCGGTCGCCGAGCTCATGTCGCAGGTCGTGGGCGCGATCAACCAGCAGATCCAGGAACAGGTCATCGACCCCATCAACAACCTCACGGAGTCGGCGATCCAAGCGGTCACCCGCCCGGTCTCCGACGTGGTCGTGTCCCTCACGCCGTCGGTCAGCGGCACGGTCGTGGTCCCGACCCTGGTGTGCGACGTCCTCGACATCGAGAAGGCCGTCACCGACATCCAGACCGCGTACGACGACTTCTCGGTCGCCTTCAACACGCTGCTCGACTGGCACATGCAGTGCGACTACCTGACGCCGACCTCGATCCCGGACCTGGCGACGTCCGGCATGTTCAAGGCCATGCTCGACGACATGCTCGACACCGTCTCGTCCGAGATGGGTCTGATGGGTCAGGCGGTCGTCGAGAAGCTCGCCTCCGGCGTGACGGTCGTGTACGAGAAGTACACCGAGGCCGACGAGCAGCTGGCGCAGACCGGGTCCGAGGTGCTCGACAACATCGAGTTCCCGCCGCTCACGCACCCGTTCCTGATCGATCGGGAGCCGGCGCCCGCCCCGACTGACATCGACCTGTCGGACGGTCCCGTCCAGACCGGTGCGGGTCAGTCCGACGCCAGCGACGGCCTGGCCACGACGCAGGTCGACCTGGCCGACGACCCGATCCAGACCGGTCCCGGCGAGTCGACGGCGCGCGAGGACATCGAGCAGGTCCAGATCGACGAGCCGGACGCTCCGGTGCAGACCGGTCCTGCGCAGTCCGACGCGCGCGACAACATCCAGCCCATCCACGTCAACACGGGCCAGCCGGCCTGACCCGGATGAGGCGGGGGAGCGCGGTCGTCACCGGTGCGGTGGTGCTCGCGATCCTCGCCGCGGCGGGCGGGTGCGGCGGCAACGACGGCGGCGACACCCGATGCGAGGAGTTCGCCCTCATGTCGCAGGACGACCGCACGGCGGTCGTGGAGAAGCTGCTCGGCGGTGATCCGTCGGACGGCACGGTGCAGCTCACCGTCAGCGCCGCGACCTACCACTGCCTCGCTCCCGACGCGCGCGACGACCTGGTCAAGGACGTCCTCGGCTGACCCCCAGCCCCCCAGATGTGCGCGCAAAAGCAGGTCCGGGAGCCCGGTGGGTCCGCCTTTGCGCGCACTTCCGGGGGCGGGTGCGGGGCGGGTGCGGGTCAGGCCGCGAACCAGTGGGTCCAGAGGAGGCTTTGCACGGGTGCCGGTCCCGGGTAGCCGTGGCGGACGAGGGCGGCGTGGACGCGGGCCGGTACCGAGTCCGGACGCGAGAGGTCCTTCGCCGTGACCACGATGACGATCCAGCCGTCGGCCTCGAGGAGCTCACGGCGTCGGATGTCGTGCTGCCGGGTCCGTGGGTCGCGCTCGTGGTGGATCCCGTCGTACTCCACGATCACCTTCCAGCGCCGGTAGACGAGGTCGCCGCGGGCCAGGAACTCGCCCGAGGCGTCGTGGACCACGCCGTTGACCTCGGGCTCGGGAAGTCGCGCGAAGCGGAGCAGCAGACGCACGATCGACTCCGGCGGCGACTCGGCTCCGGCTCGGACGAGCGGCGCGACCCGGCGAGCGCGGCGTACGCCGTCGAGGTGGCGCGACTCCACGTACCAGCGGAGGTCGTCGACCGTCGTGAGGCCGCGGTGGACGAGGTGGTCGCCGAACGCGACGAGGTCAGGGAGACGCAGCAGCAGCGCCACGTCGACGAACGTGCGGTCGGGCCCCAGGGTCGGGACTCCGTGGACGGTGCGCGGATGCAACGTCCCGCGGCGCCGGTGCACCGTGACACCGGGGAGCCGCCGCTGGTGGCGCGTGTTGGTCGAGAACTCCAGGGCGGGGTGGCCGGGACGGTCGAAACCGTGCAGCCGCATGGCGGTGGAGTGGCTCACGGCGGCATCGCGCGGGAGCACCAGGCGCGCGCCCTCGATCCTCGTGAGCAGGTCGAGCTCGACGTCGGCCGCCACGTGGACGCCGTGGAACAGGCTGCGGAAGCGTGGTCCGGACAGTGATGCACGGGAGATTCCGGCCGCGCGAGCCTGGGCCGTGGTGAACGGGCGGTGGACGTCGAACATCGCCCCACGGTGGGCTCCTCCGCGGTGCGTGCGCTGGTCGAGAACGACGCCTGTGGACGAGACGCCCCTGTGGACACTCCCGCCGGCGCCGCCCGCTCCGCCCAGATGTGCGCGCAAAGTCAGGCGGGTCGCCCCCGCGCAGCTGCTTTTGCGCGCACATCTGGTGGGTCCCGGTGGGCTGGGGGTTACATCTTGCGGAGTCGGACCCACTTGACGTTGTGGTCGGCGTCCTTGCGCAGGACGAGATCGGCGCGGCCGCGGGTCGTGACGATGTTCTCGCGCAGGTTGGGCCAGTTGATCGTGTCCCACAGGTGCTCGGCGCGCGCCACGGCCTCGTCGTCGCTGAGCGAGCTGTAGCGGTGGAAGTACGACTCCGGGTCGGCGAACGCGGTGCGGCGCAGGGCCAGGAACCGGTCGACGTACCAGCGCTTGATGTCGCGGTTCGCGCCGTCGACGTAGACCGAGAAGTCGAAGAAGTCGCTGATGGCCAGGCCCGGGCTGCCGTCGCCCCGAGCGCGAGCGGGTGCGAGCACGTTGAGGCCCTCGACGATCACGATGTCGGGCCGGTGCAGGCGCACGACCTCGTCGGTCACGTCGTAGGTGAGGTGGGAGTACACAGGCGCCTCGACGAGCTCCGCGCCGGACTTGACGCTCATGATGAAGCGCAGGAGCCGCTTGCGGTCGTAGGACTCGGGGAATCCCTTGCGCTCGAGCAGGCCGCGGCGTTCGAGCTCGGCGTTGGGCAGCAGGAATCCGTCGGTCGTGACCAGCTCGACCTGCGGACCCTCGGGCGCGTGGGCGAGCAGCTCGCGGATCAGGCGGGCCGTCGTGGACTTGCCGACCGCGACCGACCCGCCGATGCCGATGACGTACGGCGTGCGCTGTGGCTGCGGGTTGCCGAGGAACTTCTCGGTGGCCCGGTAGAGCCCGGAGGCAGCACGGATGCGCAGCGCGATCAGCTCGGCGAGCGGGAGGTAGACCTGACGGACCTCCTCGAGGTCCAGCTCGTCGCCGATGCCGCGGACCCGCTCGATCTCGGGAGCCTCCAGCGGCAGCGGCGCGTCGCCGGCCAGCTGGGCCCACGCATCGCGCTCCAGCTCGACGTAGGGCGAGAGGTCGCGTGACATGCGCACCATTGTCACCGTCGCCGCGGCCGGTGACGCAGTCGGTACCCTGATCCGCATGTGCGGAATCGTGGGTTACGTCGGCCAGCGCTCCGCTGTCGACGTCGTCATGGGGGGTCTGCGGCGACTCGAGTACCGCGGTTACGACTCCGGCGGCGTCGCGGTCGTCGGCGAGGGCGGACTGTCCTCGGCCAAGAAGGCCGGCAAGCTCGCCAACCTCGACGCGCTGCTGGCCGAGCAGCCGCTCCCGGACGCGGGTACAGGCATCGGCCACACGCGCTGGGCGACGCACGGCGGGCCCACCGACCGCAACGCCCACCCGCACCTCGACGACACCGGCAGGGTCGCGATCGTCCACAACGGCATCATCGAGAACTTCGCCGATCTCCGCGACGGCATCGAGCGCTCCGGTCGTGAGCTCGAGAGCGAGACCGACTCCGAGGTCGTGGCGTTCCTCGTGCAGGAGCGGCTCGCCGCGGGCGACGACCTCGCCGAGGCGGTCCGCATCGTGTGTCGCCGCCTGGAGGGCGCCTTCACGCTCGTGATCTGCGACGCCCAGAACCCCGGTGTCGTGGTGGGGGCGCGGCGCAACTCGCCGCTCGTGGTGGGCCGTGGCGAGGGTGAGAACTTCCTCGGCTCCGACGTCGCGGCCTTCATCGAGCACACCCGCGACGCCATCGAGCTCGGCCAGGACCAGGTCGTCGTCATCACGGCCGACGACATCGTCGTCACCGACTTCGACGGCGCCCCGGCTGAGACCACCGAGTACACCGTCGACTGGGACCTCTCGGCCGCCCAGAAGGACGGCTACGAGTGGTACATGCTCAAGGAGATCGCCGAGCAGCCGAAGGCCGTGGCCGACACCCTGCTCGGCCGGCACGACGCCGACGGACTGCTGCAGCTGGACGAGATGCGGCTGTCCGACGACGAGCTCCGGGGTGTCGACAAGATCGTCGCGATCGCCTGCGGCACCTCGTACTACGCCGCGCTCGTGGCCAAGTACGCGATCGAGCACTGGACCCGCATCCCGGTCGAGGTCGAGCTCGCGAGCGAGTTCCGCTACCGCGACCCGATCCTCGACCAGTCGACGCTGGTCGTCACGATCAGCCAGTCGGGCGAGACCATGGACACCCTGATGGCGATCCGCTACGCCCGGCAGCAGCGCGCCCGGGTGCTCAGCATCTGCAACACCAACGGCTCGACGATCCCGCGCGAGTCCGACGCGGTCATCTACACCCACGCCGGGCCCGAGGTCGCGGTCGCGTCGACCAAGGCCTTCCTCGCGCAGATCGTGGCCTGCTACCTCCTGGGGCTGTACCTCGCGCAGGTCAAGGGAGCCAAGTTCGGCGACGAGATCGCCCGCATCATCGACGACCTCGACCGGACACCGGCCGCGATCCAGCGGATGCTCGACGACGCCGACGTCGTCCGCAAGATCAGCGCCGAGCTCGCGGGTGCCACCTCGTTCATCTTCCTGGGACGCCACGTCGGATACCCCGTCGCGCTGGAGGGAGCGCTCAAGCTCAAGGAGCTCGCGTACCTGCACGCCGAGGGCTTCGCGGCCGGCGAGCTCAAGCACGGACCCATCGCGGTCATCGAGGAGGGGGTTCCCGTGTTCGTCGTGGTGCCGCCGCCGGGCCGGGGCGAGGTGCACGACAAGGTCGTCAGCAACATCCAGGAGGTGCGGGCCCGCGGGGCGCGCACGATCGTGCTGGCGCAGGACGGTGACGACAGCGTCGTGCCGTACGCCGACCACCTGATCCGCCTCCCGGAAGTGCCCACGCTGCTGCAGCCGCTCGTGGCGACGGTGCCGTTGCAGATCTTCGCGTGCGAGTACGCGGCGCAGCTGGGCCACGACGTCGACCAGCCCCGCAACCTCGCGAAGAGCGTGACGGTCGAGTAGGGCGCGCGCCTCACCGACCCCCGCACCACGAGCTCGTTCCTCGCCGTGGCGAGGGGATCGGTTCGGCGCACCCGCGGTTCGTTCCTCACCGCGGCCGGGCTTCGCCCGGGCGCCTGCCTCGCTCCGCTCGGCCCGTGGACCCGCCAGTGGTAAGTCGCGCTTCGAGGCTCGGAAGTCCACGCGGCGATAGGGTGGCTCTCATGGCGATCGTGGGTGTCGGGGTCGACGTCGTGGACCTGGAACGGTTCGCGGAGTCGCTCGAGCGCACCCCGACCCTGCGCCAGCGGATCCTGACCGCCGCCGAGGGCGAGCTCAGCCTGACCTCGATGGCCGGACGCTTCGCCGCGAAGGAGGCGTTCGTCAAGGCGCTGCGCGCTCCGTCGGGCCTGTCCTGGACCGACATCGAGGTCGTCGTCGACGAGCGTGGCGCGCCGTCCTTCGTCCTGTCGGACCTGGCAGCCGCCCGTGTGGCCGAGCTCGGCATCACCGCCCTGCACCTGTCGATCGCGCACGACGGCCCCGTGGCCACGGCGTTCGTCGTCGCCGAGGCGGCCTGACGGTGCTCCGCGCCCACGACGCCTCTGCGGTGCGTGCCGCCGAGGAGTTGGCGGCCCGCACGTCGAGCTGGGACGACCTGATGCAGCAGGCGGCCGCGGCGCTGGCCGACGTCCTGCTCGCCGAGCTCCCGCCGGGGCGTACCCCCGTGGTCCTCGTGGGTCCGGGCAACAACGGCGGCGACGCGCTCTTCGCGGCGGCGCGCCTGCGCGAGCGCGGCCTCCCGATCAACGTCTGCCTGCTCGAGCCGGACCGGGCGCACGCGAGGGGGCTCGCCGCGGCCCGAGCGGCTGGCGTCGGCGAGGTCGACGAGCCTCACGGCCACGCCGTCGTGGTCGACGGCGTGCTCGGCATCGGCGCCCGGCCTGGTCTGACGGGGCGCGCCGCCGCGTGGGCCGAGTGGCAGGCGAAGGCCGGCCCCTTCACGGTCGCCGTCGACGTGCCCTCGGGCATCGGGGTCGACGACGGCACGGCCCCCGGTCCCCACCTCGTGGCCGACCGGACCGTCACGTTCGGCACGTACAAGCCGGGCCTCCTGCTCGGTCCTGCGGCCGCCGCCGCAGGAACCGTGACGCTCGCGCCGATCGGCCTGGGGCCCCATCTCGGAGATCCGGTCGTCGAGGCGATCACGACCCACGACCGCGACGTGCTGGCGCCGGCGGTGCCGCACGGCCACGCCCACAAGTACACGCGCGGCGTCCTGGGCATCCGCGCCGGATCGGCCGGTTACCCCGGCGCCGCCCACCTCGCCGTGGCCGGGGGGCAGTCCGGCCCGGCGGGTTACCTGCGGTTCGTCGGACACCCGGACGTGGCGCAGCAGGTCGTGCTGCGGGCGCCGGAGGTCGTCGCGGGCCGCGGCCGCGTCCAGGCCTGGGTCGTCGGTCCGGGCGGCGGTGACGACACCGACGTGCACGTCGCCGAGGCCCGGGCCGACGAGCTGCCGACCGTGCTCGACGCGACGGCCCTGCAGCACCTGCCGGACCGGCTCCGGGCCCACGACGTGATGACCCCGCACGCGGGCGAGCTCGCGACGCTGCTCGACGTCGACCGTGAGGTCGTCGAGGCCGACCCCTGGGGCCATGCGCGCCGTGCGGCCGACCACTGGGGAGCGACGGTCCTGCTCAAGGGTCACCGCACGCTCGTCGTGACGCCCGGGCGGCCCACCCGCGTGAATCTGTCAGGCACCGCCTGGCTCGGCACGGCCGGCTCCGGCGACGTCCTGTCAGGCTTCGTCGGCGCGCTGCTGGCCTCCGGCCTCGACCCGCTCGACGCGGCCTCGGTCGGCGCCTTCCTGCACGGGGCCGCGGGCGTGCACGCCAACCCGGGCGGACCCGTCACGGCCACGGCCGTCGCGGCGGCACTGCCCGGGGTCGTCGCCGACTTCCTGGCTGGCCGTCTGAGCGGGGAGCGGAACTGGTGAGGCCGTCGCAGACTGTGCCCGCGACGCCCCAAGCGTGGGCCGAGGTCGACCTCGACGCGTACCGCGCGAACGTCCGTGCCCTCGCGGCTCGTGCGCCCACCGCCCAGCTCATGGCCGTGGTCAAGGCCGATGCGTACGGCCACGGACTGGTGCCCGTGGCGCGCGCCGCGCGGGAGGCAGGCGCCGACTGGCTCGGCGTCGCGACCCTCGAGGAGGCGCTGGCCCTGCGTGCCGGTGGCGACGAGGGCCCCCTGCTGTGCTGGCTCGCGGCACCAGGTGCCGACTTTGCCGCGGCGGCGCGGTGCGACATCGAGGTCACGGCCTCCTCGGCTGAACAGCTCGCCGAGATCCTTGCCGCCGACGTGGTGCCGCGGATCCAGCTCAAGGTCGACACGGGCCTGGGCCGCAACGGGGCGTTCGGCGACCAGTGGGGCGAGCTCGTCTCGGCCGCCGTCGACGCCGCCGCGGCGGGCGCGCGGCTCACGGGCGTCTGGTCGCACCTCGCGTGCGCCGACGAACCCGACCACCCGGCCAACGACGCCCAGGAGGCCCGGTTCCGCGACGCGGTCGACGACCTGCGGGCCGCGGGTCTGGACCCGGGCCTGCGCCACCTCGCCAACTCGGCGGCGCTCCTGACGCGGCCCAGCGCGCACTTCGACCTGGTGCGGGCCGGCATCGCGACCTACGGCCTGCCGCCGGACCCGGCGATGCCCCACGACGTGCCGCTGATCCCTGTCATGACGCTGCGGGCCCGGCTCGCCGCGGTCAAGCGGGTCCCGGCCGGCCAGGGCGTCTCCTACGGGTACCGGCACGTCACCGACCGGGAGACCACGCTCGGACTCGTGCCGATCGGCTACGGCGAAGGAGTCCACCGCGCGGCCACGGGGCGGGCCGAGACCTGGGTCCGGGGCCGCCGGGTCGCGGTCGTGGGCACGATCTGCATGGACCAGATGGTCGTCGACCTCGGCGACCTGCCGGCCGAGCGTGGCGACGTCGTCACGCTGTTCGGCCCGGGGGGCGCGGGCGAGCCCACCGCGGTCGAGTGGGCGCAGGCCTCTGGCACGATCGCCTACGAGGTCGTGACGGGGCTCGGCGGCCGCATCCACCTCACCCACACCGACGATCCAGGGAGATCCCGATGAAGCGCATCACGACCGCGGCGATCACGGCAGGTGCCTTCGCGGGCGCCGGCGTGGCGGCCTCGCTCCTGCGGCGCCAGCGCATCGTCCAGCGTCGCCGGCACCTGGGCGGCGAGGTCCCGTTCGGGTCCCTGCGCGGCGACCAGTACACCGTGGTCGCCGAGGACGGCGTCGCGATCAACGTCGAGGTCGACGAGCCCGCCGACGACGGCGACCACGACCTGACGCTGCTGTTCGTGCACGGCTGGATGTGCGACCAGGACACCTGGCACTTCCAGCGTCAGCACCTGCGGGGCCGTGCACGCCTGGTCTTCGTCGACCTGCGCGGCCACGGAGCGTCCGGGGTCACCTCGGCCGCGAACTCCTCGTTGCCGCACCTGGCCGACGACCTCGCGCGGGTCATCGCCGAGCACGGCAAGGGGCGCGTCCTCGTCGTGGGCCACTCGATGGGCGGCATGGCCACGATGCAGCTCGCGGCCGACCACCCGGAGCTGTTCGGCGGCACCGTCGTGGGCGTCGCCCTGGTGGGCACCAGCGCGGGGAAGCTCGTGCGCGGTACGCCGGCGCTGGAACGTCTTGCCTGGCTCGTGCGCCGCTCCGGTCCGCTGCTCGACTGGGGGCGGACGTTCAACAGCGAGACCGTGATCCGACGCTGGGCCGTGGGACCGGACGCCGACCCGGCCCGGGCCGCGATGGCCGACGAGATGATCTCACGAGCCCCGTCGCGGGTCGTGGCGGACTTCTATCCGAACTTTCCCTCGCTCGATCTGTTCGAGGCGCTCTCGACCCTCGCCGACGTCCCGGTCACGGTCGTCTGCGGCACCGCCGACCTGCTCACCCCGCCCAAGCACAGTCGGCGGCTGGCCGAGGCGATCGACGGAGCACGGCTCGTGCTCGTCGAGGGGGCCGGTCACATGGTGATGCTCGAGAACCCGCGCGAGGTCGACGACGCGATCGACGAGCTCGTGGCGAAGGTCGGGTGAGCTGATGGTCTCCTCCCACGCCCTCGACGTCAGCGAGGCCGGGCCCGAGCACGCCGAGACGATCGCCGACATCATCCGGCGGTCCTTCGCGGCCCGGCCGGTCCTGGACCCGCCCAGCACCGCGACCGACGAGACCGCGGAGAGCGTGCGCGCGTCCCTGGAGGACGCGGGCGGACTTCTCGTGGAGCGTCGCGGCCGGCCCATGGGTGCGCTGCTGTTCGACGAGTCCCGGCCGAACCTGCTCGGGCTGCGCCGCGTCGCGGTCGACCCCGACATCCAGTCCCGCGGCGTGGCCTCGGCGATGGTCGGTGTCGCCGAGGACACCGCCGAGGAGCGGGGCAAGGACGGCATCTGGCTGCACGTGCGCTCCGAGCTGCCCGACACCGTGCGGTTCTGGGAGCGGCGCAAGTACGTCCGGGTCGCCGGGCAGGGCGACGCCACGCTCCTGGAGTTCGGCAAGACGCTCTGGCTCGCGCGCGAGACGCACACCCCCGTCGACACGCAGGCGCTCGCAGGCCGGCTCGCGACGCTGCTGCGTCCCGGCGACCTGCTCGTGCTCTCGGGCGACCTCGGGGCCGGCAAGACGACCTTCACCCAGGGGCTGGCCGACGGCCTCGGGGTCCGTGGTCCGATCACGTCGCCGACGTTCGTCATCGCGCGCACCCACCCCTCGCTCGCGGACGGGCCGCCCCTGGTCCACGTCGACGCGTACCGCCTCGGCTCGGCGGGCGAGCTCGACGACCTCGACCTGGACGCCTCGGTCGCCGACTCCGTCACGGTCGTGGAGTGGGGCCAGGGCCTGGCCGAGCAGCTCGCGCCCGATCGCCTGCACATCCACCTCGAGCGGCGCCACGCGCGACCCGGTGATCCGCTGGGCACGCGAGACCCCCTGGGCGTCGCCGCCGGGGAGGCCGACGACCTCGCCGAGTCCCGGGTCATCACGGTGCGCTCGTACGGTGCGCGCTGGCTCGGTGTCCCGCTGCGCTCGACCCTGCTGGGCCCGACCGAGGGCTGAGCCGCTTGTAGGCTCCTCTCGTGCTCCTGCTCGCCTTCGACACCGCGACCCCGGCGATCACCGTCGCGGTCCACGACGGCACGTCGGTCGTGGGTCGGTCCGGGGGCGAGGGAGCGACGGCGCACGGTGAGCTGCTGGCACCGGCGATCCGCGCGGCCCTGGACGAGGCGGGTCTGGCGCCCTGCGACCTCACGGATGTCGCTGTCGGTGTCGGGCCGGGCCCCTACACCGGGCTGCGCGTGGGAGTCGTGACGGCGCTGACGCTCGGCGCGACCCTGGGTCTGCGCACGCACGGCGTCTGCACGCTCGACATCCTCGCCGCCGAGGCCGCGCCGGGGCTCGGCACGGAGTTCCTCGTCGCCACCGACGCGCGGCGCCGCGAGGTCTACTGGGCGCGCTACGCGTCGGACGGCCGCCGACTCGAGGGTCCCTCGGTCGACCTGCCGACGACCGTCGCTCAGCGGTTCGGGGGACTGCCCGTCGTGGGCCGGGGCGCCGACGTCCACGCCGAGGTCCTCGGCGGCTCGTCAGGCCCGGTCGACCCCTCGGCCGCGGCCCTCGCGGCCGTCGTCCTGGCCGGCGCGGTCGAGGTGCTGCCGCTCGAGCCGCTGTACCTGCGCCGCCCGGACGCCGTGCCGATCGACCAGCGATGACCGTGGATCCGTCGCCCGACCTCCGGCCCGCGGCGGGCGAGGACCTCTCCGCGATCGTGCAGCTCGAGCGGGTCAGCTTCGACGACCCGTGGTCGGCAGCTTCGCTCGCCGGTGAGCTGGGCTCCGGGGGCCGGATCGTCCGTGTCGCGGAGGCCAGCGGCGAGGTCGTGGGGTGGTCGTCGACCTCGGTCGTGGGCGACACGGCCGACCTGCTGCGCGTCGCGGTCGCCCCCACGGCCCGCCGCCACGGCCTCGGTCGGGTCCTGGTCGAGGACGTCCTGCGGGGTGCGGCCTCGGCCGGAGCCGAGCGGGTCCTGCTCGAGGTCGCCGCGACCAACACCGCGGCCCGAGCGCTCTACGCCGCGACCGGGTTCGACCAGATCCACCGCCGACGTCGCTACTACGCGGACGGCACCGACGCCCTCGTGCTGGAACGGGTCCTGGCGTGAACGACGTGCTGGAGTCCATCCGGTCGTGGCCGTGGGCCTGGGCCTGGCTGGCCCTGTTCGCGATCGTCGTGCTGCGAGCCGGGGCGACGTTCGCGATCGGCCGCCTGATCGCGAGCGGGGCGGCGCGTGGCCGTGAGCCGAGCCCACGCATGCGGGTCGCGATCGAGCGGGTCGACCACTGGGGTCCGCCCGCCGTCACGCTGAGCTTCCTGACGGTCGGTGCCCAGACCGTGATCAACCTCGCCGCCGGGCTGTGCCGCATGACGGTACCGCGCTACCTGCTCGGCCTGGTCCCGGGCGCCGCGCTGTGGGCGACGATCTGGACCACGCTCGGCGCGGGGGTCGTGGTGGCGCTGACGCGGGCCGACGACGACTCGCGACTGCTGATCGCGCTGGTCGGGGCGGTCCTGCTCGGGGTCGTCGTGCTCACCGTCGGCACGGGACGGCGCAGCAGGTCGCGACCGGACGACGACGGCGCGCCCCGGTAGGGTGGCGCCGTGCGCGCAGGCGAGACGGACCGAGGGTCCGCCCCAGGCTCTCGCCGCGCGAGTCTCCTCTGGTGCCTCACGGCCTGCTTGCTCGCGATGGGCACGGGACTGGCCCGGGTCATCGGCGACTCCCGGTACTTCTTCGCCGACGACACCCAGGCCGGCGCCACGGGGGTCTGGTACGTCCAGGGACAGCGCTTGCTCGACGGTGGCGTGACCTTGCTCGACCCCGGCTCGTGGCAGGGAGGCAACTACCTCGCGGAGGGGCAGTGGGGACTGTTCAGCCCGATCCTGTGGGCGGTGTCGCTCGGCAGCACGGTCACCGACGACCTCGTGCTGCTCGCGATCGCGGCCAAGGTCCCGTTCCTGGCCGTCATGGCCGCCGGGGTCTTCCTGCTGGCGCGCTCGTTCGGCTCCTCGCCGGCCTGGGCCGCCGTGGCCGGCTTCACGGTCACGACAGCGGGCCAGACGACCTACGTCGACGCCACCTCGTGGATCACGGGACTGCAGGGAGCGGCCCTGCTGCCCTGGGTGTGGTGGGGCCTGCGTCGCCACCTCGTCCACGGGAAGGGCCCCGGCGCGTACTTCGTCAGCGCGGGGCTCATGATCACCCTGGGATACCTGGCCCCGGTGCTGATGCTGGTGCTGCTGTTCGCGGCGCTGCTCGGAGAGTCGATCCTGCGGAGGGAGCCGCGCACCCGCGCGGTGAGGATCCTGCTGCTCGGCCTCTACAGCGGCCTGCTCTCCCTGCTGGTGTTCCTCCCGGCACTGCTCTCGGCGCAGGTCACGAGCCGCGAGGGCGGGATCGTCAACCGGATGCTGCTCACGACCGATCTCGGCGATCTCGCCGTCGGGTCGCTCGCCACGGCACTGCCGACCATCTCCTGGTTCAACGGCGTCCTCGCGCCCTCGCCGGTGGCCTACCTCGGGTGGTTCCTGCCGCTGCTCGTGGTGCTGCTCCTGCGGTACTGGCGGACGGTGCCGCCCTCCGTGGCCGTCCTGACCGTCGGTGCGCTGTTCCTGCTCCTCGCGCCGAGCGACCTCGGTCCCCTCCGCTTCCCGCTGCGCATGCAGCCGTACGTGGTGCTCGGCCTCGGCCTGCTGTTCGCCGTGCTGGCGACCCGCGCTGCGGTCGACCGGAGCTGGAGCGTCGTCGAACGACGCCGGGTCCGGCTGCTCCTCGGTCTTGCGGTCGGGCTCGCGGTCTCGGCCGTCCCGGCCAACGCGGACTGGGTGCTCGTGGGTGCGGCGCTGCAGGCGATCGTCCAAGAGCTCGTGATGCGTGCGTGGTCAGCAGACCGACCGGCGGGTTCCCGGCTGCGCGTGCCGGCGGTGGCGATGGCGCTCGGAGTCGGGCTCAGCGCGATCACGATGGTGCAGGCGCCGGTCTCGCCCATGCCCGACCACGGTCTCCCCGGCTCGATCGACGCCTACCCGGAGGTCGCCGCGGCGGGTCAGCACGGCATCGTCACGGTCGGCGACTTCCACGCGTTGAAGGACTCCGGCGGCTTCGATGAGGCCGTCTTCGCCAATGCCTGGTACCTCACGGGCTGGGACTCCCTCAGCGTGTACACCGTCCTGCGCTTCCCGGCCCTGGCCGACCAGTTCTGCGCCGGCTTCCGCGGCGAGACCTGTGCCGCGGCCTACGACGCGCTGGTCGCTCCCGGCGACGGCGGTCGCCCACCGCTGGCCGACGACCTCCTCGTCAACACGATCGTCGTGGTGCGCGACGGCGCCACGACACGGCCCGTCCCGCCGACCGGCTGGTCGCTCGAGGTCGGCGACGCCACGTGGATCGTGCGCCGTGACGCGCCGACGCAACGCGCCGGATCGGTGCTGCGCACCACGGGAGCCGAGGTCTCGGTCGTGCGCCGGAGCGACAGCGAGATCGTGCTGCGGGTCGACGACGTCGACGCGTCCGGCGGACAGGTGGTGCTGTCCCGGCTCGACTGGCCCGGCTATCGCGTGACGGGTCCGGCCCGACTGACCGACCCCGACCGTGGCTTCCTCCTCACGCTCGACGTGGCGCCGGGATCGACCGGCCGCGAGATCGTGGTGCGGTTCCGGCCGCCGGGCTGGCCCCTGGAGATCGGGTCGGGCCTGGCCGCGGTCGTCCTCGCGCTGGGCTGGACCGCTGCGGCGGCGATCGGGCGCCGCCGGGTGCGGGCCGAGGCCTCGGTCGTGGCGACGACCCGACCCGAGGCGGACGTCGCGCCGTGAGGTCCGGCAGACACCAGCGCGACTCTGCCGCATACTGACTCCCATGCGTCGCAGCAACCCCACCCGTCACAGCCGTGCCTCGGTCGGCCGCTCGACGCGTCTGCTCCTCGTCCTGGCCCTCCTTGTCTCCGGCCTCACGTCGGTCGTCGGCCTGGCGGGCACGCCCCGGGCCGAGGCTGCCGACAACTCCCAGTTCAGAGCCGGCAACATCATCAGCGACCGGGTCTTCTTCGACACGACGACGATGAGCATCGCCCAGATCCAGGCGTTCCTCGACTTCCAGGGCACCAGGTGCTCCGACGCCTACTGCCTGAAGCACATCAACCTGATCTCGGTCACCAAGGCGGCCGACGCGTACTGCGCCGGCTACTCCTCCCCGGGGTACGAGAAGGCCGCCACGATCATCTGGAAGGTCGCCCAGTCCTGCGGCGTCAACCCGCAGGTCATCCTGGTCATGCTCCAGAAGGAGCAGGGGCTCGTCACGACGACGGCCCCCAACGACACCAAGTACCGGGCCGCGATGGGCATGGGGTGCCCGGACACCGCGGCCTGCGACTCCCAGTACTACGGGTTCGCCAACCAGGTGTATGCCGGCGTGCGCCAGATGCGCGTGTACGAGCTCAGCGGCCGCTACACCTGGAACCGGCCCGGCACGACCGTCAACGTGCGGTTCCACCCCAATGCGGCCTGCGGCACGTCCCCGGTCTACATCGAGAACCAGGCCACGGCGAACTTGTACTACTACACGCCGTACCAGCCGAACGCCGCGTCGCTCGCCGCCGGCGCCGGCACGGGAGACGCCTGCTCCTCGTACGGCAACCGCAACTTCTACCGGTACTTCACCGACTGGTTCGGCACGACCCAGGGCGGATCGGTCCGCCTCGCGAAGGGCTCGTCGTCGTCGGTCTACCTCATCGACGGGGTCAAGCGCTGGCACGTGACGGCGGAGGCCTACCCGGAGCTGCTCGCGATCCTGGGGCCGCTGTTCTCGGTCGGTGACTCCTTCATCAACCGGCTGCCCGACGGTGGGGTCGCGGCCGGGGTGTTCCTGCGCAACAGCATGACCGGCGAGATCAGCATGGCGCAGGGCGGGTCACTGCACCGCTTCTCGAGCTGCGAGACGCTCGCGCGCTGGGGCGGCTCGTGCAGCTCCTACGTCGACGCGCACCCGGCCATGTTCGCGGGCGTCACCTACGGCGAGCCGATGTCGGACTGGATGCGGGTCGCCGGGACGTCGACCTGGGCGCGCTTCACCGGGGCCTCGTCGGTGCAGCCCTACCTCGACGAGTCCTCCGCGCGGGCGCTCGAGCCCACGACGCCGACGTACGCGGCGCAGATCTCGGCCGCGCGCTACGCGTCGCTCACCAAGGCGCGGACCCTCGTCGGCCCGGCCCGCCTCGTGAAGGAGCCGTCCTCGGCGCAGGTCTGGCTCACCGACGGCTCGACGACGCTGCACCCCGTGCCGGACTTCGCGGTCAGCACCGACCTGGGGGTCGCGTCGAGCTCGCTCACGACGCTTCCGGCCTCCGACCTCGCCGGGTACACCCGCGCCGCGACACCGCTCTCGACGATCGTGACCTGCTCGGGCGTGACCTATGTCGCCGGCTCGGGCCGGCTGCACGCGCTCTCGACCCCGGCGCGGGCCGGCACGAGTGGGACCGGGTTGCAGCCCGTCACCTGTGCGCAGCTCGACCGCTCGGGTGCCGCGATCCCGAACGTGCCGCTCGTCAAGGCGTCCGGGTCGGACGTGGTGTCGTCGCTGGAGGACGGTCGCCGGTGGTCGGTCCGCTCCTGGTCCGACGCCCAGGTCCTCGGCGGCGCCACCAACCCCGTGATCGTGACGATCCGTCCCGGCAGCCTCGCGCGGATCCCGGACGGCGGGGTGCGCCTCGGGGACGCGACGCTCGTCAAGGGCAGCGGTCCCGAGGTGCTGGCCGTCACGGGGCTGACGACGCTCGCGCGCATCCCGTCGTTCGCGATGGCGCGCGAGTGGGGCATCGCCACGACCTTCGCGACGGTCGCCGACTCCGCCGTCACGAGCCGCACCAAGGTCGCCGATCTCGGCCTCTGGGGCACGTGCGGCTCCGCGACGGTCGTCGCCGCGTCCGGCACGGTGCACGTCGTGACGGGCTCGTCGGCGGGATTCACCCCGGCGGCGTGGTCGACCGAGGCCTGTGCCCGGTTCTCGCGATCCGGCACGACGCTCGCTCGGGTCTTCGTCAAGGCGGCCTCGTCCGACGTCGTCTATCTCGCCGAGAACGGTGCCTACCGTCCGGTGCAGTCGTGGGCTGCGCTCGTGCGGGCCAACGGCGGCACGTCGCCGCAGATCCTGACGTCGGCGAACGACGTCGTCGCCGGCCTCCCGAAGGGAGCCCCGCTCAGCTGAGGGGCGCCGAGGGGTCGGAGGGCCGCCGGAACGAGAAACGGCTGTGCCCGACGTAGCTCACGATCGTCGTCACGAACACGATCAGGAGCTGGGCCACGATCGGCTCGAGCCCGCCGACCTCGACCGCCAGGGGGAGCAGGACGAGGTTGATGCCCAGACCCACGAGGTAGACCGACTCGAAGCGCGCCAGGTCGACGAGCACGTTGCCGGTGACCCGGAACACGAAGCGTCGGTAGAGCACGAACGCGCACAGCACCGCGGCGACGTGGGCGAACAGCAGCGTGACCATGTAGCCCCACAGCTGCCCGATCGTGCGGTCGAACAGCACGAACCACACGACCCCGCTGAGGGTGTTGACCGCGCCGACGATCAGGAACGCGACCCGTCGGTCGCCGACGATGCGCAGCAGGGGGCCGGCCGGGCCGGGATCGTCCGGCTCGGTCGTCGGCTCGGCGCTGGCGCCATCGCGCTCGCCGTGCCCCGGGTCGTGCTCGTGCATCGTGGTCCTGTCGTCGGTGAGGTCGCGCTGCGGCTCGCGTCGGCACGTCGGTCGTGCGGGTCGCCTTGGTAGCGTAGGACCTCGTGTCCGACCGGCCCCGACCCGAGGCGATGTCTGTGTCCCCCCTGCGAACGTACCTGGGCGAGCCGTGCCTCTTCGAGGTCGTCCTCGACGACCCGGCCACCGAGGCCCTGAGCGCGCGGGAGCGCCGCCTGTTCGTGGGAGCGATCAACGCTCACACCCTGACGACGCCCGAGCTCGAGCTCACGGTGCACCTCTACGACCCCTTCGACGGCTACACGCCTCGCACGACCGACGACCGGACCTTCGACGGTCGTTCCCGCCTCTATCGCCGGCGTCGGGCCACGGTGCGGGTGCGCTCCACGGCCCCCGCGACGCCGGCCCCCGTGGTCGACGCCCGACAGCTCACCTTGGTCGGCTCCGCGACGCGTCACGTCATGCTGTCCTCCGACGCGACCGCCGAGGCACGCCCGGAGTTCCTCGCGCCCGGTGACCTGCGCGGCAAGGTCCTGCGCCGGCTGCGGGTCGCCGCCCCCCTGCTCTACGACGAGCTCCGCGACCTGGAGCTGCTGCGCCACGGCGGACCCATCCGGCACCGGGTCGAGCGCGTGCACGACACGACGTTCTTCGCGCCGGGCACGGCCTTCGAGTCCGCGCGCATGAACCCGGCGGGTGCCGTCGCGGGTGACGCGCCGCGGGCGGTCCTGATCGGCATGCACTGGTTCGAGATGGGCGGCGCCGAGCGATGGGCGTTCGAGACCGTGCGCCTCGTGCGCGAGGCGGGTCTCCTGCCGGTCGTCCTGACCTCGCGCGACTCCCACCACGAGCAGATCACCCGATCCGAGCTCGACGGAGCAGTGCTGCTCCCGCTCTCGGAACCCACCTCGCTCAGTCAGACGCCCGGCAGCGAGCCGATCCTGCGCGCGCTGCTGGAGAACCTCGACGTCCGTGGCGTCGTGGTCCACCACAGCCAGTGGCTGTACGACCGACTGCCGTTCCTCAAGCGGAGCAGGCCCGACCTCCCGGTCGTCGACTCGACGCACATCATCGAGTACCGCGGCGGCGGGTATCCGGTCTCGTCGGCCCGGGCCGCGGACTTCATCGACACGCACCATGTGATCTCCCCGGCGCTCGCGTCCTGGATGACGGAGGTGCAGGGAGTCCCGGCGTCGAAGGTCGAGATGGCTCCGCTCGCCGGCCTGACCGTCGACTCGGCCCGCGACGCGGCCTTCCGTCCGCGCAACGGTGAGCGTCGGTTCGTCGTGGCCTTCGTCGGGCGGCTGGCCCGGCAGAAGGCGCCCGAGGTCTTCATCGAGGCCGCGGCCCGCATCCACAAGGTCCGCCCCGACGTCCGATTCATCCTGCACGGCCATGGCGAGCTCAACCAGTGGGTCACCGATCTCGTGCGGGCCGCGGGCCTCGAGGACGTGCTGGAGCGCCGCGATGGCGCGGTCCCGGTCGCCACGACGCTCGATGAGGCCGACCTGCTCGTCATCACCTCGCACAACGAGGGCCTGACCCTCACGACGCTGGAGGCCGTCGCCCACGGCACCCCGGTCGTCTCGACCGACGTCGGTGCTCAGGCGAACCTGATCCCGGCGGAGGCTCTCGCGCCGCGCAACGTGCACCGTGCGGTGCGGGGCATCGCCGACATCGTGGTGCGTTACGTCGGCGACGAGGACGCTCGGCGGCGGTTGTGGGAGAGTGAGCGGTCGGCGGAGCGCGAGCTGGTCGCGCACCCGTCCGGACGAGACTGGTTCGAGGAGTTGGTGTCGACGTGGTGAAGGTCGCGGCCGTCGTGGTCACGTACAACCGGCTGGAGAAGCTCAAGACGGTCATCGACCGTCTGGAGCAGCAGACGCTGGCCCCGGCGTGGATCGTCGTGGTGGACAATGCCTCGACCGACGGCACGGGCGACTGGCTCGGCGAGCTGGAGACCGAGGCCGCCCTCCACGTGGTCTCGATGACCGAGAACCTCGGGGGCGCGGGCGGCTTCGCCCGCGGCATGTCGGAGGGGTACCTGCTCGGCGCCGACCACGTCTGGATCATGGACGACGACTGCTACGCCGAGCCGGATGCGCTCGAGCGGCTCGTCGGCGGTCTGGACGCCGCCGTCCTGGAGCTCGGGCCCGACGTGCCGTTCTCGTGCTCGGTCGTCACGTTCACCGACGGCTCGATCTGCGAGATGAACAACCCGGTCACCTCGTGGGACTGGGGACGCCTCCTGGTCAAGGACCAGCCGAACGTCATGGTCACGGCATGCTCCTTCGTCTCGGTCCTCGTGCCGCGCTGGGTCATCGCCGAGCACGGACTGCCGTACGCCGAGTACTTCATCTGGTTCGACGACCGGGAGTACACGCTGCGCCTGACCGAGCGGTGCCCCGGGGTCCAGGTCCTGGACAGCGTCGTCGTGCACGACATGGGCGACAACAAGGGCGTCAACTTCTCGATGGTCAACGCCGACAACGCCTGGAAGTTCGCCCACGGCATCCGCAACGAGTCGTCCTGGCTGCTGCATCACCGCGGCATCATCCGCTGGGTCGAGTTCGGCTTCCGCCTGCTGGTGAACTTCCGTCGTGGGCGGGTCTCGCCGCGGCTGCAGCTGCGCATGTACCGGCAGTACCTCCGCGGGATCGGCTTCAACCCGGCGGTGCAGTACCCCGAGCCGCCGCGGGCCGAGCTCACCGCGACGCACGTGCCGCTGTGAGCGCGGCGGGATGAGTGGGGGAGGTCGGTACGCTGACGCGGTGTCCGACACCTCCACCGCCTCGGTGACCACGCCCGAGGGGGCTGCCTCTCGGCGCGGCGTCCTGCTGTGGTGGCTCGCCTCCGCGGTCGCGGTCGTCGTGGTCGCCGCCGACCGCGTGCGCGTGACGCGGCGCTACTTCTACGTCGACGACACCCAGCTGGGCGCCTTCGGGCAGTGGTACGACATCGGTCGACGGCTCCTGCACGGGGAGTGGACGATCCTGGACCCGGGATCGTGGCAGGGCGGCAACTTCCTGGCCGAGCAGCAGTGGGGCCTGTGGAGTCCGCTGACCTGGCTCGTCGGGCTCGGCTCGCAGGTCCAGGACAACGCCGCCCTGTACGCCACCGGCATCAAGATCGTGTTCCTGCTGCTCCTGCAGACATCGGTGTTCGGCCTGGCCCGCTCCTACGGCGCGAGCGCCCCGTGGGCCGCCCTGGCCGGTCTCAGCGCCGTCGTGGGCGGACAGACGATGTACATGGACGCCCCGTCGTGGGTCACGGGGCTCTCCGGCGCCGGGCTGTTCGTGCTGACCTGGTGGATGATGCGGCGACACCTCGACGAGGGCCGCAGCCCGTGGGCCTACTTCGTGACGGCCTACCTGCTGATCGCGCTGGGCTACATCTTCGCGGTCATCGCGCTCGTGTTCCTGTTCCTGGCCCTGCTGGTCGAGACCGAATGGGTCCGACGTGACCGCGAGCGGCTCGTGCGCGTGCTCGGCCTCGGTGTCTACAGCGGTCTCCTGACGATCTTCGTCTACCTGCCGGGCATCCTCACCGCGTCGGTCACCGAGCGTGGCTCGACCGGCATTGCGAACGACCAGTTCCTCGGGCTCGACCTGGGCGACCTGGCGGCCGGTCCGGCGGCCACCGGTCTGTCAAGCGTCGCGGGCTACTGGGGACCCATCGCCCCGGCGCCGCTGCAGTACCTGGGATGGTTCCTGCCGCTGCTGGTGGTCGTGGGGGTCGCCCTGCGACGCGAGTGGCGCGGGCTCGTCGTGGTGGGTGTCGTGGCGGCGTGCACTCTCGCCATGGTGCTGGGACCCAGCGTCGTGGGGCCGCTGCGCTACCCCGCCCGCATGCTGCCGTACCTCGTGATCTGCCTGGCCGTGGGCTTCGCCGTGCTCGCCACGAAGGCGTGGCCGCACGTCGTCGAGCGCAGTAAAGCCGCGGCCGCACTGGGGCTCTCTGCCCTGGCGCTGTGGCTCGCCTGGTCGGCGCAGCCCGACAACACCCGGTGGCTCGTGGTGGGCGGCCTGGTGCAGCTCGCGGCCCTCGTGGTCATGTTTTTCGTGAGCGCTCGGGGTCGTGCCTCGCAGGCGCCGGGCCGGGCGGCCGCGGTCGCGATCGTCGCGACGGTGCTGCTGCTGAACCTGCAGATGCACGTGGCCCGCGCCGCCCCGCTGGGCGACTTCGGGGCGCCCGCCTCGGTCGACCGGGTGCAGCAGGTCCAGGACGACCTCGAGACGGGCGTGTTCACGGTCGGCGACGTGTACGGGCTCCAGAACGACCTCGAGGCCTGGGACGAGACCCTGCTCGCCAACGTCTGGCACGTCACCGACCTCGACGTCGCGAGCGTCTACACCGTGCTGCCGCACCGTGAGCTCGCCTCGCGCCTGTGCGTCGACCTGCGAGGCGTGACCTGCCCCGAGGCGTACGACGCGCTGTTCGAGGAGCAGGCCGACGGCTCGCGCATCGTCGACGACATGCATCTCAACACCATCATCGTCTGGCGCGGCGTCGACGCCGACGGCGACCCGGTCGAGGCGCCCGAGGTCCACGAGGGCTGGACCCTCGAGGTGGGCGACGCGACGTGGACCGTGCGGCGCGATGACCCCGTGGTCCCCGCCGGCGGGGTCACCCGCACGATCGACGCCATGGTGTCCGACGTCGACGTGCGCGACACCGAGGTCAGCTTCACGGTCGACGCGGTCGATGGAGAGGCCGGCGAGGTCGTCCTGAGCCGCATCGACTGGCCCGGCTACCGGATCGACGGTGCGCGCCAGGCCGATCCGGCCCAGGGATACCTGCTGACGGTCGAGGTCACGCCCGACGACGTGGGCCGCGAGGTGACGGTGTCGTTCCGGCCGCCCGGCTGGCCGATCGAGCTCGCCAGCGCCGTGCTCGCCGCGATGCTCGCCGTGGCCTGGACCGGGACCGACCTGGTGCGCCGTCGCGTCCGGAGCCGCGCCGCACGCTGATCGTCAGGCGCAGGTCCCTCAGCGCGTGGGGGCGCCGTGCGCCATGACCTCGGCCATCTGGGCGCGGTGCAGCGCCCCGAGGCCCTCGGGCAGGGTCGTGCGCGCCAGGCCGTCCAGGTCGGTCCACACCTCGGAACGGACGCGGAGGTCCTGCGCCTGACCACGCGCTCCGTCCACGGGCCCCTGGGCCGCCACGATCGGGGCGCTGAGCCGGTGCATGCGGCTCGCCTCGCCCAGGATCGCCCCGATCGACCACGGGGTCATGGATCCGAGGATCTTGACGACGGACGTACCGGCCGGCTCGCGCGCGAGCAGCCGCAGACCGTCGAGCACCATGTGGCCGCAGTCGTCGGCATACAGGTAGTCGCGCAGCGTGTCGAGTGAGACGTAGATCGTGGCCGGGCGGCCCGTCAGGTGACTGGCCACGATCGTCGAGAGCAGCCCCTGCCCCTTGGTGAGGTCCTGGGCGGGGCCGTACAGGTTGGTGATGCGGCCGATGAAGGAGCGCAGCCCGGTCTGCGTCGAGGCGGCTCTCACGTGCTGCTCCATCGCGAGCTTGGCCTCGCCGTAGGGCGACATCGGGCACGGCGGGGTCGCCTCCGTGAAGGGCGGGTCGGTGCACCCGGCGTAGATGCCGCCGACCGAGGACGCCAGGAACAGTCCGCCGCGGTCGAGCGCGATCTCACGATGACCCGTGAGCGCCGCCACGAAGCGGTGGAACACGTCGACCTCGACGTCCAGCACGTCACGGGGGGAGGACGTCACGCCGCGTCCTGCGCACCAGTGGATCTCCCACCGGTCCTGACCGGTCGTGGCGACGAAGCGGTCGAGCCCGGCCAGGAGGTCGGTGACGGCGTCCTCGGGATCGTGCCACCGGACGTCGGCCGTGAACGGCGTCTGCTGCGAGGCGGCGATGACGGCGCGTCCCAGGAGGCCGCGACCGATCACCCACCGCGCCGTCACGGCGCGCTGGTCGGGCCGGGAGCGGGATCGGCGTGCCCGAGCGGCCCGCTCGCCGGGTCGCGCACGATGAGGTAGGACGGCTTGCCCAGGGCCGCGTTGACCGCGACCCCGAGGTACTCCGCCACGATGCCCAGCGACATCAGGATCGCGCCGGTGCCGAGCGACAGCAGCACCATGATCGAGGTCCAGCCCTCGGCATCGACACCGCCGGCCAGGCGGTTGACCGCGAGGTAGACCGCGAACAGCACGCCGGCGAGGGCGAAGAGGGCACCGACGACCGTGACGAGCCGGAGCCCCCGGGTGCCGGAGGTCAGGATCATGCGCAGGAAGTGCGCCATGAGGCTGCGGTAGGAGTAGCCGCTGGCGCGCCCACCCTCCTCGCGCAGGGTCACCGGTGACGTGACCGCGGGACGCGCGATCCACCCGAGGGCCACGTCGAGGTAGACGCCGTTGCCGGAGTAGGCCGCGACGCTGCGGGCGACGTCGCCGATCACGAGCCGGAAGCTGTTGAACTCCGAGGCGTTGCCACCGCCGAACAGCGACTCGAGGATGCGCTTGGCGGTCTTCGAGGCGGTGTTGCGGACGAATCCGTGGGGCGGGAGGTTGTCGGGTCGGGCGTAGACGATCTGGGCCCGCTCCCGCAGGGCGGTGTCGAGGAGACCACCGATGAACGCGGGATCGTGCTGGCCGTCCTCGTCCATCGTGACGACCCAGTCGCCTCCGGACGAGGCGATGCCGGCCAGCGTCGCGGCGTGCTGACCGAAGTTGCGGCTCAGCCACACGGGCTTGACGAAGGGGTGCGTGGCCGAGAGCTCCCGAATGACCCGGTCGGAGCCGTCCGGCCCGTTGTCGTGGCTGAGGATGACCTCGGTGACGACGGCCTGGTGGCCGTCGGCCGTCGTGAAGTCGGATGTGAGCGGCGCGATCTCCTCGAGCAGGCCCGGGAGAGTGCGCTCGCCCTTGTAGACGGGCACGACGATCGACACGCGGTGCACGTACGGGGCGTGGTCGGTCCCGGAGGTCGTCATCGCATCCTCCGCTTCAGCATCGCGTACGCGATGCGCCGGGCCCGGGCCGCCAGGGAGGCTCGCACGTTGCCGATGCGGACGTCGGCCGCCGACACGACCTCGGGGTGGTGCTCGTGCATCCACCGGTGGAACCCGTGCGCCTGGCTCGACTGGTCCTTGACCAGCGCGACGCTCCACTGCTCGTTGCTCAGGCGGAACGTCGCGCCGACCTCGTCGTCGGGCACGAAGTCGCCCGCGAGCAGCACGCGCGCGTAGGAGGCCTGGTCGATCAGGTAGGGGAAGTCCGGGAACCAGCCGCCGGCCTGTGTTAGAGCGGCGCGCCGCATCATGACCGAGGCGGGCTCGCCGAACGGGTTGACGCCTGCGCGGACGCAGTGGCGGACCGCCTCGGTGCCCGGCATCGGCCGGTTGATGCCCTGCAGGCCGCGGCCGGCGATGAGCGTGCGTCCGGAGGAGTCGATGACGTCACGGCGGCAGGCCGTCAGCACGGCCTCCGGATGTGTCTCCAGCAGCGCGACTTGGCGGGCCAGGACACCGGGGCGCAGGATGTCGTCACCGCACACGAGCTTGAGGTACGTGCCGCTCGCCGCGTCGGTGACGCGCTGCCAGTTGGCGGGGGCGCCGCCGCCGGCCGGGGTGTCGAGCAGCGTCAGGCGTGGGTCGTCGAGGTAGGACTCCACGACGGCGCGGGTGTCGTCGCCCGAGGTGTGGTCGGCCACGACCAGCTCGAGGTCGACGCCCTCCTGGGACAGGATGCTCTCGATCGTGGCGCCGACGTACTTGCCGTTGTTGTACGCGGGAACCACGATCGACAGCGTGGGGGAGCTCATGTGACGTCCTTTCGGGTCGCGACCGTGGCTCAGGTTACCGACCGGGGCGGGGTCGGGGTGGTCACGCGGTGGCCAGTGCCGTGGCGAGCCGCTCGTCGAGCACGTCGCGCGTGCTCGCCGCGAACGACCTCGTGAGGTGGTTGTCGTCGCTGTAGACCACGAGTCCGCCGATGCGCGACAGGCAGCGGTCAGGCAGGCAGAACACGTCGGTGAGGTCGACGACGGGCACGCCGACCATCGCGGCGGCCTCCCGCATGGGGTCCGGCACCTCGGCCTCGGCCCGCGGCAGGCTGCACTCATGGGGCGATCCGGCGTCCTGCAGGCAGTCGGCTGCGCTCGCGGCGGCCTGCGGTGGCACGGCCGACATCTCGGGCGGGTCGGCGAGCACGACGACCCGCTTGCCGGACTCCAGGAGCGCCCGCATCGTGGCTGCGACGCGGTCGGCCGTGAGCAGCAGCGATCCGGCGTACAGGCGCGTGCGATTGCTCAGGACGACCGTCGTGATCGAGGGATCGGCCACGACCTCGGCGAGGACGTCGGTCAGCGCCGTCGCGCAGTTGTCGGCCTGGGTGGGGTCGGAGCCCCAGATGCTGCCGATCGGGTCGGTCGTGGCCATCGAGCAGCCCGAGACCAGGAAGGTGCTGAGGCGGGTGTCGTGCCGGGCCGAGACCTCGCCGAGGACCTCGGCCCAGCGTGTGGCGTGGGAGTCGCCGATCAGCGCGGTGCCGCCCTGGGGGTCGGACCCGCCGAGCTCGCACCGGCGGTACGTCGCCGCGGCGTTGGAGGACTCGCACTCCAGGACGGACGGCAGCGGCAGGTCGCCCGGGAAGGCCGTCTCGTCGGCGAGCAGCTCGATGTCCTCGGGGGATCCGCAGTCCGGGTCGAGCATCGCCGTGGCTCCGACGCACGGGCCGATCTGCTCGCCCACGACCGGGGGTGGGGGAGCGGTCCACCGTGAGAGCGGCAGGGTGCCGACGACGATCACGAGCGAGGCCACCGCGACCCCCAGGAACGTCGAGCTGGTGCCGTGCCACGCGCCCGTGCCGGGCCGGCGGATCGGGTCCTCGACGAAGTTCTTGGACGCCCAGCCGAGGGTGAAGCTGCCGAGCAGGATCGCAAGGCGCTCCGGGCGCGTGAGGTCGTGGCCCGTGGCGTACGGGAGCAGGATGATCAGGGGCCAGTGCCACAGGTAGACGCCGTACGAGACGTCGCCCATGAACTGCACGGGCCGCCACCGCATGAGCGGGGTCGGGGCGAGGCGGCCCCGGGGGGCTCCCGCGGCGATGACCGCCAGGGTGCCGACGACCGGCAGCGCGGCGGTGTAGCCGGGGAAGGGTGTCCGGTCGTCGAACATGACCATCGCGACCAGCACGGCCGCCGCGCCGGCCCAGGAGAGGGCCGTGGCGGGCCCGGCGCGGAGGGTCCCCACGAGTCCGCGGCGCACGGCCCACGCCAGCAGGCCCCCGGCGGCGAACTCCCACGCCCGCGTGGTCGTGACGAAGTACGCGCGGCCGGGGTCCGACGCCGTCAGGTCGATCGAGTGGATCAGGCTCAGCACCACGACGGCCGCGAGCGTGAGGCCGATCGCCCTGACCGGGTCGCGCCGCAGGCGCGTGGCCACCAGCACCACGAGCGCGATGAGCACGGGCCACACGAGGTAGAACTGCTCCTCGACTCCGAGCGACCAGAAGTGCTGCGTGGGGGACTTGACGTTCGAGAGCGCCATGTAGTCGACAGCCTGGCGCGCGAGCTCCCAGTTCTGGACGTAGAGGGTCGAGGTCCACAGCTCGCGCCCGAACTGCGGCCACCGGTTCTCGGGCACCAAGGCCCAGACGGCGACCGCGGTGGCGGCGATCGCCAGGAAGGAGGCGGGGAGCAGCCGGCGGGCGCGCCGGGCCCAGAAGCGCACGAGCCGCGGCGGCCCGGAGCGCTCGACCTCGCGCAGGAGGTGGTCGGTGATGAGGTAGCCGGACACCACGAAGAACACGTCGACGCCGACGTAGCCGCCGCTGAGGCGCGTCGGCCACAGGTGGTACAGCACCACCCCCAGGACCGCGACGGCCCGGAGCGCCTGAATCTCCGGCCGCACGCCGCCGCCCGCAGGCGCCGGAGCCGGCGCGGACGCGAGGGCGGGGGCGGGGGACGGCACGGAGCACGAGGATACGCGTTCGCCGCACCGTTCATGTCATCCGTACGGTGCACGCGTGTGCACTACGGTGGCGACATGCGCGACGTGACGTACCCGCCCGTCATCGTGACGGCCAAGACGCTCTTCAAGGTGCTGGGCATGAGCTTCCAGACCTCGGGCACCGAGCACATCCCGCGCTCCGGCGGTGCGGTGCTCGCGGCCAACCACATCAGCTACGTCGACTTCGTCTTCGACGGCCTCGCGGCGCAGCCCAGCAAGCGGCTCGTGCGGTTCATGGCCAAGCGGGAGGCGTTCGAGGGGGCCACGGGTCGTCTGATGCGGTCCTTCCACCACATCAGCGTCGACCGCGACCACGGCGAGCAGTCCTATGCCACGGCGGTCGAGTACCTGCGGTCGGGCGAGATCGTGGGGATCTTCCCGGAAGCCACGATCAGCAGGTCGATGGAGATCAAGGAGCTCAAGACCGGCGCGGTCCGCATGGCGGCCGAGGCCGGCGTGCCGTTGATCCCGATGGTCACGTGGGGCACCCAGCTGCTCAAGACCAAGGACCACGAGTCCGACATCTTCGGCCGGGGCAAGACGATCGGTCTGCACGTGGGCCCGCCGCTCGCCGTCACAGGGGAGGACCCGGTCGCCGAGACCGCCCTGCTGAAGGCGGAGATGACGCGGCTCCTCGAGCACGCGATCGCCGAGTACCCGATCGCGCCCGCGGGGCAGTGGTGGGCCCCGGCCCGCTTCGGCGGCCTCGCCCCGACCCCCGAGGAGGCCGCGCGCCTCGACGAGGAGGAGAAGGCCGCCAAGGCGGCTCGCCGCGCGGAGCGCGAGAACGGCTGAGCGCTTTCAGGATCGTGGGGCCACACTGGGGGTGACCCCTGAGGAGGCACCATGAAGGCCGTCTACGGCAGCACTGTCCTGGCCGAGGCTCCGCGTGAGGAGCTCGTCAAGATCGAGGGGAACTGGTACTTCCCGCCGTCGAGCCTGACCGAGGGCCAGTTCGCGCCGAGCGACACCGCCTACCACTGTCCGTGGAAGGGCGACGCGCAGTACTGGGACGTCGGCCACGGTGACGACCAGCTCGCTGACGGCGCGTGGTCGTACCCCGACCTCCTGCCGGGTGCGGTCGAGCGCGTCGGCACCGAGTTCGCCGGCTACGTCGCGTTCGACCGTCGGGTGACGGTCGAGGAGTAGCCCGGACGAGGTGGGCCCGGCGGGGGTGCCGGGCCGTGGGCGGCGAGGTGGGCCCGGCGGGGGTGCCGGGCCGTGGGCGGCGAGGTGGGCCCGGCGGGGGTGCCGGGCCGTGGGCGGCAGGTGGGATGATGAGCCGGTGAGCGAGCCCGTCGTCCTCGGCATCGAGTCGTCCTGCGACGAGACCGGTGTCGGCATCGTGCGGGGCACCGAGCTCCTGGCGCACGTCGTCGCCTCCAGCATGGAGGAGCACGTCCGCTTCGGCGGGATCGTGCCCGAGGTGGCCAGCCGCGCGCACCTGGAGGCCTTCGTCCCCACGCTCACCGGCGCGCTCGACGAGGCCGGTCTGACGATGTCCGACGTCGACGCGATCGCCGTCACGAGCGGTCCCGGGCTGACCGGAGCGCTGCTCGTGGGCCTCGCCGGGGCGAAGGCGCTGGCCCTGGCCCGCGACACGCCGCTGTACGGCGTCAACCACCTCGCGGCCCACGTGGCGGTCGACCAGCTCGAGCACGGCCGCTTCGACCGGCGGGTCGTGGCGCTGCTCGCGAGCGGGGGGCACTCCGAGATCCTCCTGGTCGACGACATCGCGACCGACGTGACCCTGCTCGGCCAGACGATCGACGACGCGGCGGGGGAGGCGTTCGACAAGGTCGCGCGCCTGCTCGGCCTGCCGTATCCCGGCGGCCCGCACATCGACCGGGTCGCGGCGGGTGGGGATCCCCGGGCCGTGCCGTTCCCGCGGGGCCTCACGGCCGCGCGCGACCAGGAGCGGCATCGCTGGAACTTCTCGTTCTCCGGCCTGAAGAGTGCGGTCTCACGTCACGTGCAGCGCGAGCAGCTCGCCGGACGTGAGCTCGTCGTCGCCGACGTCGCGGCGTCGTTCCAGGACGCGGTGTGCGACGTGCTCACGGCCAAGGCCGTCGAGGCGTGCCGTGTGCACGACGTCGGCACCCTCGTGGTGGGCGGCGGGGTCGCCGCCAACTCGCGGCTGCGCTGGTACGCCGAGCAGCGCTGTGCCGAGGCCGGCCTGGAGCTGCGCGTGCCGCGTCTCGGCCTGTGCACCGACAACGGAGCCATGGTGGCCGCGCTGGGTGCCGAGGTCGTGCGTCGCGGCCTGTCGCCCTCGCCCTTCGACCTGCGGGCCGACTCCGGTCTCCCGGTCACCTCGATCGTCGCCTGACTCCACCGCCCGCTCAGGGTGCGGGATGCCGGCGGAACCGCAGGATGCGGCCGGGCGCTGCCTGGGCCAGCAGGTCGGTGTCGGCGTCGACCACGACGCCGATCACGGGGTAGCCGCCCGTCGCCGGGTGGTCAGGCCCCAGCACGACTGGCAGCCCGGCCGAGGTGACCTGGATGCTGCCCCGCACGACCGCCTCCGACTCGAGCTCTCCCGCGACGGCCCGCTCCAGCGGTGGGCCGTCGAGACGCAGGCCGATCCGGTCGCTGCGGTCCGACACGGTCCAGCCCGTGCGGAGCAGCGTGTCGGCCGCGTCGGCGGAGAACCAGTCGTCGCGCGGACCGAGCACGACCCGCACCGTCAGGTCGCCGACGCCCCAGACGCCGGTGTCGAGCTGGCGCCGGTCGGGTCCGACGGGGCCCGGTGCCACGACGACCGGGGACCCGATCTCGAGCGGCGCTGGTCCGAGACCGGCGAGGGTGTCGGTCGACCGCGACCCGAGGACGGGGTCGGTGGCGATCCCGCCCGCGAATGCCACGACGCGGCGGAGCCCGACGACGGCGGGACCGACCGACAGCACGCCCCCCGCGGGCACGCGCAGGAGGCGCAGCGAGGACGCCGGCACGCCGTCGATCGTGAGTGGTCCCGGTGCGCCAGCCACCACGACGGCGGTCTCCCGACTCGCCCGGAGCGAGAGCGCGCCGACGACCTCGAGCACGGCGGCGCCCGGGGCGTTGCCGACGAGGGCGTTCGCCTGCCGGGCCGCCCGCCGGTCGAAGACCCCGGACGGGGACACCCCGATCTCCGAGCGGCCCGGTCGTCCCAGGTCCTGCACCAGGGCCGACCCGAGCATCGCCGTGACGCGCAGGCTCATGGCGTCGCCCCGGGACGCGCGACCGTGAACCGCACCCGGGTTCCCGGCTGCAGCAGGGCAGGCGGGTCGCGGTCGAGGTCCCAGACCGGGAGGTCGGTGCGCCCGAGCAGCTGCCATCCGCCGGGGGACTCTCGCGGGTAGATGCCGGAGTAGGGCCCGGCGAGCGCCACGGCCCCGGCCGGGACCCGCGACCGCGGGGTGCCGCGCCGGGGCACGTGCAGGCGCGGGTCGCCACCGGTCAGGTAGGCGAAGCCGGGGGCGAATCCCGTGAACGCGACGTCCCAGACCGCCGCAGTGTGCGCCGCGACCACCTCGTCGGCCGTCAGGCCGGTGAGCCCGGCGACCTCCGCCAGGTCGGGACCGTCGTAGACCACGGGCACCGTGACCTCGTGCAGCTCGCGCGCGGCGGCGTCGCCCGGTGACGTGCTGGCCAGGAGGCGGCGCACCTCGGCCGGATCGCCGCGCACCAGCAGGGTGCGCGCGCCCAGGGTCACGTCGGCCGCGCCGGCCAGGGCGGCGTGCCAGCCACGGGCCTCGGCCGCGTCGGTGCAGTCGAGCATCAGGGCCTGGTCGCCGACCGGCAGGAGCCTCACGCGAACGACCGCACCGTGTGGCCGGCGTCCTCCAGACCGGCGCGCACCGCGCGGGTGAGGTCGAGCGCCCCGGGGGAGTCGCCGTGGACGCACAGCGAGTCGACCTCGGCCGCCAGTCGGAGGGCCTGCGCCACGGCGGTCGCCGGGTCGTCGTGCACGGCACCGGGCTCCGAGCGCGGCACGAGCGTGCCGTCGGGTCGGTAGGCCCGGTCGGCGAAGCCCTCCCGCACGACCGGCAGCCCGTCGGCGCGGGCCAGGCGCAGGGAGGCCGCGTGGGGGAGCCCGAGCAGCCCGAGCCCGTACGGGGCGACGGCCTCGACGACGGCGCCCGCCTGGCGCTCGTCGGAGACGACGGTGTTGTAGAGCGCACCGTGCGGCTTGACGTATGCGACGTGCCCGCCCGACGCGTCGGCGATCTCGGCGAGCAGGTCGATCTGCTCGCGGAGCGACTCGATGAGCTCCTCGCTGTCGACCTCGAGCGGGCGCCGGCCGAATCCCTCGGGGTCGGCGTACCCTACCTGGGCCCCGATCGTGACGCCGCGCTCGACGGCCCTGGTGCACGCGGCGAGCATCAGGTCGATGCCGCCCGCGTACGCCCCGCAGCACACGTTGGCGCTGGTCACGACGTCCAGGAGCGCGAGGTCGTCCGGGCTCTCGGCGACGTCGGCGTTGAGGTCGACCTGCATGGCGTCAGCGTAGGCCCGCGGCGCGGCTCAGGGCTTCAGCGGCTCGACGAGGAACGCCCGGCCCTGGCCGTCGACGCGCGTCATGATGACCGTGGCGCGGTTGGGGCCGCTGAGCCGGAGCCGCTTGACGAGCTCCTCGGGCACGACCTGCACCCCGCGCTTCTTGATCGTCAGGGTCCCCACACGGCGCTGCTGCAGGGCAGCCTTGAGCGGCTTCTCGCGGAACGGGAGCTCGGCCGTGACCGCGAAGCGTCGCGCGAGCGGGGTGACGTCGCCGCGGTCGGCGCTCACGTAGGCGATGCGCGGGTCGGGGAGCCAGCCGCCCAGCTCCGCCGCGAGCTCGGCCACGACGCCGGCGCGGATCACGGCGTCGTCCGGCTCGTAGAGGTAGGCGCCGACTGGTGCGACGACGGCGGGCTCGTCGTGCAGGGCGAGCGTGGCGCCGGAGGGGAGCAGCGTCGCGCGCCGGCGGGTCCGGGCGTAGGGGCTGCCCCACAGACAGCACTCCACCAGGTCGCCCCCGTCGCTGACCCACTCGGCCTCGACGCCGGCCGGCACGTCGTCGTGCGCCAGGCCGGGCATGACCTTGGCGACGGCGCGGCCGTGCAGCAGCTCGCGCGCCCAGGGCCACGGCGGCTGGAGGTCGGCGGTGCCGAAGACCCGGCCCTTCCCGGTGCGGCGGGCCGGGTCGACGAAGGCCGTCTCGCCCGGCGCCACCTCGGTGCGCGTCGCGTCGCCCACCTCGACGTGACCGTCGAGGTCGAGCGCGCGGAGGTTCGCCGCGGCGATCGCCGCTCGGACGGGGTCCTGCTCGATCCCGCGGACGCGCAGGCCGGCCCGGGCGAACGCGATCAGGTCCGCGCCGATGCCGCACCCCAGGTCGACCACCGACGTGGCTCCTGCGCCGGCGAGCCGCTGGGCCCGGTGGTCGGCCACCCGGCGCCGCGTGGCCTGCTCGAGCGCGTCGTGCGTGAAGTACAGGCGCGCGGCGTCGGCGCCCAGCTTGGCCGCGGCCTTCCCGCGGAGGTGGTTCTGGGTGACGGCGGCAGCGACCAGGTCGTTGTCGTGGGTCTTGCGCAGCCGGGTGCCCAGTCCGAGGTCGGACTCCACCCCGGCGCGCTCGGCGATCTCGGCCAGCAGCTCCTGACCCTCCGGCGTCAGCAGCCGCTCGAAGGTCGCGAGCTCCATCCCGAGAGCGTATCGGTGGGGCGCCCGCCCCTTCGCCTCCCGGGCGCGCGGAGGCCGAGCTTGGCGGGTGACAAGCGGCACGGACCAGGAGCGGTGGGTGCAGGAGCCGTTCATCCGCGGGTGGCGTCCCGAAATGCGCCGAGATGTGGGTTTCCGCCGTGCCCGAACTGCACGTCTCGGCGCAAATCTCGGAAGGACGGTCGGTTGAGGGCCGCCGTACCCTGCGGTGTGGTCCATGCCGCTTGTCCCGTCCCCACCGTTCTTGGCACGTGACCGATTAGCACTCCCGTCGACCGAGTGCCAACGATCTGCTACCTTCGGAACTGGCACTCTCCACGTGAGATTGCTAGCCGTGCACGGCACCCGCGACGACGTGCGCAGCTCACCCGAAGAACCACAGACTCCACTCTCAGAACGAAGGGGAGGTCGACCAGTGTCGACTATCAAGCCGCTCGAGGACCGTCTCATCATCAAGACGAGCGAGGCCGAGCAGACCACCGCGTCCGGTCTCGTCATCCCGGACACCGCCAAGGAGAAGCCCCAGGAGGGCGAGGTCGTGGCCGTGGGCCCCGGTCGCATCGACGACAACGGCAACCGCGTCCCGATCGACGTCGCCGTGGGCGACAAGATCATCTTCAGCAAGTACGGCGGAACCGAGGTCAAGCACGCCGGTCAGGACTACCTGATCCTCTCGGCGCGCGACATCCTCGCCGTCATCTCCTGATGCGCTGACGCCCCGGCCCGCCCTCCCACCTCGTGGGCGGGGCGCCGGGGCGCTCGCGTCTCCCATCCTTTTTCGCACTCAGAGAGGCTCACCATGCCCAAGATCCTGGAGTTCGACGAGAACGCCCGCCGCGCCCTCGAGCGCGGTGTCGACAAGCTCGCCGACACCGTCAAGGTCACGCTCGGCCCCAAGGGCCGCTACGTCGTGCTCGACAAGAAGTGGGGCGCCCCCACGATCACCAACGACGGTGTCACCGTCGCCCGTGAGGTCGAGCTCGACGACCCCTTCGAGAACCTCGGCGCCCAGCTCGCCAAGGAGGTCGCCACCAAGACGAACGACGTCGCCGGTGACGGCACCACCACCGCCACCGTGCTGGCCCAGGCGATGGTCCACGAGGGCCTGCGCGCCGTGGCCGCCGGCGCCAACCCGGTCGGTCTGAAGAAGGGCATCGAGGCGGCCGTCGCGGCCGTCGTCGAGAAGCTCCACGAGACGGCCCGCACCGTCGACGACGTCAAGGACATGACGGCCGTCGCCACGGTGTCCAGCCGTGACGCCCACATCGGCGAGCTCATCGCCGAGGCCTTCGACAAGGTCGGCAAGGACGGCGTCATCACGGTCGAGGAGTCCAACACCCTCGGCACGCAGCTCGACTTCACCGAGGGCATGCAGTTCGACAAGGGCTACCTGAGCCCGTACATGGTCACCGACACCGAGCGCATGGAGGCCGTCCTCGACGACCCCTACGTCCTGCTGCACAGCGGCAAGATCTCGGCCGTCTCCGACCTCCTCCCGTTGCTCGAGAAGGTCATCGCCGCCGGCAAGACCTTGTTCGTGATCGCCGAGGACATCGAGGGCGAGGCGCTCAGCACGCTCGTCGTCAACAAGATCCGCGGCACCTTCACCTCGGTCGCGGTCAAGGCCCCGGCCTTCGGCGACCGTCGCAAGGCGATCCTGCAGGACATCGCGACGCTCACCGGCGCCACGGTCGTCACGCCCGACGTCGGCCTCAAGCTCGACTCGGTCGGCCTGGAGGTGCTCGGCACCGCGCGTCGCATCGTCGTCACCAAGGACGACACCACGATCGTCGAGGGCGGCGGCGACGCCGCCGAGGTCAGCGGTCGCGTGGCGCAGATCAAGTCCGAGATCGAGCTCTCCGACTCCGACTGGGACAAGGAGAAGCTCCAGGAGCGTCTCGCGAAGCTCGCCGGCGGCGTCTGCGTGATCCAGGTCGGCGCGGCCACCGAGGTCGAGCTCAAGGAGAAGAAGCACCGCATCGAGGACGCCGTCTCGGCGACCCGAGCGGCCATCGAGGAGGGCATCGTCCCCGGCGGTGGCTCCGCGCTCGTCCACGCGGTCTCGGTGCTCGACGGCGACCTCGGTCTGACCGGCGACGAGGCCTTCGGTGTCCGCATCGTCCGCAAGGGTGCCGACGCCCCGCTGGAGTGGATCGCCCGCAACGGTGGTGCCGCCGGCGAGGTCGTCGTGAGCAAGGTCCGCGAGTCGGGCCAGGGCTACAACGGCGCCACGGGTGAGTACGGCGACCTGCTCGCGCAGGGCATCCTCGACCCGGTCAAGGTCACGCGTTCGGCCCTGGCCAACGCGGCCTCGATCACGGCGATGCTGCTGACGACCGAGACCCTCGTGGCCGAGAAGCCGGCCGAGGACGAGGCCGACGCCCACGCGGGTCACCAGCACTGATCGGTCCATCTGGTCCGAACGGCCCGTCCCCCTCGTGGGGGGCGGGCCGTTCGGCGTCCCGGGCGGGTGCCGCGCCATGGGTCGGGGGTGTTAGGTAAACCTTGCCAAGGTCAGGGTAGCCTTGCCGACATGAAGACTCGCTCCATCGCCGGCGCCGTCGTCGGCGCCCTCCTGCTCCTGCCCCTGGCCGCGTGCGGCTCCGACTCCGACTCCGACTCCGGCTCCGGTGACGGCAACGTCGACCAGACCGACGGCATCGACGTCGACCTGCCGGACGGTGGCCCCGAGCGCATCGTGGCTCAGAGCACCATGGCCGCGGCGCTCACGCAGCTCGGGCTCGGCGACCGGATCGTCGGTACGTTCGGCCCGCTCGAGGGCCCCGACGGCGGCGTCGACAGCCAGGCCGCCGGCCTCGACCCGGAGTCGGTCGAGGACGTTACGGGAGCCGGCGACTACGGCGACATCGACGAGGAGAAGGTCGCCGCGCTCGATCCCGACCTGATCATCACCTCGAGCTACATCGAGGGCGACTACTGGTACATGTCGAAGCCGATCCACGACAGCCTCGGCAAGCAGTGGGACATCGTGGCCGTCAGCTACGACGGCCTGGACCTCACCGAGCAGATCGAGTCGGTGCAGGACCTCGCCGGCGAGCTGGGTGCCGACCTCGAGAGCGAGGAGGTCACGGCGGGCGAAGCCGCCTTCGAGGAGGCCTCGGCCACGGCCACGGACCTCGGTGAGCAGCTCACCGCGGCCGGCAAGACCGCGATCGCCGTCTCGGGCTCGGTCGACAGCTACTACGTCTCGAACCCGGCCGTCTCGGCCGATCTGAACTACTGGGTCGAGACCCTGGGCCTGCCGATCGTCGTGCCGGACAACCCGGACCCGCAGGGCTACTTCGAGACCCTCAGCTGGGAGGAGTCGGACAAGTACAACGCCGACCTCGCGCTGTACGACGACCGTCAGGGTCAGGCCGGGCTGGAGGCTCTCAAGGCGCAGCCGGTCTTCGCGACCATCGCGGCCGCCCAGAACGACGCCTTCACCCCGTGGACCTCGGTCTACCCGCCGACGTACGCCGAGGCGGCCACCCTGCTCAACCGGTTCACGACCGCGGCGCAGGGTCTGCTCTGATCCATGGCGCTCCGCACGCCCGGCTTCCTGGCCGACCAGGTCATGAAGTCGGCCCACGCCGCGACCCTGGTCCGCCGTCGCGACCTCGGGCACGGGCTCATCGAGCTCGTGCTCGGGTCCGACGACTTTCGGGAGGCGACGATCCTGCCGGGCGACTCCACGGCCTTTCGCACCAGCCGCACCGAGTTCCGGCACTACACCCCGGCGCGGATCGACGCCGCGTCCGGGGAGCTCTCGATCATCGTCCACCGGCACGGGTCGGGGCCCGGTGAGGAGCTGATCCTCAGCTGGCACGAGGGCGATCCGGTGGCGGTGTGTCAGTGGGGCTCGAAGAAGAGCTTCCGCTGGGAGGCCGGCGACGAGCCCGTGCTCGTCGTGGGCGACGCGACGGTCATCAGCCTCGCGATGGCCTTCGGCGACCGGTGCCGGTCCGAGGGGCGTCCCTTCCAGGCCCTTCTCGAGGTCGACCCGGGCGACGTCGAGGCCACCGGCGAGCTAGTGCCGCAGGCCACGGTCGTGGCCCGCTCGGGCGCCCACGGCCTCGACGCCGAGGCGTGGCTGCAGCGGCACGCGGAGCAGCTCGACGCCACGACCACGGTCTACCTCGCCGGTCACGGGCAGTCGATCCAGCGGCAGCGTCGGGTGCTGCTGGACCTGACGCCGATCGACCGGCGCAGCATCCGCACCCAGCCCTACTGGGCCGACGGCAAGACCGGCCTCTGAGCGGTCGGACCACGGCCGCGGTGACGTGTCCCACACGACGCTCACCGCGGCCGGAGCCGTCGTCGGGGGCGCGTACGATGACGTCATGAGTGGTGGAATCCCCGACAAGTTCCAGACGCTGGGACTCACCTACGACGACGTCCTGCTGCTGCCCGGCGAGACCGACGTCATCCCGAGCGAGGTCGACACGACCGCGCGTCTGACCCGGGAGCTCACGCTGCGGATCCCGCTGCTGTCGAGCGCGATGGACACCGTCACGGAGTCGCGCATGGCGATCGCCATGGCCCGCGAGGGTGGCATCGGCATCCTGCACCGCAACCTCTCGATCGAGGACCAGGCGTACCAGGTCGACCTCGTCAAGCGCACGCAGACGGGCATGATCCCGAACCCCGTCACGATCGGCCCCAAGGCGACGCTGGAGGATCTCGACGCCAAGTGCGGCGAGTACCGCGTCTCGGGCCTGCCCGTCGTCGACGAGGACGGCACGCTCATCGGCATCATCACCAACCGCGACCTGCGGTTCACGCCCGTGGCGGAGTGGGCCAGCACGCACGTCGGCGACGTCATGACCCCCATGCCGCTGATCACGGGTCAGGTCGGCATCACCCGCGACGAGGCACAGTCCCTGCTGCGCCAGCACAAGCGTGAGCGGCTGCCGATCGTCGACGCCGACGGCCAGCTCGCCGGGCTCATCACGGTCAAGGACTTCGTCAAGTCCGAGCAGTTCCCGCTCGCCAGCAACGACTCCTCGGGCCGCCTCATGGTCGGCGCCGCGGTCGGCTTCTTCGGCGACGCGTGGGAGCGGGCCAACCAGCTGCGTGAGGCCGGCGTCGACGTGCTCGTCGTCGACACCGCCCACGGCCACGCGCGGCTCCTGCTCGACATGATCCGTCGTATCAAGGCCGACTCCGCCTTCGACGGCGTCCAGATCATCGGCGGCAACGTCGCCACGCGCGAGGGTGCCCAGGCGTTGGTCGACGCCGGGGTCGACGCCGTCAAGGTCGGCGTCGGTCCGGGCTCGATCTGCACCACGCGCGTCGTCGCGGGCGTCGGCGTCCCCCAGATCACGGCGGTCTACGAGGCGTCGCTCGCGGCCGGCCCTGCGGGGGTCCCGGTCATCGCCGACGGCGGGCTGCAGTACTCCGGCGACATCGCGAAGGCGCTCGTCGCCGGCGCCGACACCGTCATGGTGGGCTCGCTGCTCGCCGGTTGCGAGGAGAGCCCCGGCGACCTGATCTTCGTCGGCGGCAAGCAGTACAAGTCGTACCGCGGCATGGGCTCGCTCGGGGCGATGGCCTCGCGCGGCAAGAAGTCCTACTCCAAGGACCGCTACTTCCAGGCCGACGTCACGAGCGACGACCAGATCGTGCCCGAGGGCATCGAGGGCCAGGTGGCTTACCGCGGTCCCGTCGGCGCGGTGGCCCACCAGCTCGTGGGAGGCCTGCACCAGTCGATGTTCTACGTCGGCGCCCGCACGATCGACGACCTGCAGACCAAGGGCAAGTTCGTGCGCATCACCTCGGCCGGGCTCAAGGAGTCGCACCCGCACGACATCCAGATGACCGTCGAGGCCCCCAACTACGCCGGTCGCTGAGCTAGCCGCGCTGCTCAGCACGGCAACTGGTGACTTCGCACGGCACAGGAGCCGTGGGAAGTCACCATCCTCCGTGTGAAGTCGAGCGCGCGGCCACGCAAGCGGCCGCGGGACCCACCGCTTCTGGTCCATGCTGCTTGTCCTGCACGACGAACGGCCCGCGCCTCGACCCGGCCTCGCGGGTGCCTCGTCCTGCCGCCGATAGGGTGGGCGCCATGGCAGACCTCGACATCGGAGCCGCGAAGCGCGGCCGCCGGGCCTACTCCTTCGACGACATCGCGATCGTGCCGAGCCGGCGTACGCGTGACCCGGAGGAGGTCTCGACGGCCTGGCAGATCGACGCCTACCGCTTCGAGCTCCCGGTGCTGGCCGCGCCGATGGACTCGGTCATGAGCCCGGCCACGGCGATCGCGCTCGGCCGGCTCGGCGGGCTGGGCGTGCTCGACCTCGAGGGACTGTGGACCCGCTACGAGGACCCGGAGCCGCTCCTGGCGGAGATCGCGAGTCTCGACACGGTCGCGGCGAATGCCCGCATGCAGGAGATCTACGCCGAGTCGATCAAGCCCGAGCTGATCGTGAGCCGGCTGCAGGAGATCCGTGACGCGGGTGTCACGGTCGCGGCCGCGCTCTCGCCCCAGCGCACCAAGCAGTTCGCCGACGTCGTCGTGCGCGCCGGGGTCGACCTGTTCGTGATCCGCGGCACGACGGTCTCGGCCGAGCACGTCTCGGGCCAGGCCGAGCCGCTCAACCTCAAGGAGTTCATCTACGAGCTCGACGTCCCGGTCATCGTGGGTGGCTGCGCGACCTACCAGGCCGCCCTCCACCTGATGCGCACCGGCGCCGCGGGGGTCCTGGTCGGATTCGGTGGCGGCGCCGCGCACACGACGCGGTCGGTCCTGGGTGTCTCGGTGCCGATGGCGTCGGCCGTGGCCGACGTGGCCGCCGCGCGCCGCGACTACCTCGACGAGTCGGGCGGTCGCTACGTGCACGTCATCGCCGACGGGTCGATCGGTCGCAGTGGCGACATCGCGAAGGCCGTGGCGTGCGGCGCCGACGCCGTCATGATCGGGTCCCCGCTGGCGCGCGCCCACGAGGCGCCGGGCCGCGGCTTCCACTGGGGCGCCGAGGCGTGGCACGCCGAGCTGCCCCGGGGCCAGCGCGTCGAGTTCGGCACGATCGGCACGCTCGAGTCGGTCCTGTTCGGGCCCTCGACCGTGCCCGACGGCACGATGAACCTGATCGGTGCCCTGCGCCGCGCGATGGCCACGACGGGGTACACCGAGCTCAAGGAGTTCCAGCGGGTCGAGGTCGTCGTCGGGTGATCCCGGTCGCCCTGGTCGAGGTGGCCGTGGACGACCCTGTCGTGCAGCGGATGCGTCAGGCCATGGGTGAGGAGATGGCGGCCCTGTACGGGCGGCCCCGGCATGCGTCACCGGCCGAGGACATCGACCCGGGCTCGGTCGTCGTGACGCTGCTCGCGCGGCAGGGAGACCTGCCGGTGGGCACGGGAGCGCTGCGCCGGCTCGGACCGGATCTCGAGGTCAAGCGGATGTACGTCCCGCCCGCAGGACGCGGTCGGGGCCTGGGTCGGCTGTTGCTGGAGAACCTGGAGGAGCGGGCGCGGCACGCCGGCGCCCCGCGCCTGCTCCTGCACACGGGGTCGCGCCAGGAGTCGGCGCTGGCTCTGTACCGGGCGAGCGGATACACGGAGGTGCCGGTGTTCGAGCCCTACCTGTCGGTGCCCGACTCGGTCTGCTTCGCGAAGCATCTCGCTGCGGACCGCGCACCGTGAGGGTCGCGGTGGCGCAGCTGACCTCCGTCCCGGGGGACGTGGCAGCCAATGTCGCGACCGCGGTCGACGCCGTGTCCCGGGCCGACGGGGCGTCGCTCCTGGTGCTGCCGGAGCTCTTCCTGACCGGTTACACGCTCCCGCCGGCGGTCATCGCGCTGGACGATCCGTGCCTCGCCCCGTTGCAGGAGGCCGCCGCCGCAGCGGGAGCTGTCGTGCTCGCGGGCGCGGCCATCGCGGGCGCCGAGCGGCCGACCCTGACGACCCTCGCATTCGGCGGGACCGCGCCGCAGCGGGTCTACGACAAGCAGCACCTCTCGGGTGGGGAGCAGGAGTGCTTCGCGGCCGGCGAGGCGGGCACCGTCCTGGACCTCGCAGGGGACCGGATCGCCCTGGCCACCTGCTACGACACCTGCTTTCCCGAGCACGGCCGAGCTGCCGCCGACGCGGGAGCCGTGCTCTACGCCGCCTCGATCGCCTACTACGCCGGCAGCGAGCACCGACGCGACCTCTACACCCGCGCTCGAGCGCTCGACAACGGCTTCTTCGTGGCGGTCGGCGCCCTCGTGGGACCGTGCGGCGAGGGCGAGTTCTGCGGAGGAGCCGCGATCCACGACCCGGAGGGACGCACCCTGGTGGCGGTGCCCGACGGCGAGCAGGGGGTCGTGATCGCCGATCTCGAGCTGGATCTCGTCGCGGCGACCCGCGCGGCTCATCCCATGCTGGCGGAACGGCGGGCCCTCGGCCCGGCGCGGAGCGTGCGGCTCTGAGGGGTCGACGGGCGACCCGGCACCGCACCTGACCTGCGACGGTGGCACGGTTCACATACCGGCGGTATGCTCGCCCCCATGTCGACCACGTCTGTTCGCCCCAGTGTCTCCGACGCCCGCGTGGACGCGCCGGTCAGCGCGGCCCGGGCGGCCGAGCTGACCTCCCTGATCCGCAGCACGACGGGCGAGGTCCGCACGACGTCGACCCCCTTCACGGGCGAGGCGCTCGCCGAGGTGCCGGTCTCGAGTCCGAGCGACGTCGACGACGCCTTCGACGCCGCTCGCGCGATCCAGCCCCGCTGGGCCTCGACCTCGGTGCGCGACCGGGCCGGCATGCTGCTGCGCCTGCACGATCTCGTGCTCGCCCACCAGAACGAGCTGATGGACCTGATCCAGCTCGAGTCGGGCAAGACCCGCAAGCACGCCTACGACGAGGTCCTCCACCTGGCGCTCACGGCCCGCTACTACGGCCGGCGCCTGCGCTACCTGGCCGGATCGCGACGTGGCGTCGGCGTGTTCCCGTTCCTGACCCAGATCACGGTCCACCACGTGCCGAAGGGCGTCGTGGGCATCATCAGCCCCTGGAACTACCCCCTCACGATGGCCCTGGCCGACGGTCTGCCCGCGATCGCGGCCGGCAACGTCGTCGTCCAGAAGCCCGACAGCCAGAGCCCCTTGACCGCGCTCGCCGCCCTGGAGCTGCTGCGCAAGGCCGGCGTCCCGGCCGACGTCTGGCAGATGGTCAGCGGTGCGGGCTCCGTCGTCGGCACGGCGATCGTGCAGCAGGCCGACTACATCTGCTTCACGGGATCGACCGCGACCGGCACGGGCATCGCCAAGCTCGCCGCGGAGCGGCTCATCGGCTACTCCCTCGAGCTCGGCGGCAAGAACCCCATGATCGTGCTCCCCGGCGCCGACGTCGAGAAGGCGGCCGAGGGCGCGGTCGGGGCCTGCTTCTCGTCGGCCGGCCAGCTGTGCGTCTCGATCGAGCGGCTCTACGTGCACGACTCGTTGTACGACGACTTCCGCGACGCGTTCGTGCGCCGCGTCCGCGCCATGAGCCTCGGGGCCTCGCTCGACTGGGACGTCGACATGGGCTCGCTGGTCTCGGCCAGCCAGCTCGAGACCGTCACCAAGCACGTCGACGACGCCGTGGCCAACGGCGCCACGGTCCTCGCGGGCGGACGGGCCCGGCCCGACCTCGGTCCATACTTCTTCGAGCCCACGGTGCTGGAGGACGTCACCGAGGCGGCCGAGTGCTTCGCGGAGGAGACCTTCGGCCCGCTGGTCTCGCTCTACCGCTTCGCGGACGTCGACGAGGCCGTCGCGCTCGCCAACGCCGGGGAGTACGGGCTCAACGCCTCGATCTTCGGACCCGTGGGCCTGGCCCGCGCCCTCGCGCCGCGGATCAAGGCCGGCACGGTCAACGTCAACGAGGGCTTCGGCGCCACGTTCGGCAGCGTCGACGCGCCCATGGGGGGCATGCGGACCTCGGGCACGGGCCGTCGCCAGGGCGAGGAGGGCTACTACCGGTACACCGAGACCCAGTCGGTCGGCGTCCAGCGCCTCCTGCCCGTCGCGGGCCCTGCCGCGGTCCCCGCCAAGCCGTACGCTGCCGTCCTGACGTTCCTGCTGCGCGTCCTGCGCCGCACGACCGTCCGCCGCTGAGAAGGAGAGCCGCATGACTGACCAGATCCTGGAATCCGACGAGGGCGCGGACGTCGACTACGACGTCATCGTGATCGGCTCGGGCTTCGGTGGCAGCGTCTCGGCGCTGCGCCTGACCGAGAAGGGCTACAAGGTCGCGGTCCTGGAGGCCGGCAAGCGGTTCGAGGACGACGACTTCGCGAAGAGCTCCTGGCGCCTGCGCAAGTTCCTCTGGATGCCGCAGCTCGGGTGCTACGGCATCCAGCGCATCGACAAGCTCAAGGACGTCCTGATCCTGTCGGGCGCCGGGGTCGGCGGTGGTTCGCTGGTCTACGCCAACACGCTGTACGAGCCGCTCGACCCGTTCTACAAGGATCCGGCGTGGGGCCACATCACTGACTGGCGCGCCGAGCTGGCGCCGTACTATAACCAGGCCAAGCGCATGCTCGGCGTGAGCATCTATCCCTACGAGACCGAGGCCGACCGGCTGATCAAGCAGGTCGCCACCGAGATGGGCGTCGAGGGCACGTTCCACCACACGCCGGTCGGCGTGCTGTTCGGTGACGAGCAGGGTGCCGAGATGGGCGACCCGTACTTCGGCGGCGCAGGGCCTGATCGCAAGGCCTGCATCAACTGCGGCGAGTGCATGACCGGGTGCCGGCACAACGCCAAGAACACGCTCGTCAAGAACTACCTCTACCTGGCCGAGCAGAACGGCGCGGAGGTCCACGCGCTCACGACGGTCACGGCCGTCCGGCCCCTCGCCGGTGGTGGGGGCTACGAGGTCGAGACGCGGCGCACCAACAAGCGCTTCCGACCGCACCGCACGCTGCGGGCCCGCCAGGTCGTCTTCGCCGCCAGCACGATGGGCACCCAGAAGCTCCTGCACAAGATGCGCGACTCCGGCGACCTCCCGCACGTCTCGCAGCGGCTCGGCCTGCTGACCCGCACCAACTCCGAGGCGCTCCTGGGCGCGATCTCGGACGGCAAGGACATCGACTACAGCGAGGGCGTGGCGATCACCTCGTCGTTCCACCCCAACGAGCACACGCACATCGAGCCCGTCCGCTACGGTCGGGGCTCGAACGCGATGTCGCTGATGCAGACCGTGCTCACCGACGGCAGCGGCCCGAAGGCCCGCTGGCGGGTCTGGCTGCGCGAGATGTGGAACCAGAAGCGCAATCTGTTCAAGCTCTACGACCTGCGGCACTGGTCGGAGCGCACCGTCATCGCCCTGGTCATGCAGACGCACGACAACTCGATCACGACGTACACCAAGCGCGGCATCCTGGGGCGCAAGCGCCTGACGTCACGCCAGGGCCACGGAGCCCCCAACCCGTCGTTCATCCCCGAGGGGCACGAAGCGGTGCAGCGCATGGCGCACCACATGCCGGGCACGGCCGGCGGCACGATCGGCGAGCCGTTCAACGTGCCGCTGACCGCCCACTTCATGGGCGGTGCCTGCATCGGTGACAGCACCGAGACGGGGGTCATCGACCCGTACCACCGGCTCTACGGCCACGAGGGTCTTCACGTCGTGGACGGCTCGGCCATCACGGCCAACCTCGGGGTCAACCCGTCGCTCACGATCACGGCCCAGGCGGAGCGGGCGATGTCGTTCTGGCCCAACAAGGGCGAGACCGACACGCGACCCGGCGTGACCGAGGGCTATCGCCGCCTCGAGCCCGTCGCGCCCAAGAACCCCGTCGTGCCCGACGACGCTCCGGGCGCCCTGCGCCTGCCCATCGTCAACTAGCGTCGCGCGGGCGCGATAGCCCGCCAGATGTGCGCGCAGACGCAGCCCAGGAGTCACTTCTGAGCCCCGTTTGCGCGCACATCTGGCGGACACATGGGGAAGGCGAGCGGTCCGCCCCCGCGGCTGGTCGGGAGAGACCTGCTGCGGGAGCGGACCAACTTTTTCGCGGTGCGGCTCCTGCAAAGCACAGAGCCCGGTCGGGAGGGAGAAAGTGACCGGGCCCTGTTGTGCCACGAGGAGCGGGCACGAGTGGATCTGACGGGAGGGAGAATGTGTCAGATCCACTCCAAACAACGAGGGGCGGAGCAGGGGGTTACGCGGGGTCTCGAGAAGTTTTTCGGCCGCTAGGATCGCCGGTGTGACCGACGCACCTGCCACCACGCCCGAGGCCACCCCCGAGGAAGTCGCGGAGGCCCAGCACGACACGGTCCTCGTGGTCGACTTCGGCGCCCAGTACGCCCAGCTGATCGCGCGCCGGGTGCGCGAGGCCCGCATCTTCTCCGAGATCGTGCCCTCGACGATGCCGGCGGCGCAGATGCTCGCGAAGAAGCCGGCGGCCATCATCCTGTCGGGTGGGCCGTCGTCGGTGTACGAGCCCGGCGCACCACAGCTCGACGCGGGCGTCCTCGACGGCACGGTGCCCGTCTTCGGCATCTGCTACGGCTTCCAGGCGATGGCCGCGGCCCTCGGCGGCACCGTGGCGCGCACGGGACTCTCGGAGTTCGGCCGCACCGACGTCTCGGTCGTGTCCGGGGGCGTGCTGCTCGACGGGATCCCGCCGTCGCACCGGATCTGGATGAGCCACGGCGATGCCGTGACGCAGGCCCCGGAGGGCTTCTCGGTGCTCGCGAGCACCGGTGGTGCTCCCGTCGCGGCCTTCGAGGACACCGGCCGCGGGTTCGCGGGCGTGCAGTGGCACCCGGAGGTGCTGCACAGCGAGCACGGCCAGCAGGTGCTCGAACGCTTCCTGGTCGAGATCGCGGGGTGCCGCCAGTCGTGGACGAGCGCCAACATCGTCGAGGAGCAGGTCGCCCTGATCCGCGAGCAGGTCGGGGACTCCCGCGTCATCTCGGCGCTGTCGGGCGGGGTCGACTCCGCGGTGTCGACCGCGTTGGTCCAGCGCGCGATCGGCGACCAGCTCACGGCGGTCTTCGTCGATCACGGTCTGCTGCGCCAGGGGGAGGCCGAGCAGGTCGAGCACGACTACGTCGCCGCGACCGGGGTCGACCTGAAGGTCGTCGATGCCGCCGAGCAGTTCCTCGGGCACCTCGCGGGGGTCAGCGATCCCGAGGAGAAGCGCAAGATCATCGGGCGCGAGTTCATCCGCACGTTCGAGGCCGCCGAGCGCGAGATCCTCGCGACGCCGGGCCCGCCCGTGAAGTGGCTCGTCCAAGGCACGCTCTACCCCGATGTCGTCGAGTCCGGCGGTGGCGAGGGTGCAGCCAACATCAAGAGCCACCACAACGTCGGCGGCCTGCCCGAGGACCTGGAGTTCGGGCTGATCGAGCCCCTGCGAGCCCTGTTCAAGGACGAGGTCCGCGAGGTCGGACGCCAGCTGGGCATCCCCGAGGCGATCGTCGGGCGGCACCCGTTCCCCGGTCCGGGCCTCGCGATCCGCATCGTGGGCGCGGTCGACGCCGACCGGCTGCGCATCCTGCGCGACGCCGACGCGATCGTGCGCGAGGAGACCACCGCGGCGGGTCTGGACGCCGACATCTGGCAGTTCCCCGTCGTGCTGCTGGCCGACGTGCGCTCGGTCGGGGTCCAGGGTGACGGGCGCACGTACGGCCATCCGATCGTGCTGCGCCCGGTCTCCAGCGAGGACGCCATGACGGCCGACTGGAGCCGCCTGCCGCACGAGCTGCTGGAACGGATCTCGACCCGCATCACCAACGAGGTGCGGGAGGTCAACCGCGTCGTGCTCGACGTCACGAGCAAGCCGCCGGGCACGATCGAGTGGGAGTGAGCCAGCGCGTCTGGGGGCTCGTGCCGTGAGCCCCAAACCGTGAGCCCCCGACCGTGAGTACCGACGTCGCGATCGCCGCACCGAGCGAGGTCGCCGCCGACGCGGGGGAGCAGATCGCCCGGGCGGGCGGCAACGCGGTCGACGCCGCGATCGCCGCGGTGCTGGTGACGATGGTCAACGAGGTGGGTCTGGTCTCGCTGAGCTCGGGCGGCTTCGTCACGGTGCAGCCGGGCGACGGCTCTGCACCCGTCACGATCGACGGCTGGATGGACATGCCGGGCCGTGACACGACCGAGCTCGGTGGCGGCACGTGGGACGTCGACACGGGCTACGGCGGTGGCGTCACGATCACGGTCGGTCCCGGGGCGGTCGCGACCCACGGGTCGGTCGCCGCGCTCGGCCAGACGCACGCGCGCTGGGGCTCGCTGCCGTGGGCCGAGCTCGTGCGGCCGGCGATCGACGTGGCCCGGTCGGGCTTCCGGCTCAGCGCCGCGTCGCGGTACTACCTGGAGTACGTGCACGAGTCGATCTTCGGCTGGGACGCCGCGAGCCGGGCGATCGTGCACGACGCCGACGGCGAGATCACGACCGGGGCCGTCGTGGTGCCCGACCTCGCGGCGACGCTCGAGATCATCGCCGCCGAAGGTCCCCGGGCGATGCACGAAGGCGACCTGGCGCGCGCGATCAGCGCCGACGTCCTCGACCGCGGCGGTCTCCTCGGTGCGGCCGATCTCGCGGCGTACCGGCCGGTCGTGCGTGCCTCGCTCGCCTCCCGCCTGGGGGACTGGACCTTCGGCACCAATCCTCCGCCCGCGGTGGGCGGGGTATGCGTCGCCGCGATGCTGGCCCTGCTCGACGGTCACCCGCGGAGCCCGCTGACCGACCTGCGCTGGAGCCAGGCCGACGTCGATCACGTGGTGCGCGTCCAGCGCGCGGTGCTCGCCGCGAGGCTGGACCGACTCGAAGGTGCGGCCGACCTCGCGGCCGAGGCGGCGACGTTGCTGGCGCAGGTCGACACCGGCGGGCTCGCGGCGCTGGAGTCCGGGTCCACGGCGCACGTGTCGACCACCGACGCCGCGGGTCTGGCCTGCGCCGTGACGGTCTCGTCCGGCTACAGCTCCGGCATGATCGCGGCGGGAACGGGGATCTGGCTCAACAACTGCCTCGGCGAGCAGGAGCTGAACCCCAGGGGTCTGCACGGTCTGGCCCCGGGCACGCGCCTGCTCTCGAACATGGCGCCCACCGTGGGCCGGCGCGACGACGGCACGACCCTGGCGATCGGTTCACCGGGCGCCGACCGCATCACGACCGCGATCGTCCAGGCCGTCGCGGGATTCGTGAACGGCGGCCTGGGGCTCCAGGCCGCGGTCAACCACCCCCGGGTGCACGTGCACCGCGCCGGCCGCCCGACCGAGGAGGTCAAAGTCGAGACCGAGCCCTCGATGTACTTCGGCGGTGTGGCCGCGACGCTGCGCCGGCCCGACGGTCACCTCGTCGCGGCCGCCGACCCGCGGCGCGACGGCGCCGTGCGACTGGTCCGTCTCGACCGCTGACGCCCTGCGCGGTGGCATGATGGGATCGTGGCCCGGCCGATCGTGAGTCGACCGATCGTGATCGGTCATCGCGGTGTTCCCGTGTGCCGGCTCGAGCACTCCCGGGCGTCCTACGAGCTCGCGATCGCGTGGGGGGCCGACTTCATCGAGCCCGACCTGGTCTGCACGGCCGACGGTCATCTCGTGGTGCGGCACGAGAACGAGATCGGTGACACGACCGATGTCGCCGATCGACCCGAGTTCGCGCACCGCAAGACGGCGAAGTTCGTCGACGGCATCCCCCGAGCGGGGTGGTTCACCGAGGACTTCACGCTCGCCGAGCTCAGGACCCTGCGGACCCGGGAGCGGCTGCCGCAGCTGCGACCGCAGAACATCGGGCTCTCGGCAGAGATCCTGACCTTCGACGACGTGCTCGACATCGCCGCGGCGGCGGACCGCCGAGTCGGGGTGTGCCTCGAGATCAAGCACTCCACCTACTTCCGGGGCCTCGGGCTCGACCTCGACGACCGGGTCGTCGCGACGTTGGAGCGGCGCGACCTCAACCGCCTGGACGCGCCGGTCCCGGTCGTGATCCAGTCCTTCGAGACGCGCAACCTGCGCGCCCTGCGCCCCCGTACCCCGCTGCCCCTGACCCAGCTGCTCGATCGCAAGGGCGCGCCCTGGGACTTCATCGAGGCGAGGGACCCCCGCACCTACGACGACCTGACGACGCCGGAGGCCCTGGCCGACATCGCGACCTACGCCGACGTGATCGGCCCGAACAAGAGCCTCGTGGTCGGCCGGCGGACGGGGCACTGGCTGACGGGGGAGACGGGGCTCGTCGACGCCGCGCACCGCGTGGGACTCCAGGTGCACATCTGGACGATGCGCAGCGAGAACAACTTCCTGCCGGCCGACTTCCGGCTCGGTGACGACAAGGCGGCGCCCGGCGACGCGCTGGCCGAGTACCGGGTGTTCATCGACGCGGGCGTCGACGGCTTCTTCGCCGACGACACCCGCGTCGCCCGGGCGGCCCTGGGGCTCACGACGTCCGCTTGAACGTGAGCGCCAGGCCTCCCACGCCGAGCAGGATCAGGGCCACGGGGGCCGCGGTCAGCAGGTCCCGCGGGCTGGCGAGGTCGGCCGTGACGAACGCCCCGGCTGCCGCGATGAGCAGGAAGAGGGCTCCGGCGACGAAGCTCCAGGGATTGAAGGGGTGCTGGTTCATGCTCGCTCCACGTCGATCTGTCCGAGGGTCTGGTCGATCACCAGGACCAGGGCGGGCCGCTCGTCGCTGACGACGTCGAGGCTCGCGCCCCGGCCGGAGGTCTCCTCGCCGAGGGCCCGGATCTGACCACCGACGATGGTCGCCCGCACGGTGATCGGGAGGTCGTCGGGCACGATGACGCGCACCTGGCCGAGCCCGCCGTCGACCACGATGGTGCGACCCAGGAGCTCCTCGGGGTCGCGGACCCCGGCGAGGTCGAGCCGCAGGCTCCCGGCACCGATCTCGTACCGCGAGTCGACGGCGGCCGCGGTCGACGGGGCGCGGCGCACGTCGCCGATGGGACCGTCGGGGACCAGGCCGATCGCGCCGAGCACGGCCACCAGCACGATCCCGACCGGAACCAGCGCGATGCTGCGTCCCCACCGGGCGCCGACGAGGAGGCCAGCACCCACGATGCCGAGCGCGACGGCGGGGTAGGTCTGCGCCGGGAGGTCCAGACCCGCCGCGGCATGGACCGTGGCGAGCCCGCCGAGCGCGATGAGCACGACCGACATCGTCGCCAGGAAGAGCGTGGGCGGCGTGCGGGGCGCGAACGGTCGCGGCTGGGGTCCACCGACCACGGTGTGCGGTGCCGGTGGCGGGGGGACGTCGTCGCTCCCGGCCCCGTCGTTGGTGGTGGCGTCGCTGGTGGCGGCATCGCTGGTGGTGGCGGGCTCGTCCGGGTCCGCCGCGACGTCCTCGTCGCGCGCGGTGGCGTCGGTCGGGTCGCCGGCGACGTCGTCGGGCTCCTGATCCTCGGCCGCATCCGCACCGGGATCTGCGACGGAGGGCGTGGCCGGCGGCGGCGGGTAGCCGGTCGGGCCGCTCGCGGGAGGCGCACCGACGGGCCCGGGCGTCGTCGGGGCGCGGCCGCCACCTCGGCGCCGAGGCAGCACGGCGAACACCCAGTAGAGGAACAGGGCCGGGATCGCGAGCCACAGCGCCCCGATCGGGGGCCCGCCCCAGTACCAGTCGGCGTCGCCGACGATCGCGACCAGGGCCAGGAGCCCCCCGGCCACGAGTGCGCCGACCCGCACCTGCGGCTCGCTGTCGCCGAGCCGGAACCAGTCGGCCATGACGCTCGGGCGACCGTCGTCGCTCGGCAGCGCGAACCACGCCACCGCGTAGAGGATCAGTCCGGAGAGTCCGGCGAAGCACAGGGCGACGAGCACGATGCGCACGATGATCGGGTCGATGCCGAGCTGACGACCCACCCCGGAGGCCACGCCGGCGAGCAGGCGGCCGTCCGTGGCGCGCCGGGCGGACGTGATCGACCGCAGGCGCTCGGCGTCGGGGCCGGTGCCTGGACCGGTGCCTGAGGCGTGGGGGCCGCCGGGTGGCGGAGGCGGTGGGGTCGTGGTCTGGTTCATGGTTCCATCGTGGTGTCGGGAGCCGGCTCGGACCATCGGGGCCGACCCTGATCCGACCCTGAGATGACCCGGGGTGAGCCGGGGCGGCTCCCTCATGGTGCCGCGCGAGGCGACGTGTGACGATCAGGGGGTGACCCCGTCCTCCCCGCGCCCGGTGCCGCCCGTGCGCCGTGCCCATCGGCCGGCCGGCCGCCGACTGCTGTCGGGCGTGAGTGCGGGCGTCGCCGAGCACCTCGGGGTCGACACCCTCTGGGTGCGCCTCGCCTTCACCGTCACGGCCGCCGTCAACGGCACCGGCATCGTCGCGTACCTGCTGCTCTGGCGCTTCCTGCCGATGGCCGAGGACGCCGCCAGCCCGGGCCTGGAGGCCGCGGTGCGCCGCGGCCTGCGCCCGCCGCGGACCACCTCGTGGGTCGACCACACCCGGGCGGTCGCGGTCCTCGCGCTCGGTGCCGGCGTGGGCCTGGCCCTGCAGCTCTCGGGTCGGGGCATCGCCTGGAACGTCCTGGTGCCGCTCACGATCGGCGGCGCCGGCCTCGCGGTCATGTGGCGGGGCCTGGACGACGTCGGCGGGATGAGCCACCTGCGCTGGTGGTCGATCGTCCGGGTCGTCGTCGGCATCGGCATCCTCGGTGCTGCGGCCGCGTTCACCGTGACGGTCGAGGGCGGGTGGTCCTCGCTGGCCGATGCCGGGGTCGCGATCGCGGTGGCGCTGATCGGGGTGGCGCTGGTGGCCGGTCCCTGGATCGCCTCTCTGGTCGCCGACCTGGGCGAGGAGCGGCGGGAGCGGGTCCGCTCGCAGGAGCGGGCCGACGTCGCCGCCCACCTGCACGACTCGGTGCTCCAGACGCTCTCGCTCCTGCAGAAGTACGCCGACGACCCGGCCACGGTGTCGACCGTCGCGCGGCGCCAGGAGCGGGAGCTGCGGGCCTGGCTGTACGGCGGCGACGACCTGGCCGACTCCACGCTGAACGCAGCCTTGCGGGCCGCGGCTGACGAGGTCGAGGACCATCACCGCGTCGCCGTCGAGCTCGTCGTCGTGGGAGACGCTCCGGTCGATCCCGATCTCGCGGCCCTCGTGCGGGCCGTGCGCGAGGCCGTGCTCAACGCGGCACGTCACGCCGGCGTCGACCGGGTGGACGTCTTCGCCGAGGTGACGCCGGCGATGGCCGAGGTCTTCGTGCGCGACCGGGGCACGGGTTTCGACCCCGCCGCGGTCGACCCCGATCGCATGGGCCTGCGCGGCTCGATCGTCGATCGCCTGCACCGGCACGGGGGCCGGGCCGACGTCCGTTCGGCGCCCGGGGCGGGCACCGAGATCAGGATGGTCCTCCCGCGCCGGAGCGACCGCCACCTCGAGGCCGAGACCTCGACCGACACCAGGAGCGAGCATGACCGGGTCTGACCCGACCACCCCCAGCCCCACGGGGTCCGAGCCGACGCCGCTGCGGGTCGTGCTGGTCGACGACCACGCGATGTTCCGGACCGGGGTGCGGTCGGAGGTCGCGACGTCCGTCGACGTCGTGGGTGAGGCGGGCGACGTCGACACCGCGGTCGAGGTCATCGCCCGGTCGCGGCCCGACGTCGTCCTGCTGGACGTCCACCTGCCCGGTGGCGGCGGCCTGGAGGTGCTCCGGCGACTGTCGACCACGGCGCCCGAGGTGCGCTGCCTCGCGCTCTCGGTCAGCGACGCGGCCGAGGACGTGATCGGGGTGATCCGGGCCGGGGCCCGCGGGTACGTCACCAAGACGATCTCGGGCCAGGAGCTGGTCGACGCGATCGGGCGCGTGGCCGCCGGCGACGCGGTGTTCAGCCCGCGGCTGGCCGGATTTGTCCTGGACGCCTTCGCCGGTCATCTCGAGGTGGCGCAGGTCGACTCCGACCTCGACCGGCTGACCGAGCGCGAACGGGAGGTCATGCGGCTCATCGCCCGCGGCTACGCCTACAAGGAGGTCGCGCGGGAGCTGTTCATCTCGCCGAAGACCGTCGAGACCCACGTCTCGAGCGTCCTGCGCAAGCTGCAGCTGTCGAGCCGGCACGAGCTCACTCGTTGGGCGAACGACCGTCGTCTGATCTGACGGCCGGCGCCAGCCCTGGCTAGACTTTGGCCGGTCGCCGCGCGTCGGCGCGGCGCCACGATGGCTCCCGCTCGCCGCGGGACGAGCACCAGGGGGTCGGCGATGTCGAGGCGCACGGTCGCGATGCTCGCCACGGCGGCGGTGCTGGTGTCGGTCCTGACGGCGTGCGGGGACGACCAGGACCCCGATCCGGACCCGACGCCCGCGTCGACGTTCGACCCCGACGCGCTCGACCTCGGCCGGATCGATCCCACCGCGACCGACGTCTCGACGGCGCTGACGGCGGCGAGCTCGCAGCTCGTCGCCGCGTACGACCTCGGCCGGCACCTGGTGCTGCCGCAGCAGCTGCGATCCGGACTCGACCGCTTCGGCGTCGAGACCGGTGCGCTGGTCGGCCCGGGCGATTACGACTTCGCGTTGAGCGAGGTGGGCGCGCCCGTCGTGGCCGCCGGTGCGCAGACCGGGCTGCTGACCCGGCGGGTCGACACCGGTGGTGACGCCTGGATCACGACCGCGCTCGTGCAGCTTCCCGACGCGGCAGCCGCCGAGGCAGCGGTGCAGGCCGGTGCCGCGGCCCTCGTCGCCCCGGACCCGACCGGCCTGGGAGCGTCGATGGTCGTCGAGCCGGTCGCGTCGGACGACCAGGCGGTCGCCGTCGTCACGACCACGCCGGACATCGCCAACCAGGTCTACGTCCTGCGGGCGTACGGCCCGTTCCTGGCCTACGCCTGGGTGTACGACATCGACGGCGACATGGACGACGCCCGGGCGTACGCCGCCGACTTCCTGGCCGACCAGGAGCTCGCCCTCGACGACGTCGACCCCGTCGCGATCCCCGCGACCCCGCGCGTCCGCGACCTCGACCCCACGGGTCTGTGGGGCCTGACGCTCGCGCCCGACAGCAGCGGGGGGCTCTCCTCGACCGCCTACGTCGCGGGCAGCCACGCCGCGCAGACCCGTCAGATCGACGCCGACGGCATCGCCCGCGCGTTCAGCCGGGCTGGCGTCTCCCGGGTCGCGTCGAACGTCACGTCGCTCTACGCCACCGAGAACGACGAGGGTGCGCGGACTCTCCTCGACGCGTTCGTCGACCAGGGAACGGGCCTGGGCCTGGTCCAGGCCGACCCGCCCCCAGGTCTCGACGAGGCCGTCTGCCTCGCGAACCAGGACGAGGACGCCCCCGGGCTGACCCTGTGGCCCGAGTTCCTGTGCTTCTCCCCGTTCGGCGCCTATCTGCTGGAGAGCAGCGGGGTGTCGCTCGAGGAGGCCCAGCAACGGATCAGCGCCCAGGCGCTGCTGATCTTCGAAGAGCAGCAGGACCAGCGGCGTTCCTCGGGCTGATCGTCGTGTTCACGCGCGCGTCATGACCCCGCACTAGCCTGAGCAGCATGAAGCAGCCGCACCTGATCGTCCTGTTCGGGGCCACGGGCGACCTGGCCCGGCGCAAGCTCCTGCCGGGGCTCATGCACCTCGTGGAGTCCCACCTCGTGGGCGAGGCACGCATCCTCGGGGTCTCGACCCACGAGTACAGCGACGAGGAGTTCCGCGAGTTCGCGCTCGCGGCGTGCAAGGAGTTCAGCACCCGCCCGGTCCGCACCGACGTCTGGGCGAGCTTCGCGCAGAAGCTGTCGTTCCTGCCGCTCGGACACGGTCCGGAGGCGCTGCGGGAGAAGGCGGCCGAGCTCGAGGCGCCGCTCGGTGAGGACGTGCGACGGCTGCACTACCTGAGCGTGCCGCCCGCCGCTGCGCTCGACGTCGTGCACCTGATCGACCGCGCCGACCTGGTCGAGCGCTCCCGCATCGTGATGGAGAAGCCGTTCGGCACCGACGTGGCCAGCGCGCGCAGCCTCAACGCCGCGATTCACGAGGTGTTCGAGGAGGAGCAGATCTTCCGCATCGACCACTTCCTCGGCAAGGAGGCCGCGCTCAACATCCTGGCGTTCCGGTTCGCCAACGGCCTGTTCGAGCCGATCTGGAACCGCAACTTCATCGACCACGTCGAGATCGACATCCCGGAGACGCTGTCGGTCTCGGGGCGCGCCGGCTTCTACGAGGGCACCGGCGCGTACAAGGACATGGTCGTGACGCACCTGTTCCAGGTGCTGGCGTTCATGGCCATGGAGCCGCCCACCTCGCTCGACTCCGCCTCGATCAGCGAGGAGAAGAACAAGGTCTTCCGGTCGATGAAGCCCCTCGAGCCGGGCGACGTCGTGCGGGGTCAGTACGCGGGCTACCGCGACGAGGAGGGCGTCGACCCGGCGTCCGACACCGAGACCTTCGTGGCGCTGAAGGCCGAGATCGACAACTGGCGCTGGGCGGGAGTCCCGTTCTACCTGCGCACCGGCAAGCGCATGGCCGAGGGTGCGCGCATCATCTCGATCGCGTTCAACGAGCCACCCAAGTCGATGTTCCCCGAGGGCTCGGGCGTGGGGCGGTCGGGCCCGGACCACCTGACCTTCGACCTGGCCGACTCCTCGCGCATGTCGCTGTCGTTCTACGGCAAGCGACCCGGGCCGGGCATGACGCTCGACAAGCTCTCGATGCAGTTCGCGATGCAGGAGTCCGGCCACTCCGGTGACGTCCTCGAGGCGTACGAGCGGCTCATCCACGACGCGATGATGGGCGAGCGCACCCTCTTCACGACGGCCGAGGGCATCGAGCGGCTCTGGGAGGTCAGCCAGCCGATCCTCGACGACCCGCCGCCGGTGCAGCCCTATCCGCAGGGGTCGTGGGGCCCGGAGGCCGCGCTCGAGCTCATGGCGCCGCGACGCTGGCGGCTCCCGTTCGAGCGGCGCTGGCGAGGCTGACCCCACCCGGGGCTGTCGGGGCCGGCGACTAGGCTGGGACGACGATGACGCTGCCCTTTCCCGTGCCCGAAGCCCGCACCCCGGCGACCCCCTCCGAGCGCCGCCGGCCCCGGTCGGAGACGCTCCTGGAGGGCCTGAACGACCCGCAACGGGCGGCGGTCGGGCACGAGCCCGGACAGCTCCTCGTCGTCGCCGGAGCGGGGTCGGGCAAGACCCGGGTCCTGACCCGCCGCATCGCCTGGCTGATGGCGGCCCGGGGCGCCACCCCGGGGTCGATCCTGGCCATCACGTTCACCAACAAGGCCGCGGCCGAGATGCGCGAGCGGGTCGCGGAGTCCGTCGGTGGCGCGGCCCGAGCCATGTGGGTCTCCACGTTCCACTCGGCCTGCGTGCGGATCCTGCGACGTGAGGCCACGACGTTGGGCTTCACGTCCTCGTTCACGGTCTACGACGCCACCGACGCCAAGCGCCTCGTGACCCTCGTGTGCCGCGACCTGCAGCTCGACCCCAAGCGCGTCGCGCCCCGGGCGGTTCTCAACTGGATCTCGAACCACAAGAACGAGCTCGTCGACCACGAGACGGCCCGCAGCCAGGCCGCGACGCCGACCGAGGAGACCTTCGCCGAGGTGTACGGCGAGTACCAGCGCCGTCTGGCCGCCGCCAACGCGATGGACTTCGACGACCTGATCATGCACACGGTCCACCTGTTCCAGGCGTTCCCGGCCGTCGCCGAGGCGTATCGGCGCCGCTTCCGCCACGTGCTGGTCGACGAGTACCAGGACACCAACCACGCGCAGTACCAGCTCATCCGTGAGCTCAGCGACCCGGAGACCGACCTCATGGTCGTGGGTGACTCCGACCAGTCGATCTACGCCTTCCGCGGCGCCACGATCCGCAACATCCTGGAGTTCGAGCAGGACTTCCCCCACGCCGAGACGATCGTCCTGGAGCAGAACTACCGCTCGACCCAGACCATCTTGTCGGCCGCCAACGCGGTCATCAGCCGCAACGAGAACCGGCCGGCGAAGAATCTCTGGTCCGCCGCGGGGCAGGGCGAGCCGATCGTCGGGTACGTGGGCGACGACGAGCGCGACGAGGCGCAGTTCATCGCCGACGAGATCGACGAGCTCACCGACGACTCGGTCGTCACCCCGGCCGAGGTCGCGGTGTTCTACCGCACCAACGCGCAGAGCCGGGTGTTCGAGGAAGTGTTCATCCGGGTCGGCCTGCCGTACCGGGTCGTGGGTGGCGTGCGGTTCTACGAGCGCAAGGAGGTCCGCGACGCGCTGGCCTACCTGCGCGCCATCGCCAACGAGCGTGATGTCGTCTCGCTGCGGCGCATCGTCAACGAGCCCAAGCGCGGGATCGGCGAGCGCGCCGAGGCCGCGCTGGAGGGCTTCGCCTCCCGCGAGCGCATCAGCCTGACCGACGCGATGCGCCGTGTCGACGAGGTGGGCGAGCTGGCCACCCGGTCGGCCAATGCCGTCCGCGAGTTCCAGACGGTCATGGACGACCTGCGCACGATGGCGGCCGACGGTGCACCGGCCGATCAGGTGCTCGAGGCGGCGCTCACCCGCACCGGGTACCTGGCCGCCCTCGAGGCCAGTGACGACCCGCAGGACGAGACCCGGGTCGAGAACCTCGCCGAGCTCGTCGCGGTGGCGCGGGAGTTCGTCACGGCCGCTGCCACGATCGACGAGGACGAGCCGGGGGTCGCGGCGGAGCCGGACGTTCCCACCGAGGGGCAGGTCGACGACGCCGCACCGTTCGCACCGGGATCACTCGACGCGTTCCTGGAGCGGGTGGCCCTCGTGGCCGATGCCGACTCGCTGCCCGAGGAGGGTGACGGCGTCGTGACCCTCATGACCCTGCACACCGCCAAGGGGCTGGAGTTCCCGGTCGTGTTCCTGACCGGCATGGAGGACGGCATCTTCCCGCACATGCGCTCGCTCGCCGATACCGACGAGCTGGCCGAGGAGCGCCGGCTGGCCTACGTCGGCATCACGCGGGCCCGCGAGCGCCTCTACCTCACGCGGGCCACGAGCCGGTCGGCCTGGGGCGCCCCCGCCTACAACCCCGCGTCGCGCTTCCTCGACGAGGTGCCGGACGAGCTCGTCGACTGGCGGCGCGAGGCCAGCCCGCCCACGCAGTGGATGCCGTCCACCCCGTCGGTCACGACGCGTCGCGCCGAGACCTTCAGCTCGCGCTCGGTCTCGCGCTCGGCCGACATGACCGGTGTCGCCTCGTTCGAGCCCGGCGACCGCGTCACCCACGACACGTTCGGTCTGGGCACGGTCGTCTCGCTCGACGGCAGCGGGCAGAACATGCAGGCGTCGGTCGACTTCGGCTCTGCCGGGGTCAAGCGGCTGATCCTGAGGTACGCCAAGCTCGAGAAGCTGTAGTCGAGCGATCTCGCGAGCTCTGCGAGCGACGAT
>NZ_JAGLCD010000006.1 GCF_023146395.1 Aeromicrobium sp. | reverse complement strand
CGGCCGTATCGAGACCCCGGACAGCTGACCTCGCGCCGTCGTGACGGACAAGCAGCAAGGACCAGAAGCAGGTGGTTTCCGCCCGCCACCATCTGACCGGCCGGACTGTCAGAAAAACCTGCAACCCCAGCGGAAATCTGCCCCCAATCCCTTGCCGTCGAACATCTGTTCGACTACACTCGAACCATGGTTTCGGGGCCCACGGTGCACGCACTCCGTACCGCCGCGCACGCCGTCACCAGCACCGACCACCGGTCCGCTCTGGTCGCGATCCAGACCGCGCAAGACGCCCTCGACGCCGCGAAGGCTCACCATCTGGCGGAGCTGGAACGCACCGCCGACCACGAACTCGACGGCGCCTCCACGGTCACCGCGTGGGCGCGTGACCATCTCCGCCTCGACGCCCGCACTACGCGGTCTCTGATCGCGGCCGACCACACGATGCGGGAGCTGCCCGCGGTGGCCGAGGCGGCCGTGGAAGGCGCCATCCGCCTGGACCACGTCAAGCTCTTCACCTTCGGCCTCAAGCACATCGGCCACGAGATCGTCACTGATGCTGAACCCTGGTTGCTGGCCGTCGCGACGACCCATGAACCGGTCCAGCTGCGCCGGGTCGTCCGCGCCCTGCGCGATGCGGTCTACCCGGAAGCGTTGGATGAGGCGTGGATCAACGGCATGGCCAAGGAAGACCTCCAACTGTCCGCCGTGCCTGAGGGCTGGCACCTGACGGGGTTCCTGAAGACTGAGACCGGCGCCAAGCTGAAGGCCGTGCTCGACTCGTTGTCGATCCCCACGGTCGCGAATGACGACCGGTCCAGCGCCGAACGCCGTGTCGCCGGCCTCGACCGACTCCTCTCGTCCGTCCTCGAATCCGGGCTGCCGTCGAGCAAGGGCATCCGCCCCCAACTGAGCGTGATCGTCGGGGTCGAGACGCTTCACGAGGCCATGACCGCGGAACCCGGCACCGCCCAACCCGTCGGTGAGCCGGCCGAGCTCGCCGGATTCGGGCCCATCGGCCCCCAGCTGCTGTCCTACCTGGCCTGCACCGGCGACATCACCCCCATCCTGGCCAGCACCGACGACATCGAGCAGGCGCAGATCCTCAACGTCGGCGACACCATCCGCCTCGCCACCCCACCCCAACGCAAAGCCGTCAACGCCAGACAGCACGGCCAGTGCGCAGCACCCGGGTGCACCCACACCCACCTCGAGATCCACCACACCACCTGGTGGTCCAACGGCGGCCGCACCGACCTCGACGGACTCATCGGCCTCTGCCAGACCTGCCATTCACTCGTCCACCGCGGACTACTCATCATCGACGCCCTCGGCCACGGCAAATTCGACCTCACCACCCGAGACGGACGACCCATCGGCCTCACCCAACGTCGCACCACCCGCCACCACCTCCGAGCGATCCGCACCACCGCACAACACACCCGTCACGACGACGCTGGATACCCGCTACGGGCGTGAATTCGTGGTCTGTCTTCGCGCGGCTCTCTGAGTCTGCGCGCTCTACCGACACCCGCCGCAGACATCAGCAGACCCAACCGTCCGAGCGTCGCGATCAGGACATTTCCAAACTGCCCGCGCACGCTTCGGCTGATGTGCACCACGTAGCGGCGATGGGATCGAGTGCCGCCGCGTTCACGCGTCCTGCTTGGCCTTGCCCTCGATGATCGCGCCGAGCACACCGGCCACGAAGGACGGCGAGTCGTCCGTGCTGAGCTCGCGCGCCAGGTCGACGGCCTCGCTGACGGCGACGGCGTCCGGCACGTCGTCGGCGAAGAGGATCTCGTAGGTGCCCAGGCGCAGCAGGTTGCGATCGACACCCGGCATGCGGTCGAGCGTCCAGCCGCGGGCGTGCTCGGTCAGGAGCTCGTCGATCCGTGCCTGGTGCTCGGCCACGCCCTCGACGAGCGTGACGGTGTAAGCGTTGATCGGCGGATGGTTCGTGACGAGTCGTTCGACCAGCGAGCCGCCCATCGACAGGCTCTGCAGCTCCGACTCGAAGAGGATGTCGAGCGCGCGCTTGCGGTACTTGGTGCGCGCTCCCATCAGGACTTCACGCGGCCGAGGTAGCTGCCGTCGCGCGTGTCGACCTTGATCTTCTCGCCGGTCTCGAGGAACAGGGGAACCTGGATCTCCTTGCCGGTCTCCAGCGTGGCCGGCTTGGTGCCGCCGGAGGAGCGGTCGCCCTGCAGGCCCGGATCGGTGTGCTGCACGAGGAGCTCGACCGAGAGCGGGAGCTCGACGTACAGCACGCGGCCCTCGTTCGTGGCCACGACGGCGTTGGTGTTCTCGAGCAGGTAGTCCGGGGCGGTGCCCATCTGCTCCGGCGCGATCTCGATCTGGTCGTAGGTCTGGATGTCCATGAAGACGTACGAGGACCCGTCGTTGTACAGGTACTGCATGTCGCGCTTGTCGACCGAGGCCGTCTCGACCTTCGTGCCGGCGTTGAAGGTCTTGTCGACGACCTTGCCGGACTCGACGTTCTTGAGCTTGGTCCGCACGAAGGCAGGGCCCTTGCCCGGCTTGACGTGCTGGAACTCGACGACAGCCCAGAGCTGTCCGTCGATGTTGAGAACCATGCCGTTCTTCAGGTCGTTCGTGGTGGCCATCAGCCAATCTCCAACAAGTCGGTGGGCGCCGGCGTGAGGACCTCGGGATGACCCGGGGTGACGCAGACGGTGTCTTCGATGCGCACGCCGCCACGACCGACCAGGTACACACCCGGTTCCATCGTCAGCACAGTGCGATGGACCAGTCTACCGGTGCGCGCGGGTCCGAAGAACGGGTCCTCGTGGATCTGCAGACCCACACCGTGTCCGAGACCCGTCGTGAAGCGGTCGAGCCAGCCCGAGGCATCCAGATCGGCGCGAACTGCGGCGTCGATCTGCGCCGGGGTCGCGTCGACCCGTAGGCCGTCGACGCCGAGCGCCTGGGCCTGGCGGACGGCTGCGTGGATCTCGCGCTGCCACCCGGCGGCACGACCGAGCACGACCGTGCGGGTGCAGTCGGCGTGGTAGCCGCCGACGCGGGCGCCGAAGTCGATCTTGAGCAGGTCACCGGCAGCCAGGACCCGGTCGGTCGGGCTGTGGTGCGGGATCGCGGAGTTCTCGCCGGCGGCGCAGATCGTGTCGAACGCGGCCGCCTCGGCGCCGAGGTCGACCATGAGCCGCTCGAGCCTGATGGCGACCTCGCGCTCGGTGCGTCCGACGAGCGGCCCGGCCCACGTCTGCTCGAGCGCCTCGACCGAGATCGCGCAGGCCTGGCGGAGCAGCTCGACCTCGCCGGCGTCCTTGACCTCGCGCAGGCCCTCCACGAGCCGCCCGCTGGGCACGGGCTCGTGGTCGAGCTGCTCGACCAGGACGTCGTGCTGCTCGACGGTGAGCACGTGCGTCTCGACCGCCCAGCGCTCCGCCGGCGCCAACGCCGCCGCAGGGCCGAGCAGGCTCGGCGCGACGTGGACGTCGAAGTCCGGGCTCTGGACCGCAGCCTGGTCGCGGTAGCGACCGTCGGTCACCAGGGACGCCGCTCCGTCCGCCGACAGCACCACGGCGCCGTTGGACCCCGTGAACCCGCTGAGGTAGCGCACGTTGACCAGGTCGGTGACGAGCAGGCGGTCCGCGCCCAGCTCGCGCAGCGCGGCGACGGCGCGGTCGCGCCGGCTCCCCCGGTCCTCGATGGCTGAGTCCACGCCCGGCCCGCTCAGGCGCTGACGGCGCGGTAGGCGTCGCGGAGCAGGTACTCGTCGGTCACGGGCAGGATCGTCGGCGACGCGAGCCGGTCGAGCACGACGAAGCGCAACGTCGAGCCGCGGGTCTTCTTGTCCAGCCGCATGGCGTCGAGCACGTGGGGCCAGGCATCGGCGCGGTAGCTCGTCGGCAGCCCGACGAGCTCGAGCGTCGCGCGGTGGCGCGCCACGAGCGCGTCGTCGATCAGCCCCTGGGCCCGGGCGAGCTCGGCGACGAACACCATGCCGATGCTGATGGCCTCGCCGTGCCGGATGGCGTAGTCCTCGTGCCGCTCGATCGCGTGTCCGAGCGTGTGGCCGTAGTTGAGGGCCTCGCGACCGATCGTCCCTCCGGAGCCCCCGCCCTCGCGCAGGTCCCCCTTCACGGTCGCGGCCTTGACCGCGATCCCCTTGGCGATGAGCTCGGCCACGACCGGGGACCGCACGTCGGACGCCGCGCGCGGATCGGCCTCGACCTGGTCAAGGATCGACGGGTCGGCGATGAACCCGCACTTGACGATCTCGGCCAGCCCGCTGCGCACCTCCCGCGCCGGGAGGGTCACGAGCGCATCGAGGTCGCACAGCACTCCGACGGGCTCGTAGAAGGCGCCCACGAGGTTCTTGCCCTGCACGGTGTTGATGCCGGTCTTGCCACCCACGGCCGCGTCGACCATGCCGAGCACCGTGGTGGGCACGTTGATGAAACGCACGCCGCGCAGCCACGTGGCGGCGACGAAGCCGGCCAGGTCGGTCGTCGCACCGCCTCCGAGCCCGATCACGACGTCGGACCGGGTGAAGCCGGCCTCGCCCAGGACCCGCCAGCACTCGGTCAGCACCGCTGCGGTCTTGGCCTGCTCGGCGTCCGGGACCTCGATGACCCGGACCGCGACGCCCGCGTCGGCCAGCGGCATCCGCAGTGCCGTGGCCCGGTCGGCGACGCTCGGCGCGTGGATGATCGCGACGCGCGCAGCTTCCGGCCCCACGAGGTCCAGCACGCGGTCGCGCAGGCCGCGACCGATCACGACGTCGTACGGCTGGGCCGTCGCGACACGGATCTCGATGGGACCTGAACTCATGGTGTCTCCTCGATGCTCGGCACGTCATCCTCGGCCAGGAGCTGCAGCACGAGGTCGGCGACCTGGTCGGCGGATCGGTCATCGGTCTCGACGGTCCACCGGGCCAGACCGGCATAGAGCGGCCGACGCTCGTCGAGCAGACCCTTGAGACGACCGCGCACGTTGCCGACCAACAGGGGCCGGCTGGCGTTGAGGCCGACTCGCCGGGCAGCGCCGGAGAGTCCGACCTCCAGGTACACGACCCGGTGCCCGGCCAACCGCTCGCGGGTCGCCTCGCTCAGGACCGCACCGCCGCCGAGTGCCAGGACGCCCGTGTGCTCGGCGAGCGCGGAAGCGACGGCCTGCTCCTCGAGCGCCCGGAACGCCGGCTCGCCGTCGGTCACGAAGATGTCGGAGATCTCTCGACCCGTGCGGGCGACGACATCGGCATCGGTGTCGCGCAGCTCGAGCCCTCTCCGCTCGGCGATCCGGGTGCCGACCGTGGTCTTGCCGGCGCCGGGGGCGCCGATCAGGACGACGAAGGGTCCGGCCTGGTCGGTCCGGTCTGGGCTCAACGGAACCTCAGGTTCGACCGGTAGCCGTCGACGTTGCGGCGTGTCTCGCCGAGGGAGTCACCGCCGAACTTCTCGAGCACGGCCTCGGCGAGCACGAGCGCCACCATGGCCTCGGCGACGATGCCGGCGGCCGGCACGGCGCAGACATCGGACCGCTGGTGGTGCGCGCGCGTCTCCTCGCCCGTCGTGACGTCGATCGTGCGCAGGGCGCGGGGCACGGTGGCGATGGGCTTCATCGCGGCGCGGACCCGGAGGATCTCGCCCGTCGTCATGCCGCCCTCGGTGCCGCCGGAGCGACCGGACGCGCGGCGGATGTTCTCCAGACCGCTCTCGCCGCCCGGGATGATCTCGTCGTGCGCCAACGAGCCGCGCGTGCGGGCCAGGTCGAAGCCGTCGCCGAGCTCGACCCCCTTGATCGCCTGGATGCCCATGAGGGCCGCCGCGAGCCGGGAGTCGAGACGGCGGTCCCAGGCCGTGTGCGAGCCCAGACCCGGGGGCAGGCCGTGCACCGCGACCTCGACGACGCCGCCGAGGGTGTCGCCGTCCTTGTGCGCGAGATCGATCTCGGCCACCATCGCCGCGCTCGCCTCCGGGTCGAAGCACCGGACCGGATCGGCGTCGAGGGCGTCGACGTCGCGCTTGGCCGGCACCAGACCGGCGGGCGCCTTCGCGGTGCCGATCTCGACGACGTGCGACACGATCGTGGCGCCTGTGGCCTGCTCGACGAACTGCGCGGCGATCTCTCCCAGCGCGACCCGCGCCGCGGTCTCACGAGCGCTGGCCCGCTCGAGGATCGGGCGCGCCTCGTCGAAGTCGTACTTCTGCATGCCCGCGAGGTCGGCGTGCCCCGGGCGGGGGCGCGTCAGCGGGGCGTTGCGCTTGAGACCCTCCAGCACGTCGGGGTCGACCGGGTCCGCGGACATGACCTGGTCCCACTTGGGCCACTCCGAGTTGCCGATGCGCAGCGCGACGGGGCTGCCGAGCGTGAGCCCGTGCCGAATACCGCCGATGATCTCCAGGACGTCGGCCTCGAAGGACATCCGGGCACCACGGCCGTAGCCCAGGCGGCGCCGCGCCAGAGCAGCGTCGATGTCCTTGGACGTGACGGACACCCCGGCAGGGATGCCCTCGATCAGGGCGGCGAGCGCCGGGCCGTGTGACTCACCGGCGGTGGACCAACGAAGCATGGCGTGATTGTCCCACGTCCCCGGCGGGCGACGTCACGAGCCGTAGAGCGCAGGCCCCCAGGTCGCGCCCACGACAGCGCCGAGGACGAGGTACTGGCCGAACGCAAAGCTCCGCCGGTCGATCAGGCGCGCCAGCGAGAGCACGACTCCCGCGAGGGCCCCGACGAGGAACCCGGCGTACATTCCGGCGAGCGTGACCTGCGGTCCGAGCGGGCCGAGCACGAGCGACAGGACCGCCGCGAGCCGGACGTCGCCGTAGCCCAGGGCGCCCCCGAAGAACCGGCCGATCTCGTACAGGACCCGGAACACGACGTAGACGACGATGTTGGCCACGAGCGCCCGGACGGCGATCTGCACGTCCTGCTCGATCAGCGCCGCGAGCCCGACGAGCGACCAGGTCGCGAGGTACAGGGGCGCGACGATCGTGTACGGCAGGAGCCGCGTCCGGATGTCGACGTAGGACAGCCACACGCCGACCCCGCTGACCACGACCCACGCCGGCATCAGTGCCGGCAGCTCGGTGCCCCAGGCGACGGCGCCGGCGAAGATCGCCGCGACGACGGCCAGCAGTGGTGACAGCCAGCGCGGACGGGCGATCGCGGAATAGGTCCGCTTGTCGTCGTCTGGCTCGTCCGGCTCCGGCACCCGGGAGATGACCCAGGGACCGGCGGCACCGATGACGCCGGCCGCGGCAGCGCTGAGCAGGATCTCCACCCGGCGAGGCTAGCCGCAAGCTTGAGCAGATATCGAGATGCCGTCCCCAGGGCGCTGCACGCTCAGTCGAGCAGCGGACCATCACCTTGTCGCGACGGCCAGCCACGCGCCGGCACCACGGGCCGAGCCGGAGGCGAGGCAGGCGCCCGGGCGCAGCCCGGCACCGGTGAGGAACGAGCCGGTGGAGCGGCGACGAAGGAGCCGTTCGCCCTAGCGCGCCGCGAGCTCCAGGGCTGCCGCGCCACGGAGCAGGGACGGCCGCACCGTGCCGCCGGTCATGAGGTGGACCTGCAGGGCCGCCTGGTGCGCGAGCAGGTCGAGGCCGTTGACGACCGGGATGCCGCGCGCCTCGCCCTCGGCCGCCAGCGCCGTGGGCCAGGGGTCGTACACGACGTCGAACACGGCCTCGGCCTGATGAGCCCGGAACGGGTCGACGACGGCGGCCGGGACCGTGGAGACCAGGACGTCGACGACCCCGTGGTCGTGATCGGTCAACGAGGTCACCTCGACGGCCATGCCGCAGCGCCGGGCCACCTCGACCACCTCACCGGCCCGAGCCGGGTCGCGCACGGCGACCTCCAGGCGGCGCACGCCCAGGCGCGAGAGCGTGAGCGTCATCGAGGCGGCCGTGGCACCGCCGCCGAGGATCCGGGCGCTCACGACGTCGTCGATGCCGGCCTCCCGCAGGGCGTTCAGCCCGCCGGACACGTCGGTGTTGTGGCCGATCCGTTCCTCGCCCAGGATCACGGTGTTGGCCACGCCCAGCAGCTCGACGTCCTCGCTGACGTCGTCCAGCAGGGCGACGAGAGGTCGCTTGAGCGGGGCCGTGACCGAGAGGCCACGCCAGGTCTCGTCCAGTCCGTCGAGGAACGTCCCCAGCCCGTCCTCGCCGAGATCGATCGCCTCGTAGTCCCAGTCGACGCCGAGCTCGAGGTACGCTGCCCGGTGCATGACCGGCGACAGGGAGTGGGCGACCGGACGGCCCAGGACGGCGCAGCGCATCAGCAGCTGAACCCGGCGTCGCGGCAGGCCTGCTGGTGCTCGGAGTACGACACCGAGAACGTGGTCTCGCCCGTGTCGGGATCGGCCACGAAGTACAGCCAGTCGCCCGGCTCGGGGTTGAGGGCCGCCTCGATGGCCGCCTCGCCGGGCGAGCCGATGGGGCCCGGTGGCAGGCCGGGGAACTTGTAGGTGTTGTACGGCGAGTCGGACGCCCGCTCCTCGGCGGTCGTGAAGACGTCGCCGCTGCGGCCGCTGATGTAGTGGACCGTGGAGTCCATCTGGAGCGGCATGCCGATCTCGAGGCGGTTGTAGAACACCTGGGCTCCCCGGGCGAAGTCGTCTGTCGACACCTCGTACTCGAGGATGCTGGCGATCGTCAGGACCTGCTCAGTCGTGTACCCCAGCTGCGCCGCGCGTCCCTCGATGTCGAGCGAGGCGGTGATCTCGAGGGTCTTGGTGACCATCTTCGACAGCAGGCTGACGGCGGTCTCCCCCGAGTCGACCGTGTACGTGGCGGGGTACAGGTAGCCCTCGGGGTTGCCGGCAGCGATCTCCGGCAGACCGATGGCCGCCGGATCGGCGAGCGCGGCCTCCAGATCGGCCTGGGGGATGTCGGTGCGCTCCGTGATCGACGCGACGATGTCATCGACACGGGCGCCCTCCGGCACCACGACCGTGGCGTCGGCGGGCACGATGTCGGTCGTCAGGGCGCGATAGGCCGCGGCCGCCGACATCTTCTGCTTCATCTGGTACGAACCGGCCTTCAGCACCGCCTGGTCCGGGTCGTCGAGCGCCTCCTCGTAGAAGGCCTGAGCCGACTTCACGACGTCCTGGTCCTCCAGGTCGTACGACAGGCTGCGCCAGCTGGCGCCAGACTCCACCTGAACGACGACCTCGCCGGCGCCCTCGCCGCTGTAGTCCTCGGCCGGGCCGAAGCGGTCCTGCGCCCACCCGTACGCCCAGTAGCCGCCCCCGCCCACGAGGGCCAGGAGCACGACCAGCACGACCAGACCCCGCCAGGGCCGCTTCTTCGTCTCGGCACGGCGACGGCCGCGCTCGGGGCGAGGGGGCTCGCCGCCGGTCACGAGGTCGAGTCCGGTGTCAGTCATGCCACTCCTTGGTCGGGGGGTCGATCAGCTGACCCGGTGGTGTCCCCCGCATCCGCTCGCCCTCCAGGGCATTCTGCAAGATGACGACGGCAGCCGCTTGGTCGATGACGGGTCGTTGCTTCTTGGCCTTGGTGCCGCCGGCCCTCAGCTGCTGCGCCGCGGTGACGGTGCTGAGCCGCTCGTCGACCAGGCGCACGGGGCGCTCGGTGGCCTCCATCAGGGCACCGACCGCCTCCCGCACGGTCGCGGCGGCAGGACCCTCGCGCCCCGACAGCGAGTACGGCAGACCCACGACGATCTCGATGACATCGTGCTCCTCGGCCAGGGCCGCGAGACGAGCGACCGCGGCGTCACCGGCCGCGACGGTCTCGACGGGCGTGGCGATCAGGCCGTCGGGGTCGCAGGTCGCGACACCGATGCGAGCCGATCCGATGTCGACCCCGAGGCGGCGTCCGCGGCGCACGGCCCGGTCACGCCTCGGCGACAGCGGACTCGACGGTCGCGATCGCGGCCTCGACCCCTGTCGCGTCACTGCCGCCGCCCTGGGCGACGTCGGCCTTGCCGCCGCCGCGGCCGCCGATCTTCTCGCCCGCTGCCCGCACGAGGTCGCCGGCCGCGAGACCACGGTCGATCGCGCCGGCGTTCAGCGCGATCACGACCGACGGCTTGTCGTCGACGACACCGAACAGCGCCACGACGGTGGGCCGATCCTGGCCGAGCCGGTGGCGGACGTCGAGCGCGAGCGTACGCAGGTCGCCACCGCCCACACCGTCCAGCCGGGTCGCCACGACGGCGGTGCCGGCGACGTCCTTCGCGCCCTCCGCGAGCGCTCCGGCACCGGCCAAAAGTTCGGCGGCCTTGATCTTGTCGAGCTCGCGCTCGGTGGCCTTGAGCCGCTCGACCAGGTCACCCACCCGGCCGGGGATGTCGTCGGGCTTGACCTTGAGCAGTCCCGACAGCTGCGCGACGAGGTCACGCTCTCGCGCCAGGTAGGCGAAGCCCTCGATCCCCACGAGCCCCTCGACGCGGCGGTTGCCCGCGCCGACCGAGCTGTCGGACGTCAGCACGACCGTGCCGATCTGCGAGGAGTGCTCGACGTGGGTGCCGCCGCACAGCTCGCGCGACCACGGCCCGCCGATCTCGACCACGCGCACCTCGTCGCCGTACGTCTCGCCGAACAGCGCGAGGGCGCCGGCCTCCTTGGCCTGCGCGATCGTCATGTAGCTCGCGCTGACCGGGAGGTCGGCCCGCAGGGCCCGGTTGGACGCCTCCTCGACCTCGCGCAGCTGCTCGGGGGCCAGGGCACTGCCCCAGCCGAAGTCGAGCCGGAGGTAGCCGGGGCGGTTGTACGAGCCGGACTGCAGCGCCGTGGGCCCGAGGACCTCGCGCAGGGCGGCGTGCACGACGTGCGTGCCGGAGTGCGCCTGCCGCGCACCGGTGCGCCACTCGGGGTCGACGAGCGCCTCGAGGTCGGTGTCGAGCGTGAGCTCACCCTCGAGCACGCGGATCTGGTGCACCACGAGTCCCTTGATCGGTCGCTGGACGTCGAGGACCTCGCCGCGCCCGCCCGACCAGACCAGGTGTCCGGCGTCGGCGTTCTGTCCGCCGGACTCGGCATAGAACGGCGTGCGGTCGAGCACGACCTCGCCGACCGATCCCGCCACGATCGCGGGGACCGGCTCACCCCCCGCCAGCAGGGCCAGGACCCGCGACTCGGTGGCCAGTGTGGTGTACGCCTGCCAGTCGGTGGGACCGTGGGCGTCCAGGGCGGCACGGTAGGCCGTGGTGTCGGCGTGCACGCCCTTCTTGGACTTGGCGTCCGCCTTGGCCCGCGCCCGCTGCTCGGCCATGAGCGAGCGGAAGCCGTCGGCGTCGACCGAGAGCCCCTGCTCCTCGGCCATCTCGAGCGTCAGGTCGATCGGGAAGCCGTAGGTGTCGTGAAGCTGGAACGCCTTGGCGCCGGAGAGCACCGACGCGCCGGCGGTCTTGGTCTCGGTGGCCGCCAGGTCGAAGATCTGGGTGCCCTTGCCGAGCGTCTGACGGAAGGCCTCCTCCTCGGCGAAGGCGATCTGGCTGATGCGGGCGAAGTCCGTCTCGAGCTCGGGGTACCCGGCTCGCATGCGCTGCTGGCTCACCGGAAGCAGCTCCGGCAGCGCGGGGGCCTCGTAGCCGAGCAGACGCATCGAACGCACGGCGCGGCGCAGGAGGCGGCGCAGGACGTAGCCGCGCGACTCGTTGCCCGGGGTGACACCGTCGCCGATCAGCATGAGGCCGCTGCGGACGTGGTCGGCGATGACGCGGAACCGGACGTCGTCGACGGGATCGGCGCCGTAGCGGCGGCCCGTGAGCTCCTCGGCCTTGGCGATGACCGGGAACACCTCGTCGATCTCGTACATGTTCTCCTTGCCCTGCAGGAGGTACGCGACCCGCTCGAGGCCCATGCCGGTGTCGATGTTCTGGTGCGGCAGCGGCCCGACGACCTGGAACTGGTCCTTGGCGCGGACGTCGGTGATCTCCTCCTGCATGAACACGAGGTTCCAGATCTCCAGGAAGCGGTCCTCGTCGGCCTCCGGGCCGCCGTCGGGTCCGTACTGCGGACCGCGGTCGACGTAGATCTCGCTGCAGGGGCCACCGGGACCGGGGACGCCCATGTGCCAGTAGTTGTCGAGCAGGCCGCGGTTCTGGATGCGCTCGTCGGGCAGGCCCGCGATCTGCTTCCAGAGCTCGCGCGACTCGGTGTCGGTGTGCAGCACCGTGACCCAGATCGTGGCCGGGTCGAATCCCAGGCCGCCCTCGGCGACCGAACCCGTGATGAGCCGCCAAGCGTGCTCGATGGCCCCGGCCTTGAAGTAGTCGCCGAACGAGAAGTTGCCGTTCATCTGGAAGAACGTGCCGTGCCGCGTGGTCTTGCCGACCTCCTCGATGTCGAGGGTGCGCACGCACTTCTGAACGCTCGTGGCGCGCTCGTACGGCGGGGTCTCCTGACCCAGGAAGTACGGCTTGAACGGCACCATGCCGGCATTGACGAACAGCAGGTTCGGGTCGTCGAACAGCAGCGGGGCCGACGGCACGACGGTGTGGCCGGCGGTCTCGAAGTGAGCGAGGAATCGGCGCCGGATCTCGGCGGTCTCCATCAGGCAGTGTCCTTCTCGGGGTGGTGCTGGTGGGTGCTGGTGAGCTCGGGGACGTCGGCGGGGGCCGACGGGAGTGCAGCGTGACGGTACAGGTCGTCCACGACGTCACGCTGCTTGGCCTGCATGCCGTCTCGGACCTCGGTGCGCAGCTCGCGAAGTCCCAGCCCGAGTGCGGCGGCCTGGTCGGCGATGCCCGGCACCGACAGGCGGTAGGCGGCTCGGCGCGCCTTGACCGAGGCATACACCCCGGCGGCGGTCCCGGCCACGAACCAGACGACCCGGGGCGTCACCGGTCGCCCTCCGGCGCGGACACCCAGGCGGTCGGGGCCGGCGCGGCGGTCGGGACGTGGACCCGCGCGGCTCGGCGGGCCGCGCGCTGGCGCTCGCGGCGGCGGCGGGTGAGCTCGCGCCGCATGAGGGCCGAGATCCGGTCGCGCGACTCGGGCCGGAGCGCGTGGGTCAGGCCGTGCACGAGGACCGTCAAGCGGGTGGCGGGCCGGCTCAGCGCTGTCGCGACGAGATCGCGCTGCGTCGGCACGACGACGACCCGGCCGTCGACGATGCGGGTCTCGGCCGGGAGGTCGGCGGAGGGGTGCGGGGGCTCGTTGCCGCGCAGCACCGGCGTCGCGTCGTCCGGGTCTGGCTCGTAGGGCACCGGCACGAGGGTCGCCTCGCGGGCCCGCGCACGAGCGGCGGCCTGGGCGGTCTCGGCGTCGCGCAGCCGGGCCTCGATGCGGACCCGCTCGCGCGTGACCGACCGCGCGGCTCGGACCGTGACGGCGGCTGCGACGAGCGCGGCCAGGGCGAGCACCGCGGTCGCGACGAGCACGACGACGTCGGTGGGCATGGACCGAGGCTACTAGGCCCGCCTCGCCCCGGTCAGCCCTCGCTCCCCTCCTCGGTCCGCGGATTCCCACGAGACCGGCTGAATCCGTCGTCGAGTGCACGACGTCTCGCGCGCTCGCGGCGTGATTCGAGCGGTCTGGTGGGAATCTGCGGGTCAGCGGTCGCGCAGGATCGCCCGCAGCCGCGCGAGCCGCTCCCGCAGGGATCCCTCGAAGCCATGCGGCGATGGTGCGTAGTACTCGGTGCCGTCGATCTCGTCCGGCGCGTACTGCTGGCCGACGACCCCGCGCGGGTCGCTGTGCGCATAGCGGTAGTCGTGCCCGTGCCCGAGCTTCTTCGCACCCGCGTAGTGCGCGTCGCGCAAGGCCGGCGGCACGGCGCCGGCCTTGCCGGCCCGGACATCGGCGATCGCCGCGTCGATGGCCACGTAGGCCGCGTTCGACTTCGGCGCGAGCGCCAGGTGCACGACCGCCTGAGCCAGGGGGATGCGGCCCTCGGGCAGGCCGATCATGGCGACCGCCTCGGCCGCGGCGACGACCGTGGGCAGGGCCGTGGGATCAGCCATGCCGACGTCCTCGCTGGCCGAGATGATGAGCCGCCGCGCGATGAACCGAGGGTCCTCCCCCGCCTCGATCATGCGGGCCAGGTAGTGCAGCGCCGCGTCGACGTCGGAGCCGCGGATGCTCTTGATCAGCGCGCTCGCGACGTCGTAGTGCTGGTCGCCCTGCCGGTCGTACCGCACGGCGGCCGTGTCGACCGCGAGCGCGGCGTCCTCGACCCCGATCACGGTCTTGCCCTGCGACCGGGCCGCACCCGCGGCCGCCTCGAGGTAGGTGAGCGCGCGGCGGCCGTCGCCGCCGGCGAGGCGCACGAGGTGCTCCTTGGCCTCGTCGGTCAGCGAGACCGCGCCCGCGAGACCCCGTTCGTCGGTGATCGCCCGGTCCATCACGGTGGCGATGTCGTCGTCCGTGAGGTTGTGGAGCGTGAGCAGCAGCGACCGGCTGAGCAGCGGCGAGATGACGCTGAAGTGCGGATTCTCGGTCGTGGCCGCGACGAGGCTGACCCACCGGTTCTCGACGCCCGGCAGCAGGGCGTCCTGCTGGGCCTTGCTGAACCGGTGCACCTCGTCGACGAACAGCACGGTCTCGCGGCCCGTGTTGGCGAGGGCCTGGCGGGACCCGGCGATGACGTCGCGGACCTCCTTGACACCGGCGCTGACGGCCGACACCTCGACGAACCGGCGATCGGTGTGGTTGCTGATCAGGCTGGCCACCGTGGTCTTGCCGGTGCCCGGAGGCCCCCAGAGCAGGATCGTGAGCGGCTGATCGCCCTCGATGACCTGACGCAGCGGCGACCCCTGCGCGAGCAGGTGCTGCTGCCCGACGAGCTCGTCGAGCGTGCGCGGGCGCATGCGCACGGCCAGCGGGGCGTTGGCCGAGGCGCTGCCGGCCAGCGATCCACCGGAGTCACGGCGCGGATCGCCGCCCCCGGCCCCGCTCTGAGGCATGTCGAACAGTCCGTCGCTCACTCGAGGAGCCTAGCGACGCCCGACGACATCGTCGCCGCCCCGCTCAGGCAGAAGTCTGCGTCGACGCGTCGTCGTCCTCGGGTTCGAAGTCGACGCCGGCCTCGGCCCGCTGCTCGTCCGTGATCGGGGCGGGGGCCGCGGTCAACGGGTCGTAGCCGCCACCCGACTTCGGGAAGGCGATGACGTCGCGGATGGAGTCCGATCCGGTCAGCAGGGCCACCGTGCGGTCCCAGCCGAACGCGATGCCGCCGTGCGGCGGGGCACCGAAGGCGAAGGCGTCCAGCAGGAAGCCGAACTTCTCCTCGGCCTCCTCGGCGCCGATGCCCATGATCTCGAAGACGCGCTTCTGCACGTCCTGGCGGTGGATACGCAGCGAGCCGCCGCCGACCTCGTTGCCGTTGCAGACGATGTCATAGGCCCAGGCGAGCGACTCGCCCGGTGTCGCCAGGGTCTCGACGTCCTGCGGTGCGGTGAACGCGTGGTGCACCGCCGTCCACTCGCCGCCACCCACCGCGACGTCGCCGGAGTCGAGCTCGCTGACGGGCTCGAACATCGGCCAGTCGACGACGAAGCAGAAGGCCCACGCCGACTCGTCGATCAGGCCCTCGCGGCGCGCGATCTCGACCCGCGCGGCACCGAGCAGCTGGCGCATCGACTTCGTGGGGCCGGCTGCGAAGTAGATCGCGTCGCCGGGCTCGGCGCCGGCCGCGGCGGCCAGGCCGTCACGCTCGGCGTCGGAGAGGTTCTTGGCGACGGGTCCGCCGAGCGTGCCGTCCTCCTGCACCAGCACGTAGGCCAGCCCGCGCGCGCCACGCTGCTTGGCCCACTCCTGCCAGCCGTCCAGGGTGCGCCGGGCCTGGGACGCGCCACCGGGGTGCACCACCGCGCCCACGTAGGGCGCCTGGAACACGCGGAACGGGGTGTCCTTGAAGTAGTCGGTCAGCTCGGTCAGCTCGAGGTCGAAACGCAGGTCGGGCTTGTCGGAGCCGTACTTGCCCATCGCGTCCGCGTAGGTGATGCGCGGGAACGGGCGGGGCAGCTCGACGTCGATGAGCTTCCAGAGCTCGGCGTAGATCTCCTCGGCGAGCGCGATGACATCGTCCTGGTCGACGAAGCTCATCTCGATGTCGAGCTGGGTGAACTCCGGCTGACGGTCGGCCCGGAAGTCCTCGTCGCGGTAGCAGCGCGCGATCTGGTAGTAGCGCTCGAGGCCGCCGACCATCAGGAGCTGCTTGAACAGCTGGGGGCTCTGCGGCAGCGCGTACCAGCTGCCCGGACGCAGCCGTGCGGGCACGAGGAAGTCGCGCGCGCCCTCGGGCGTCGACCGGGTCAGCGTGGGGGTCTCGACCTCGACGAACTCGTGACGGTCCAGCACCGCGCGTGCCGTGGCGTTGACCCGCGAGCGCAGCCGCAGCGCGGCGGCCGGGCCGGAGCGACGCAGGTCGAGGTAGCGGTGGCGCAGGCGAGCCTCCTCACCGACCTCGCCGGCGCTCGAGGCGGCGGCGTCGTCGATGGGGAACGGCAGCGGCGCGGACGCGCTCAGGATCTCGACGTCGTCGGCGACGACCTCGATCTCGCCCGTGGCGATCGCCGCGTTCTCGTTGCCGTCGGGGCGGCGCTGCACCGTGCCGGTGATCTTGAGGCAGTACTCGGCGCGCAGCTGGTGGGCGACGTCCTCGCGGACCACGACCTGCACCACGCCACTGGCCTCGCGCAGGTCGATGAAAGCGACGCCGCCGTGATCGCGTCGGCGGGCCACCCAGCCGGCCAGCGTCACCTGCTGGCCGATGCTGTCGGCGGTCAGGGTGCCGGCGTCATGCGTGCGGATCACGGGGTCTTCTCCTGGAGGTCGGGAACGGGGATGGAAGGGGCGACGACCTGCGGACGCAGGTCCTCGACGGGCGGCAGCCAGCTGGTCGGGTCGACCTCGACCTGGTCGCCGCTGCGGATGTCCTTGACGGTGGGGGCTCCGCCGGGAAAGAAGACGAACGGGATGCCACGGCGCTCGGCATGGCGGATCTGCTTGCCGAACTTCGCCGCGGTCGGAGCGACCTCGGTCGGCACGCCACGCGAGCGCAGCGAACGCGCCACCGCATCGGCAGCCGGACGCTCGGTCTCGTCGGCCACGGCGACGAGCACGGCGGACGGGACGGACCGGCTCGCGGTGACACCGTCGCCGAGCAGCGCGGCGAGCAGGCGCGAGACGCCGAGCGAGATGCCGACGCCCGGGTAGGTGCTGCGGTTGTCGGACGCGAGCTTCTCGTAGCGCCCTCCGGAGCAGATCGAGCCGAGCTGCTCGAAGCCCGACAGCCGGGTCTCGAAGACCGTGCCGGTGTAGTAGTCGAGCCCGCGCGCGATGCGCAGGTCGGCCGTGACCGTGACCCGCTCGGGCGCCACGATCGAGCCGACCACGTGGGCGAGCTCGGCCAGGCCCTCGGCCAGCAACGGGTGCTCGACGCCGAGCGCCTCGACCTGCTGGACGAAGGACGTGTCGGTCGTGACGATCTCGGCCAGCGCCAGCACCTGCGTGGCGGCGTCGTCGGCGACGCCGATCTCGGCCAGCATGACGCGGATCTTCTCGGGGCTGACCTTGTCGAGCTTGTCGACGACCTGCATCACGGCGGTCGGATCTGCCAGTCCGAGGCCGAGGTAGAACCCCTCCAGCACCTTGCGATTCGCGACCTGCAGCGTCGCGTGCGCCTCGGGCGAGCCCACGAGGTCCATCAGGCCGCCGAGCGCCTCGGTCATGACCTGGGCGACGTCGACGTCGGCCTGGGCGGGCAGCACGTCACGACCGACGACGTCGATGTCGGCCTGGGTGAACTCGCGGTACCGGCCCTGCTGCGGACGCTCGCCCCGCCAGACCTTCTGGACCTGGTAGCGGCGGAACGGGAAGTCCAGACTGTTCGCGTTCTCCACGACGTAGCGCGCGAACGGGACGGTCAGGTCGAAGTGCAGGGCCAGGCCCGCCTCGGCGCTCGCGGCCCCGTCGTCGCCCTGGAGGCGGCGGACCGCGTAGACCTCCTTGTCGATCTCGCCCTTGCGCAGGAGGACCTCGAGCGGCTCGACCGCGCGGGTCTCGACCGAGGCGAAGCCGTGCAGCTCGAAGGTCGACCGGAGGTGGTCGAGCACCGCCTGCTCGACGATCCGTTCACGTGGGGTGTGCTCCGGGAACCCGGACAGGGAGGCCATCAGCGGCCTTCGGCGATCTGGACCAGGTACGGGTTGGTCGTGCGCTCGCGGCCGATCGAGGTCTGCGGGCCGTGCCCAGGCAGCACGACGACGTCGTCCTGCAGCGGCAGCACCTTGTCGCGGAGGCTGTCGATCATCTGCGGGTGCGAACCGCCGACCAGGTCGGTGCGGCCGATCGATCCGGCGAACAGGAAGTCGCCGGAGAACATGACCTGCGAGACCTCGTCGCCGGGGTAGTCGATCAGGTAGTACAGGGTGCCGGGCGTGTGGCCGGGGACGTGCGCGACCGTGAAGGTCACGCCGTCGACGTCGAACGTGGCGCCGTCGACCGCGTCGCGAACGTCGGCGGGTTCCACGAACTCCGGCAGGGTGCCGTCCAGGCCGAGCTGGCCGCGCAGCATCGCGGCGGACTCGTTCGAGATCGCCGCCATGGGGTCGCTCAGCAGGTGGCGGTCGGCCGGGTGGATCCAGACCGGACAGCCCCACTCGGCCGCGACGTCCTGTGCGCACCAGAGGTGGTCGAAGTGGCCGTGCGTCACGAGCACGGCCTGCGGTGTGAGGTCGTGCTCGGCGGCGGCGGCCCTGACCCCGTCGATGGCGTCCATGCCGGGATCGACGACGGCGCAGCCGGAGCCGGGACCCTGGGCGACCAGGTAGCAGTTCGCCTGCAGAGGACCCGCGGGAAAGGACGTCAGAAGCACGTGCGACAGGGTACGCGAGGCCTCGCACCGGTCCGGCGCCCCTCCTGGCCGACTGGCGTCCCTAGACTGTGCCCATGACCACACCCGCCGAGCACCCGTGGGGCCGCGTCGATGACGAGGGCAACGTCCACCTCCGCACCGCCGACGGCGAGCGCATCATCGGCCAATGGGCCGCGGGTTCCGACCCGACCGAGGCACTGGCGTTCTACGAGCGCCGCTTCGGGGCCCTCGAGACCGAGGTCGAGCTGCTCGAGAAGCGGCTCGAGTCCGGTGCCCTCTCCCCCGCTGATGCGGTCAAGGCGCTCGACAAGGCCCGCGAGAACATCACGGACGCCGCAGCGCTGGGCGACCTCGGAGCGCTCGAGGCTCGCCTGACGGCGCTCGCGCCCCAGATCGAGCAGGCCCGTGAGGCCAAGAAGGCCGCGCGCGAGGCCGAGCAGGCGGTGGCCGAGCAGCGCAAGACCGAGATCGTGGCCGAGGCCGAGAAGATCGCCGCCGGCACGGAGTACCGCAAGGGGGCCGACCGGCTGAGCGCTCTGCTCGACGAGTGGAAGGCGCTGCCGCGTCTGAGCCGGTCCGCTGACGACGCGCTCTGGAAGCGCTTCAGCGGTTCGCGCACTTCGTTCATGCGGGCCCGCAAGGCCTTCTTCGCCGAGCAGGACACCCAGCGTGCCGCGGCGAAGAAGATCAAGGAGAAGCTCATCGTCGAGGCCGAGGCGCTGTCGGGGTCGACCGACTTCGGCGCCACCGCGGCCGCGTACCGCGACCTGATGTCGCGGTGGAAGGCGGCGGGCTCCGCGCCGCGCAACGTCGAGGACAAGCTCTGGAAGCGCTTCCGCGCGGCCCAGGACGCCTTCTTCGAGGCCCGCGACGCGGCGAATGCGGCACTCGACAAGGAGTTCGAGGGCAACGCCGTGGTCAAGGAGCAGATCCTGGTCGAGGCCGAGGCCCTGCTGCCGGTCTCCGACGCCGATGCCGCCCGCAAGGCGCTCAACGACATCGCCGATCGCTGGGAGGCCGCAGGCAAGGTCCCGCGCGCCCGCATCTCGGAGCTGGAGGGCCGCCTGCGCAAGGTCGAGGAGGCCGTCCGGGCCGCCGGCGAGCGCCAGTGGCAGCGGACCGATCCGGAGAAGTCGGCCCGCGCCGACGACATGATCGGCAAGCTCCAGCGCGCCATCACCGAGACCGAGGAGTCCCTCGCCGCGGCGGAGGCCGCCGGCGACCAGCGCAAGGTCAAGGACCTCACCGCCAAGCTCGAGTCCAACCGGGCGTTCCTCGACATGGCCCAGAAGGCCCAGGCCGACTTCTCCTGATCCACTCCCCTCCGAGGTTCCGCTCGCGAGAGAGTTTGTTGGTGGTCACGAGAGAGTTTGTTGGTGGCGACGAGCGAGTTCGTGCAGCAAGCCTGTGGATGGCGATCCCCACGCTGACCTGAACCGGTCTTGCATGGGGGCGTGAATGATCTCGTGGCCGATGGCCTGGTGTTCTGCTCGACCGATGACGTGATGTCGCGCTACGACGCGCACCACCTGGTGCGCGACGGCGTCCTGCGGCGGGTCCTTCGCGGCGTGTTCGTCGACACGCGGGTCCCGGACTCGCGCGAGCTGCGCGTCGCGGCCGTCGACAAGGTGCGACCAGCGGCCGGGGTCGCGTGCGGGGAGACGGCCGCATGGGCGATGGGAGTCGACGTCTTCCCACCGGGACGTCGCCACGACTTCACCCCGACCTTCCTGGTGCCGCACGGCACCACGCGCATCACCGTGCCAGGAGTTCAGTGCCGGCAGGCCAAGCTGTCCGGGCGCGACGTCACGGACGAGCACGGCACCCTCACCACCACTGCGGTCCGCACGGCGAGCGACCTCCTGCGTCGCCAGTACCGTCCCCACGCCCTGGCCTCGGCCGACCAGATGGTGCGGGCGGGACTGGTCGACCTCGCCGACCTGAGCGATCACGTCCACCGGTTGACGGGGTATCCGGGCATCCGTCAGGCGCGTGCGCTCGTCGTGCTCGTCGACGGGCGCGCCGAGTCGCCAGGTGAGTCCTGGACACGGCTCCGGATGCACGACGCAGGATTCCCGATGCCCGAGCTGCAGGTGGTCGTGATCGACCGCGACGGCGTGGCGTGGCGACTCGACCATGGGTACGTCGAGAAGCTGGTCGCCGTGGAGTTCGACGGACGGCAGCACCACACGGGCAGCCTCGACACCGCCCACGACCTCACGCGTCGCAACCCGTTGAGCGACCAGCTCGGCTGGCGCTTCGTGGTGGCCCGCTACGAGACGCTGTTCGGACCCGACAATGCGTTCGAGCGGCAGGTGGGTGATCTCATCGGCTTCACCCCGATCCCCCGTTGGTGGGGCACACGCGCGCCACAAACTCGCTCGTGACCACCAACAAAGTCTCTCCTCGCCACCAACAAAGTCTCTCGCGAGGGGAAATGACTACTGGGTGAGGCGGTAGACGTCGAAGACGCCCTCGATCGTGCGGACGGCCTTGAGGACGTGGCCGAGGTGCTTGGCGTCGCCCATCTCGAAGGTGAACTTGCTCTTGGCCACGCGGTCGGTGCCGGTGGACAGGGCCGCGGACAGGATGTTGACGTGCTGCTCGGACATGACCCGCGTGATGTCCGACAGCAGGCCCGGGCGGTCGAGCGCCTCCACCTGCAGGGCGACCAGGAACGTGCTCGTGGCGCTCGGGGCCCAGCGCACCGGCACGAGTCGCTCCGGCTCGTCGCCCCGGAGCTGCACCAGGTTGACGCAGCTGCGACGGTGCACCGACACCCCGGAGGTGCGGGTGACGAAACCCTCGATCTCGTCGCCCGGCACAGGGGTGCAGCACCGCGCGAGCTTGACGAGCGCACTGCCCTCGAGACCCTCGACCACGACGCCGGCGTCGGAACCCTCACGCGACCGCGCGGCGCGACGGCTCACGGTCGGGACCGTGGCCTCCGCGAGGTCCTCCTCGGCGCCCTCGCGACCGCCGGACAGCGCCAGCACCCGGTCGACGACGCTCTGGGCGCTGACGTTGTTCTCGCCCACGGCCGCGTAGAGCGCGGTGATGTCGGCCAGGTTCAGGTCGGCAGCAACGGCCTCCAGCGTGCGCTGGCGGAACAGCCGGACCAGCGGCAGGCTCTCCTTGCGCATCTGCCGCGCGATGAGGTCCTTGCCGTGCTCGACGGCCTCCTCGCGCCGCTCCTTGGTGAACCACTGCCGGATCTTGTTGCGCGCCCGCGGGCTGACGGCGAAGTCGAGCCAGTCGCGACTCGGCCCGGCGTCGGGTGACTTGGAGGTGAAGATCTCGACGACGTCGCCGGTCTCGAGCTTGGACTCCAGCGAGACCAGACGCCCGTTGACCCGAGCACCGATGCACGCATGTCCGACCTCGGTGTGCACCGAGTACGCGAAGTCGACCGGGGTGGAGCCGTCGGGCAGTTGGATCAGGTCACCACGCGGCGTGTACGCGTAGACGCCGGTCTGGCCCATCTCGTACCGGAGCTGGTCGAGGAAGTCGATCGAGTCCTCGGTCTCGGACTGCCAGTCGAGCAGCTCGCGCAGCCACGCCATCTCGGTGCTGATCGGGGCGCCGGTGGGTGTCGGCGCACCCTTGGCCTTGGCGGTGGCGTCTTCCTTGTACTTCCAGTGCGCCGCGACGCCGTACTCGGCCCGGCGGTGCATCGCATGGGTGCGGATCTGCAGCTCGACAGCCTTGCCCTGCGGGCCGATGACCGTCGTGTGCAGGGACTGGTACATGTTGAACTTCGGGACGCTGATGTAGTCCTTGAAGCGCCCCGGGACCGGGTTCCAGCGGGCGTGCAGCACGCCCAGCACGGCGTAGCAGTCGGCGACGGAGTCGACCAGGATGCGCACGCCGACGAGGTCGAAGATGTCGGAGAACTCGCGACCGCGCACGAGCATCTTCTGGTAGATCGAGTAGTAGTGCTTGGGCCGGCCCGTCGTGGTGGCCTTGATCTTGGTGTGCTTCAGGTCGGACTCGACGTCGCTGATGACCCGCTCGAGGAACGTGGACCGCGACGGCGCACGATCGGCGACCAGGCGCACGATCTCGTCGTAGACCTTGGGGTGCAGCGTGGCGAACGCGAGGTCCTCGAGCTCCCACTTGATGGTGTTCATGCCGAGGCGGTGTGCCAACGGCGCGAAGATCTCCAGCGTCTCGGTGGCGATGCGCTCCTGCTTGTCCTGACGCAGGTACCGCAGGGTGCGCATGTTGTGCAGACGGTCGGCGAGCTTGATGACGAGCACGCGGATGTCGCGGCTCATCGCCACGACCATCTTGCGGATCGTCTCCGACTGCGCCGTGGCCCCGTACTTGACCTTGTCGAGCTTGGTGACGCCGTCGACGAGGTGCACGACCTCGTCACCGAAGTCGGTGCGGAGCTCCTCGAGCGTGTAGGAGGTGTCCTCGACCGTGTCGTGCAGCAGCGCGGCGCAGAGCGTGGGCGCGGTCATGCCGAGCTCGGCCAGGATCGTGGCGACGGCCAGCGGGTGCGTGATGTAGGGATCGCCGCTCTTGCGGGCCTGGCCAGCGTGCATGCGCTCGGCGACGACGTAGGCCTTCTGGATCGAGGCGACGTCGCCCTTGGGGTGGGTGACCCGATGGATCTTCAGGAGCGGCTCGAGCACCGCCTGACCGGTCTGGGTCTTGCCGCCGATGCGCGACAGCCGCGAACGGACCCGCGCCGAGGTCGGCGCGGTGTCGGGCCCGGGGGCCGCCGTGCTTTCGCTGCCCCGCGGTGCCGGCTCGGCAGGGCCGTCCGGGCTCGGGACGTGGCCCGGCGCCTCGGCAACCTCACCACGATCCGCCACGACGACCTCCTGACCTCCAGTCTACGGCTCGGGTCAGACCAGGCCCGACAGGAGGGACGCCGCCACGCCCAGGACCAGCACCGCGACGAGCATCAGCGCGACGACGCGCATCTGGGACGAGTTCATGTGACCTCCCGGTCAGTAGGAGCGGAGTGCGGCACACGGGGCGTCGATGGCGTGCCGCCCCTCGAGTGCCGCGATCTCGATCAGCACCACCGTACTGATGACCTCGGCGCCGCATCGCCTCGCCAGCTTCACGGCGGCCGCGAGCGTGCCGCCCGTGGCCAGGACGTCGTCGACGATCGCGACCCGCTGCCCGGCCGTGACGGCACCGGCCGGGACCTCGATCGTGGCGCTGCCGTACTCCAGGTCGTAGGACACGCTCTCGGTGACGCCCGGCAGCTTCCCGGCCTTGCGGACGGGGACGAATCCCACGCCGAGGCGCTGGGCGACCGCCACACCGAACAGGAATCCGCGCGCCTCGACGCCGAGCACGACGTCGACCTCGCCACCCGCAGCCGCCATGGCCTGCACCACGGTGTCGAAGGCCGCCGGGTCGGCGAGCAACGGCGAGATGTCGCGGAACAGCACGCCCGGCTCGGGCCAGTCCGCCACGGTCGGCACCGTGGCGTCGATCAGTGCTTCGAGCTGAGCCGGGCCCTGGCCCACGGACGTCACTGGGCCCGGGTCGACAGCTGGAGGTCGATGTCGCACCGGTCCTTGGCGTCGGCCGTGATGGCGTTGACCGCGGCGGTCGACTCCGCGTCGGCGAGCTTGCTCTGGACCTCGGTGGCCTCGGCCTGCAGGGACGGGTCGATCGAGGAGAGCGCTCCGGACTGGACGTCAGTCGCGAACTTCTGGACGGAGTCCGGATCGGTCAGGTCGTAGCCGATCTTCTGGAAGACGTCAACGACGTCCTCCAGGCGCTCGTGGAACAGCTTCCAGTCGGCCCGGACGTCGTCCGGGCCCTCCTTCGAGAACTGCTCGGCACCGTCGAGGCGCCGCGTGACGCTGCCGGCGAGGAACTCGGCGGACGTCGCGACGTCGGCGTCCGGCGCCAGGGTCTCCTCGCTCTTGTCCTGCCACGCCTGCAGGTCGTCGCAGTAGGCCCCGCTGCCGTCACGCAGGAAGAAGAACCACCCGCCGGCAGCCAGCGCCAGCACGAGCACACCGGCGATGGCGAGCACCTGGGGACGGCGCCAGGCCGGTGCGGACGAGGCGGTCTTGGCAGTGGACGACATGAGAACTCCTTGGGTCACGGACACGGTACTGGGACGCGGGTCAGCGCGGGACGGAACCCGCGATCACCGGCCGCGGCGCTGCTGCCGGCTCGAGCGTTGCGGTTGCCGGCGCCCGGCGGCGGCCGAGGTCGCGACGGGACGAGCCGTGGCCGGCGCGACCGCGTCCGGGGTCTCGAGCTCCTTCGCGCGGCGCTTGAGCACCTTGGCCGTGTGCTCGCGGATGGCCGGATCGCGCTCCTTGAGCTGGACCGCGATCGGCGTCGCGATGAAGATCGAGGAGTAGGTGCCGACGGCCATGCCAACGAACAACGCCAGTGCCAGGTCCTTGAGCGGGCCGCTGCCCAGCACGCCGACTCCGACGATCAGCAGGGCCCCGACGGGCAGCAGCGCCGTGATCGAGGTGTTGATCGAGCGCACCAGGGTCTGGTTGACGGCGAGGTTCGCCTGCTCGGCGTAGAGCCGGCTGGTCGACGCCGTGATGCCGCGGGTGTTCTCGCGCACCTTGTCGAACACGACGACGGTGTCGTAGAGCGAGTAGCCCAGGATCGTGAGCAGACCCGTGACGGTCGCCGGGGTCACCTCGAACCCCGACCAGGCGTAGATCCCCACCGTGATGACGAGGTCGTGGGCCAGCGCGACCATCGCCGCGACCGACATCCGCCACTCGCGGAAGTAGGCCCAGATGAAGAGCACCACGATCACGAGGAACACGACCAGGCCGGTGGCGGCCTTCTTCGCGACCTCGGCGCCCCAGGACGGGCCGACGAGATTCTGGCTCACCTCGGTCGCCCCGGCCGAGGCCAGGGCGTCGGCGACCTGCGAGGTCTCGTCCTGCGTCAACGCGCTGGTCTGCACCCGGATCGCGCTGTCGCCCGAGGTGTTGACGACCGGCGAGGACGCGGCGTCGAGCCCGGTGTCGATGACGGCTTCACGCAACCGGTCGACCGACGCGGAGCTCGCGTCGCTCACCTGAGCCGTGAACTCGACACCGCCCTTGAAGTCGATGCCGCGCTCGAGCCCGTTGACCCCGAGCCCGGCGGCCGAGCCCAGGACCAGCACGGCACTGATCGCGTACCAGAGCAGGCGCCGTCCGACGAAGTCGAACGAGACCCGGCCGGTGTAGAGGTGCTGACCGAAGCTGCTGAGACGTCCCATCAGGACCGGCCTCCCTTCGCCGTGGCGAACTCCGTGACCTTGCGACCCTCGATGCCCAGGTGCGCGGCGTCGAGTCCCGACAGCTGGTGGCCCTGGCCGAAGAACTTCGTCCGGGCGAGCACCGACATGAGCGGCTTGGTGAAGAAGAACACCACGAGGATGTCGACCAGGGTCGTCAGGCCGAGGGCGAAGGCGAATCCGCGCACGACGCCGATCGCGAAGATGAACAGGATGAACGCGGCCAGGAAGGAGACCGCGTCGGCGGCGAGGATCGTCGACCGCGCGCGCTCCCAGCCGGCCTCGACCGCAAGCCGCAGCGACTTGCCGTCGCGCACCTCGTCACGGATGCGCTCGAACAGCACGATGAAGGAGTCGGCCGTGATGCCGATCGCGACGATCAGGCCGGCGATGCCGGGGAGCGTGAGCGTGAAGCCCATCGCCTGTCCCAGCAGGAGCACCAGGCCGTACGTGATGGCGGCGGCGACGCCGAGTGACGCGACCACCACGAGGCCGAGTCCGCGGTAGTAGAAGAGTCCGTAGACCAGCACGAGTGCCATGCCGATCGCGCCGGCGATCAGACCCGCCTGCAGCTGGCTGCCGGCGAGCGTCGGACCCTCCACGGAGACGCCGTTGACGACGAAGGTCAGCGGCAGGGCGCCGTACTTGAGCTGGTTCGCGAGATCGACGGCGGTCTCCTGCGTGAAGCTGCCGCTGATCTGCGCCTTCCCGTTGGTGATGTGCGCGTTCGACGTCGGTGCGGTGATGACCTCGCCGTCGAGCACGACCGCGAATCGCCCCTGTGCCGGGGTCAGCGCCTCGGTGACGGTGTCGAACGTGTCGCTGCCCTCGCCGTCGAGCTCGATGTCGACGACCCACTGCGCCGTGTTCTGCGGGATCGCGGCGTTCGCGTCCTTGACGTGGGACCCGCCGATGACGGCCGGGCTCAGCACCATGACCTCACCGGTCTTCGGGTCGCACGTGACGATGGGCTCGTCGGGGGTGTCGACGACCGACAGCTCGCCCGGGCTGCACACGAAGGCCTGGGCCTGCTGCTGCAGCGCCGCGACGGCGTCCTGGTACTCCGCCGGCAGGGCGGCGGGCGTCTGGGTCTCGCCGGCGATGAGCTGGTCGAGGCTCAGGGCCGACCAGTCGGCGGCGTCGACGGTGGCCTGCGCCTGCTGGGCCGCGGCATCGTCGAGCGCCTGGCCGGTCGAGGCGACCTGCTGCTGCCACACGAGCCGGAACTGCAGCTGCGCGGTGCGGCCCACCTGGTCGACGATGTCGCCGCGTTCCTGGCCGGGGATCTCGATGACGATCTGGTTGCCGCCCTGCGTCGTGACCTCGGCCTCCGAGACTCCCGTGGCGTTGACGCGCTGATCGATGATGTCGCGGGCCTGGCTGAGGTTGGCGGCCGTGACGTCTCCACCGCTCGACTCGGCCTGCAGGGTGATGCGGGTGCCTCCCTGCAGGTCCAGGCCAAGCCGCGGCTGCCACGTGCCGTGGCCACCGCCGTCCTCGAGGTCGATGAATCCGACGAGCGCGAACATCGCCACGACCCCGGCGAGGAACAGCAGCAGCGTGCGTCCCGGGCGACGCACCTGGCGCCCTCGCGCGGGGGCGGCCATCAGAGACCTTCCGGGGTCTCGGGATCGGCGACGGGCTCAGGGGTCACGACCTGGCCGATCGCCTGGCGGTGCACACGGATCTCGACGCCGGGCGCGATGCTGAGCACCGCGTCGGAGTCGTCGATCGAGACGATCTCGGCGAAGATGCCGCTCGTGGTCATGACCTGCAGGCCGGGTTCGAGCCGGCCCTGGAGCGTCGAGTACTCCTGCTGGCGACGTCGCTGCGGCCGGATGATGAACAGCCAGAAGACGACGACGATCAGCAGCAGCGGGATGAAGCCGGCCAGTTCGGACACGCGAGAAGCTCCAGACGAGGGGTGAGGACATCGGCCGGCGCCGGGCGCCGCGCCGATCGGCCTGTGGGCCATCGGGAAGTGTAGACGCCGTGGCGCCGTGCTCGCCGCCACGCGACCGGGATTCAGCGAGAAATCAGAAATCGTCGCTGACTGCGTCGTCGTCGAGCAGCGGCAGCTGCGGGTCGGCGCTGGCCGGCGGGGTGAGCCCGAGGTGGCGCCAGGCCGCCGGGGTGGCGACACGTCCACGTGGGGTGCGGGCCAGGAACCCCAGGCGCACGAGGTAGGGCTCGGCGATCTCCTCGACCGTCTCACGTTCCTCGCCGACCGCGACGGCCAGCGTGGAGACCCCGACGGGTCCTCCGCCGAAGCTGGCGCACAGAGCACGCAGCACTCCCACGTCGAGGCGGTCGAGCCCGAGGTCGTCGACCTCGTAGAGCGCCAGCGCCGCGCGCGCAGCGTCGAGGTCGAGCACGCCGCCGGTGCGCACCTGCGCGTAGTCGCGCACCCGGCGCAGGAGCCGGTTGGCGATCCGCGGGGTGCCCCGGGACCGTCCGGCGATCTCGCTGGCCCCCTCCCGCGTGAGGTCGAGGGCGAGCAGGCCGGCCGAACGGGTCACGATGCGGTCGAGATCGGACGCTTCGTAGTAGTCGAGCTGGGCCGTGAAGCCGAACCGGTCGCGCAGCGGACCCGGCAGCAGCCCGGCCCGCGTCGTGGCCCCCACGACGGTGAACGGCGGGATCTCCAGAGGGATCGCCGTGGCACCGGGCCCCTTGCCGACGACGACGTCGACGCGGAAGTCCTCCATCGCCATGTAGAGGAGCTCCTCGGCCGGGCGGGACATGCGGTGGATCTCGTCGATGAACACGACGTCGCCCTCGTTGACGCCCGAGAGGATCGCCGCGAGGTCGCCGGCGTGCTGGATGGCCGGGCCGCTCGTGATGCGCAGCGGCGCCGCCAGGTGGTGGGCGATGATCATCGCCAGCGTGGTCTTGCCGAGCCCCGGCGGGCCGGAGAGCAGCACGTGGTCGGGCACCGAGCCGCGCGCGGTGGCCGCCTCGAGCACGAGCGCGAGCTGCTCCCGCACGCGGTCCTGGCCCACGACCTCCTCGAGGCTGCGCGGGCGCAGCGCCGCCTCGTAGGCCCGGTCGTCGGTGCCGGCGGCGGGCGCGACGATGCCGACCTCTCCGGTCTCCACCGGCTCGTCGTCCCTCATCGGCGCCCCCTCATCGCGACCGCGCGAGTGAGCGGAGGGCGTCACGCAGCGCGGTGGCGACGTCGGGCTCGGCGCCGTCGGCGAGCTCGGAGGCCACGGTGTCGACGGCCGACTCGGCGTCGCGCGCGCTCCAGCCGAGGCCGAGCAGCGCCTCGTGGACCTGCTCACGCCAGGCGGGTGCCCCCGTGGCGCTGGCGGTGGTGGCCAGGCCGACGCGATCCTTGAGCTCGACCACGATGCGCTCGGCGCCCTTCCGACCGATGCCGGGCACGGACGTGAGGACGGCGAGATCGGACTGGGCGATGGCCGAGCGCAGCCGGTCGGGGTCGAGCACCGACAGCATCGCGAGCGCGACCTTGGGGCCGATGCCGCTGGCGGTCTGCACGAGCTCGAACATGTCGCGCTCCTCGGTGCTGCCGAAGCCGTAGAGCGTCATGGAGTCCTCGCGGACGACGAGCGTGGTGCTGACCGTGGCCTCCTGGCCGAGCCGCAGCGTCGCGAGCGTGCCGGGGGTGCTGCGGACGAAGTACCCGACACCGCTGACGTCGAGGACGGCTCCGTCGAGCTGGATCGCGACGACCGTGCCGCGCAGAGACGCGATCATCGGCCCGCCCTCGCCAGGGCGTCGGCCAGCCGCTGCTGCGCTCCCCCGCGCCACACGTGGCAGATCGCGATCGCGAGCGCGTCGGCGGCGTCGGCGGGCTTGGGGGTCTCGGTGAGCCGCAGGATGCGCGTGACCATCTGCCCGACCTGCGCCTTGTCGGAGCGGCCGCTGCCCGTGACGGCGGCCTTGACCTCGCTCGGGGTGTGCAGGTGGACGCCGAGTCCGTGCCGGGCCGCAACCGCCATCGCGACGCCGCTGGCCTGGGCCGTGCCCATGACGGTGCGGACGTTGTGCTGGGCGAAGACCCGCTCGATCGCGACCGCCTCGGGCCGGTGCTCGGCGATGGCGGCCTCGATCCCCTCGGCCAGCAGCAGCAGGCGCCGTGCGACGTCGAGGTCGGCCGGCGTCCGGACGACACCCACGTGGACGAGGTCCATCGGACGACCGACCGACCCCTCCACGACTCCGACACCACAGCGCGTGAGGCCGGGATCGATGCCCATGACCCGCAGTCCGACCGAACTCATGTTCGACAGCCTAGGCGGCGGCACCGACGCACTGCGGCACGACACGCCCGTGTCAGGCCTGGGCCTGCTCCATGACCTCGTCGGTCGCGTCGAAGTTGGCGAAGACGTTCTGCACGTCGTCGCAGTCCTCCAGCGCGTCGATCAGCCGGAGCACCTTGGTGGCGCCGTCGACGTCGACCTCGACCTGCACCGAGGGCACGAACGAGGCGTCGGCCGAGTCGTAGTCGAGTCCCGCCTCCTGCAGCGCGGTGCGGACGGCGACCAGGTCGGTGGGCTCGCAGACGACCTCGAACGCCTCACCGAGGTCGTTGACCTCGTCGGCGCCGGCGTCGAGGACCGCCAGGAGGATGTCGTCCTCGTTGGTCGGTCCGCCCTCCTGCTCGGCCGGGACGATGATGACGCCCTTGCGGTGGAACAGGTAGGAGACCGATCCCGGGTCGGCCATCGTGCCGCCGTTGCGCGTCATGGCCGTGCGGACCTCCATCGCGGCCCGGTTCTTGTTGTCGGTGAGGCACTCGACGAGCATCGCGATCCCGTTGGGGCCGTACCCCTCGTACATGATCGTGGTGTAGTCGACCGCCTCGTCGCCGATGCCGCCACCGCGCTTGACCGCGCGGTCGATGTTGTCGTTCGGGACCGAGGACTTCTTGGCCTTCTGGATCGCGTCGTAGAGCGTGGGGTTGCCGTCGGGGTCGGGGCCGCCGGTGCGGGCCGCGACCTCGATGTTCTTGATGAGCTTGGCGAACATCTTGCCGCGCTTGGCGTCGACGACCGCCTTCTTGTGCTTCGTGGTGGCCCACTTGGAGTGCCCTGACATGGCGCGTCCCCTCTGTTCTCTACTGCGTGACGAGATCGACGAAGAGACCGTGCACCCGGTCGTCGTCACCGACCTCCGGGTGGAAGGCGGTGGCGAGCAGGTGGCCCTGTCGAACCGCGACGATCCTATCCGCGCCGGCCACCTCGACCGAGGCCAGCACCTCGACCGACTCCCCCGCCTGCTCGATCCACGGGGCCCGGATGAACACCGCATGGACCGGATCGGCGAGCCCCGCGAGGCTCAGGTCGCCCTCGAAGGAGTCGACCTGGCGCCCGAACGCGTTGCGCCGCACCGTCACGTCAAGCCCCCCGAAGGTCTCCTGGTCCCGCGTGCCGTCCTTGACCCGGTCGGCCAGCATGATCATCCCCGCGCACGTGCCGAACGTGGGCATGCCGCTGCGGATGCGGTCGACGATCGGCTCGAAGAGCTCGAAGGTCCGCGCGAGCTTGAACATCGTGGTCGACTCCCCTCCCGGGAGCACCAGGCCGTCGCACTGCGCGAGCTCGCTGGGCCGCCGGACCGTGATGGCCGTGGCGCCCAGCCGTTCGAGCGCGGCGACGTGCTCGCGCACGTCGCCCTGCAGGGCGAAGACACCGATCGTCGGCCGAGAAGTCACCGGATCACCCTAGTGACCGCCAGCGGGCGTGGCAGACCCGACCAGCCGCTCCGCGACCACCGGTCGAGCGCAGCGAGACAAGCGGCTCGGTGCGAGCGCCAGCGAGCACCGAGAAAGCGGCGAGGAACGAGCCGCGGAGCGACGAAGTCGTTGCCGCTTACCAGCCGCGGGTCTCGAGGCGGTGCGGCTCGGGGATGTCGGAGACGTTGATGCCGACCATCGCGTCGCCGAGTCCGCGCGAGACCTTGGCGACCACGTCGGGGTCGTCGTAGAACGTCGTGGCCTTGACGATCGCCTCGGCGCGCTCGGACGGGTTGCCGGACTTGAAGATGCCGGAGCCGACGAAGACGCCTTCGGACCCGAGCTGCATGACCAGCGCGGCGTCGGCGGGGGTCGCGATGCCGCCGGCCGTGAAGAGCGTGACGGGGAGCTTGCCGGTCGCGGCGATCTCCTTGACCAGGTCGAACGGCGCCTGCAGCTCCTTGGCGGCGACGTAGAGCTCGTCGTCGCGCAGGCCCTGGAGACGACGGATCTCGCCCGTGATCTTGCGGATGTGGGTCACGGCGTTGGAGACGTCGCCCGTGCCGGCCTCGCCCTTGGAGCGGATGAAGGCCGCACCCTCGGTGATGCGGCGCAGCGCCTCGCCGAGGTTGGTCGCGCCGCAGACGAACGGGACGTTGAACGCCCACTTGTCGATGTGGTTGGCGTAGTCGGCCGGCGTCAGGACCTCGGACTCGTCGATGTAGTCGACGCCGAGGCTCTGCAGGATCTGGGCCTCCGCGAAGTGGCCGATGCGCGCCTTGGCCATGACCGGGATCGAGACGGCGTCGATGATGCCGTCGATCAGGTCGGGATCGCTGGCCCGCGCCACGCCACCCTGGGCGCGGATGTCGGCCGGGACCCGCTCGAGCGCCATGACGGCCACGGCGCCGGCGTCCTCGGCGATCTTCGCCTGCGTCGCGTCGACGACGTCCATGATGACGCCGCCCTTCAGCATCTCGGCCATGCCGCGCTTCACGCGAGAGGTGCCGACCTCGCTGGGGGTGCTGGGGGTCTGTTCGGTGCTCACCGGATCAGTCTACCGAGCCGCCTTGGCGGTCCTGACGACGTCCGCCATCGCGAGACGGTCGACGACCTTGCGCCGGGGACGGCCCTGCTCACGCCCGGCTCGACGCTCGTGCGCGTCGAGCAGCAGCCAGTCAGCCCGGTCGAGCGCGGCCCCGTCGTGCAGGACCGGTCGGGGCCGGCCGGCCGGCACCACACGACCCGTCGCGACGTCGGTGAGCAGCGCGTTGACGGTCTCGAGCGAGCACGACTTGTTGGTGCCGATGAACCCCGTGGGCCCGCGCTTGGCCCATCCCACGACGTACGTGCGCGGCAACAGCTCGCCACCCGGCTCGGCCAGCACCCGCCCGTCGATGTTCGGGATCCGGTGGAGTGCAGGGTCGAACGGGACGCCGGGGACGGGGGTCGAGCGATAGCCCACCGAGCGCAGCACGCACGAGGTGGCGATGACCTCGCGCTCCTGCATGGGCACGGCGACGACCGCGCCGTCGGCTCGCGTCTCGAGCGAGGTGTGCACGACTTGCAGGCCCTCGACCACGTCGTCGCCGATGACGGCTTCCGGTGCTGCCAGGAACCGCAGCACGACGCGCCGGCGCGCCGGGTCGACCACCGGGACCGAACCGTCGCGCAGCAGGGCCGACTTCTGGTCGTCGCCCCCCAGCAGCTCACGCTGCTCGACCACGACGTCGATGTCGCGGTGGTGCAGCAGGCCGACCATCTCCGGCACCGTGAAGGCGGCCTGGGCGGGCCCCCGCCGCGCCACCAGCACGACCTCGCGCACCGCGCTCTGGCGCAGGGCAGCGAGCGCGTGGTCGGCGATGTCGGTGCGGGCCAGCTCGTCGGGCTCGCTGAGGATCACCCGGGCGACGTCCAGGGCGACGTTGCCGTTGCCGACCACCACGACGCGCTCGGCCTGGAGGTCCAGCGGCGCCTGCACATGATCGGGGTGGCCGTTGTACCAGGCCACGACCTCGGTGGCGGTCGCCGTGCCGGGCAGGCCCTCCCCGGGCACCCCGAGCTGCCGGTCGGCCGGCGCACCCGTGGCGTAGACCACCGCGTCATGGCTGGTCAGGAGCTGGTCATGGGTCACGTCGCGGCCGACCTCGACGCCGAGGCGGTACGCGAAACCCGGCTGCGACTCGATCTGTGCGAACAGCCTTCCGATGTCCTTGGTGTGCTGGTGGTCGGGCGCGACGCCCGCCCGCACCAGGCCGTGCGGCGTCGGCAGCCGGTCGAGCACGGTGACCCGCACGCCGCGCTGCTTCAGGAGCTCGTCGGCCGCGTACAGCGCGGCCGGGCCGGCCCCCACGATCGCGACGTCGAGCGACGTGCCCTCCGGCACCCGCACGACCGGCGGCACGGGCGCCTGCGCCGGGCGGGTGGCCGACTCCAGGCCGTTGCCCGCGTCGGAACCGGCATGGAAGAGCGCATTGAGCTCCATGAACACGAGCTCGTCGTCATCCAGCTTGGTGTGCGGCTTGATCGCGCCGACGGGGCAGGCCCGCACGCACGCCCCGCAGTCGACGCACGAGACGGGGTCGATGTAGACCATCTCCGCCGTGGCGAAGTCCGGCTCGTCCGGGGTGGGGTGGATGCAGTTGACCGGGCAGGCGAAGACGCACGAGGCGTCGCCGCAGCACGGCTGCGTGACGACGTGGGGCACGTCAGGCTGCGTCGACCGCGACCGGGTCGACCAGCGCGGCCGGCGGCTCGCTGCGGTATCGCGAGGAGCGGCCGTCGATCTTGAGCCGGCGCCACACCCGGCGCGACGCGCGCGTCATGAGGCCGGACTCCTCGGCCAGCATGCGCACATCGCTGAACAGCTCGGCCAGGAACTCCTGCGACTGCGGCGAGTTCCAGTACAGCTCGTCGAGCACGTGCTTCGGCACGCCCATCTCGGTGCGGAGCTCCTTCGGCGGGATCAGGATCGCGTCACCCAGCACCCGCATGATCACGGGGTACAGCAGCGCGACGATCTGCCGCTCGACGCGGCCCAGCCGCGGGCCGTTGCGCATCACGTAGGCGTGCGCGAAGGAGATGTGACGCGCCTCCTCGGCGACGTGGATCTGCATGATCCGCGCCAGGACCGGCGGCAGCTGCTTCGAGCCACGCAGGACCTGCTTCTGGGTGTGGTCGATCGGCTCCTCCCCGGCCAGCACGCCGATGAAGAACGCGACCGGGAAGCGGGACGCCACGAGCGGCAGGAGTCCGGACACGGCGCGCATCCACCGGGGCATGCCCGGGACGTCGACGCCGATGCGGTTGACGCCCTGCTGGAACATCTGCGTGTGGTGGCACTCCTCGGTGGCCTCGTGGGTGAGGTAGCGGTACTCCTCCGACCCGTTCGGCTGGGTGAAGACGTACTGCATGATGCCGCGGATCAGGATGTTCTCGAACTGCAGGCCGACCTTCATGATGTTGGCCTGGCGCCACATGCCGATCTCGATCTGACGCTCGACCGGCAGCCCCTTGTACCAGGGGTGTGAGCCGAGCGGATCGATGCCGTCGGGGAGGATCCACCGCTCGTCGGTGGGGTCGACCTGGAAGTCCGGGTGGTCCCACGGGATGTCGATGAACGCGTCGAAGTGACGGTCGACGGACGCCTGGGAGAGCTGGCGCAGGGTCTGGGCGTACTCGGCTCCCCCGAGGGTCGGCAGAGCTTCCTGGGTCTGGTCGAGGTCGTGCGCGTCAGTCACGGTCATACCCCGAGTATGGGCAGGCCAGCGGCTATGTGTCAACGCCAATGGCACATAGATCCTGTCGGCGACTCCTGGCCCCTGACCTGCGCCGATGAGTCACACGGGCCGGCGTCGCTCAGTCCAGGCCGGGGTCCAGCACCGCCTGACGGTGCACGATCGCCATGCGCTGGAAGACCGTCACGAGGCTCGCGAGCGCCAGGGCCCACAACGTGATCTCGGTCAGGAAGTCCCAGCCCAGGAGGCCGTTGAAGCCGGTCATGACCAGGATCGCCACGAGACGGTCGGCACGCTCGGCGATGCCGCCCTTGGCCTGCATCCCGAGGCTCTCGGCCCGCGCCCGCGCGTAGGACGTGAGGCTGCCCAGCACGAGGCACGCCAGGCTCAGGTAGAAGTACCAGCGCACCTCCCCCAGGTCGGCCTCGGCGTGTACCGAGACGTAGTAGATCGCCAGACCCCCGAAGATCGCCGCGTCGCCGACCCGGTCGAGCGTCGAGTCCAGGAACGCGCCCCACTTGCTCGACTGGCCGGACTGGCGCGCCATGTAGCCGTCCATGATGTCGCTGAACACGAACGCCGTGATGAACATGACGCCCCAGAACAGCTCACCGCGCGGGAAGAAGAACAGGGCACCGAACACGACACCGGCCGTGCCGACGATCGTGACGTGATCGGGCTTGACGCCCCACTTGAGCAGGAGGTTCGCCAAGGGCGCCCAGACGTTGGTCCAGAACTGGCGGAAGCGTTCGAGCATGTGCGGTGTCCTCCCCGGACATCGAGGGTGGGCTCAGGCGTCGTCGGACCACGCCGCCGCGAGCAGGTCGCGCGTGTCCTCGAGCAGCTGGGGCAGCGTCTTGGTCTGGCCCAGCACGGTCATGAAGTTGGCATCGCCCGACCATCGCGGGACGACGTGCTGGTGGAGGTGCTGCGACAGCGAGCCGCCCGCGACACCCCCGAGGTTGAGGCCGAGGTTGAAGCCGTGCGGCTGCGACACGCGTCGGATCGCCCGTAGGGCGTGCTGGCTCAACGCGGCGACCTCCGCCGTCTCCTGCGCGGTCAGGTCGGTGTAGTCGGCGACGTGCCGGTTCGGCACGACCATCAGGTGACCGGGGTTGTACGGGTACAGGTTGAGCACGACGAAGCACGCGTCGCCCCGGTGGACGACGAGCTCGGACTGTGCGCCCCCGGCCGCGATCCGGCAGAACGGGCAGGACGGGTCGGCGCCCTCAGCGAGCGCGAGTTCACCCGCGTCGGCCTCGGACTCCTCACCGCGCACGTACGACATGCGATACGGCGTGTACAGCCGTTGCAGGCGGTCTGGTCCCTCGGTCACGTCGGCCACCCTAGTGCGTGCTCGACGGCCGAACCTGAGGGGTTGCGGGTGCCGGGACACCCGCAACCCCTCAGGTTCAGTTCGTCAGACCTGGCTACGGGACTCCACCGCGGCGACGATGCGGGCGACGGCCTCATCGAGCGGGACGCCGTTCTCCTGCTCGCCGCTGCGGAAGCGGAACGAGACCGCCCCGCCCTCGACGTCGTGGTCGCCCGCGAGGAGCATGAACGGCACCTTCTGGGTCTGGGCGTTGCGGATCTTCTTCTGCATCCGCTCGTCGGACTCGTCGAGCTCGAAGCGGATGCCGGCGGCCGTGAGTCGCTCCCCCAGCGCCCGCAGGTGCTCGGTGTGCCGCTCCGCGACCGGGATGCCGACCGCCTGGACCGGCGCGAGCCACGGAGGGAAGGCGCCCGCGTAGTGCTCCACGAGCACGCCCATGAACCGCTCGATCGAGCCGAACTTGGCCGAGTGGATCATGACCGGCTGCTGCCGTGACCCGTCGGCGGCGACGTACTCGAGATTGAACCGCTCGGTCGAGGGCATGTTGAAGTCGTACTGGATCGTCGACATCTGCCAGGTGCGACCGATCGCGTCGCGCGCCTGCACCGACACCTTCGGCCCGTAGTACGCCGCTCCGCCGGGATCGGGCACGAGCTCGAGCCCGGTCTCGAGGCAGACGTCTTCGAGCACCTGGGTCGCGGTGGCCCAGTCCTCGTCGGAGCCGATGAACTTGTCGGGCTTGGAGTCGTCGCGGGTCGAGAGCTCGAGGTAGAAGTCGTCCATCCCGAAGTCGCGCAGCAGGCTCAGCACGAACCCCAGGAGGTGGCGGATCTCGTCGGGCGCCTGCTCCGGGGTGACGTAGGAGTGCGAGTCGTCCTGCGCGAAGCCCCGCACGCGGGTCAGGCCGTGGATCACGCCCGACTTCTCGTTGCGGTACACGTGCCCGAACTCGAACAGGCGCAGCGGCAGCTCGCGGTACGAGCGCTGGCGCGACCGGAAGATCAGGTTGTGCATGGGGCAGTTCATCGCCTTGAGGCGGTACGGCTGCCCGTCGAGGTCCAGCGGGGGGAACATGTTCTCGCCGTAGTAGGGCAGGTGACCCGAGGTGTAGAACAGCTCCTCACGCGAGACGTGCGGTGTGCCGACGTACTCGAAGCCCTCCTCGATGTGGCGGCGACGGACGTAGTCCTCCATCTCGCGCTTGATGACGCCACCCTTGGGATGGAAGACCGGCAGGCCCGAGCCGATCTCGTCGGGGAAGCTGTAGAGGTCGAGCTCGGTGCCGAGACGGCGGTGGTCGCGGCGCTGCGCCTCCTCGATGCGGTGGAGGTGCTCCTCCAGCGCCTCCTTGCTGGGCCACGCGGTGCCGTACAGGCGCTGGAGCTGCTTGTTCTTCTCGTTGCCGCGCCAGTACGCCGCCGCCGAGCGCATGAGCTTGAACGCCGGGATGCGCTTGGTGGTGGGCAGGTGCGGGCCCCGGCAGAGATCCTTCCAAGCCAAGGACCCGTCGCGCTTGAGGTTGTCGTAGATGCTGAGGCCGCCGTCACCGACCTCGACGCTGGCCCCCTCGGCGGCGTCCCCTGCCGAGGACTTCAGGCCGATGAGCTCGATCTTGTACGGCTCCTCGGCGAGCTCGGCGCGGGCGGCGTCGTCGTCGATCTCGCGACGGGAGAACTTCTGGCCCTCCTTGACGATCTTGCGCATCCGGGTCTCGATCTTCTCGAGATCCTCGGGCACGAACGGCTCCGGGACGTCGAAGTCGTAGTAGAAGCCGTCGGTGATCGGCGGGCCGATGCCGAGCTTCGCGTGCGGGAAGAGCTCCTGCACGGCCTGCGCCATGACGTGGGCCGTGGAGTGCCGCAGGATGTCGAGACCATCGGGCGAGGCGATGTCGACCGGCTCGACGCTCTGCCCGTCGACCAGGTCGGTCGCCAGGTCGCGCAGCTCCCCGTCGATGCGGGCGGCGATGACGTCGGGCGTCTCGCTGAACAGCTGCCAGGCCTTGGTCCCAGGATCGACGACCCGGGCCTCACCATTGACGACGACGTTCACGGACATGCCGAACTCCTTGCTCGATCCGGCCACCCCCACGGCTGGGCAGCGCTCTTGACCGCCACCCTAGCCGTGACCACTGATCGGCGGAATCGGTCCCGTCGCCGCCACCGTCCACGGGCCGAACGAGGCCGGCGCGGAGCCGGAGCCGCGTCAGACGTCGGCGGTGTCGGCCGGTCGCACCTTCGGCATGGGCAGCAGGAGCGCGGCGGGCGCACCCGCGGGCACCGCAGGCGCCACGGGGGCCACGGCGTCGAGACGACGGTACGGCTGACCGGGCGCAGGTCGCTGGTCGGCCTCGCCCTTGTTGGGCCAGAACGACATCGCGCGCTCGGCCTGGGCCGTGATCGTGAGCGACGGGTTGACGCCCAGGTTGGCCGAGATCGCCGAGCCGTCGGCGACGTGGAGCCCGTCGTAGCCGTGCACCCTCTGGTAGGGGTCGATGACCCCGGTCTCGGCGCTCTCGCCGATCACGCAGCCGCCGATGAAGTGCGCCGTGAGCGGCACCCCCACGAGCTCGCCGACCGAGCTGCCGGGATGACCGCCGATGGCCGCGGCGACGTCCTTCGAGACCCGGTCGGCCACGGGGATCCAGTCGGGGTTCGGCTCGCCAGCACCCTGACGGCTCGAGAGGCGCGTGCCGAACAGGCCTCGCCGGCGGAACGTCGTGATCGAGTTGTCGACCGACTGCATGACCAGGATGACGATCGACTGCTCGGCCCAGCGCCGCGGCGAGTGCATCCGCCACGTGCCCCGCATCCCGAGCAGGCGGTAGCCCCGCAGCACGGCACGCAGGCGCCCCCCGGGGCCCGGACGGTCCGGGAGCGCCATGTTCATGAGGCTGAGCGCCCCCGAGCCGCGTCCGTAGCGCACGGGCTCGACGTGGGTCACGGCATCGGGGTGGAACGACGAGGTGATGGCGACGCCCTCGGTGTAGTCGGCGTCCTTCGCGGTCGAGCGGGCCGACAGGACCGCCTCGGAGTTCGTGCGGCTCAGCGCGCCGATCCGGTCCGACAGGTGGGGCAGGGACCGCTCCTTGAGCCGGTGCAGGAGATCCTGGGTGCTCAGCGCGTTGCCGGCGAACACGACCTGCTCGGCCGTGAAGGTCTTGCGCCGTAGCGGACTGCCGGTGCGCCGGGTCCGGACCTCGTAGCCACCCCGCTCGAGCGGACGCACGTCGTGCACCGTCGTCAGCGCGTGGATGTCGGCGCCGTTCTTCTCCGCGAGGTAGAGGTAGTTCTTGACGAGCGTGTTCTTGGCGTTGTGCCGGCATCCGGTCATGCAGGCTCCGCAGTCGAGGCAGGCGTTGCGATCGGGGCCGGCGCCGCCGAAGAACGGGTCACCGAGATTCGCGCCGGGCTCGTCGCCGAACAGGACGCCCACGTCGGTGGGGTGGAACGTCTCACCGACGCCGTAGTCGCGCGCCAGCTGCTCGACCAGGTCGTCGGCCGGCGTGCGTCCGGGGTAGGTCGTGACGCCCAGCATCTTCTTGGCCTGCGCGTAGTGCGGGGCGAGCTCGTCGCGCCAGTCGGTGATGTGGGCCCAGTGCGGGTCGGCGTAGAACGGCTCGAGCGGCTCGTAGAGCGTGTTGGCGTACACGAGCGAGCCGCCGCCGACGCCGGTGCCGCTCGTGATCAGCACGTCCTTCAGCAGCGTGATGCGCATGATGCCGAAACAGCGCGCCCACGGGGCCCAGAGGTAGCGGCGCACCTTCCAGGAGGTCTCGGGGAACTCGTCGTCGGCGAAGCGCCGGCCGGCCTCCATGACCCCGACGCGATATCCCTTCTCGGTCAGGCGCAGCGCCGTGACGCTGCCGCCGAAGCCGGATCCCACCACCACGACGTCGTAGTCGAACTGCTCGCTCTTCTCGCCCATGTGGGGCAGGTTACACGCGCTATTGACACTATGCCAATAGTCTCGCCACACTGGTGTTCGTGACCCCACCCGCACCGGCGCCCGCCCGCAGCCGACTCGACCCGGACGCCCGCCGCCGCCAGATCATCGACGCCGTGCGCCCGCTCTACCTGGCCCGCGCGTTCAACGACGTGTCGACCGCCGAGCTCGCCGCAGCCGCCGGTGTCGCGCGCGGACTGATCAACCACTACTTCGGGTCCAAGCGAGACCTGTTCATCGAGGTCATGCGGTCCTCGATCCGGATGCCGGAGTCGGAGCTGCCCGACCTGTCGCATCTGCCCCTGGCCGAGCGCGTGCGGCTCACGATGGACTGGATCCTCCAGGCCGCCGAGACCTACGGGCACGCCTGGGTGAGCGTCTCGGGCGCGGCGAACCTGCATGGCGACTCCGACCTGCAGGTCGTGGTCGACGAGGCCGACGACCACGCGGCCCGCCTCACGCTCGATGCGATCGGACTGCCCGACGACCCGCACCTGCGGGCGCGCCTGCGCGCCACGGCGGCCCTCGTGAAGTCCGTCTGCCGTGAGTGGCTCCAGCGCGAGATGCTCACGCGCGACGAGGCGCTCGAGCTGCTCACCGAGACCGTCCTGCTGTTCGCCACCAAGGAGAAGACCTCATGACCTCGATCGGGATCATCGGCTCGGGCTTCGGCGCCATCGCCACGGCCGTCGAGCTGACCCGCCACGGGCACGACGACGTGCGCCTCTGGGAGCGATCGTCCGAGCTCGGCGGGGTGTGGCGCGACAACACCTACCCCGGCGCGGGCTGCGACGTTCCCTCGCCGCTGTACTCGTTCTCGTTCAACGTCAACAAGGACTGGAGCCGCCGCTACGCGCTCCAGGCCGAGATCCTCGACTACCTGCGCCGCACCGCCGACGAGTTCGGGGTGACCCCGCTCGTGCGGTTCGACCACGAGATCGTCTCGGCCCACTGGATCGAGGACGACCGGCAGTGGGAGGTCGGGTTCGCGGGCGGCACGAGCGAGCGGGTCGACATCCTGATCAGCGCCGTCGGCCAGCTCTCCCGCCCCAAGCTGCCGCCCATCCCCGGCATCGAGGACTTCCAGGGCGAGCAGTTCCACTCCGCCGAGTGGCGTCACGACCTCGACCTGACCGGCCAGCGGGTCGCGGCGGTCGGGGTCGGCGCGAGCGCGATCCAGTACGCGCCCCACCTCGCCGAGCAGGCGGAGCACCTCACGCTGTTCCAGCGGTCGGCCAACCACATCTTCCCCAAGCCCGACAGCGCGATCCCCCGCTGGTGGCGTCAGGTGATTCCCTACGAGCGCGGCCTCTGGTGGTTCTTCGGCGAGCAGTTCTCGCGCGGGCTGGACCTCGGCACGCGCACCGGTCGCGCGATCGCGAAGGTGTGCGACTGGCACCTGAAGCGGTCGGTCACCGATCCCCAGACCCGGGCGGCGCTCACCCCGGACTACCCGCTGGGCTGCAAGCGCATCCTGTTCTCGAACAACTTCTACCCGACCGTGAACCGCCCCGACGTCACGCTCGAGCCGGCCGCCATCACGCGGGTGACCCCCGCGGGCCTCGAGACGGCCGACGGCCGGGTGCACGAGGCCGACGTCATCGTCTACGGAACCGGCTTCGACGCCCAGGACTTCCTCGACTCGATCGACATCACGGGCGTCGGTGGGCGCAAGCTCGCGGCCCAGTGGGCCGACGGCGCCCACGCCTACCTCGGGATGTACGTCCCGGGCTTCCCGAACCTGTTCGTCTCGTACGGGCCCAACACCAACCTCGGTGGCGGCTCGATCATCTACATGCTCGAGGCGCAGGCGCGGCACATGCGCCAGGTCCTGGACCGTCTGCGGGCCGGATCGTGGGAGACCGTCGAGGTCACCGAGGAGGCCGAGCGCGAGTTCGACGAGCGCGTGCAGGAGCGGCTCGCGCTGTCGGTCTGGGGGCAGTGCGACAACTGGTACCGCCACCCCTCGGGGCGCATCACGTCCAACTGGCCCGGCTCGACCAAGCCGTTCGAACGAGCGACCCGCCACCTGACCCCGGAGCACTTCGCATGGACCTGAGCGATCCCGCAGCCAGCGCGGGCGAGAACCTCGCCTACCCGCCCGAGCCGTGGGACCTCCACGGTCACGCGCAGGTCGGCGTCTGGCTGGTCCCGCGGCGGTCCGCTCCCCCGCCGCACCATCCCCGATCACGCCAGATCCGGATCTTCGGGCGGGTGCTCGTGGGCGCGGCGTTCTTCCGCTACGACGACCCGAGCCCACTGACGTACGACGAGATCATGGCGACCCAGCTCGTGCTCGACGGCTGGCGTCCCCGGGTCTCGATCACGCACATCTGGGTCGACTCCCCCGCGTCGATGGCGGGCGGCCGCGACCTCTGGGCGATCCCCAAGCACCTCGCGGAGTTCGAGCGGGTCACGAATCGCGCCTACACCGCCCGCGGCATCGGCACGCTGACGCTCGCGCGGTGGCGGGCCCTGCCGTTCCGCCTGCCGCTGGGCTTCCGGATCGCCCAGGACCGCGCGGGGGCGCTGCTGGTGTCGCCCGTGACGGGATCAGCACGCCTCGGGACCGGGAAGGGCTTCTGGACCTTCGACACCGCCGGCCCACTCGCCTTCCTCGCAGGCCGCAAGCCACTGCTGACCCTCACGGTCCAGCGGTTCCGCCTGTTCTTCGGGACGCGCTAGCTAGGGCAGCCAGCGCCGCCCGCAGGAGCACGTCCAGTGCGTCACGCCCAGCACGGAGGCGGCGCCGAGCTGATGTCCGCGAAGGCGGTGCCACGTCTTCATGCCCTCCACCATGACCCGACGACCTCGTCGGCGCACGTCCGGGGTGGGGGTCAGGCTAGATCCGCTCGCCGCCGAGGACCTCGAGGACCTCGTCGCACGAGGTGTCGAGGCACTCCACGCCCCAGTTGTCGCCGAAGACCACGCCGGACTCGCCCGGCGGGTCCTCCCCGGCGTCCTCGAAGTACTCCTTCACGTTCTCGGCGGCCGTGCGGTAGAGGTCGCGGCTCTCGCGATCGGCGAACCAGGCGATCCGGTAGCTGTTGCCGTCGACGGTGCAGGTGAGCGTCTCGTCGGACCCCACGACCTCGTCCTCCTGGACGTCCTCGCAGCCCAGCTCGGTCGCCGCCGCCCGCGCCGACTCGACGCCGTTGCCGCCGCAGGCGGACAGCAGCGGGAGACAGGCCAGAACACCGACGACGAGGGGACGCATGCGCCCATGATGCACGGAGCACCGGGGGCAGCCCCCGCCGATACCCTCAAGGATCTCCGGCACGACAGAAGGGCAGCATGTGAACATCGCGGGCGACAGCGTCAGAGATCGACTGCGGCGGCTCAACCAGGGCATTCGAATCCCGCCGCACGCGGTTTGGCTGCCGTTCTTCGCAGCCACCCAGGGCGGCAACGTGATCGCCGAGTTCGGCGAACGCGCCGATCTGCCCGACGGCGGATCCAGCGTGGCCTACACGGCGCTGCTGCCGAAACGCCTCGTCAGGGTCGTGGCGACGGGCACGGGGCCCTGGGAGGACCCCTTGAGCGGCACCCCCGACGACGTCACGGTCCAGTCGATCCCGATCGACGGCGCCGTCCTGGAGCTCGACGGCACCTCGACCGGGCGGTCCGAGCTCGGCAGCGAGTTCACGATCCAGACGACCGCACGGTTGAGTGTCGACGGCAGCTCGATCGCGGTGCCGTGCTTCCCCGCCTCGCTGCGCGACGACGCCGCACTCGCCGACGCCTTCACGAGTGCGGTCATCGCCGAGGTCAACCGGGACGCCTCGGCACGCCTGGCCTGAGGCCTGAACGCGAGAAGCCCCGGAGGCCTGCTGGCCGTCCGGGGCTCCTCAGCGGTGGGCGATACTGGGTTCGAACCAGTGACCTCTTCGGTGTGAACGAAGCGCGCTACCACTGCGCCAATCGCCCGCTGTGCGACAGTCACCTTAGCCCAACCTCGGGGGCCGCCACGAATCCGGGGTCGGGACACGCCGCCGCCCGAGGCGGGCTACCCGTCCAGGCCCCACAGACCCGGGCTCCGCGCGCTCCCGCGCGCCCAGATCTCCTGCAGCCGGCGGGTCAGCGGGCCTGGCGCGGCGAGCTCGCGGTCGTCGACCCGCTCGACGGCCTGCACGTCGCGCGTGGTGCCGACGAGCATGACCTCCTCGGCTGCACCGAGGACCTCGATCGGGTGGTCCTCCTCGTGGATCTCGAGCTCGCCGTCGGCCCACGCGAGCAGGATCCCCCGCGTGACACCCGCGAGCGGCCCGGCCGACAGGGTCGGCGTGACGACGCGACCGTCGAGGACGTAGACGAGATTGGATCCCGTGCCCTCGCAGACCTCACCGCGCGTGTTGGGCATGATCGCCTCGGAGGCGCCCCGCGCTCGGGCGGCCTCGACCATCAGTGCGTTCTCGCCGTACGACGTCGTCTTGAGCCCGGCCAGCGCACCTCGCTCGTTGCGCGGCCACGGCACCGTGACGACCCGGCTCACCGGCGGAGGCCGGTCGCACGGCTCGGTGACCACGACCGAGGTCTGCGGGCCGTCGCCCCGTGGTGACCCCAGCGGCCCCGGACCCGAGGTCACGGTGATGCGGATGCGACCGAACGGCAGCTCCTGCCCGTCGAGCGTCGACGCCACGCCGGACCGGATCGCGTCGAGATCAGGCTCCCCGATCCCGAGGCCCACGGCCGAACGGCCCAGGCGGTCCAGGTGCGGCGTCAACGCGAAGGGACGCCCGTGCTCGACCTTGATGGTCTCGAACACGCCATCGCCCACCACGAGACCGTGGTCGAGCACGCTCACGGCCCGTTCGTGCGGCGATTCCAGCACGCGTCCGTCGATCCACACCCGCATGCCGTCACGGTACGCGACCCCGGTTTGGGCTCGGCGGGCCGTGTGGGCTAATGTTTCTTCTCGGCCTCGCAAGAGGCCAGTGCGGACATAGCTCAGTGGTAGAGCATCACCTTGCCAAGGTGAGGGTCGCGAGTTCGAATCTCGTTGTCCGCTCGGAATCGGGTTACGGCCCATCCAGCGGTGGGTTGGCCGAGAGGCGAGGCAACGGACTGCAAATCCGTGTACACGGGTTCAAATCCCGTACCCACCTCGATCGCACAACTGAACACCCACGGGCGATTGGCGCAGCGGTAGCGCGCTTCCCTGACACGGAAGAGGTCACTGGTTCAAACCCAGTATCGCCCACAGCAAGACCCCCGGATTCCTCGCCGATTCCGGGGGTTTTGTCTATTCAGAGGGAGGTGTCGTGAGCTCACGATGCCCGTGCACGAGCGGACTCCCCCTCGACGCCTGCTGCGGGCGCGTGCTGGCCGACCACGCCGCGGCCACGACTCCCGAGCAGCTCATGCGCTCCCGGTTCAGCGCGTTCGCCCTCGGCGACTCCGCCCACCTGCTGCGGACCTGGCACCGCTCGACCAGACCGGCCACCCTCGAGCTGGACCCCACGATCCGGTGGACGCGCCTGGACGTCGAGCGCACCGACACCGCGCTCGTCGAGTTCGTCGCCCACTACCGCGGGCCGAACGGACCGGGCAAGCAGCACGAGACGAGCCGGTTCGTGCGCGAGGACGGCCTCTGGTTCTACCTCGACGGCGTGAGCCTGGCCTAGCATCGCCGCATGTCACTCGCGTCGGTCCGCGCCCATCTGGCCACCTTCGGGCGCGAGGGGGACGTGATCGTGCCGGAGGTCTCCAGCGCGACGGTCGAGCTGGCGGCCGCGGCCCTCGGGGTCGAGCCGGCGCGCATCGCCAAGACCATCGCCCTGCGCTCCGACGACCCGGACGCCTGCGTCCTGGTGGTCGCGGCCGGTGATGCCCGGATCGACAACGCGGCCTACAAGGCCACCTTCGGCCGCAAGGCCCAGATGGTGCGCGCCGAGGACGTCGAGCGGGTCACCGGACATCCCGTCGGCGGCGTCTGCCCCTTCGCCAACCCGCCCGGAACCGTCGTGCACCTCGACGAGTCGCTGCGCCGGTTCACGACAGTCTTCCCAGCCTGCGGAACCGCGAGCTCGGCGATCGAGCTGACACCGGACGAGCTCGCCTCCATCAGCGGCGCGATCGGCTGGGTCTCCGTCACGCGATGACCGTCACAGCGCCGGTGACGAGCCCGTCGCGCTCGTCGCCGGGCCGGGGTCCGACACGGCAGCGGGATCGTCGATCGATTGCTCGTCCGGGTGCCGGATCTCGTCGTACGCCGCGTTGATCGCCGCGCCGATCAACACCGCGATCGAGAGCACGTAGAGCAGGAGCAGCACCGCGATCGGCGCCGCCAGCGGGCCGTAGATCGACGAGCCGCCGCTGCTGAACCCCAGGACCCACCGCACGAAGTAGGCCCCGAGGATCCACATCCCCAACGTGAAGAAGGCGCCCGGGAGCCCCGACCGCCAGGTCTTCCGGATCGGGACCGCCAGGTGGTACAGCGTGCACAGGAACCCGACCGAGAGCAGCAGCACGGTGGGCCAGTACAGCTGGGTGAGGAAGTCGACGCGGTCCGGCGTCACGGCCTGGACGACGTCGGGCCCGGCGAGCAGCAGCGGCACGAGCACGATGCCGAGGACCAGGGCGACGACATAAAGGCCGAACGAGAGCGCGCGGGTCTTGACGATGCCGCGGTGGCCGCCGAGGCCGTACATGATCGTGATGGTGTCGATGAAGACGTTGAGCGCCCGCGACCCCGACCACAGAGCCAGCAGGAAGCCGATCGAGACGACGTCGAACCGTCCGCCCCGCAGGACCTCGTCGAGCGTCGGCGTGATGACCGCGTCGACCGTGCTGTCGGTCAGCGCGCGCGAGGCCAGGTCGATGACCCGGTCCTTGAGCACGTCGACCTGCGCGACCTGGTAGCGCTCGGCGATGAAGCCGATCGCGCCGGCGAGTCCGAACACCAGCGGCGGCAGCGAGAGGATCGCGAAGAAGGCCGCCTCGGCCGCCAGACCGGTGACGCGATTGCGGAAGCAGTTGCTGAAGGCATGGGCCGAGACGTGCGGCACCTGCCTCACGGGGTCCGGCCAGCCTGTGCGGAAGGCCGACATGGGGCCCACCGTATCGGCCCGCGACCCCGGAGCCCGGGACCTCGAGCGGACGCGTCCGCAGGGTCTGGGCGGCCACCTTCGGTACGCTCCCCCGGAGGTCCGACCGGGCGGCGATCGTCGCCTGGCCACTCCCGACAGGAGCCTGACGTGCGCACTCTCACCTCCGCAGCCCTCCACGGCGCGATCGTCGTGCTCGCGGCCCTCGCCGCCCTCCGGGCCAGCGATCCGGTGCTCACGGTCGCGGTGGTGGCCCTCGTGGCCGTGCTGATGACCTGGTTCGCGGCGCTGCCCGCCGAGGACGACGCCAGCAGGATCGGCGAGACCGGCACGCTCGCGGGCCTCACGCTCGCGATCGTCGGCCGGTCCCCCTGGGGCAACCTGCTCCCGGTCCTGGCGGTCCAGGCGGTCGTGGCGGTCGCGATCGGCGCCGCGGCGAACGCGCTCGCCGACCAGCTCGGACCCACCCTCGTGATCGGTGAGCCGTCGTTGGCCGTGGCGGCGATCGCCGCCACTCTCGCCGGCCTGACGGCCGCCTGGGTCACCCTCGCGATCGACGGGACCGCCCCGGTGGCGCTGGCCGGCGTGCCCGCCGTGGTCGCAGGAGGCACGGGCCCGATCGCCCTGGTGGTCGTGTTCCACCCGGCCGCCACGCTGGGCCTGGCCACGGCCGGGCTGCTGCCCTGGGACGTCGCCGCGGTCGCGGTCGCGGCGTCGACGGCCGCGGCGGTCATCGGCACGTACGCGATCAGCGCGCTGCTGCCGGCCGCGGAGTGAGCCGCTGGGCGTGACGCACCCCACACCTGCCCATGCAGACGTGGGATGCATGGTGCCCTTGTCTCACGATCTGGATGCGGTGTTCACATGTCGAGACCGTGGTTTGGCGGATGTCCCGGCCGCCGACACACTCGTGGCATGAAGTCCGCACACCCCGTCTGGCTCGTGGAGCGTCTCCACGTCGACCTGGGTCGTGCGCGCTCCTCGATGTGTCGCTGACCAGCGCTCCCGTTGACCACCTGATCGTCCGGGCGCGCGGCGACCGCCGTGTCTCGAGGCCCCGCCGTGCGCTCCTCCCGTGAGGAAACCCATGGCTCCGTCCGACACCACCCCGCCTCGCCGTCCCCGCCCCAAGCGCGGCGAGGGCCAGTGGGCCCTGGGCTACCGCGAGCCGCTCAACGCCAACGAGCAGTCCAAGAAGGACGACAACCCGCTCAACGTGCGCGCCCGCATCGAGAACATCTACGCGCACCGCGGGTTCGACAGCATCGACCCGGGCGACCTGCGCGGACGCTTTCGTTGGTGGGGGCTCTACACGCAGCGCAAGGCCGGGATCGACGGCGGCAAGACCGCCACGCTCGAGCCGGAGCAGCTCGACGCCGAGCACTTCATGCTGCGCGTCCGCATCGACGGCGGGCAGCTCAACCTCGAGCAGCTGCGCACGATCGGGGAGATCTCCACGACCTACGCCCGCGACACCGCGGACCTGACCGACCGCCAGAACGTCCAGTACCACTGGATCGACGTCCGTGACGTCCCGACCATCTGGCAGAGGCTGGAGTCGGTGGGCCTGTCCACGCAGGAGGCGTGCGGCGACTGCCCCCGTGTCATCCTCGGCAGCCCGGTCGCCGGGGTCTCGGAGGCCGAGATCATCGATGCCCGACCCGCGATCGACGCGATCGAGAGCCGCTACATCGGCGACCAGGCGTTCTCGAACCTCCCCCGCAAGTTCAAGTCGGCCATCAGTGGCCACCCCGGTCACGACGTGGTCCCCCAGATCAACGACATCGCCTTCATCGGTGCGGTCCATCCCGAGCACGGGCCGGGCTTCGACGTCTGGGTCGGCGGCGGCCTGTCGACCAACCCGATGCTCGCGCAGCGGCTCGGCGCCTGGGTCCCGATCGCCGAGGTGCCGCAGGTCTGGGAGGGCATCGTCAGCATCTTCCGCGACTACGGCTACCGACGCCTGCGAGCGCGCGCCCGTCTGAAGTTCCTCGTGGCCGACTGGGGCATCGAGAAGTTCCGCGACGTCCTGCAGACCGAGTACCTGGACCGCGAGCTGATCGACCTGGACGCTCCCGAGGTGCCCGCCACGCCGGTCGACCACGTTGGCATCCACCGCCAGAACGACGGTCGCTACTACGTCGGCGTCGCGTCGGCGGTCGGTCGGATCTCCGGGACCCTGCTGAGCCAGGTCGCCGACATCGTCGAGGCGCACGGCTCGCAGCGGGTCGCCACGACGCCGATGCAGAAGCTCGTCGTGCTCGACGTCGAGGAGGACCAGGTCGAGTCGCTCGTCGCCGCGCTCGCCGAGATCGGTCTCCAGGCGCGGCCGTCCGCATGGCGCCAGAACACGATGGCGTGCACCGGCATCGAGTACTGCAAGCTCGCGATCGTCGAGACCAAGCAGCGCGGCATCGACCTGGTGGACGAGCTGGAGCAGCGCGTCCCCGACCTCGACACTCCGATCACGGTCAACATCAACGGCTGCCCCAACTCGTGCGCCCGGATCCAGACCGCCGACATCGGCCTGAAGGGCCAGCTCGTCCTCGACGAGAACGGTGAGCAGGTCGAGGGCTTCCAGGTGCACCTGGGCGGGGCGCTCGGCCTGCAGGCGGGCTTCGGCCGCAAGATCCGCGCCCACAAGGTCACCGGGGCCCAGCTGCCCGACTACGTCGAGCGCCTGACCCGGGGCTACCTCGCCGAGCGCACCGAGGGCGAGTCGTTCGCCGGCTGGGTCGCTCGGGCCGACGAGGAGGCCCTGCGATGACCGATCGCGAGACGTGCACAGCGATGACCGATCGCATGAGAGGTGCAGAGCGATGACCGGTCGCGCGGTGCCGTTCCACTGTCCCTACTGCGCCGACGAGGACCTGCGTCCGCACGGCGAGACGCATGGGGCCTGGGAGTGCCGCAGCTGCCTGCGCGCCTTCAAGCTCTCGTTCATCGGCCAGCTCGACCCCACCACCATCACGACCCACGCCCAGCCCCGCACCGCGTCACCGCTCGGGGCCGAGCACGACGAAAGGAGGACACCATGAGCGCACCTGCACTCATTGCCCTGGCGCACGGCAGCCGCGACCCGCGGTCGGCCCGCACCATCACCGCCCTGACGGAGCTGGTCGCGTGCCTGCGTCCTGACCTCCGCGTGGCTCCCGCCTTCCTCGACCACAGTGCTCCCGATCTCGACAGCGTCGTCGACCGACTCGTGGCCGAGGGTCACTCCGAGATCGTCGTCGTGCCGTTGCTGCTGACCGAGGCGTACCACGCGAAGTACGACGTCCCCGCCGTCGTGGCGGCCGCCGCGAAACGGCACGACGACCTGCGGATCCAGACGACCGAGGTGCTCGGCATCGAGGGCGCCCTGTTCCGGGTGCTCGACGCGCGTCTGCGTGAGGCGCTCAAGGACCGTCGTGTGCGCGAGCTCGACGCCCTCGTGCTCGCCGGAGCGGGCTCCACCGATGCGGTCGCGAACGCGGCGATCGCCCGGGCGGCGCGCGCCTGGGGTGCCCACCACCGCCTGCCGACGATCGCGGCGTTCGCGTCGAGCGTGCCGCCGGCGGCGGGCGAGGCGGTGCGGGCCCACCGCGCCGACGGTCGCCGGCACATCGCCGTCGGGATGCTGTTCCTGGCTCCGGGGGTGCTCCCCGACCGTGTCCGGGAGCTGTCCTACGAGGCCGGGGCGGTCGCCGTGGCCGAGCCGCTCGGGGTCGACCAGGAGATCGCCTCGATCATCCTGGCGCGGTACGCCGTCGGTGCGGTCGGACTGGTGTCGTTCGACCACCTGTTCACGGGCGCCTGAGCTCCTGACGCACAGCCTGGACCCCGGGACGCACCGCCCCGCTCACTCCTCGGACTCGCCGTCCAGTCGAGCCAGCTCGGCGGCCGGGTCGAAGTCGGCGCGGGGCCAGTCGAGCTCGAGCGAGCGCAGGGTCTCGAGCAGCAGCGTCGCGACGGCCCAGTTGCGGTACCACTTGCGTCCCGACGGCACGACGTACCACGGGGCCACCGGGCTCGCGGTGCGCTCGACCGCCAGCTCGTACGCGGCCCGGTAGTCGTCCCACAGCGCGCGTTCGTCCAGGTCGGCGGGGTCGTACTTCCAGAACTTCGTCGGATCCTCCAGGCGCGCCCGGAGGCGGTCGGCCTGGACGTCGCGATCGATGTGCAGCAGGCACTTGAGCAGGACGCCGCCGCCGTCGACGAATCGCTGCTCGAAATCGACGATCGCCCGGTAGCGTCGCTCGATCTCCGCCGGCGGTGCGAGCGACCGGACCCGACCGATCAGGACGTCCTCGTAGTGCGAGCGGTCGAACACCCCGATCTGGCCTGCGGCAGGCAGACGGGCGTCGACCCGCCACAGGAAGTCGTGGGCGAGCTCGGCCTCGGTCGGCTTCCCGAACGAGGCCAGCGCGAGTCCCTGGGGATCGACCAGTCCGGCCACCGCGCGGATCGTGCCGCCCTTGCCCGAGGTGTCCATGCCCTGCAGGACCAGCAGGACCTTGCGCGGGGTCGAGTCCGCGCGGCCTCCGGCGTACAGCTTCTCCTGGAGCTCGGCGAGCTCCGGGCCCATCGCGGCCAGCGCCGCCTTGCCGTCTCCCTTGTCGCCGTCGAAGCCCGGCCTCGAGCGCGGATCCAGGCCTGCCAGGTCGAGCGGGCCCGTGTGGGAGAGGATGTCGCGCAGCTCGGTCGCCATGAGGGCAGTATGACCACCGTGACCACGATCCGCCCCGAGCGTCCTGGCGCCGACGAGCTCGCGACCCTCTACGCCCATCCGGTCGGCACCGACCGGGCCGGAGCACCACGTCCCTGGGTGCGCCTGAACTTCGTGAGCACCGTCGACGGCTCCGTGACGGGCGCCGACGGCGTCTCGGGCGGACTCGGGGGCGAGGCCGACCACGACGCGTACGCAGCGATGCGCAACGCCTGCGACGTCGTGCTCGTGGGCGCCGGCACGGCCCGCGACGAGGGATACGGGCCGATCACGAGCGCCTCGGTCGACACCGAGCGGCGTCGGGCCGCGGGCCTGGATCTCGTCCCCGCGCTCGCGGTCGTGTCCTCCCGCCTCGACGTCCCGGCGTCCCTCCTGACGGGCGGCACGGTCGTCGTCACCACGACCCGCGCCGCGTCCCACACTGGGCTCGACGTCGAGCTGGTCGCGGCAGGCGACGAGCAGATCGACTGGCCTGTCGTGCTCGCCGCGTTCGCCGCGCGAGGCTGGCACCGCGTGCTGTGCGAGGGCGGCCCCCACCTGGCGGGCGCGCTGGTCGCCGCGGACCTCGTCGACGAGGTCTGCCTCACGGTCGCTCCCCAGCTCGCGGGCGGTGCCGGACCGCGCTTGACGAGCGGCGCCCCTGCCGTGGATCGCGGCTTGCGTCTGGCGCACGTCGTGGTCGCGGGCGAGGTGCTGCTGACGCGCTGGCTGCGCGACCCGACAGAACTGGGATCACGGTCGTAGGCTGGCCACATGTACACCGTGGCCGTCCTCGTGGAACGGGCGCTCAACGACCTCGACGCCGACCAGCTGGTCGCGCTGCACGAGGCGTTGGACGACACCGTCACCTACCACCTGATCCTCCCGGTCGAGAGCTCCTCGGCGGCCCTCGCGTCGTCGCTCAGCTCGCTCGGCACCGGTGAGATCGCGCCGGCCGTGGCTCCGGAGCTCGTGCTCGACGCGGCCGACGAGGTCCGCCGCCAGGGCGCCGAGGAGCTCGACGCGAGCGCCGCCCTGCTGCGCTCCCGTGACCAGGTGGTCGTCCCGCTCCTGACCGACGACGATCCGGTCGACGAGCTGGTCCGCGTCGTGCGCGAGCACTCGGCCGACGAGGCGATCATCCTCACCGAGCCCCACTTCGTGAAGGAGTTCTTCGGGCTCGACTGGTCCGCGCGCGCCAAGCGCGCGCTCGACGTCCCCACCCTCCACCTGATCGAGCACGTTCCCTTCGACGGACAGGCACGCTGACATGAGCAAGCAGGACACCGACCACACGTACGACGTCGCCAAGACCGACGAGGAGTGGCGCTCCGAGCTGAGCGCGGCGGAGTACCACGTGCTCCGCCAGGCCGGCACCGAGCGCCCCGGCAGCAGTTCGTACGAGACTGATCCCACGGTCGGCGTCTACGCGTGTCGCGCGTGCGGCGCCGAGCTGTTCCGCAGCGAGACCAAGTTCGACGCGCACTGCGGCTGGCCGGCCTTCTACAGCCCGCTGGCCGGCGACAGCGTCGAGTACGTCGAGGACAGGTCGATGTTCCGCACCCGCACCGAGGTGCGCTGCGCGACCTGTGGTTCGCACCTCGGCCACGTCTTCGAGGGCGAGGGCTTCGACACCCCGACCGACCAGCGCTACTGCATCAACGGCATCGCCCTGCAGCTGCGTCCCGACGACGCCTGACCCGCACCCGCCGGCGAGCGACGGTCCGCCCGGCGGCTCAGGGCCAGAGCTCGGTCAGCTCGCTCCACGTGTGCTGGCGGCCGGTGTAGAACGGGATCTCCTCGCGCACGTGCCGGCGGGCCCGGCTGGCCCGCAGCTCACGCATGAGGTCGACGATCCGGTGGAGCTCGTCGGCCTCGAAGGCCAGGATCCACTCGTAGTCGCCGAGAGCGAAGGACGCCACGGTGTTGGCGCGGACGTCCGGGTACGGCCGCGCCTGCATGCCGTGCTCCTTGAGCATGTCGCGGCGCTCGTCCTCCGGCAGCAGGTACCACTCGTACGAGCGCACGAACGGGTAGACACAGACCCAGTCGCGCACCTGCTCGTCGGCCATGAAGGCCGGGACGTGAGACCGGTTGAACTCGGCCGGGCGGTGCAGCGCCGTCTGCGACCACACCGGCGCCATGCGGCTGCCGAGCGCGGTGCGCCGGAACGCGTTGTAGGCGGCCTGGAGCGCGTCAGCGGTCGGGGCGTGCCACCACACCATGAGGTCGGCGTCGGCGCGGATGCCGCTGACGTCGTAGCTCCCGCGGACGACCACGTCTTGATCGGCCAGCCGTGCCACGAGGTCGTCGACCTCGGCGGCCTCGGCGGCACGGTCGGCATCGCCCAGGACGCGGTCGAGCCGGAACACCGACCACATCGTGTACCGGATCGTGTCGTTGATCTCCTTGGCCAGCTTGCCCTGGTTGGCCACGCGTTCAGTCCGCTCGGTCATGGGGTCAGTCTCCCAACTCGTCCAACAGCCTCGTGACAGCGGCCTGGGCACCGGCCACGACGGCCGCGATGCCGACGCCGTCGTAGGCCGCGCCGCAGACCTCGAGTCCTCGGGCGCTCGCGACCGAGGACCGCACGGTGGCGACCCGGTCCAGGTGGCCGACCTCGTACTGCGGAAGGGCACCGCCCCAGCGCTGCACGTGCGTGTCGGCGGGTCGCGGCAGCCGTCCGACCGCCTCGGCCAGGTTGGCCAGGACCCGGTCGACGAGCTCGCCGTCGCCCAGCTGCAGGGCACGGGACTCCCCCGCACGCCCCACCGAGGCGCGCAGGACCGTGCGGCCGGAGTCAGCGACCCACGCCCACTTGGTGGAGCTGAAGGTGGCGGCCTTCACGAACCGGTCGTCGACCGGCGGCACGAGGAATCCCGAGCCGGCCAGCTCGAAGTGCTCCGCCAGCACGATCGTGACGAGCGCGACGCTCGCGTAGTCCAGGCCCGCGAGGGCGAAGGCGGCGTCGGGGGCCACCTCGGCCAAGAGCCGTGCCGTGGCCGGGGCGGGCGTCGCGACGACGACCGCGTCGGCGCGCACCTCCTCCACGTCACCGACCGGACCGGTCAGCAGGCGCCAGCCGTCGCCGGACCGCTCCACGAGGCGCACGGTGCTGCCGGTGCGGACCTCCGCGCCGGAGCGGTCGGCAACGGCCTGGGGCAGGGTGCCGACTCCCCCGACGAGACCGGCGAAGACCGGCGCGACGGGGGCGTCGGAGGCGGCCGCCCGTGCCGCCACCGCAGCGGTGACGGGGTCGTCGCCGAGGGCGAGCAGCTGGGGTGCGGCGGCCCGCAGCGAGAGGGCGTCGGCGTGGCCCGCGTAGACCCCGCCGAGCAGGGGCTCCACCAGACGCTGGAGCACCTCACGGCCGGCCCGCGCCGTGACGAACTCGCCCACCGACACGTCCTGGTCCGGCACGGGCACGGACTCGGCCCGCACGTCGTCGACGATGCCGCTCGCCGCCAGGGCCTCGAGGTCCGACGGCACGCCCAGCACGGTCGGCGGCAGCGGCCGGATGGCGCCGCGGGTCCACACCCCGGCACGCGTGGTGACGGGATGCTGCAGCTGATCGGCCAGACCGACCGCCTCGATCAGGCCCACCGCCTCCGGACGGCGAGCCAGCACCGACTCGGCGCCGAGGTCGAGCTGCACGCCACCGACGTGTCCCGAGAGGAGCTTGCCGCCGATGTGGTCGGCACCGTCCAGCACGACGACCTCGTGCCCGCGGCGGCCCAGCTCCCAGGCCGCCGTCAGGCCCGCGATGCCGGCCCCGACGACCGCGACCCGCATCAGTCGAGCTCGTAGGCGTGCACGACGTCGACGAGCCGGGTGAGCGCGTCCGGGTCGGTCTCGGGCAGCACGCCGTGGCCCAGGTTGAAGACGTGCCCGCGGGCCGCGCGGCCCTCGTCGAGCACGCGGCGCGCCTCGCGCTCGACGACGGCGGTCGGCGCGAACAGCACCGTGGGGTCGAGGTTGCCCTGGACCGCGCGCTCCGGACCGATGCGTCGCACCGCGTCGTCGAGCGGGATGCGCCAGTCGACTCCGACGACGTCGGCGCCGGCCTCGCCCATCGCGCCGAGGAGCTCACCCGTGCCGACGCCGAAGTGGATGCGCGGCACGTCGAGATCGGCCACGGCGTCCAGCACGGCCGTCGAGTGCGGCTGCGAGAACGTGCGGTAGTCGGCGAGGCTGAGCGCCCCCGCCCAGGAGTCGAACACCTGCACCGCCGAGGCACCGGCCTGCACCTGCAGGCGCAGGAACTGCCCGGCGATGGCGGCGATGCGCCCCATCAGGTCGTGCCAGAGCTCGGGATCGCTGTGCATCAGGGCCTTGGTGTGGCGGTAGTCGCGCGAGGGTCGCCCCTCGACGAGGTAGGAGGCCAGCGTGAACGGGGCACCGGCGAATCCGATCAGCGGAGTCGAGCCGAGCTCGCCGACGAGGGCCGTGACGGCCGCCAGGACCGGAGCGACGTCGTCGGGCTCGAGGTCGCGGAGCTGCGCGAGCTGCGCGCGTGAACGGATCGGCTCGGCGATGACCGGCCCGACCCCGGGAACGATGTCGAGGTCGACCCCGATCGCCTTGAGCGGCACGACGATGTCCGAGAAGAAGATCGCCGCGTCCACCCCGTGGCGTCGCACGGGCTGCATCGTGATCTCCACGACGAGCTCGGTCGTGAAGCACGAGTCGAGCATCGCGACGCCCTCGCGAAGCTTGCGGTACTCCGGCAGCGACCGGCCGGCCTGGCGCATGAACCAGACCGGTACGTGGGCGGGCGCCTCGCCGCGGCAGGCACGCAGGAAGGGACTTTCCGAGAGCGGTGTCGTCACCCGCCCAGTCTCTCAGGCGGCTCCCCGCGGCGCCCCACGCGATCCCGCACCGTGCCGCCAGGCGATCCCGCACCGTGCCGCCAGGCGATCCGGCCCCATGCCGCCAGGCGATCCCGCACCGTGTGGTGCGGAGTGTCGACCGGTGCTGACCCACCGCGCGCCCTACCATCGCGATGTGGGTGCGCACAACGAGCTCGGCGGGACGCCGAGCCAGTTCACCGCCGCCGTCGACCAGCTCAGGGCAGCCGCCGTGCGGCCTGAGGTCGTGGTCGAGCAGATGCCCGCCCCCACCCGGATCGCCCCGTTCGCACACGCCCTGAGCGGCGAGATCGTCGTGGCCGACCACGAGCTCGCGGGCGGCCGGTTCATCCTGCTGCACGACCCGGCCGGTCATGACGCCTGGAACGGCACGTTCCGCTGCGTCACGTTCGCCCGCGCCGACATCGAGGGCGACATGGCGGCCGATCCCGTCCTGCCGGCCGTCGGGTGGAGCTGGCTCGAGGACGCTCTGGCGGCTCGTGGTGCGGAGTCCACCGCGATCGGGGGCAGCGTCACCGTCGTGCACACCGAGGGATTCGGCTCGATGGTCGAGGACGCACCGCAGTCACAGGTCGAGGTCCGGGCCTCCTGGACCCCGCTCACGGGCGTCGGCGACCACCTCGGCGCGTGGAGCGACCTCCTGGCCGCCGTGGCCGGGCTCCCACCGCTCGCCCCGGACGTGGCCTACCTGCCGCGACGCGGGCACCTCGGCACGAGTCTCGGCGGCCGCCCGTGAGCTCCTTCGAGCCGGAGTTCCTCGTGCCGCGGGCGCCCGACCCCCAGAAGCAGCCGGCCCGGGCGCCAGCTGCCGACTCCTCCGGCACCGAGCCGGGCCCTCCCGCACCCGCGAAGGACGCGCCCCGGAAGAACGAGCCCTCGAACGACGAGCCGTCGTCCGGCGCCGACGCACCCGAGCCGGAAGCCGGTCTGCCGCCGCTGACGCTGCGCGACCCGTTGCCGGCGGTCGTCGACACCGAGGAGGCCTACGCCGCGACGTGTCGCGCGATCGCCGCAGGCACGGGTCCGGTCGCGATCGACGCCGAACGCGCCTCCGGCTACCGGTACTCCCAGCGCGCCTACCTCGTGCAGCTGCGTCGGGTCGGCTCCGGCACGCACCTGGTCGACCCCGTGCCGTTCGACGACCTGTCGGCGCTCGACGCGGCGATCGGCGACAGCGAGTGGATCCTGCACGCCGCGACGCAAGACCTCCCCTGCCTGACCGAGGCCGGCATGCGCCCACGGGCCCTGTTCGACACCGAGCTCGCCGGCCGCCTGCTGAACCTGCCCCGGGTGGGCCTGGCGACACTGGTCGAGCAGTTCCTCGGCCACAGCCTCGCCAAGGAGCACTCGGCCGCCGACTGGTCGACCCGACCGCTCCCGGACCCCTGGCTGCTCTACGCAGCCCTCGACGTCGAGGTGCTCGTCGAGCTGCGTGACCTGCTGGAGGCCGAGCTCGAGAAGGCCGGCAAGCTCGCGTGGGCCCGGCAGGAGTTCGCTGCGCTGCTGACGTTCACGGGGCCGGCGCCCAAGACCGACCGGTGGCGCCGGACGTCCGGCATGCACCGCCTTCGCGGACGTCGCAACCTCGCGCTCGTGCGTGAGCTGTGGCAGACGCGCGACGAGATCGCGCAACGCCGTGACACGACCCCCGGACGGGTCCTCCCGGACGCCGCCATCGTCGAGATGGCCACCGCGGCGCCCACCGACGTCGACGACCTCAAGAGCCTGCGCACGATGCGCGGACGCGGGGCTCGGCGCCACCTCAACGACTGGCAACGCGCGATCGACACCGCACTCGCCCTCCCCGAGGACGACCTGCCGCGCTCGAGCGTCCGGGGCGACGGCCCGCCACCGCCCCGCGCCTGGGCCGAGAAGCACCCCGACGCCGCCGACCGTCTCGGCCGATGCCGCGAGGTCGTGACGACGCTGGCCGACCGGCACGACCTTCCCGCGGAGAACCTGATCTCCCCCGGACTGGTGCGCGAGCTCGCGTGGGAGCCTCCGGCCGAGCTCTCGACCGCCACGGTGGGTGCGGCGCTGGCCGCGAAGGGTGCCCGTCCCTGGCAGGTCGAGCTCATCGCCGCCCCGCTCAGCGAGGCGCTCACCGCCTGACGCGTATCGTCGATCGGCATGGGTGACTTCCACCGGCCGGCCCTGCCCGGACCCACGGCGTTCCGCGACGTCGTCGGCACCCCCGATCACGCGGAGGCCACGGCCGCCGGGCACCGCATCGCGCACCTGCTGGTCCGCGGCACCGACAGCGCGGCCGACGAGGCCCTGGTCGAGCGGGTCGTGCACCTGGTCGACACCGAGGGGCTCGGCACGCTCGCCGATCTCTGGGCGGCGTGCCCCGTCGACACGATCGCCGGATGCCTGTGGCGCCTCTACCTGATCCACACGTGGGTGCATCGCCAGCCCGACCAGGCCGCGCGCGAGTACGCCGCCGGCGTCAGCCACGCCCCGGTCCAGAACGCGCTCGCGGGCGTCGTCGAGCCGCCCACGCCCGACGACGTCGTCCGGCTCGTCGATGCCGTCCTGCGGGGAGTCGTGCGCTCGGACTTCGACGTCACGCTCGACCGGGCTGCCGCCTTCGCCCACGTGGCCGCCGTGGGCCGCGGCCAGCTCGAGAACGGTGACCCGTTGAGCGCGGCGAGGCTGTTCGACCTGGCCCGCCAGCTGCGTCACGCCGCGGCCGTCGAGCGCGCGGGCCAGCTGTCCTGACGGCTTCGTGACGGGTTGGGCCGGCCGTTAGACTGAGCGGGCGCCGGGCTGAGGTAGCCCCGGGTCTCAACATCAGCCGCTACGAGCGGCCACGCGCCGTGAGGCGCTCCCAGCCCGGCGCACCCTCTCGTGGCGGTCCGACCTCTCAGCACCGCGGCGACGGCCCCGCCGCCGGTGTAGCGTCGCCTCGTGCACATCGTCATCATGGGGTGCGGACGCGTCGGCTCGTCGCTCGCACGCAGCCTCGAGGAACGCGGCCACACGACCGCCGTGATCGACTCCAACGCCGAGGCGTTCCGCAGGCTCGGACCCACGTACGGGGGGCTCACCGTGACCGGCATGGGCTTCGACCGCGACGTGCTGCGCCAGGCCGGGATCGAACGGGCCGATGCCTTCGCCGCGGTCTCCAGCGGCGACAACTCCAACATCATCTCCGCGCGGGTCGCGCGCGAGCTGTTCGGCGTCACGAACGTCGTCGCCCGGATCTACGACGCCGGCCGCGCCGAGGTCTACGAACGGCTCGGCATCCCCACCGTCGCCACCGTTCCGTGGGCGGCCGACCAGGTCCTGCGCCGGCTCCTGCCCGCCGGTTCGGAGCCCCAGTGGCGCGATCCGTCCGGAGAGCTGCGGCTCGACAGCGTCTACGCCCCGTTCGGGTGGGTCGGGCGGTCGATCTCCGAGCTCGAGGAGGCCGCCGACGTGCGGGTCGCGTACGTGACCCGGCTCGGCAGCGGCGTCGTCCCGACGGCGGCGATGGCGATCCAGGAGGGCGACTACCTGAGCGTCTTCATGCGCGACGACCGCGCCGAGGCGGCGCACGCGGTGCTGACGTCCGGACCCGACGCAGGGACGGAGGCCCACTGATGCGCGTCGCGATCGCTGGAGCAGGAGCCGTGGGACGTTCGGTGGCCACCGAGCTCGTCGAGAACGGTCACCACGTCCTGCTGATCGACAAGTCCCCGGCGTCGATCCGGTCCGAGGCTGTGCCCGGCGCTCAGTGGCTGCTGGCCGACGCGTGCGAGCTCTCCTCGCTCGAGGAGGCACGGCTCGAGACGTGCGACGTCGTGATCTCGGCCACCGGCGACGACAAGGCGAACCTGGTCATCTCCCTGCTCGCCAAGACCGAGTTCGCGGTGCCGCGCACCGTGGGACGGGTCAACCACCCGTCCAACGAGTGGCTGTTCGGCGAGTCGTGGGGGGTCGACGTCGCGGTGTCGACCCCGCGGCTCATGGCCGCGCTCGTGGAGGAGGCCGTGGCGATCGGCGACCTCGTGCGCCTGTTCACGTTCCGCCAGAGCAACACCAACCTGGTGGAGCTGACGATGCCGGAGGACTCGCCGCTCGTCGGCACGCGAGTGGCCGACGTGCCGTGGCCCAGTGACGTGCTGCTGGTCGCGATCCTGCGCGACACGTCGATCCTCAGCCCGGACCGCGACCGCGCGCTCGAGGCCGGCGACCAGCTGCTCTTCGTGACCCAGACCGACGCCGAGGCCGAGCTGGCGGCCCTGCTCGCCCCGAAGGGGTGACCCGCGCCCGTCACGCGGACCGGCGAACCGGTCAGGCGAAGGGGTCCGGCTGACCCACGGGACCGAGGAGCTCCTTGGCCCGCGCGAGGTGCCGGTGCTCGACCAGGACCTCGTACCGCGTGGCGACGACCGTGCGGACACTGCTGAAGTCGCGGCGACCGCGCGTCGCCGCGTAGCCCAGCAGCCCCCAGACGGCGCCGAACCCCGCGCCCACCAGGGCGCTCGTGGCGAGGATCTGGGCGAGGTGGGTCTCGGAGGCGAACAGCCCGATCAGCAGACCGACGAGGACGCCGAGCCACAGACCCGAGAGGCCACCGGCCAGGGCGACGCGCCCGGTCGTGAGCCGGCCCGTGACGCGCTCGACCTGCTTGAGGTCGGTGCCGACGATGAGCAGGTTCTGCACGGGGAACTCGGCGTCCGACAGGGCGTCGACCGCCTTCTGGGCGGCGTCGTAGTCGTCGAACGTCGCCAGGCTCTGCGGGAACTCGAGGGAGAAGATGGGAGACACGCTGCCGAGCCTAGCCCGGGTGCCGCGATCAGGCGGGATCGCGCGGTACGCCGTCGTCGTCGGTCCCGAGGGCTGGTCGCGTCAGCGCCGACGCCGGCGTGGAGTTGCGGCTCAGCAGGGCCGCCATCGCGAGCAGCGCCGCGACCTGCAGCGGCCAGCCCATCACGATCTTCGCGGTGCCCAGCAGCCCGACCTCGTCGGCGGCGTACAGCGGGTACTGCACCAGGACGCGCAGCACGCAGGGCGCGGCCAGGAGCCAGGTCAGCCGGGAGCAGAGCGCGACCAGGGCACTGTCGCGGTGCCAGGAGGTGACGTCGCCGCTCAGGCTGCCGACCAGGAACCCGACCACGGGCCACCCGACCAGGATCGTGCCGATCAGCACGACGGCGTAAGCGCCGTTGTAGAGGATGCCGGGCAGGAAGACGTCACGCGCTTCCCCTGAGCGCGAGGCGAACAGCGCCCCGATGCCGATCACGATCAGGGCGTTGATGACGAACTGCGGGGTGCTGCGCTGCACGAGACGGATCACCAGCAGCACGAGGGCCACCGCGACGGCGATGACGATCGAGCGTCGCAGCTCGTCGGTGACCAGGTAGGCGACGAGGAACGCCAGACTGGGCACTGCGCTCTCGACGACGCCTCGCAGTCCCCCGAAGGCGGCCGCCAGCTGACGGCGGACGAGCTCCTCGACGGTCTCGACGGTGGGCTCAGGCATCGAGCTCGTACGCGGGGTTGTGGATGACCTTCCGCCCGCCGCGGGTGCCGAGCCGCCCCCTGGCGGTCAGCGAGCGACCCGTCGAGATCCCGGTGATGCGCCGGCGGCCCAGCCACACCAGGGTGACGCTGTCGGACCCGTCGTACAGCTCGGCCTCGAGGGTCGAGATGCCGTCGACCGACCGCTGCGTCACGCTGCGCACGACGCCGTGGATCGCGACCCGCTCACGCTCGACGGTGTCGGCGATGTGACAGCACCCCGACCGCTCCGCGTCGTCACGCAGGTCGGCGGCATCGCGCTGCTCGGTCGTGAACCGGTCGAACGCGCGGCTGAGGATTCCGGGCATGTCTCGATCCTACGACGCGTCCGTGTCGGCGTCCGACGTCGCGCCCGTGCTGCCGGACTGGTCCGTTTCCGCGGGCTCGCGGGCACCAGCCGGGAGGGTCAGGGGCAGCACCTCACCCGGCCGTCGCGCCTCGGGTCCACGCACCACGACGGCACCGCGGAAGACGCCCATCAGGTCGCCGTCGTCACGGGGGTCCTTGGCCACGGGGCCGAGAAACGTGCCACGGACGGTCCATCGGGGGCCGTCGACCCCGATGACCCGGCTCGGCTGGACGGCCGGGGCGCCGTCGGGAGTCGTGACCGGCAGGACACACCGGACCTCAGTGCCGAACGGTCCGTCGACCTCCTCGGCCGTGCCCTTGCGCTCCTGCACCTCGCGCACCACGTCGGCCCGCAGCTCGTCCCACAGGCCGCCGTCGCGCGGCGCGGCGAACACCCGAAGGCGCAGAGCACCCTCCGGACCACGCAGCAGCACGACCGGAACCAGTCCGTCGTCGTCGTTGGCGGGGCGCTGCACGACGTAACCCTCGGGGACGCTGAAGCGCAGGGCCCCGAAGTCGAGGCGCCGGCCCAGCTCGGGCTGGTCGGCGACGTCCCACGGTCCCCCCGCGGTCTCGGAGTCCACCTGAGCCTGCTCGGCTGCCACGGCGCGTTCAGCACGGGCCTGGTCAGCCTCGGCCTCGGCCCTGGCGTCGCGCTCGGTGCGTCGGCGCGGTGAGAAGATCCCCATCAGACGTCCTTCCGGTGCAGGCTTTCGTGTCCCCCGGTCGACCCGTAGCCGCCCACCCCGCGCTCGGTCTCGTCGAGCGCGTCGACCTCGACGAAACGGGCGGTCTCGACCCGCTGCACGACGAGCTGGGCGATGCGGTCGCCGCGGCGGACCGTGAAGGGTTCGCGCGGGTCGAGGTTGACCAGGACGACCTTGATCTCTCCACGGTACCCGGCGTCGATCGTGCCGGGGGTGTTGACGATCGAGACACCGTGGCGCCAGGCCAGACCGGACCTCGGGTGGACGAAGGCCGCGTGGCCCTCCGGCAGGGCGAGGGCGATGCCGGTGGGCACGAGCTCGCGCTCACCCGGGGCGATCGTGACCTCGACGGTGCTGACCAGGTCGGCACCGGCGTCACCCGGGCGTGCGTAGGAGGGCACCGGGACGTCCGGATCGAGGCGGGTCAGGGGGATGGAGACCATGGGCCGACCCTAGACTGGCGCCGTGACGCACCGCGAACGCCTGACCGCTCCCGTCGCCTGGTGGATCGGCGCCACGGGATTCGGTCTCACGTGCGGCTGGCTCGTCTTCGTCGCGACCACCCCGGTCATCGCAGCCGTCGCGGCGGCCGCGGCCGCGGCGGTCGGCTACGGCTTCGTGGCCGCCTACGGCGCGTTGCAGGTCGCGGTCGACGCCGAGCTGCACGCCGGACGCGCGCACATCTCCCCGGAGTTCCTGGGCGAGGTCGAGATCCTCGACCGCACGGCGTACCGCGAGGTCATGGGCCCGCGCGCCGACGTCCGCGCGTGGCTCGCGACCCGGCCCTGGATCGACACCGGCGTGCGGGTCACGATCCAGGACCCCGCCGACCCCCACCCGTACTGGCTGCTCGGAAGTCGTCGGCCCGATCACCTGGCTGCCGCGATCGAGGACCTGCGGCAGACTGGTCGCCGCACCTCCGCCGGCGGTGCACCGCAGAAGGGAGTCTGACCGTGGCCAAGCGACGTCAGCGCACGAAGGACGCGACGCCGGTGGTGGCGTCCCCCACCCCGAAGCAGGGACGCAGGTCCAAGACGGCCTGGAAGCTGATGGACCGCTCCACGACCCTCGCGGCCTCCGCGGCGGCTCCGGTCGTGGCGGCCGGCGCGTGGCGGGCCGTCACCGGTCGCAAGCCCCCGACCTCGTCGGACAATCCCGAGGTCGAGCTCCGCGAGGCGATCGGGTGGGCCATCGTCGGCGGCGCCCTCGTCCAGGTCGTCAAGGTCGCGGTGCGTCGCCAGACCGCTCAGTACTGGGTCCGGTCGACGGGCCAGCTTCCGCCGGGCATGAAGGGCATCATGGGCGACCGCATGGCCGACGAGGTCGCCGAGGCCAAGGCCGAGCACGCCGCGAGCACCAGGAAGAAGAACAAGAAGAGCCGCAAGCGCTAGGCGGACCAGGGGGCGAGGCCGGCCGCGGGTCGTCTCAGACCGTCGGGCCCGACCCGCGGACCAGACCTGGACTCAGTAGGCGCAGTCGCGGCAGATGAACTGGCCGTTCTTCTCCTCGGCGAGCTGGCTGCGGTGGTGCACCAGGAAGCACGAGCTGCAGGTGAACTCGTCGAGCTGCTTCGGCACGACCTGGACCGCGAGCTCCTCGTGGGAGAGGTCGGCACCGGGCAGCTCGAAGGACTCGGCCGCCTCGACCTCGTCCTCGTCGACCTTGCCGGAGTTCTTCTCGTGGCGGCGGGCCTTGAGCTCCTCGATGGAGTCCTCGGACTGCTCCTCCTCGGTCTTGCGGGGAGCGTCGTAGTCGGTGGCCATGCGTGTGTTCCTCCAGCGTCAGGCGTACCCGGGTGTGTGGGCGGTCAAGCGACGTCACAGACCCCGACCTCGGGTGCGGGTCGAGCGTCCGGCCGGGTGATTGTTGCACACCGGCCCCAGCGCCGCTGTCGGCGCCGCGTCAGAACCCACAAGCGCGCACGAGCGCGAAATATTCCGCCGCGACGTCAGGGTGGGCGCCCATCACGAGGCGGCGGTCCGGAGGGCCGTCCAGGCCGGCCAGCAGCACCCCCGCCTCGGTCGCCACGAGACCCCCTGCCGCCAGGTCCCACGGGTGCAGACCCTGCTCGACGTAGGCGTCGACGGTGCCCTCGGCCAGGGCACACAGGTCGAGGGCGGCCGCACCGACGCGACGGACGTCGCGGACCTGGGGCAGCAACCGAGCGACGGACTCCCCCTGGGCCGCCCGGACCTCGGGCTCGTACCCGAAGCCCGTCGCGACGAGCAGGTGCGCGACCGGTGGTGGCGCGGGCGCGGCGATGCGGCGCGGTGTCCCGTCCAGGCGGAACGCTCCCCCGCCCAGGGTGGCTCCCCACTCCCGGCCGTCGGCCACGTTGACGACGAAGCCGGCCAGGACCTGGTCACCCCGACGCGCGGCGATCGAGACGGCATAGGCCGGGACGCCGTACATGAAGTTGACGGTGCCGTCGATCGGGTCGACGACCCACTCGACACCGCTCGTGCCCACGACGGTGTCGCCTTCCTCGCCGAGGAAGCCGTCGCCGGGCCGCGCTGCGGCCACCCGGGCCCGGATGAGCTCCTCGCTCGCCCGGTCGATCGCCGTGACGGGGTCGGTCGCACTGGTCTTGGTGTCGGCGACGGGCACGCGGCCCTCGGGCCTGAGGCGACGCACGAGCGCCGCGGCCTCTCGGCCCACCGAGGTCGCGAGGTCCAGCAGCAGCTGCGACTCCGCCGTCGCGGTGCTCACGCCCGGCCCCGGGGTCGTGGGGCTCACACGAGCGCCGTGCGGGTGGAGCGGGGATTCAGGCAGCAGGTCGCGGCGCAGTGGTCGGCCCACGGCGGCAGATCGCCCACCGTGACGCGCTCGGGCGACTCCTCGCGCAGCGCGGCGGCCCGCTCGAGCACGAGCTCGCGCACCATCTGGATGAAGGCCGGCGCGGTGTCGGGGGTGTCGACACGGACGTAGGTCAGCCCGAGACGCTCCGCGGTGGCCGAGGCCTCGGTGTCGAGGTCGTACACGACCTCCATGTGGTCGGAGATGAAGCCGATCGGGACGACCGCGACCGACGACACGCCCCGTCCCGCCAGCTCCTCGAGGTGGTCGTTGACGTCGGGCTCGAGCCACGGCACCTGTGGCGGTCCGGATCGGGAGCAGTAGACGAGGTCGTGGTCGGCGTGGCCGACCGCCTCGCTCACGAGCCGCGCGACCTCGCGGTGCTGCCGCTCGTACGCGAACGCGCCGGGGCCGCCGGAAGCCTCGTTCATCGACGTCGGGATCGAGTGGGTCACGAAGACCAGCCGCGTGTCGGCGGGTGCCGCGTCGAGGCAGGCCCGGACCGCATCGGTGATCGGGCCGACGAAGCCCGGGTGGTTGAAGTAGTGGCGCAGGCGGTGCAGACGCACGTCGAGCCCTTCGGACGCCTCGAACAGGTCCTCGCGGTACTGACGGCAGCCGGAGTAGGACGAGTAGGCGCTGGTGACGAAGCACGCGATCTCGCGGTGCCCGTCGGCGACCATCTGCTCGAGCGTCTCCCGCAGGTACGGGTCCCAGTTGCGGTTGCCCCAGTAGACCGGGAGGTCGATGCCGTGCGCCCCCAGATCGGCCTCGATGCCGGCCAGCAGGGCGCGGTTGGCGTCGTTGATCGGGGACCTGCCGCCGAAGCCGAAGTAGTGCTCCCCCACCTCGACGAGCCGCTCGCGCGGGATCTGCTTCCCGCGGGTCACGTTCTCGAGGAACGGCACGACCTCGTCGGCATGCTCGGGGCCTCCGAACGAGACCAGCAGGATCGCGTCGAACGGTGCGGTGTCACCCATGACCCCATCGTGTCACCCCCCACCCTGCATCGCTCTAGAGTGGCCCCCGATCGACAGGAGGACGACCGTGGCTTCGCCGTACCGCGTCGTGCTCTCACGCCCGGGCGCTTTTGCGTTCAGCGCGACCGGGCTGGTCTCGCGGCTTCCCTTGTCGATGCTCGGCCTGTCGATCGTCGTGGTCGTTGCCGGCCGCACGGACTCCTACGCGTTCGCCGGCACGGTGTCGGCGGCCTACGTCCTGGCGGCAGCGGCGACCGCGCCGCTGCAGGGGCGGCTCATCGACACCTGGGGCCAGGCGCGGGTCCTGACGCTGTGGGCCCTCGGATTCGGCACGGGCGTGATTCTGCTCGTGGCCGCGATCTCCGGCGACCTCGCGCCGCCGCTGCCCCACCTGGCGGCGGTCCTCGCCGGTGCCGCCACGCCTCAGACGGGCAACATGGTCCGCGCACGGTGGTCGCACCTGCTGGGCGACCCGTCCACGACCGACCCCCGCGAGCTCAACACGGCCTTCGCCCTGGAGGCCGTGCTCGACGAGGTCGTCTTCATCGTGGGCCCGGTGCTGGCCACGTGGGTCACGCTCCAGGTCCACGAGTTCGCCGGGATCGCGCTCGCAGGGGTCGCCGGCACGTTCGGCAGCCTGGTGCTCGCCCTGCAGCACGCCACGGCGCCGCCCGTGGTCCGCCGTGCGGCTGGTCCACGGGTGCCGCTGGACCGACGGGTCCTCGTGCCCGTCGTGGTCGCGAGCATCGGGATCGGCGTCATCTTCGGCGCCGCCGAGGTCGTCGTGGTGGCCCTGACGCAGGAGCAGGGACGCCCCGGCCTGGCCGGTGTCATGCTCGCGATCTGGGCGGCGGGCAGCCTCGGCGCCGGCGTCGTGCTCGGTCTGACCCCGGCACCGCCGGACGTCGTCCGGCGCCTGCGCGCGGCCTTGGTCGCCCTGACGCTCTCGTTCGTGCCCCTGACCCTGCTGCCTCGGCTGGAGTGGGTCGCGGTGTGCCTGTTCGTGGGGGGCGCCGCGATCTCCCCGACGCTCGTCGCGGCCGTGCACCTGGTGCGCGAGAACGTCCCGGCAGCGCGGCTGACCGAGGCCCTGTCCTGGACCACGCTGGGCCTCTCGGTCGGTGTCGCCCCCGGCGCAGCCCTGTCCGGATGGGTCGTCGACCACGCCTGGAACGCCTCCGCCGGCTTCCTGGTGCCCCTCGTCGCCGGGGTCGTCGCGACCGGCGTGGCGCTCAGCTTCCGCCTGCCGGAGCGAAGCGACGCCCTCCGGCACTAGGCTGGGGTCGCCATGACCGACGCTCAGCACCTGCCCGCGCGCGCCGTAGCCCTGGCGCGCTCCTGGGTCGACTCCACGCCCCGCCGCGCCCGCGTCGATCCCTCGGCCCGACGCCTGGCCGAGCTGCTCTCCGACGCCGACGGACTCCAGTTCACGATCGACTTCGTCGACCGGGTCATCCGCCCGGAGGACGCCCAGGTCGCCGCCGCCAACCTGCGCCGGCTCGCCCGCCGCGCCCCGGCCTTCCTCCCCTGGCACCAGAGGTCGGCCCTGCGGTGGGGCGCCCGTGTGTCGCGGGTGGCCCCCGGGTTCGTCGTCCGCACCGCCACCACGGTGCTGCGCCGGCTCGTCGGGCACCTCGTGGTCGATGCCCGACCCGAACCGCTCGGCACCACGATCGGCCGCCTGACCAAGGGCGGCAACCGGCTCAACCTGAACCTGCTGGGCGAGGCCGTGCTGGGTGAGGCCGAGGCCGAACGTCGACGCGACGCCGTCGTCACGCTGCTCGGCCGTCCCGATGTCGACTACGTCTCGGTCAAGGTCTCCTCCGTGGCGAGCCGCCTGTCCCTGTGGGGCTTCGACGCCACCGTCGAGCGCGTCGTCGGCCACCTCCAGCCGATCTACGCGGCCGCCGCCCAGGCCGACGAGCCCAAGTTCGTCAACCTCGACATGGAGGAGTACCGCGACCTCGACCTGACGATCGCGGTCTTCACGCGTGCCCTGGACGCCTTCCCCGACCTCACCGCCGGCATCGTGCTGCAGGCGTACCTGCCCGACGCGCACGAGGCGTACGAGCGACTGCACCGCTGGGCGTACGAGCGTCGACTGCGCGGTGGAGCGGCCGTCAAGGTCCGGGTCGTCAAGGGGGCCAATCTCGCGATGGAGCGGGTCGACGCCGAGCTGCACGGCTGGCCCCTGGCCACCTGGGGGTCGAAGGTCGAGACCGACGCGTCCTACAAGCGGCTGCTCGACACCGCCCTGCACCCCGATCGGGTCGACGCGATCCGCGTCGGCGTCGCCGGGCAGAACCTGTTCGACATCGCCTGGGCCTGGCTGCTGGCCGAGCAGCGCGGCATCACCGAGGCGATCGACGTCGAGATGCTGCTCGGCATGGACGCCGGTCCGGTCCGAGCCGTCCGCAAGACCGTCGGCAACGTCCTGCTCTACACGCCGGTCGTGCACCCCGACGAGTTCGACGTCGCGATCGCGTACCTGGTCCGGCGCCTCGAGGAGAACGCGAGCAGCGACAACTTCCTCTCCTCGGTGTTCCGCCTGGACGACGCCGCGACCTTCACCCGCGAGGCCGAACGGTTCCTCGCCTCGGTCGACCTGATGCCGCGCGAGGTCCCGTCGAGGCATCGGGTCCAGGACCGGCGCACCGAGACCTTCTCGACCGACGTCGCGACGTTCGCCAACACGCCTGACACCGACCCGGCCGTCGCGGGCAACCGCGCGTGGGCCCTGGAGCAGCTCGAGCGCAGCGTGTACACGACGATGGGCGTGGGAACGCTCGAGGAGGCCCGCATCCACGGCCCGGCCGGGCTCGAGACGCTGGTGCGCCAGACCCGGGCGGCAGCGCGCACGTGGCAGGCGCGCGACGTCCAGGTCCGCAGCTGGCTGCTGCACCAGGCCGGGCACGCGCTGGCCCACCGCCGCGGCGACCTGGTGGCCGTCATGGCCGCCGAGGCCGGCAAGACCGTCGCCCAGGCCGATGTCGAGGTCAGCGAGGCGATCGACTTCGCGCACTACTACGCCGAGGCGCTCGTGCGGCTCGAGGCCGTCGACGGCGCCCGTTTCGAACCGTCGTCGCTCACGGTCGTGGCTCCGCCCTGGAACTTCCCCGTGGCCATCCCGGCGGGGTCGATGCTGGCGTCCCTGGCGGCCGGCAGCGCCGTCATCGTCAAGCCTGCGCCGCAGACCCCGCGCACCTCCGCCGTCGTGGTCGAGGCCCTGTGGCAGGCCGGGGTCCCCCGTGACGTCCTGCGTCTCGTCGCGATCCCGGAGGGCCCGCTGAGCAAGGCGCTCGTCGCGCACTCCGACGTCGACCGCGTGATCCTCACGGGAGGCTGGGAGACCGCGCGACTGTTCCGCTCGTGGCGCCCGGAGCTCCAGCTCCACGCGGAGACGAGCGGCAAGAACGCGCTCGTGGTCACCCCGAGCGCCGACCTCGACCTCGCGGTCGCCGACCTGGTGCAGAGCGCGTTCGGCCACGCCGGCCAGAAGTGCTCGGCCGCCAGCCTGGCGATCCTCGTCGGCTCGGTCGGAGAGTCCGACCGCTTCCGCCGCCAGCTGATCGACGCCGTCAGCTCGCTGCACGTCGCCCATCCCACCGATCCCTCCGCCGAGATGGGCCCCCTGGTCGAGCCGCCGGGTGAGAAGCTGCAGGCCGGGCTCACCCAGCTCGGCGAGGGCGAGACCTGGCTCGCCGAGCCGCGTCAGCTCGACGACACGGGCCGGCTGTGGTCGCCCGGCGTGCGCGACGGCGTGGCGCCCGGCAGCGAGTTCCATCGCACCGAGTACTTCGGTCCGGTGCTCGGCCTGATGCACGCTCCCGATCTGGCGACCGCGATCGCGTGGCAGAACGCCACCGACTACGGCCTGACCGCCGGTCTCCACTCGCTCGACCCCGACGAGATCGCGACGTGGGTCGACGCGGTCGAGGCCGGCAACCTCTACGTCAATCGCGGCACGACCGGCGCCATCGTGCAGCGCCAGCCCTTCGGTGGCTGGAAGCGCTCCACCGTCGGTCCGACCACCAAGGCCGGTGGACCGAACTACCTCGTGCGTCTGGGCGGATGGTCCCCCCGCCCGGTCCGCCGGGTGCCGGACGTCGAGCTCTCGGCCGACGTCCTGCAGCTGCTGCAGGTGCACGGCTTCACCGACCTCGCGTCGGAGGACCTCGCCTGGCTCGACGTCGCTGCCCGCTCCGACGAGCTGGCGTGGCGCCGCGAGTTCGGCCTGACCAAGGACGTCTCGCGCCTGTCTGCCGAACGCAACCTGCTGCGATACCGGCCCGTGCCGGTCGTGGCGCGCGTCGAGGGCTCCCGGCGCGACGTGCTGCGCCTGGTGCTCGCGGCCGTCCGCGCCGGCGCACCGCTCGTCGTCAGCACCGACGTGCGCATGAGCGTCACGGGGGCCGAGATCCACGTGGAGGACCACGACGCGTGGTTGGAGCGGCTCGACCGCACCCGGCCCGAGCGGGTGCGGCTCGTCAGCTCCTCCCGCGTCGAGGCGGCCCGCGCCGTCGAGGGCGATCCGGACGTCGCGTTCGTGGAGGGTCCGGTGACCCAGTCCGGGCGCGTCGAGCTGCTGACGTTCCTGCACGAGCAGTCGATCTCGATCACGCACCACCGGTTCGGCAATCCCGTGCCCGCCCTCGACGGTCTGCTGCCCCGCGGTCCGCGCCGGTGACCCCGGCGGGGGTGCCGGGCCCCGGGCGGCCATCAAGCCCGGCGGGGGTGCCGGGCCCCGGGCGGCCCTCAAGCCCGGCGAGTCATCCCGGAATCTGGCCCACGCGGGGCGACAATGGCCGGACAGCAAGGAGGCGACATGCGTGAGCTCGGACCGGATCGCGCGAGCGACGACGGCACCTCACTCGTCGCTCGTGACCCGGCCACCGGCGAGGAGTTCCGCGTGCCGGTCGACGACCGGCTGCACCGTCTGGTCGCCCTCGCCGAGCAACGCCGCCTGTCGGGCCAGGCCGGCCGCGAGACCATCAGGCCCAGGGAGACCACCATGGCGAACGAACCCCGGATGCAGAGCGCACTGAGTCCGCGCGAGATCCAGACCAGGATCCGGCGCGGTGAGACCGTGTCCGAGGTCGCCGACGCGGCAGGGGTCCCCGTCGCCCAGATCGAGGGCTTCGCGACGCCGGTGCTCGCCGAGCGCGCCTACATGGCCGAGCAGGCCCGCGCCACCCCGCTGCGTCGCAAGCACGTCGGCGGTGCACCCGTCGCGCTCGGCGAGCTTGTCGACGGGTGCCTGGCCACGACGGGATTCGTGCCGGACGATGCCGCCTGGGACGCCTGGCGACGTGAGGACGGTCGGTGGGCGGTCCTGGTCACGCCGGTCGGCGAGCCGGCCGCGCACTTCGTCTTCGACGTCAAGAGCCGGTACGTGCTGCCCGCCGACGACGCCGCCCACGGGCTGGTCGGCGACGTCGCGCACCCCGACGAGTCCTCCGACATGGCCCTGGCCGACGCGGTGCGCTCCGGGGAGGAGCCCCTCGTGACGGCCGCCCAGGTCGTCGCCGAGGACTACGCCGCGAGCGCGTCCGTCGCGTCGCTGAAGGAGGCGCGCGACCGCCGAGCCCTGGAGCAGATGGCGCAGTCCGGGCCCGCGTCGCCGGGCGCCGACCACCCGACCGAGCAGCTCGACTTCAGTGACCTGGAGGACGAGCACGCCGAGGAGGCCCAGCGCGAGGCCGAGTCCGCCGCGCCACAGGCCGCGAGCACGGAGGACCAGGACACGCCTGAGCCGGCGTCCGAGCGGGCGCCGGAGCCGCAGAGCGAGCCGGTCAGGTCCGAGGACCGGCGCAAGCACGAGCGACGCCGCGTCCCGAGCTGGGACGAGATCATGTTCGGCGGCCGCGACGCCTGAGCGTCAGTCGAACGGCAGCACGTCGGGCGACATCGCGGCGGCCTGCGCGACGGCCGCGGTCATGCGGCGGCGGTGGTGGCGCCGGCAAAGCACCTCGTACCCGATCTGCGGGGCAGGACGGTCCGGGTCGTCGACGTCCCCCACCACGATGACGTCGCCCTCGGTGACCATGATCCCGTTCTCGGTACGTGCGTTGTGCGTCGCGCGCGAGCCGCACCAGCACAGCGTCTCGACCTGCAGGGTCATGACACGGTCGGCCAGCTCCACGAGCCGCGCCGAGCCCTCGAAGAGCCGCGTCCGGAAGTCGGTCAGGATGCCGAAGCAGAACACGTCGATGTCGAGCTCGTCGGCGATCCGGGCCAGGGTGTCGATCTGGTGCGACGTGTAGAACTGCGCCTCGTCGGCCACGATGTAGTCGATCCGTTGCGCGTGCGTGAGCTCGTGGACGACATAGCCCCAGAAGTCGAAGTCCGCGTCGACCTCGATGGCCTCCACCGACAGCCCGAGGCGGCTCGAGATGACGCCCTCGCCGGCCCGGTCGCGCGAGGTGAACACGCGGCCCTGCCGGGCCCGCGCCCGATGGTTGTGATCGACCTGCAGCGCGAGCGTGCTCTTGCCGGAGTCCATCGTGCCGGAGTAGAACGTCAGGTCAGCCATGTCGCCCTCATCCGATCAGCAGGGGGATCCGGGTCTCGGTCTCGCTCGTGGAGCCGTGGAAGCCGACCATCTCCATCTCCCGGGCGAACTCGCGGGAGCTGAAGACGGCGAAGTCACCACGAGCCGCCACGACGACGTCGCCGAAGCGGCCGGCCACGGCAGGGTCGAGCGGCCCGAACCACTCCTCGCACTCGGCCCGCAGCCGGACCTCGGCGCGGTCACCGAGCTCCTCGCGCCACCGGTCGGCCACGAGCTCGGGCGTCGCGGTGTGCAGGTGGCGGAAGCGGGCCTCCCCGGCGATCAGCTCGACACCGTCGAGCAGGCGCGGGTGCTCGTCGACGTCGAACCGTCCGTCACGGGGCAGGTCGATCATGCCGTGATCGGCCGTGATCAGGAGCCGCACGTCCTCGGGAAGATCGGCCCGCAGACGGGCGAGGTCCGTGTCGACGCGGCTCAGTTCGTCGCGCCACTGCGGCGAGGTGCACCCGTGCTGGTGGCCCGTGTGATCGAGATGGGACTCGTAGGCGTACACGGCCGGTCGACCGGCCGCCTCCGCCAGGTCGAGCAGCACGTCGTGACGCTCCCAGGTGGAGGTCACGCCGTGGTACGGCACGTCACGCTGGCTGCACGCGGTCAGGCCCGATCCGGCGAAGCGCGCCTCGTTGACCGCGGCGACCGCGACGCCCGCCCGAGCCATCTGGGCCAGCACCATGGGATGCGCCTGCCAGGCGCGCGGGTCGAGCGGCTGGTCCCACTGGATCGAGTTGAGCCGCTCCCCCGTCTCGGGCACCCGGACGGTGTAGCCCGCCACCCCGTGCTGGCCGGGCCTGACGCCGGTTCCCAACGAGGTCAGGCTCGTGACGGTCGTGGACGGCACGTTGCTGCGGACGTCTGGCACGGCGTCGAGACCGCTGAGGAACGGGGCGTGCTGCGCGTGCTCGCGGAGGTTGACCTCCCCGAGCCCGTCGACCAGGAAGAGCACGTAGCCCCGAGCGGGTGGCAGCCCCACGACGTCGACGAGTCCGTCGACGCCCATCGCCGCACCCACCGAGGGCCAGAAGTCGTGGATGCGCGCGGTCACCGGGCTGGTCAAGGCGGGTCAGCCGCGGCCGAGGGCCGAGGGGCGAGAGGTGACCGCGGAGAGGTGGCGGGCGAACTCGAGCAGCTGCTCGACGGCCTGTCCTCCGTCACCGGCGCTGGCCAGCCGCAGGGAGAAGTCGTCGCTGCTGACCGACCCGGTGTAGCCGTGGTCGGCCTCGCAGTCCGGGTCGTCGCAGCGCGCAGGCTCCAGGTCGACGCGCGAGACCGCGCCCCAGCCGATCGTCAGCACGGCCTCTTCGAGCTTGCCGGCGGTCGAGACGATGCGGGTCACGACGACCGACGCGATGCGATCGAGACCGACGGCCTCGGAGGTCGTGGAGGTGTAGGGACGCGGCACGAGATCGTCCGGCGGGTGCTCGTCGGTGTGCAGGAGCACGACCCGGGTGTCGGTCACGACCAGGACCGTCATGTGCCGGCGGATCTCGTCGCGGTCGAAGGTCGGCTCGTGGTGCGCGACGAACGCCCAGACCTCCTCGCCCGCGAGAGCGTCACGCAGGCCGTCGGCGACGATGTCCGGGTAGTAGCCGCTGCGGGAGATCGCGGCGTACAGCTCGCCGGTGCGGTCGTGGGCCATCACGCCAGCGTATCGCCCAGCGCACCGGCCGGGTTGAGTCGACGGGCGTACCACTCGCCACGGCGGTCCTGGGTGGGCACGACCTTGGCCCGCGCGCTCAGCACCGTGATGCCGTCGGAGCGGACGACCACGGGCTCCAGGTCGAGCTCGGAGACCTCCGGGAGGTCGTCCTTGAGCGCCGCGATGCGCAGCAGCACGTCGTGGATGCGGGGGACGTCGACCGGGTCGGAACCGCGGTAGCCGAACAGCAGCGGGGCGGCCCGCAGATCGGTGACCATGGTCGAGACGTCGACGTCGGTCAGCGGCGGGATGCCGTAAGTCCGGTCGCCGAGCAGCTCGCTCGGCGCACCGGACAGCCCGAACGACACCAGCGGCCCGAACAGGCCGTCCTCCGAGGCGCTGAAGGCCAGGGGCACGCCGTCGGAGACCGTGCGCTGCACGTAGAAGCGGGTGTCGGAGCGGACCCCGGACCAGCGCGACATCTCGGCCCACGCGCGACGCATGTCGTCGGCCGAGGTGATCGAACGCCAGATGTGGGCCAGGTCGGGTCGGGCCCGCAGGTGCTCGCTGCCGGCCTTGAGGACGACGTCCCAGCCGAGCTGCTCCCCCGCCACGACCGCCTCGTCGGCGTCGTGCACGTTGATCCAGGTCCACATGTCGATGCCGTAGCAGTCGAGCAGCGCGTGCACCTGCTCGGTCGACAGCACCGCGCCGCGCGGCGCGAGCTCGAGCACCTGGTCGATCAGGGCCCGGGCGTCACCGGCGCGGATGTCGTCGAACTGGGCGAAGTCACCGTGCTCGCGAGAGGCCCACTCGGCGTAGTTGACGACGCGGGCGAGCGCCCGGACGGCGGACTCCGGCGCTGAGTAGGACGGCACCGATCCGCGACCGGCCGCGCCGCCGGCGACATCGGGCACACGCAGCAGCTCGGGGACGCCCTCGCTGCCGAGGAACGTCGACACGATGGGCTTGTCGGACTGCTCGCCGATCGCGGCCAGCACGTCGGCGACCTCCTCGCCGCTGGTGTTGAGCGGGGGGATGTAGACCACGACGAGCGCGTCGACCAGCGGATTGGCCAGGGCGTTCTCGATCGCGGCCTCGAAGTCCTCCGCGTCGGCGGACGCGCCGAGCGAGACGGGCTTGAGGACCTCCAGGCCCGCGGCGCTTCCGGCGTCGGCGACGAGCAGGGCCATGGCGTCGGAGTTGCCGACGATCGCGACCCGGTTGCCGCGCGGCAGCGGCTGGTGGGCCAGGACCTGCGCGACGTCGAACATCTCGTCGAGCGTGTCGACCTGGATGACCCCCGCCTGGCGAAACATCGCGTCGACCGCGGCCTGCGGCGCGGAGCTGCGGCGCACCGTGTGCCCGACGGGCACGCCCTGCGTCGAGCGCCCCGACTTCACCGCCACGATCGGCTTGGTGGCCGCGACCCGTCGCGCGATGCGCGAGAACTTGCGCGGGTTGCCGATCGACTCCAGGTACAGCAGGACGACCTCGGTCGCGTCGTCCTCCTGCCAGAACTGGAGCAGATCGTTGCCCGACACGTCGGCGCGGTTGCCGGCCGACACGAAGGTCGAGAGTCCGAGGCCACGACGCGAGACCGACTCCAGGATCGCCGTGCCCAGGGCTCCGGACTGACAGAAGAAGCCCACACGGCCCTGCGGCGGCATCGCCGGCGAGAGCGAGGCGTTGAGCTGGCGGTGCGGGGCCGTGTTGATGACGCCCAGGCAGTTCGGGCCGATCAGGCGCAGGCCGTAGGACCGGCAGAGCCCGAGCAGAGCCCGCTGTCGCTTGCGTCCCTCGGCTCCCTCCTCGGCGAAGCCGGCCGAGATCACGACCAGGCCGTGCACGCCCTTGGCCGCGCAGTCGAGCACGACGTCCGTGACGGACTCGGCGGGCACCGCGACGATCGCGATCTCGACCTCGTTGGGGATGTCCTGCACCGAGGCGTACGCCGGCAGGCCCGACACGGCCTCCGCGCTGCTGTTGACGGCGTAGACCGCGCCGGAGTAGTCACCCAGCACGAGATTGCGCACCATCGCCTGGCCGATCGAGTCCTGCCGCCGGCTCGCGCCGATCACGGCGATGCTGCGGGCGTCGAAGATGCGGGCGATCGACGCCGCCTCGGCCCGCTGCTCGCGGGCCCGCATGACCCCCACGGCGGTGTCGGTGGCGTCGAGGGGGAAGGTCAGCTGCTGCACGCCGTCGGCGAGCTCGGCCGTGAGCGAGTAGCCCATCTCCCGGAAGACCTGGAGCATGCGGCTGTTGCTCGGCAGCACCTCGGCGTGGAAGCGCTGGAGCCCGCGCTCGCGACCGGCCTGCGCGAGGTGCTCCAGCAGGAGCTGTCCGATGCCGCGGCCCTGGTGCGCGTCCTCGACGAGGAACGCGACCTCGGCCTCGTCGTCGCTCGTGGCGTCGTAGCGTCCGACCGCGATGATCTGGCCGTGCAGCGTCATGACGAAGGCGACCCGCCGGTCGTGGTCGACGACCGTGAAGCGCCGGACGTCGCGGGCCGAGAGCGTGGGGTACGGCGCGAAGAACCGGAAGTACTTCGACTCCTCCGAGACCCGGTCGTAGAACGCGATGAACTCGTCGGAGTCGGCCGCGACGATGGGGCGCAGCTGGGCCACGCGGCCGTCGCGCAGCAGGACGTCGGCCTCCCACTCGGGAACCGGGTGCAGGTCCTCCACTTCGGGCGCGTCGGTCACACGGTCAATCTACCGCCTGCGTCGCCCCGCAGGACTCGCACCGGAGCCGCCCGGCGTGGCACCTGCCGCCCGGTCGGCGGCGACCGCCACAATGGTGGGCGGTCCCGAGCCGCGGGACGGCAGTGGGAAGGACGGCATGGCACGCAGGACGAGCACGGGCACCGAGGTCGAGGACGACTTCGAGGAGCACATCGTCGACACCGATATCCGCGAGGAGATGCGGTCGAGCTTCCTGGAGTACTCGTACTCGGTCATCTACTCGCGGGCGCTGCCCGACGCGCGTGACGGCCTCAAGCCCGTGCAGCGCCGCATCCTCTACACGATGGACGAGATGGGGCTGCGCAGCGACCGTGGCCACGTCAAGTCGGCCCGTCCCGTCGGTGAGGTCATGGGCCGCCTGCACCCGCACGGTGACAGCGCGATCTACGACGCCCTCGTCCGGCTCGTCCAGCACTGGTCGCTGCGGCTCCCGCTGATCGACGGCCACGGCAACTTCGGCTCACCCGACGACCCGCCGGCCGCGATGCGCTACACCGAGTGCCGCATGGACCCGGCCGCCGAGGCCATGACCGCCTCCATCGAGGAGGACACGGTCGACTTCCGGCCCAACTACGACGGCCGTGAGACCGAGCCGGTCGTGCTGCCGGCCGCCCTGCCCAACCTGCTCGTCAACGGCGCCTCGGGCATCGCCGTCGGCATGGCCACCAACATCGCGCCGCACAACCTGGTCGAGGTCGTGCAGGCCTGCCGGCACCTGATCGCGCACCCCACCGCCTCTCTCGACGACCTGATGCGCTTCGTGCCCGGCCCCGACCTGCCCACCGGCGGCAAGATCATCGGCCTCGACGGGGTCCGCGACGCGTACGCCACCGGCAACGGCTCGTTCCGCATGCGCGCCACGGCCCGCATCGAGCAGGTCGGGCGCCGCAAGGCCGTCGTCATCACCGAGCTGCCGTACAACGTCGGCCCGGAGAAGGTCATCGAAGCCGTCAAGAAGCTCGTGCAGTCCAAGAAGCTGCAGGGCATCGCCGATCTCAAGAATCTGTCGGACCGGCACTCCGGGCTCGAGATCGTGATCGAGGTCAAGAACGGGTTCGTGCCCGAGGCGATCCTCGAGCAGCTGTACAAGATGACGCCGCTCGAGACCTCCTTCGGCATCAATGCCGTCGCGCTGGTCGACGGCCAGCCGCGCACGCTCGGGCTGAAGGAGATGCTCGAGGTCTACCTCCAGCACCGCTTCGACGTCGTCCGCCGGCGCACGGGCTTCCGCCGCGCCAAGGCCGCGGCGCGTCTGCACCTGCTCGAGGGACTGCTGCTCGCGCTGGTCGACATCGACGAGGTCATCCAGCTGATCCGCAGCAGCGAGAACCGCGGTGAGGCCCGTGATCGCCTCATGACCGTGTTCGACCTGTCGACCGAGCAGGCGGAGTACATCCTCAACCTCACGCTCGGCCGCCTCACCCGCTACGACCGCATCGCCGTCGAGAACGAGATCGCCGAGCTGCGTCGCACGATCGAGGAGCTCGACGCGATCCTCGCCGACGAGACCCTGCTCCGGTCGGTCGTGGGCGACGAGCTCGCCGCGATCGCGAAGCAGTTCGGCACCCCGCGCCGCACGATCCTGCTGGCCTCGGCCGGGCAGACGGTCACCGCGGCCACCCCCGTCGAGGTCGCCGACGACCCGTGCTGGGCCCTGCTCTCGGCCACCGGCCTGCTGGCCCGCACCGCCGACGCGACGCATCCCGGCCCCGTGGAGTCCCGCGCCGCGCACGACGTCGTCGTGGCGGCGGTGCGCACGACCGCCCGCGGGCAGGTCGGCATCCTCACCAGCGACGGCATCGTCCGCCGGGTCTCCGTGCTCGACCTCCCGGCACTGCCGCCCACCGCGGGTGCACCCTCGGTGCAGGGCGGGGTTCCCGTCGGCGAGCTCATCAGCACGGGTGCGCGGATCGTGACCCTGATGACCTTCGGCGACGACCAGCCCGGCCTGGCGCTGGGCACCCGCCAGGGCACGGTCAAGCGGGTCCGTCCCGACCACCTCAAGGGTCGCGACGAGTGGGAGGTCGTCAGCCTGGGCGAGGGTGACGAGATCGTCGGGGCCGTCGACCTCGTCACGGGACGCGAGGAGCTCGCATTCGTCACGTCCGACGCCCAGCTGCTGCACTTCGGTGCCGACCTCGTCCGCCCGCAGGGGCGCAGCGGCGGCGGTGTCGCGGGCGTCAAGCTCGCGGCCGGCCAGCGGGTCGTCGCCTTCGGGGCCGTGCGTGACCCCGAGCAGGCCCATGTCGTCACGATCGCCGGCAGCAGCGACGCCCTGCCCGGCACCGAGACGGGATCGGCCAAGGTCACGCCGTTGTCGGCCTACCCGGCCAAGGGCCGGGCCACCGGCGGCGTGCGCTGCCAACGGCTCCTGCGGGGCGAGGACGCCCTCGTGGTGGCGTGGGTCGGCGACGGCGCACCGCTGGCGTGCGCCGCGAGCGGGTCGCCCGTGCCGCTGCCCGAGATCGATCCCCGTCGCGACGGCTCCGGCACCCCGCTGGACCAACCCGTCCTAGCCGTCGCTGGACCTGCGGGTGGGCTCGTGCCCGTGTCAGACTGACGTCGTGCGCTCACCCCGACTCGCCCTCCTCGGCCTGCTGATCCCCGTGCTGCTGGCCGGCTGCACCGGATCGGACGACGCCGTCGACCCCGACACCGCGGCAACGCGGCTCGACACCGCGGCCGAGACCCTGGGGCAGGCCGAGCGCCTCGATTTCTCGATCGCGGTCGACGGCACGCTGCCCAGCGGGGTGCAGGGACTGGAGTCCGCCAAGGGTTTCGGCAACCGGACGCCGGCCTTCGAGGGCGACGTCACGATCGCAGCCGGTGGCACGAGCTTCTCGGCCGAGGTGGTCGCGGTCGACGGGCAGCTGTGGGCCAAGCCGGGGTTCTCGCCGGACTTCTTCACGATCGACCCGGCCGACTACGGCGCACCCGACCCGGCCACGTTGATCGGCGTGCCCGGCGAGGGCGTGGTCGCGCTGCTGAGCGACGTCGAGGTCGAGGCGACGAGCCAGGAGCGCGACGGCGAGACCGTGCTCACCGCGATCTCCGGCACGGTCCCGGGTGAGCGGGTCGCCGCGCTGATCCCCTCCGCCGATCCCGACACCGACGTGGAGGTCGTCGTCCGCCTGACCGACGACGACGAGGTCCACGACCTCACCTTGACCGGCGTGTTCTACCCCGGGTCCGACGAGGTGACCTACGTCGTCACGGTCGCCGCCTCCGACGAGTCGCCCGTCATCGAGCCTCCCACCCGCACCGGCGGAGCGTGAGCGGCACGCGATGACCGAAGCCGCGGTCCGGGTCGCCACCCGGGGCCTGCTGACCCTCGCCGCCGTCGCGATCGGGTTCGCCGCGGCCGACACCTACGTCGTCGTCCTGGCCCTGCCCGACATGATGGCGTCGGTCGGCCTGGACATCGACGAGCTGCAGCGTGCCGCACCGGTCGTCTCGGGCTTCCTGCTGGGCTACGTCGCGGTGCTGCCGCTGATCGGCCGCATCGCCGACGTCCGCGGACGCCTGCCGGTCCTGACCGGCTGCCTCGTGGTCTTCGCGATCGGATCGATCGTCACGGCGGCCGCCTACGACCTGGAGTCGATGGTGGCCGGACGATTCATCCAGGGTCTCGGCGGCGGCGGTCTGATCCCGCCGACCCTCGCGCTCGTCGCCGATGCCTGGCCGCCTGAACGCCGCGGCCTGCCCCTCGGAGTCGTCGGAGCCGTGCAGGAGCTCGGCAGCGTCCTGGGTCCGCTCTACGGTGCGGTGGTCCTCGCCGTCGGCGACTGGCGCGACATCTTCTGGCTCAACGCCGCCGTGGGCGCCCTGATCGGCGCGGCGATCCTGAGCCTGCGCGGGGGCGACACGGCGGGCACCGAGACGCTCAAGTCCTCCGAGACACCCGTGGGCCACCGCGACTGGGTCGGGGCCGTCCTGGCACTGGCGGCGCTCGCACTCCTGGTCGTCGTGCTGCTCGAGCCGGACTCGCTGACCCGCGGCATCACGTCCGGGCTGGCCTTCATCCCGGTCGTGGGCGACTCACGCTGGCTCACACCGCTGGCGCTGGCGCTCTACGCGTTCCTCCTGGTCTTCGTGCTGCGCGAGGTCACGGCCCGTCGTCCCCTGCTCGCCGTGCGCGCCTGGCCAGCGGTGGCGCGCGAGGTCGACCTCGTCGGCGCGACGCTCATGGCCGTCGCCCTCGGCACCGTGATCGTCTCGTTCGCCTCGGCCGACCCGGAGCAGCACGCGATCTCCGAGGACGCACCCGTGCTCCTGTCGGTCGGGGCGGTCGCGGTCGTGGCGTTCGTGCTGCGGCAGCGCACGGCCCGTCGGCCGCTGATCCCCCGTGCAGCCCTGACCGCGCGCCAGGCGTGGGGCGCCGTCGCGGTCTCCTTCCTGATCGGTGGCTCCCTGATCGCAGCCCTGGTCGACATTCCCCTGTTCGCCCGGCTGACGGTGCACCGCGACTCCCAGCTCGACGCGGCGCTCGTGCTCGTCCGGTTCCTCGTGGCCCTTCCGATCGGCGCCGTGCTGGGCGGCTGGCTGCTCCGTCGCGTCTCGCCGGCTCCCCTCACCGCGGTCGCGATGCTCCTCTCGGCGGGCGCGTTCTGGCACATGTCGACCTGGAGCACCACGTCCCTGGAGTCGCCGGTCGAGACGTTGTCGCTCGTCGTGGGCGGCCTCGGCTTCGGCCTGGCGATCGCTCCGGTCAACGCGGCGCTCCTGGAGCACACCGCCGATGCCGTCCACGGCGTCGCCAGCGCGCTGCTCGTGGTCGCGCGCATGGTCGGCATGCTGATCGGGATCTCCGCGCTGACGACGCTCGGGCTGAAATCGTTCTACGCCGAGGCCGGCGGCATCGACTCCCCCGCGGACGTCTGCGGCAGAACCACCCGCTGCCGCGCGTACGACGACCTCGTGCTGGAGGCCGGGATCGCCCAGCTGCACACCGTGTTCGCTGCCGCGGCGGTGCTCGCGCTCGCCGCGGCAGTCCTGGCTCTCGTCGTCCTGCGCCGCAGCACTCGTTAGTATTGCGTTGGTGTCGTGGTTCCCCGTGCTGCGTCGGAGCAGCGCCACCGACGTCCTGCTCGCCGCAGTGGCGACCTACCTCGCCGTGCGCCTGCTCGGCTCCTCGATCAACCGCGAAGCCGTGCAACGGGGTCTGGAGCCACGCGGGGTGTTCGACGATCTCGTCGGGCTGGCCCTGGTGTGGGTCCTCCTGAGCCTGCTGATGGTCGTCACCCGTCAGCGCTGGCTCGTGCTGGCGCTCGTGCTCGGCCTGGCCGTGGCGGGCCACGTCGCCCAGGTCGAGAAGCTCGCGGTCCTCGGGGTTCCGCTGCTCCCGACCGACCTGGCCTTCGCCACCAGCCCGGAGTTCCTGGCCACGCAGACCCAGACCGCCACGATCGTCGTCCCGCTGCTCGGTGCAGTCGCGGCGGTCGCGGTCGCCGCCTGGCTCGACCACCGTCGGCGCCGGCACGTGCGCACTGCCTCCGACTCCGAACGCCGTCGGCGCCGCATTGTGAGCCTCGCGCTCGCCCCGGTGCTGGCGCTGGCGACGGCGACCGCGGTCGACTTCAACCGTCCGGACAATCGTCTGCGAGCGTGGTACGAGCCCGAGCGCATCGGCTGCTGCGCCTGGGGACAGCTCGAGAACTACCTCCAGAACGGCTTCGTGGCTGGCTTCCTGACCAATGTCCCGACCCTGGTGATGCAGCCCCCGCCCGACTACAGCCGCGAGCGGATCGAGGAGATCGTCGCCCGGTACAGCCAGGACCGCCCCGATCCTGACGGCACGACCCTCGCCGACGTCGACCTCGTCGTGGTGCTGTCGGAGAGCGTGGCCGACCCGACCCGTCTCGCCGGTCTCACGATCGACCGCGATCCGCTGGCGCACCTGCGCGCTCGGGGTCTCGAGGGATGGTCCGGCCAGACGGTCAGCTCCTACTACGGCACGGGCACCTCGACGATGGAGTTCCAGGTGCTCACGGGCCAGTCGATCGGCCTGATCGAGCCGCAGATCTTCTCTCCGTACCAGTCGGTCGTCGCCGGACGCTCGAAATTTCCCTCGGCCGTGGGCTGGCTGAGGTCGCACGGCTCCGACGCCGTCGCCGTGCACCCGTACAGCGGCGACCTGTACCAACGTCGTTCGGTGTACGACACGCTGCAGTTCTCGCAGTTCCAGGAGAGGCGGGACTTCACCTCGGCGACGCCGCTCGAGGGCAACCCCTACATCTCCGACGCAGACGCGTTCGACGCGACCCTCGACGTCCTGGACGATGCGACCGACCCGACGCTGGTCAACCTCGTGACGATCCAGAACCACAGCCCGTTCTTCGCCTGGTACGAAGGCCTGCCGACGATCGAGGGGCTCATCGGCGAGGGCGACCAACAGATCCACCTGGCCACCTGGATCCGCGGCGTCGAGCTCAGCGACCTCGCCCTGGAAGAGTTCCTGAGCGAGGTCTCGACCCGGGAGCGCCCCACGGTCGTCGTGTACTACGGCGATCACTACCCGCCGGTCCTCCCCAGCTCGCTGCGCGAGGCGAACGAGCCGGTCGAGACCCTCCTGACCCCCGTGCTGCTCTGGTCGAACACCGAGGTCCTCGACCCGGGCCGCGACCTCGGGGTCGTCGACGCGACCTCGCTGCTGCCCCTCGCCGCCGAGATGATCGGCGCTCCGCTCCCGCCGTACTACCGCCTCCTCCAGCACGTGCAGGACGTCGTGGGCTCGGTCGGTCGCGGCGTCATCGTCACACGCGACGGGCAGCTCCTGGACGATCAGGACCTCACCTCGGAGCAGCGCCAGGTGCTCGAGGACTTCGAGCTCGTGCAGTACGACTTCTCGGTCGGCGAGGGCTTTGGCATCGATCCGCTCTGGTACGACTGGGTTCCGTGAGCACACGCCCGGCGCTCCCGATAATCTGCCCGCATGGCTTTTGACGACCTTCTCGCCGCGAACCGGACCTATGCCGACGACTTCCACCACGGTGGCTTCGACGGCATCGCTCGTGCCGGGGTCGCGATGGTGACCTGCATGGACTCGCGCATCGATCCGCTGCGCATGATCGGCCTGGAGGCCGGTGACGCCAAGATCCTGCGCAACCCGGGTGGCCGCGTGACCGACCAGGTCCTCGTGGCCGTCGTGCTGGGCGTCACGCTCCTGCAGGTGCGACGGGTGCTCGTGGTACAGCACACCCGCTGCGCGATGGCCTCGGCACCCGAGGAGGAGCTGCAGGCCCGGGTCGGCACCGCCACCGGCACAGACGCGAGCTGGATGACGCTCGGCGCGATCACCGACCAGGAGGCCACGATCCGCGCCGACGTGCACAAGATCGAGAGCCACCCGCTGGTGCCGGACGACCTGGAGGTCGGCGGCTTCGTCTACGACGTCGACACCGGACTGCTGCGCCCCGTCGTCTGAGCCAGACGTCGTCAGCCCCCGGAGGTCGCGTCCTCCGCCGCGGGGTCGAGCTCGCCGTCGACCTCGCGCGAGTCGAGCCAGCCCTCCGGCACGACGACCCGCTTGGGGGTGCCCTGGCGGCCCCGGGGGCGGCCGAGCTCGGAGACCGGGAACGGTTCCTGCGGGTCGAGGTCGGCCAGGAGCTCGTCGAGGGCCGCGTACGACGAGACCTTGCCGAGACGGCTGCGGACGGCTGAGCCCGCAGCGAACCCCTTGAGGTACCAGGCGACGTGCTTGCGGAACTCGATGCAGCCCCGTTCCTCGCCCATCCATCGTCCGAGCAGCTCTGCGTGACGACGCATGACCGCCGTGACCTCACCGAGGTTCGGAGTCGTGAGCACCTCACGCCCCGTGAGGGCAGCGGCGAGATCGCGGAAGAGCCACGGGCGGCCGAGACAGCCACGACCGACGACGACGCCGTCGCACCCGGTCTGCGCCATCATCCGCACCGCGTCGGCCGCCTCCCACACGTCGCCGTTGCCGAGCACCGGGATCGAGGTGGCGGCCTTGAGCTCCCCGATCGCGTCCCAGTCGGCGTGACCGGAGTAGTGCTGGATCGCCGTCCGCCCGTGCAGCGCGATCGCGGCGCACCCGGTGTCGGCCGCGATCCGGCCCGCGTCGAGGTACGTCAGGTGGTCGTCGTCGATGCCCTTGCGCGTCTTCATCGTGACGGGCACGCCGTACGGAGCGGCCGCCCCGACCGCGGACTCCAGGATGCGACCCAGCAGGCCCGCCTTCCACGGCAGCGCGGCGCCGCCGCCCTTGCGGGTGACCTTGGGCACCGGACAGCCGAAGTTCAGGTCGACGTGCTGGACGCCGTGCTCGTCGCACAGGATCGACACGGCCCGCCCGATGATGTCGGGGTCGATCCCGTAGAGCTGCACGGACCGGACCGACTCGGCGCCGGAGAAGGTCAGCATCGACAGGCTCGTGCGGTCACCCTCGACGATGCCGCGGGAGGTGATCATCTCGCACACGTACAGCCCGGCTCCCTGCTCGGCGCAGAGCTGGCGGAACGCGGCGTTCGTGACGCCAGCCATGGGCGCGAGCACGACGGGCACGGCGACCTCGAGGTCGCCCAGACGCAGAGGCGCCGCCATGGTCGAGGTGCTCATCCTCCGATTGTCTCAAACCACGCTAAGCGGATCTGTCGCCGCCGCTCACGGCGACCAGGTGATCGTCGAGTCGTCGCCGTCGGGCTGCAGGTCGACCGAGACCAGCGCCTGGCCCGCCGGCACCAGGTACACCAGGCACAGGTTCGCAGTCTCGCCGGGCAGGAAGCTCTCCGGCAGCTGTCCGCTGGGGCAGGGAGCGAAGCTGCCGACGATCGGCGTCGGCGGCAGCAGCATGTCGGTGTCGTCGCGGGCGAAGACCGGCAGGGCGGCACCTCCGAGTCCAGCGGGGCCCTCGTTGACGACCGTGAGGTCGACGTAGAACGGTGACGAGACCAGCTGGTCGGGCGTCAAGGAGAAGAACCGGAAGTCCTCGATGACGCCCTTGCGCACGTCGGCGATCGTGACCGTGATCGCGCTCGCGGCCTGCTCGTCGACCTGGTAGACGACGGTCGCCGTCTCCCCGGGCTTGCGGGTCGTGCCGGGCTTGGTGACCGTGACCCCGTCGGGCACCTCGAAACCCGCCGGTACCGACGAGACCGGCTCCGGGTCGTCCTCCCCGCCGCAGGCGGTCACCGAGACGAGCAGCGCAAGGGCGCACAGGACGAGACTGAGACGGCGGCGCGACGAGATCACGCCGAGATTCTCACCCCGTGAGGGGTCAGCAGCCGGGCAGGCGCGCCGCAAGCCAGTCACGAACCTGGCTGAGGGCGACCCGCTCCTGCTGCATCGTGTCGCGCTCCCGGATCGTGACCGCCTGGTCCTCGAGCGTCTCGAAGTCGACCGTGATGCAGAACGGGGTCCCGATCTCGTCCTGGCGGCGGTAGCGGCGCCCGATCGCCTGGGCGTCGTCGAAGTCGACGTTCCAGTACCCGCGCAGCTCCGCGGCGAGGTCACGCGCCGCCGGCGACAGTGCCTCGTTGCGCGACAGCGGCAGGACCGCGGCCTTGACCGGCGCGAGCCGGTGGTCGAGGCGCAGCACGGTGCGCACGTCGACGCCGCCCTTGGTGTTGGGTGCCTCGTCCTCGGCGTACGCGTCGACCAGGAAGGCCATCATCGAGCGGTTGACCCCCGCTGCGGGCTCGATGACGTACGGCGTCCACCGCTCGCCCGTGGCCTGGTCGTGGTACGAGAGCTCGCTGCCGGAGTGCTGGCTGTGCGTCGACAGGTCGAAGTCGGTGCGGTTGGCCACACCCTCGAGCTCGCCCCACTCCGAGCCCTGGAAGCCGAAGCGGTACTCGATGTCGACGGTGCGCTTGGAATAGTGCGAGAGCTTCTCGGCGGCGTGCTCGTAGAACCGGAGGTTGTCGGGCGTGACGCCCAGGCCCGTGTACCAGCCCATGCGCTCGGCGAGCCAGTACTCGTGCCACTGCTCGTCCTCACCGGGCTTGACGAAGAACTCCATCTCCATCTGCTCGAACTCGCGCGTGCGGAAGATGAAGTTGCCCGGCGTGATCTCGTTGCGAAAGCTCTTGCCGATCTGGCCGATGCCGAACGGCGGCTTCTTGCGTGCGCTGGTCATGACCTGGCCGAAGTTCACGAAGATGCCCTGGGCGGTCTCGGGCCGCAGGTAGTGCAGGCCCTCCTCGGACTCGACGGGGCCGAGGTAGGTCTTGAGCAGGCCGTTGAACATGCGCGGCTCGGTCCACTGACCCTTGGTGCCGCAGTTGGCGCACGCGATGAGGTCCATCGTCACGGTGTCGGGGTCGATCTCCGGCTGGCCCGGCTTCGACTTCTTCTCGGCGTAGGCCTCCTGCAGGTGGTCCTGCCGGTAGCGGCGGTGGCAGCTGAGGCACTCCACCAGGGGGTCCACGAAGGCCGCGAGGTGGCCGGACGCCTCCCACACCCGCGTGGGGAGGATGACCGAGGAGTCCAGGCCGACGACGTCGTCGCGACCCTGGACCATCGAGCGCCACCACTGGCGCTTGATGTTCTCCTTGAGCTCGACGCCGAGGGGTCCGTAGTCCCACGCGGACTTGGTGCCGCCGTAGATCTCACCGCACTGGTAGACGAAGCCTCGACGCTTGCAGAGGCTGGTGACGGTGTCGATCGTGGACGCAGGCATGGATGCAGTTCTCCCGGCTGGATGTCGGCGGGTCGCGCGGCCGTCGTGACGGACCGCTCCCGTGGATCGGGCCAGCGTAGCGAGGCCGGCGTGACCAGTGGCACGTGCCATCAATTTGACAATGGTTCCCATCCGCGGGAACGATGGGGTCATGCGTCGTACCGCCCTGATCGCCCCTGCCATCCTGCTGTCCCCTCTTCTGGTCGCGTGCGGCTCGAGCGGGTCGGCCGACGCCGGTCCGACCGTCGTCACGTCGGCCTACCCGTTCCAGTTCCTCGTGGAGCGGGTCGCCGGCGACCACTACGCCGTCGAGAACCTGACCCGGCCCGGTGGCGAGCCGCACGACCTCGAGCTGACCCCTCGCCAGGTCGCCGACGTCCAGTCGGCCGATCTCGTGGTCTACGTCGACGCGTTCCAGGCCGCGGTCGACGCGGCCGTGGACCAGGCCGACCGAGCCGAGGGCACGACCCTGGACCTGGCCGGCGTCGTCGACCTGCTCGAGGCCGACGACGAGGGTCACGACCACGACCACGGGGACGACGAGGGTCACGACCACGACCACGCCGACGACGAGGGCCACGACCACGACGGCCACGACCACGGGGGCGTCGACCCGCACTTCTGGCTCGATCCGCACCGCATGGAGCTCGCGGCAGGCGCGATCGGCGACACGCTCGCCGAGCTCGACCCCGACCACGCCGACGACTACGACGCCAATGCCGCCGCCCTCGTGAGCGACCTCCAGGCGCTCGACGCGGAGTACACCGTCGGTCTGCAGACCTGTGAGATCCGCACGATCGTGACGGCCCACGCCGCCTTCGCCTATCTCGCCGACGCCTACGACCTGACCCAGGTCCCGATCGCCGGGCTCGAGCCGAGTGCGGAGCCCACGTCGGCCCAGCTCGCCGAGATCAGCGATCTTGTGACGTCTCAGGGCGTGACGACGATCTTCACCGAGCAGCTCGTCGACCCGGCCGTCGCCGAGACCGTGGCGAGCACGACCGGCGCCACCACGGCTATCCTCGACCCGATCGAGGGTCTCAGCGACGCCACCGCCGACCAGGACTACCTGTCGCTCATGCGCACCAACCTCGACGCGATCCGGGAGGCCAACAGGTGCCAGTGACCCCCGAGCCGACGGGCCCGGTTCCCCCGCACCCCGCGCCGACACGCGACGCCGAGACACCCGTGCTCTGGGCCCGTGGCGTCACGGTCGAGCTCGGCGGACGACCCGTCCTGGCGGAGGCCGACCTGACGATCGCGCGCGGCGAGGTGGTCGCGGTGCTCGGCGCCAACGGCTCGGGCAAGTCGACGCTGGTCCGGGCCACGATCGGGCTGGTCCCGCGCCGGGCCGGCACGGTCGAGCTCTTCGGCACCCCGCTCGAACGCTTCCGCGACCGGTCCCGACTCGGATACGTGCCGCAGCGCAGCTCCAACGCCGCCGGCGTGCCCGCCACGGTGCGCGAGGTGGTCCTGAGCGGTCGCCTCGCGCGGCGTCGTCTGGTCGGTCCGGCGCGCCGCGCCGACCGCGAGGCCGCCGACCGGGCGATCGAGCTGGTCGGCCTCACGGAGCTGCGCCGCCGCCCCGTGACCGAGCTCTCCGGCGGACAGCACCAGCGGACGCTGATCGCCCGCGCGCTGGCCACGCAGCCCGACCTGCTCGTCATGGACGAACCGTTGGCCGGCGTCGACGCCGCGTCGGGCCAGGCGCTCGCTCGGACGGTCGAGGAGCTCGTCGAGGCGGGCACGTCGGTCCTGCTGGTCGAGCACGACCTCGGTCCCCTGGCTCCCGTCGTCGACCGGGCCGTCGTGATCGACCACGGCCGCGTGGCCTTCGACGGACCGCCTGACACCGCGCCCAGCGAGCACGTCCACCACCACCCGCACACAGGAGAGCCCCGGCGTCTGGAACCGCTCCCGCACGAGGGAGTGCTGTAGTGCTGGAGCTGCTCGACTACCCGTTCATGCGCTACGCGCTCGCCGCCGCCGTGGTCACCGGTCTCACCGCGCCCGCGATCGGCACGTTCCTGGTGCAGCGTCGTCTCGCCCTGCTCGGCGACGGCATCGGCCACGTCGCGCTGACCGGAGTGGCGCTAGGACTGCTCACCGGCACGGCACCCGTGCTGACCGCCGTCATCGCCGCGACGCTCGGCGCGCTCGCGATCGAGCTCATGCGCACCTACGCCCGCACGTCGGGCGACGTCGCCCTCGCGATGCTGTTCTACGGAGGCATCGCCGCCGGCGTCATGCTGATCAACCTGGCGGGCGACAGCGCCGCGACGCTCAACAGCTACTTGTTCGGCTCGATCGTCACGGTCTCCCCCGACGACCTCACGGTCATCGCGATCCTGGGCGGCATCGTCCTCGTCGTCGTGCTGGCCGCGACGCCGCAGCTGTTCGCGGTGTGTCAGGACGAGGAGCACGCCCGGGTCAGCGGGGTGCCCGTCCGGTGGTACGGGATCCTCATCGCGGTCCTCGCCGCGGTCACGATCACGGTCGCGATGCGGACGGTGGGTCTGTTGCTGGTCTCCGCCCTGATGGTCGTGCCGGTCGCGGCCGCGCAGCAGGTGGCCCGCAGCTTCCGCGCCACGCACCTGCTGGCGATGGGGCTCGGACTCCTCGCCGCGATCGTCGGCGTCATCGCCAGCTTCGAGATCGACACCCAGCCCGGTCCGACGATCGTCCTCACAGCGATGCTCTGCTTCGCCGTGCTCGCCGCGGCACGCGGGGTCATGACACTGACCGGGCGCTGGCGAAGGCGCCCACTAGAGTTGGGCTGAGGAGGATCGTCAGCATGGTCACCACCCCCCGCAACACCCGCCAGCGTCGCGCCGTCGCCGCGATCCTGGAGGATCTCGACGGTTTCGCGAGCGCGCAGGAGATCCACGACCTGCTCCGTCATCGCGGCGAGTCGGTCGGCCTGTCCACGGTCTACCGCAACCTGCAGGCTCTCAGCGACTCCGCCGAGATCGACGCCCTGCGCAACGACGACGGCGAGACGCTGTACCGCCAGTGCAGCACGGGACACCATCACCACCTCGTGTGCCGGGCGTGCGGCCGCACGGTCGAGGTCGCGGGTCCCACGGTCGAGCGCTGGGCCGACGCGATCGCGGCCGAGCACGGCTTCGTCGACGTCGCCCACACGCTCGAGATCTTCGGGACCTGCGGCGACTGCACGCCGTGAGCCCGGTCCGGTGACCGTTCTCGCGCGCCGCGAGTGGCTGCCTCGGGCGCAGGCGCACCGCGAGCGGGCGGAGCAGTGGACGACCCCGCACCTGCGGCGCCGCGCCGCCGGCGAGGACCACCCGGTCGAGGACTTCCTGTTCGAGTACTACAACTTCTCACCGGGCGCGCTCGCGCGCTGGCACCCTGGTCTCGGCATCGGGCTCGTCGACGCGCCCGAGCACGCGGCGCTCGGCGCCTACCGGACCGACGGGTCCGTCTCGCGAGTCGACCCGGCTCGGCTGGAGCGCCGCCTCCCGGGCCTGCGGTGGACGCAGGCACTGCTGACCCGCACGCGTGACACCGAGCCGCGCTGGAGCTGCTTCGGCCTGCACGAGTGGGCCATGGTGCACGGAGCGGCCGAGCAGCGCCGGCACGCAGGCCAGCCGCTGCGCCTCGGTGCCGCCGGCACCGACGAGGTCGTCCGTTCGCACTCCCTGCAGTGCACCCACGTCGACGCCTTCCGGTTCTTCACATCCGAGTCCGCTCCGCTGAACGCTCACCCCCTGACCCGCGACGACCAGCTGCGATTCGAGCAGCCCGGCTGCGTACACGTCACGATGGACCTGTATCGCCTGGCATTCCGGCTCGTGCCGTTCGTCGAGAGCACGATCGTGCTCGACGCCTTCGAGCTCGCGCTCGACGCCCGGCGGGTCGACATGCGGGCGTCGCCGTACGACGTCACCGACCTCGGGCTGATTCCGATCCCCGTCGAGACGGCCGACGGCAAGGCCGACTACGTGCGCGAGCAGCGGCGCCTCGCCGAGCTCGCCACTCCCCTGCGCCTGCGACTCCTGGGGCACGTCACGGACCTGCTCGAGCGTGAGGGCGCGACCGCCGACCGACCTGTCGCCCGACCTGGGGTCGACCCCGATCCATCCGCAGCCGGCGTCCGGCGCTCCTAGACTGGGGCGATGCGCCGCACCCGACGCTTCCGGCTCAGGTCGCTCCTGCCCGGTACGGTCCTGCTGCTCGCCCTGCTGTCCGCGTGCAGCCTCGGCGGTCAGGTGTGCCCCGCCATCGCGTACACCTACGGCGGCCCGGCCGTCGTGGACTTCGTCGACCCGCTGCCGCCGGGAGCAGAGGTCCGCGCCTGCTTCGAGACCGGCTGCACACCGCATCCCGTGGCGCGGCCGGCGTCCGGCGACTGGTCGGTCCAGCAGATCGACCCCTGGCGCACGTTCGAGAGCATGCCGGGGGGCACGGTGCTCCGGGTCGTCGTCCTCGACGGCGACCGTGTTCTCCACGACGCCGAGCACGAGATCCCGATCTCGGCCGCGCAGGAACGCTTCGGCGGCTGCCCCGGGCCGTACGAGTACGAACCGGTCGTCGTCGCGAGCTGATCGCGAGCCCTGACCGACCTGCACGAGTGCGTGGGAGGTCCGCGACGACCTCCTCGCCGGCTGAGCACCACCGCGCCACGGCGCGCCGTAGGCTGAGCGGGTGTCGAGCCCCCACCTCACCGACGGCCCGTCCCTGACCGGCGCCGAGGTGCACGCGATCTGGACCATCCGCGACCTCGTGTTCAACGTCGAGCAGCGCTGCGAGGACGCCGATCCCGATGCGATCGACCTCGAGTCGACCACGTCGCACCTGTGGTTCGCCGACGACCGCGGCATCACGAGCTACCTGCGCACGTACGTCACCCCTGACGGCGTGCGGCACGTGGGCCGGGTGTGCACCCGGCGCGACGCCCGGGGAGCCGGGTTGTCCGGCAGCCTCCTGCGCGAGGTCCTCCGGCACTGGGGGCGCGCACCGATCGTCCTGGGCGCGCAGGCCTACCTGCACGACTGGTATGCCAGCTTCGGCTTCGTGCAGGACGGCGAGCCCTACGTCGAGGCCGGCATCGATCACGTCCCGATGAGGCGCGACCCGGCCTGAGCCGGTCAGCTCTCGATCTCGTCCGGGTCCTCGCTGCGACGATCCCGTGGATCGCTCGAGTCGGGGAGGTCGTCGCCGGCGCCGAAGGCCTCGACTGCGGCTACCAGCGCGTCTGACTGCGCCGACTCGACCTCGTCGAGGGCGGTCTCGGCGGCGTTGTACTGCTCGGCGAACTCGAAGTAGTACGACTCTCCGCCGTCGAGCGAGGCAGCCATCTGGTTCAAGTTGTCGAGCACGTGCTGCAGCGCGGCGGACGTGAGCTCCGCAGTCTCCTCGTACCCCTCGGGCACCTCGACGGCCTCGAAGGTGTCCTTGACACCCTGCATGGCCGGGATCGTCCCGTCGCGCACGGGCTGCCCGCTCGAGAACGGGCCGGTGCCCAGCAGCTCGGACGGCGTGCCGCGATCGAGCGCCACCTCGACGGCGTCCTGGAACTCGACGGCGTCCATCCCCTCCTGGGCGAGCGAATCCAGGGCGTCGAGGTCACCGGCGATGTCGGCCTCGACCTTCGCGGCCGCGGCGTAGTCGCCGGAGTTCTCGCGACCGTACTCCGGTGCGTCGCCGATCGACGGGACGGCGTCCTTCGCCTCGCCGATCGCCTCCAGGGCGGACTCGTAGTCCGACAGCTCCTCGCCGATCGAGGTCGCCTGGTCCGCGCGGAAGGTCGCGACCTCCTGGAGGTAGTCGGCGGCCACGCGGTCAGCCGCGGCGACGTCGTTCTTGTGGTTCTGGTGGATCACCAGGACCACCGTCGTGACGGCGATGGCTGCGACGACGAGCACACCGAGGACCGACAGCAGGATGATCGTCGCTCGCTTGCTCATGGCAGAACCGTGGCCGCGGGGCCAGGCGGTGTCAACTTGTTCGGGCCGTTCGGGGACTGCTCCCGGTCGCGGCACGTCCCTCAGGTCGGCAGGACGGCGTCGACCGCAGCCGCGAGCTCGGAGTCGACCGTGAGCCCGTACAGGCGGACGGCCTCGGCCGCGACCGCCAGCTGCTCGCCGTAGCTGAACGAGTAGTTCTGTCCCAGCGCCGCGAAGGCCAGCAGCAGCTCGCACTGGTCGATGACGTTCTGCACCGCGGCCGTGACGGAGCGCGCGAGCTCCTCCTGCCCACCCGGCACCGGAGCGGCCTCGAGATCGGCCAGGGCACCCTCGTACGCCGGGATCACCTCACGCTCGACGACCGCGGTGTCGCGAATCGTCGACGATCCCGTAATCGTGTCGATGCGCAGGGCCAGGGCCGCGTCGGCGGCCGCGATGAAGTCCCGCGCCACGGCGACCCGTCCCAGCACGTCGACCAGCTCGACGTACGGGTCGACGAGCGTCGCCTCGAGGTACTGGGCGTCGCGGTAGTCCCCCGACAGCTCGGCCCCCTCGCCCCCGATCACGGGCAGCCGCGGCGGGTCGTCGATCCGGGCCTGCACCTGGGCCTGCAGGTCAGGAGCCGGCCCGTCGCGACCGGCGACCACGATCTCGGCCAGCTCGCTGCGGTAGCGATCGACCTGCTCGACGAACTCGGCCGCCACCGCATCGGCCTCGTCAGCGGCTCGGACCTGCCGCTGCTGCTCGATGATCACCAGCCCACCGACGGCCGCGACGATCACGATCGTCACGATCACCGGCAGGACGATCGCGAGCCTGCGCCACTTCCTCACGGTCGTCTCACGTCTGCCGGGTCACGAGCCTGTGGGGGCCACTCCGTGCGCGCGCAGACCGTAGGTCAGGGCGTCGGTCAGCGCGATCCAGGAGGCCTCGATCATGTTGGCACCGACGCCGACCGTGACCCAGGTGTCCTTGCCGTCGGAGGTCTCGATCAGTACGCGGGTCACGGCGTCGGTGCCGTGGCCCTGGTCGAGGATCCGGACCCGGAAGTCCGTGAGGTGGAACTGCACGACGTCGGGGTACACCTGCTCGATCGCCTGCCGCAGGGCGTGGTCGAGCGCGTTGACCGGACCGTTGCCCTCACCGATGACCGCCAGGCGCTGGCCGCCCGCCACGATCTTGACGGTGGCCTCGGCCACGGCCCCCTCGCGCGGGCTGCTCGACTCGGCGATGACCCGCCAGGACTCGACGTCGAAGTAGCGCGGCCGTGTGCCCTCGACCTCCTCGACCAGGAGGAGCTCGAAGGAGGCGTCGGCCGCCTCGAAGGTGTAGCCGGACTGCTCGAGCTCCTTGACCCGGTCGGTCAGGCGCGCCAGGCGTGCGGGGTCGTCGGCCAGGTCGAAGCCGAGCTCGCGGCCCTTGAGCTCGATCGTGGCACGGCCGGCCATCTCCGAGACCAGCAGGCGCATGTCGTTGCCGACGAGGGCGGGGTCGATGTGCTGGTAGAGATCAGGGTCGACACGGATCGCACTCGCATGCAGCCCCGCCTTGTGGGCGAAGGACGAGACGCCCGTGTACGGCTGCCGCGCCAGGGGCGGGTAGTTCGTGATCTCCGAGACCGCGTGCGCGATCCGGGTGGCCTCCGCGAGCCGTCCCTCCGGCAGGACCGGCCGGCCGAGCTTGAGCTCGAGGTTCGCGATGCACGTCACGAGATCGGCGTTGCCGGTGCGCTCCCCGTACCCGTTGAGGCAGCCCTGCACGTGCGTGACACCGGCCAGGACCGCCGCCATCGAGTTCGCGACGGCGCACCCGGTGTCGTTGTGCGCGTGGATGCCCAGTCGTGCGCCCGTCGCGGCGAGCACGTCGCCGACGACGTCGGTGACCTGGTGCGGCAGCATGCCGCCGTTGGTGTCGCACAGGACCGCCACCTCGGCACCGGCCTCCGTCGCCGCGCTGACGACCTCCAGGGCGTAGGCGCGGTTGGCGAGGTACCCGTCGAAGAAGTGCTCCAGGTCGACGAACACGCGCTGCCCTTCCGCGCGCAGGTGCGAGACCGTGTCGCGCACCATCGCCAGGTTCTCCTCCAGCGTCGTGCGCAGGGCCAGCTCCACATGACGGTCGTGGCTCTTGGCCACGAGGGTCACGACCGAGGCGCCCGACTCGCGCAGGGCCGCGACGAGCGGGTCGTCGGCGGCCACCGCGCCGGCGCGTCGCGTCGCACCGAACGCCGCCAGCGTTGCGTGCCGCAGCTCGAGCTCCTTGGCCGCCAGCGCGAAGAACTCGGTGTCCTTGGGGTTCGAGCCGGGCCACCCGCCCTCGATGTACCCCACGCCGAGGTCGTCGAGGTGGCGCGCGATGTGCATCTTGTCCTGCACGGAGAGGTTGAGCCCCTCCTGCTGCGCGCCGTCGCGCATCGTCGTGTCGTAGACGTGGAATCGGGCATCGGGGGTGGCGGTCATGGTGTTCCTCGTGGCAACAAAAAAGCCCCCCGGGGATCGGGAGGCAGCGCGCTGGTTCCTGTCGGTCAGGACCCGGCGCGCCCGGCAATGATGATCACGGCCGTGATCATGGGGCTCGTCACAGTTCCTGAGTCTAGACTTCGACGCGATGCTTGCCAAGACGGGACCGAACCGATGACCGTGCCTGTGCCCGAGCTCCGCCACAGCGTCCACGCGGTCGCGACCGCGGCGCCGCTCGATCCGGTCGAGCCGGTGCCGGTACCGCTGCCCTCCGTGGCGCTGCTGCGGCGCTTCGGCGCCGACGCCGAACAGCTGGCGGCGTTCGAGGCCCGCCCGCACGCCCGGGTCCTGCACCGGTCGGGCCCCGTCGCAACGGCCCAGGCCGACGCGGTGGCCGCCCGGCTGGAGGCACTCACGCTGGCGAGCCAGCACGACGGCGTGGTCATCGACCTCGCCGTGCCTCGCCTCGTGACCCACACGGTCGACCAGACCGATCCTCGCGCCCCGCGTCAGTGGGTCGCGCTCGACGTCGACGGCGTGCAGGCCAGCGGGTCAGACGTCGTCTCCCACGGTCTGGCGACCTTCGGCCTGCCCGAGCTGCGCTGCGCCGACGTCTCCTTCGCGGCGCTGCCCGCGACGCTCGCGGTGCTGACCGGCCTGGCCCACCGCCTGCTCGCCGAGTGGCCCGAGCACGACCCGGTCGGTCCGGCCACCGTGACCCTGGCCGACGTCGCCGAGGCGCTCGGCGAGCCGGCACCGCCGCGACCCGACGGGACGCCGGACGGCTACGGGGTCGAGGTCACGATCGGACTCGCGGCCGGCGAGCTCATCGTCTCGATCGACGGCGACGCCGTCGCCCTCTTCACCTGACGGGCGGCTTGGGTCCCAGATTGGCCAAGGTCTCGGGCCGCAGGATCCGCTGCAGCTGTTCCGGGGGCAGGAGCCCCTTCTCGAGTACGAGCTCGGCGACGCCCCGGCCCGTCGCCAACGCCTCCTTCGCGACGAGGGTAGCCGCCTCGTAGCCGATGAAGGGGTTCAGGGCCGTCACCAGGCCGATCGATCGCTCGACCTCGGCCCGTAGGTGGCCCACGTTCGCCGTGATGCCGTCGACGCAGCGTTCGGCCAGGACCACGACGGCCTGCTCGAGCCGCGAGATCCCGGCCGCCAGCGAGAAGCAGATCACCGGCTCGAAGGCGTTGAGCTGCAGCTGTCCGGCCTCGGCCGCCATCGACACCGTCACGTCGTGGCCGATGATCTGGAAGGCCACCTGGTTGACGACCTCGGGGATCACGGGATTGACCTTGCCGGGCATGATGCTCGACCCCGCCTGCACCGCCGGCAGGTTGATCTCCCCCAGGCCGGCCCGTGGACCGGACGACAGCAGTCGCAGGTCGTTGCAGATCTTGCCGAGCTTGACCGCGACCCGCTTGAGCGTGCCGGACACCTGCACGAAGGCGCCGCAGTCCTGGGTCGCCTCGATCAGGTCGACCGCCGTCTCGAGCGGGAGGCCCGTGATGTCGCGCAGGTGCGTGCAGGCGATCTGCACGTAGCCCGACGGTGCGTTGAGCATCGTGCCGATCGCGGTGGCGCCGAGGTTGATCTCGTGGAGCAGCGCGACGGCCTCCGACAGGCGGGCGCGGTCCTCGGCGAGCATCTGGGCGTACGTCCCGAACTCCTGGCCGAGCGTCATCGGCACCGCGTCCTGCAGCTGCGTGCGCCCCATCTTCAGCACGTCGTGGAACTCCAGCGCCTTGCGGGCGAACGAGTCCTCGAGGCGGGCCATCGCGCTCAGCAGGTCGCGCGCGGCCAGGATCATCGAGATCTTGACGGCCGTCGGGTAGACGTCGTTGGTCGACTGGCTGAGGTTGACGTGCTCGTTGGGATGCAGCACGTGATGGTCGCCCTTGGCGTGCCCCAGGATCTCCAGGGCCCGGTTCGCGATGACCTCGTTGGCGTTCATGTTGGTCGAGGTGCCCGCGCCGCCCTGGATCACGTCGACCACGAACTGGTCGTGCCACTGCCCGGCCCTGATCTCCTCGCAGGCGTCGCGGATCGCGCCGAACCGTGTGTCGTCGAGCAGACCGAGCTGATGGTTCGCGAGCGCGGCGGCCTCCTTGACCGAGGCCAACGCCTCCACGAGGTACGGACTCTCGGAGATCGGGATGCCGGTGATGGGGAAGTTCTCCAGGGCGCGAAGGGTGTGCACGCCCCAGTAGACCTCCGCCGGCACCGGGCGCTCCCCGATCAGGTCGTGCTCGAGGCGCGTCGCAGGCGCATCGGATGTGAGGTGGGTCATAGTCCGATCGAATCACACGTCGCACTCGACCCGTCGACCCCACACGGGGTCGTCACGGAGCCCGTCCGTGCGTGCCGGAGCTCCCGGCCTGTCGCTCGGCTGGCCACGACTGGACGAGCCGCGCTTGACGCCGTCGCGCAGGCTGGAGCCATGATCCCCAACACCGCCGTCGCCTTCACACGCTCCCTGCCCGCCACCGACCCGGAGGCGCTCGTCGACGTCGTGCTGGACGCCCCCTCGCCCGGCCCGCACGACCTCGTGGTCGACGTCCGCGCGGTCTCGGTCAACCCCGTGGACGTCAAGGTCCGCCTCGGCGGCGACCCCGACGGCGAGCGAGTGCTCGGCTTCGACGCCAGCGGCATCGTGCGCGACGTCGGTCGGGCCGTGACGCTCTTCCAGCCGGGCGACGAGGTCTGGTACGCCGGCGACATCAGCCGTCCCGGCAGCAACGCCGCGCTGCACCTGGTCGACGAGCGCATCGTCGGCCCCAAGCCCGCGACCCTGTCATTCACCGAGGCCGCGGCCCTGCCGCTCACGGCCATCACGGCGTGGGAGTCGCTGTTCGACAAGCTGCGACTGACGCCGGACTCGAGCGGGACCCTGCTCGTGGTGGGTGCGACGGGCGGCGTCGGCTCGATCATGCTCCAGATCGTCGAGCACCTGCTCCCTCAGGTCGCGGTCATCGCGACGGCCTCACACCCCGAGGGCGAGGCCTGGGTGCGGTCGCTCGGAGCCGACCACGTGGTGAACCACCGTGACGACCTCGCCGCAGGTGTCGGCAGCATCGCCCCCGACGGCGTCGACTGGATCTTCACCGCACACTCCGAGGGCATGGTCGAGACGTTCGCCGACCTGCTCCGGCCGTTCGGAGCCGTCGTCGCGATCGACGATCCGTCGTCGCTGGACGTCCGGGCGTTCAAGTCCAAGAGCCTGTCGTGGCACTGGGAGCTCATGTTCACCCGTCCCCTCCAGGGTGGCGCCGACCAGGTCCGCCAGCACGAGATCCTGACCGAGGTCGCGCGACTCGTCGATGCGGGGACCTTCCGCTCCACCATCACCACGACCCTCACGCCGATCGACGCGGCGCAGCTGCGCGAGGCGCACCGCCTCGTCGAGGACGGCCACGTCATCGGCAAGGTGGTCGTGGCACGCGAGGACTGACGACGCCCCGGGCCAGCGGGAGCGGTCGTGCTGGCCCTCGGGTCGTCGGACGCGAACTCCGAGACGGGACCCGGCCCCGACGGCGACCCCCAGGCTCCGGACGTGGCCCTGGAGTCGTTCGTCGAGGCCCCGAACGCCGAGGACTGCGAGGTCCTCATCGCCCACCCGATCACCGATCTCGACACGGTCAAGGACTGTGAGGACGCCCTCGACGACGCGCGGGAGGCGGCCGAGGACCAGGGCTACGACGACGAGTCGTTCGCCCTGGAGATCGACGACCTCGAGATCGTCGAGCACGACGACCGCGAGGCCACGGTCTCGGTGGACGTCACCCAGTCCTACGACGTGGACGGCGAGGCGGAGCAGTACGAGCACACCTCCGTGTACGAGCTCGAGAAGGACAGCAATCGCTGGCTCGTGGTCGATCTCTCCAGCGACGTCTCCGACCCGGTCGGTCCGGACGGCGCCTGAGGCGCCACGACCACCGGCTCAGACGAGCCGGGTCATCCAGCCGTGGCGGTCCTCGGCGCGTCCGTACTGGATGTCGACCAGCGCCGAGCGCAGCTCGGCCGTGACCTTGCCGATCTCACCCTTGGCGCTGTCGACCTCGCCACCGTCCCAGGCCAGCCGGCCGACGGGCGTGACCACGGCCGCGGTCCCGCAGGCGAAGACCTCGGAGATCTGGCCGCTCGCGACGCCCTCGCGCCACTCCTCGATCGAGACCTTGCGCTCGACGACCTCATGGCCGAGGTCGCGGGCCAGGGTCATGATCGAGTCGCGGGTGATGCCCTCGAGGATCGAGCCGCTGAGCTCCGGGGTGACGATGGAGCCGTCGGACTGCACGAAGTACAGGTTCATGCCACCGAGCTCCTCGACCCACCGGTTCTCGACCGAGTCCAGGAAGGCGACCTGCTCGCAGCCGTGAGCGAAGGCCTCCTGCTGCGGCAGCAGGCTGGCGGCGTAGTTGCCACCGCACTTGGCCGCGCCCGTGCCTCCGGCCCCCGCGCGCGTGAACGTCTCGGAGAGCCAGATGTCGACCGGCTTGAGACCGGCCTTGAAGTAGGCGCCCGCCGGCGACGCGATGACCGAGTAGGTCACGTGCTGCGAGGGGCGCACTCCCAGGAAGACCTCGGAGGCGAACATGAAGGGACGCAGGTACAGGCTGCGCTCCTCACCGGTCGGCACCCAGGCGCGGTCGGCGGTCACGAGCTCGCGGATCGACCCGAGGAACCAGTCCTGCGGCAGCTCCGGCAGGGCGAGCCGGTGGGCCGAGCGGGCGAGCCGGTCGGCGTTGGCCTCCGGCCGGAAGCCCCACACCGATCCGTCGGCGTGCGCGTACGCCTTGAGTCCCTCGAAGATCTCCTGCGCGTAGTGCAGGACGGCGGTGGCCGGATCGAGGAGCAGCGGGCCGTACGGGACCACCCGGCCGTCCTGCCAGCCGCCGTCGGGGGTCCACTCGGCCAGGAACATGTGGTCGGTGAAGTGGTTGCCGAACCCGGGGTCGGCGAGGATCGCCGATCGTTCGGCGTCCGTGCGCGCGGCGGTGTTCGAGGTGAACGTGCTGGCGAACGGCGTGGTGGTCATGGAGTTCACGGTAGTGCTTTCGACGAGGGTGGGACAGGGTGGACGGTCAGCCCACCGGTACGCCCGCGGCCAGCAGCGAACCGATGGCCTCCCCCACCTCCTGCGTCGTGCGCGGGGCACCTGCGGCGCCCGACCGGCTGGCGATGTCGGCCTCGACGGCCGCGCTGATCTCGGCCGCCGCCTCCGGGTGCCCCAGGTGCTCCAGGAGGAGCCCGGCCGACAAGATGGCGGCCGTGGGATCGGCCTTGCCCTGGCCGGCGATGTCCGGCGCCGAGCCGTGCACCGGCTCGAACATGCTGGGCGTCGTGCGGTCGGGGTTGACGTTGCCGCTGGCTGCGAGGCCGATGCCACCGGTGATCGCGGCGGCGAGGTCGGTCAGGATGTCGCCGAACAGGTTGTCGGTGACGATGACGTCGAAGCGGGCCGGGTCGGTGGCCAGGAAGATCGTGGCGGCGTCGACGTGCAGGTAGTCGACACTGACCTGGGGGAACTCCGCCGCGACGGCGTCGACCGTGCGGCTCCACAGGTGGCCCGCGTGCACGAGCACATTGTTCTTGTGCACGAGCGTGAGCTTGCGGCGCGCCCGGGCCTGAGCCCGCGCGAAGGCGTCGCGCACGACGCGCTCGACTCCGAAGGCCGTGTTGAGGCTGACCTCGGTGGCGACCTCCTGCGGCGTGCCGACCCGGATCGCGCCACCGTTGCCCACGTACGGGCCTTCGGTGCCCTCGCGGACCACGACGAAGTCGATGGGGCCGCGCCCCGTGACGTGCTCGGCCAGCGGGGTCGGCACCCCCGGGAACAGGGTCGACGGTCGCAGGTTGACGTAGTGGTCGAGCTCGAAGCGCAGCTTCAGCAGCAGGCCCCGCTCGAGCACGCCTGACGGCACGCTCGGATCGCCGACGGCCCCGAGGAGGATCGCGTCCTGGCCGCGAATCTCCTCGAGGACGCCGTCGGGCAGCGTCTCGCCCGTCGCGTGCCACCGCCGTGCACCGAGGTCGTACTCGGTCCGGGCGAAGGACAGGTCGTGCCGGCCGGCCACCTGGTCGAGGACCTGGAGGGCCTGGTCGGTGACTTCCGGGCCGATGCCGTCGCCGGGAACGATCGCGAGGTTGTACGTCTGCGTCATGAGGTCATCCTAGGACGAGCGGTCTCAGATGCTGAAACCGGCGTCTCACCCATCGGTCGCCGTTCGGGTCGTCAGTTGTCGTCGGGACGGTCGGCGTCGGCCAGGGCGTCCAGCATCTCGCTCGCGTCGTCGCGCAGGTGGGCAGGTCCCCACTCGATCACAGGTCCAGGCATGATGAAGCTCCTTCTCGGTTCTGATGGTCAGCGGTCGTGCAGACAGCTGGTCCGCGGAACCACTTCGTCGGGGTGACCGACGCGAGAAGGAGCAGATCAGGGTGGCGATCGATGCGATCCTGCAGCGGTTCAGCGGGCCAACGCTGGAACTCCGCGGCAGGAAGTCGGCCCTTTAGGAGACCCTGCCGCGGCAAGCGATGGATACGAGCTGCTTCCGCATGGCAGGGACTCTACCCCACCGGTCCTCGTCCTGGCTACCGATCGGTAACGACCGGCGTGGCGGCGTGGCGGGCCAGGCCCGTCCCGCGTGAAAGACTGACACCCGTGTCCTCTCCGTTCGACGTCCCGGCCCTGGTCGGACGCACCCTCGACCTGGCCCGCCAACGCGGATTCATCACCTCGACCCGGCACGAGACGGGGCGGCTGCTCGCGACGCTGGCGGCGGCACGCTCCGGCACCTTGGCCGAGCTCGGCACGGGCACCGGCGTCGGCTCGGCGTGGCTGTCGAGCGGCGCCGCCGAGGGAACCCGCATCGTCAGCGCGGAGCTCGACCCGTCGCTGGCCGAGGACGTCCAGGAGATCTTCAGCAGCGTCCCGAACGTCGACATCGTCTCCGGCGACTGGACCACGCTCGAGCAGTACGCGCCGTTCTCGCTGATCTTCGTCGACGTCCGCGAGGTCATGGCCGAGATCGACCACCTCGCGGCGCTCCTCGAGCCCGGCGGCATCGCCGTTCTCGACGACTTCACGGCGTCAGCGCACTGGCCGCCGATCGTCGACGGCCAGGTCGACACGGTCCGCGAGCAGTGGCTGACCGACGAGCGGTTCGTCGCCGTCGAGCTGCTCATCGACGCCGACGCCAGCCTCGTCATCGCCACACGCCGTTGACCTCGGCCCGGATCCGTCGAGCAGACCCAGGAAGAGCTGCACGATCGGGCCGATCAGCAGCGCGTACAGGACGGTGCCGATCCCGACCGTGCCGCCGAGCGCGAAACCGACCGCGAGCACGGTGACCTCGAGCGAGGTGCGGACGACGCGGATGCTGAGCCCCGTGATGCGCACCAGGCCGCTCCAGAGCCCGTCGCGCGGCCCGGTGCCGAAGTCCGCACCGATGTAGAGCGCCCCGGCGAGGCCGTTGCCCACGATGCCGATCGCCAGGAAGGAGATCTGCACCCCGAGGTGGTCGGGAGTCGGCAGCCACGCCAGCGTGACGTCGGCCGCGACGCCGATCAGCACGACGTTGAGCACCGTCCCGATGCCGGGGCGCTGCCGCAACGGGATCCACGCCAGCATCACCACGGCGCCGGTCAGGATCACGACCTGGCCGAACGTCAGCGGCACGATCTCGGTGACGCCCTCGTGGAACACGTCCCACGGATCGAGTCCGAGACCGGCCTCCACCAGGAATCCCATCGTGGCGCCGTAGAGCCACAGGCCGATCAGGAGCCGGACGAAGCGTCCGGCGGTGCTCGTGGGGATCAGGCGCGCCACGGGGCCACCCACTCGTGGTCGTGGCTCCGCGGCGGCGGGACGTCTCCGAGCCCGTCGCTACGGACCAGGACCACGGTGCGCCAGGTCGCCCAGACGAGGAGTGCCAGCAGCGCGAGAATGATCAACATGGATCCATCGTCGAACAGATTGGCCTTGCACACCATATCCAATTGGGGGAGGGTGGACTTATGACAGTCGTGATCTCCGCGCGCCGCCTCGCCGCCGTCATCGGCGAGCTCGACGACGACGGACCGGCCTACCTCGAGATCAGCGACCGCATCCGCGTGGCCGCGATGGACGGCCGGCTGGCCGACGGCGCCCGCCTGCCGAGCGAGCGCGAGCTCGCCTCGGCCCTCGGGGTGAGTCGCACCACCACGACGCGGGTCTACGCCGAGCTCCGGGACGCCGGCCTGGTCGAGTCCCGTCGCGGTTCGGGCAGCACGATCGCGCTCCCGATGCAGGCCTCCTCGGCCAGCACTCTGATCGGCATGCACAGCGACACCGACACGTTGGCCTTCACCTACTCGGCACCCGTCGGTCCCCCGGGCATGGCGCGGGCCTTCGAACGGGCCTGCGAGAAGCTCCCGGGCCTGCTGGCCACGAGCGGGTACCTGCCCGACGGCCTCCCGGTGCTCCGCGAGCTCCTGGCGCAGTACTACAGCGACCGCGGCCTGCCGACCGATCCGGGTCAGATCATCGTCACGAGCGGTGCCATGGGGGCGATCTCGCTGCTCGCGCGGACCCTGCTCTCCCGCGGCGACCGGGTCATGGTCGAGGGCAGCAGCTACCCGCACGCGCACGACGCCCTCGTGGCGGCCGGCGGCCGGCTCTCGGCACTGCCCGTCGGCGACTCCCCGTGGGACACCGAGGCGATGACCACGACCCTGGCCGCGGGTCGCCACGCGCTCGCGTACCTGATCCCGGACTTCCACAACCCGACCGCCGCCGTGATGTCGGGTGAGGAGCGCGAGCGCTGGGCCCACGAGCTGCGTCGCCACGGCGTGACGGCGATCATCGACGAGTCGATGCGCGAGGTGAATCTGGACGGCATCGATCTCCCGCCCAGCCTCGCCGCGCTCGACCCCTCCGCCGTCGTCCTGGGGTCGTCGTCGAAGCCGTTCTGGGGCGGGTTGCGGGTCGGCTGGATGCGCGTGCCCCGCCACCTGGTCATGAGCCTGGTGCAGGCCCGCATGATCGACGACCTGAGCTCGTCGGCCTTCGACCAGATGGTCTTCGCCGAGCTCCTGACCGATGGCGGCCAGACCGCGGCGGCCGGGCGGGCTGCACTGCGGACGGGCCGCGACCACCTGCTCGCCGAGCTCGCCACGCACGTCCCGGAGATCTCCGCTCCGTGCCCGGCCGGCGGTCTGAACCTGTGGGTCACGCTGCCCGGGCGACTCTCGACCCGCCTGTGTGCGGCCGCCGAGCGCCGGGGGCTGCTCCTCACGCCGGGGCCGCGGTTCTTCTCGCAGGGCGGCACCGCCGGCGAGCGGCACCTGCGCCTGCCCTACGCCCACTCCCCCGAGCGCCTGACCGAGGGCGTCGCCCGGCTGCGGCTCGCCCTCGACGACGTCCAGGACGGCCGGGCCGCCTCCCTCTCACGCGGGACGTCGATCGACCTGATCGCGTAAGGCCCACCGGCCACCCCGGTTCGTGGGGACCGAATCTGAGGGATCGTGGTGGCTGGCGCGAGCAGTCTGAGGGCCTGAGGGTTCCCGGGCACCCGCAAACCCTCAGACTCGAGCCTCCGGCCACCACGAACCCTCAGATTGCGTCCACCTGGCAGAAACGCCGCTGGGAGCGACGCCCGGTGCGAACCCGGAGCGTCGCTCCCAGCGGAGCGGTGCGGTGAGTGCTCAGCGAGCAGCGGAGCCCTCGACGTAGTCGGTGTCGGTCTGCTTCCACGCGAAGTGCGAGCGCAGAGCCTTGCCGGTGGCCTCGATCGCGTGACCGGCCTCCTTCTCGCGGAGCTCGAGGAACTCCGTGCCGCCGTTGTCCTGGTCGGCGATGAAGCGCTCGGCGAAGGCCCCCGACTGGATGTCGGCGAGGACCTCCTTCATGCGCTCCTTGACCGAGCCGTCGATGACCCGCGGACCGGAGACGTAGTCGCCGTACTCGGCGGTGTCGGAGATGCTCCACCGCTGCTTGGCGATGCCGCCCTCCCACATCAGGTCGACGATGAGCTTGAGCTCGTGCAGCACCTCGAAGTAGGCGATCTCCGGCTGGTAGCCGGCCTCGGTCAGGGTCTCGAAGCCCGCCTGGACCAGGTGGGACATGCCGCCGCACAGCACGGCCTGCTCACCGAAGAGATCGGTCTCGGTCTCCTCGGTGAAGGTCGTCTTGATGACGCCGGCCCGGGTGCCGCCGATCGCCTTGGCGTACGAGAGCGCGAGGTCCCACGCCTTGCCCGTGGCGTCCTGCTCGACACCGATGATGTCGGGGATGCCGCGTCCGGCCACGAACTCACGGCGAACCGTGTGGCCGGGAGCCTTCGGCGCGACCAGCACGACGTCGACGCCCTCGGGCGCCTGGATGTAGCCGAAGCGGATGTTGAAGCCGTGGCCGAACACCAGGGCGTCACCGGCCACGAGGTTCGGCGCGATGTCCTCGGCGTAGACCGTGCGCTGGACCTGGTCGGGCGTGAGGATCACGACGACGTCGGCCTCCTCCACGGCCTCGGCGACACCCAGGACCCGCAGGCCCTCGGCCTCGGCCTTGGCGCGGCTCTTCGAGCCCTCCTTCAGGCCGACGCGGACGTCGACACCGGAGTCGCGAAGGTTGAGCGCGTGGGCGTGGCCCTGGCTTCCGTAGCCGATGACCGCGACATTGCGGCCCTGGATGATCGACAGGTCGGCATTGTCGTCGTAGAACAGCTCGGGCACGAGAATCTCTCCTTGGGTGGGGTGGTTCAGCCGGCCTGGGTGCCGGGGACGGCGCGCAGGCTGCGATCGGTGATGGAACGGGCGCCTCGGCCGATCGCGACGCGACCGGACTGGGCGATCTCGCGGATGCCGAAGGGCTCGAGCACCTTGAGCATCGCGGTGAGCTTGCCGGAGTCGCCGGTGGCCTCGATCGTGACGGCGTCGGTGGAGACGTCGACGACCTTGGCGCGGAAGAGCTGGACGGTCTCGAGCACCTGGCCCCGGGTGGCGGGATCGGTCTTGACCTTGATCAGCATGAGCTCGCGCTCGACCGCGGAGTCAGAGTCGAGCTCGACGATCTTGAGCACGTTGACGAGCTTGTTGAGCTGCTTCGTGACCTGCTCGAGCGGCAGCTCGTCGACGTTGACGACGATCGTCATGCGGCTGATCTCGGGAATCTCGGTGGGACCGACCGCGAGCGACTCGATGTTGAAGCCGCGGCGCATGAACAGGCTCGAGACGCGCGCGAGGACACCCGGGGTGTTCTCGACGAGCACCGACAGCGTGTGCTGAGTTGTCACAGGTCATCTGCTTCCCACTCGGGCGCGAGGTCACGCGCGATCTTGATGGCGTCGTTGCTCGTGCCGGCGGCGACCATGGGCCAGACCATCGCGTCGCGCTCGACCACGAAGTCGATCACGACCGGACGATCGGTGATGGCCATGGCCTTCTCGATCGTCGCGTCGAGGTCCTCGACCGAGTCGCAGCGCAGTCCGACGCACCCGTAGGCGTCGGCGAGCTTGACGAAGTCCGGGATGCGGCGGGCACCGATGCTCTCCGGACCGGTGTTGAGGTCGGTGTTGGAGTAGCGGCCTTCGTAGAAGAGCGTCTGCCACTGCCGCACCATGCCGAGGGAGGAGTTGTTGATGACCGCGACCTTGATCGGGATGCCCTCGAGCGCGCACGTCGCGAGCTCCTGGTTGGTCATCTGGAAGCAGCCGTCGCCGTCGATGGCCCACACGACCCGGTCGGGATCGGCGACCTGCGCGCCCATCGCCGCGGGGACGGCGTAGCCCATCGTGCCGGCGCCGCCGGAGTTGAGCCACTGCCGCGGACGCTCGTAGTCGACGTAGTGAGCGGCCCACATCTGGTGCTGGCCGACGCCCGCGGCGTAGACCGCCTCGGGGCCTGCGATGGCACTGATCCGCTCGATCACGGTCTGCGGAGCGAGGCCCTCGGCCGGCGCGTCGTAGCCGACGGGGTACTTGGCCTTGACCGAGCCCATCTGCTGGCACCAGGCGGCGTAGTCGCCCTTCTCGCCGTCCTCGGCCAGAGCGCCCAGGACCACGAGGAGGTCGCTGATGACCTCGCGGCAGTCGCCCACGATCGGGACGTCGGCGTGGCGGTTCTTGGAGATCTCGGCCGGGTCGATGTCGGCGTGGATGACCTTGGCCAGCGGCGCGAAGGAGTCGAGGTTGCCCGTCACCCGGTCGTCGAACCGGGCGCCGAGGCTGACCAGGAGGTCGGCCCGCTGCAGCGCGGCCACCGCGGCGACCGTGCCGTGCATGCCGGGCATGCCCAGGTGCAGCTCGTGGCTGTCGGGGAAGGCGCCGCGCGCCATCAGGGTCGTGACGACCGGGATGTTGTACGTCTCGGCGAGGCGCAGCAGCTCCGCGGAGGCCTCGGCCTTGATGACTCCGCCGCCGACGTACAGCACGGGACGCTCGGCGTCGACCAGGAGCCGGGCGGCCTCGCGGACCTGCTTGCCGTGCGGGTGTGTCGTGGGCCGGTAGCCGGGCAGCGCGAGCTCGTGGGGCCAGTCGAACGTCGTGGTCGCCTGCAGCGCGTCCTTGGCGATGTCGACCAGGACCGGCCCAGGGCGGCCCGTGCCGGCGATGTGGAACGCCTCGGCGATGACGCGCGGGATCTCGGACGCGTCGGTCACGAGGTAGCTGTGCTTGGTGATCGGCATCGTGATGCCGCGGATGTCGGCCTCCTGGAAGCCGTCGGTGCCGATCAGGTTGGAGGAGACCTGACCCGTGATCGCGACGATCGGGACGGAGTCCATGTAGGCGTCGGCGATGGCCGTGACGAGGTTGGTGGCTCCGGGCCCGGAGGTGGCCATGCAGACACCTACGCGCCCGGAGGCCGCCGCGTAGCCCTGGGCCGCGTGACCCGCGCCCTGCTCGTGACGCACCAGGATGTGGCGGATCGAGGAGTCGAACAGGGGGTCGTACGCCGGGAGGATCGCTCCGCCGGGAATGCCGAAGATGACCTCGACGCCGGCGTTCTCGAGAGCGCGGACGAGGCTCTGGGCCCCGGTCAGCGTGGGCGTGCTCGTCTCGATCGACGAGAGGTTCGTCTGGCCCGTCATGCTGTGTCCCTTTTCGGTCGTGCGGGGGGTGTGGTGTCCGCGTGTCGTGTCACATAAAAAAACCCCTCGGCCGAAACGGCAGACGAGGGAGACGTGCGCCCGCGAGGGGCGGTCACGTCATACGGATACGAGCAGGAGCGCGTGCACGCGACCAGTGTGTCCCGGCTCTCGGGCGTGGTCAAGTTGCGAGACGCCCGGTACCACGATGTGGAATGCCGGTGCGACCGATCGCCTCCCCCGAGGACCGCGCCAGACCTACGATGCCCCCATGGTCTCGTCCCGCGCCCGCCTGGTCGGCGCCACTCTCGTCCCGCTCCTGCTCCTCACGGCCTGCTCCGGGGGACGTCCGGCCGTCGAGGACGTCCAGGCCGGTCTCACCGCGAGCGGCTCGCACTTTCCCGTGGCCGAGCAGCAGGCCGAGTGCGCCGCGAAGATCCTCGTGGCGTCGGACCTGTCCGACGCCGACCTGCAGGTCGTGGCCGACGCCGATCCGCAGGCGGAGCTGTCCGACGAGGCGTCCTCGACCTTGGCCCGCGCCCAGGTGCAGGTGCTGGCGGACTGCGCCGTCTGACGTCCCCCGTTCGCGGGAAGCTCCCGGGACCGCTTGAATGGGGTCGCGCGACAGGGCGTCGCAACCTGATTCAGGGGGTTTGACCAGATGAAGAAGTTCATGGCCGTGTCTGCTTCGGCCGCGTTGCTCGTGTTCACCACGGCGTGCGGCGGCGGAGGCCGCCCGTCGGTCGACGAGGTGTCAGCGGCTCTGACGAGCGAGGACAGCGTCTTCCCCACCGTGCTCGAGGATGACCAGGCCGACTGCGCCGCCGAGAAGCTCGTCGACTCCGACCTGTCCGACGAGACGCTCCAGGCCATCGTCGACGGCGACGAGGACTACGAGGGCTCCGACGAGGAGGCCGACACGCTCCGGGACCTCAGCACCGACCTGGCGGAGTGCGTCACCAGCTGATCGCGTCGCGCCACAGCGACGGCTGAGCGCCGATGGGGAGGGGTCCCTATCGCGCCAGCCGTCGCGATCCGATTGACTGGCGCGGAGCGCGGCAAGCGTCCGCGCCCCGAGCCTGGGAGTCACCATGAAGAAGCTCATGACGGCCGCTGCCGTCTCCGTCCTCGTCTTGACGTCGGCCTGCGGTGCCGATCGTCCCAGCAAGTCGGCTCTCGCCGAGCAGTTCGAGTCGCAGTCGTCCGACACCATCCCGATCGACGCGAGCGCCGCCGAGTGCATGGCCGACGAGGTCCACGGCTCCGACATGTCGAACGGCACGGTCAAGGACATCGCCGACGGCGAGATCGACCTGACCGGTTTCACTGTGGAGATGCCGCAGGACGACATCGACGCCTGGAAGGCCATCACCGACGACGTCATCGCCTGCATCACCGGCTGAGCCAGGCCGCATCCGGACCTCTCGACCGCCACCAAGCCCGCGGCAGTCGCCGCGCCACGAACCTGGAGTCACCATGAAGAAGCTCATGACGGCCACTGCCGTCTCCGTCATCGTCCTGACCTCGGCGTGCGGCGCCGGCCGCCCGAGCGTCGACCAGCTCAGCGACTCGATCCTCGAGCAGGGTGAGTCGCTCGGCATCACGGAGGAGTCCGCCGACTGCATCGCCGAGAAGGTCGAGGCGTCCGACATCTCCGACGACACCCTGAACAAGATCGTCGATGGCGACATCGACGTCACCGGCGTCGCCGCGGTGCCCCAGGACGACGCCGACGCGTTCCGCGAGGTCAGCGACGACCTCGAGGCCTGCATCACCGGCTGAGGTCCGGCCTCCGCAGACGCGGTCTCGTGATTCGCCTCGTGGCGGTCAACCCGATTGAATGACCGTGCGCGGCATCGAGCCGCGACCGACGAAGGGAATCCGATGAAGAAGACCCTGGCGGCCACGGCTGCCGTCTCGATGCTCGCGTTCACTGCGGCATGCGGTGGCGGCGGCGACCGTCCGTCCGCCGACGACATCGCGAACGCGTTCAAGAGCGACGACGACTTCAGCAGTGCGGACGCGACTGACGAGCAGGTCGACTGCGTGGCCGAGGCGTACGCCGACTCCGACCTCTCCGACGAGGCGCTGCAGGCGATCGTCGACGGCGACGAGGACTACGACCCGTCCCAGCAGGACGAGGACGCCATCGAGTCGCTCTCCACCGAGCTGGCGGAGTGCATCGGCGGCTGACGCCGGTCGACGACGAGGGGCCCGGACACCACTGGCGTGGTGACCGGGCCCCTCGTCGTCACCTCGCCAGGGCCTCACCTCACCAGGGCGACGGGGCGTAGTCCTTCAGGAAGACGCCGAACAGGTCCTCGCCGGCCTCGCCGCGCACGACGGGGTCGTACACGCGCGCGGCGCCGTCGACCAGGTCGAGCGGCGCCTTGAAGCCCTCGTCGGCCAGGCGCACCTTGGTCGTGTACGGCCGCTCGTCGGTGATCCAGCCGGTGTCGACCGCGGTCATCAAGATGCCGTCGCTCTGAAGCATCTCCTCGGCGCTCGTGCGGGTCAGCATGTTGAGCGCAGCCTTGGCCATGTTGGTGTGCGGGTGACCGGCCCCCTTGTACCGGCGACCGAACTGGCCCTCCATCGCCGAGACGTTGACGACGTACTTGCGCCGGGCCGCAGCCGCTGCCATGGCCGGCCGGAGCCGACTGACGAGGATGAACGGCGCGACGCTGTTGCACAGCTGCACCTCGAGCAGCTCCAGGGCGTCGACCTCCGAGACCGTCTGCACCCAGCTGTTGGTGTCGACGACGTCGGGGAGCAGGCCGCCGGCGTCGATGCGGTCGACGTCGGCCGAGCCTGCGGTGAGTGCCAGCGACGTCAGGGCGTCGGCGGTCGCGGTGTCCCCCGCCAGCACCGGGTGGGCCGAGACCGAGCCGACGAGCGACGCGGGATGCGCGTCGCTCGTGTGGCCGAACGTCACGAGCTCCACGGGCGATCCGGCCGGCAACGGCGCGGACTCGGCGTCGGCGATCGCCGAGTAGGCGCCCGGCTGACGCTTGACGGTCTGGGCCGCGTTGTTGATCAGGATGTCGAGCGGACCGGCCGCGGCGACGTCGTCGGCCAGGCCGATGACCTGGGCGGGGTCACGCAGGTCGATCCCGACGACCTTGAGCCGGTGCAGCCACTCGGGCGAGTCGGGCATCTGGGTGAAGCGGCGCACCGCGTCACGCGGGAACCGGGTCGTGATCGTGAGGTGCGCCCCGTCGCGCAGCAGGCGCAGCGCGATGTACATGCCGATCTTGGCGCGCCCCCCGGTCAGCAGGGCCCGGCGGCCGGTCAGGTCGGTGCGGGCGTCCCGCTTGCCGTGGCTGAACGCCGCGCACGCCGGGCAGAGCTGGTGGTAGAACGCGTCGACCGTCGTGTACTTCTGCTTGCACATGTAGCAGCCCCGCGGCACGAGCAGCTCCCCCGCCGTGGCGCCGCGCGCGTTCGAGACCAGCGGGATGCCGGCGGTCTCGTCGTCGATCCGGCTCGCCGACCCCGTGGCGGTGAGCTCGATGACGGCCCGGTCGGCGGCGTTGACCTCGTCGCGCTTGGCCTTGCGACGCTCACGCTTGGCGGCCTTGAAGAAGCCCCCCGTCGCGCGGCGCAGGGCGACGTAGGACGGATCGTCCTCGGGAAGGGATCCGGCCTGGCCCAGGACACGCAGGGCCGTCACGAGATCGTCGTCGGTGAAGTCGGGCACCGGCGAATTCTATGCGCCGCGCGCGGGGCGCCGGTCAGCCGGTGATGGCGCCGTGGGCCGCCGAGCTCACGAGCTTGCGGTACTTCGCGAGCACCCCGGTCGTGTACTTCGGCGGCAGGGGCTCCCAGCCGACCTTGCGGGCGGCGAGCTCGTCGGGATCGATCTCGACCTCGAGGAGCTTGTTGGCGACGTCGAGGGTGATCGGGTCGCCGTCGCGCACGAAGGCGATCGGTCCACCGTCGACCGCCTCCGGGGCGACGTGGCCGACGCACAGCCCCGTGGTGCCTCCGGAGAAGCGACCATCGGTCAGCAGCAGGACGTCCTTGCCGAGGCCGGCGCCCTTGATGGCTCCGGTGATCGCAAGCATCTCGCGCATGCCCGGGCCGCCCTTGGGACCCTCGTAGCGGATGACGACGACGTCGCCCGCGGTGATGGTGCCGTCCTCGAGCGCCTCCATCGCCGCCTGCTCGCCGTCGAAGACGCGGGCCGTGCCGCGGAAGACGTCCGAGTCGAAGCCGGCGCTCTTGACGACGGCTCCCTCCGGCGCGAGCGAGCCGTGCAGGATCGTCAGGCCACCCGTGCGGTGGATCGGCTTCTCCAGGGGACGGATGATGTCGCCGTCGAGGCCCAGCTCGATGTGGGCGAGGTTCTCGGCCATCGTCCGGCCCGTGACCGTCAGGCAGTCGCCGTGCATCAGGCCGGCGTCGAGCAGGGCCTTCATGATGACCGGGATGCCGCCGACCTTGTCGACGTCGTTCATGACGTAGCGGCCGAAGGGCTTCAGGTCGCCCAGGTGCGGCACCTTGTCGCCGATGCGGCTGAAGTCCTCGAGCGTCAGGTCGACCTCGGCCTCCCGCGCGATCGCCAGCAGGTGCAGGACGGCGTTGGTCGAGCCGCCGAGGGCCATGACGACCGTGATGGCGTTCTCGAAGGCCTCCTTGGTCAGGATCTGACGCGCCGTGATGCCGCGACGCAGCATCTCGACGACGGCCTTGCCGGACTCCTCCGCGAAGCCGTCGCGGCGCTTGTCGGGCCCGGGAGGCGCGGCCGAGCCCGGAAGGCTCATGCCCAGGGCCTCGGCGGCCGACGCCATCGTGTTGGCCGTGTACATGCCGCCGCACGCGCCCTCGCCGGGGCAGATGGCCCGCTCGATCTTGTCGACCTGCTCGCGGCTCATCAGACCGCGCATGCACGCACCGACGGCCTCGAAGGCGTCGATGATCGTGACGTCCTTGCCATCGACGTTGCCCGGCATGATCGAGCCCGCATAGAGGAACACACTGGCGAGGTCGAGTCGCGCCGCCGCCATGAGCATGCCGGGCAGGCTCTTGTCGCACCCGGCCAGCAGGACCGAGCCGTCGAGCCGCTCGGCCATCATGACGGTCTCGACCGAGTCGGCGATGACCTCGCGGCTCACGAGCGAGAAGTGCATGCCCTCGTGACCCATCGAGATGCCGTCGGAGACGCTGATCGTGCCGAACTCGAGCGGATAGCCGCCGCCCGCGTGGACCCCGACCTTGACGCTCTTGGCCAGCCGGTCCAGCGGCAGGTTGCACGGGGTGATCTCGTTCCAGCTCGAGGCCACACCGATCTGGGGCTTGACCCAGTCGTCGTCACCCATGCCCACGGCGCGCAGCATGCCGCGCGATGCCGTGGCCTTGAGTCCGTCGGTGACGTCGCGACTGCGGGGCTTGATGTCGGGCGTGGTGGAGTTCGTGGGGCGATCGTCGGCCATGGGGACAGATTACGCGGCGGCCGCGGCGTCGAGCAGGCGCCCGGCAAGCTCGGCGACCCGGACATCCTCGGGCCACTGGGCAACTCTCAGTCGACGGCTCATGGCTTGGGCCGAGATCCCCAGCGCGCGTGCCGCTTTCGCCTGGGTGACTTCGTGGCTCATCATGTTCACGGCCTCGCGACCCTCAGGGGTACGAGCCTGTCTCAGTCGCGCCAGCACCTGAAGGAGCGTCTCAGCATCCCGAGCCGGACCGCCCGCCTCGCCGTCCACAGCGAGCCCGGACGGTTCCCGATGGGCTCGTTCGACCGCGGCCCTGGCAGCGATCAGCGCTGGTCCGCGACTCTCGCGAACTGAATGGGGAAGTGGCTGCTCGACCCTGCCGACACCGATGCCGACCCACCAGCCCTGATCACTCACGAGGTGGCCGATCACCTCGACAACCATGGCTCCCTCGGCACAGAGTCCCTGCACCTCGTCACCGGCGGTGCGTTCGAACCTGCGTGTGAGGTCGAGAGTGTTGAGCTGGCGCAGTAGCCCAGGGACCCGGTCGGTCGACGTGCGACTTCTCCGCTGGTCAACCGTGATGGCAAACACGATAGCAACCTTCTGTCATTGGTTTTCAGTAATCAATGCTAGAGCATTGATACTGTATTCTCAATGCTCTTAGCATGATGGTATCCAGGTAGATGCGCTAGCGTCGCCGCTGTGACTCACCACGGAGATGACAATCCGCGCGACGTGGAGCTAGTCATTCTGGCCGAGGCACGCCGCGAGGTCGGCGCCGCTGACCACAAGGCCTCCATGGTGCTAGCAGTCCTAGGTATCGGATTCGGAGCCCTGCTCGGCGGATTGATCGCTCGTGATTGGACGCCTCAGGACCTTTCGGGACTGGGCGTCGCGTCTTGGACTGTAGGAGCCGCGCTCGCCCTCGGATCGGTCGGGGCGGCCGGCTCGGCCGTCTGGCCTCGCTACACCGTTCCGGACGCTCCCGGCGATCTCCACTACTGGGGTCACATCGCCGCCTTCCCGACGCCGGGGGCCATGGCCGAGGCCTTGGACGCGCAGCCGCCCAGACTGTCCGATCGCACGCGGCACCAAATGTTTGAGCTGTCCCACATCGTCGCTCGGAAGTACTGGTGGGTGCGTGTCGCGATGCGACTCGCCGCCGCGGCAGCGCCGTGCTTCGTGGTGGCCAGCCTGGCCGGCCAGGCCTGAGTCTGGACTAGGAGTCGAACGACTCCTGCGAGTGGGCCACAGCGTATGCGCCGGACCGTCGCAGGTTCTGAGATACGGCAGACGGGCTGATGCCTTCACGCTCGGCAAGCTCGACCTGGCTAGAACCATCCAGCAGCCCGAGAAGAAGGCGACGCGAACGCGCCTGCATTGTCGTCACGATCTCGTCGCGCACGAGAAGGAGAGCGTTGACGTGCCGGGACCGCGGGTACTCCGCGGCAAGCGGCGCACGGGCGTACCACGTACGCAGGGTGCGGTCGCGACCCACCTCCCGCGCCTTGGCCTCGTTGATTGCGTCCCTGGCGGCCCACCAGCCCGGTCCGTCTTGGATCAGTCCGGCCGCGCCAGTGCCGAGGTGTGTGACCGCGCCGACACCGACTCCTGCCCGGCAGTCCAAACCGTCCGGTAGCACCAACCGCATCAAGAGCGTGGCCCGCAGCGCGGCGCCCACGGAGTAGTAGCGCGCTTGGGCCTCGTCACCGAGCGTCGGCGCCATACGCTGATCGGGACGGACGCGCTGGTTGACCTCGTCCATCGCCGTGGTGAACGCCGCATGCACCCATGCCCTGTCCGGATACTTCCGCGACCCGACGAGATCGACAATGACGGCCACCCGCACCGTCGGGTCCTTCAGTTCAGCCTCAGGCATAACTGAAGTTTATACCTTCACGTAAGACAGATTTTCTTGTGACACCATCAGCACCATGACGCGCATCGCCTGGGCGTCGGGGGCCGCATTCGCGGCCGGCGACGCCGATCTCCCGCTGCTGGCCGCTGCGGCCGACCGTGCCGGCACGACGAGCGAGGTCGTCGTCTGGGACGATCCCGCCGTCGACTGGGAGGCCTTCGACCTCGTCGTCGTGCGGTCGTGCTGGGACTACGTCCCGCGCCGCGCGGAGTTCCTGGCCTGGGCCGCGGCGGTGCCCCGCCTGGCCAATCCTGCGCCCGTGCTGCGCTGGAACACCGACAAGACCTACCTGCGGGAGCTGGAGGCGGCCGGCGTCGCGATCGTGCCCACGGCCTGGTCGGTCGATCGCGCGCAGGACCTTCCCCCAGCGCGCGAGTGGGTGGTCAAGCCGACGATCTCGGCGGGTTCGGCCGACACGGCCCGCTGGGCCGACCCCGAGCGCGCGCTCCAGCACGGCCGCTCGCTGCTCGACGCGGGCCGACCCACCATGACCCAGCCGTACGTCGACGCGGTCGACAGCGAGGGAGAGACCGGGATCCTGCTGTTCGGGGGGCGGTACTCCCATGCCTTCCGCAAGGGCGCGCTGCTCACGACGGGCGACGATCCCCGAGAGCTCCCCGAGCTGAAGGAGGACATCCGCGCCCGGGAGCCGTCGGCCGAGCAGGTGGTGTTCGCCGAGCGCGTGGTCTCCGTGGCGACGAAGATTCTCGGGACGGATCTGCTCTATGCCCGGGTCGACGTCGTGACCGACTCCGGCGGCACGCTGCGACTCATGGAGCTCGAGCTGACCGAGCCGTCGTTCTTCCTCGAGCACACCGACGTCGGCGCCGACCGGGTGCTCGAGGCCGTGCTCCGGACGCTCTGAGCCCACGGCCTCACGCGGCGGGCCCCTCCGGCCGCCGCGCGATCCATCGCCTCGCCGCGGCGTAGCCGTCGTCGTAGAGCGACTGCTGCTGGGCGGGGGTCAGGTCGAAGTCGGTCCACCCGACGCCGCGTGGCTTCGCGAAGATCGTGCGCTCGGCGTCTCGCGGGTCGTCGACGTGGCGGATCTGGGTCGAGTCGACCGTCGTGTGGATCAGGCTGCGCAGCAGCGAGATCGGCCCTGTGACCGGCACCGCCGGGGCACGCTCGCTCGCCGGCGAGCTCAGCCGCACGCCGATCGTGGGCCAGCGAGGTGCGGCGTCGTCGTCACGGTCGAATGCCGCGACCGGAAAGGTCTCGAGCAAGGAGCCGTCGGCCAGGGTCGACTCGCCGTACGCCCCGCGCAGGCGCACGGGCTCGAACAGGAACGGGATGCCGGCCGACGCGCGCACGGCCACCGCCACCTCCAGGTCGTCGGCCACCAGCCCGTACGAGGGCAGGTCCCACGGCACGCGCAGGACCCGCTGCCGCGAGAGGTCGCTCGTGGAGACGACGAGCCGGTAGCGCTGCCGCGGGTCGCTGGCGAGCGGGTCGAGCACGAGGTCGCCGAACGTCCGCACCCCCAGGTCGGCCAGCACCCCGCGGAGCCACTGCGTCAGGTACGTGCCCGGGTGCATGCCGAGGTGGAACAAGATCCCCCACGCGTCCGCAGCGCGCGGCCACCACTGGAGCCAGCGCAGCCCCGGACGACGGTCCTGCATCTGCGTGTAGTCGAGCGTGCGCATGATCTCGTCGGCCCGCGCCAGCGGCTCCCCTGCGCGCTGCATCGCGGCGATCACCGCGCCCACGACCGCGCCCGCCGACGACCCGGCGACCCGCTCGAACCGCCACCCGACCTCGTCCAGGGCCACGGCGGCGCCCACCAGGGCGATGCCCTTGACCCCTCCGCCCTCGAGCACGAGATCGGCCGACCGACGTTCCTCGCTCATGACCCGACTCTAGAGCCGTGCCGCGGGCGCGACCGCGTGACAGGATGCTGGCGTGATCCAGCCCGCCCTCGTCCGTTTCCACGACGTCCGCAGCGCGGACGGCACGATGCTGCGCGCCTGGGGCAACGGCGGGACCGGCCCGGCCGTCCTGATCTCGAACGGACTCGGCACCAACCCGTACGCCTGGCCTGCGCTCCTGCAGCCCGACAACGGCCTGCAGGTGCTGGGGTGGAACCACCGTGGCATCGGCGGATCCGAACGCCCCGACACGGGACGGGTCGACATGGACGCCCACCTGGAGGACATGACCGCCGTCCTGGACGCCGCCGGCGTCGAGTCAGCCGTCGTCGTCGGCTGGTCGATCGGGGTCAACGTCGCCTTCGAGTTCGCCGTCCGCCACCCCGACCGGGTCGCCGGGATCCTCGCGGTCTGCGGGGTCCCCGGCGCCACCTTCTCGACGATGCTCGAGCCGTGGAAGATCCCGCCGGTCGTGGCACAGAACCTGATGGTGGGCCTGGCCAGGATCTCCACCGTGACCGGGCACGGCCTCGCACCCGTCACGAGCCGGATCCCCTGGACGCGGTTCTCGGTCAACCTGCTCAAGATGGCCCGGGTGTTCGCTCCCAGCGCCGACGACACGGTGCTCCAGGCCGTCGTGCAGGAGTTCTTCACCGCCCACCCCGCCTGGTACGCCCAGCTGGCGCTCGAGGCAGCGCGGCACGACCGCGTCTCCCTCTCGCAGATCACGGCGCCCACGACGCTCGTGGCCGGCACGAAGGACCTGCTCGCAGGCGCCGGCGCCATGCGCTCGGCGGCCGAGCGGATCCCCCGTGCGCGCTACCGGGTCGTCGAGGGCACCCACTTCCTGCCGATCGAGCGGCCGGACGTCGTGCTCGAGGAGCTCGAGTGGCTCCTCGAGCGCGTCAGCTGAGCCTCTCGAGGATCAGCTCCCGCACGCGTCCGGCGTCCGCCTGACCGCGCATCTGCTTCATGACCGCGCCGATCAGGGCGCCGGCGGCCTGCACCTTGCCGTCACGGATCTTGTCGGCGACGTCGGGATTGGCCGCGATCGCCTGGTCGACGGCCTCGCCGAGCGCGCCGTCGTCGGACACGAGCTCGAGCCCGCGGGACGCGACGACCTCCTCGGGCGTGCCCTCGCCGGCGAGAACGCCGTCGAAGACGTCGCGCGCGAGCTTGTCGTTGAGTCGACCGGCGTCGATCAGGGCCTGGATGCCCGCGACCTGCTCGGGGGTGATCGGCAGGTCGGCCAGGTCGACTCCGGTGTCGTTGGAGCGACGGGCGAGCTCACCGAGCCACCACTTGCGCGCTGCCTGGGGAGCCGCGCCCGCCGCGACGGTCGCCGCCACGAGCTCCAGGGCTCCGGCCCCGATGGTGTCGCGCATGTCGAGGTCGGAGAAGTCCCACTCGGCCTGCAGGCGCTTGCGACGCTCCGACGGGGGCTCGGGCAGCGTGCCGCGCAGCTCCTCGACCCACGCGCGCGACGGTGCGACGGGAGCGAGGTCCGGCTCCGGGAAGTAGCGGTAGTCCTCCGCGTCGGACTTCTCACGGCCGGGCGAGGTCGTGCCGTCGGACTCGTGGAAGTGCCGGGTCTCCTGCACGACCTTCTGCCCCGCGTCGAGGATGCCGGCGTGACGACCGACCTCGTAGCGGACGGCCCGCTCGACCGACCGGAACGAGTTGACGTTCTTGGTCTCGCTGCGGGTGCCCAGCGCGGTGGTGCCCGCGGGCCGGAGCGACAGGTTGACGTCGGCGCGCAGCGATCCCTGGTCCATCCGGGCGTCGGACACGCCGAGCGCGACCATCAGGTCGCGCAGCTGGTTGACGTACGCCCGCGCGACCAGGGGCGCCTTGTCGCCGGGCACCTCGATCGTGCGCGTCACGATCTCGATCAGCGGGATGCCGGCGCGGTTGTAGTCGAGCAGCGAGTGGTCGGCGCCGTGGATGCGGCCCGTCGCGCCACCCACGTGAAGGCTCTTGCCGGTGTCCTCCTCCATGTGCGCGCGCTCGATCTCGATGCGGTAGACCTCGCCGTCCACCTCCACGTCGGTGTAGCCGTCGAACGCGATGGGCTCGTCGTACTGCGACGTCTGGAAGTTCTTCGGCTGGTCCGGGTAGAAGTAGTTCTTGCGCGCGAACCGGCACCACTCGGCGATCTCGCAGTTGAGCGCGAGGCCGATGCGGATGGCCGACTCGACGGCCTTGGCGTTGACCACCGGAAGCGCGCCGGGCAGGCCCAGGCAGACCGGGCACACCTGGGTGTTCGGCTCGGCGCCGAACTCCGTGGCGCAGCCGCAGAACATCTTGGTGTTCGTGCCGAGCTCGACGTGGACCTCCAGGCCCATGACCGGCTCGTAGCGCGTCAGCGCCTCGTCGAACGGCACCAGCGGGGTCTTGGTCTGCGTGCTCATCGGACGACCTCCTCGAGGACGGGGGCGGGCACGAGGCGCTCGAGCGCGGCACCCGCGTTGTAGAGACGGTCGTCGGCCTGCGCCGGGGCGAGGAACTGCCCGCCGACCGGCAGGCCGGAGTCGTCGGCCAGACCGATCGGCACGCTGATGCCGGGCACTCCCGCGAGGTTGGCCGGGATCGTGCAGACGTCCTCGAGGTACATCGCGAGCGGGTCGTCGGACTTCTCGCCGAGTCGCCACGCCGTGGTGGGTGCGGTGGGCGAGAACAGCACGTCGACCTGGGCGAACGCGGTGTTGAAGTCCTGCGCGATCAGCGTGCGGACCTTCTGGGCCGAGCCGTAGTAGGCGTCGTAGTAGCCGCTCGAGAGCGCGTACGTGCCCAGGATGATGCGCCGCTTGACCTCGTCGCCGAGGCCGGCGTCGCGGGTGGCCGCCATGACCTGCTCGGCCGAGGGCGACGGGTTGCCCTCGGGCGAGACCCGCAGGCCGTACCGCATCGCGTCGAAGCGGGCCAGGTTGCTGGACACTTCGCTCGGCATCACCAGGTAGTAGGCGGCGATGCCGTGGGTGAAGCTCGGGCAGGAGACCTCGACGATCTCGGCACCGGCGTCGGCGAGCTTCGCGACGGCCTCGTCGAACCGGCGCTGCACGCCGGGCTGGAAGCCCTCCCCGGCGAACTCGCGGACGACGCCGATGCGCAGCCCGGCGACGTCGCCGCGGCGGGCGGCCTCGACGACCGACGGCACGGGAGCGTCGATGCTGGTGGAGTCGCGGGGGTCGTGGCCGGCGACGACCTCGTGCAGCAGCGCCGCGTCGAGGACCGACCGGGCCATCGGGCCGACCTGGTCGAGGCTGCTGGCCATCGCGATCACGCCGTAGCGGGAGACCCCGCCGTACGTGGGCTTCACGCCGACGATGCCGGTCATGGCGCCGGGCTGGCGGATCGAGCCGCCCGTGTCGGTGCCGAGGGCCAGGGGCGCCTCGAACGCGGCCACCGCGGCGGCCGAGCCACCGCTCGACCCGCCCGGGATGCGGCTGGTGTCCCACGGGTTGCGGGCGGGACCGTAGGCCGAGTGCTCGTTCGACGAGCCCATCGCGAACTCGTCGAGGTTGGTCTTGCCAAGGATCGGCAGGCCGGCAGCGCGCAGGCGCCCGACGACCGTCGCGTCGTACGGCGGGACCCAGCCCTCGAGGATCTTCGAGCCCGCCGTCGTGGGCTGGCCCGCCGTGTTGATGAGGTCCTTGACCGCGATCGGCACGCCCGCGAGCGTCGGCAGGGTCTCCCCCGCGGCGCGGCGCGCGTCGACGTCGGCCGCCGTCGCCAGGGCGCCTTCGGCATCGACGTGCAGGAAGGCGTTGAGGTCACCGTCGACCGCGGCGATGCGGTCGAGCTGCGCCTGGGTGGCCTCGACCGAGGTGACGGAGCCGTCGGCGAGCTGGGCCGCGAGGTCCGCGGCGTGAAGGCGCGTGGTCATGCCTCCTCCCCCAGGATCTTCGGGACCAGGAAGCGGTCCTCCTCGCTCGCCGGGGCGCCGGCGAGCGCGTCGTCGCGCGACAGGCCGGGACTCGGCTCGTCGGCCCGGAACACGTTGGTGATCGGCGCCGGGTGGCTCATGGGTGCGACATCGGCGCCGGCCGACTCGACGACGCCCTGCACGGCGGCGACGTGGTCGAGGATGGCGGGCAGCTCGGCGCCGAGCCGGTCGAGCTCGGCGACACTGAGGCTGATGCGGGCGAGGCTCGCCAGGTGGGCGACGTCCTCACGCGAGAGGGGCGACGACATGCGTCTCCTGGGTCGAGGGGTCAGTACCGCGCCATCCTAGTGACACCCGAGGCGTCACCTGACGCGTCACCGGCCGTTCACCTGACACTCCTACCCTCCCTGCGTGCCCGAGACCCTGCAGATCGACCGGCTCGACGGATTCAGCGTCGACGACTCCGACGACGACGACCCCCGCCTGCTGGACCCCGCCGGCCTGCCGATCGACACCTGGCGGGAGGGCTACCCGTACGACGAGCGGCTCGACCGCACGACGTACGACCTCGAGAAGCGGCTCCTGCAGATCGAGCTGATCAAGCTGCAGAGCTGGGTCAAGGACACCGGCCAGCGCATCGTGCTCGTGTTCGAGGGCCGTGACGCGGCCGGCAAGGGCGGCACGATCAAGCGCTTCACGGAGCACCTGAACCCGCGTGGAGCCCGGGTCGTCGCGCTCGTCAAGCCGACCGACCGTGAGCAGAGCCAGTGGTACCTGCAGCGCTACGTCGAGCACCTGCCGAGCGCCGGGGAGCTCGTCTTCTTCGACCGCTCCTGGTACAACCGCGCGGGGGTCGAGCGCGTCATGGGCTTCTGCACGCCGGACCAGTACACCGAGTTCCTCCGGCAGGCTCCGGCGTTCGAGAAGATGCTCGTGAATGACGGCATCCACGTCGTGAAGTTCTGGTTCTCGGTCTCGCGCGCCGAGCAGCTGACCCGCTTCACGATCCGCCAGATCGACCCCGTGCGGCAGTGGAAGCTCTCGCCGATGGACCTCGCCTCGCTCGACAAGTGGGACGCCTACACGCAGGCCAAGGAGGCGATGTTCCGCAAGACCGACACCAAGCACTCGCCGTGGACCGTCGTGAAGAGCAACGACAAGAAGCGGGCTCGCCTCGAGGCCATGCGCCACGTGCTGCACCGCTTCGACTACCCCGGCAAGGACCACGAGGTCGTGCGCACGCCCGACCCGCTGATCGTCGGCGCGGCCGCCGACCTCTTCGACCCCGACGACGCCGACGTCGACTGACGGGCGGGCCGCCGCAGGTCAGGCGCGGGCGCGGGCGCGGTTCTGGACGAACAAGCGTGCGGCCAGCACCAGGATCGTGACACCGAGGGCGATGTCGGCCACGACGTGGGCCTGACGCCACAGCGGCATGTCCAGGGCACCGGGGACGGTGTAGTGACCGATGCCGATCAACCCGCTGACCGAGTAGAACGCCAGCCCGACGACGGCGGGCACGACGCGACCGCGCAGCAGGTTCCAGACGCCCCAGGCGCCGGCGGCGGTGAACACGAACCAGGCCAGTCCGATCACGGTGTCGCTCGGCGCCGGGACCGACGCGTCAGGGCCCGGGACGGGGTAGTCGGCGTAGTTCACGTAGTTGTCGACGTAGTGCACGACCGACACCACCACGGCTGCGGCGACGACCAGCAGGATCGTGCGAGTGCCGCGCAGCGGAGCCCTGGTCTCGACCATGCGGCCATCGTGCCTCGCTGCGGCGGAACCTGGCTACGGTCCCTACTGACCCGTGCGACCGTCGATGGCCTCTCGGAGGAGATCGGCGTGGCCGCAGTGGCGGGCGTACTCCTCGATCATGTGCACCAGGAGGTCGCGGATCGTGACGAGCTCATCGCCCCGGCGACGGATGACCAGCTCACGGCCGAGCTCGGACTCCGGCACCTGGGCGAGCCACTCCTCGGCCCGGGAGATCTCGGCACGCCATCGGTCGAAGGCCTCGGCGACGCAGGCGTCCGTGGGCTCGGCACCGACAAATTCGAGATCGGCCACCTCCGCGTCGCGGAACGGTTGGGGCTCCTCCAGACCCAGCCCCACCTGCGCGAACCAGAACTGCTCGACACTCGCCAGGTGTCGCACGAGGCCCAGCAGGCTCATCGGGCTGGGCGGGACGCTACGGGTGGCAAGCTGCTGCGGTGTGAGCTCCTCGCACTTCAACGCGAGCGTGTGCCGGTAGATCCGCAGGTAGTCGGCGTACGTGGCCTTCTCGCCGACCGGCTGCTCGCCGTCGCGCGGATCAGGACCCTGGGTGACCCACACCCCGGCCATCAGTGCGACCCGCAGGTGTCGGACCGCACGCGCACCGTGGACACGCGTCCCGCGGCCAGTCGCGACGGCGACGGCACGGGCCGGCGCACGAGCTCACCCCCGCAGTTGGGACACACGCCGTGCAGCACGTTCTCGGCGCAGTCGCGACACCACGTGCACTCGAAGGAGCAGATCAGGACGTCGGTCGACTCCGGGTCGAGCTCGCGGTCACAGCACTCGCAGCTCGGGCGGATCTCGAGCACGTCAGGACTCCGCGGCCCCGTCGTCGCTCGCCTCGGGCTCGGCCGGTGCGGGCGGACCCTCGTCGAGCAGCTTCTGGAAACCCGCCTCGTCGAGGATCGGGACGCCGAGCTGCTCCGCCTTGTCGGCCTTGGAGCCGGCGTTCTCCCCCACCACGACGTAGTCGGTCTTCTTGCTGACCGATCCGGCCGCCTTGCCGCCGCGGCTGATGATGGCCTCCTTGACGGAGTCACGCGTGTAGCTCTCGAGCGAGCCGGTGACGACGATCGTGAGGCCGTCGAGCACTCCGCCGGTCTCAGCCTGCCCGGGTCCGGGATGACCGGGGATCTCGAACGGCACGCCGGCCTCGCGCCAGCGGCTGAGGATCTCGACGTGCCAGTCGACCTCGAGCCAGGCCTTGACGGACTCGGCGATGATGCCACCGACGCCGTCGACCGCCGACAGCTCCTCGACCGAGGCCTCCTCGATGGCCTTCAACGACCCGAAGTGCTGGGCCAGGGCCCGCGCGGCCACCGGGCCGACGTGCCGGATGTTGAGGGCGACGAGGAAACGCCACAAATCCTTGGTCTTGGCCTTCTCGAGCTCGTCGAGCAGCTTGAGAGCCTGCATCGACAGGATGTGCGTCTCGTCGCCGTCGAACTCCCCCTCAGGATCGAACGGTGAGTCGTCCTTCTTGCGGAGCCGGCGGAACGGGGCACGGGTGTCGGTGGTGCCGTCGTCGCCTAGCCGCGGGAGCCCGGTCTCGGGATCGCGCACCGCGACGTCGATGCCGAACAGGTCGCGCGCGCCCAGGGCGAAGAGGGCGGCCTCGGTGACGAGGGGCGGGACCTCGGGACGCGTCGGCTGGGTGAGGGCAGCGGCCGTGACCTCGCCGAGCGCGTCGATGTCGAGGGCACCGCGGGAACCAATGTGCTCGACCCGGCCGCGCACCTGGGCGGGGCACGACTGCGCGTTGGGGCAGCGCAGGTCGATGTCGCCCTCCTTCATGGGGCGCAGCTCGGTGTCGCACTCGGGACAGTTCTTCGGCATCTCGAACTCGCGTTCGGTGCCGTCGCGCAGCTCCACCACCGGGCCGAGGACCTCGGGGATCACGTCGCCGGCCTTACGGAGCACGACGGTGTCGCCGATCAGGACGCCCTTCTCGCGCACGACGTCCTTGTTGTGCAGAGTCGCCTGGCGCACGACGCTGCCGGCGACGAGTACGGGCTCCATCTGCGCGTAGGGCGTGGCCCGCCCCGTGCGCCCGACCGAGACGATGATGTCGAGCAGCGTGGTCTGGACCTCCTCGGGCGGGTACTTGTAGGCGATGGCCCACCGCGGTGCCCGGCTCGTCTGACCCAGCTCGTCGTGCATCGCGAGCTGGTCGACCTTGACGACGACGCCGTCGATCTCGTGCACGATCGAGTGCCGGCCCTCGCCCAGCTCGGTGATGCGGTCGACGACGTCATCGACTCCGGAGTAGACCCGGCTGTTGGGGCTGATGGGCAGGCCCCACGACCCCAGCAGGTCGTAGATCTCGCTCTGGGCCTGGACTGGTGGGTCGGGCCAGGCGCCGATGCCGTGGACGTAGAGCGACAGGGCCTCGATGCGCGCAAGCCCGGCCTCGAGCTCCAGGCCCGACTTCTTGTGCAGGAGCTGACGCAGTCCGCCGCTGGCCGCGTTGCGGGGATTGGCGAAGGCCGGGAACCGGCGTCCGGCACTGATCTCGGCCCGCTCGCGGTCGACGCCCCGGGCCGTGGCGTCGGCCGTGGCCCGCTCGCGCAGGTCGGCCTGCAGCGCGTTGAGGCGCCGGAATGCCTCGACCCCGATGAAGACCTCGCCGCGCACCTCGACCAGGGGCGGGTGGCCCTCGCCCGAGAGCCGCTCGGGCAGGTCGGCGAGCTTGACCGCGTTGGTGGTGACGTCCTCGCCGATGCGCCCGTCGCCGCGGGTGGCCGCCGTGACGAGCCGACCGTGCTCGTAGCGCAGGGAGATGGCCAGACCGTCGATCTTGGCCTCGGTGAGCCACGCGACCGTGCGGGCCGTGGCGGCCTCGGTCTTGGCGCACCAGGCGCGCAGCTCATCGGGCGAGAACACGTTGTCGAGGCTCAGCATGCGCTCGGCGTGCTCGATGGGAGGCAGCTCGGAGCTGGCGGCGCTACCGACCCGCTGCGTGGGCGAGTCCTGACCCTGCAGCGCCGGGAACAGCCGCTCGAGCGCCTCGAGCCGCTGCATGTCGGCGTCGTACGTGGCGTCGTCGACGAGCGAGGCGTTGCGCCCGTAGTACGCGTCGCGGGCCTCCTCGATGCGCTCGACGAGCGCCTGCACCTCCACCTTGGCCTCGTCGAGACTGATCTGGAGGGCCTGCTCCGGCCCCGGGGTCTGAGACACCGTGGGGGACGCTTCCGCGGCGCCCTTCTTCCGTGGACTCATGGTCCGAGACTAGTGGCGCGCACCGACGTTCGCCGCGAGTGCGAGCGCTGTCCGCGCCCACGTCGCCGTGGCTCCCGCGAGCCCGCAGGACGGGCTCACGACGACGCGGGGATCGGCGATCTCCTCGTCGAACCCGAGACGGCCGAGGAAGGCGTCGACCCGACCGATCATCACCGACGACGTGGGCACCTGCGCCGGGTCGAGCGACGGGACGACCCCCATCCACAGGTCCAGCCCCGCCTCGAACGCCTCGCCCCAGGCGTCGCTCGGCGGCGTCCGCGCCAGGTCGAAGCCGACCGCCGCGAACCCGGCGGCGTGCAGGAGCGCGACCGGGACGTCGTCGGCGCAGACGTGCGCGACCGGCGTGGCGCCCGCCTCGCGGACGACCTCGGTCAGGAGCCGCAGGTGCGCATCGGCTTCCGGCGGGTGGATCGTGCGGTGCCGGCCGAAGCCGCTGGCCGTCGGGATGCCGGCGTCGAGCACGGCGGGCAGCGCGGGCTCGTCGACCTGCACGAGGAGCTGTGCCTTCGGGAACCGCCGGCTCAGGTCCGTGAGGTGCTCCGCCAACCCGGCCGCGAGGGACTCGGCCAGGTCGCGTCGGGCACCGTGGTCGACCAGGACCTTCTCGCCGCGGGCCAGCTCGACCGTGGCCGCCAGGGTCCACGGGCCGGCGAGCTGCTGCTTCAGGGGGCCGGTGTGATCGGACCCGAGCTCCTCCAGAGCGTCCAGGTCCTGGGCGAGGAGCGACTGCGCCAGGCGGTGGTCGCGACCGGACCCGACGCCGATCCGCCAGCCGGCCGGTTGCAGGTCGGCGTCGAGGCCGTCGAGCAGCGCGAGCGACCGACCGATCATCTGTGCCTGGACGCCGCGGGCGGGCAGCTCGGGCACGAACGCGACGTCGAGTCCGCCGAGCGAGACCTTGGCCCACTCGCGAAAGTCCTCGCCCGGAACCGACCCGACTCCCGTGGCGCGCATGGCCTCACCCTAGGGGTCGCTTCCCCTCCGTCCGCCGGGCGGAGGGGTCAGGCGGGGAGGGGTCAGGCGCGGAGGTGGCGGCGCACGGCGACCGCGGCGGTGCGGCCCGCCCGGTTGGCGCCGATCGTCGAGGCCGATGGCCCGTAGCCGACGAGCTGCACCCGAGGGTCGACAACCGACTCCGTCGCGGTCGCGGCGGTGGACCCCAGCTGGATGCCCCCGCGCGGTGAGCGCAGGTGGAGCGGGGCCAGGTGCTCGACGTCGGGACGGAACCCGGTGGCCCACAGGATCACGTCGACCGCCTCGAACGTGCCGTCGGCCCACCGCACGCCGCCCGGCTCGACGCGCTCGAACATCGGCAGCCGCCGGTAGGCGCCCAGCCGCTGCGCCTCGGCCTCCTGCGGACGCAGCATCAGACCCGTGACGCTGACGACGCTGCGCGGCGGCAGCCCCTGACGCACGCGCTCGGCCACCATCGCGACGGCCTCCCGCCCCGCCTCGGGATCGAACTTCTCCGTGCGCCAGACGGGCTCGCGCCGCGTCACCCAGAGGGTGTCCGTGACCGGCCGCAGCGCGCCGAGGAACTGCACCGCCGACGCGCCTCCGCCCACGACGAGGACGCGCTTGCTCCGGAAGTGCTCAGGTCCGGGATACGCGACGGTGTGCAGCTGCTCCCCCGCGAAGGTCTCCTGGCCGGGGTACCGCGGCACGAACGGCCGCCGCCACGTGCCGCTCGCGTTGACGAGCGTGCGAGCGCGCCACGACCGTGGCTCGTCGCCGAGCCGGACCTCGACGAGCAGCAGGGCCGGGTCGGCGGTGTCCTGGCGCACGTGCTCGACGACGGCCGGACGCACGACCGGCAGCGCGTGCTCGCGCTCGTAGGCCGCGAAGTACGCCGGCACGAACTCGTTGGCGCGTTCCGGCCCCTGGGCCGGGGGACGTGGCGCGTCCGGCAGGTCGGCCACGCCGTGGACGTCGGCCATCGTGAGGGCGTCCCAGCGGTGCCGCCAGGCACCGCCGGGCGCGGCATCGGCGTCGAGCACGACGTGCTCGACGCCGAGCCTGCGCAGGTGGAACGAGGAGGACAGACCCGCCTGGCCCGCCCCGATCACGACGCTGTCGAGGGGTGGCTCCACGACCTGGCTCACGCGGGGCTCGAGGACCGCCGCCGCGTCCGGGAGATCGTGGCGGAGCCGACGACGCGCGTGCCGTCGTAGACGACGCAGGCCTGGCCCGGGGCGATGCCCTCGGCCGGGTCGAGCAGCTCGACGTGGACCACCTCGGCCTCGACCGACACGCGGGCTCGGTGCTCGGCCCCGTGGGCGCGCAGCTGCACGGTGCAGTCGATCTCACCCGTGGGGGCCGAGGTGCACCACAGCGGCGAGACCCCGTCCAGGGCGTCGACGAGGAGCTGCTCACGCGGGCCCACCGTGACGGTGCCGGAGACGGGTTCGATGTCGAGCACGAAGCGCGGCTTGCCGTCGTCGGCCGGCACCCCGAGCCGCAGGCCACGACGCTGCCCGATCGTGAACGCGTAGGCGCCGTCGTGCTCCCGCAGAACCTCGCCGGACTCGTCGACGATCGTGCCGGGACGCGGGCCGATCTTCTCCGACAGCCACCCCGCGTTGTCCCCGTCGGCGACGAAGCAGATGTCGTGGCTGTCGGGCTTGCTCGCGACCTGCAGGCCCCGGGCCTCGGCCTCGCGGCGGACGTCGGGCTTGGCGGAGTCGCCCAGCGGGAAGTGGGAGCGGCGCAGCTGCTCCTGGGTCAGCACGCCGAGGACGTAGCTCTGGTCCTTGGCCATGTCGACCGCGCGGTGCATCTCGACGAGTCCCTCGTCGCCCGTGCGCACCTGGGCGTAGTGGCCCGTCACGACGCCGTCGAAGCCCAGGGCCACGGCCCGCTCGAGCACGGCCGCGAACTTGATCTTCTCGTTGCACCGCAGGCAGGGGTTGGGCGTGCGTCCGGCCTCGTACTCGCTGACGAAGTCGTCGACGACCGCCTCGGCGAACTCGTCGCTCATGTCCCAGACGTAGAACGGGATGCCGATGGCGTCGGCGGCCCGACGCGCGTCGCCTGCGTCCTCGATCGAGCAGCACCCGCGGGCTCCCGACCGGTACGACTTGGGGTTGCGACTCAGGGCCAGGTGCACGCCCGTGACCTCGTGGCCCGCGTCGACCGCCCGGGCCGCGGCCACCGCGGAGTCGACGCCGCCGGACATCGCCGCCACGAGCCGCAGCGGGGCCGTCATCGCAGCCTCAGCGCCCGGGCCGCGCTCGCCCGGGTGTGCACCTCAGGGAGCACGGCCAGGACGCGATCGACGTCGTCGGCGGTCGTGGTGTGTCCGAGGCTGAAGCGCAACGACCCGCCCGCGGCGTCCTCGTCGTACCCCATCGCGAGCAGGACGTGGCTGGGCTGCGGCACGCCGGCGGTGCAGGCCGACCCGGTGGAGACCTCGACGCCGTGGGCGTCGAGCAGCATCAGCATCGCGTCGCCGTCGCAGCCGGGGAACGTCACGTGGGCGATGTGCGGAAGGCGGCCCTCAGGCTCGGCAGGTCCGTTGACCACGGCGTCCGGCACGAGACGGGTGATGCCGGCGACCAGACGTGCGCGAAGCGCCTCGAGACGCAGGGCCTCGGACTCCCGCGCACGCACCGCGACGTCGACCGCGGCGGCGAACGCGGCCACGAGCGGGGCGCCGAGCGTGCCTGACCGGACGTCGCGCTCCTGCCCACCGCCGTGCAGCAGGGGCATGAGGTCGAGCTCGCGGACCGCGAGCAGCGCACCGACCCCGATCGGGCCGCCGAGCTTGTGTGCCGTGACGGTCATGGCGTCCAGACCGCTGGACCCGAAGTCGATCGGCAGGTGACCTGCGGCCTGCACGGCGTCGCTGTGCACGGGGATCCCGTGCGGGCGCGCCAGCGCGACGACCTCGGTGACCGGCTGGATCGATCCCATCTCGTTGTTGGCCCACATCGTGGTGATCGCCGCGACGGACCGCGGGTCGCCCTCGATCGAGTCACGCAGGTCGTCCAGCCGAAGGACACCGTCCTGATCGACTCCCGTGGTGACGATGTCGGCCCCCTGCTCCTTGCCGAGCCAGGTGACCGGGTCGAGCAGCGCGTGGTGCTCGATCGCGCTGAACAGGAGCCGGCGCCGCGCCGGGTCCTGGGCGTGGCGCGACCAGTAGAGGCCCTTGATCGCGAGATTGTTGGCCTCGGTACCGCCCGAGGTGAGCACGACCTCGCTCGGGCGCGCGCCGAGCCGCTCGGCGATGAGCTCGCGCGACTCCTCGACGACGCGGCGCGCCGCGCGGCCCGAGGCGTGCAGCGAGGACGGGTTGCCCGTGCGCCCGAGCTGCTCGGTCAGCACCGCGATCGCCTCCGGGACCATCGGTGTGGTCGCGGCGTGGTCCAGGTACACCGGTGGGTGCGTCTCGGGACGGCGCTGCTCCGAATTGGGGTCACTCATGATCGTTCCAGCGTAGACCGCGGGTTCACGCCCCGAGATCACGCACAGACCTCGGCCACGGCGCGCGCCGCCTGGTCGAGCTGCTCCGCGGTCACGGCAGCGCCGAACGTGAAGCGCACGGCGGTCTGGGCGACCTCGCGGTCCAGACCCATCGCGATCAGCACGTGACTGGGGTCGTCGCTGCCGGCGTGGCAGGCCGAGCCGCTGGAGACCACGACCCCCCGCCGCTCGAGGTCGAGCAGGATCGACTCCCCCGAACGGCCCGGGAAGACGAACGAGGCACTGCCGGGCAGGCGGTGCGTGGGATGACCTGTGAGCCGCGCACGGGGCGCTCCCCCGAGCACCTGCTCGACGAACCGGTCGCGCAGCGCGGCGACCTCGGCCGCGGCAGGACGAGGGGCTCGCACGGCGGCGGCCAGACCGACCGCCGACGCGACGTTCTCGGTGCCGGAGCGACGCCCGCCCTCCTGCCCGCCTCCGTGCAGCAGGGGCTCGAACGGGGCGCGGCGCGCGACGAAGAGCACCCCGACCCCCTTGGGCGCACCCAGCTTGTGGCCCGAGAGGCTGAGCGCCTGCACCCCCAGGCGCGTGACGTCGAGGTCGAGCCATCCGGCGGCCTGGACCGCGTCGGTGTGGAACGGCACCCCCCGCTCGGCGGCGACGGCCGACAGCGTCGCGACGTCCTGCACCGTGCCGACCTCGTTGCTCGCGAGCTGGACGCTGACGACGGCCGTGTCGTCGCGCAGCGCGGCGGCGAGCTCCTCGGGCGAGACCCGACCGAGCTCGTCGACGCCGAGCTCGGTGACGTCGAACCCCTGACGGGCCAACCAGTCAGCGGACTCCAGCACGGCCGGGTGCTCGATCGCGCTCACGACGACGTGCCGTCCGCGGCTCGAGGCCAGGGCCAGACCCTTGACCGCCGCGTTGTCGGACTCGGTGCCGCCGGACGTGAAGGTGATCTCCCCCGGTCGCGCACCGAGGAAGGTCGCGACGTCGCGGCGTGCGTCCTCCAGCGCGCGCCGGGCGAGGTCGCCGACCTCGTGCGCGCTCGACGGGTTGCCGAACGTCCCGGTGAGGTACGGCCACATCGCCTCGAGCACGTCGCGCCGGACCGGAGTCGTCGCGGCCTCGTCCAGGTAGAGCGTGCTCATGGAGTCGCCCGCACCCCGGAAGCCGTGCCCGGGCTAGCCACCCTCGATCCTCAGGTCGAGACCGAGATCGAGGGCCCGCACCCCGTGCGTCAGGGCACCGACGCTGATGACGTCGACGCCGGTCTCGGCGATCGCCCCGATCGTGTCGAGGCGCACCCCGCCGCTGGCCTCGACGATCGCGCGGCCGGCGACGAGCTCGACGCCCGTGCGCAGGTCGTCGAGCGTGAAGTTGTCGAGCATGATCGTGTCGACACCACCGGCGAGCACGGGCTCGATCTGGCTCAGGTCGTCGACCTCGACCTCGAGGTGCATCGTGTGCGGGATCTGGGCCCGCGCAGCCCGGATGGCCGCTGTCACGTCGCGGGTCAGCGCGAGGTGGTTGTCCTTGGCCATGACCGCGTCGGACAGGGAGAAGCGGTGGTTGTGCCCACCGCCGCAGCGCACCGCATGGCGCTCGAGAACGCGCAGGCCCGGCGTGGTCTTGCGGGTGTCGACGACCCGGGCGCCGGTGTGGGCGACCGCGGCGACGTGCTCGGCCGTGAGCGTGGCGATGCCGCTCATCCGCTGCAGCAGGTTCAGGGCGATCCGCTCGCCGCGCAGGATCGCGCGCGCCGGACCGCTCACCGTCGCGAGCACGTCGCCGGTGTCGAACCTCGCGCCGTCGCTCACGTGGAGGGCGACCTCGACCGCGGGGTCGACCTCGGCGAAGACGACCTCGAGCACCTGGACGCCGGCCACGACGCCGGGCTCGCGGGCGACGACGTCCGCCGTGGCGCGCGCGTCGGCCGGCACGAACACCTGCGACGTCACGTCGCCGGACGGCGCGTCCTCGGCGAGGGCGGCGATGACGACGGGGCGGATCTGGGACGGTTCAAGCACGCTGCTGCCCCCCGTCGGCCGCGACCGTGCTGTGCACCCCGGGCCCCGCACCGGGCTCGGGGAAGTCGCTGCGGAAGTGTCCCCCGCGCGACTCCCGGCGGGCGAGTGCGCTCGCGACGACGGCCTGCGCCACGACCCGGAGGTTCGCGTCCTCGGCCGACTTCGCGTCGGTGGCCACCGGCACGGCCCAGCGCTCGAGCTCCGCGGCCGCGGCCGTCAGCCCGGAGCCGTCGCGGGTGAGACCAGCCGCGTCCCACATCAGCTGCTGCAGGTCGGCCCGGCTCGAGAGCACCCCGCCGGCCGGCAGCCGCACGACCTGCGGCTCGGCCCACTCCTCGTCGAAGACGTGGTCAGGAACCCCGGCCGGGTCCAGGGCCGCGTCGACGACCCGGCGGCCGTAGACGGCCCCCTCGAGCAGCGAGTTGGAGGCCAGACGGTTGGCGCCGTGGAGCCCGTTGCAGGCGACCTCACCGACCGCGAAGAGTCCCGGCAGCGACGTGCGTGCCCACAGGTCGGTGCGGACCCCGCCCATGAAGTAGTGGGCGGCCGGCGTGACGGGGATCGGATCGTGACCCCAGTCGAAGCCGCGCGCCCGGACTGCGGCGTCGATCGTCGGGAACCGCTTCGCGAGGAACTCGGCCCCGAGGGCCGTGGCGTCGAGCCGCACGGGCCGGCCGCCCTGCCGCGCCATCTGCGCGGCGATGCCCCGGGCCACGACGTCGCGGGGCGCGAGCTCGGCGTCAGGGTGGACGGCCCGCATGAACCGGCGGCCGTCGGCGTCGATCAGGACCGCGCCCTCACCGCGCACGGCCTCCGAGACCAGGTGGTTGCCCGGGGCCGCCAGAGACGTCGGGTGGAACTGGTAGAACTCCAGGTCGGCCGCCACCGCGCCCGCGCGCAGGGCCATCGCCAGACCGTCGCCCGTGGCCACGGCCGGATTGGTCGTGTAGGGGTACAGCTGGCCCGCCCCTCCCGTGGCCAGCACGACGGCATCGGCGTCGATCCGCTCACCGCCCAGCAGCGTGACGCCCACGACCCGACCGCGCTCGACCACGAGATCGACGGCGGTCGTGTTCTCGCGGACCTCGACCGAGGAGTCGCGCAGGCGAGCAATCAGCGCCGCTGCGATGGCGGCCCCCGTGGCGTCGCCGCCGGCGTGCAGGATGCGCTCGTGCGAGTGGGCGGCCTCCAGCCCGCGGGCGAGCACGCCGTCGTGCACGTCGAACAGCACGCCACGCTCGATCAGGTGCTGCACGGCCTCGGGGCCCTCGGCGCACAGCACCTCGACGGCCTCGTCGTCGGACAGCCCGGCGCCCGCGGCCAGGGTGTCGGCCACGTGCTCGCCGACCGTGTCGTCGCTCGAGGTCACGACCGCGACCCCGCCCTGCGCGAACCAGGTGTTGGACGACTCGAGCGTGGCCTTCGTCAGCAGCGTGACCTCGACGCCGGGGCGTCCGTCGGCGTCCAGTGCCGCGGTGAGCCCGGCGACACCGCTGCCGACCACCAGGAGATGGGTCATGCGATCCCCCTACTTCGGGAGCGCGGCGAGCATGCGCTCGAGCGCGACCTTGGCGTGCGTGGCCACGTCGTCGGCGACCACGATCTCGTTGCGGACCTCGCCCTCGACCAGACCGTCGAGCACCCACGCGAGGTAGCCAGGGTGGATCCGGTACATCGTGGAGCACGGGCAGATGACCGGGTCGAGGCAGAAGATCGTGCGGTCCGGGTGCTCGGCGGCGAGCCGGTTGACCAGGTTGATCTCGGTGCCGATCGCGATGACGTCGCCAGGCTCGCTGGCCGCGACGAACTTGCGGATGAAGTCAGTCGACCCGGCCGCATCGGCGGCGTCGACGACCGGCATGGGACTCTCGGGGTGCACCACGACCTTGACGCCCGGGTGCTCGGCCCGCGCCTGCTCGATCTGGGCCACCGTGAACCGCTTGTGCACCGAGCAGAAGCCCGGCCACAGCAGCACACGAGCGTCCCGCAGCTCCTGGGCGTCGACGCCCAGACCCGGCTTGCGGGGATTGATCATCGGCATCTGCTCCAGCGGGACGCCCATGGCCTTGCCGGTGTTGCGCCCGAGGTGCTGGTCGGGGAAGAACAGCACCCGGCGCCCCCGCTCGAAGGCCCACTCGAGCACCGTCGCGGCGTTCGACGACGTGCACACGATGCCGCCGTGCCGGCCGCAGAACGCCTTGAGCGCCGCCGAGGAGTTCATGTACGTGACCGGGATGACCGAAGCCTTGCCATCAGCCGCCCCAGGCCCGGCACCCGCGCCGGACGCCGCGTCCTCGTCGGCGTAGAGCTCCATGAGCTCCTCCCAGGCCGCCTCGACCGACTCCTCGTCGGCCATGTCGGCCATGGAGCAGCCGGCCGCGAGATTGGGCAGGATCACGTGCTGCTCGGACCGCGCCAGGATGTCGGCGGTCTCGGCCATGAAGTGCACGCCGCAGAACACGATCGTCTCCGCGTCGGGCCGGGTGAGGGCCGCGTTCGCGAGCTGGAAGGAGTCGCCCACGAAGTCGGCGTGCTGGACGACCTCGTCGCGCTGGTAGAAGTGCCCGAGGATCACGAGCTTGTCGCCCAGGGCCTGCTTGGCAGCGGTGATGCGCGCGTGCAGCTCGGCCTCGTCCATGCGCTGGTACGCGACCGGCAGCTGGCCCGGACGCACGACGGGGTCGGGGATCACGTCGTCCTCGGACGCCCCGGGCCCGTAGCCCGGCGTGAGGTCGAAGGCCCAGGGCCCGGACGCGAGGTCGGCGTCGCAGCTCGACTCCGGCGTGGTCGTGATGAGCTCGTCGACGGAGAAGGTGGTCATCGGGACTCCCTTTCGAAGGTCAGGGTCGTGCGGGACGAGGTGGGGTCGTGCCGGTACAGCGCCGGCGGGCGATGGCTCAGGCCCTCCAGACATCGACCCGTGGCCTGGAGCCGGCCGCGCATCTGGCGACGGAAGTTCGCGGGGTCGAGCGGACGCCCGAGGACCGCCTCGTACACCTCACGCAGCTGCGCGAGGGTGAACTCGTCGGGGAGGAAGCCGTAGGCGATCGGTGAGTACGTGATCTTGGCGCGCAGGCGGGTGAGGGCGTACTCGACGATGTCGTCGTGGTCGAAGGCGAGCCCCGCCACCTCGTCGGCGACGAACCACTCGACGTTGGGGATCGGCACGACCTGGGCGTCCTCCTCGGCACGCACCAGGGCCCAGTACACGATCGAGACGACCCGGTCGGGCGAACGATCGACCCGGCCGAAGGCGTACAGCTGCTCGAGGTGGTTGGGGGTCAGGCCGGTCGTGCGCTCGAGCGTGTGACGGGCCGACGAGGCCAGGTCCTCGTGCGGCTCGAGCGGGCCGCCGGGCAGGGCCCAGCGACCCTCGAACGGCTCGCGGATGCGCCGCACGAGCGGCAACCAGATCGTGGGGCTCCCGGTGGCGGGGTGAGGGCGCAGCGCGAAGATCACGGTCGAGACCGCGAGCGAGACCCGGTCGTCGGTCTCCCCCGCCTCGCCATCACGGCTGAGGTCGGACTGGAGCGTCATGCGTCACCTCCTTCAGGTGCAATCGACCTTAACCCCTACTTAGGGTCAGGGCAACACTAAGTCGGTCGACACGTGTTCACCCGCTCGACACCGGCCCCGCGAGGCGCCGTTCACCGGTTCGCCCGGACGTCGACCGACGATCACCACGTGTCCGCCCTGCCGAACGTCCTGGGTCGCCCGCTGGCGCGCCGACTCCTCCTCGCTGCCGCGTCGGCCATCGCGATCGTGGCCGTCGTCGCCGTCCGGACCGGAGCCGGCAGCGACGTGCCGCCGGCCGACGACGGCACCGCCACGGCCTCCCCCGACCGCATCATCCTGAGTCCTGCGGCCGACACCGCGACGAGCCAGACCGTCACGTGGCGTACGGACGAGGCCACGCAGGAGGGCGAGGTGCAGGTGGCGCCTGCCGACGATCCGGACCAGGTCAGGACGGTCGAGGCCGACGCCAGCGTCGCCGAGCGACTTCCGAACTCGCGGCTGTCGGCCCGGCACCACAGTGCGACCCTGACCGACCTGGAGCCGTCGACCGCCTACACGTACCGCGTCGGACACGACGACGACTTCTCCCCCTGGACGACGTTCACCACGGCGCCGGCGGCCGACAGCACGGACCCGTGGACCTTCCTGTACTTCGGCGACGCGCAGTGGGGACTCGATGCGGGCTGGTCGAGCACCGTGGACCAGGCCTTCGCCCAGTACCCGGACGCACGGATCGCACTCACGGCGGGCGACCAGGTCAACGACGGCAACGACGACCACCAGTGGGAGCAGTGGTTCGAGGCCGTCGCCCCCTGGGCCTCGACACGCAGCTTCCTGACCGTGGCCGGCAACCACGAGCACTACGGCGACGAGCAGACGGTGCGCTACCGCAGCCACGTGCAGTACCCCCGCAACGGCCCCGAGGGCCAGGACGACCTCACGTACCGCGTCGACGTCGGCGACGTCCGCTTCATCACCCTCGACGGCTCCATCACCGGCGGCCCGAGCGACCCGACTGACGACGGCCTCGGCGCCCTGCAGGCGGCCTGGCTCGAGCAGCAGCTCGCCGACAACCCACGGACGTGGACCGTCGTGACGATCCACCAGCCGATGTTCTCGGCGGCGAAGCTGCGCGACAACCTGGCACAGCGCACGGCCTTCCTGCCGCTGCTGGAGCAGTACGGCGTCGACCTCGTGCTGCAGGGCCACGACCACGCCTACGCCCGCGGCCACCTGGCCGAGAACGACGTCGCCGGCGGCTATTCCGGCCCGACGTACGTCGTGGCCAACGCAGGCGACAAGTACTACGACCTCGACCCCGCGGGCCGCAACAACTGGACGATCAACGACGCGGTTCGCGATGCGGCCGCCGACAAGATCTCGACCTACCAAGCGGTGCGCGTCGAGGGCGACCGCCTGGTCTACAGCTCCTACGTCGCCACGATCGACGACTCCGGCGTCGGCACCGGCCCGTTGCCGCAGGGCCTGGCGCCCGGCGAGCTCCTGGACACCGTCACGGTCACGAAGGCCGTCGACGGCCGGCCCTTCGTCCCGCGCTAGGGCCCACACGGGGCGAGATACCGCGGCTCCAGGCACGTGACGCAGGTCGCACCTGATCGGATCTTGCCACCGGATGAAACGATCCCGTACTCTCATCGATGGTACGAAACAGTTTCGTACCATCGAGAGCTCAGGAGGTCACCCCTGTGGTACCGGCCGACGACCCACAGACCCGGCCCCGGGTCACGGGCGACCGTGAGCTCGAGATCCTCGACGCCACGATCGACGTGCTCGCGGAGGTCGGCTACGACCGTCTGACGATGGACGCCGTGGCCCAGGCCGCCAGGGCGTCCAAGGCCACGCTCTACCGGCTCTGGTCCAGCAAGGCGACGCTCGTCCTCGAGGCGCTGCTGGCCCTCAAGGACCCGCCGGCCGGCGAGCTCGACACCGGCTCCCTCCGGGGCGACCTGCTGGCGATGCACTGTGGCCAGAACCGGCTGACCGATCCGCGTCTCACGGCCGTCTTCAGCAGCATCGTCACGGCACTGGGCCACGACGAGGAGTTCGCGGCGGGTTTCCGCGAGCGCTTCATCGGCCCGAAGATCGCCCGGTCCCGAGAGATCTACCGGCGTGCCGCCGCACGCGGCGAGCTGCGCGACGGGATCGATGTCGAGCTCGTGGCCCCCGCGCTCGCCGGCATCATCCTGCACCGCGAGTTCCTGCTCGGACTCCCCACGGACGTCGAGGCCATCACGGCCGTCGTCGACCAGATCATCCTCCCGGCCGCCCTGCGGCCCTCACTGCTCCAGGAGAACGCATGACCACCATGCCGCCCGACGACACCATGGCGGAGGCCGACCCTCCCACGACGTCGACCGCGACCCACAAGAACCTCGGCATCGCCCTCGTCGTGATCTGCATGGCGCAGCTCATGGTCGTGCTCGACGCCACGATCGCCAACATCGCCCTGCCGTACATCGGCACCGACCTCGGCATCGGCCAGAACAACCTGCAGTGGGTCGTGACGGGCTACGCGCTCGCCTTCGGCGGCCTGCTGCTCCTGGGTGGCCGCCTCGGCGACCAGTTCGGGCGGCGCCGCGTCTTCATGATCGGCCTGGTGCTGTTCGTCGTGGCCTCGTCGCTCGGCGGCCTGGCCCAGAACGAGGCCATGCTGCTGTCGTCCCGAGCCCTGCAGGGCCTCGGTGCCGCCCTGGCCTCCCCCGCGGCCCTGGCGCTGATCACCACGACCTTCCCCGCGGGTCCGCAGCGCAATCGCGCGTTCTCGATCTTCGCGGCCCTGGCCGGCATCGGCGCGGCGTTCGGTCTGGTGCTCGGCGGCTGGCTCACCGGGATCGAGAGCGACACGATCCAGGGCTGGCGCCTGACCTTCCTGATCAACGTGCCGATCGGTCTGGTCGCCGCCTTCCTCGCGCCCCGCTACCTCGACGAGAGCAAGCCGCGCCGCGTGGCGCTCGACGTCCCCGGCGCCGCCATCGGCACGGTCGGCATCGTCTCGCTGGTCTACGGATTCTCCCGGGCCGGCGAGGCGGCCCACGGCTGGGACGACCCGTTCACGATCCTCGCCCTGGCCGCCGGCGCCGCCCTCCTGGTGGCCTTCGTCCTGGTCGAGCGCTCAGTGCGCAACCCGCTCATGCCCTTGAGCCTGTTCGCCGATCGCGCGCGGTCGATCGCCTTCGCGACGATGTTCATCACCCCGGCCGCGATGTTCGCGATGTTCTTCTTCATGTCGCTCGTCCTGCAGAACGTGTCGGGATGGTCGCCCCTGCACACGGGACTGGCGTTCCTGCCCTTCACGGTCGGCATGATCGGCGGCGCGACGCTGGCGTCGAACCTCATCGTCCGCCTCGACCCGCGGTACCTCGTGGGCACCGGCACCCTGATCTCGGGCTTCTCGCTGCTGATGTTCTCGCGCATCGCGGTCGACGACAGCCCCGCGAACATCGTGGCGGTCGCCACCGGCAACGCCAGCTTCGCGAGCGACATCGACTTCTGGATCAAGATCGCTCCGTTCATCGTCACGATGGCCTTCGGCATGGGCCTGAACTTCGTCACGATGACCCTGGTCGCCGTGCACGGCATCCCGGCCGAGGACTCGGGCATCGGTTCCGGCGTGCTCAACACGATGCAGCAGGTCGGCGGCGCCGTCGGCCTGGCCGCCCTCTCGACGGCCGCGGTGCACTTCACGCGCGACAAGGCCGAGAGCATCGGCGCCGCCCTGCAGTCGATGGGCGGCACCCCGCCGCCGGCATCGGCGCAGAAGGCGATCGAGGAGGTCGTGGGCCAGGCGGCGTTCACCGCAGGCGCCGCCCAGGCGTTCCTGATCGGCGCCTTCATGATCTTCTCGGCCTCCGCGCTGGTCTGGGTGTTCATGAACACCAAGCACGCCGATCTCCACGCCGACGAGCTGGAGGGCGTCGCGATCCACTGAGCCTCTCCTGCACCGACGCCCTCCTCCTGGCCCCACGGCCGGCGGGAGGGCGTCGGTGCAGGATGGGGGCATGACTACGCGTGTCGCCCCCGTCGACGTGATCGACTGGCCGTCGCTGAAGCCGCACTGGGTCGAGGCGTTCGGCGTCGGTGAGGACGAGAGCCCGCCCAGCGCGGGCCGCCACGTGTGGCAGGTCGAGTCCGACGGGGGGCTCGCCGCACTGGGGATCGATCGCGAGTTCGAGACCTGGATCGGGAGCTCCCGGGTCACGACCGCCGGCATCGCCGGCATCACGGTGCCGGCCGAGCACCGCGGGGGCGGCCACCTGCGTCCCCTGTTCGAGAGCATGCTGGGTGCGGCGCGCGACCGCGGCGCGCTGCTGAGCGGCCTGTACCCGACCTCGACCGGCATCTATCGCAGCCTGGGCTACGCCCCCGTCGCCGATCTCGACGAGATCGTGGTGCCGACGCACGTGCTGGCCGTGCGCGGTGACGCCGCGCCGGTGCGGCGGGCCACCACCGAGGACGTCCCCGCCATCGCCGCGACCTACACCGCCTGGGCCCAGCAGCACCGCGGACCCCTGACCCGCGACGGCATCTCCTTTCCCGACCAGGCGGCGGCGTACACCGACGAGACGACGGGCGTGACGGTCGCCGAGTCGACCCCCGGCGTCGTGTCGGGATTCGCCGCCTGGCACCGGGGCACGGGTTACGGACCCGACGCCGTGCTGACGGTGCGACAGCTCGTCGCGCTCGACCGGGCCAGTCTCGTGGGCCTGCTGCAGACGCTCGGGTCGTTCGCCTCGGTGACACCCACGACCGTCATCACCGACAGCACGGCCGACACCTGGACCGGCCTGCTGCGCTCGGACGACTCCCGGGTGCGCCGCCGGTACAGCTACATGGTCAAGGTGCTGGACGTGCAGGTGCTGGCGTCGCTCGCACCGTCACCCGCCCTGCGTTCTGAGCTGCCGTTCGTCTGGCACGACCGGGCCTACGTGGCCGCGGCGGCCGGTGGCCGACTCGAGGTGGCCCCGACCGCGTCGGCCTCGCGCACGTTCGACGACACCGCGCTCGTGCAGACCTTGTTCGGCAGGTCCGACTCCCGCACCCTGCGCCGGCTCGGCCACCTCACGGGCGACGACACCGACGACGCGGCCTGGGACGCCCTGTCCGCCGGGCCGCGCCCCGCGATCGCCAACTACTATTGAGGCACCGAGCACCGGCAGTGACCACGGGCCGAGCCGGAGGCGAGGCAGGCGCCCGGGCGAAGCCCGGCACCGGTGAGGAACGAGCCGGTGGTGCGACGAGGGACGAGTCGCGCGCCCTACTGGAAGTCCCTGCTCCTGTGCCGCACCGACAACGGCCCCGCCCCCGCCCGCGCCGCGCTCGGGTAGCGGGTCTCGATGCGGTCGACGACCTCGGCGACGAGGTTGACGACCCGGTCGTCGGTGACCTCCACGACGCCGCGGATCACGACGCCGGCAGCCGACCGGAAGATCCGCTTGTGCCGCTCCCAGACCGAACCGAACACGACGACGTTGAGCATGCCGGTCTCGTCCTCGAGGTTGAGGAACGTGACACCGCCTGCCGTGCCCGGACGCTGACGGTGCGTCACGAGCCCGGCGACCCAGACCCGGCGACCGGACTCGACCTGCCCGCCGGTGACCGAGGCCCCGTCGGGCCGCGCGGCGAGCACCTCGCCGACCGACCGCACCCCCTCGGCGGCCAGCAGCTCGCGCAGGTGCTCCATCGGATGTCGATCGGGCGTGATGCGGGTGGCCCACTGGTCGGCCAGGGTCTCCTCGACGGCCGAGAGGTCGGGCAGGCTCGGTGGGGGCGACCACGCGCCGGTGCCCGGCAGCATGTCGGGCGCGTCGGTGAAGCCCGCGTTCCAGAGCGCCTGCCGCCGGCTCAGGCCGAAGCCGTCGAACGCCCCGGCGGTGGCCAGTGCCTCCATCTGCGCCGCCGACAGCCCCGTGCGCCGGGCGACGTCGGCCATGTCGGCGAACGGCCGCTCTGCCCGCGCAGCGACGATCCGGTGAGCCACCTCGAGGCCGATGCCCCGCACGCTGTCGAGCCCGAGCCGCACTGCGAAGTGACCGTCGCGGCGGTGCGAAACCGTGGGATCGGGACCGTGCGGGTCGAACGGCCCCGGCGTGGGCTGCTCGCGCTCGGCGCACTGCGCGAGGCCGGTGACCCCCGTGACGCCCGCGACCAGCGGCTCCAGCTCGGCCTGGGCTGCCGACCGGGCGATGTCGGGACGCAAGGTCTCGACCCCGTGACGTCGCGCGTCACCCACGAGGGAGGCCGGTGAGTAGAACCCCATGGGCTGGTTGCGCAGCAGCGCCGCGAGGAACGCCGCGGGATGGTGCAGCTTGAGCCAGCTGCTGGCGTACACCAGCAGCGCGAAGCTCAGGGCGTGGCTCTCGGCGAAGCCGAAGTCGGCGAACGACTTGATCATGACGTAGATCGCCTCGGCCTCCTCCCCCACGATGCCCTTGTCGGCCATGCCCTCGAACAGGCGCGCCTCGAGCGACTCGATGCGCTCGATACCGCGCTTGGACCCCATGGCCCGCCGCAGGAGGTCGGCCTCGTCGCCCGTGCAGTCGCCCAGCACCATGGCCATCTGCATGAGCTGCTCCTGGAACAGCGGCACCCCGAGGGTGCGCCGCAGCACGGGCTCGACGGCCGGGTGGGGGTACGTGACGGTCTCGTGCCCCGTGGCCCGGCGGATGTACGGGTGCACCGCACCGCCCTGGATGGGCCCGGGGCGGATCAGGGCGATCTCGATCGCGAGGTCGTAGTACCGGCGCGGACGCAGGCGCGGCAGGGTGCCGATCTGGGCACGGCTCTCGACCTGGAAGACCCCGACGCTGTCGGCCCGGCAGAGCATGTCGTACACGCCGGCCTCGTCCTTGGGGATCGTGTCGAGGCCCCACGACTCCCCCAGGTGCCGCTCGACCAACCGGAAGCAGTGGTCGAGGGCGCCGAGCATGCCGAGGCCGAGCAGGTCGAACTTGACCAGCCCCATCCACTCGCAGGCGTCCTTGTCCCACTGCAGCACCGTGCGATCGGCCATGCGCGCCCGCTCGATGGGGCACACCTCCCCGACGGGCCGCTCGGTCAGGATCATGCCGCCGGAGTGGATGCCGAGGTGGCGGGGGCGCCCGAGCAGCTGCTGGGCGAGGTCACGCACCGGCGCCGGCAGGGCCGCGTCGGTGTCGATCTCGCGCCACCGCTCGACCTGGGCCGAGAAGGCGTCCTGCTGGCCCGTGGAGTAGCCGAGCGCCTTGGCCGCGTCGCGCACCGCCGAGCGGGGCCGGTACGTGATGACGTTGGCGACCTGGGCGGCGTTGCGGCGACCGTAGGTGTCGTAGACCCACTGGATGATCTCCTCGCGACGATCGGAGTCGAAGTCGACGTCGATGTCGGGCTCCTCCTCCCGCGTGGCCGCGAGGAACCGCTCGAACGGCAGGTCGAAGAAGATCGAGTCGACCGCCGTGATGCCGAGCGCGTAGCAGAGCGCAGAGTTGGCCGACGAGCCCCGCCCCTGGCACAGGATGCCGCGCTGCCTCGCCTCGGTGACGATGCCGTGGACGATCAGGAAGTAGCCCTCGAAGCCCTTCTCGGCGATGACGGCGAGCTCGCGGTCGATGCGCGCCTTCGCGATCTCGGGGATGTGAGCGTACCGCGCGGCGATGCCCTCGTCGGCGAGCCGGCGCAGGTACTGGCGATCGGTGAGGCCCTGGGGGGTGACGACCGGGAGGCGTGGGGTGACGGCGCGCAGGTCGAAGGCAAGCTCCTGGGCCAGACGTACCGAGGTGGCGACCGCGCCGGGGTACCGGGCGAACTGCGTCGCCATCTCCTCACCGGAGCGCAGGTACGCCGTGCCCGACGGCGGCAGCCAGCCGTCGACCTCGGCCAGGCTGCGCCGCGCGCGCACCGCCGCCATCGCCGCGGCGAGCCGGCCACCCTCGGGCGTGGCGTGGTGCACGGCCTGCGTGGCCACGACCGCCAGGCCGTGCCGCGCGGCCAGACCGGCGAGGACGTCGTTGCGGGCCGAGTCGCCCGGCATCCCGTGGTCGGTGAGCTCGACCACGACGCCCTCGCGTCCGAACCGGTCGACGAGGTCCAGGAGCGCCCGCTCGGCCGCAGCCGGCCCCCCGGTGGCGAGCTCGGTGCGCACGGCGCCCTTGCGACAGCCCGTCAGGACGACCCAGTGGTCGCGACCCCGGTCGGTCAGGTCGTCCAGGTCGTAGGCCGGACGCCCCTTGTCGTCGCCGCCCAGGTGCGCCTCGGTCATGGCGCCCGCGAGTCGGTGGTACCCCTCGGCGCCGCGAGCCAGCACGAGCAGGTGGGTACCCTCCGGGTCGGGCACGCCATTCTGCGGTCGCTGCAGGTCGAGCGAGAGCTCGGCGCCGTAGATCGTGCGCAGGCCGTGCAGCTGCGCCGCCTCGGCGAACGCCGGCGCCCCGGCGAAGCCGTCGTGATCGGTCAGGGCCAGGGCCTCCAGGCCGAGGCGTACGGCCTCCTCGACCAGGGCGTCGGGATCGCTGGCGCCGTCGAGGAAGCTGAAGCTGCTGTGCACGTGCAGCTCGGCGTAGGGCACCGTGCTGCTGAGCCGCTCGATCGTGCGCTCCGGCGGCCGACGTCGCGGCCGCGACATCGGGGCGTCGCGGACGACGTCGTCATGATTCAGCCGTCCAGGGCCCGGCGCCCCCGCCGGGCTGATCGGCGTGCCCGACGCGGTGCGCCCGCTGAGGCGTCGCTCGAGCTCGCCCCACGGCAGGTCGGGGTTGTTCCAGCCCATGTCAGCACTGACTTGCTGGCCAGGGTGACTCAGTCATAGCGAGCCTCGGTGAACCAGGTGTCGCCGTCGAGGACCAGCAGCCAGGCGCGACCGTCGACGCCCACGACCTGGAAGCGGGCGACGCGGCGCGCGCTCGCCTCGTCCCACCACCGCTCGTCGACAGGCCACGGACCGGCCCAGGCCGCCACCTGTTGCCACGGCTCGGCCGCTGAGACCCGGAACCGCGACGGGACGGCCGAGACCGCGCCCCGCGCGGTGACCAGGACCCGCTGGCCCTCCGCACCCGCGACCGCGGCCTGGCTCGGCGAGGCGAAGACCGTGGCCGGTGCGGGGGCGGGGATCTGACCGGGCCACGGGCGCTCGGCGGGGCGGGCGACCGGGACCCGCTCGCCCCACGGCGCCGCGTGCACCTGGTCGCCCGGACTCCGCCCGCCCTGCGGACGCAGCACCTGCACCGCCTCGGGACCCACCAGCGCCTGGACCCGGGCCGCCCCGCCCTCGACCTGGGCGTCGTGCCCCGCGCCGAACAGGGTGTCGGCGTGCTCGCCCACGCTCGAGGTCTCCTCGGGCACGAACCGGACCGCGCCGATGCCCTGTGCGTACTCATCTCCCCGCCCAGCGCCCGGGACCCCGTGCCCATCTCCCCGCCCCCCTGCCGGGCCTGCCGCAGCGAGCTGCCAGCGCAGGCGGTCCAGGAGCGCCGGGGCGTCGAACCAGGCGGGGTGGCGCCAGGTACGGGCCTGGACCGTGGTGCCATCGGAGTCGACCTCGATGCGCACCGCCGTGACCACGAGTCCGTGCTGGGCGAGTGTCTCGACACACTGCTCGGCCGTGGTGCGCAGGCTGAAGACGGCAGCCTCGGAAGTCTCCAGCGGCGGCTCGAACGCCGTGCCGGTGACGAGGTCGGGCGGCGCCTGCCGACGGGCCACGGGCTGCGGGTCCTCACCCCGGGCGAGTCGGTGCAGCAGAGCCCCGGTGTCGCCGAAGCGGGTGCGCACGTCACCGGGAGCGAGCCGCGCGAACGACCCGAGCGTGCGCACGCCCAGCCGGCGCAGGAGATCGGCGAGCGCGACGTCCTCGACGACGTCGATGCCGAGCTCACCGACGAAGTCGGCCGATCCGCCGGGCGGCACGATCCAGACGTCCTGGGTCAAGGCCCGGCGCGCCGCGTGCTCAGCCGCGAAGACGCCGTCGGCGATGCCGCACCGGACGTCCCAGACCCCCAGCTCGACGACCCGCTCGGCCAGGACAGCCGCGGTCTCGCGCTCACCCCCGTAGTAGCGCGGCGGCACCCGCAGCGCGCACAGGCCCGGGCGGATGGGAGCGACCCCCGGCGTGAGCTCCTCGAGCGCCTCGAGGACCTCGTCGAAGCGGTGCGCCTCGACCTGGGGCGCACGGTCGACGAGGCGAAGCTCGGGACAGCGCGCCTGGGCGTCGCGGCGGCGCATGCCGCGACGGACCCCGGCGGCCCGGGCCGCCGGCGAGCAGGCCAGCACCTCACCTCCGGCCAGCACCGCCGCAGGAACCGTGGCGGGCAGTCCCGCGGCCACGACGGGCCAGTCGGGGCACCACACGACGAGGGTCCTCACGAGGCACCCCGCAGGAGCTGCAGCTCGGTGGTCTCGCCTGTCGCCCACGGCCCGGCATCCCCGGCTGTCTCCTGTGCCGCCCACGGCCCGGCATCCCCGCCTGTCTCCTTCGCCGCCCACGGCCCGGCACCTCCGCCGGTGTCGCCGGGCAGCCAGACCTCACGTCGTCGCGAGATCGCGACGTCGGTGCGCGCCTCGATGACGGCGCGTCGCGACCGCAGGTGACCGTGACCGTGACCGACCCCCGACCACTGCGACGAGACGAGAGACAGACGACCGTCGCAGCGGGGCCACTCCCCCCACACGACGAGCACGCACTGCCGGGCGCGCAGCCGCGCCGCCAGCCGGGCGGCGTCACGCGCCGAGACCCGGGCCGGGGGGCGCACCACGACGAGGGCGAGCGAGTCGACGAGGGCCGCCACGACCTCCCACCAGAGCTCGGCCGCATCCGGCACCATGACCAGGCGGTCGGTGTCGATGCCCGCCTCCTGGGCCGCGACGAGCCCGAGGTCCGGGCACTGCACGACTCCGAGCCATGCTCCCGCCGCCGAGGGGCCCGAGGCCAAGGTCAGGGCGAGGCTCGCGGCATCGACGCCGTACACCCCACCGACCCGGGGCGTGAGCAGCCCCGCGAGCGCGGGGTGGACCGGGATCGTGGCCGTGTCGACGGGGCGTCCCTCGAGTCGAGCGACACGTCGTCTGAGCTCGTCCAGGTCCATTCGACCATGATCGAACAGGTGTTCGATCCGGTCAAGTCCAGGAACTCCTCACGCGACCCAGCGGGGGCACCCTGCCGGGACCGTGCTTTTGCGTCAACTCATCAAGGCTGGCATGGTCGTAGGGCTCGACATGACTACATGTAAGGAGTTTTCATGGCCACCCCAACGGCCGAAAAGGCCTCCTCGGGGCCCGGAGGAGAGTCACGGTTCTCCTCGGTAGCCCCCTGGGTCTTCTTCCCCTCAGCAGGCATTCTGCTGGCCGTCGTCCTCTTCAGCATCTTCTTCCCCGATGCAACCGGTGACCTCCTGGCCTCAGCCCAGTCCAATGTCATCTCGGGCATCGGCTGGTACTACACGCTGGCGGTCAGCGGCTTCGTGATCTTCGCCATCTGGATGGGGGTCGGCCGCTTCGGCGACATCACCCTCGGCAAGGACGGCGAGGACCCCGAGTTCAGCCTCAAGGCCTGGTTCGCGATGCTGTTCGCCGCGGGCATGGGCATCGGACTGGTCTTCTGGGGTGCGGCCGAACCCCTGACCTTCTTCGCCGACCCGAAGCCGGGGGTCGAGGGCGGCGACGCCGACCTGGCGAACGCCGCCATGACGCAGGTCTTCCTGCACTGGGGCTTCCACGCCTGGTCCATCTACGTCGTGGTCGGCCTGGCCATGGCCTACGCGATCCACCGCAAGGGCCGCTCGGTCTCGCTGCGCTGGACCCTCGAGCCGATCTTCGGCGACCGGGTCAAGGGTCGTCTCGGCGACGCGGTCGACGTCATCGCCGTCGTGGGCACCGTCGCCGGTGTCGCGACCTCGCTCGGACTCGGCGTCCAGCAGATCACCGCCGGCATGGCGCAGCTGGGTCTGGTCGACGAGCCGACTGACACGATCCGCGTCATCGTGATCGTCGCGATCACGGCGGCCGCCACCATCTCGGTCGTCTCGGGCGTCGGCAAGGGCATCAAGTGGCTCTCCAACGCCAACCTGACGCTCGCCGGGATCTTCCTGGTGCTCGTCGCGGCCCTCGGACCCACCCTGTTCCTGCTGCGTGACTTCGTGCAGAACATCGGCAACTACCTCGCCAACATCGTCCCGCTGAGCTTCGAGACCGGCGCGGTCATCGAGGGCGGACCCGCCTTCCAGGCGGCCTGGACCACGTTCTACTGGGGATGGTGGATCAGCTGGGCGCCGTTCGTCGGTGTCTTCATCGCGCGCATCTCGCGCGGTCGCACGATCCGCGAGTTCGTCGCCGGCGTGCTTCTGGTGCCGACGCTCGTGACCGCCCTGTGGTTCACGGTGCTCGGCGGCACCGCGATCATGCGCGAGATGCAGGACGGCGACCTCGCGGGCGGCAGCCCCGAGAACGTGCTCTTCGAGCTGCTCGACGGTCTGCCGGCAGGCGGCCTGCTCTCGGGCATCGCGATCATCCTGGTGACGATCTTCTTCATCACGTCGTCCGACTCCGGCTCACTCGTGGTCGACATGCTGGCCTCCGGGGGCGACCCCGAGCCGCCGCGGTGGAGCCGCATCATGTGGGCCGTGCTCGAGGGCGCAGTGGCGATCGGCCTGCTCCTGGCCGGTGGCCTGAGTGCCCTGCAGACCGGGGCCATCCTGACGGCCGTGCCGTTCAGCGTGGTCATGATCGCCATGGCCGTCGCGACCTACAAGGCACTCAAGGCCGAGCACCGCGAGATCACGCGCCTCGCGCGTCGGGCTCGCGAGCGGGAGTGGCGGGCCGAGCTGACCGAGCACGTCACCGAGGAGCTCGTCGGCAACTTCGACGACCACCTGGGAGACCCGGTCGACGACCGGATCAACCGCGCGCTCGACGAGTCAGGGTCGGGCAAGCCGCAAGGCTAGGCGCACCCGACGACGCACGAGGGGCCGTGGACCAGATCTCTGGTTCACGGCCCCTCGTGCGTCAGTCGTCAGTCGTCAGTCGTCGAGATCGATCCTGGCGGCCGAGGAACCGCCCGCCTCGACCACACCGAGCGGGATCGACGCTCCCGGAATCGCCTCGAGCAGCAGTCGTGTGTACTCCTGCTGCGGCGCACTGAAGACCTGCTCGACCGATGCGGCCTCGACGACCCGCCCGTTCTGCATCACGAGCACGTCGTCGGCGATCTGCCGCACCACCGCGAGGTCGTGGGTGATGAACAGGTAGCTGAGGCCCAGCTCGGCCTGGAGGTCGTTGAGCAGCGTCAGGATCTGCGCCTGGACCAGGACGTCGAGCGCGGAGACCGCCTCGTCGCAGATCACGACCTCCGGCTCGAGTGCCAGCGCGCGCGCGATCGCGACGCGCTGGCGCTGGCCACCGGACAGCTCGTGCGGGAACCTCCGCATGACGCTGGTCGGCAGCGAGACCTTCTCGAGCAGGTCGCGGATCCGGCCCTCGCGCTCCTTCTCGGTACCGATCCCGTGGACCCGCAGTGGCTCCTCGATCGAGCGGTAGATCGTGAACAAGGGGTCCAGTGAGGCGTACGGATTCTGGAAGACCGGCTGCATCGTGCGGCGCAGACGGAGACGATCCTCCTTGCGGCGCACCCCCGCCACGTCGACGCCATCGAGCTTCACGGTGCCCGAGGTCGGCTCGAGCAGGCCGAGCACCATGCGGGCCACGGTGGACTTGCCGGACCCGGACTCGCCCACGATGGCGGTCGTGGTGCCACGCCGGAGCGAGAAGCTCAGGTCATCGACGGCGACGAAGTCCGTCTTGCCGAACGGTCCCTTGCCCGGCAACGTGAAGACCTTGGTGAGACCCTCGACCTCGATGACGTCGTCGCTGGCCCGACCGACGTCCGCCGGGACCGCGGCCGACTCGCCGCCACCGTGCCGGGCCTGCTTGTGAGCGGCCTCGCGCACCTCACTGCGCTGCTTGCCCGACGACAGGCGCTGGGAGGCCAGGGACGGAGCCGAGGCGACCAGCCGCTGGGTGTAGGGGTGGTGCGGGTCCTGGAGGATCTCGAGTGCGGGACCGGACTCGACGATCTGGCCCTTGTACATCACGACCAGGTGGTCGGCCCGCTCGGCCGCCAGCCCGAGGTCGTGGGTGATGAGCAGCACGGCGACCCCGAGCTCGTCGGTCAGGGTGTCGAGGTGGTCGAGGATCTGCTTCTGGACCGTCACGTCGAGCGCGCTCGTGGGCTCGTCGGCGATCAGGAGCTTGGGGCGCGCAGCGAGGCCCATCGCGATCAGCGCGCGCTGGCGCATGCCGCCGGAGAACTCGTGCGGGTACTGCTGCGCCCGGCGCGCGGCGTCGGGCAGGCCCGCCTCCTCGAGCAGCTCCACGACGCGGGCGTCGGCGGCCTTGCCGGTGGCGACCCCGTTGGCGACGAGGGCCTCCTTGATCTGGTGTCCCACCTTCCAGAGCGGGTTGAGGTTGGACATCGGGTCCTGCGGGACGAGCCCGATCGAGGAGCCGCGCAGCGCGACGATGTCCTGCTTGCGCGCCTGGGCGATGTCCTGGCCCTCGAACAGGATCTCTCCCCCGGTGACGTGGCCCGTTCCGGGGAGGAGCCCGATGATCGCGTGGGCCGTGGTCGACTTGCCCGACCCCGACTCCCCGACGATCGCGACGGTCTGTCCCTCGTAGACCGTGAGGTTCGCCCCACGGACCGCCGGGACGGGCTGCTTCTTCTCGTTGCGGAATGCGACGTCGAGATCGCGGATCTGGAGCAGCGGGGCCGACCCCGCGGTGGTGGCGGCGTTCACTTCTTCCTCGCCTTCGGGTCGAGGGCCTCTCGCACGGACTCACCGAGCAGGATGAAGCCGAGCACCGTGACGGCCAGGGCCACCGACGGCACGGCCAGCACGCGCAGGTGCTCGCCCGAGCGGATCTGCACCTCCGCGGCGGCGATGTCGTTGCCCCAGGACATGACGCTCCCGGGAAGGCCAAGTCCGAGGAACGACAGGGTCGCCTCGGAGACGATGAACACGCCCAGGGAGATCGTGGCCGTGACGATGACCGGGCCGATCGCGTTCGGCACGATGTGGCGGATGAGGTTGGCGCGGCTCGAAGCACCGATGGCCCGTGCGGCGTCGACGAACTCGAGATTCTTGACCTCGAGCACTGCGGCACGCATCTGGCGGGTGATCTGGGGCCAGGCGAACAACGACAACGCCAGGACGATGACCATGACCGCCCCCCAGAATCCACGATCCGGCCACGTGTTGTTGATGACCGAGACGACCACGATGCAGCCCAGGAGCAGGGGGATCGAGAAGAAGATGTCGCTCGTACGCGAGATGACCGTGTCGGCGAACTTGCCGTAATAGGCGGCCACCGCGCCGGTGACGACGCCGACCAGGACGAAGATGATCGTGGTCAGCACTCCGACGGCGACGGACGCGCGCGCGCCGTACACCGTGCGGGCCCAGACATCCGCTCCCTGCTTGGTGAAGCCGAACGGGTGGCCCGGGCGAGCCGGCTCGAGGCTGTCGGAGAGCTGCGCGTAGCGCGGATCGGCGTCGGTGAACAGCCGCGGGAACGCGATCATGACCGCCAAGAAGGCCAGGATGGTCAAGGAGGTCCAGAACAACGGACTGCGCCGCATGCGCTTCCAGGCCTCCTTCCACTGGCTCTCGGGGGCGACGTCGATGTCGACGTTGTCGATCGCCGCGAGCGGGGTGTCCTCGACCGGAGCGACGAACCGCTCCTGACCGGGACGCGGCGTGGAGCGGCGCGGAGTGTTCTCAGGCATAACGGATCCTCGGATCGAGCCAGGCGTACAGGAGGTCGACGAGCAGGCTCATGACGACGTAGATCAGCACCATCAAGGTCACGACCGAGACGATCGTCGGGCTCTCGCCCTTGAGGATCGCACTGTAGGCCAGCCCGCCGATGCCGGGAATGTTGAAGATGCCCTCGGTCACGATGGCGCCGGCCATCAGGGTGCCGAGGTCGGCGCCCAGGAAGGTCACGACCGGGATCAAGGAGTTGCGCAGGACGTGGTTGCGCACGACCTTGCCCTCCGACAGCCCCTTGGCGCGAGCGGTGCGCACGTGGTCGGCCGCGAGGTTCTCCGACACCGAACCGCGGGTCAGCCGCATCGCGAACGCGAGGGACGTGAGCCCGAGGACGATCGCTGGCATGATGAGGTCCGTGACGGTCCAGTCGCCTCCGACCGTGGCGGGAAGCCAGTCGATGCCGGCCTTGATGCCGATGAAGATCTGGAACAGGAAGCCGATCACGAAGATCGGCACGGCGACGATCACGAGCGACACGACGAGCGAGACACCGTCGAACCAGCCGCCGCGGCGAATTCCCGCGTAGGTGCCGATGATGATCGCGAACACCGCCTCGAAGGCGACCGCCATGAGGGCCAGGGTCACCGAGACGGGGAAGGCCCGCTGGATCTGGTCGATGACGGGCTGGCCGGAGAAGGAGGTGCCGAAGTCGAAGGTCACCGCCCCCTTGAGGAAGAGCAGCCACTGCACGATGAACGGCTTGTCGAGGTTGTACTGCGACTCGATCGTGGCCCTGGTGGCCTCCGAGACCGGCTTGTCACCGAACAGGTTCAGGACAGGATCGCCTGGGCGCAGGAAGACCAAGGCATAGATGATCAGCGTCGCAAAGACGATGACGGGGATCGTCTGGACGATCCGCTTGAGGATGTACCACCCCATGGCGCCTCCCTAGGGCCAGAGCTACCGACGGCGACCGGCTCGACGAGACCGATCGGCACAGCACACGACGCCCGGGCCTCCCGGGGGCAGCGGAGACGCTGCCCCTCGGGAAGCCCGGGTCGCCAGGTCTACTACTTGGTGATCTTGTAGTAGTCGGGCAGGTTCTGCCAGGTGAACTCGACGTTGTCGACGTCCGTGGCCGCCGCTGCCGCGATGTTGGAGTACCACAGCGGGATCGCCGGGAGGTCGGTGAACAGGATCGCCTGCGCGTCCTCGATCAGCGAGTAGCGGTCGTCACCCTCGGTGGAGGCCGCGTCGGCGATGGTCGCGTCGAACTCCGGGTTGGAGTAGTCGCCATCGTTGGAACCCGCGCCCGTGCCGTACAGCGGCCCGAGGTAGTTCAGCATCGACGGGTAGTCCGCCTGCCAACCGGTGCGGAACGCCGTGGTGATCGTCTTGTCGTTCACCTTGGCGCGGAGCTCGTCGAACGTCGCGTACGGGGCGCCGGAAGAGTCGATGCCCAGGGCGTTCTTGATCTGGTTCGTGGTCGCGTCGACCCAGGCCTTGTGGCCACCGTCGGTGTTGTACGCGATCTGGAACGATCCGGTCCACGGGCTGATCGCGTCGGCCTCGGCCCACAGCTCCTGAGCCTTGGTCTCGTCGAAGCTCAGGACCTCGTTGCCCTCGACGTCTGCGGTCCAGCCGTCCAGCACGGGCGCCGTGAAGTCCTCGGCCGGCGTGCGGGTGCCGTCGAAGATCTTGTCGGTGACTTCCTCACGGTTGATCGCGTAGGAGATGGCCTGACGGCGCAGCTTGCCCTCCTCGCCCGAGAAGTGCGGGAGGCTCTCGGGGATCGTGAAGGACTGGAAGACCGAGCCCGCCTCGTTGAACGCCTGGACGTCATCGGACTCGAAGGTCGCGAGCGCCGAGTCCGGAACGGTGTCCAGGACGTCGAGGTCCCCGCCCACGAGGTCGGTGTAGGCCGCGTCGAGGTCGGCGTAGAACTTGAAGGTCAGGCCACCGTTGGCCGGGTTGCGCGCCCCGTCGTAGTCGGGGTTGGTGACCATCGAGATCTGGACGTCGTGCTCCCAGCCCGAGTCCGACAGCATGTAGGGGCCGTTGCCGATGGGCCGCTCGCCGTACTCCGACGTGATCTTGCCGTCGGGGCCGAACGCCGCCTCGGGCAGCGGGAAGTAGGCCGAGTAGCCGAGGCGCAGCGGGAAGTCCGACTCCGGCTTCTTCAGCTTGATCGTGAAGGTCGTGTCGTCGACGACCGTCAGGCCCGAGATCGTGGAGACGCCCTCGGGGGTGTTGCCCTCGTCGTTGGTGCCCTCGATCGGGTAGAAGAAGTAGGCGTTGAGCTGAGCGTTGGCCGGGTCGGCGCCGTAGTTCCACGCGTTGACGAACGACTCGGCGGTGACCGGCGAGCCGTCGGTGAAGGTCCAGCCGTCGTTGAGCGTGACGGTCCAGAGCGTGGCGTCGTCGCTCTCGATCGACTCGGCGACCTCGTTGGTCGTGGAGCCGTCGGCGTTGTAGGACACCAGACCCGCGAAGAGGTTCTGGATCGGGTTGCCGCCGCCGGTCTCGTTGGTGGCCGTCGGGATCAGCGGGTTCTCCGGCTCAGAGCCGTTGACCGAGATGATCGCGTCGGTGGCCTCTCCACTGTCGTCGTCAGAACCGCCGCACGCGGACAGCACCAGCGCGCTTGCGGCCAGTGCCACGCCCGCGAGGCGAACTCGTCGTGTGAGTCGCATCCATTCCTCCTGTTGATGGGTGACCCGCGCGGTAGCGCAGGACAGCCGATGAATCCATCATGAGTATCACCAAGGAGCCAGCGAGCCATAGTCCCGACGGGCTACTTCATCAAATCGACACCGAACTACCCGGGGCCATCGCCTGACCTCGCCACACTCCGGACACGACCCGACCCCCGGACCACGAGGGTCCGGGGGTCGGGGATCGAGCGGTGTCGGCGGGCCGATCAGCCCTTGCGCGCGACGATGGCCTCGGTGGCCTGCGGCAGCACCGTCTTGAGGTCACCCACGACGCCGAAGTCGACGAGCTCGAAGATCGGCGCCTCCTCGTCCTTGTTGACCGCGACGATGGTCTTGGACGTCTGCATGCCGGCGCGGTGCTGGATCGCCCCGGAGATGCCGTTGGCGACGTACAGCTGCGGCGAGACGACCTTGCCGGTCTGGCCCACCTGGAACGAGTGCGGGTACCAGCCGGAGTCGACCGCGGCGCGCGAGGCGCCGACGGCGGCACCGAGGCTGTCGGCGAGCGCCTCGACCTCGGAGAAGTCGCCACCGGTGCCACGGCCGCCCGAGACCACGATCGCGGCCTCGGTCAGCTCCGGACGGCCCGAGGCCTCCTTGGGCTTGCTGGAGGTGATCTTGGCACCCTTGCCCGCGTCGGTGACGTCGAACGAGACGGCCTCGACCGTGCCGGCGGCCGACGCGGCCTCCGGGGAGGTCGAGTTCGGCTTGACGGCGATGACCGGCGCACCCTGGGTGACCTTCGCGTCAACGGTGAAGTTGCCGGCGAAGACGCTCTGGGTGGTGGTGACCGTGTCGCCGGCGACGGTGACGTCGACCGCGTCGGTGATCAGGCCGGACTCGGTGGCCAGCGCCACGCGAGCGCCGATCTCCTTGCCCTCGGTCGTGGCGGGCACGAGCAGCGCGGCCGGGCTCTTGTCGGCGACGAGCTGCGTGAGCGCCTCGGCCTTGGGGGCCACGAGGTACTCGCCGTAGACGGCGTCGTCGAGCTGGTAGACCTTCTCCGCGCCGTACTCGGCGAGCTGCGAGGGGACCTCGGAGCCGAACACGACGGCCGACGGCTCACCGATGCGGCGAGCCAGCGTGAGGAGCTCCAGCGACGGCTTGGTGACCTTGCCCTCGGGGGCGTCGATCAGCACGAGAACTTCAGACATGTCCCGTTCCCTTTCAGACGAACTTCTTGGAGGCGAGGAACTCGACGAGCTTGGTGCCGCCGTCGCCCTCGTCGGTCACGATCTCGCCGGCGGTGCGCGGCGGGCGGGGCTCGTAGGACTCCACGGCGGTCCAGGCGTTGTCCTGGCCGACCTCGGAGGCCTCGACGCCCAGGTCGGCCAGCGACCACTCGTCGATCGGCTTCTTCTTGGCCGCCATGATGCCCTTGAAGGACGGGTAGCGGGCCTCACCGGTCTGGTCGGTGACCGAGACGACGATCTTGCCGGTGGCCTCGATCTCCTGCGTCGCGGCGTCGCCGTCGCGGCGGATCTTGACGGTGTCGCCGTCGACCGTGACCTCGGAGGCGAACGTCACGGCCGGCAGGCCGAGGCGCGCGGCCACGAGCGTCGGGACGACACCCATGCCGGCGTCGGTGGAGGCCATGCCGAAGAACACCAGGTCGTACTCGAGCTTCTCGATGGCCTTGGCGAGCACGAGCGACGTCGCGAACGCGTCGGACCCGGCGATGGAGTCGTCGACGACGTGGACGCCGGCGTCGGCACCCATCTGCAACGCCTTGCGCACGGCGTCGGCGGCGTCATCGGGGCCGACGGTCACGACCGTGACCTCGCCCTCGCCGGCCTCGACGACCTGCAGCGCCTGCTCGACCGCGTACTCGTCCAGCTCGGACAACAGCCCGTCGACACCCTCACGGTCGACGGTGTTGTCGGACGTGAAGGTGCGGTCGGCCGTCGCATCCGGGACGTACTTGACCGCAACAACGATCTTGGTCACGGGGGACCCTCCTGGAAGGTTCGGGAATCACGGCGCCGGGATCGGCGTCGTGGCCACCGTTCGGTGGCACCTGAGGACACTGTGCCACTGCGCGACGAGCTGCAGTGAGGCGACCCTCAGCAACTTGCATGTTACCTACTCGTAGCATTCGGGGCGACCGGGAACCGGCATCGACTGCGTCACACCGCGAGCGCCGCGCTCAGTCGTCGTCGGCGCGCGAACGCAGCAGCGACTGGGCGCCGAGCCCGATCGCCAGGTACACGATCGAGCCGAGCCCCCACGCGACCAGCGCTTCCTTCTGGGCGGCGTTGGAGCCCGAGAAGTCGACGAACCCGGCCAGCGGGGCAGTCAGCGCGTCGCAGATCGCCGAGACGATCGAGTACAGGGTCCCGGAGTCGATGCCGAGCGCGGCGAGCATGGCGCCCACGGCGAGCACGACCGACAGGATCAGGCCCGCTGCGCTCACGACCGCCGCCACGACGGTCAGGACCGATCCCTTCCCGGCGGAACGGACCACGTCGGGCGGCTCCGGCACGTCGTCCAGGTCGGGGGACGCGTGGCGCGCGCGGTCCTTCTCGACCCGGGCGGCCGCCTTGGCCTCGATCTTGCGCTGGCGGTCCTGGGCCTTGCGCTCGCGCGCACTCGCCCGTGCCGAGACGGCCACGGCCGCCTCGGTCGCGCGTCGCTCGACGTCCTCCCAGTCGACCTCGGGGTCGTCGGCGGCCTGCTCCGCGGCGCGTCGCTCCTCGGCCTCGGCCCGCTCGGCCTCGGCCCGCTCGATCTCGGCCTCCTCGGCGGCACGGCGCTCGGCCGCACGCTCCTCGGCGATGAGCCGTTCGGCCTCGAGTCGCTCGGCCTCCAGCCGCTCGGCCTCGAGTCGTTCAGCCTCCTGCTGCTCGGCCTCGAGCCGCTCCTCGGCCGCGGCCGCGGCGGCGAGCTCGGTCACGACCTCGTCGTCAGCCAGCTCGCGGTCGATCTCGTCGGCGTCCCGAGCGGTCGGGTCCTCGAACACGTCCGTGGGGGGCGCCTCGAGAGCGCCCTCGCCGCGTCCGGCACGCCGCGCCTTCGCCTCCGCCCGGGCGCGGCGGCGCTCCAAGGCCGCTGCCTGGCGCGCCTGCTTCGCCACAGCCCGGCGCGACCGGGTGCCCGTACGACCGTCGGCGGGCGAGAGCGGCGCGGTGTCGTCGCCGATCGCCGGGTCCACGTCGCCCTGCGACGGCTCGGTGTCGCCCGAGGCGACCGGGACCACCTCGGGGTGTGCGTCGCCGCTCCCCGCAGCGGGCTCGACCTCCGCCTCCGGAGCCTGCGTGGCCGCTCGGCGCGCAGCACGACGCTCCAGCTTCTCGGCCCGCCGCGCCGCGCGCGCCTCGGCCTTGAGCCGGCGTGCGCGCTCGCGCGGCGACGAGTCGGCGTGGCCGTCGCCCTCGTCGGGCTGCGCCTGCGCCTGCGCCTGCTCCGCGTCGGCGTCGAGATCCGGCTCGAGCTCGACCGGGGCCGCGTCGGCCTCTGTCTCGGCGTTCGCGCGCTCCTCGGCCTCGGCCTGCGCCGCCCACTCCCCCGCGGTCGTCAGACCGGCGAGAGCACGCTGCAGCGGACTCGTGCCGACGACCGGGCGGTCGGCGGTCCGTCGCTCGGGATCGCCCGTGCCGGACGGTTCCCGAACCTGCTCACTTACGTCGGACGACTCTTTTTCTGGTCGGGGAGGCAAGGGCTCCCGACTCACCGCTCACCTCCTGGAGCGATTCGTCCGAGTCGTCGTCGGCTTCGTCCTGGCCGTCGTCGACGAACTCTGACGCCGTCGGCGCGGAGGGTGCGAGTGGCGTGCCTCTGGCGGCCTGGTTCGCCATCACGATGTGCTCCTGGGCGACTCGCTCGGCCTCGGCCTCGGCGGCGGCGACCCACTCCATCGCGGTGCGCTCAGCCTCCTGCAGCTTCTGCTCGGCGGCCTCGCGGGCGGCGGCCACGGCCTGGCTGAGCCGCTCCTGGGCCTCGCGCTTCGACGTCGCCGTGACCCGCTCGGCCTCCGCCTGCGCCTCGGCGATCCGTCGCTGCGACTCGGCCTCGGCCGCGGCCGCGACACGGCGCGCCTCCTCCTGGGCAGCAGCGACCTTCTCGGCGGCGGAGCGCTCGGCCTCGGCGACCTGGTGCTCGGCGTCCCGGCGTGCCTCCTCGGCGGCGAGCTGCTGCTGCCGCTCGGCCTCGGCCCGTGCCTGGGCCGCGACCCGAGCGGCCTCGGCCGCCTCCGCGGCGACCCGCTCGGCCTCGGCCTGCGCCAGGCGCACCCGCTCCTCCGCGACCCGCTCGGCATCGGCGAGACGCTGGGCGGCCTCGACCCGCTGGGCCTCGGCCTCCTCGGCCAGACGACGCGCCTGCGCCTCGGCCGAGGCGACAAGAGCCTTGGCCTCGTCGCGCTCGCGGGCGAGCTCGCCCGCCGCCGCCTCGTGACGCGCGGCCGCCTCCGAGGCGAGCCGCTCGGCCTCGACCTTGGCCGCGACGAGCTTCTCCTCGGCTGCGCGCTCCGCGTCAGCCACACGAACCGCGATCGCGACCCGCTCGGCCGCGACCTCCTGCGCGTACTTCTCGGCCTCACCCTTGGCCGCAGCGATGTGGTTGGCCGAGGTCTCCTCGGCGTCGCGCACGATCGTCTCGGCCTCCGCCTTGACCTCGGCCAGGCGCCGGTCGGCGTCCTCACGCTCGGCCGCGAGCTGGGCCCTGGCTGCCTCGCGCTCCTGGGCCGCCTGACGTGCGACGTCGTCGGCCTTGGCCTGAGCGGCCTGGATCCGCCGCTCGGCGTCGGCCTCAGCCGCCTGGAGCCGCTCCTGCGCCGCACGCTCGGCCTCGGCCTCGGCCTCGGCAATGCGCTTCTCGGTGTTGCGGGCCGCCTCCTCCTCGGCGGCCTGCACGAGCCGGTAAGCCTCGGCCTCGGCCTCGGCGATCCGGGCTGCAGCGGCGCGTTCGGCGTCGGCCTTGGCGGCGGCGACACGTTCGTCGGACTCGCGCTGGAGCTGCGCGATGCGCGCGGCAGCCGCAGCACGTTCGCTCTGGATGTCGCGGTTGACCCGCTCCGCCTCGGCGCGCGCCGCGGCGACGCGTTCCTCGGCAGCCTGCTCGGCAGCCTGCAGCTTCTGGGCGGCGATCTCGCGCTGCCGGGTCTCGTCGGCCTCCAGACGCGCCTCGAGATCGGCGCGCTCACGGGCGGCCTCCTCCATGAGGCGCGCGGCCTCGGCGCGCGCGGCGGCCACCCGGCCCTGCGCCGCGGCACTCGCGGCGGCAAGCTTCTCGGCGAAGGTCTGGCTGACCGCTGTCGGCACCGGCTCCGGCGTCGCGAACGACGCAGCGGCCGTCTCGGCCACGGGCTCCGGGTCGGGCGCGACCTCGGCCACCGGCGCAGGCTCAGGCTCAGGGGCGACCTCAGCCACCGGCTCGGGCTCGGACTCCGGCTCCGGCTCGGGCGCGACCTCGGCCACCGGCTCAGGCTCAGGCTCAGGGGCGACCTCAGCCACCGGCTCGGGCACGGACTCCGGCTCAGGCTCCGGCACGGACTCAGCCACCGGCTCAGGCTCAGGGGCGACCTCAGCCACCGGCTCAGGCTCAGGCTCGGCGGTCTTCGCGGGCTCGGGGGTCTTGGCGTCGTCGGCAGCGAGCTCGCCGGCCGTGGCGGCGCTCCACAGGCGACCGAAGACCGACTCCCGCGGCTCTTCGGCATCCCCCAGCGGATCGGACGCCGCTTCGCGAGACGTCGCCGCCTCGGGCTCCTGACCTCGCTGGATCTCCTCGGCGATCTCGTCGCGGCTCAGCTCGCGGGTCGACTCGCCCGCGTCGCTGCGCTCAGCCACGGTCTCGCGCTCTGCCTCGTCGCCGGGCTCTGCCTGGTCGCTGCGCTCGGGCACCTCAGCACGCTCCGCTGCGGCCCGTCGAGCGGCGTCGAGCTTCTGGGCCAGGGTCTGCGGCTCCGCGGTGGCCGAGGCGTCCTCGGGCCGGCCGGAGGTGGCCTCGGTCGGTGCCGACGCGTCGGCGGTCTCGGAGGTCGCGTCGTCGGACGAGCGGCGAGCCGCGCGCTCGTCGCGACGGCGCTTCGCCGCCTCCAGACGCGCAGCCTTGGCCGCAGCACGACGCTCCCGCGCCGTCATCGGCCGACCGTCGGAGCCCGACGAGCCGGCGGAAGCACGTTCGTCACCGGAGTCGTCGATCATGTCCGCCGCGACCCGCAAGGGGTCGGAGGGAGCACTCCCGGTGGTCGGCTTCTCGTCTGAGTCGCTCATGACTCCCTTTCCTCGCGGGCCATGATGGGTCACGTCCGCATCAGTATGCCTCAAGTGTCACTAGCGTCCACGCACATTTCAGGCAGACCGCGGACGCATCGGGGCCGGTCGACGCAGCTCAGCGGCCGGTGAAAGTCGCCTTCCCGGGTCCATTCTCGACGAACGAGGTCATTCCCGCCGTGCGATCGTCGGTCGCGAACAGGCCGGTGAACTCCACGCGTTCGATCTCCAGCCCCGACTGCAGGTCGACCTCGAGCCCGCGATCGACAGCCGCCTTGGCCGCGCGCAGGGCCAGGGACGCGCCCCCCACGAACTGCGCCGCCCACGCGACCGCCGCGGAGTAGACCTCGTCCGCGGGGAGCACACGATCGACCAGGCCGATCGCGAGCGCCTCCTGGGCGTCGACGAAACGTCCCGTGTAGATCAGGTCCTTGGCGGTGGCAGGACCCACCAGGCGGGCCAGGCGCTGCGTGCCCCCCGCGCCGGGGATGATCCCCAGCAGGATCTCGGGCTGACCCAGCTTGGCGCCGTCGGCAGCGAAGCGCAGATCGGTCGCCAGGGCGAGCTCGCAGCCTCCGCCGAGGGCGAATCCCGTGATCGCGGAGACCGTGGGCTTGCCGATGGCCGCGACGGCTCGGGTGAACTCCTGCAGGAGGTGGGCGTGTCGCACCATCTCCTGGTAGGACATCTCCGCCATCTCCTTGACGTCGGCGCCGGCGGCGAAGACCCGCTCGCCGCCGTGGAGGACCACCGCGGCCACGTCGTCGCGCGTGTCGGCCTCGCGGCTGACCTCGATCAGCTCACGCTGCACCTGCGCGTCGAGCGCATTCATCTTCGGTCGGTCCAGGCGGATCGTCCCCACCCCGTCGGCAACCTCGAGCCGCACGAACTCTCCCACGTCAGTCTCCTCGCCCGCGGCCCTCTGGCCGCTTCTCACGTCGCGGCCCGGGTGGCCCGCCTCGTCGATGTCGCCGAGCATAGGGGCGCACCGACGTGACCGCGTACGGTGGTCGGGGCCCGCGACCGGGGGGCCGCACGAGAGGCAGGCATGGACGCACGCGAGATCGCCGACGACACCGTCACCCTGCGCCCTGAGCGCTCCCAGGCCGAGTTCGACGGCTACAGCGTGTGGGCGGACGGCGAACGAGTCGGCTCGGTCGCGCTGCGCCAGGAGTCGCGCTCGACGTGGTCGGTGCGCTGGAACGTCGGCTCCGGCGACTCCGCCCTGCGGTGGGCGCTGCACGCCGTCGGGCTGGCGGTCGACCACGTGCTCGGCGAGCTCGGGGCCGGGCGGGTCGAGGCCCGGATCCCGGTGGAGCGCAGCACCGACGTGCGAGCGGCGTCGATCTGCGGACTACGGCGCGAAGGGCTCCTGCGCGGCCCGCACGGCGAGCCGGACCGCGTGCTGATGGCCCGACTGGCCACCGATCCGCCCGCGCGGTCCCGTGACGGCTTCATCGCGATCCTGAACGCCGGACTGCCGACCAAGCGCGTCATCGCCCAGGGCCTCTGGCGCGACCAGGAGGGCCGGGTCCTGTTGTGCGAGCTGACCTACAAGCAGGAGTGGGACCTGCCCGGGGGTGTCGTCGAGGTCGGCGAGTCCCCGGCGGTCGGGCTGCGCCGCGAGCTGCTCGAGGAGCTCGGGCTCGACGTCGAGGTCGGAGACCTCGTCACGGTGAGCTGGCTGCCCGCCTGGCGGGGCTGGGACGACGCCTGCATCTTCCTGTTCGACCTCGGGGTCGCCGACGAGTCCATCACGTCGGACATGACCCTCCAGCCGACCGAGATCGCGGGCGTCCACTGGTGCGACGTCGCGACGATCGGCGAGAAGGCCACCGCTGCGGCCACGGAGGTGCTCGCCTCGGTGGCCGCCGGAGTCGCCAGCTACCGCGAGGCACCGCTGGCCCCCGAGTGAGCCGGTCAGGCGCACACACTGCCGGCCACCCGTGGATCGACGGGCCGAGCCGCAGGCGAGGCAGGCGCCCGGGCGTAGCCCGGCACCCGCAGATCCACGGGCCGAGCGAAGCGAGGCAGGCGCCCGGGCGTAGCCCGGCACCCGCAGATCCACGGGCCGAGCGAAGCGAGGCAGGCGCCCAGGCGAAGCCCGGCCCCCGCAGATCCACGTGCCGAGCGAAGCGAGGCAGGCGCCCGGGCGAAGCCCGGCACCGGCGAGGAACGAGCCGGTGGAGCGACGAGGAACGAGTCGCGCGCCCTACTCCACCGCCACGACACCACCGAACTGACCCAGGACGCGGATCTCGCCGTTGCCCGGTGGCACCAGCAGGAGCACCTGGTGGTCGAACCGGACCGTTCCGCTGCCGACGATGCCCTCCGGCGCGAGCGCCCTCTGCACCGTCCCGTCGGGATAGGTCACGCTGCGGCCTGGGGTGACCTGGAACTGGTCGGCGCGATGCAGCGTCGCGAACACGAGTGCACCGCCGTCGGACGTCCGGATCGCGTGCTCCACGGGATCGGCGCCCCACGCCTGGCTGAACTCGACGTCCGCGAGCTGCTGGTTCTGCGCGAACGCGTCGCGCATCTGCTGCAGGAAGGCGTCGTCGCCCGCCACGTCGTCACCGGCCGCCTCCGGGAGCGCCGAGAGCGACGCGACGTACGCGTCCACCGCCGCTTGCGGAGACAGGACCATGCCGCGATCGTCGTCCGGGGCGACGGCGAGCGCGTTCGCGTCACCACTGGCCCGCAGCTTCGGCAGCGTGGCCTCGGCGACGATCCGGGGGCTCGCGACGAGCGTCCAGGTGTCGACCGAGCTCATGCGGCTGAAGACCTGGACCCGACGCTCGGCGCCGTCCTCGGTCGAGGCGACCGCCATGAACCAGAGGGGGTAGGCCTTGAACCGCGGGATCGCGACCTCGTCCGCCCGCAGCGTCGTGCGGACGGCACCGCCCTCGACCTGGAAGGCCGCGGTGTCGATGTCCAGGACGCTGCCGCGCTCCACGACCGACAACGGCTGCGCGGAGTCGATGTCGACTGCGGCGTTGTAGACCTCGCGATAGCGCGCGTAGACGGCGTCGACGCCCGCCTCCTCGATCGCCAGCTTGCTGGCACCGGTGTCGTCGCGCTGGTGCGGTATCGCGCACGCCGCCAGGGTGAGGCCCACGACGAGGGCCATCACGACACGAACCGGCCTCATCGCGGGCCGTCCTCGGGCTCGTCGTCCGGGGCGATCTCGAACTCGTGCAGCTCGTCCTCGCCCACCTCGTGCTCCACCCCGTCGTCGTCGATCCAGACGTACACCGGCCGAGGGAGCTCGGCCGACGCTCCGCCTCCGGGTGCGGGCTCGTCGACGGGCTCGTCGACGGCCACGTCAGCGGCCTCGTCTGCACCGTCGTCGGCCTCGGCCTCGGCCCCCTCCAGAATCTCTTCCTCGTCGACGATCTCGAAGCCCTCGAGCTCGGCGGGATCGATCTCGTGCTCCACGCCGTGCTCGTCGACGTACACGAAGACCTCGACCTCCTCCACGAACTCGGCGTCCTCGTCATGGTCGGGCTCTCGCCACAGGTGCCGCCGGCGCAGCAGGACACCGAACCACGCCAGCCCGATCCCGAGCAGCGCGATCCCGGCGCCGCGCCCGAACCCACCGCGGATCCCGTAGGCCATCGTGACCTCGAGCCCCGAGAGATTCGTCGAACCGACCGCGACCACCGCGACCGAGACGGGCTCGTCGGGCAGCGTCAGGCTGATGTCGGCTCCCCCGAGACCCGCCTGCGAGACGACCCACCAGTCCAGTGCCGTGGGCGCCGACGGGAGATTCGGCTCCCCCTCGACGTCCCGGGTCTGGATCGTCCACGGCGCGGCGTAGGACGTGATCTCGACGCGCGCGGTGTCCTGGAGGTAGTCCTGGACGTCGACGGTGTTACCCACACCGACGAACACGGGCTTGTCGATCGGCACCTCCACGAGCAGGTCGACCTGCACCCCGACGAACCGCACGGCCCCCGGCGCGGTCACGACGGCAGCGGTGTCGGTGTCGATCGCGTGCGGGCCTGTCGTCACCCGGCCGTCGGGCCCGAGGACGACCATCACCGCGAGACCCACGAGGGCCACGAGCACGCCGAGCACCGTGAGTGCCCACGCACCGATCCTGCGCCGCATCGCGCGCACCGTCCCTCCCGCATCGCGGTCCGCCCGTGCTGGACCGCCCGGCCGACACTACCGGCGTCCAGACCCCGCGGCGGGCGACTCGCGGTCGCGCCGAGAACCGGCCGGTCCGAGGGTCAGTACAGAGCGGTCGCGAGGCGACGCCGGGCCGTCGCGACGCGGGGGTCGTCGCCGCCGACCACGGTGAACAGCTCGAGAAGCCGCTCACGCACGCGGTCCCGGTCGGACTCGGCCGTGCGCGCCACGAGCTGGATCAGCCGGTCGAAGGCGTCGTCGACGTGCCCACCGCTCACGTCGAGATCAGCGACGAGCAGCTGGGCCTCGACGTCGGCGGGCGCATCGGCGGCCGCGGCACGGGCCTGCTGCAGGTCGACACCCTGGGTGCGGGCCATGAGGCGCACTCCGGCCAGCCGCTCGGCGACCTCGGCGTCGCCCGGGCTCTGCGCCGCGAGCTTCTCGTAGGCCGCGATCGCCCCGTCGAGGTCGCCGGCGTTGAAGGCGGCGTCGGCCGGCGCGAAGCGCGGGTCGTCCTCGGGCTCCTCCGGCGCCGGGGCCGCGTCACCGGGGGCCGGCGCACGCCCGGTGACCCCGTGCTCGGCGCCCAGCCGGATGAGCTCGTCGAAGTAGCCACGGATCTGGTCGTCGGGGACCGCGCTCTGGAACAGCGGCACGGGCTGACCCTTGACCAGTCCGACCACGAGCGGCACCGCCTGGGCCCCGAGGGCCTGGGCGATGCCCGGGTTCGCGTCGACGTCGACCTGCACGAGCAGCAGCTGCCCGTCGTAGGCGTTGGCCGCGGCGCCGAGCCGCGCGTTGAAGTCGGCGCTCTCGCGGGCCCGCGGCGACCACAGGCTCAGCACCACCAGGTGCTGGAGCGAGGCCTCGAGGGCGACCTGCTGGAAGTCGGCCTCCGTCGCGTCGACGACCCAGCCACCGGTCGACGACGCACCCGGTGCCGCACCACCGGCGGGGCGGGCGAGGGCAGACAGGTCAAGGGCACCTGGACGAGAGAAGCTCATGCCTCCATCCTAGAGAAGGTGGTGAGGCGGCACTCCGCCGCGCGGCCCTCGCAAGCCAGCTCGCTGCACGACCCGCTGGATCGTCAGGTCTCGGCCGTCGGGGTCGCCGATGAACCGGATGTCACGCAGCCCCTGGGCCTGGGCGGCCGACTCGAACACGAAGTGGCCGTAGCCCATCAGGCGCCCGAGCAGCGGCTTGTCGACCGTGATGTCCAGAATGCGCGTGATCGGCATCGTCGCGATCTTGACGTTGAACACGCCGGAGGCGCGGAACACGCGCATGTTGGTGATCACGAAGACGTCACGCCGCTCGCGGGCCGTCACGAACAGCGCGTGGGCCAGCAGGACGACCGAGGCCAGCAGGAAGACCCAGCCCCAGGAGATGGGACCGAACAGGGCCAGCAGCCAGAGGGTCGCGACGCCGATCAGCTCGACGCTCGGCAGGGCGTAGACGATGCCGTGATGACGGACGAGGTCGACGATGTGCTCACCCTCGTCGGCCAGCAGGTGACGCTCCACCTGCTGCTCGGGGACGCGCTCGGCCAGCGCTCGGATCATGGACGGCCCGCTACTCGAAGAGCTCCTGGACGAAGACCCCCACGTTGCCGAAGGCATCGATCACGGCGTTGAACGCGCCCTCGACCGCGTCGGCCGCCTCGGCCGGCGCGGTCAGCAGGTAGTAGAGCGCGAACCCGCAGACGAGCAGCACCAGTGCCTTCTTCACCACGGACTCATTTCTAGGCCATCGGCGCAGGAGCACGAGGGAGGCGCGCCGAAGCGGGGGCCGCCCACGCCCGGGTGTGGTTCAGATCTGGTCGAGCACGACCTCAGCGGCGCGGTACGGGTCGGTCGTGCCACCAAGCACGTCGGCCGCGAGCCCGTCGAGACGGGCGTCGCCCGACAGGTGCCCGAAACGCCGGGTGACCTCGCCGAGGGCGATCGCCTCGATCTCGCGCCGGGCCCGGGCGAGGCGTCGGCGCCGGCCCTCCCCCGACGTCTCGAGATGCCGGCGGTGCCCGTCGACCTCGGCGAGCAGCTCCTCGACACCGTCGCCGGTCGTGGCGACCGTGAGCACGATGGGCGGCTTCCAGGCCCCGTCGGCGCGCTCGGTCATCGACAGCATCCCGCGCAGCTCCCGACGCGTCGTAGTGGCGCCGTCGCGGTCGGCCTTGTTGACGCAGAACACGTCGCCGATCTCCAGGATGCCGGCCTTGGCGGCCTGGATGCCGTCGCCCATGCCGGGCGCGAGCAGGACCAGGCACGTGTCGGCCAGCCCGGCGATCTCGACCTCCGACTGACCGACCCCCACGGTCTCGACCAGCACGACGTCGCACCCGGCCGCGTCCAGGACTCGCAGGGCCTGGGGTGCGGCAGCGGCCAGACCGCCCAGGTGTCCGCGGCTGGCCATCGACCGGATCATGACCCCCGGATCGGTCGCGTGGTCGGACATGCGGATGCGGTCGCCCAGCAACGCCCCGCCGCTGAACGGCGACGACGGATCCACCGCAAGGACACCCACGGTGCGCCCGGAGGCCCGCAGTGCCGTGACCAGGGCCGAGGTCGAGGTCGACTTGCCGACGCCCGGAGAGCCCGTCAGGCCCACGACGTGGGCGGCGCCCGTGTGCGGCACGAGCTGCCGGGCGACCTCCCGGAGCTTCGGGGAGTCGACCTCGACCAGCGAGATCAGGCGGGCGACGGCCCGGGCCTTGCCCGGGCCGTCGCCTCGTGCCGCCTCGACGAGCGTGGAGACGTCGTCGTCACGGCGCATGCTTCGACCGACCGACGTCAGGACAGCGCGATCAGGACTGCGGCACGCGGATGACCAGGGCGTCGCCCTGACCGCCGCCGCCGCACAGGGCCGCCGCACCGACGCCGCCACCGCGACGCTTGAGCTCGAGCGCCAGGTGCAGGACCACGCGTGCGCCGCTCATGCCGATCGGGTGGCCCAGGGAGATCGCACCACCGTTGACGTTGACGATGTCCTCGGAGACGCCGAGCTTCTTGGTCGAGGCCAGGCCGACCGCCGCGAAGGCCTCATTGAGCTCGACGAGGTCGAGGTCCGAGGCCGACAGGTCGGTCTTCTCCAGAGCCGCGGCGATCGCGTTCGCCGGCTGGTCCTGCAGCGTCGAGTCCGGTCCGGCGACGTTGCCGTGCGACACGATCTCGGCCAGGATCGGCAGGCCGAGCTCCTCGGCCTTGGCCTTGCTCATCACCACGACCGCGCAGGCGCCGTCGGAGATCTGGCTGGCGGTGCCGGCCGTGATGGTGCCCTCCTTCGAGAACGCCGGACGCAGCTTGCCCAGCGACTCGGCGGTCGTGTCGCCGCGCACGCCCTCGTCGGCGCTGACCACGACCGGGTCACCCTTGCGCTGCGGGATCTCGACCGGAACGATCTCGTCGTCGAAGACGCCGTTCTTCTGAGCCGTGGCGGCGAGCTGGTGCGACCGCGCACCGAACGCGTCCTGCTCCTCGCGCGAGAACGTCTCGACACCGGCGTTGCGCTCCTCGGTGAGCGACCCCATCGCCTGGTTGGTGATGGCGTCCCACAGGCCGTCGTACTCCATGTGGTCGAGCATCGTGGTCTTGCCGTACTTGAAGCCCTCGCGCGAGCCCGTGAGGAGGTGCGGCGCCTGCGTCATGGACTCCTGGCCACCGGCCACGATGACGTCGTACTGCCCCGACTGGATCAGCGCGTCGGCCAGCGTGATGGCGTGGATGCCCGACAGGCAGACCTTGTTGACCGTGAGCGCGGGGACGCCGAGCGGGATGCCGCCCTTCTCGGCCGCCTGGCGCGCGGGAACCTGCCCGGCGCCGGCACCCAGGACCTGGCCCATGATGACGTAGTCGACCTGGTCGCCGGTGATGCCGGCCTTCTCCAGGGCGCCCTTGATGGCGACGCCGCCGAGGTCGGATCCGGACAGGGTCTTGAGTCCGCCGAGGAGGCGGCCGATCGGGGTGCGGGCCCCTGCGACGATCACGGTCTGAGTCATGGATGAGCTCCTTTGAAGGCGGTCTCCCTGCGAGGCGGTCCCGGGAGACGGTGCCGCCACTTTACCCAGAGGTAACGTGCCGTCGACCCCGACGTGGCCCGGATCACCCGACGCGAGGCTCGCGTCCGGTCCAGGGTCCTCCGGGCGGGCGCGACGATCTGCTCTACGCTGCCCCCATGTCTGCGACTGACCCCCTTGTCCCCGCACACCTGCTGATCGCGATCGACCACGTCGGCATCGCCGTGCCCGACCTCGACGAGGCGATCACGTTCTACTCCTCGCTGTTCGGGCTGGAGTCCGTCCACGAGGAGACCAACGAGGAGCAGGGCGTGCGCGAGGCGATGCTCGCCGTCGGCGACTCCGGCTCCTTCATCCAGCTGCTCTCGCCCCTGTCCCCCGACACCACGATCGGCAAGTTCCTGGCCAAGAACGGCCAGGGCATCCAGCAGCTCGCCTACCGGGTGAGCGACCTCGACGCCGTCTCGGCCACGCTCCGCGAGCGCGGCGCGCGCCTGCTGTACGACGAGGCACGCAACGGCACGGGCGGAAGCCGGGTCAACTTCGTGCACCCGAAGGACGCCGGTGGCGTGCTCGTCGAGCTCGTCGAGCCTGCCGGCGACGGCGGTCACTGACCCCAGCGAGACCCGCGTCACACCTCACTCCGTGGCGCACCATGTTTCCCGCGGGTAACATCGCCGCGACCTACACGACCCTTGGAGGCTCTTCGTGCAGCACATCCTGGACGCGATCATGGCCGGCGACACCGCGGCCGACGACTTCGCGAACCTCGAGATTCCCGACCACTACAAGGCCGCAACCGTCCACAAGGACGAGGTCGACATGTTCGAGGGTGTCGCCTCGCGCGACAAGGACCCCCGCAAGTCGATCCACATCGAGGACGTCGCCCTGCCCGAGCTCGGCCCGGGCGAGGCCTACGTCGCGGTCATGGCGAGCGCGATCAACTACAACACGGTGTGGACCTCGATCTTCGAGCCCGTCTCGACGTTCGGCTTCCTGGAGCGTTACGGCCGCCTCTCGCCGCTGACGAAGCGCCACGACCTGCCGTACCACGTCGTCGGATCCGATCTGGCCGGCGTGGTGCTCAAGACCGGTGACGGCGTCACGAAGTGGAAGCCGGGCCAGGAGGTCGTCGCGCACTGCCTGTCGGTCGAGCTGGAGTCGCCCGACGGTCACGACGACACCATGATGGACACCGAGCAGCGCATCTGGGGCTTCGAGACCAACTTCGGCGGTCTCGCGCACATCGCGCTGGTCAAGGCGAACCAGCTGCTGCCCAAGCCTGACCACCTCACGTGGGAGGAGGCCGCCTCCCCCGGCCTGGTCAACGCGACCGCGTACCGCCAGCTCGTGTCGAAGAACGGCGGCAACATGAAGCAGGGCGACAACGTCCTGATCTGGGGCGCCTCGGGCGGCCTGGGCGGCTTCGCCACGCAGTACGCGCTCAACGGAGGCGCCAACCCGATCTGCGTCGTCTCCAACGAGGAGAAGGCCAAGATCGTCCGCAGCATGGGCGCCGAGCACGTCATCAACCGTTCCGAGGAGAACTGGAAGTTCTGGAACGAGGACAACACCCGGCAGAACCCCAAGGAGTGGCAGCGTCTCGGCAAGAAGATCCGTGAGCTCACCGGCGGCGAGGACATCGACATCGTCTTCGAGCACCCGGGCCGCGAGACCTTCGGCGCCTCGGTCTACGTGACTCGCAAGGGCGGCACCATCACGACCTGCGCGTCGACCACGGGCTTCATGCACGAGTACGACAACCGCTACCTCTGGATGAACCTCAAGCGGATCGTCTCGAGCCACTTCGCGAACTACCGCGAGGCCTACGAGGCCAACCGCCTCATCGCGCAGGGCAAGATCCACCCGACGCTCTCGCGCACGTACAAGCTGGAGGACGTCGGCCAGGCGTCGCTCGACGTCCACCACAACCTCCACCAGGGCAAGGTCGGCGTGCTCGCCCTGGCCCCGGAGGAGGGCCTCGGTGTCCGCGACACGGAGATGCGCGAGAAGCACCTGACCGAGATCAACCGCTTCCGGGGCATCTGAGCCAGACGCTCGATCCAGCAGCTCTTGTCGGAGGGCGTGGCCGTGGGCCACGCCCTCCGTCGTCGGTAGAGTGGGACCTGCCTGCCACCTGTCGTCCCACCTGCGAGGAACTTCCATGTCCGATCAGTCCGGATTGTCGATCTTCGATGCCGCCAAGTCGCCGTCGTCGGCCTCGTTCCCGCCCGCGCGACGAGGTGGGTACGACCCGGACGCCGTCGACGCGTGGGTGCGCTCGCAGTCGGCCGAGCTGTCCAAGGCCGCCAAGGCCGTGCAGGACGCCAACCGCAAGAACGCCGAGCTGACCCAGCAGCTCGAGCAGCTCAAGGACCGTGTGGAGGCTGTCGAGCGCCCGACCTACACGGGCCTGGGCAATCACGCCGCGCAGCTGCTCGGCCTGGCCGAGCAGGAGGCCGAGGAGGTCCGGGCCAAGGCCCGCCGCGAGGCCGACGAGACGCTCACCAAGGCGCGCGAGGACGCGACCCTCATGGTCGCCGCCGCCAAGCAGGAGAGCGAGGAGCTGCGCTCGCGCACCACCAGCGAGATCGAGACCAAGCGCAAGGCGCTGCTCGACGAGGCCGAGACCAAGAACGCCGAGGCCCAGTCCTACGCCGCCGACCTGCGCGACCAGGCCGAGCGCGAGGCCGAGCGGCTCCGCGTCGCGGCCGAGCAGGACGCCGAGTCCATGCGCCTCACCGCGACCCGGGAGGTCGAGCAGGCCCGGGCCGCCGCCGACCGTGAGGTCTCCGAGGCACGCCGCGTGCTGGCGGTCGAGAAGGAGCGTCTGGCACGCGAGGCCTCGGAGAACCACGAGAGCGCCGTGGCCAAGACGTCCAAGCTCGTCGCGGACGCCGAGGCCCGGGCCCAGGCCGCCGACGACCGCTCCCGCGAGGTGCTGGCCAACGCCGCGAAGTCGCGTGACGACGCCAGCCGGGAGGCTGCCCAGCTCATCGAGAACGCTCGCACCGAGGCGGGCAACATCGTCGCGCAGGCGACCGCCGAGGCCGACAACGTGCGCGTCACGACCACGACCGAGGTCGAGCGCCACACCCGCTCGCTGCGCGAGGAGGTCGCCGACCTGGAGCGCAAGCGCGACGGGATCGTGTCGCAGATGGGTCAGCTGCGCGACATCGTCGCGACCTTCGCGCCCTCGGCCGCGACCGCGGCGTCAGAGTCGGACGCGGCCGAGTCGCAGCAGTCCGGTGCCGACGACGGCTCGGTCTCCGAGACCAGCGACCGCGACGACGTCGCCGCGGTCGACGAGGTGGCCGATCCCGAGACCGACCGCCCCGAGGCGCAGCAGGACTGACGACCCACCGTGCTGGGAGCGCGCCTCAGGCGCGCGCCCAGCACGCGGTGTGCCAGTGCCGGCGCTCGTCGAGCGCGGACGCGCTGAGAAGCGCCGCGACGACCGGCCAGACCACGACGTGGCCCGTGCCGGCCGGCACCGGGCGGTGGCACCCGGGGCACGTGTACGTCTTGCCGGAGGTCGCTCCGGTCAGGCGCCGGACGTGCCACTCGCGCCCGGCCCGCACCTCGGTCGTCTGGTCGACCACGAGTCGACGTCCCACGGGGCGGGGCGGGCGACGACGGGGCACCTCTCGATCCTAGGCGGCGCCCTGCGGCCCCACCGGGGCCTGCCCGGCCCAGGAGCAGTACCAGCGCACCCAGCCAGCCCCGGACCGCGCCTGGACGAGCGCCTCGTCGAAGGAGATCAGCGCGACCGTGCCGTCGAGCCGCTCGAACACGATGCCGTCGGCCAGCGAGGGAGCACGCGTACAGCGCAGGCCCTGAGCCTCGACGTCGGCCACGGCGGCCGCCACGAGGTCGCGGTCACCGGCCGGCGAGACCGTCAGCTCGCGGTCGCCCGCCGAGTGACGCCCGGCGTCGAACATCGCGACGGCGACGGCGATCACGACCGCTGCGGCGGTGACCGCCCAGGTCGCGCGACGTACCCACGTCGCGATCCGGCGAAGCGTCGACACCGGCCACCGTCCTGTCCTCCCCCAGACACGACAACGAGGCCGGCACCCCTGGGGTTACCGGCCTCGTCGCGGGTGTCGCGGCTGGACTCAGTACGTGTGGAAGCCCGCCTTGGTCTTGCGACCCAGCTTGCCCTCGGCGACGAGCTTCTCCAGCGTGGACGCGGGCGCCCAGCCCTGGTGACCGAACGCGCCGAACAGCGTCTGCTCGATCGCGAGGGACACGTCGTTGCCCACGACGTCGAGCAGCTCGAACGGCCCCATCGGGAGCTTCGCGTTGTCCTTGATCGCGGTGTCGATCTCTTCCAGCGAGCCGCCGCCGTCCTCGTGCAGCTTGATCGCGTCGTTGAGGTACGGGAACAGCAGGGCGTTGACGATGAATCCGGCCCGGTCGCCGCAGGAGACCGGGTGCTTGCCCACGTTCAGGCTCAGGGCCTTGGCCGTCTCGGCGACCTCGGGCGAGGTCGTCTCGGCCGACACGACCTCGACGAGCTTCATGATCGGCGCGGGATTGAAGAAGTGGATGCCCACGACGTCGCCCGGACGACCGGTCTGGGCCGCCAGGTCGGCGATCGACAGCGAGGACGTCGTGGTGGCCAGGATCGCACCGGGCTTGGCGATGCGGTCGAGGTCGCGGAAGAGCTCCCGCTTGATCTCGAGGTCCTCGGCGATGGCCTCGACCACGACGTCGACGCCCCCCAGCGCCTCGCGCTCGGTCGACCCGGTCAGGCGCTCGAGCACCGACGACTTGCCGTCCTCGTCGAGCTTGCCCTTGGCCACGGCCCGGTCGAGGTTCTTGGTGATGTACCCGACGACGGCGTCGAGCTTGTCCTGCGAGCGGCCCACGTACGTGACGCCGTAGCCGGCCTGCGCGAAGACCTGCACGATCCCGGACGCCATCGTGCCGGTGCCGACGACGCCGATGCGCGTGACGTCGTGACGCAGCTGCGGCGTGGTCTCGGCCTCGCCCGCGGCGCCCGCCAGGTCCGACAGGATCGGGGCGGGGACGTGCAGGGGATCGCCGGTCTTCGCGTGCAGCTCGGTGAGCCCGTCGATCACGGTCTGCGCGCCAAGACCCTCGATCAGGGCGATGGGGCCGACGGGGTAGCCGCAGCCGAAGCGCATGCCGGCGTCGATGTCGGCGCGGGTCGCGTAGCCGCTCTCGAGCATCGTCGCGGCGTGGTTGAGGTACGGAAGGACGAGGGTCCGCGCGGTCTCGGACCCGGGGTCCGAGGCGGTCAGACGATCGACGATCTCCTGCATGTCTACTCCTGGGTAACGTGAGGGGTCGTGACACACTAGCGTGTGTTTTCGGCCTGAGGGACAGGGTGCCGACGTACTGATCGACAGGGAGCGGAAGTTGTCACGAACACAGGTCTGGACCATCGGCGCGGCACTGGCCGCGTGCCTCGTGCTGACAGCGTGCGGGGAGGAGGGCTCCGAGCCGGACTCCACGCCCAGCCCGTCGGCGACGACGTCGGCCGAGCCCGGCGAGCCCACGCCCACCGCGAGCCCGACGTCGGACGTCCCGGAGACCGCCTCCGACCTGGTCGGCACGTGGCGCGACGACGCCGCCGACTGGACCGCCCACTTCCAGGCCGACGGCACCTTCACCTGGGACTTCCAGGGCAACGTCGACTTCCTCACCGGCACCTACACGCTGCAGGACGGGGTCGTGACCTTCGCGGGCCTGGACGGCAACGACCTGGTCGGCGAGGTCACCCCCGAGGGGCTCGTGTTCGACCTCGGCACGCTCACCCGCAGGTGAGGCGGGACGCCTGATGCGACTCGTCGTCGCGCGGTGCCAGGTCGACTATGCCGGCCGCCTCACCGCGCACCTGCCGCTCGCCACCCGTCTCATCATGGTCAAGTCGGACGGGTCGGTGCTGATCCACTCCGACGGCGGCTCCTACAAGCCGCTCAACTGGATGAGCCCTCCGTGCTCGTTGCGCGAGGGGGTCGCCGACGACGGGGTCGCGGAGTGGACCGTCTCGGCCACCAAGTCCGACGACACCCTGCGGATCCGCATCGAGGAGGTCCTGCACGACTCCGCGCACGACCTCGGGATCGATCCGGGTCTGCAGAAGGACGGGGTCGAGAAGCACCTCCAGGAACTCCTGGCCGAGCACACGACCACGTTCGGCGACGGCATGAGCCTCGTGCGCCGGGAGTTCATGACGGCGATCGGACCCGTCGACCTGCTGTGTCGCGACGCGGGCGGTGCAGCGGTCGCGGTCGAGATCAAACGGCGCGGCGACATCGACGGCGTCGAGCAGCTGACGCGCTACCTCGAGCTCATGAACCGCGACCCGCAGCTGCGGCCGGTCCGCGGCATCTTCGCGGCGCAGGAGATCAAGCCCCAGGCCCGCACCCTGGCGACCGATCGCGGCATCGAGTGCGTCGTCGTCGACTACGACGCCCTCCGCGGCATCGACGACCCGAGCCTTCGCCTGTTCTGAGCGCGGGCGCCCCTCGGACCGGCGGAGCTCGGCTCAGGCAGCAGACGCGTCGAGGGCGGAATCGCCACGGTCACGAGCCGACGACGCGGAGTGCCGCAGGAGCAGATAGGCCGCGAAACCAGTCGCGACGCCGGGGACGATGCCCAAGACGAGGCACACCCAGCCGTGCCGCACCCGCAGCTCGCGGCGGTCCACGAGGACCCAGAGCGCGAGCACGGCCCAGCAGCAGAGGACGTCGAGTGAGTACCCGCTCGAGTACGGGTTGACGAATCCGGCCGCCAGCCCGCCGACGACGTCGCCACCGTCGCGGACCAGAGCAGGGATGACGATGCCGGCGAACGCCAGGGCGAAGCCGACGCCGACGACGGCGATGAGGGTGTAGCCGACACGGACAGGGGCCATGGTGCACTCCGGGTGATCGCTGGGTCTGGGCCCGGAGTCTAGTTCGCCTCCTCCGCCCCGTCCTGGTTCCGGCGAAGGACGGTTGCGCGGGTCCGGAGCATCGCGTTGTCTGGGGCCATGATCGACCTGACTCCCCTCCACGCGGTCCTGGGCCACTGGCGCACGTCCGGGCAGGTGCTCGACGAGCACGGACCGGTCGTCGTCGAGATCGCCGGCACCGATACCTACACGCTGCTGCCCGGCGGCACATGGATCGCGCACGACGTCGACGTCGCGATGGGTGAGCACCATCGGGCCCTGACCCACGAGGTCATCGGGGGCGAGCACGCTGAGGGCGGGTGGCAGATGGTCGCGTTCGAGACCGCGCCGAGGCCCAACACGATGCGTCTGACGCTGGAGGAGCCGGGCCTGCTCCTGGTGCACGGCGTCGGGGTGCGCAGCTGGCTGCGCACCGATCACGGCACCGACCAGATGTGCGCACGGTGGGAGCGTCAGGTCGAGGGCGAGTGGCTCTCCTGGATGGACCTCACGTTCGACCGCCTCGCCCCGCCTGAGCGGTGAGATACGGCCCGTTCACGCCCGCGGACGGCGACCTGGCGTCCGAATCCCTGGCGGGAACGGACGCCAGGTCACCGCCCGCGGCGGCGGGGTGGGTCAGGCGCCGGCTCGGCGGGGCGCCGTCGGGTCCTCGCCGGCACCGCTGTCCTCGCGGGCGACCCAGTCCTCGATGCGCTCGTAGTCGCTCGCCGAACGGGTCACGACAGCCAGGAGATCGCTCATCTTCGCGACCTCCTCGACCTGCTCCTTGACGAACCACTGCATGAACTGGTCCGAGGCGAAGTCGTTCTCGTCCCGGGCGATGCGCGTGAGCTCGTTGATCTGGTCGGTGACCCGCTTCTCCTGGTCGAGCGCGAGCTTCACGGGCGCGATGACGTCGGCGAAGCTCATCTCGGGCGCCTCCAGGGCCGGGATGCGGATCTCGGCGTCGGCGTCGAGCAGGTACTGGATCATCATCATCGCGTGGTCGCGCTCCTCGGTGGCCTGCTGGTAGAAGAGGCCGGCCATCTGGGGCATCGTGAGCGCGTCGTAGTACGCGGCGATCGCGACGTACTGCTGGTGGGCACCGAACTCGTAGCCGAGCTGCTCGTTGAGTCGTGCGACGAAGGCGGGAGAAGCCATGATCGTGGTCCTTTCCGAAGGGGTTCGACCTCGACCGTGCGGTGTACGGTGAGGCGGTGGGGAAGAAGGGCAAGAAGGGCAAGAAGCCCAAGGACAAGTGCTGCGTGAGCAAGCCGCGGTGCAAGAGGTGCCCGATCCAGATGATGAAGGACGGCACGCTCCCGGAGGGCTACACCGTCAAGAAGCGCAAGCTCGTCAAGGTCTCGAAGGGCAAGTCCCGCACGTCGGGCTCGAAGCTCGCTGCCTGATCGTCCACCTCCTCGTCCCGTGGCCGCCGGCCAGCCGTGCACTCGGCGACACGTCGAGCCTAGTCCGACAGAAGCCTGCGATTCCAGCAAGGAATGGCTGACCTCGTGAAGGTTCGGCTTGCCTTGGCCGGTCCCGTGCAGCGCGTGGTCGCCCGCGTTACCGTCATGCCATGACCGATATCGCCGCGAGCGCCCGCCGCCTCCTCGACCTGCACTCCTCCCCCGAGCTCCTGACCGTCGTCAACGTCTGGGACGCGATCTCGGCCCGGGTCGTGTCCGAGGTCGACGGCATCGAGGCGCTCGCCACCGCCAGCCACTCGATCGCCGCGATGTACGGCTACGAGGACGGCGAGAACATCCCCGTCGACCTGATGATCGAGGCCGTGGGCCGCATCGCTGCGGCGACCGACCTGCCGGTCACGGCCGACCTCGAGGCGGGCTACGGCGACCCGGGTGAGACGACCCGCAAGGCCATCGACGTCGGCATCGTCGGCGCCAACCTGGAGGACCAGGTCAAGCCGCTGGCCGAGGCCGTCGCCGCGGTCGAGGCCGTCGTGAAGGCCGGCGAGGCCGCCGGCATCCCCTTCGTGCTCAACGCCCGGACCGACGTCGTGGCCAAGGCCGGCGACCGCGACCACGACGAGGTCATCGCCGACGCGATCGAGCGCGGCAAGGCCTTCCTCGACGTGGGCGCCCCGGTCGTGTTCGTGCCGGGCCCGCTGTCGGAGGACGACGTCTCCCGCCTCGTGGAGGCCTACGGCCCGCAGCGGCTCACGACGATCGGCTACCCCGGATCCATCCCGCTGGCCCGCCAGGCCGAGCTGGGCGTCGCCCGGGTGTCGTACGGCCCGTTCTCGCAGTCGGTGGCGCTCATGGCGCTGCAGGACCTGACGAGGGACGTCGTGGCCGGCGGCGGCCTGCCCGGGAACTTCCGCGTCCTGAACTGAGCCGCCGTGGCGGGGGGCGGGGTCAGTCGAGGCCGTTGGCCTTGCGGATCTCGTCCACGACACGGTCCATGATGTCGGTGATCCCGAAGTCCTTGGGCGTGAAGACCGCGGCGATGCCGGACTCCTCGAGCCGGCGCCCGTCGGAGTCCGGGATGATGCCACCGACGATGATCGGCACGTTGGTCAGCCCCGCCTCCGCCAGGCCCTTCTGCACGTCGGGCACGAGCTCCATGTGCGAGCCCGACAGGATCGACAGGCCCACGACGTCGACGTCCTCGGCCACCGCGGCCGCCACGATCTGCGACGGCGTCAGCCGGATGCCCTGGTAGATGACCTCGAAGCCCGCGTCACGCGCCCGGACCGCGACCTGCTCGGCGCCGTTGGAGTGGCCGTCCAGGCCCGGCTTGCCGACGAGGAAGCGCAGGCGACCGCCCAGCTCCTCGCCCGTGCGCGCGACCTTCTCGCGGACCGCTGTGAGCTCGGCTCCAGCCTCGGCCACGCCGACGACGCCCGAGACTCCCGTGGGGGCGCGGTACTCGCCGAACACGCCCCGGAGCGTGTGCGCCCACTCCCCGACCGTCGCGCCCGCGCGCACGGCGGCGAGCGTGGCCTCCATCAGGTTGGTCGTGGTCTTGGCCTCGGCGGCCAGGCGCTCGAGGGCCTCCTCGACCGCGGCACGGTCCTGCTCGCTGCGCCACTGCTGGACGTCAGCGACGGCATTGGCCTCGGCCTTCGGGTCGGCGGCCATGATGGCGCCATCGAGGTCGGCCGTCAGCGGCGAGGGCTCGGTCTCGGTGTAGGAGTTGACGCCGACGACCTTGAGCTCACCGGCCTCGATGCGCGAGCGGCGCTCGGCGTGCGAGGAGACCAGGGCCTGCTTCATGTAGCCGGTCTCGACCGCGGCGACGGCGCCGCCCATGGCCTGGACGCGGTCGATCTCGGCCTTGGCGCCCTCGACGAGCTCGGCGACCTTGGCCTCGATGACGTGGCTGCCCTCGAAGATGTCCTCGTACTCCAGCAGGTCCGACTCGAAGGCCAGGACCTGCTGCAGGCGCAGCGACCACTGCTGGTCCCAGGGGCGCGGCAGACCGAGGGCCTCGTTCCAGGCCGGCAGCTGGACCGCGCGGGCGCGGGCGTTCTTGCTGAGCGTGACGCCGAGCATCTCGAGCACGATGCGCTGCACGTTGTTCTCGGGCTGCGCCTCGGTCAGACCCAGCGAGTTGACCTGCACGCCATAGCGGAACCGGCGCATCTTGGGGTCGCTCACGCCGTAGCGGTCGCGCGTGATCTCCTCCCAGAGCTGTCCGAAGGCGCGCATCTTGCACGTCTCCTCGATGAACCGCACCCCGGCGTTGACGAAGAACGAGATGCGGCCGACGACCTTCTCGAAGTCGGCCTCGTCGACCTGCCCGGAGTCCTTGACCGAGTCCAGCACGGCGATCGCGGTGCTCAGCGCGAACGCGAGCTCCTGCACGGGCGTGGCGCCCGCCTCCTGCAGGTGGTAGCTGCAGATGTTGAGCGGGTTCCACTTCGGGATGTGGTTGACCGTGTACGCGATCATGTCGGTCGTGAGCCGCAGGGAGGCCTCCGGCGGGAACACGTAGGTGCCGCGCGACAGGTACTCCTTGATGATGTCGTTCTGCGTCGTGCCGGCCAGGCTCTCCGGCGGAGCGCCCTGCTCCTCGGCGGCCACCTGGTACATCGCGAGCAGCCACATCGCGGTGGCGTTGATCGTCATGGAGGTGTTCATCTCCTCCAGGGGAATGTCCTGGAAGAGGCGGCGCATCGAGCCCAAGTGCGGGATCGGCACGCCGACCTTGCCGACCTCGCCACGGCTGAGCTCGTGGTCGGGGTCGTAGCCGGTCTGCGTGGGCAGGTCGAAGGCGACCGAGAGCCCGGTCTGCCCCTTGGCGAGGTTCTTGCGATACAGCGCGTTGGACTCGGCCGCGGAGCTGTGGCCAGCGTAGGTGCGCATCACCCAGGGCTTGTCAGACATGGGGGCAGATTACCGCGCGGTAAACGGAACGGACACCGGGCGCGCGTGATGCCAGTCACCCCACCCCGTCTGCGACTTCTCACAACGAAGCCTCCAGGGCTGAGAGAAGGACGTAACGGAGCGCGTCTCTCGCGGATCGCCCGCGGTAACGGGGCCCTCCTAACGTCGGGGCCGTCGCTGCCCGGCGACGCGTGCTGAACCGAACTCGCGGAGGACCCCGATGCCTTGCGCCTTGTCCTCGTGCTCTGGGGGGCGATGCTGTGCGTCGCGCGGTGCCGACCGGGTGCTCGACTACCCTCGAGAGACGTTCGGCGCTCGGAAGTCGCGCCCCATCGACGACATCGTGGAGGTGCGGTCGCGATGAACCACTCCGGCAGTCGCACCAGCACGCCGAGCGGCATGGTGCTGACTGGCACCCGGATCCTCGTGACGGCCCAGCGCCGCGCGACCGACCTGGCGCTCGCCCTGGCGAGACGGGGCGCCGAGGTCGACGTCGCCGCGACGCTCGGGGTGCAGTCCCACTTCGACGAGGAGACGCTGCTCGCGCGCACTCGTGAGCTCATCGCGAACCCGCCGGGCATCGTCGTCATCACGACCGGTATCGGATTCCGCGGCTGGTGGGAGACCGCGGAGGCCGCCAACCTCGCCGAGGAGCTGCTCGCGGCCCTGGGACAGGTGCGCCTGGTCGCCCGCGGCCCGAAGGCACGGGGGGCGCTCCAGACCGTGGGCCTGATCGCCGACTGGGTGGCCGAGTCCGAGACGTCCGCGGAGATCGGCGAATTCCTCCGGGCCGAAGGCGTCCAGGGCACCCGGATCGTGATCCAGCACCACGGCGCTGGCGACGACGGCCTCGAGGACGTGCTGGTCGAGGGCGGCGCGCAGGTCACGAGCCTCGTGATCTACCGCTGGGGCCCGCCCCCGGATCCCGCCGCGGTGGAGCGCGCGGTGCGCGACACCGCGGGCGGCGCGTACGACGCCGTGGCTTTCACGTCCGCTCCTGGCGCGTCGGCCTGGCTCTCGGCCGTGCGCGATCTCGACGCCCGGGACGCCACGATCGCTCTCCACCGCGAGGGCCGGTTGTCGCTCGCGGCGGTCGGCCCCGTCACGGCTGAGCCGTTACAGCGTGCCGGGTTCACCCCCCTGGTGCCGGATCGCGGGCGACTGGGCGCCCTGGTCCGCGCCATGATCGTCCACCTCGGCCACGAGGGCAGCGGGGTCCTCACCCCCGCCGGACGGCTCCGGGTGCATGCCACGTCGGTCACGATCGACCATGAGCTCGTCCCGCTGTCCCCCACGGGCGTGTGCGTCATGCGGCGTCTCAGCGCAGACCCGGGAGCCGTCGTGTCGCGAGGCGAGATCCTGACCGCCCTCCCGGGCGACTCGATCGACCCCCACAACGCCGAGGTCGCGATCGCCCGGGTGCGCGAGGCCATGGGCCCCGGCGCCCCCATCCGCACCGTCGTCAAGCGCGGCTACCGGCTCGACGTCCTCGACGCCGGACCCGAGTCCGGGCCGGACTCCGGGCTCGATGCGGAGACGCCGCGATGAACCCCGCCCTGGTCCTGTGCAGCCATGGGACCGCCGACCCGGCCGGCCAGGAGGTCATCCGCCGTGTCGCCGCCGCCGTGCGGAGGGCCGCCAGTCCGTTCGAGGTGCACGAGTCCGTCGTCGACGTCGAGGAGCACCGCCTCGGGCGGGTGCTCGCCAGCCTGCGTCGCCCCGCCGTGGTCGTGCCGTTGCTGCTCTCGGGCGGGTACCACCTCCACCATGACATCAGCGAGGCCGTCACCGAGCACCCGGCTGCCGTCGTGGCCCGTCCGCTCGGGCCCGAGGCGACGCTCGCGGACCTCGGGGGGCGCCGTCTGCGCGACGTCGGCGCCACGCAGGACGACGTCGTCGTGCTCGCCGGGTCGGGTTCGAGCGACCCGCGGGCGCTGCAGGACGTCGACGCAGCCGCCGCGTTGCTGCGGCGCCACTGGAACGGGCCGGTCCGGGTCGGCCACCTCGGCCGGTTCGGCACACCCGCGGCCGAGGTCGTCGCGGCAGCGCGCCGCGACGGCGCCCGCCGCGTCGTCGTCGCGTCCTACCTGCTCGCGCCGGGGTACTTCCAGAACCTGTTGCAGGACGTGGGCGCTGATCTCGTCACGGCGCCCCTGCTCAGTCCGTCCCCCGAGCGCGAGGTCGTCGACCTGGTCGTGCGGCGCTTCGAGCGAGCCGCACGCACGCTGAGCTGGGGGGCGCCCTCGACCTTCAAGGGTGCACGCCGCCACTGAGCCGGCTCGCGCATCGACGCTCTACAGTCACCCCATGGTCAACCTCACGCGGATATACACCCGGACCGGCGACGACGGCACGACCGCACTGGTCGACATGAGTCGCACCTCGAAGAACGACCTGCGCCTGGTGGCGTACGCCGACGTCGACGAGGCCAACAGCCAGATCGGTGTCGCGCTCTCGCTCGGCGAGCTGCCCGAGGACGTCACGGCGGTCCTGACGCGCGTGCAGAACGACCTGTTCGACGTGGGCGCCGACCTGGGCGCGCCCGTCGTCGACGATCCCGAGTACCCGCCGCTGCGGATCGAGCCCGACTACGTCGAGCGCCTCGAGCAGTGGTGCGACACGTACAACGATCGGGTCGAGAAGCTTCGCTCGTTCATCCTGCCCGGTGGCACCCGTGCGGCCGCTCAGCTGCACGTCGCCCGCACCGTGACCCGCCGCGCCGAACGCGCCGCGTGGGCCGCGATCGACCAGCACGGCGACACGATGAACGCGCTCACGGCGAAATACCTCAACCGGCTGAGCGACCTGCTGTTCATCCTCGGTCGCGTCGCCAATCACGCGGCGGGCACGGGCGACGTGCTGTGGGTGCCCGGTGGTGAACGTCAGGCCTAGGTGTAACCGGTCATGAGGT
>NZ_JAGLCD010000005.1 GCF_023146395.1 Aeromicrobium sp. | reverse complement strand
TGGGCCTTTGTCGTCCCGTCGGGTGGGGGCTTGGGGTGGCGCCTCGTGATCACCGTGCTCTTCGCCGGGCAGGCTGCGGCGCTCCTGACGCCGTCGGCCGTCACCACGTGCAGAAGCCACGCCGCTGGCGTACGCGATCCGCACCTCGCTCGTCGACTCAGGTCGTGCTCGTGCAGTCTGGTAGACAAGCCGGATGCAGCGACTGGGCGGGGCCGACGAGATCGTGCACACCCGCAACGCCACGTTTCAGCAGTGGCGCGCGCTGCTCGCCAACCGCACGAAGCGCCACCGCCAGCAGTCCTTCCTGGTGCAGGGCGTCCGCCCGCTGACGATCGCGTTCGAGCGCGCGTGGCCGATGCGGATGCTGCTCGGACCCCTCGATCGCGACGTCAGTGACTGGGCGGCCGACGCCTGGAGCCAGAGCACGGCTCCGAAGGTCCTGATGCCGGGGGAGCTGCTCGACGAGCTGGGGGAGAAGGCCGACGTCACCGAGCTGGTCGGTGTCGCGCAGATGCCCGCCGACGACCCGGCGCGACTGCTGGCCGATGGCGGTCCGATCGTGGTGATCGACCGGCCGACCCAGCCGCGCAACCTCGGCATGCTGGCCCGCTCGATCGACGCCTTCGGGGGAGCGGGACTCGTCGTGACCGGGTACGCCGCCGATCCCTACGACCCGCAGGCCGTGCGGGCCTCGACCGGCTCGCTCCTGGCGGTCCCGGTGCTGCGGGCCGACGGGCCGGAGCAGGTGCAGGAGTGGTTCGAACCGGGCGCGTGGCAGTACGTCGGCACCGACGAGACCGGTGAGCGGGAGCTGCGCGAGCTCGACCTCGTCCGACCGACCGTGCTCGTCCTCGGCAACGAGACCCGAGGCATGTCGTCGGCCTGGTGGGAGGCGTGCGACACGACCGTCGCGCTGCCGATCGTGGGCAGCGCGAGCTCGCTCAACGTCGCCGTGACCGGCTCGATCGTGCTGCACGAGGCGCTGCGCCAGCGGATCGACGCCGGAGTCGTCCCGGTCTAGACGTGTGGCTGGCCCGTCGAGGCGCTGGTGCCGCCGTCGACGGTGACGATGCTGCCGGTCATGTACCGCGCGTCGTCGCTCGCGAGGAACAGCACCGGCCCGACGACGTCCTCGGGCTCGCCCGGCCGGCCGAGCGCGATGCGGTTCACGAACGGGGCGAGGTTCTCCTCGTCGTCGGCCATCGCGGCGGTCATCTCGGTCAGGGTGAAGGCGGGCGCGACGAGGTTGAGGCGGACCCCGCGGTCGCCGTAGTCGAGCGCGAGGGAGCGCACGAGTCCGTTGATGGCGTGCTTGGACGCGTTGTAGGCGGCCTGACCCCAGTCGCCGGCCGCGCCGGACACCGACGAGATCGCCACCAGGTTGCCCCCGGACTCCTCGAGCTGGGGGAGCGCGGCCTGGGCGAGATGGAACAGGCCGTCGACGTTGGTCGAGAACACCGTGTGCCAGTCGCCCGCGTCGAGGTCCTCGAGCTCGCCGCCCCGGTAGGCCGCGGCATTGCTGACCACGACGTCGAGCCGGCCGAACCGGTCGACGACCCCGTCGATCAGCCGGGCCACGGCGCCCGCGTCCGACACGTCCGCCGACACCGCCCACGTGTGCTCGGGGCCGTAGCCGACGACCGTCGCCTCCAGCGGCTCCAGGCGACGTCCGGTCACCACGACGCGGGCGCCGTTGTCGAGGAACCCACGTGCGATCGCTCGGCCGATGCCCGATCCGGCGCCGGTGACGAGGACGACCTTGTCATCGAGTGCGTAGCGGTTGGCGGTCCTGCGCGAGTCAGCCATGGGTTCATTGCAGCACGCAACCGGTTGCCGGGGGTGCGCAACGAGGTTCAGTCCTGCTCGAGCTCCTGCTGCTCGTCGACGCGCTTCTTGATGCGTCCCATGCCGGGCAGCTTCGCGAGCATCAGGTTCAGCTCTCGCGTGACGTCCAGCATGTCGTGGATGTCCGGGGCCACGGTCTTGAGGTTCGCGAGCATGGGCAGGATGTCGCTCTCGAGCCGCTCGACGAGCTGCGGCAGGTGGTCGACCAGGCCGACCAGCGCGTCGACCTCCTGCGGGTCAGTCGTCTCGGCGAGCCGGTCGATCACGGGGTGCAGTCGCTCCAACGTCGGCACGAAGGTGTCGAGAAGCCGCTCGGCTCGCTGGAGCGTCGGCTCGACGCTGGCGACCGTGCCGGCGGTGCGGACGATCACGGCGTTGGCGGAGTCGACCGTCTCGTTCGTCCGGGCGACCACCTCGTCGGCCGCCTGGCGGGTCGCGTCGATCTCCTCGATCAGCACGGCAGCGCGCGCCACGAGCTGCTCCGCAGCGGTGAGCAGCGCCAGGCCACGGGGCACGGCCGACACCACGGCCTCGGCAAGTGCAGGGCCACGGGCCGCCAGTGCCATGACGTCGCGGGGGTCGGGGATCGGGAGACGCATCCCGCCAACGTATCCGGGCTCCCACCGCGCTACCCGTTGACAGGAGCATGCGGACTAAGGTGGTCGCACCCGGGGAGGTAGCTCAGCCGGTCAGAGCAGGGGACTCATAATCCCTGGGTCGCGGGTTCGAGCCCCGCCCTCCCTACCGTGCGAGTCGTCAGGCCGTCAGCGCGTTGATGGCCGAGTCGAGCTTCGTCTGGTCGACGACCTCGCCGTCGACGACCACGGTCGGCGTGCCGTTCACGCCGGCTTCCTGAGCGGCGTCGGCGGCGTCCTCGACGTAGTCGTCGTAGACGCCGTCCGTGACGCAGGAGTCGATGCCGGTGACCCCGACGGTGGCCGCCAGGTCGACGAGCTCGTCGTTCTCCGGGCCAGCGGTGCCCTCTGCGGGCTGGTTCTCGAACAGTGCCTCGTAGTAGTCGAGGTAGGCCGTGCTCCCGCCCTCGGCGTAGACGCAGGCCGCGGCATTGGCCGAACGGCTGGAGTACTCGTTGCGGCTGGCCCGGTCGAGGAAGGAGAACTGGTGCAGCACCAGGTTGATCTTCCCCGCGTCAGCAGCCTCGCGCAGGGAGTCCAGGTACGCCTCGGCGAACCGCTGACAGATCGGGCACTGGAAGTCGCTGTAGACCTCCACGACGGGGGCGCCCGGAGCCGCCGCTTCGGGGTACGCCACACCCGCGGCCGGGTCGAGCTCGGTGCGATCGGTCGACGAGCCGGTGTCCGGCGCCGCTGACGACGAGTCACGGCTCGGTGAGTCGGAGCCGGACGAGTCGTCACCGCACGCGGTCAGGCCGAGGGCGAGGACGGCGAGCAGCACACCGCTCGTGAGCGTGCGGGTCGGGCTGAGGAGGGTCCGCGTCATGTGCACATCCTGCCTGCTCGCCGCGCACGGTCTGCTGCAGGTCCGCGTCGGTTGCGTCCGCAGGCCCGACAGTTGGCAGGTTTCCGAAGGTCGGGCAGAATGGTGGCTGTTGGCAGTGCAGCACGTCACCGCTCGAGGACGCTGGGGAAGGCGACCACTCGAGTTCCGGAGGTGCGACATGAGCATGGCCGACAGCACTGCTGTGCGTTCAGCGCGAGGCGTGGTGTTCATCCACTCCGCGCCGTCTGCGCTGTGCCCGCACGTCGAGTGGGCCGTCACCGGCGTGCTCGGAGGCAAGCCCGACCTGGCCTGGCAGGGCCAGCCCGCCGAGCCCGGAAGCTACCGGGCCGAGCTGTCCTGGGCCGGACCGGTCGGCTCGGCCGCCGCGATCGCGAGCGCGCTGCGCGGCTGGGACCTCCTGCGTTTCGAGGTCACCGAGGACGCCTCAGCGGCCGCCGAGGGCGCCCGGTACTCCTACACCCCGGAGCTGGGCATCTTCCACGCCGTGGTGGGCGTGCACGGCGACATCGTCATTCCCGAGGACCGGATCAAAGCCGTGCGAGAGCGCGCCTCCCGTGGCGACGTGGCGCTCGACGAGGCCCTCGACGCCCTGCTCGGCGTGCGCTGGGATGCCGAGCTCGAGCCGTTCCGCCACGCCGGCGACGGCGCTCCCGTGCGCTGGCTGCACCAGGTCGTGTGAGCCTCAGCCGATCGTGACCGCGACGGACGGAGTGGCCTCGCCCGTCTCGACGTGGATCAGGCGCCACTCGCGGGTGCCCGTGCGCGAGGTGTAGACCTCCGCCGAGAATCCTCCGTCGGTGCCCGTCGTGAGCGTGACGGGGAAGTCGTCCCAGTCGCTGTCGGGGTCCTTGACCTGCACCCGCAGCTGTGCGCCCGGCCCGACGGCCGGGATGGCGCCGGTCAACGTGAAGCGGGTGCCGGGCGAGACCGTCGTGGACGACGCTGCGAGGCTCGGCTCCGGAACTGCCGGATCGGAGGTCTCGGCGGTGGGGCTCGGTGTCGGTGTCGGCGTGGACCCGGTCTCCTCGCCGGCGTCGGCGGTGGGCGAGGCCGAGATGGGCGGCAGCTCGGTGTCGCCCAGGCCGGTCGAGGCCAGCAGGGTCGAGGCACCGAATCCCAGCGCCACGCCCACCAGACCACCGATGACGATCATGGTGAGTGCCGTCGTGATGGCGCCCGCGGTGAAGCGGCTGCGGTCCAGCGGGACGTCGTGCTCGGTCGTCTCGGCGGGGGAGTCGCCGGCCGGAGAGGTGCTCAGCACGACCGGACCGGCATCGGGGCTCTGGGCCCAGGTGGGAGGTGTCGCGCCGTCGTGGTGAGCCACGGCGCGCACGGCGTCCTCGACGGTGCGCATCGAGTCGACGGCCTGGTCGGACAGGTACAGACCGTGGCGACGGCCGAGCTCATCAGCCAGCTCGACCGCCAGCAGCGAGTCAATGCCGAGCTCCTTGAGCCGGCTCGTGGGCTGGATCTGGGCCACGTCGCTGCCCGTGAGCTGGGCGACGAGGTCGGCCACGCTCGCTCTGACCTCCCCGTCGGACTGCATGCGGGTCAGTCTAACGGCGTCTCTTCCCACCCCACGCGTAACGTCGGTGCAACGCGGCCCCTCTACAGTGGCGCGGGTGACCAGCCCGGAGCTCCAGTACGTCGTCGTCCACGGGTACCGTCGGGCCTACCGGAAGGTCGGGAGCGGCCCGGCGCTCCTGCTGATCCACGGCATGGCGTGCGACTCCTCGACCTGGGACCGGGTCATCGGCCCGCTCGCGGAGCAGTTCACGGTCATCGCGCCGGATCTGCTGGGGCACGGGGACTCCGACAAGCCCGACGGCGACTACTCGATCGGCGGGTACGCCAACGGCATGCGCGACCTGCTCACGGTGCTGGGCATCGACAAGGTCACGATCGTGGGGCACAGCTTCGGCGGGGGCGTGGCGATGCAGTTCGCCTACCAGTTCCCCGAGCGCACCGAGCGGGTCGTGCTGGTCTCGAGCGGCGGCCTCGGGCCCGAGGTCACCCTCCTGATCCGCATGCTGACGCTCCCCGGTGCGCCCCTCGTGCTGGCGGCGGCCACGGCGCGCGCCTGGCGGCCCTTCGTGGCCGCCGGACTGCGCGGGCTGGCCTCCACCGGTCTGGGCGCGACGCGCGACCTCGGTGAGGTGGCGCGGATCTACGAGTCCTTCGCCGAGCCGCGGTCGCGCGCGGCCGTGCGGCGCCTGACGAGCCACGTGCTCGACTGGCGCGGTCAGTACGTCACGATGACCGACCGGACGTACCTGGCCCAGCTGATGCCGGTGCTGGTCGTGTGGGGACGCGACGACCGGGTCATCCCGGCGTCGCACGCGGTCAACGCCTCGCACGCCTCACTGACGGACGTGCGGGTGCTCGACGACTCCGGACACTTCCCGCACAAGGACCATCCCCAGCGCTTCGTGGAGCTGCTCACGGAGTTCGTGGCCGCCAACCCGCCCGCTGCGTATCACCGGGGGCGCTGGCGCGCGATGCTCCGCCGCGGCGATCAGGCCCTGCTGGAGACCGTGTCGGACCCGTCCTCGCCGGCCGTGGTCTGAGACGTCGCGGCCTCGTGGGGCCGGACGTCGGGGATGTCGACGTCCGGGTGCCCCGCCGCGGCTCTGGCCTTCTGTCGTGTGGTGTTGCCGGTGGCCCACGCGCCGGCCCACACCGCGATGACACCGATCAGCAGTCCCGCGACGTCGTCGGAGACGTAGTGCCAGCCGAAGTAGATCGTGGCCAGGAGGGTGCCGACGAAGTAGATCCAGGCCGTCAGGCGCAGCAACGGGTGGATCTTGGTCATCTCGAAGAACAGGCACGCGGTGAACACGACGGAGACGTGCAGCGACGCGAACCCGGCGATGCCGTAGATGCTGCCGCTCCGGTCGTTCTCGATCACGTCTCGGCCGGCGCGGAACAGGGATCGCTGCAGCTCTGAGGCGGGCGTGCCGTCGAGGACCTCGAAGCGGGTCGGGAACGCGAAGGCGGGTCCGACGGTGGGCAGGATGTAGTAGCTGATCGTGCCGAGGATCCAGTTGAGGCTCAGGGCCGTGGCGTACCAGGCGCCGATCGAGACGTCGCGGTTCAGCACCAGGTAGGCGCCGAGCGTGATGGGGATCAGCATCAGGTAGCTGACGTAGATCACGGCGATGATCTGCGCGACGACGCCGGTGCCGAGCAGGCTGTGCAGGAGGTCGGACGGGTAGTTGCCGAAGAACAGCCAGTGGTCGAGCGTGTCGAGCTCACGGTCGAACGACGGTGGCCGGAGGTCGGGCAGGTAGCCCTTCAGGTTCCGGTAGCTCACGTACGACGTGTAGAAGGCCAGCAGGCCGGCCGCGATGTAGCCGAAGCGGGCCCACGTCCAATCGGTGCGGATGACCTCCCGGACGCCCCAGACCACGCGCTTGAAGCCGTACCTGATGATGGCCTGCGGGATGATGCCCGCGGCGAAGAACAGCATCGCGAGCAGTGGCAGCCGCACGTACGCCGGTCCGAGGAATCCCTCGGGGTCGCGCATCGGGATGTCGAGCCGGATCGAGAAGGCGACCGCGATGACCGCGAAACCCAATGCCACGATGCCGATGAACGTGTACGGATTGCGGCGCAGCATGGCCGCCATCTTAATCCGATCCGACTGAGAGGCCTCTCAGCCGCCCTGACCGCGGCGACGACGCCGGGCCGGTCAGGGCGACTGAGTCAGGCGTCGCCGCCCTCCTGGGCGACGCCGGCCACCGCGGTGGGGTCGTCGATGCGGAAGCGCTCGGCGGCCTCGCGGACGACGGAGGCGTCGATCTTGCCGGCTCGGTAGAGACCCGTCAGCGTGGCCACGACGATCGACTCGGCGTCGATCTGGAAGTAGCGGCGCGCGGCCGCGCGGGTGTCGGCGAAGCCGAATCCGTCGGCGCCCAGGGCGATCCACGGACCGGGCACCCAGCGGGCGATCTGGTCGGGGACGGCCCGCATGTAGTCGCTCACGGCGACCGTGACGTCGACCTCGTCACTCAGGGCGCGCGTGACGTACGGGACGGCCTGCTCGGCCTCGGGCCTGGCGAGGTTCGCGCGCTCGGCCTGGGCGGCGTCACGGGCGAGCTCGTTCCAGGACGTGACCGACCAGACGTCGGTCTTGACGTCGAACTCGTCGGCGAGCATCTGCTGGGCCTGGACGGCCCACGGCACGGCGACGCCCGACGCGAGGATGCGCGTGGCCGCCGGGCCGCCCTCGGCCGGCTTGAACTTGTAGGCGCCCTGGAGGAGGCCGTCGACGTCGAGGTCCTCGGGCTCGGCCGCCTGGACGGCCGGCTCATTGTAGACCGTCAGGTAGTACAGGACGTCCTCGCCGTGCGGATGCTCCTCGGTGCTGCCGTACATCCGTCCGAGGCCGGCCTGCACGACGTGGGCGATCTCGTAGGCGAACGCCGGGTCGTAGTGCACGACGGCCGGGTTGGTCTGCGCGATCAGCGGCGAGTGGCCGTCGGCGTGCTGCAGACCCTCGCCGGTCAACGTGGTGCGACCCGCGGTGGCGCCGATCAGGAAGCCACGTGACAGCTGGTCGGCCATCGCCCAGATCGAGTCGGCGGTGCGCTGGAAGCCGAACATCGAGTAGAAGAGGTAGACCGGGATCATCGGCTCGCCGTGCGAGGCGTACGCCGTGCCGGCCGCCGTGGCCGACGCGACCGCACCGGCCTCGCTGATGCCCTCGTGGAGCAGCTGCCCCTCGCTCGACTCCTTGTAGGCCAGCAGCAGCTTGCGGTCGACCGACTCGTACGTCTGGCCGTGCGGACTGTAGATTTTCGCCGACGGGAACATCGAGTCCATGCCGAACGTGCGGTACTCGTCAGGCGCGATCGGCACGATGCGCTTGCCGATCTCCTGGTCCTTCATGAGGTCGCGCAGGAGGCGGACGAAGGCCATCGTCGTGGCGATCTGCTGCTTGCCCGAGCCCTTCTTGAGCTCGGCGTAGGCGTCGTCGCCCGGCAGCGTGAGGGGCTTGGCGGGGACGGTGCGCTTCGGCATGGATCCGCCGAGCGACTCGCGACGAGCCAGCATGTACTGGATCTCCTCGCTGTCGGCGCCCGGGTGGTAGAAGGGTGCGAGGTCGCCGTCGTCGATCTGGGCGTCGGTGATCGGGATGTTGAGCCGGTCGCGGAAGCCCTTGAGGTCGTCCTTGGTGAGCTTCTTCATCTGGTGGGTCGCGTTGCGGCCCTTGAAGGAGTCGAGCAGCCAGCCCTTGATCGTGTGCGCGAGGATCACGGTCGGCTGACCGCGGTGCTTCGTGGCGGCGTCGAACGCGGCGTAGACCTTGCGGTAGTCGTGGCCGCCTCGGGGCAGGCGCTCGATCTGCTCGTCGGAGAGGTGCTCGACCATCTGCTGCAGGCGCGGGTCGGGTCCGAAGAAGTTCTGCCGGTTGTAGTCGCCGGTCTCGACCGAGAGCGTCTGGAACTGGCCGTCGGGCGTGCGGTTCATCTGGTTCACCAGGACGCCGTCGGTGTCGCGGGCGAGCAGGTCGTCCCACTCGCGGCCCCACACGACCTTGATGACGTTCCAGCCGGCTCCGCGGAAGTACGCCTCGAGCTCCTGGATGATCTTGCCGTTGCCGCGCACCGGCCCGTCGAGCTGCTGCAGGTTGCAGTTGATGACCCACGTGAGGTTGTCGAGCTCCTCGCGCGCAGCGACGCTGATCGCGCCGAGCGACTCGGGCTCGCCCATCTCGCCGTCGCCGAGGAACGTCCACACGCGCTGCTGGCTGGTGTCCTTGATGCCGCGGTGCTGCAGGTAGCGGTTGAACCGCGCCTGGTAGATCGAGTTGATGCCGCCCAGGCCCATCGAGACCGTGGGGAACTCCCAGTAGTCGGGCATCAGACGGGGATGGGGGTACGACGACAGGCCCTCGCCCTCGCCGTGCGACTTCTCCTGACGGAACCGGTCCATCTGGTCCTCGGTCAGGCGGCCCTCGAGGTAGGAGCGCGCGTAGATGCCGGGCGCGGCGTGGCCCTGGAAGTAGATGTGGTCGCCACCACCGGGGTGGTCCTTGCCGCGGAAGAAGTGGTTGAAGCCGACCTCGTAGAGGCTCGCGGCGCTCTGGTAGCTCGCGATGTGACCGCCGACCCCGAGCCCCGGCCGGTTGGCACGCGAGACCATGACGGCGGCGTTCCAGCGGATGAAGGCGCGGATGCGACGCTCGATCGCCTCGTTGCCGGGGAACCACGGCTCGCGCTCGGGCGGGATCGTGTTGATGAAGTCGGTGCTGCGCAGGGCCGGCACGCCGACCTGTCGCTCGCGCGCCCGCTCGAGCAGGCGGAGCATGACGTACCGGGCCCGGTCGCGTCCGCGCTCGTCGACCATGGCATCCAGGGAGGCCACCCAGTCGGAGGTTTCGTCCGGGTCGATGTCGGGCAGCTGGGTGGGTAGTCCCTCGTGGATGACGGGACGACGATCGTTCGCGCCGGGTTGCGGCATGGGTGACTCCCTACGAGATGTCTTGTGGACCCTCCCATCCTTCCACGCGAGGTTCGCTAGGGTGAGACCGGGAACCTTCGGTTTTCCTTACTTTTCAGTAGGTTTTCGTGTCCCGCTGGGAACGCGGCAGCATTGCTGCGAGGCTGGTGGGCAACACAGTGGGTCAACGAGAGGAAGAGTGTGGACGCGGCGAAGTTGGGGTTCGAGCCCGACACCGTCATCCAGGAGCTCGGTTGGGATGACGACGTCGACGACGCGGTGCGCGCGGCTGTCGAGACCCTGACCGGTAGCGAGCTGGTGGACGGTGAGGTCGGCCTGGTGGTCGACGGAGTGATCCTGTGGTGGCGCGACGGCGACGGTGATCTGGCCGACGCGCTGATGGACGCGCTCCAGGACCTGGCCGAGGGTGGCTCGATCTGGTTGCTCACGCCCAAGGTGGGTCGTCCCGGGTACGTCTCGGGAGCCGACATCGGTGAGGCCGCTCCGGTGGCGGGTCTGTCGACCACCACCACGTCGTCGGCCACCGAGGACTGGGCCGCCACGAAGCTCTCCACGCACAAGCGTTGACCCGAGGGTGGTGGAGGCGCATCCGGGCGGTGCGCCTCTAGGCTCGGGCCATGACGATCGAGATCGGCCAGCAGGCCCCTGACTTCACTCTCAAGAACCAGCACGGCGAGGACATCTCGCTCGCGGCGCTGCGCGGCCGCACGGTCGTGCTGGTCTTCTACCCGTTCGCGTTCACCGGCGTCTGCACCGGCGAGCTCTGCGAGCTGCGCGACAATCTCGCTGACCTGACCTCCGACGGGGCCGAGGTCCTGGCCGTTTCGTGCGACTCCCGCTTCGCGCTGCGGGTCTTCGCCGACCAGGAGGGCTACGACTTCTCCTTGCTCAGCGACTTCTGGCCGCACGGCGAGGTTGCCCGCGCGTACGGCGTGTTCCACGAGGGTGCGGGCGCGGCCGTCCGGGGCACGTTCGTGATCGACGGCGAGGGTGTCGTGCGCTGGAAGGTCGAGAACGCGATCCCCGACGCTCGCTCGCTCGACGACTACAAGGCGGCTCTGGCGGCCATCTGAGCCTGCCGTGGCAGTCCTGCCGTGGTCGTTTCGGCCGCGAAATCTGCATTTCGATGCGGATTGATCCCCCTATGCGCCACGATGGGACTCGCACGGCCGCCAGGGACCCGAGACCCTGGCGGCCGTGTCTTTCTGCCCGGCATCGCAGTCTTCTGGCGTGACGGTGGGGTAGGGTGCGGTCCGTTCCAGGGCGAATAGCTCAGCTGGTTAGAGCACTCGGCTTACACCCGAGATGTCGGGGGTTCGAGTCCCTCTTCGCCCACTCCCACGCGAAGCGTCTCCTGGGCGACGAGGGGCGAGAACCCCCGCAGGGTGGGGGTCCCCCCAGCCCGGAGCGAAGCGGAGGGCGAGGGGGAGTCGAGTCCCGCGTTGTTGATGAGCAGAGCGCCCACATCTCACGCTTAGCGTCTCAGCGACGACGCACGACGAGCAGGGCGATGTCGTCCTCGACGAACTTGTCCCCGACGGTGCTGGCGATGAGTCGGCTGCATGCCTCCTCCGGGTCGTCGTGGGCAGAGAGCAGGTGACGGACGACGTCGATCTGCGCGTCGACGGAGTGAGGCTTGCCGTCGTCGGTCGCGCGTCGCTCGACCAGTCCGTCGGTGTAGAGGCACAGCGAGGAACCGGTGGGAAGGGGCAGGCGGAAGCTGCGCCGCTCGAACTCCGACACCCCGAGCAGCGGGTCGTGGGCCAGCTCGATCGTGGACGTCTCCTGGTCGGGCAGGGCCAGCAGCGGCGGCCAGTGTCCCGCAGAGCTGAGTGTGACCGCGTCGAACGTCGGGGTCACGACGCCGTAGACCACCGTCGCGAAGACCGAGTTCTCGAAGTGGCGGATCGCGCGGTCGAGCCGCTCCAGGACCACCGCCGGGTCGGTGCGCTCGATCGCGTAGGCGCGTAGCGCGCTGCGCAGGCGACCCATCACGACGGCGGCGGGCAGCCCGTGACCCACGACGTCGCCCATCACCAGGCCGACGCCGCCGTCGGGCAGGGCGAACACGTCGTACCAGTCGCCCCCGAGGTCGCCCTCGGCCGGCACGTAGCGGGCGGCGGTCTCGAGCTCGCCGATGCGGCGCGGTGTCGTGGGCAGCAGGCCACGCTGCAGCTCGAGCGCCGGGTCGTGGGAGCGCGCGGCCTCGGCGGTCGCGAGCGCGGCCGCGACGCGCTCGGCGACGCCGACGAGCACCGCGACATCAGCGCCGTTGAACTCGCGGGCGACCGCGAAGCCCACGTGCAGCACCCCGACGAGCCGGCCGTGAGCCATGACCGGGACGCCGAGCACCGAGCGGATGCCGGCTGTTCGCAACAGGGGGTTGATGACGGACTCACGGGTGACGTCGACGCTCAAGGGTTGGCGGGACAGCGCGATGCGCCCGGCGAATCCCTGACCGAACGGGATGCGGGACGCCGCGCGGATGGTCTGGCCGAGGCCGATCGAGGCATAGGGCTCGAGCACCGTGGCTGGCTCGTTGGAGGTCAGCAGTGAGGCCGACCGGGAGCCCAGCTGCTCACGCGCCTCCTCCAGGAGTGCCACGATCGCGGGATCGCCACCGGGCTTCGTCCTGACCCGATGTCCGCGGGGCGCGGCGGCCGGCGCAACGGCGCTGATGGAGTTCACGACGGGCCAGTACCCCTCCGCGGGGTCTCGACACCTGTCGATGCAGATGTGTATCCAAAGGGCCGTTCGGTGTACGGTCTCGGGCGTGACCACGAAGCGGCGGGAGGCGACCCGGGAACGGCTCGTGGAGGCTGCCCGCGAGCTGTTGGCGGAGATCGGCATCCAGGGCGCCACGGTCGAGTCCATCTGCGAGCGTGCGGGGTTCACCCGCGGTGCGTTCTACTCGAACTACGCGTCCAAGGACGAGCTGATCCTCGACATCTTCGGCCGCGAGAAGGTCCAGATGATCGCGCTCATGCAGTCGGCGGTCGACTCCGAGATGGGCGGTGACGTCGACGGCGTCCCCGCGGCCCTGCGGGCGGTCGATCGCTTCCTGGCGGCGTATCCACGCGACCGCCGGAGCTTCCTCGTCCAGCTGGAGTTCGTGACGCACGGCATCCGTGAGCGAGCCGTCGCCGAGGTGTACCGCGAGGTCTGGATCGAGACGCGTTCCGACATCCAGCGCGTGCTCGAGCGCGGCGTCGAGCTGCTCGGCGGGGAGCTGCTGGTCACGTCGGAGCAGGCGGTGACCCTGCTGATCGGGGCCTACGAGATGGCGATGCGCGACGCCCTGCTGGAGTCCGACTCCGACGAGGCCGACCTCACGCACCTCGAGGGCCTCGTCGCGGCCCTGTTCTCCGCGTTGGTCGCCACCGACTGAGCCGAGGGTCCCGGCCCGGACGTGGTGGACGGGCTCGAGCCCGTGTCGGACGTCGCTGACACGATGACCGCATGACGACGACCACCGATGACGCCCTGGCGGCCCTGCGCCGCCTCACTGCGCGCGACGACGCCGTCTTCCACGAGGGGCAGCTCGAGGCCATCACGGCACTGGTCGACGACCACCGCCGTGCGCTCGTCGTGCAGCGCACGGGCTGGGGCAAGTCGGCGGTGTACTTCATCGCCACGGCGCTGCTGCGAGCCCGCGGCACCGGGCCCACGCTCCTGGTCTCACCGCTCATCGCCTTGATGCGCGACCAGGTGGCCGCTGCCGAGCGGGCCGGCGTGCGGGCGGTCTCGATCAGCTCGGCCAACGCTCACGAGTGGGACGACGTCCGGGCCCGTCTTGCGGCCGACGACGTCGACGTCCTGCTGGTCTCGCCCGAGCGGCTCACCAACCCTCGCTTCCGGGAGGAGCAGCTGCCGGAGCTGCGCCGGCGCACGGGTCTGCTCGTGGTCGACGAGGCGCACTGCGTCTCCGACTGGGGGCACGACTTCCGTCCCGACTACCGGCGCCTGGCCGATCTGGTCGCGTCGATGCCGGAGGGCGTCCCGGTGCTGGCCACCACCGCCACGGCCAACGCGCGGGTCGTCGAGGACGTCGCGGAGCAGCTGGGCCACGACGTCCTGACGCTGCGCGGCTCGCTGGCCCGCACGAGCCTGCGGCTCGGCTGTCTCACGCTCGGCTCGTCGCGCGAGCGCCTGGGCTGGCTCGTCTCCCACCTGGGCGAGCTGCGCGGCAGCGGCATCATCTACACGCTCACGGTCGCGGCGGCCGAGGACACCGCGCGGCTGCTCAACGAGGCGGGCCACGGTGTCGCGGCCTACACCGGGCGCACTGATCCCGACGAGCGCGCCCGCCTCGAACAGGCGCTCAAGGACGACGAGGTCAAGGCGCTCGTCGCCACGAGTGCGCTCGGCATGGGGTTCGACAAGCCCAATCTGGGGTTCGTGGTCCACCTCGGTGCGCCCTCGTCACCCGTCGCGTACTACCAGCAGGTGGGTCGCGCGGGTCGAGCCACCGAGACCGCCGACGTCCTCCTGCTCCCGGGGCGCGAGGACACCGAGATCTGGCACTACTTCGCCACCGCGTCGATGCCCACGCCCGCCAAGGTCGACCAGGTGCTCGGGGTCCTCGGTCCGGAGCCGATGTCGGTGCCGGCCATCGAGTCGCGGGTCGACCTGCGCCGCACGGGGCTCGAGCTGCTGCTGAAGGTGCTCGACGTCGATGGTGCGGTGCGCCGGGTGCAGGGTGGCTGGGTGTCCACGGGCGAGCCGTGGGTCTACGACGAGGAGCGGTACGAGCGCATCGCCCAGGCCCGTCGCGACGAGCAGCAGGCCATGCTCGAGTACCAGCGCGCCACGACGTGCCGCATGGCGCTGCTCCAGCAGCATCTCGACGACCCGTCCGCGGCGCCGTGCGGTCGCTGCGACGTCTGCACCGATCCCTGGTATCCCACGGCCACGGACGGTGAGGCCGTCGAGCGGGCCACCCGGTCGCTCGACCGGGTCGGAGTGCCGATCGAGCCGCGCGCCCAGTGGCCCGCCGGGGTCAAGCGGCTCGGCGTCGACGCCAGCGGCAAGATCCCGGTCGACGAGCGGCCGGAGACCGGCCGCGTCGTGGCCCGCCTCACCGACCTCGGCTGGGGCACAGCACTGCGCGAGGTCTTCGACGCCGGTGCTGCCGACGGCCCCGTCAGCGAGGCGTTGCTCACGGCGAGCACGCGCGCGCTGCGCGACTGGCCCTGGGCGCAGCGGCCCGTCGCGATCGTCGCGGCCCCGTCGGTGAAGCGGCCGCTCCTGGTCGAGTCGGTCGCGCAGGGCCTGTCCGACCTCGGCCGGCTTCCGCTGCTGCCGGCACTGGAGATCACTCCTGGCGCCCCTGACGAGACCGCCAGCGGCAACAGCGCGTTCCGGCTCGCCGCGGTCTGGGGCCGGTTCGTGGTGAGCGACTCGTTGCGGGACGCCCTCGCGTCCACCTCCGGCCCGATCCTGCTCGTCGACGACCTCGTCGACAGCCGGTGGACCCTGGCCGTCGCCTCGCGCACGCTGAGACTGGCCGGAGCCGATGCCGTCCTGCCCTTCGCGCTCGCGTCGGTCGGCTGAGCCCGGCGGCTAGGCTCACGGCATGCCTGCTGGCCCGAAGTCGACCCTGCGAGACGTCGTCGCCGTGCTCGACGAGCTCTACGACCCCCGCACGGCGGAGCCGTGGGACGCCGTCGGCACGATCCTGGGTGATCTCGACGCCGAGGTGGGCCGCGTGCTCCTGGCCGTGGACCCGGTGCAGGCCGTCGCCGACGAGGCCGTCGCGCTCGACGTCGACCTCGTCGTGACGCATCACCCCCTGTGGTTGTCCGGCGTCACCGCGCTGCCGGCGTCCGATCCGAAGGGCCGCGTCGCGCTCACGCTCCTGTCGAACGGCATCGCCCTGCACACCTGCCACACGAACGCCGACATCCCGCCGCGCGGCGTCTCGGCCGCGATGGCCGATGCGCTCGGTCTGGTCGAGTCGCGTCCCCTGCAGCCCGCCACCGATCCCGGGCCGGACCTGTGGACGGTCTTCGTGCCCCGGGACGACGCCGACGCGGTCCTCGCGGCGATGCACGCCGCGGGTGCCGGCCATCACGACGGCTACGACCAGGTGGCCTTCCGCTGGCCGGGCACGGGCCAGTTCCGACCGCTGGCGGGAGCCGACCCGGCCATCGGACGCATCGGCGAGCTCGAGCACGTCGAGGAGGTGGCCCTGCGGCTCGTGGCCGCCCCCGGCGTCCGGGAGCAGGTCCGCGCCGCGATGGCGGCCGCCCACCCGTACGAGGTCGTCGCGTACGACGTCGTGGTGGGGCAGCCGGTCCCGAGCGATCGAGGCACGGGCCGCATCGGCCGGCTTCCCGAGCCGATGCCGCTCGCGGCCTTCGCCCAGCACGTCCGGGAGGCGCTGCCGGCCCACGGCGGCGCCACACGACTGGCAGGTGACCCGGACCGGCTCGTCGAGACCGTCGGCCTGTGCGGAGGGTCCGGTGACTTCCTGCTCGGGGTCGCCACGGCCGCAGGCGCCGACGTCTACGTCACCTCCGACCTCAAGCACCACGTCGTGAGCGAGCACCTGGAGCGCTCCGACGCGTGCGCCGTGATCGACGTCCCGCACTGGGCTGCGGAGTGGACCTGGCTCCCGGTCGCGGCCGCTGCGCTGACCGAACGGCTCGGCGCTACCGTGGTGCCGCAGGTGTCGACGCTCGTCACCGATCCCTGGACCGTCTCGCTCGTCCACCCGCACTCCTCCAGCACTGACCACCCTCTCGATCACCGGAGCCCACGCTGAAAGCCGCACCGCACGTCCAGCTCGTCCTGCTCGACCTCGCCGCCGTCGACGCCCAGCTCGCCCAGCTGGCGCACCGCCGAGGTGCGCTGCCGGAGCTGGCGGTCCTGGCCGAGGTCACGGCCGCCGAGGCCCAGCTCGACGACCGCAGGATCGAGCTCGACACGCTCGTCGGTGACCTGCGCCGCGAGCTGCGCCAGGCCGAGGCCGAGGTGGAGCAGGTGCGGACCCGCCGGGAGCGCGACGAGCAGCGGCTCAACTCCGGCGCCATCACGAACCCCAAGGACCTCACCAACCTCGAGCACGAGATGCAGGCGCTCCAGCGACGCATCGGCACGCTGGAGGACGCCGAGCTCGAGGTCATGGACCAGGTCGAGACCCAGCAGGCAGCGCTCGACGAGGTGCTCGCCGAGCTCGAGACCACCCGGGCCAAGGTGGCTGACGTGACCGCAGCGCGCGACGCCGCGTTCGCCGAGCTCGACGGTCAGAGCGGCGAGCTCACGGCCGAGCGCGCCCGGCTCGCCGGCGACCTGCCGGACGATCTCGTGGCCCTGTACGAGAAGGTGCGCGCCCAGTACGGCTCCGGCGCGGCGGCACTGCGGGCCCGCGGCTGCGAGGGGTGCCGGCTCGAGCTCAACGGCTCCGACCTGCGGGTCATCGCGGCCACGGCCGACGACGAGGTCGTCCGCTGTCCCGAGTGCAGCCGGATCCTGGTGCGGACGGCCGAGTCCGGACTGTGACCCGGTTCGTCCTCGAGGCCGACGGCGGCTCTCGGGGCAATCCAGGCCCCGCCGCGTACGGGGCGCTCGTGCGCGACGGCGCCACGGGCGCCGTGATCGCCTCCTGCGGGGCCACGATCGGCCAGGCCACCAACAACGTCGCGGAGTACCGCGGGCTGATCGGGGCGCTCGAGCTCGCCCGCGAGCACGCGCCGGGGGAGGCCGTCGAGGTGCGGATGGACTCCAAGCTCGTGATCGAGCAGATGGCGGGTCGCTGGCGCATCAAGGACCCCGGTCTGCGCGAGCTCGCGGACCGCGCTGCGGCCCTCGTGCCCGAGCAGGTCACCTGGACCTGGGTCCCGCGCGCGCAGAACGCGGCGGCTGACGCGCTGGCCAACGAGGCGCTCGACGAACAGCTCCGCACGGGCCGTCCGGCCGTGGTGGGCGTCGTCACCGGTGCGGTCGACGACGAGCTTCCCTCCCCGCACGACGTCGCCGAGGCGAGTCACGCCGCACCGTCGACCAGCATCGGCGCAGGGTGGCGGGGCCGGCTCGACAGCGATCCCACGGTCCTGGTGCTGCTGCGCCACGGCGTCACGGCGAGCACCGTGCGCCGGCTGTTCTGCGGCAGTGGGGGCTCCGATCCGGAGCTCGTCGAGGAGGGACGCGAGCAGGCCTCGCGGGCTGCCGCCTGGATCGCCCGCCACCACCAGGTCGATGCCGTCGTCGCGTCGCCGCTGCGGCGCACGCAGGAGACGGCCGGCTTCGTCGCCCGCCGGTTCGGACTCGACGTGACCCTCGAGCCCGGGGTGGCGGAGACCGCGTTCGGCGCATGGGACGGGCAGACCTTCGCCGAGATCATGGAGCAGTGGCCCGAGGAGATGTCGGCGTGGCTCGGCTCGACGGCGGTCGCCCCGCCCGGGGGCGAGACCTTCGACGCGGTCGACGAACGCGTGTCCCGGGCGCGGGAGCGGCTCGTCACGGAGTACGCCGGCAAGACCGTCGTGGTGGTCAGTCACGTCACGCCGATCAAGATGATGGTCCGGGAGGCGCTCGGGGCGCCGATGTCGGCGATTCACACCCTCGAGCTCGCACCTGCCAGCATCAGCACGATCGTGTGGTGGCCCGACGCCCTGCCCTCGGTGCGCAACTTCTCCCTCGTCCCGGAGTGACCCATCACCGGCGAAGCCGGTCAGCTGAGTGGTCGAGTTCGGCGCGAGGAACGAGCGACGAGTATCGAGACCATGCCATCACCGGCGAAGCCGGTCAGCTGAGTGGTCGAGTTCGGCGCGAGGAACGAGCGACGAGTATCGAGACCATGCCATCACCGGCGAAGCCGGTCGGCCAGGTGGTCGAGTTCGGCGCGAGGCGTTGCCCTGAGTGCCGTGCGAGGAACGAGCGCGATGTATCGAAGGGAACGAGCGACGAGTATCGAGACCATGCCAGCGTGACCGTGGGCGGTCGGACCGGTCGGTACCACCGGGTACCGGAGTCTGACCGGGTCTCGATACGCCGCTCGCAGAG
>NZ_JAGLCD010000004.1 GCF_023146395.1 Aeromicrobium sp. | reverse complement strand
GCTGGGGCGTGGGCGGCATCGAGGCGGAGGCCGCGATGCTCGGTCAGCCCATCAGCATGCTGATCCCGCGCGTCGTCGGCTTCAAGCTCTCCGGCGAGCTGCCCGAGGGCTCGACCGCGACCGACCTGGTCCTCACGATCACCGAGCAGCTGCGCCACCACGGCGTGGTCGGCAAGTTCGTCGAGTTCTACGGCCCCGGCGTCAGCGCCGTGCCGCTCGCCAACCGCGCCACGATCGGCAACATGAGCCCCGAGTACGGCTCCACCATCGCGGTCTTCCCGATCGACGACGAGACCACGAAGTACATGCGTCTGACGGGCCGCAGCGAGGAGCAGATCGCCCTCACCGAGGCGTACGCGAAGGCGCAGGGCCTGTGGCACGACGACGACCACGAGCCCCGCTACAGCGAGTACCTCGAGCTCGACCTGTCGACGGTCGTGCCGTCGATCGCGGGCCCGAAGCGTCCCCAGGACCGCGTCGAGCTCACCGACGCCAAGGGCTCGTTCCGCACCGCGCTGGCCGACTACGCCAGTGACGACGAGCAGGGCGTCAACGGCTACGACGAGGCGGTCGCCGAGTCGTTCCCCGCCTCCGACACCCCGAGCAGCAGCGCCGACGGCACCAACGGCGACGCGCCGTCCGCCCCGGCCCCGTCGGGTGCGGGTCGTCCCAGCAACCCCCAGCACGTCACGCTGGAGGACGGCACCGAGTTCGAGCTCGATCACGGTGCGGTCACGATCGCGGCCATCACGTCGTGCACCAACACCTCGAACCCGTCGGTCATGATCGGCGCCGCCCTGCTGGCCAAGAAGGCGGTGGAGAAGGGCCTGACGCGCAAGCCGTGGGTCAAGACCACGCTGGCGCCGGGGTCGAAGGTCGTGACCGACTACTACGAGAAGTCCGGTCTGACGCCGTACCTCGACAAGCTCGGCTTCAACCTCGTGGGCTACGGCTGCACGACCTGCATCGGCAACTCCGGTCCGCTGATCCCCGAGGTCAGCCAGGCCGTCAACGACGGCGACCTCGCGGTCGTCTCGGTGCTGTCGGGCAACCGCAACTTCGAGGGGCGCATCAACCCCGACATCAAGATGAACTACCTGGCCTCGCCGCCGCTGGTCATCGCGTACGCCCTGGCGGGCACGATGGACACCGATCTGCAGACGGCGCCGCTGGGCCAGGACTCCGACGGCAACGACGTCTTCCTGCGTGACATCTGGCCCTCGCCGACCGAGGTCGAGGACGTCATCGCGTCGTCGATCTCGTCGGACACCTTCAGCTCGGAGTACGCCGACGTCTTCGCCGGCGACGAGCGCTGGCAGAACCTGCCGACCCCCGAGGGCGACACGTTCGAGTGGGACGAGGACTCCACGTACGCCCGCAAGGCGCCGTACTTCGAGGGCATGGAGCTCGAGCCGGCGCCGGTCACCGATGTCAGCGGCGCGCGAGTGCTGCTCAAGCTCGGCGACTCGGTCACGACCGACCACATCAGCCCGGCCGGTGCCATCAAGAAGGACAGCCCCGCCGGCAAGTACCTGATGGAGAAGGGCGTCGGGCCCCGTGACTTCAACTCGCTCGGCTCGCGCCGTGGCAACCACGAGGTCATGATCCGCGGCACGTTCGCCAACATCCGCCTGCGCAACCAGATCGCGCCGGGCACCGAGGGCGGCTTCACCCGCGACTTCACCGCGGGCGGTGAGGTGACCACGGTCTTCGACGCCTCGGCGAACTACCAGGAGGCCGGCATCCCGCTCGTCGTCCTGGCCGGCAAGGAGTACGGCTCGGGCTCGTCGCGCGACTGGGCGGCCAAGGGCACGGCCCTGCTGGGCGTCCGCGTCGTGATCGCCGAGAGCTACGAGCGCATCCACCGCTCGAACCTGATCGGCATGGGCGTGCTGCCGCTGCAGTTCCCCGAGGGCCAGGACGCCGAGAGCCTCGGCCTGACCGGCGAGGAGACGTTCGAGTTCACGGGCATCACCGAGCTCAACGAGGGGCGCACGCCCAAGACCGTCAAGGTCACGGCCGGCGACGTCGAGTTCGACGCGGTCGTGCGCATCGACACCCCCGGCGAGGCCAACTACTACCGCAACGGCGGCATCATGCCGTACGTGCTGCGCTCGCTCCTCTGAGCTGAGCACTCCCGACGCGGCCCCCTCCGGATCGGAGGGGCCGCGTCGTGTCGAGGGGGCAGGATGGACGCATGACGATCCACGACGAGCATCCGTTCCTGCCGCCCGAGGGCGAGCGTTCGGTGGTCCGCCGTCTGCGCGGCCGCTGGCCCGCGGGCGTGGCGGTCGTGACGACGGGGGCGGGACGGTCGCGCGTCGGCCTCACGGTGTCGTCGCTCCTGGTCGTCGACGGCGACCCTGGCGTCGTCGTGATGATGCTCGACCCGCTGTCGGACCTCGCCGAGTCGCTGGGGGCCGGCGTGCCGTGCGTCGTCAACGTGCTGGCCCCGGGCCAGGGCGACCTGGCCGAGGTGTTCGCGGGGCAGGCGCCGGCGCCGGGCGGGCCCTTCACGGTCGGCTCCTGGAGCGACGGCACCCACGGTCCCGAGCTGCTCGGCTCGGCCGCCGTCGTGCGGGGCCGGGTGAGCCAGGTCGCCGAGGGCGAGACGGGGTGGTCGGTGCGCCACGAGGTCGAGATCGAGGCCGTCGACCTGAGCGACGTCCCGGCGCTGCGGCACGAGCGGGGGAGCTACCACTGAGGCCTCCCAGCGCCGTGGGCGTGCCTCGGTAGACTGATCGAATGGCCGCGAACGACGCTGTGGAAGCCCGCGGGATCCTGGCCGGGATCTCGGGTCCGCGCGATCTCGAGGGTCTGGACCCGGCCGAGCTGGACCAGCTGGCCGAGGAGGTCCGTGAGCTCCTGATCGCGGCCGTGGCGGCACGCGGCGGGCACCTGGGTCCCAACCTGGGCGTCGTCGAGCTCACGATGGCGATCCACCGGGTCTTCGAGTCGCCGCACGACAAGGTCGTGTGGGACACCGGCCACCAGGCCTACGTGCACAAGATGCTCACCGGCCGAGCGCGGGACTTCGCGGGGCTGCGCACCGAGACGGGGCTCTCGGGCTATCCGTCACGGGCGGAGTCCGAGCACGACTGGGTCGAGAACTCCCACGCCTCCACGAGTCTGTCCTACGCCGACGGACTGGCGCGTGCCCACGAGCAGACCGGGTCGGACCGGCACGTCGTCGCCGTGATCGGTGACGGTGCCATGACCGGCGGCATGGCCTGGGAGGCGCTCAACAACATTGCGGCCCACCGCGACCGGCGCCTCGTCGTGGTCGTCAACGACAACGGACGTTCGTACCGTCCCACGGTCGGTGGGCTGGCCCAGCGGCTCACGCGCATCCGTACGAGCCCGGGCTACGAGCCGACCCTGCAGGCCATCAAGGAGCGCCTGACCGGCCGCGGCGGCGCGCTGGGCCCGGCGGCCTACGAGGCGCTGCACGCGGTCAAGAAGGGCGTCAAGGACGCGCTCGCCCCGCAGGGCATGTTCGAGGACCTCGGCATCAAGTACATCGGTCCGGTCGACGGCCACGACCGCGACGCGCTCGAGACCGCGCTGACGGCCGCGAAGCGGTTCGCGGGCCCCGTGCTGGTGCACGTGCTCACGACCAAGGGTCAGGGCTACGACATCGCGGTCGACAACGAGAACGACCAGATGCACCAGTCGGTGCCGTTCGACCGGCTCACGGGCGACGCCCTCGCGGTCGCCCCGGCCGGCTGGACCTCGGTCTTCCGCGACGAGATCGTGCGCATCGCCGACGAGCGCACCGACGTCGTCGGCATCACCGCGGCGATGCTCCACCCCGTCGGGCTCGACGCATTCGCCGACAAGTTCCCCGACCGGGTCTTCGACGTCGGCATCGCCGAGCAGCACGCCGTCACGTGTGCCACGGGTCTGGCGATGGGCGGGGTCCATCCCGTCGTCGCCGTCTACGCGACGTTCCTGAACCGCGCGTTCGACCAGGTGCTGCTCGACACCGCCCTGCACCGCTGCGGCGTCACCTTCGTGCTCGACCGGGCCGGCGTCACGGGCGACGACGGCGCCTCGCACAACGGCATGTGGGACCTGTCGCTGCTCCAGCTCGTGCCGGGGCTCCACCTGGCGGCGCCCCGCGACGGCTCACGCCTGCGTGAAGCCCTCCGTGAGGCCGTGGAGATCGACGACGCCCCGTCGGTCGTCCGCTTCGCCAAGGGCGCGGTGCCCGAGGACGTCGAGGCCGTCGAGCGCCTGGGAGTCGTCGACGTCCTGCGCCGCGACGACGATGCCGAGGTGCTGCTGGTCGGCGTGGGGCCCATGGCGCACACGGCGCTGGCGGCAGCCGAGCTGCTGGCCGACGCCGGGGTCGCCAGCACGGTCGTCGACCCTCGCTGGGTCAAGCCGCTGCCCCCGCAGCTGCTCGAGCTCGCCCGCGACCACCGGCTCGTCGTGACGATCGAGGACAACGGCCGGCAGGGCGGGGTCGGCTCGACCATCGTGCAGGCCGTGAGCGATGCCGGCCTGGCGGTTCCGGTGCGCGTCCACGCGATCGCCCAGGAGTTCCTGCCGCACGCCAAGCGCGACGTCCTGCTGGGCCGGCTGGGCCTGACCGCTCCGGCGGTCGCCGACGATGCACTGCGGTTCCTGCCGCCGAGCGGGAACAACGAGGGCTAGGGCAGGGTTGACGATGAAGTGGCCTTTGAAGCGTGACGAGACGCCCGACGACAGCTCCCCGACCCCTGACGAGCGGGGCGACGACGCCCTCGACCCGAACGACCAGACGGTGCTGGTCGTCGCGCTCGACGGCTTCCTGTCCGCCGGGGGCGGTCCCCGCCTCGCGGCCGAGCACCTGCTGTCCGGGCACGGCGACGTCGTGCACTCCTTCGACATCGACGCGATGTTCGACTACCGCGCCCGGCGACCCATGCTGCGGTTCCACAAGGACCACTACCTCGACTACGACGCCCCGCGGCTCGACGTCGTCCTGGAGCACGACCTCACGGGTCGGCCGTACTTCGTGCTCGCCGGTCCGGAGCCGGACTTCCTGTGGGAGCGGTTCGCCGCCGAGGTCCGGCAGGTCGTCGACAGCCTGGGGATCGACCTGACCCTGAGCCTGGGCTCGGTCCCGATGGGGGTCCCGCACACCCGGCCCATGCTCGTCACGGCCCACGGCACCTCGCCGGAGCTGATCGACCGCACGAACCTGTGGTCGGCCGAGCTCGTGGTGCCGGCCTCGGCGCAGTCGATGCTGGAGTACCGCCTCGGTTCCTGGGGCCACGAGGCCGCGGGCTATGTCGCGCACGTCCCGCACTACCTGGCCCAGGTCGACTATCCCGGGGCCGCGGTCGTGCTGCTCGAGGCCGTCACCGATCGTCTCGGCCTGCAGATCGACCTGACCCCGCTGCGGGAGCGTCACGCGAGCACGATGGTCGAGATCGAGTCGCAGATCGAGGACCAGCACGGCGCCGAGCTCGTCAGCGGGCTCGAGCAGCAGTACGACGCCTTTACCCGGGGCGCGGCCCAGTCCCTGCTCGCGAGCGACGAGGACCTGCCGAGCGCCGACGAGCTGGCCGGGCAGTTCGAGGAGTACCTCGCGCGCCAGCGCAAGAACGGAGACTCCTGAGGCCTGCGGGTCGCTAGGATCGCCTCGTGCCTGCCTCCCTCACCGAACTGCTGGACCTGCTCGAGCTCGAACAGCTCGAGGTCGGACTCTTCCGCGGTCGCCAGCCCCAGAACTCGATGCTCAAGCGCGTCTTCGGGGGTCAGGTCGCGGCCCAGGCCGTCGTGGCGGCGCAGAACACCGTGCCGGACGACCGTCACCTGCACTCGCTGCACATCTACTTCATCCTGGGCGGCGATCCGAGCATCCCGATCGTCTACGACGTCGAGAACGTGCGCGACGGTCGTTCGTTCACGACGCGGCGGGTCGCGGCGCGGCAGCACGGCATGATCATCTTCTACATGACGGCGTCGTTCCAGGTCGAGGAGCCGGGCTTCGAGCACCAGGACCCCATGCCGGAGGTCCCGTCGCCCGACGACGCGATCCCGCTGGGCGAGATCGTCAAGGCCCGAGGCGCGGAGTACGCCGAGCAGTGGAGCCGCGAGTGGTCGTCGTTCGACCTGCGCTACGTCGGTGACAACCGTGACGAGGCGGCGCGGGACGCGAGCGGACGGCTGGTCGTGCAGCGCCTGTGGTTCAAGGCCTCGGGCGAGCTGCCGGCGTCGCGACTGATCCACAACGCGGCCTTCACCTACATCAGCGACCTGAGCCTGCTCGGCGCCTCGCTGGTGCCCCATGGCGTCTACATCGGGTCGCCCTCGGTCCAGCCCGCGTCGCTCGACCACGTCATCTGGTTCCACCGGCCCGTCGCGGTCGACGGGTGGATGCTCTACGACCAGTCGTCGCCGTCGGCCTCGGGGGCCCGGGGCCTCAGCACCGCGCGCGTCTTCGACGAGCGCGGCGCCCTGGTGGCCACCGTGGCCCAGGAGGGCCTGATCCGCCGCGTGTCGAGCTAGCGGCGCCCCAGCAGGAGTCCGAGCGACGGCAGCACGGCGACCACGCTGGTCAGCAGCGACGTCACCGTGCCCACCACCGCAGAGTCGGGCGCGGGTGCGGTCGGCGCGGGCGACGTCGGTGTGGGCTGGGGTGCCGGCGCGGCGAGCGGCAGGGCCGTGGCGATGTCACTCTCCGGCAGCACGGGGAACAGCAGCCGCGAGCCGCTGTCGCCACCGACCTCGACGGTGTTGACGCCGGGCACGGTCGGCAGCGAGAAGGCCGAGGCGCCCACGATGTCGAGCCGGACGCGGTGACCCGCCTTGAACCGGTTGGCGAGCGGCCACATCTCGACCTGGTAGAGCCGTGGGCTCAGGAAGCCCGTCAGGGGAGTCTTGGCGCTGTAGTCGCCGTAGGGCTGCACGATCGTGCCGCTGGCGTCCTTGAGGGACTTCTCCTCGATGACGTCGGGGAAGGACGACAACAGCCGACCGACCGTCAGCGGGTGCGCCGTGCCGTCGGGGTGCACGTCCGACACGACGGCCCAGATCGCGGTCTCGGGCGAGGTCGACGACAGGCGGACCTGGAGCGAGGCGGGCCCCGCGGACACGACGTCCTGCGTGAAGGCGGGTGTCGTGTAGCTCAGGCCCGGCAGCCCGACCAGACCGTTCATGTTGGCCAGGCCGGGGATCTGCGAGGTCAGCAGCCGCAGGCCTGCCGCGTCGAGCAGGGACGCCGTGGGGGAGTCGGTCGCCAGGGGGCTCGTGGGCAGGGGGACGTACGTCTGCGCGCCGGACGCGAGGGGGGTGCCGAGCGTGAGGGTGCCGTCGTTGAGCGTGGCGGCCGTGCCGCTGCGGGTGGCGTCGAGGCTCAGGGCCGCCCAGGTCGTGCCGGGCAGCGGCCAGTCGGCGCCGTCGCGACTCAGGTACTGCCCGGCGATCATGTCGCCCCGATCGCCGTCAGACAGCGTGAGCTGGACGGCGGGCTCCTCGGTGATCCCGTTGTCGACGTCGCGCAGGTAGTGGTCGTACCAGGCCTGCATGTCGGCCTGGCCGTTGTCGGTCCCGGCGGGGAATCCGTCGTGGCCGCCGGCGAGCAGCAGGTGGGAACCGTTGTCGCGCAGCTCCTGGTAGCCCTGGAACGCGCCGCGGGACTCGACGTCGAAGATCCCGTTGACGGCGAGGATCGGCAGGTCGTTGACGTCGCCGCGGAAGCCGCGTTCCTGCCAGAACGTGTCGAGGGTCGGGTGCAGGAAACCGGCCTGGAGTCCGCTGTCGAGCAGGCCGCGGACGGCGTCGAGCGACCCGATCGGATCGGTGCTCGCCCGGTCGGGAGCCTCGGCGAGCGCGAGCGCCCCGATGCCGAGGATCACGGCGGCGCCCGGCACGATGTTGCTGACCCCGCCGGGCATGAGCAGATCGCGGTACAGCTCGAACGTGCCGGACCGCAGGGTCGCGGTGTCGACGCAGGGCAGCTCGAGGTGCATCGAGTTGTAGATCATGATCGCGCTGGCCGAGAACCCGTGGATGCCCAGACGTCCGTTGCTCCAGGGCTGGCCGCAGGCCCACTGCAGGACCTCCGCGACGTCCTGCTGGCTGCGCGGTCCGAGTGCGTCGAAGCCGCCGGAGCTCGACCCTGTGCCGCGCAGCTGTACCAGCAGGTGGTTGTAGTGCGCGTCGGGCATGAAGGTCTGGGAACCCGGTCCGTAGGGACTGAACTCGATCACGGTGGGCCGGGCCGCGACGGGGCCCGGGCTCGTGAGGGTCGTCTGCAACTGGACACCGTCGGAGACGGTCACCCGCTCCTCGTGGACGACGGTGTCCGCCGCGGAGGACGTCGCGGTCGTCGCGACGAGCAGCGGCACGAGCAGGGCCAGGGCGGAGGCGGTCCGAAGGGCGCGCAGTGGAGCAGTCACATGCGGATCAACGTCGTGATGTGACGAGGGTCACGGCTTCCGGCCAAAATTCTTGTACGGATGTACCAATCAGGGTCGGAGGCGCCCCCGGGCGACGATGCGGAACCGCAGCGCGGTCACGGCCCCGATCGCGACGGCCCCGATCGCGAGGGTGCCGAGGATCAGCACTCCGGCGGGCGGCATCGCGCCCGACCCACCGGTCCCGGCCGCGGCGGCGGTCTCGACGAGTCCCGGCACGAACGACGTGCTCGTGTCGCCGTCGGGGGAGTCGACGACCTCGCCCCCGTCGTAGCCAGTACCGGTACCAGTGCCGGGCCCGGGCCCGATCCCGGTGTCGGCCGACGCGAGGGCTGATCGCACGTCCTCGAGCACGGCCGCCTCGGCCCGGGCGTTCTCGGCACCGGAGGCGCCGAGCGTGGGCACCGTGAGGCGGGACGGGTGGTCGGCGTCGTTGTGGATCGTGATGACCCCGAGCTGGCCGGCCAGGTGGGTCAGCGGTGAGAGCAGGTGCGGGGTGTCGAACGACTGCACCGAGATCCGCAGTCGCTCGCCCGCGTTGACGACCGCTCCCGTGGGAAAGACCTCGACGTCGACCGGCACGATCTCGCCCGGGTCCAGCACACGGCGCGACTCCTGCGTGTACGGGTGCCACGGCTGGATGATCTCGCCGTCGAGCACGACCGATCGCGACTCGTCGAGCTCGGCCAGGGAGATGACCTGCCAGCCGCCGGTCAACCGGTCGACCACGCCGTCGGGTGTCACGCGGGACACGCTGACCGACAGCAGGCCGTCGCCGGTCGTGCTGGAGGTGTAGAGGCGTGCGTTGAGCGGCCCCAGGATGTTGAGGTCGCTCGTGAGCGGAGCGGTCTCGAAGACCACGCCGGTGGCGTCGTTGAGGCCGGCGTTCCGGTTGCAGGCGTCCCACGCCCCGATCAGGTTCAGGACCCCAGCGGTCCACTGCGAGGTGCTGCGCGAGCAGAGGCCGGCGACCGGGATCGGGAGGATCTGCGAGGAGCCGTCGACGACCTCGCCCTGCGTCAGCTGACCGTTCGCCCCGCCGAGCGTGGTGGAGGTGCCGGACAGCTTGAACGAGGCCGCAGTCTGGTCGCTGAGGTAGGAGTCGCGGTACTGCCAGGTGTCGGACCCGATCTCGTAGTAGGTGAAGCTCGGCAGGTCGGTGTCGAGGCCGGGGTCCGGCAGCCCCTTGACGTAGTGGTCGAACCAGCGCAGCTGCAGCTCGCTGAGCGTGCCGAGGCCGGCGTCCGGCACGCCTTCGCCGTTGGAGCCCTGCAGGTGGTCCCAGGGTCCGAGGATCATCTTGACCGGGACGCCCCGTTCGCGCAGCGCCTGGTACACCAACGGCGTCCCGCGCTGGAACAGGTCGTACTCGCCGCCGATCAGGAAGGTCGGGACGTCGATGTTCGGCACGGACCGGTCGATCGTGCTGCGTGCCTCGTAGAACTCGCCGTCGTAGGCCTGGGGCCCGCCCGTGGCCGCGTCGAGCAGGAGCTGGATCGAGGACGCGCCGTTGCCCACCAGGTGGGTCAGGAGGTTCTCGACGGCCTGCGGCGACGTGGACGGCACGAGCCCGGTGAGGTTGACCAGGCCCAGCCACAGCGGCATGAAGCCCGTGTCGAGCTGACCGCCCGAGGCGACGACGTCGCGGTACACCTCGGCGGTGGGCACCTGCGGGGAGATCGCCTTGAGGCCCTGGGGGTTCTGGCCGGCCGCGAAGAGCTGGCTGATGCCCATGTAGGACGGGCCCGACATCGCGACCGAGCCGTCGCTCCAGGGCTGCTGGGCCGCCCACTCGACGATCTCCTTCGCGTCGAGCTGCTCGCGCTCGCCGAACACCTGCCACGTGCCGCCGGAACCGCCGGTGCCGCGGGCGTCGACGGTCAGCTGCAGGTAGCCGCGCTGCACCAGGTAGTCGGGGCTGGCGCCGGCGATGACCGCGCCGGCGGTGCTCCCGATCGCGGTCTTGCTGTAGGCCGTGATCGTCACGACGACCGGGAGCGGGGCGTCGACGACCTCTCCGCCGGCGTCGACCGGGCGCTTCAGGTCCGCCAGCAGCACCGTGCCGTCGGAGGTCGGGATCGCCAGGTCGGTCTCGACCGTGGTCGAGGGGTACTCCTCGGGCCGTGGCTGCCAGCCCGAGGTGGTCGGGCCGACGGGCTCGGCGCTGACCGTCGTCGGGCTCGACCCGCCGGGAGCGGCGGTGGCCGAGCTGGGGGCGATCAGGACCGCAGCGGCCACCAGGGCAGCCGTCGTGAGACGTATCACAGAACCTCCGAGTGTCGACGTGACCAACGACACGGTGGGCGTCGAGTTACCCGGGCAGGCTCACGCGAGCGGCGTGACCCGACCGACCATGTGGGTGACGGGCTTGCGGGCACCGACGACTCCGAGATCGATCACGCCGCCGGCCTCGCGCGACCCGAACACCACGGTGCTCGGCAGCAGGATGGGCTTCTTGAACTCGACGTCGACCCGGTAGGAATCCGGCAGGCGGTTCGCCAGGGCGGCCAGGGCGTGGGCCTTGGTCCACATGCCGTGGGCGATGTTGGTCGGGAAGCCGAACGCCTTGGCGGTCAGCGGATACAGGTGGATCGGATTGCGATCACCCGACACCGCTCCGTAGCGCCGGCCCAGGTTGCCGGCCAGCTTCCAGTGCACGACGCCGCTCGGGGCCTCCAGGCCCTCCAGCGGCGCCGGGGAGGTCTCGGCCGAACCGCCCCGACCCCGGGCGAAGAGGGTCGTGACCTCGTTCCAGACGATCTCGTCCTGCACCGTGACGTCGGTGATCAGGTCGATCAGACGGCCCTTGGGATGCGGCCGCAGGTCGGCGGCCCGGACCGTGACGTCGAAGGTCTCGTCGGGGGCGATCGGGCGGTGCTGCGTGATCGCGTTGCGCAGGTGCACCAGCCCCATCGGGGCGAACGGGAACGCCGTGTCGGTCATGAGTGCCATGTGCAGCCCGAAGGCCGCCATGTGCGGATAGGTGACCGGGAGGGACTCGGCACGGCCGAAGCCGCAGACCTCGCGGTACCGCTCGAGATGGTCGGCGTCGGTCGCGACGCCCGGGCGCTGCAGCACGAGGTCGGGGGCTCCGCCCGACGCGTGCTTGACGCCCGGGAGCGATCCGACGCCGGGGATGGCCGGCAGGGCCGCCTTCAGCATCAACGGCGCCGTGGACGGCGCCTTCGCGAAGGTGCGCGTCGCCATGTCAGGACGCGCCGATCAGCATCTGGCCGTTGACACCGATCACGTTGCCGCTCACGGTGGCCGAGCCGGGGCTCGCGAGCCAGGCGATCGTCTCGGCGACGTCGACGGGCAGGCCACCCTGCGACATCGAGTTCATCCGCCGGCCGGCCTCACGGATGCCGAGCGGGATCGTCTTGACCATCTCGGTCTCCATGAACCCGGGAGCGATCACGTTGGCCGTGATGCCCCGGTCGGCGACGCGCTTCGAGAGCGACTGGATCCAGCCGATCACGCCGGCCTTCGCCGAGGCGTAGTTGGTCTGGCCGTTGTTGCCCGCGATCCCGGCGATCGACGCGATGCCGATGACCGTGCCGCCCTCGTTGATCAGGCCCTGCTCGAGCAGCCGGTCGGTGATGCGCTGCGGGGCCCCGACCGAGATGTCGACGACGAGCTGCCAGTTCTCGGGCTTCATGTTCCGCAGTCGCTTGTCGCGGGTGATGCCGGCGTTGTGGACCACGACGTCCACGGCGCCGTAGTGCTTCTGGATGTACTCGGCGATCTCCGCCGGGGCGTCGGGGGAGGTGATGTCACCGACGATGTAGCCGCCGCCGAGCTCGTCGGCCAGAGCCTTGAGGTCATCGGCGAGCGGGGGGACGTCGAGGCCGATCACGGTGGCGCCGTCGCGGGCGAGGGTGCGCATGTCGGCCTCGCCCAGGCCGCGGGAGGCGCCGGTCACGAGCGCGACCTTGCCCGCGAGCGGCTTCGTGACGTCCTTGACGGCCGGGGCCTTGGTGATGCCCGTGGTGCCGAGGCGGACGACCTGGCCCGAGACGTAGGCCGACTTGGGGGACAGCAGGAAGCCGAGGGTCGAGCCCAGGGTCTTCTCGGCGCCGCGCGAGACGTAGACCAGGTTGACGGTCGAGCCGCCGCCGATCTCCTTGCCCAGCGAGCGGGTGAAGCCCTCCAGCGCACGCTGCGCGATGGCCGCGCTCTCGGACTCGGCCTCGTCCGGGGTCGACCCGATCACGACGACGCGGCCGCTGGAGGCCACCTGGCGCAGGACGGGCGTGAAGAACTCCTGCAGGGCGACCAGGCCCTCGGCGGAGTCGATGCCCGTGGCGTCGAACACCAGGCCCTTGTACTTCTTGCCGTCGGCGCGGACGCCGGTGGAGTCGATGCCGTACGCCTTCAGTGCGGCCGCCACGGCCTTGCTGACCGGGCCGGGCGTCGCGCTGCCCGTGAGCACGCTGCCGGTGACCAGGGCGCCGCCGGTGTAGCGGTCGAGGTAGGGGGGATTCGGCAGTCCGAGGTTCTTGACCAGGAACTTGCCGACGGGGTTGTGTGCGAGATCTTGGTAACGATCGCTCACGGGGTGTGTCCTATCTCTCGAATACCGGTGGTATCTGAATCCGACACCTGACTGTAACCTCGTGTGACAGTACCGGTCCACTCCGGCACGACGAGGCACACGTCACGTTCCGTGACCATCATCGACACTTTCGAGGAGTCCCGCCATGGCAGGCAACACGCCCGCGAAGAAGGCCCCCGCCAAGAAGGCCGCCAGCACGAGCACCCCGGCCAAGAAGACGCCGGCCAGCAAGGCTCCGGCGAAGCCGGCGTCGGTCACGGAGACGGCGACGTCCGCGACCCCGTCCGACGACGCCCAGCGGGTGCGCCGCGTCGCGGTCATCGGCGGCAACCGCATCCCGTTCGCCCGCAGCAACACGGTCTACACCGATGTCTCGAACCAGGACATGCTGACGGCGGCGCTCGACGGTCTGGTCGAGCGGTTCGGCCTCGAGGGCGAGCGCGTGGGCGAGGTCGTCGCGGGTGCCGTGCTCAAGCACTCCCGCGACTTCAACCTCACGCGCGAGACGGTGCTCGGCTCGAAGCTCTCGCCCGAGACCCCTGCCACGGACCTGCAGCAGGCCTGCGGCACGGGCCTGCAGGCCGCGTTCGTCGTGGCCGACAAGATCGCGCTGGGCAAGATCGAGAACGGCATCGCCGGCGGCACCGACACCACGTCGGACGCGCCCCTGGCGGTCAACGACAAGCTGCGCAAGATCCTGATCGAGGCCAACCAGCTGTCGGCCAAGGGCGACAAGAAGGGCCTCGTCAAGCTGCTGACGAAGATCCGCCCCGGCTACCTGGCCCCGGACCAGCCCCGCAACGCCGAGCCCCGGACGGGCCTGTCGATGGGCGACCACCAGGCCATCACGACCCACGCCTGGAAGATCACGCGCGAGGCGCAGGACGAGCTCGCCGCCGCCTCGCACCAGAACCTCGCGAAGTCCTGGGACGAGGGCTGGCAGGACGACCTGGTCACGCCGTTCAACGGGGTCACCAAGGACAACCACCTCCGCCCCGACTCGACGGTCGAGAAGCTCGCCAAGCTCAAGCCGGTCTTCGGCCGCAACCTCGGCGCCGAGGCCACGATGACGGCCGGCAACTCCACGCCGCTGTCCGACGGCGCGTCGGTCGCACTGCTCGCCTCCGAGGAGGAGGCGAAGAAGCGCGGCTGGGAGGTCCAGGCGTACTTCGTCGACTACGAGACCGCCGCGGTCGACTACGTCAGCGGTGCCGAGGGCCTGCTGATGGCGCCGGCCTACGCCGTGCCGCGCATGCTCGCCCGCAACGGTCTGACGCTGCAGGACTTCGACTTCTACGAGATCCACGAGGCCTTTGCGGGCCAGGTGCTCTCGACGCTGGCGGCGTGGGAGTCGCCGGAGTTCTGCCAGGACAAGCTCGGTCTCGACGTGCCGCTCGGCTCGATCGACCGCACGCGGCTCAACGTGAAGGGCTCGTCGCTCGCCGCGGCTCACCCCTTCGCCGCCACGGGTGGCCGCATCGTCGCCAACCTCGCCAAGCTCCTGCACGAGGCCGGCCCGGGCAAGCGGGGCCTGATCTCGATCTGCGCCGCGGGCGGCCAGGGCGTCGTGGCGATCCTCGAGAGCTGAGTCCCTCCCGCTGTCCTGAACACCCCCGGGTCCCGTCGCGAGACGGACCCGGGGGTGTCGGCGTCCCGGGCGGTGACTTGCTCGTCTATCGCCGCGGGCAGCGGTGACCTACTCGTCGATCGGGCACGGTGATCGACGAGTAGGTCACCGCTCGAGGGATCGATGGGCGAGTAGCTCACCGCCCACGGGGTGGGTTTCAGGCCGGGCGGGGCGTCGCGCCGGTGGCCATGGCCAGGGCGCCGTGCACCAGGAGGGTGCGCAGGGTGTCGGACGCGACGTCGTCGACGACCGGCATGCCCGTGTTGTGCTCGCGGATCGACCACTGCAGGTGGGCCAGGTTGAGCGCGCCGAGCCCCTGGGCGTAGAGGACGTTGGCCACGAGCGAGGGATCGGTGACGCGGAAGTCGCCCGAGGTGGTGCCGTCGGCCAGCGTCGTGACCAGGTGCGCCAGGCACGCACTGATGGCCGTGCCCAGCTCGATCAGCACCGCATCGCTGACCTCCTGCTGCAGCTCGCTGCCGCGCCGGCGCAGCAGGGTCTGGGAGCAGTCGACGAACGCCGGGTGGGCGACGCCGTAGTCGAAGAACGTGCCGACGATCGACGACAGGCGGGGCCGCGGCAGCGCGTCGGGGTCGACGGCGGCCGTGAAGGCCGCCTCGAGCTCGCGGAGGTACTCGACCAGCGTGACCGCGAAGAGCTCTTCCTTGCTCGTGAAGTGCCGGTAGATGATGGCGCGGTTGATGCCGACGGCGCGCGCGATGTCCTCGATCTGGGCGTCGCGGACGCCGCGCTCGTCGAACAGGGCTCGTGTCGCGGCGATGATCTCGCGCCGGCGTGCGGCGCGCCTCTCGTCCACTCCCATGCGGGTCACCCTAACGAGGGCGGGCGCCGTGCGGTCAGGCCCACTCCTTCCCGACTGCTCCTGTCGGTGCCCGGCCGTAGGCTCGCAGTCATGAGGCCAGTGTCCGAGCTCAGTCGTCAGGTTGCTCCGTTCCACGTCGTCTCCGACTATCAGCCCGCCGGCGACCAGCCGACGGCGATCGCTGCCCTGGAGAAGCGCATCAGCGAGGGCGAGCGGCACAACGTGCTGCTCGGCGCCACCGGCACGGGCAAGACGGCCACGGTCGCCTGGCTGGCCGAGAAGCTGCAGCGTCCGATGCTCGTGATGCTGCCCAACAAGACGCTCGCGGCCCAGTTCGCCAACGAGCTGCGCGAGTACTTCCCCGAGAACGCCGTCGAGTACTTCGTGTCGTACTACGACTACTACCAGCCGGAGGCCTACCTCCCGCAGACCGACACCTACATCGAGAAGGACTCCTCGATCAACGAGGAGGTCGAGCGGCTGCGTCACTCCGCGACGTGGTCGCTGCTGACCCGGCGCGACGTCATCGTCGTCGCCACGGTCTCCTGCATCTACGGCCTCGGCTCGGCCCAGGAGTACCTCGACCGCATGATCGGCTTCAAGGTCGGCGAGGAGATGCCGCGCGAGGAGCTGCTGCGCACGCTCGTCCAGGCCCAGTACGTCCGCAACGACGTCGCCTCGACTCGCGGCACGTTCCGGGTCAAGGGCGACACGGTCGACATCTTCCCGGTCTACCAGGAGCTCGCCGTGCGGGTGGAGTTCTTCGGCGACGAGATCGAACGGCTCATGACCCTGCACCCGCTCACAGGTGAGGTGCTCAGCGAGGACGATCAGCTCTACGTCGGCGCGGCCACGCACTACGCGGTCGGGTCCAGCACGATGCAGCGGGCGATGGGCACGATCCAGACCGAGCTCGACGAGCGCCTGGCCGAGCTCGACGCCGAGGGCAAGCTCCTGGAGGCCCAGCGCCTGCGCATGCGCACGACCTACGACCTGGAGATGATGCAGCAGATCGGCACGTGCAACGGCATCGAGAACTACTCGCGGCACATGGACGCACGTGAGCCGGGTAGTCCGGGCAACTGCCTGCTCGACTACTTCCCGGAGGACTTCGTGCTGGTCCTGGACGAGTCGCACGTCACCGTGCCGCAGATCGGGGCGATGTACGAGGGCGACATGTCGCGCAAGCGCACCCTCGTCGAGCACGGCTTCCGCCTGCCGAGCGCGATGGACAACCGGCCCCTCACGTGGGCGGAGTTCCTGGAGCGCACCGACCAGACGGTGTACCTCTCGGCCACGCCCGGCAGCTACGAGATGGAGCAGGCCAAGGGCGAGTTCGTCGAGCAGATCATCCGGCCCACAGGGCTCATCGACCCCGAGGTCGTGGTCAAGCCCACCCAGGGCCAGATCGACGACCTCATCGGTCAGATCCGCGAGCGGGTCGAGAAGCAGGAGCGGGTGCTCGTCACGACGCTGACCAAGAAGATGTCCGAGGACCTCACCGACTACCTGGTCGAGGCCGGCATCCGCACGCGCTACCTGCACAGCGAGATCGACACGCTGCGCCGGGTCGAGCTGCTGCGGGAGCTGCGCATGGGGGAGTACGACGTCCTGGTCGGCATCAACCTGCTGCGCGAGGGCCTCGATCTCCCCGAGGTCAGCCTCGTCGCGATCCTCGACGCCGACAAGGAGGGCTTCCTGCGGTCGGCGCGGTCGCTGATCCAGACGATCGGTCGCGCGGCCCGCAACGTCTCGGGCCAGGTCATCATGTACGCCGACCGCATCACCGACTCGATGGCGCTGGCCATCGACGAGACCAACCGGCGTCGCGACAAGCAGATCGCCTACAACCTCGAGCACGGTGTCGACCCGCAGCCGCTGCGCAAGCGCATCGGCGACATCACCGACATGCTGGCCCGCGAGGACGCCGACACGACGCAGCTGCTGGCGGCCACCGGCGATCACCGCCGCAAGGGCGCCGCGGTGCCGCTCGGCGAGCACACCGCCGCGCTCGCCGATCTGCCGTCGGCCGACCTGGCGGCGCTGATCGAGTCGTTGAGCGAGCAGATGCACGCGGCCGCCGCCGACCTGCAGTTCGAGGTCGCCGCACGCCTGCGCGACGAGATCGGCGACCTCAAGAAGGAGCTCCGCGGCATGCTGGCCGCCGACGCCTGACCTGCCGGGCCGAGCGCCTCGAATTCGACGCGGCTTCCCGGGCCTGTCACACTGCTCCGCGGAGGGGAGTATTCCTTTCGCCACCTGCTCGTCATCACGGCCGCGCCCTCGCGGTCCGGACAGGTGGGTCGCCTCGACCAGGCGGCGGAAGAGACCTCCGGTCAGATCACACCGGAGGAATCCACCTTGAACGTGTCCACGCTCGAATGGAGCATCACGATCGGCGTCACCATCGCCGTGCTCCTGTTCGACATCGTCATCGTCGCGCGTAAGCCGCACGAGCCCTCCATCAAGGAGTGCTCGATCTACCTCAGCATCTACGTGTCGATGGCGATCGCCTTCGGTCTGTGGGTCATCTACTTCCACGACGGCCCCGGCAAGGACGAGGACTACGGTCTGCAGTTCTTCGCCGGTTGGCTCACCGAGTACAGCCTCTCGGTCGACAACCTGTTCATCTTCCTGATCATCATGGCGAGCTTCAAGGTGCCCCGGAAGTACCAGCAGGAGGCCCTGCTGGTCGGCATCATCATCGCGATCGTGTTCCGCGGCATCTTCATCGCGCTCGGCGCCGTCGCGATCAACAACTTCTCGTGGGTCTTCTACCTGTTCGGCGCGTTCCTGCTCTACACCGCGATCAAGCTCGTGACCGACACCGATCACGACGACGACGCCGACAACGCCGTCGTGAAGTTCGCCCGCAAGCGCTTTACCCTGTCGGAGCAGTGGGACGGCCTCAAGCTCGTCGTCAAGGAGAACGGCAAGCGCGCCATCACGCCGATGTTCCTCGTGATCATCGCGCTCGGCACGACCGACCTGCTGTTCGCGCTGGACTCGATCCCGGCGATCTACGGCCTCACGAAGGAGCCGTACCTGGTCTTCACGGCCAACGTGTTCGCCCTGATGGGTCTGCGTCAGCTGTACTTCCTGCTCGGTGACCTGCTGAAGCGCCTGATCTACCTGTCGCAGGGCCTGGCCTTCCTCCTGGCCTTCATCGGCGTCAAGCTCGTGCTGCACGCGCTGCACGAGAACGAGCTGCCGTTCATCAACGGTGGCGAGCACGTGCCGGTGCCGGAGATCCCGACGCTGCTCAGCCTCGGCGTGATCGTGGGCACGCTCTCGATCACCGCGATCGTCAGCCTCGTGGTCTCGGGTCGCCGGGTGCGGGCCGGGCTCAACCCCGACGGCACCGAGCGCACGGCCGAGCAGGAGGCCGCCGAGGCGGCCGCCGCTGCCGAGCGCGAGGAGAACCGCGGCTGACGCTCACCCGTCCGATGCGATGAGAGGGCCCCCGACACCAGCTGGTGTCGGGGGCCCTCTCGTCGTCGACCTGGCCCGGTGGGGCCGCGGCTGCTACTCGAGCTTGCTGACGTCCTCGAACTTCGCCGTGCCCTGGCCGGTGGCCTTGTTGATGGCCCAGGTCAGGAGCCACAGCACGACGCCGATCACCATCAGGCCGCCGGCGATCTCGTAGACGATCGCGTCGCGGTCGACCCACGGACCGGCGAGGTACAGGCACAGCACCGCGCCCACGACCGGCATCGGCCCCGGGGAGGTGAAGTAGGTCCGCACGTGCTCGTGGCGCCGGCCGCGCAGGACCATGCAGGAGACGTTGACGACGGCGAAGACGCACAGCAGCAGGAAGGACGTGACGGTGGCCAGGTTCAGCACGATGTCGCTGTCGGAGTCTTGGCGGACGTAGAGGATCAGGCCCAGGGCGAGCAGCGTCGTGAAGCCGATCGCCGCCCACGGGGTCCGGCGCCCGGGAAGCACGGCGCCGAGCTGGCGCGGCAGGACGTTCTGCTTGGCCATGCCGTAGATCAACCGGCTCGCCATCAGCATGTTGATCAGCGCGGTGTTGGCCACGGCGAACACCGCCAGGAACGGGAAGATCTTGTCCATCGGGAAGTCCGGAGCGCCCTGGGAGACCACCGCGAGCAGCGCGCGGTCGCCGTCGTCGTTGATCTGGGCGATCTGGTCTGACGACAGGACGCTCACGACGGCGACCGCCACGAGCATGTAGAGGATCACGGCGATGCCCAGACCGGTCAGCATCGTGCGCGGGAAGATCTTCTGCGGCTCCTTGGTCTCCTCGACCATGTTGACCGCGTCCTCGAAGCCGACCATCGCGAAGAAGGCGATCGAGGTGGCGATCGTGACCGCGAGGAAGAGATTCTTGCCCTCGGGGTTCTCGAAGACGGTGATGCGCCCCAGGTCGCCGTCGCCGCTCGCGATGACGAAGAACCCGACGCCGATCACGATCGTCAGGGCCACGACCTCGACGAGGGTCAGGACGACGTTGAACTTGACGCTCTCGCCGACGCCGCGCAGGTTGATGGCCGCCAGCAGCACCATGAACAGCATCGCGACGACCGTGATGGTGGCATCGCTGAACCCGTCGTCGGCGATCCAGCCGTTCAGCCGGAGTCCGTCGCTCAAGAAGCCGGACAGAGTTGCCGAGGCGGTCGAAGCGCTCGTGATGCCGGAGCACACGACCGCGAACGCCACGATGAAGGTGATGAAGTGCACCCCGAAGGCCTTGTGGGCGTAGAGCGCCGCCCCGGCGGCCTGGGGGAACTTCGTGACGAGCTCGAGGTAGGACAGCGCCGTGATCGTGGCGACCACGAAGGCCAGCAGGAACGGGAGCCACACGACCCCGCCCACGACACCCGCCATCTGCCCCGTGACGGCGTAGACGCCGGCGCCGAGGATGTCGCCCACGATGAAGAGCAGCAGGAGCTTCGGCCCCAGGACTCGCTTCAGCTCGGTCGGCTGCTCCGTGGGTTCGTGACCCGTCTCTGCTGCGTGAGCCATGTGCCCGTACCCCCATTCCCCGGAGCGCGCCGTGCGTCCGTGCCCCTACCGTGGCCCCACCCGGGACGGTGCGCAAGAGGTGCGGCGTACCGAGCAGATGCGGAAGTCGGTGTAAGTTGCACGTCGTGTCGACGCAGCAGGTACGCGTGCCGGGGGTGGTCCGTCGTTGGGTGACCGGACTCGTCGTCCGCCGCATCCGCAAGAAGGGGATCGATCTCTCGACAATCTCCTTCCTGCCCGAGGAGACCAAGATCCCGCTGCAGCGGGTCAGCACCGATCCGTTGCCGCAGATCGCCCAGTGGCGGGCCACCGAGCCCATGCGCCGGCTCGACCTCCCGTTCGACTTCACGGCCTGGCTCGTCACGGGCCACGAGGAGACGCGTCAGGTCCTGACCTCGCGCGACGAGTTCTCCAACGACATCCGGCACCTGTTCTCCGGTGACGGCCCGGCCACGTCGGACGACATCGGCGGTCTCGGGTTCACCGATCCGCCGCTGCACACCCGGCTGCGCAAGATCATCACCCCCGAGTTCACGATGCGCCGGCTGGCGCGGCTGGAGCCCCTGATCGAGGCGCGGGTCGAGCGGGTCCTCGACGACCTGGAGAAGGCCGCGGCCGAGAACGGCGGCGTGGCCGACCTCGCGCGGCACGTGGCCTTCCCGATCCCGTTCCAGACGATCTGCGACCTGCTGGGCCTGGACTACGAGGACCGCGAGACGTTCGCCGGACTGGGCAGCGCCCGCTTCGACGCCACCAACGGTGCCGCGGCGGCCTTCGGCGCGGTCTCGGCGCAGCGCGAGTTCCTGTTCGACGCGGTGGCCCGCCAGCGTGTCACTCCCGGGCCGGGCCTGATCGGCCAGATCCTGCGCGACGAGGGGGACGCGATCTCCGACGTCGACCTCGCCGGACTCGCCGACGGCGTCTTCACGGGCGGCTTCGAGACCACGGCCGGCATGATCGCGCTCGGCACCATCGTGCTGCAGCGCGATCCGGAGTACGCCCGCCTGGTGCGCGAGGGATCGCGCGAGGACGTCGACCGTGTCGTCGAGGAGCTGCTGCGCTACCTGGCCGTCGTACAGGTCGCGTTCCCGCGCTTCGCGAAGCACGACATGGAGCTCTTCGGCACGCAGGTCAAGGCCGGGGACGTCATCCTGGCGTCGCTGTCGGGGGCCAACCGCGACCCCGCGGCCGTCGGGGAGGACCCGGACTCCTTCGACCCGTACCGCGTGCCGGCGAGCGGCCACCTCGCCTTCGGGCACGGCATGCACCGCTGCATCGGCGCGGAGCTCGCACGCATGGAGCTGCGCATCGTCTTCCCGCGGCTGCTCCAGCGCTTCCCCGAGCTCGCGCTCGACGTCCCCGAGTCCGAGCTCAGCTTCCGTCAGCTCAGCTTCGTGTTCGGGGTCGAGGAGCTCCCGGTCCGACTTCGCCCGTGACCGACGTCCGCGGTGTCGAGGCGTGGTTCGACGACCACGGACTGCCCTACTTCGTGGTGGGACAGGCCGAGACGGTCGAGGGCTGGTTGTCGAGCCGCCGCATCGTCGCGCTGCTCGTCGTCCTGGTGGGCCTGGGCGTCGGCGTCGGGATCGCGGTCGCCCGCACGATCGGTGGCGCCTCGGACGGCGTCCTCGCCGGAGCTGGCACGTTCGTGGTGTTGCTCGCGCTGTACGCAGGTCGTCTGCTCCGCATGGGCACGATGGTGCGGTGGGCCGTGCGCCGGACGTTCGGGTCGCTGGGGCTGCTGCTGCCGCTGCTGTCGCGGGCGCTCCCGTTGCTGCTGCTGGCGGTGACGTTCCTGTTCATCAACGCCGAGGTCTGGCAGGTCGCAGCCCTGATGTCGCGCACCGTCCTGTGGCTCTCGGCCGGGGCCTTCGCGCTGGTGGCGGCGGCCTTCCTGCTGGTCCGTCTGCCGGAGGAGGTCGCGGCCGTCGAGCGTGAGGTGGTCGGTGACCGGCTCGCCGAGCGGTGCGCCGGCACCCCGGCGCTGGACCTCTTGGGCACGACCGACGTGCGCGTGGGGGAGCTGCCGAGGTTCGCCCGGGCCAACCTGGTGCTCGTGCTGCTGTTCAGCCAGGCGGTGCAGGTGCTGCTGCTGACGGCGGGACTGTTCGCGTTCTTCGTGGTGTTCGGCTCGCTGACGATCCCGCCGGAGACGATCGAGTCGTGGACCGGTCACCCCGTGTCCGACCTGCCGTCGCGGCTCGGCGGACATCTGCCGCTGACGAACGACCTCTTCCAGGTCGCGGTGTTCCTCGCGGCGTTCTCCGGGCTGTACTTCACGGTCTACGCCGTCACCGACGACACGTACCGGCGTCAGTTCTTCACGGGGGTCTCGGCGCAGCTCGAGCGCGCCGTCGCCGTGCACGCCGTCTACCGCGCTGCGCGGGACACGTCGGACACATGACCTCCCACCCCGACCACGGGAAGGCCACCACGGGCCGAGCGAAGCGAGGCTGAGCCGCCCCGTGGTTCGCTCTGGCGAACCACGGAGATGAGCGCGAGGAACGAGCGCGAGCGGCTTACCAGCCGCGCGAGCGCCACTCCGGCAGGCTCGGACGCTCGGCGCCGAGGGTCGTGTCGTTCCCGTGACCGGGATAGACGTGGGTGTCGTCGGGGAAGCGTCCGAAGAGCTTGGTCTCGACGTCGTCGATCAGGCTCGTGAAGTCCTCCTCGGACGACGTCTTGCCGACGCCACCGGGGAACAGCGAGTCGCCGGTGAACAGGTGCACGATGCCGTCGGGGTCGTCGTACGCCAGCGCGATCGAGCCGGGGGTGTGCCCCACGAGCTCGACGACCTCGAGCTCGCACGAGCCGACCCGGACCCGGGCGCCCGTCGCGACCAGGACGTCGGTCACGACCTCGATGCCCTCGGCGTCGCGCTCACCGGCGATCGTCTCGGCACCCGTGACGGCGCGCAGCGCCTCCAGCGCCCCCCAGTGGTCGGGGTGCCGGTGGGTCGTGACGATCCGCTTGACCGGCGCGCCGTCGAGCACCTCGAGGACCCGCTCGGCCTCGTCGGCGGCGTCGATCACGAGCCGCTCGTCGGTCAGCGTGCAGCGCAGCAGGTAGACGTTGTTGGCCATGGGCCCGACGGCCAGCTTGGTGATCTCCAGGTCGCCCGCGTCCTGCACGTCGGCAGGACCGCCGACCTCGACTTCTCCGGTGTAGGTCATGGTCCCGATCCTAGGTGGCCTCCCGGGCGGTGCCCCAGGTCACCGTCGCTCGGCGCGAAACTGTCGGACGCCCTGGTTAGGCTGATCGAGTGCCCACTCGTACGTCGTCCCGCCCTGCCCCCACGGGCTCGAAGGCTCCTGCCCGCGCCGGCGTGAGCAGCATCGACCAGATCGTCGTCCGCGGTGCGCGCGAGCACAATCTCAAGGACATCTCGCTCGACCTCCCGCGTGACGCGCTCATCGTGTTCACGGGGCTGTCAGGGTCGGGTAAGTCGTCGCTCGCGTTCGACACGATCTTCGCCGAGGGCCAGCGTCGCTACGTCGAGTCGCTCTCGGCCTACGCCCGGCAGTTCCTCGGGCAGATGGACAAGCCCGACGTCGACTTCATCGAGGGGTTGTCTCCCGCGGTCTCGATCGACCAGAAGTCCACCTCCCGCAATCCGCGCTCGACGGTCGGCACGATCACCGAGGTCTACGACTACCTGCGGCTGCTCTACGCCCGCGCCGGTCGCGCGCACTGCCCCGAGTGCGGTGAGCCCATCACCCGGCAGACCCCGCAGCAGATCGTCGACCGCATCCTGACCGGCGAGGAGGGCACACGCTTCCAGGTGCTGGCGCCGGTCATCCGCGGGCGCAAGGGCGAGTACCTCGAGCTGTTCCGACAGCTGCAGTCGCAGGGCTTCAGCCGGGCCGTCGTCGACGGTGAGGTCCACCTGCTCGCCGACGAGCCCCCGAAGCTCGCCAAGCAGAAGAAGCACACGATCGACGTCGTCGTCGACCGCCTCCAGGTCAAGCGCAGCGCCCAGCAGCGACTCACCGAGTCGATCGAGACCGCGCTCGGGCTGGCCGACGGTCTGGTCATCATCGACTACGTCGACCTGCCCGACGACTCACCCGAGCGCACCCGGCGGTTCTCCGAGAAGCTCGCGTGCCCCAACGACCACCCCCTGGCCGTCGACGAGCTGGAGCCTCGCTCGTTCTCCTTCAACGCGCCGTTCGGCGCCTGTGGCGAGTGCCACGGGCTGGGGGTGCGCATGGAGGTCGATCCCGAGCTCGTCGTGCCGGACCCGGGCAAGTCCCTCGACGAGGGCGCCATCGCGCCGTGGACCTACAACCAGATGTCGGACTACTTCCTGCGCATCCTGCAGTCGTTGGGCGAGGAGCTGGGCTTTCGCACCGACGTGCCGTACGGCGAGCTCGGCGACGACGTGCAGAAGGTCCTGATGTACGGCCGCCCCGGCAAGGTGCACGTGGTCTACAAGAACCGTTACGGTCGCCGGCGCGAGTACGACACCGTGTTCGACGGTGCCGTCGAGTTCGTGCAGCGCCGCCACGCCGAGACCGAGTCCGAGACCAACCGCGAGCGGCTCGAGGGCTTCATGCGCGAGGTGCCGTGCGGAGCGTGCGACGGCACCCGGCTCAAGCCCGTGATCCGGGCGGTGCTGCTGGAGCACCCCGAGCTCGGTCCCAAGAACATCGCCGAGGTCAGCCATCTCTCGATCGCCGAGGCCGCCGTCTACCTGCGCGGACTCGCGATGAGCGACCGCGAGCTGCAGATCGGCGAACGGGTGCTCAAGGAGATCGACGAACGGCTGCAGTTCCTGCTCGACGTCGGCCTGGACTACATCTCGCTCGACCGCGCGGCCGGATCGCTCTCCGGCGGTGAGGCGCAGCGCATCCGGCTCGCGACCCAGATCGGTGCGGGCCTGGTCGGCGTGCTCTACGTGCTCGACGAACCGTCCATCGGCCTGCACCAGCGCGACAACCGGCGCCTGATCGAGACCCTGCAGCGCCTGCGCGACCTCGGCAACACGCTGATCGTCGTCGAGCACGACGAGGACACCATCGCGGTGGCCGACTGGGTCGTCGACATCGGCCCGGGGGCGGGTGAGCACGGCGGGCAGGTCATCGTGTCCGGGCCGGTCTCGGAGCTGCTCGAGAGTCCGGACTCGATCACGGGCAAGTACCTGTCCGGCCGCGAGAAGATCCCCGTGCCCGAGGTGCGCCGTCCGCGTCAGAAGGACCGCCAGCTCACGGTGCGCGGCGCGCGGGAGAACAACCTGCATGACATCGACGTCGCGTTCCCGCTCGGTCAGCTCGTCGCCGTCACGGGTGTGTCCGGCTCGGGCAAGTCCACGCTGGTCAACGACATCCTCTACCGCTCGCTCGCGCGCACGATCTACGGCGCGCGCACGATCCCGGGCCGGCACCGCACGATCGACGGGCTCGACCAGGTCGACAAGGTCATCCACGTCGACCAGTCGCCGATCGGGCGCACCCCGCGGTCCAACCCGGCCACCTACACCGGGGTGTTCGACCACGTCCGCAAGCTCTTCGCGCAGACCCCCGAGGCCAAGATGCGGGGCTACCAGCAGGGCCGCTTCTCCTTCAACATCAAGGGCGGCCGCTGCGAGGCGTGCTCCGGCGACGGCACGATCAAGATCGAGATGAACTTCCTGCCCGACGTGTACGTGCCGTGCGAGGTCTGTCACGGCGCTCGCTACAACCGCGAGACGCTCGAGGTGCACTACAAGGGCCGCACGATCGCCGAGATCCTCGACATGCCGATCGAGGAGGCCGCGGAGTTCTTCGAGGCCATCCCCGCCATCGCGCGTCACATGCGCACGCTCGTCGACGTCGGTCTGGGCTACGTGCGCCTGGGGCAGCCGGCGCCCACGCTCTCAGGCGGCGAGGCGCAGCGGGTCAAGCTCGCGGCCGAGCTCCAGAAGCGCTCCACGGGTCGCACGCTGTACGTCCTGGACGAGCCCACCACCGGGCTGCACTTCGAGGACATCCGCAAGCTCCTGCTCGTGCTGGGGCGCATCGTCGACACCGGCAACTCGGTCGTCGTGATCGAGCATAACCTCGACGTCATCAAGACCGCCGACTGGATCATCGACATGGGCCCGGAGGGCGGCAGCGGGGGCGGCCTCGTCGTCGCGGAGGGCACGCCCGAGGACGTCGCGCAGGTCGAGGCCAGCCACACCGGCCGCTACCTCGCGCCGCTGCTGGCTCCGTGATCGGCTGAGGGCATGGCGGATCCGGCGACCTACCGACCCAGAACGGGGGAGATCCCCACCGAGCCCGGGGTCTACAAGTTCCGCGACGCCGAGGGCCGCGTGATCTATGTCGGCAAGGCCAAGTCGCTGCGCCAGCGGCTGACGTCGTACTTCGCCGATCCCGACGGCCTGCACGAGCGCACGCGTCGGATGGTCACCACGGCGACCTCGGTCGAGTGGACCGTCGTCGGCACCGAGGTCGAGGCGCTGCAGCTCGAGTACACCTGGATCAAGCAGTTCGACCCCCGCTTCAACGTCAAGTACCGCGACGACAAGTCCTATCCCTGGCTCGCCTTCACGACCGGCGAGGAGGTCCCGCGGGTGCAGGTCATGCGTGGCTCGCAGCGCAAGGGCGTGCGCTACTTCGGCCCGTACTCGCACGCGTGGGCCATCCGCGACACCGTCGACACCCTGCTGCGGGTCTTCCCGATGCGCTCGTGCTCGGCCGGCACGTTCCGCAGTGCCCGCACGAGCGGGCGGCCGTGCCTGCTGGGCGACATCGGCAAGTGTGCCGCGCCGTGCGTCGGGCGGGTCACGCCCGAGGAGCACCGCGAGATCGTCGAGGACTTCATCGGCTTCATGGCCGGCAGCACCACGGCGATCACCCGTGAGCTCAAGCAGAAGATGCAGCGCGCGTCCGACGATCTCGAGTTCGAGCTCGCCGCCAAGTATCGCGACGACCTGGGTGCCCTCGACAAGGTGCTCGAGAAGCAGACCGTCGTGCTGGCCGACGGCACCGACGCCGACGTGCTGGGCTTCGCCGAGGACCCGCTCGAGGTCGCGGTCCAGATCTTCTCGGTCCGCGGCGGCCGGATCCGGGGGCAGCGGGGCTGGGTCGCCGATCGCGCCGACGAGGCCGAGCTGCCCGAGCTCGTGCAGCGTGCCGTCATGACTCTGTACGCCGGCGGATCGGCCTCGGCGGTGCCCCGCGAGGTCCTGGTGCCGGTGCTCCCGGCCGATGCCGCGCTCGTCGAGGAGCTGCTCGGTGAGCACCGCGGCGGACCCGTGCGCTTCCGGGTCCCGCAGCGCGGCGACAAGCGGCGCCTGCTCGAGACCGTCGAGCAGAACGCCCTCCAGGCCCTGGCCCGGCACAAGATGAAGCGCGCCGGCGACCTCACGACCCGCAGCGTCGCCCTCGAGGAGCTGCAGGCCGCCCTCGGTCTGCCCGACGCTCCGCTGCGCATCGAGTGCTTCGACATCTCCAACCTGCAGGGCACCGAGATCGTGGCCTCGATGGTCGTGTTCGAGGACGGCCTGGCCCGCAAGTCCGAGTACCGGCGCTTCGTCGTGCGTCACGAGGGCCAGAGCGACGTCGCCGCGATGCACGAGGTCATCACCCGCCGATTCAAGCGGCACCTCGACGGCCCGCAGGCGGTCGAAGCCGGTGACCTCCCACCCGAGCCCGCCGAGGCGACGGCCGAGAAGCGCCGGTTCGCCTACGCGCCGTCGCTCGTGGTCGTCGACGGGGGGCCGCCGCAGGTCGCTGCGGCCCAGCAGGCCTTCGACGAGCTCGGCATCACCGACATCGCCCTCGTGGGCCTGGCCAAGCGGCTCGAGGAGGTGTGGCTGCCGCGCGACGAGCACCCCGTGATCCTCCCGCGCACCAGCGAGGGTCTGTACCTGCTGCAACGCGTCCGCGACGAGGCCCACCGGTTCGCGATCTCCCACCACCGCAAGCGGCGCAGCACCTCGATGACCGCGTCGGCGCTCGACCAGGTCGACGGACTCGGTCCCGCCCGCCGCGCCGCGGTCATGAAGCACTTCGGCTCGGTCAAGAAGCTGCGGGCCGCTACCGTCGACGAGATCGCCGAGGTGCCCGGCGTCGGGCGCGCTACGGCAGAATCGATCGCGACGGCCCTCGCCGCGTCCGCCCGGCCCACCTCGGTCAACACGGCGACCGGCGAGATCATTGAGGACTGACACGAAGGGACGCCGATGACCCAGCTGACCGAGATCGTGCTCGTGACCGGCATGACGGGCGCCGGCCGCGGCACGGCCGCGAAAGCTCTGGAGAAGCTCGGCTACTACGTCATCGACAACCTGCCGCCGGTGCTGCTGGAGTCGACCCTCGACACGATGGAGCAGGCGCCCGACATCGACCTGCTCGCCGTGGTCGTCGACGCGCGCTCGCGGTCGTTCTTCGACGCGCTCGACGGCGCGCTCGTGCGCCTTCGTCAGCGCGGCGTGCCGACCCGCGTGCTCTACCTCGAGGCGGCCGACGAGGTGCTCGTGCGTCGCCAGGAGGCTGCTCGCCGCCCGCATCCACTGAGCCTCGAGGGTCGCCTGATGGACGGCTTCACGAAGGAGCGCGAGCTGCTGCGGGGCGTGCGCGCCGGTGCTGACCTCGTCGTCGACACGACCTCGCTCAACGTGCACCAGCTCGGGCAGCGTCTGCGCGCGGCCTTCGGCGAGCCGGGCTCGCGGGGCCTGCGCGCCTCGGTCATGTCGTTCGGCTTCAAGTACGGCATCCCGATCGACGCCGACATGGTCGCCGACATGCGCTTCCTGCCCAATCCGTACTGGGACCCCGAGCTCCGCCCCATGAGCGGTCTCGACGCCCCGGTGCGCGACTTCGTGCGCGGCCAGCCGCGGGCCGAGGAGTTCCTCACCCAGTACGAGAACCTCATCTCCCTGCTGACCGACGGCTTCCTGCACGAGGACAAGCACTTCCTGACGCTCGCGATCGGGTGCACCGGCGGCCGGCACCGCTCGGTGGCGATGTCCGAGGCGTTCGCCGAGCGCCTGCGCGCCCACGGGGTCAGCACGCTGGTGGTGCACCGCGACCTGGGGCGCGAGTGACCCCGTCGTCGAGGCCGGACTCCCTGCGGGTCGCCGCGCTCGGGGGTGGTCACGGGCTCGCGGCCAGCCTCACGGCGCTGCGCCGCCTCACGCCCGATCTCACGGGCATCGTCACCGTGGCCGACAACGGTGGTTCCTCGGGCCGCCTGCGTGAGGAGTTCGGCATCCTGCCACCCGGCGACCTCCGGATGGCGCTGGCGGCGCTGAGCGGCGACGACGAGCACGGCCGCCGCTGGGCCAGCGTCCTGCAGCACCGGTTCGCCGGCCACGGACCGCTGGCGGGTCACGCGCTCGGCAACCTGCTGATCGCCGCGATCTGGGAGCGCCTGGGCGACACCGTCGCCGGGCTGGATCTCGTGGGGGAGCTGCTCGGCTCGCAGGGCCGGGTCCTCCCGATGGCCGCCGTGCCGCTGGACATCGAGGCCGACGTCCACCTCGTCTCGGCGCCCGACGGACTCACGGTCGTCCGCGGTCAGGCCGAGGTGGCCGCCGTCGACGGCCAGGTCGTGAGCGTGCGGCTGGACCCGCGTGACCCGCCGGCGTGCCCCGAGGCGGTCGACGCGGTGCGCGATGCCGACTGGGTCGTGGTGGGCCCCGGCTCGTGGTTCACGAGCGTCATGCCCACGCTCCTGGTGCCAGGTCTGCGCGACGCCCTGGTCACCACCCGGGCCCGCCGTGCCCTCGTGCTGAACCTGCGCGGCGATCGGGAGACCGCGGGCCTGAACGCCACCGATCATCTCGACGTCCTCGCGGCCCACGCGCCCGAGCTCGGCATCGACGTCGTCCTGGCCGACGCCAGCGTGGTCGACGACGCCGGTCACCTCGAGGCGATGGCGCGCCAGCTCGGCGCCCGTCTGGTGGTCGACGACGTCGCCCGTTCGCCCGGCAGCGACCAGCACGACCCCGCGCGGTTGGCGAAGGCCTTCAGCCGGTTTCTCACCCGGGCATAGAGTGTCCCGCATGGCGTTGACGGCACAAGTGAAGTCCGAGCTCGTGGCCACCAACGTGACGAAGGCGTGCTGTCGCAAGGCCGAGGTCGCGTCGATCCTGCGGTTCGCCGGGGGTCTGCACCTCGTGGCCGGCAAGGTCGTGATCGAGGCCGAGCTCGACAGCGGCGCCTCGGCGCGACGCCTGCGCAAGGACATCGGCGACATCTACGGCCACGCGAGCGAGATCGTCGTGATGCAGCCCAACGGGCTGCGCAAGAACACGACCTACGTCGTGCGCGTGAGCCAGGGCGGCGAGGCGCTGGCCCAGCAGACCGGCATCATCGACGGCGCCGGGCGCCCGATCCGGGGCCTTCCGCCGGCCGTCGTCGGCGGCAGCTCGTGCGACGCGGTCTCCGCGTGGCGGGGTGCGTTCCTCGCGCACGGATCGCTCACCGAACCCGGGCGGTCCTCGGCGCTGGAGATCAGCTGCCCCGGCCACGAGGCCGCGCTCGCGCTGGTCGGCGCGGCCCGGCGGCTCGGCATCCCCGCCAAGTCCAAGGAGGTCCGCGGCTTCGACCGCGTCGTGATCCGCGACGGCGAGGCCATCGGCGCGCTCCTGACCCGTCTCGGCGCTCACGAGACCCTGCTGGTCTGGGAGGAGCGACGCCTGCGGCGCGAGGTGCGAGCCACGGCCAACCGTCTCGCCAACTTCGACGACGCCAACCTGCGCCGCTCGGCGCGCGCTGCCGTCGCGGCCGGAGCCCGCGCCCAGCGAGCCCTGGAGATCCTCGGCGACGACGTGCCCGACCACCTCAAGCTCGCGGGCGTGCTGCGCGTCGAGCACCGGCAGGCGAGTCTCGAGGAGCTCGGCCAGCTGCACGAGCCGCCCCTCACGAAGGACGCGATCGCCGGGCGGATCCGGCGCCTGCTGGCGATGGCCGACAAGATCGCCGCCGAGCAGGGCATCCCCGACACCGAGGCGACCCTGGAGGACCTCCCGGAGGCGTGAGGCCATGACCGACGTCCTGGTCGCCCGGCTCCGTGCAGCCGGCTGCGTGTACGCCGAGGAGGAGGCGGCCCTGCTGGGCGCCGAGGCCGCGGGGGAGCGCCTGGAGGAGCTCGTCGCCCGTCGCGTCGCCGGGGAGCCGTTGGAGACCGTGCTCGGGTGGGCCGAGCTCGACGGTCTGCGCCTGCGCGTCGACCCCGGGTGCTTCGTGCCCCGCCTCCGTACGGTGCTCCTGGCGCGCCTGGCCCTCCGTGAGCGTCCGCGCACGCTCCTCGAGCTGTGCTGCGGCGTCGCGCCGATCGCCGCGCTCGTGGCCCGCGATCTCCCGGGGACCCGCGTGCACGCCGCGGACCTCGACCCCGTTCCGCTCGGCGCGGCCCGCGCCAACCTCGGCCCGCACGGCGCCGTCCACCACGGCGATCTCTACGCGGCCCTTCCGTCGCAGCTGCGAGGTCAGGTCGACGTCCTCGCGGTCAACGCCCCGTACGTCCCCTCCGAGGAGATCGCGCTGATGCCGCCCGAGGCGCGGCTGCACGAACCGCTCATCGCCCTCGACGGGGGACCGGACGGTCTCGACCTGCACCGCCGCGTGGCCGCCGGCGCGGGGGAGTGGCTCGGCCCCGGCGGCGTGCTGCTGATCGAGACCTCGGTGCGGCAGGCCCCCGTCACCGCGTCGATCTGCACGGCGGCCGGGCTGCGGGCCTCGGTCGTGCACGACGACGAGCTCGACGCGACGGCCGTGCGCGCCGTCGTTGCGGCGGGGGCCTGACCGCAGACGTCCACGAGTCGATAGGCTGGGCCCTGATCCAGGTCCACCCCAGCTTCAGGAGCATCTTGCCGTGACCGTTCGCGTTGGCATCAATGGCTTTGGCCGCATCGGCCGCAACTTCTTCCGCGCGGCGCGTGCCGCTGGCGGCGACATCGAGATCGTGGCCGTCAACGACCTCACCGACAACAAGACGCTCGCCACGCTGCTGAAGTACGACTCGATCCTCGGGCGCCTCGACGCCGACGTCTCGTACGACGACACCTCGATCACGGTCGGCGACCAGAAGATCGCGGCCTTCGCCGAGCGTGATCCCGCCAAGCTCGACTGGGCCAGCGTCGGCGTCGACATCGTCGTGGAGTCCACCGGCTTCTTCACCGACGCGACCAAGGCCAAGGCCCACGTCGAGGGCGGCGCGAAGAAGGTCATCATCTCGGCGCCGGCCAAGAACGAGGACATCACGATCGTGATGGGCGTCAACCACGAGCTCTACGACTCGGCCAAGCACACCGTGATCTCGAACGCCTCGTGCACCACGAACTGCCTGGCGCCGATGGCCAAGGCGCTCAACGACGCCCTCGGCATCGAGCGCGGCCTCATGACCACGATCCACGCGTACACGCAGGACCAGAACCTGCAGGACGCCCCGCACAGCGACCTGCGTCGCGCGCGCGCCGCGGCGATCAACATCGTGCCCACGTCCACGGGGGCCGCGAAGGCCGTGAGCCTCGTGCTGCCGGAGCTGGCCGGCAAGCTCGACGGCTACGCGCTGCGCGTCCCCGTGCCCACGGGCTCGGCCACCGACCTCACCTTCACCGCCAGCCGCGAGACCACGGTCGAGGAGGTCAACCAGATCATCAAGGACGCCTCCGAGGGCGCCATGAAGGGCTTCCTGACCTACACCGACGACCCGATCGTCTCCAGCGACATCGTGACCGACCCGGCCTCGAGCATCTTCGACTCGGGTCTGACCAAGGTCATCGGCGACCAGGTCAAGGTCGTCTCCTGGTACGACAACGAGTGGGGCTACTCCAACCGCCTGGTCGACCTGGTCACGCACGTCGGCGCCTCTCTCTGATCGTGCAGACGATCTCCGACCTCGGCGACCTGCGCGGCAAGCGGGTCCTGGTCCGCAGCGACCTCAACGTGCCGCTCGACGGCACGACCATCACCGACGACGGTCGTATCCGGGCGAGCCTGCCGACCCTGGAGCGCCTCGCCGACGCCGGCGCCAAGGTGCTCGTCACGGCCCACCTGGGCCGGCCGAAGGGCACCCCCGACCCGGCCTACTCGCTCAAGCCGGTCGCGCAGCGGCTCGGCGAGCTCTGGGGTCAGCCCGTGCTGTTCGCGGGCGACACGGTCGGCGACGAGGCGCAGCACATCGCCGCGGCCCTCGAGGACGGCCAGATCGCCGTGCTCGAGAACGTGCGGTTCAACGCCGGCGAGACGAGCAAAGACGATGCCGAGCGCGGCGCCTTCGCCGACCAGCTCGCGGCCCTGGCCGATGCGTTCGTCTCCGACGGCTTCGGGGTCGTCCACCGCAAGCAGGCCAGCGTGTACGACGTCGCGACCCGGCTCCCGGCCGCGGTCGGGGGACTCGTCCAGGCCGAGGTCGAGGTGCTGAAGCGCCTGACCGAGTCGCCCGAGCGCCCGTACGTCGTCGTGCTCGGCGGGTCCAAGGTCTCCGACAAGCTGGGTGTCATCGACAACCTGCTCGAAAAGGCCGATGCGTTGCTGATCGGCGGCGGGATGGTCTTCACCTTCCTGGCCGCCCAGGGCCACGGCGTCGGCTCGTCGCTCCTGGAGGAGGACCAGCTCGACGTCGCCAGGTCCTACATCGAGCGGGCGGCAGCCCAGGGGGTCGACCTGGTGCTGCCGACCGACATCGTGGTCGCTCCGGCGTTCGCGGCCGACGCCCCGGCCACGGTCGTCGCGGCCGACGCGATCCCGGACGACCAGATGGGTCTGGACATCGGACCGGAGTCGGCGACGGTGTTCGCCGATCGTGTCCGCGGCGCCCGCACCGTGTTCTGGAACGGCCCGATGGGCGTCTTCGAGTTCCCGGCCTTCGCCGGAGGCACCCGGGCGGTCGCCGAGGCGCTGACCCAGACCGACGGCCTGTCGGTCGTGGGCGGTGGTGACTCCGCCGCCGCGGTGCGCCAGCTGGGATTCGCCGACGACGCCTTCGGACACATCTCGACCGGGGGTGGCGCGAGCCTGGAGTATCTCGAGGGCAAGACCCTGCCGGGTCTGGCCATCCTGGAGGAGAGCAGCGAATGACCACGACCCGCACGCCGCTGATGGCCGGCAACTGGAAGAGCAACCTGAACCACCAGGAGGCCGTCGTCCTGGTGCAGAAGCTCGCCTGGACGCTGCAGGACAAGAAGCATGACTTCGAGGCGACCGAGGTCGTCGTGATCCCGCCGTTCACCGACATCCGGAGCGTGCAGACGCTGGTCGACGGTGACCACCTGTCGATCCGGTACGGCGCCCAGGACGTCTCCGAGCACGATGGCGGCGCCTACACCGGCGAGATCTCGGCGGCGATGCTCGCCAAGCTCGGCTGCTCCTACGTCGTCGTGGGCCACTCCGAGCGCCGCGAGCACCACGGCGAGACCGACGAGGTCGTCAACACCAAGGCGGGCAAGGCCATCGCGGCCGACATCACCCCGATCGTGTGCGTCGGGGAAGGTCTCGAGGTGCGCCGCTCCGGTGAGCACGTCGCCCACACCCTCGCGCAGGTCGACGGCTCGCTGGCCGGCCTGTCGGCCGACCAGGTCGGTGATCTGGTCGTGGCCTACGAGCCCGTCTGGGCGATCGGCACCGGCGAGGTCGCCACTCCTGAGGACGCCCAGGAGGTGTGCGCGGCCATCCGGTCCCGGGTTGCCGAGACCTTCTCGTCCGACGCGGCCGATCGGTTGCGTATCCTGTACGGCGGATCGGTCAAGGCGGCCAACGTCGCGTCGATCATGGCTCAGCCCGACGTGGACGGGGCCCTGGTCGGTGGGGCGAGCCTGCAGGCCGAGGAGTTCGCGGGCATCGCGCGCTTCTCGCACCTGCCGGACGTCTCCGGCGCCTGATCCGCACCCCTCACTCCCCGCAACCGGAAGCCTCCCCGTGATCATCCTCTTCTCGACCGTGCTGACGATCTGCAGCCTGCTGCTGGTCCTGCTCGTGCTCATGCACAAGGGCCGGGGCGGCGGCCTCTCCGACATGTTCGGAGGAGGCGTCTCGAGCAACTTGGGCGGTTCGTCCGTCGCCGAGCGCAACCTCGACCGCATCACGGTCGGTATCGCCGTCGTGTGGTTCGTGTCCGCCATGGCGCTGGGCCTTCTGCTGAAGGTGAGCAACTGATGGCGGCCGGCGCGATCCGGGGCAGCCGGATCGGCTCAGGCCCCATGGGCGAGGCGGAGCGCGGCGAGGCCGCTCCCCGCCAGCGCATCCTCTACTTCTGCGCCAACGACCACGAGACGTCCCTGATGTTCTCGATCGAGGCGGAGGTCCCGGAGTCCTGGGACTGCCCCCGCTGCGGGCTTCCGGCGAGCGTGGATGCCGAGAACCGGCCCACGGCCAAGAAGACCGAGCCGTACAAGACGCACCTGGCCTACGTGAAGGAACGGCGCACCGACGACGAGGCGAAGCAGATCCTCGAGGAGGCGCTCGACCTCCTGCGCACGCGTCGCAAGTCCGGCGACCTGATCTTCTAGAGCAGCGACGCGGCGGCCGGATCCAGGAACCAGCGGGTCTCGACCCGGCCGGCGACGCCGCGCGCGGGGGTCGCGTGCACCGTGCCCTCGGGGGCGAGCGCTCGCGCCACGGCCTCGGCCTTGCCCTCGCCGGAGGCGACGAACCACACCGCGTCGGTCGCGTTGAGCGCCGGGAAGGTCAGCGAGATCCGTTCGGCCGGCGGCTTGGGGGAGCCGAACACCTCGGCCACGCGGCGGTCGCGTTCGTCGAGCTGGGCGAAGCCCGGGAAGAGTGAGGCGACGTGCCCGTCCGGGCCGAGGCCCAGCAGGACGAGGTCGAACGACTCCGGCAGCGTGGCCGCGTACTCGTCGGCCGCCTCCGCGAGGCTCTGGTCGCAGCCGTGCGCAGGCATCGTGTGCACGCGGCTGGCCGGCACGCCGAGCCGGTCGAGGAAGGCCTCGCGCGCCTGGTGGTCGTTGCGGTCCTGGTGGCCGGCGGGCACGAATCGTTCGTCGCCCCACCAGAGGTCGACCCGCGACCAGTCGACGCGGGGACTGGCGCCGAGCCGGGCGTAGGTCTGGTTGGCGATCGTGCCTCCGGTCAGCGCGACGCGGGGGGAACCGCCACCAGCCTGGAGCTCGGCGAGACGGTCCTCGATCGCGGTCGCGAGGACTGCCGCCGGATCCTCGACGACGTCGAGCTCGGTCATGCCAACACCCGACGCAGGCGCTCCAGGCCCGCGGCCCGGTCGGTGAGGTGGAGCCGGAGCACGGGGCGTCCGCGCTCGGTGAGCACCTGCCCGTCACCCACGGCCTGGGCCGCGATGAAGTCGCCGAAGCTGAAGTCGCGACCGGGCACCGCCAGGTCGGGGTCGGGCGCCGCCGTGACCTGCAGGAACACGCCGGTGGGCGTGCCACCCTTGTGGTACTGCCCGGTCGAGTGCAGGAAGCGCGGACCCCATCCGAACGTGACCGGACGGCCGAGCCGTTCGCTCAGCGGTGCCCGCAGACCGGCGAGATCGGCGTGGGTCCAGCGGTCGAGGTAGACCTGCAGGGCGAGGTAGTTCAGGGGGCCCTCGACGTGGCCCAGGAGCTCGGCCACCGCCTCCTCGACCGTCGTGGCGGTGGTGCCGAACAGCTCGATGTCGCCATCGACCGCATCGGGTGCCGGGAGCTCGACGTCGCCGCCGAGGAAGCCGCGTGCGGCCTTCTTGGCGCTCTCGACGTCCGGCTGGTCGAACGGGTTGATGTCGATGATCTCGCCGGCCACGGTCGTCGCGACCTCCCACAGGAGCATCTGGGCGCCGAGCGGGAGGTCGACCGCAGCGGCGTAGCCCGAGGGGGCCTCCGGGACGTCGGTCGCGCCGATCGCGACGACGACGCAGTCGGGGGTCACGGCGCCGAGGGCGTCCGGGGTCGTGACGACGGGCAGGATCCCGCGCCCGTGCTTGCCGGTCGACTCCGCGACGAGCTGCTCGATCCAGTTGCCGACGCCCGTGCCGGTGTGGTCGACCAGCACGAGCTTGTCGACGTCGTTGTCGGCGGCCACGCCGAGGAGGACTCCGAGCCGTAGGGCGAGGTTCTCGACCGAGTCGGCCAGGTAGTCGTCGTGGACCTGCGCGGCCTGCTCGAGCAGACCCGCGAGCGGCACGCCGGCGAGCCCGCACGGGACGAGTCCGAACGCCGTGAGGGCGGAGTACCGCCCGCCGACCTGCGGATCGGCCCGGAAGACCCGGTACCCGGCGGCCGTGGCGTACTCGTCGAGCGGGGACGAGGGGTCGGTCACGACGACGATGTGGTCCTTGGCGAGCAGACCGGCGTCCTCGTAGGCCTGCTCGAACGTACGACGCTGGCTGTCGGTCTCGACCGTGCCGCCGGACTTGCTGGCGACGACCACGACCGCCGACTCCAGGCGGTCTCCGACGGCGGCACGCACCATGTCGGGGTCGGACGAGTCCAGGACGGTCAGCTCGACCCCGGCCGTGGCGCAGATGACCTCGGGTGCGAGCGACGACCCGCCCATGCCGCACAGCACGACGTGCTCAAGACCGGCGTGTCGCAGGTCGTCACGCGCCGCGGCGATGCGGGGCAGGAGCGGCCGGGAGGTCTTGGCCAGGTCGACCCAGGCGAGCCGCTTGGCCGCCTCCTCCTCGGCGCCGCGTCCCCAGAGCGTGTGGTCGCGAGCGGCCAGGCGGGTGGCGAACCGCTCGTCGACCAGGCGCCGCAGGACGCTCTCGTAGGAGCGGACGGGAGCCGAGACCTCGACGCCGCTCATCATCAGGCCTTGGCCAGCGCGTCGGTCACGGTCTGGACGAGCTCGGCCCACGAGTCGTCGAACTTCTGCAGTCCCTCGTCCTCGAGCTTGGCGACGACCTCGTCGTAGGAGATGCCGGCCCTCTCGAGCTCGTCGATGATCTGCTGCGACTCGGCGGCCGTGCCGGTGACGGTGTCGCCGGTGACCTCGCCGTGGTCGGCGAAGGCCTGGAGCGTCTTCTCCGGAGCGGTGTTGACGGTGCCGGCGACCACGAGCTCGGTCAGGTAGAGCGTGTCGGGCAGATCAGGGTCCTTGACGCCGGTGGACGCCCAGAGCGGGCGCTGCGGATGGGCGCCCGCGGCCGCCAGCGACGCGAAGCGGTCGCTGGCGAAGACCTCCTGGTAGGCCGCGTAGGCCAGCCGCGCGTTGGCCAGGGCGGCCTTGCTGCGCAGCGGGCTGTCCTTCGGCAGACGGCCGTCGACCTCGGAGTCGACCCGGCTGACGAAGAACGAGGCGACCGAGTGGATCGTCGACAGGTCGCGCCCCTCGGCGGCGGCCTGCTCCAGGCCGTACAGGTAGGCGTCCATGACGCCGCGATAGCGCTCCAGGGCGAAGATCAGCGTGACGTTGACGCTGATGCCCTTCGAGATCGCGGCCGCGATGGCCGGCAGGCCCTCCTCGGTGGCCGGGATCTTGATCAGCAGATTCGGACGGTCGACGCGGGCCCAGAGGCGCTCGGCGATCGAGACCGTCGCGTCGGTGTCGCGGGCGGCACCGGGATCGACCTCGATCGAGACGCGACCGTCGACGCCGCCGGTGGCCTCGTAGACCGGCAGCATGACGTCGCAGGCCTGCTGGACGTCGGTCGTGGTGAGCTCGAAGATCGCCTCGTCGACGTCAGCACCGGCGGCCTTGAGCTGCCCGACCTGCTCGGCATAGCGCTCACCGTCGGCGAGCGCCGCCGCAAAGATCGTGGGATTGGTCGTGACACCGACGATCGAGCTCTCGTCGACGAGCGTCTTGAGGTTGCCGGACGCCAGGCGTTCGCGGGAGAGGTCGTCGAGCCAGATCGAGACTCCGGCGTCGCTGAGGGCCTTCAGTCGTGCGTTCATGGTGCTCCTAAGGGGTGGAGTCGAACGGGTCAGTGGGAGGTGTCGGGCAGGACGGGGCCAGACGGTCGCGCGAAGAAGGGGACATCGCCGGTGTGGCCGGCCGCGGCGATCGACTCCCGCGCCGCGGACACGACGGCGTCGGCGGTGATGCCGAACTCTTCGTAGAGACGCTGGAAGTCGGCCGAGGCGCCGAAGTGCTCCAGGCCGACGATGCGTCCGGCATCGCCGACGACGTCGCGCCAGCCGAAGGACACACCGGCCTCGACGACGACCCGGGCGCGCAGCGCGGGCGGGATGACGCTGTCGCGGTACGCGGCGTCCTGCGCCTCGAACCACTCGCGCGAGGGCATCGAGACGACGCGCGCGCCGATCCCGTCGGCTGCGAGCCGCTCGCGGGCGGCGACGGCCAGCTGGACCTCGGATCCGGTCGCGACCAGCACGACGTCGGGCTCGCCGTTCTCGGCGTCGACGAGCGTGTAGGCGCCCTTGGCCGTGAGCGAGGCGTCGGCCCACTCGCCCCCGCGCGGGAACACCGGCAGGTTCTGCCGGCTCAGCGCCAGGGCGGCCGGGGCCTGGTGCTCCAGGATCGTGCGCCAGGCGGCCACGGTCTCGTTGGCGTCGGCCGGCCGGATCACCGCGAGGCCGGGGATGGCGCGCAGTGCGGCCAGGTGCTCGACCGGCTGGTGCGTGGGGCCGTCCTCGCCAAGCCCGATCGAGTCGTGGGTCCACACGTACGTGACCGGCAGCTGCTGCAGGGCGGCCAGGCGGACGGCCGGGCGCATGTAGTCGCTGAACACCAGGAACGTGCCGCCGTAGGGGCGCGTGGGGCCGTGCTGCACGATGCCGTTGAGGATCGCGCCCATCGCGTGCTCGCGGATGCCGAAGTGCAGCACCCGGCCGTACCAGTCGCCGGAGAACTTGTCGGTCGAGCGGCGTGGGGGCAGGAACGACGGCTCGCCCTTCGGCGTGGTGTTGTTCGAGCCCGCCAGGTCGGCCGAGCCGCCCCACAGCTCGGGCAGGCGCGGCGCGGCCGCCGTCAGGAACTCGCCCGACGCGACGCGGGTGGCCAGTCCCTTCTCGGACGCCTCGTAGCTGGGCAGGTCGACGTCCCAGCCTGACGGGAGCGTGTGGGACTTCAGACGGTGCAGCAGCTCGTCGCGCTCGGGGTTGGCGGCCTTCCAGGCCGCGTACTGCTCGTCCCAGGCGGCGCCGGCCGCGGCACCGCGGTCGCGGGCCTGGTGCACGTGGGCCAGGACGTCGTCCTCGACGACGAACGACTCGTCGGTGGGGAAGCCCAGCAGCTCCTTGGTGGCCGCGATCTCCTCGGCGCCGAGAGCGGAGCCGTGCGAGGCCCCGGTGTTCTGCGCGTTCGGGGCGGGCCAGGCGATGATCGTGCGCAGCACGATGATGCTGGGGCGCGAGGTGTCGGCCTTGGCGGCCTGGATCGCGTCCCAGAGCGCGGGCACGTCCTCGTGATAGCTGCCGCCCCCGGTCCAGTCGACCGTCTGGACGTGCCAGCCGTAGGCCGCGTAGCGGGCGGCGACGTCCTCGCTGAACGCGACGTCGGTGTCGTCCTCGATCGAGATGCTGTTGTCGTCGTAGATCAGCGTCAGGTTGCCGAGCTCCTGGTGGCCGGCGAGCGAGGACGCCTCGGCCGAGACGCCCTCCTGCAGGTCGCCGTCGGAGGCGAGCACGTAGACGTGGTGGTCGAAGGGGCTCTCGCCGGCGGCAGCCTCGGGGTCGAGCAGGCCGCGCTCGCGGCGAGCGGCCATCGCGAAGCCGACCCCGTTGGCGATGCCCTGCCCGAGGGGGCCGGTCGTGACCTCGATGCCGGGGGTGTGCTGGTACTCCGGGTGCCCCGGCGTCTGGCTGCCCCACGTGCGCAGGCTCTTGAGGTCGTCCAGCGTCATGGGGTACCCGGCGAGGTACAGCTGGACGTACTGCGTGAGGCTCGAGTGACCGCACGACAGGATGAACCGGTCACGCCCGATCCAGTACGGATCGTTCGGGTCGTGACGCATGACCTTCTGGTACAGCAGGTACGCGGCGGGGGCGAGGCTCATCGCCGTGCCGGGGTGTCCGTTGCCGACCTTCTGGACCGCGTCGGCGGCCAGCAGCCGGGCGGTGTCGACCGCGCGGGCATCGAGATCGGACCAGTCGAGCGGGACGCTGTCACGGGCAGGGGCAGAGGTCACGAAAAAGCTCCTCGAGAAGGCGGACACTGGGTCGACCGGTGGTGGACGACGCCGTCACGTCGAGCCTACTGCCGGTGGCTTAGACTGTCGCGCGTGAGTCTCGTCGATGCCGAACTGCCGCGGTCGTCCCCTGCCGATCGCCCGTCCGCGCGTGACGTCGTGGGTGCGTACGTCGCGCTGATGAAGCCCCGCATCATCGAGCTCCTGCTGCTCACGACGGTGCCGGTCATGTTCCTCGCGGCGCGCGCCGTGCCCGATCTGTGGCTCGTCGTCGCGACTGTCGTCGGTGGGACGCTCTCGGCCGGCAGCGCCAATGCGCTCAACTGCGTCGTCGACGCCGACATCGACCAGAAGATGAACCGCACCAAGCGGCGCCCCCTGCCGCGCCACCAGGTCACGACCGACCGGGCGCTGGTGTTCGGGCTCGTGCTGGGCGTCGTCTCGACGCTGTGGCTGGGCTTCTTCGTCAACTGGCTCTCGGCCGGCCTCGCGCTGACGGCCAACGTCTTCTACGTCGTCGGCTACACGATGCTGCTCAAGCGTCGGACCTCGCAGAACATCGTGTGGGGTGGGGCCGCGGGCTGCTTCCCGGCGATGATCGGCTGGACGGCGGTCACGAACGAGCTGGCGTGGACCCCGGTCGTGCTGTTCCTGATCGTGTTCTTCTGGACGCCGCCGCACTTCTGGTCGCTCGGCATGCGCTACCGCGACGACTACGCCGCAGCCGACGTCCCGATGCTCCCGTCGGTCACGACCTCGCGCGACGTCGCCCGTCAGATCGTGGCGTACTCCTGGGTCATGCTGGCGACCTCGCTGGCGCTGTGGCCCGTGGCCGGCATGGGCTGGTTCTACCCGGCCACCGCGATCGGGCTGGGCATCGTGTTCCTGGTCGAGGCCTACGACCTGCAGAGCCGCGCCCGCGAGACCGAGGACCTGAGCATCATCAAGCCGATGCGCCTGTTCCACTTCAGCAACGCCTATCTGGCGCTGCTGTTCGTGGCGGCCGCGGTCGACCCGTTCATCGGCTGACCCGAGCCCGTGATCCCGGGCGAGTGGGTGCCGTCGCGCCGAAGCGGTGACGGCGAGACGATCGGGTACCTGGAGATGGTGGGCGACGACGTCGTGCCGCGGGGGCTGGTCGGGAACGCACTCGGGGGTCCCCTCGACGACTGGGACGCGGCCGAGCAGGTCATCGCCGACGTCGCGATGCGCCAGCTGGGCGAGCGGTGGGTGTTCACGACCGACTAGGGTCACGAGCTCCCGGTCGTCGTCCTGGAGATCGACCCGGCGCGTGTCGTCGTCGGCGAGGCCGACTTCGGCCAGGTCGTCGGGCGTCCGGCGGAGGACGGCTGGCGGATCGAGGTCGAGGTGCCGACCGACCGCCTGCGTCCGGCCTGATCGGCCCTCAGGCCGTGACGCTCCCGGCCCGCTGACGGGCCGGCTCGACCGTGCGGACGTCGACCGCCCGCACCAGCACCCAGGTGACGGTGGCCATCAGGACCGCCGCGCCAACCAGGTGCGCGGCGACCAGGGCGATCGGCAGGTCGTTGACGTACTGCACGTAGCCGATGAGGCCCTGCGCGAGCTCGACGCCGAGCAGGACGGCGACCGGGACGACCAGTCGAGTGCGGCGCACGACGATCAGCAGCGCCACGGTGACCGCGACCAGGGCCCAGACCGAGAGCGCGTGGATGCGGCTCCACATCTCGGGGTCGAACCCGTTGCGCTCGGTCGAGGCGTCGCCGGCGTGCGGGCCGCTGCCGGTCACGATCGTGCCGAGGACCACGGCGGCCCAGGCGATCACGTACGCCAGGGCGGCGAGCCGGCGTCCCGGCGGGTGCTCGGTGGGTTCGGGGTGCTGGGTCACGCGGTGGAGCAGGAGCACCGATCCGGAGACCAGGGCCATCGAGACGAGCAGGTGGGCCGAGACGATCCAGGGGTTGAGCCCGGTCAGGACCGTGATGCCGCCGAGGACCGCCTGGGCGGGGATTCCGAGGGCCAGCGCCGTGGCCAGACGCCGCACGCGGCGGTTCGTCCCGCTCCATCGCCAGACCGCGACGAACGTGCCGATCGCGACGACGACCAGGACGTAGGTCAGCAGCCGGTTGCCGAACTCGATTGCGCCGTGGATGCCGAGCGAGCTGTGCGGGACGAAGGACTCCTCGGTGCACCGCGGCCACTCCGGGCAGCCGAGGCCCGAGCCCGTGAGTCGGACGACGCCGCCGGTGAAGATGATGACCGAGTTGGCGACCACGGACGCCCACGCCCATCGCGCGACGGGGTCGAAGAGGCGCAGGAAGGCGGTGCGGACGCGTTCCGGAAGGGTCTGGGGCATCGATCTCACTCCCACTTGAAGGTGCGAACGGTGGCGAGGCCGGCGACGAGGGACCACCCGACGAGCACCGCGAGGGGCGCGAGCGCGGACCCGCCCGCGAAGGCCTCGCGGAGTCCTTCACCGAGTGCGCCGGAGGGCACGAGCTCCATGACGTGGCGCCCGGCCTCGGGATAGCGGGACAGCGGGACCATGAGCCCGCCGCCCACGAGCAGCAGGACGTAGACGAGGTTGGCGACCGCCAGCGTGGCCTCGGCGCGGAGGGTGCCGGCGATGAGCAGTCCGAGCGAGCCGAACGCGGCCGTCCCGGCCACCACGAGCGCGAGGGCCCACACCCACGCGACGGCACCGCCGTCCGGTCGCCATCCCAGCGCGAGCGCCGTGGGCACGAGCACCGCGAGCTGGATCGCCTCGACCGCGGCGACGGCGCCGACCTTGCCGAGCAGCAGGACCGATCGGGGGAGCGGCGAGGCGCCGAGCCGCTTGAGGACCCCGTAGCGACGATCGAAGCCCGTGCTGATCGCGAGCGACGTGAACGACGTGGACAGCACGGCGAGAGCCAGCACGCCGGGCGCGATGATGTCGATCGTGCGGCCGGGCCCCAGGTCGACGACCTGGTCGGCCTTCGTGCCCATGACCAGCAGCAGGAGCGGGATGACGAGGGTCAGCAGGACCTGCTCGCCGTTGCGCAGCATGAGCTTGAGCTCCATGCCGGCCTGGGCGCGCAGCATCGCGCCCAGGGGAGCGGAGCCAGGCCTCGGCGCGAGGTCGAGCGGCGTGGTGCTGGTCATCGCAGGCTCCGACCGGTCAGGTCCAGGAAGCGGTCCTCGAGCGTCTGGTGCTCGACGAGGATCGACTCCGGCAGGACCTTCCGCGAGGCGCACCAGGCGGTGAGCGTCGACAGCAGGGCCGGATCGACCTCGCCGGTGACGACGTAGGAGCCGGCGACGCGCTCCTCGACCTTGGTGCCCTCGGGCAGGGCGTGCATCAGGTCGAGCACGTCGAGCCCGGCGGCCGCCGTGAACCGGATCGTGTCGCGGGCCGACTCGTGGGTCAGCTCCGCCGGGGTGCCACTCGCGATGACCCGGCCCGCGTCGACGACGTGGACGACGTCGCTGAGCTGCTCGGCCTCGTCCATGAAGTGGGTCGTGAGCACGGTCGTGACGCCGTGGTCCCGCAGCTCGGTCACGAGGTCCCACGTGGCGCGCCGGGCCTGCGGGTCGAGTCCGGCGGTCGGTTCGTCGAGGAAGAGCAGCTCGGGTCGACCGACGATCGCCATCGCGAGCGAGAGCCGCTGCTGCTGGCCGCCGGAGAGCCGGCGGTAGGGCGTCCGCCCGCACGATCCGAGTCCCAGGCGCTCGACGAGGCCGTCGACGTCCAGGGGGTGCGCGTGCAGCGAGGCGATGTGCCGGAGCATCTCGTCGGCACGCGACCCGGACCACGCGCCTCCGGACTGCAGCATCACGCCGATGCGCGGGCGCAGCGACGCATCGCGCGGATCGAGCCCGAGGACCCGGACCTCGCCGTGCTGGACGGGGCGGAATCCCTCGCAGACCTCGACCGTCGTGGTCTTGCCGGCGCCGTTCGGGCCCAGGATCGCGGTGACCGTGCCCGTCGCGATCTCCAGGTCGAGATGGTCGACCGCCGTGGTGGCGCCGTACCGCATGACGAGATCGCGGATCTCGACGGCAGGAGCGGGCACCGGCACAGTCTAGGTGTGCCATTTCCGGAGCACCGACGGGAGGCAACCCTCAGGCGACAGGACGCCGGCCCGGGGGCGGTGAGCCACCAACAGATTGGACAGCCGGTGAGGTTGCTGACGGACCGCCGCTCCCGCCGGGCGGTGAAGGAGCACCCGAACGACCCACGGATGAGGTGGCTGGCTCACCGCTTCGCGTCACACGTCGGTCTCCGGCCCTACGCTGGCGGCGTGGACCTGCCCGTGATGCCGCCCCTGACGCCGATGCTGGCCAAGTCCGCGCCGCGCGTGCCCGCCGCCGACGCGGTCGACGGCGGGCTGCTCTACGAGCCCAAGTGGGACGGCTTTCGCTGTCTGGTGTTCCGTGACGGCGACGAGATCGAGCTGACCAGTCGCTCCACCAAGCCACTCACGCGCTACTTCCCCGAGGTGGTGGAAGCGGTCCGCGAGCAGCTGCCGGAGCGCTGTGTCCTCGACGGTGAGCTCGTGGTCGTGTCGGGCGACCGGCTCGAGTTCGACCTGCTGAGCCAGCGCATCCACCCGGCGCAGTCCCGCGTCACCGAGCTCTCGACGACCTTGCCGGCGAGCCTCGTCGTGTTCGACCTGCTGGCCGAGGGCGACGACTCGCTGCTCGACACCGCGCTCCAGGAACGGCGTGCGCGGCTCGAGCGGCTGATGTCCGACGTCGTCGCGCCGGTGCACCTCACGCGTGTCACCCGCGACGCCGCCGAGGCCGAGACCTGGTTCCACCAGTTCGAGGGCGCCGGGCTCGACGGCGTCGTCGCCAAGTCGCTCGCGTCCCCGTACGTCCCCAACGGGCGCACCATGCTGAAGGTCAAGCACGCCCGCACGGCCGACGTCGTGATCGCCGGTTACCGCCTCCACAAGACCTCCACCGACGAACGGCCCCTGCTCGGGTCGATGCTTCTCGGGCTCTACGCGGAAGACGGGTCGTTGCACCACGTGGGAGTCGCGGCCTCGTTCACCGCGGCACGCCGGGCCGAGCTGGTCGACGAGCTGGCGCCCGACGTCGTCGACCTGGCCGAGCACCCCTGGGCCGAGGTCGAGATGGGCCAGAACCGGTGGTCGTCGGGCAAGGATCTCTCGTTCGTGCCGCTGGCGCCGTCGCGGGTCGCCGAGGTCGGCTACGAGCACATGGAGGGCCCGGGGGAGCACGCACGCTTTCGGCACACCGCCCAGTTCAAGCGCTGGCGCCCCGACCGCGAGCCCGCGTCCTGCACGTACGCCCAGCTCGAGGAAGTCGTCGGCTACCGACTGTCGGAGGTCCTGGCGTGAGCGGCACCAACCACCACTACGCGGTCGACGTCGACTGGCAGGGCAATCGAGGCGAGGGCACCACGGCCTACCGGTCCTACGGCCGCGAGGTGCTCGTGCGCGCCGCGGGCAAGCCCGAGCTGGCGGGGTCGGCCGACGTCCCGTTCCGCGGCACCGCCGACCGCTGGAATCCCGAGGAGCTGCTCCTGGCCGCGCTCGCCCAGTGCCACCTGCTGTCGTACCTGCACTCGGCGGTCAAGCACGGCATCGTCGTGACCGCGTACGCCGACGCCGCGACGGGCACGATGGAGCAGGTCGGCGACGGGGGTCGGTTCACGTCCGTCACGCTGCACCCCCGTGTCACGATCACCGACGCGTCCCAGCGGGAGCTCGCTCTGCGCATCCATGCCGAGGCGAGCGCCAACTGCTTCATCGCCGCGTCGGTGAGCTTTCCCGTGCTGCACGAGCCGGACGTCACGGTGGCGCAGGCCTAGTAGCGGCCGTCCCCGTCCGCCAACCGCCGCAGCTGGGCGATGAGCGCCGCCGACGGCTCGATGTCGTCGGCGTTCAGTCCCCGCCGGATGTCGTCGGGCAGCGTGGCCACGCCATCGCCGTCGAGCGACTTGACCTCGGCGTGCAGGTCGAGCATCAGGGCGTCGAGCGCGTTGGCGGTGTCGGCGGCGTCGCGCAGCCGGTCGGCGAGATCAGCCGGCACGGCGCCGCGGTACTTGTAGTGGATCTTGTGCTCGAGGCTCGCCCAGAAGTCCATCGCGATCGTGCGGAACTGCACCTCGACCGTGACGGGCAGGGGGCCGTCGGTCAGGTGCACGGGCACCTGGATCAAGGTGTGCAGGCTGCGGTAGCCGTGCGGCTTGGGCACCTGGATGTAGTCGCGCACGTCGAGCACCGTGAGATCGGACTGGGACGTCAGCAGCTCGAACACGTGATACACGTCGGACACGAAGCTGCAGGTCACGCGGACGCCGGCGATGTCGGTGATGGTCTCGCGGATCGAGGCGAAGGTGGGCTCGGTGCCCTTGCGCTGCATCTTCTCAGCGATGCTGTCAGGCGACTTCACCCGGGACGCGATGTTCTCGATCGGGTTGTCGTCGTGCATCATCGCGAACTCGTCGCGCAGGATCGACAGCTTCGTGACGACCTCCTCCATCGCGAACCGGTGGGGGAGCATGAAGCGCATGAAGTCCTGCCGCAGGGCGCGGACGTCGTCGATCCTCACCGGGGCCGAGTCGTCGGCTCGCGTGAGGCGCGGCTTCGGTGTCTGCACCCCCTCAGGGTAAGCACCTGGCCCGAGCACGTCGCGCTCGAGGTGATCCCGGACACACCAGCGGACGGCGCTCCTGGTGCGTGCGTCGGGACCGGCCAGTAGCGTCAGAGGGTCGGACCGGAGACGCCGGAGGACGCGCGCGGGAGAACGCGCTGGGACGGGAGCACCATGGGGAACTCACGCAGGTACGCGATCGCTCGTCTCGCGGCCGCGATCGCTCTCGTGGGTGCGGTGATCGGCGTCGTGCTGTCCTACCGCAGCGGCCCGTTCTGGCTCACGTCGCTGCTGTTCTGCGTCACCCCGCTGCTCGCCGCGTGTGCGATCTACCTCCGGCCGCCGCGCCAGACCCGGCTCGCCCTCTACCGCGCCGCGATCGCGCGGCGCCGGTCGCGTCGGTAGCTGGACGGGCCCTGCACCAGGCTCGAGCTGGCGTGCACGGCGTGGGTGAGCCGTGCACGGCTTCAGCGGCGCTTCTCCTCGCCCGCAGCCTTGAAGATCGTCAGGACGCGCGCGGCCGCCGCGGCCACGATCGCCACCGGCAGGACGGCATAGGCCCAGCCGCGGTCGAGCGTCCCCTGGTTGACGAGCAGGATCACGACGAAGGCCGCCACCACCGCCACGACGATCACGACCATCGCGAATCTCCACGACCCGCGTCCCGCCCCGGTCCTGCCGCGCAGCGGGTGGCGCTCGGCCCGGTCCCCGGTGGCGTCGGGGATGCGGCTGCGGTGGGTGTGGTCGGGATCCTTCATGGCGTCCTCCTTGCTAGACCCGTCCTGTACCCCGTGGCCCCGATCCGATGCGCCGACCTGTCGGATCGGGGCTCGCGCGGCGGGTCGCCCGGGTCATGGCAACGGCCGGCGGGTCGGCCGGACTCGTGCGGTCGGCGGGGTGCACGCGCGGGTCAGGCGGCCGGGCTCCAGGTACTGACGTACCGGTACAGGAACGCCGCCATCTGTTCGCGCAAGACGGGCGCCGAGGGCCTGAACGTCACGGTCTCGTCGGGCTCCTCGTACCCGGTCGTGATCCCCAGCGACGCGAGCAGGTAGATCGCGCTGAAGAACGTGTGGGACGTCGGAACATCGGCGAAGATCGCTGGCTCGTCGATGCCCAGGTCGGCGCATGGTTCCTGCAGGTCGTACCGGTAGAGGAAGGCGGCCATCTGCTCGCGCAGCACGGGCTGCGCGGGTCGGAAGGTTCGGCCTGCGGGGTCGGTGTAGCCCGTGGTGATGCCCGTGGACATCAGCCACTCGATCGGCCCGAGGAAGACGTGCGTGTACGGGACGTCGGCGAAGGTCTTGTCGACGACCGTCACTGTCGTGGAGGTCGAGACGTAACCCTGCCCTGCGTTTGCCACGACCGTCAGCGTGTGCGGGCCGGGGGAGGTGATGCCTGGGTACGTCGCGGTCCAGTCCTGGCCGACGTGGGAGACGACCAAGTCGTCGTAGGGCAAGGCTTGGCCGTCGACCTCGAAGTACAGGTCACCGGCCCCGACGGCGAGCGTGAAGGAGATCGAGACGGGCAGGCCGGGCGTCGCGTGCAACGGGGCGTCGGTGATCGTGACGGGCGTGGCCGCACGAGCGGGCAGGGCCGCCGTCGTGGTCAGCACGACGACGGACAACAGGACGGCAGCAGCGCGCACGAACCTCGGCATGACTCAGGACTCCCTCGATCGCATGGCCACACCCCACGTCGTCGACGATGGTCTCAGACTCCCGGCACCCCTGTCCGCGGGACCGCCTGGATGTCCCCGGGAGCCGCTAGCCCTTCTTCGCCCGGCTCGGCTGCACCCGTGGTGGCTCGCCCGGCATCTTCGGGTAGTCCGGTGGGAAGCTCAGCTCGCCGCCGGGCAGGGACTCCCACAGCTCGAGCAGGGGCTCGAGGACGTGGGCGGTCTCATCGATGTCCTGCCACGGGTCGCCCGCCGCCAGGTGCTCCGGCACGGTCGTGAGGTTGAGGTCGCTCAGGTCGTCGAGGGCGTCCAGCTGTGCCCACGTGACCGGCGTGCTCACCGGCGCCCCGGGCCTGGCCCGCAGCGACCAGGCGCCGGCCACGGACCGGTCCTCGAGATTCTGGTTGTAGTCGATGAACACGGCACCGGCCGGCCGCTCCTCGCGCCACCAGCTCGACGTCACGCCCGCGCCGCGTCGCTCCAGCTCACGGGCCAGCCCGATGACGGCGTGCCGCAGGTCCTGGAAGCCGTACCTGGTCTGCAGGCGCACGTAGACGTGCACGCCTCGGCTGCCGCTCGTCTTCACGAAGGCCGTGAGCCCCAGCTCGTGCAGGAGCTCACGGGTCGCCGTGGCCACACGCTTGACGTCGGCGAAGGAGGAGGTGGCATCGGGGTCCAGGTCGATGCGGAGCTCGTCGGGATGGTCGACGTCCGAGCAGTGCACGGCCCACGGGTGGAACGTGAGCGTGCCCATCTGCGCGGCCCAGACGAAGGCGGCCGGCTCCGAAGGGCACAGCTCGTCGATGGGGCGACCGTTGGGCGTGCGCACGCGCACCGTCTCGAGCCAGTCCGGCGCGCCCTTCGGCAGGCGCTTCTGGTAGAAACCGTCACCCTCGCGGTCCTGAGGCCCCACCGCGAGGCGCATCCCCTCGCGCCAGCCGTCGGGCCACCGCTCCATCGCGACGGGACGATGGCCCATGGCCCGCATGAGGGCGGAGCCCACCGTCGCGACGTACTCGCACACCTGCAGCTTCGTGATCGCCGGCGTGCGATCGGTGGCCTCGTAGATGATCCGGTCCGGGCTCGAGACCCGCACCTCGCGGTCGTCGGCCGTGACCATCGCCGCGGGTGTCTTCGCCATGGAGCCACGCTAGCCGCGCGCGGGCCCGGTGGGGAGGGTTCAGCGCTGTCGGCGCCTGAACGGTGACACCGCCTGAGGTCGGTCAGAGCTGGTGGCCGACGAACCCCGCCGCATGGATCAGCAGGATCGCGCCACCCAGCAGGCAGGCGGCGATCGGGATGAGCGTTCCCACGGTCCACCTGCGCGGAGTCTGGGACTCCGGAGGGGTGCGCGTGAACCGGTTCAGCAGCGTCGGGGCGACCCGGGTCAGTGCGAGCGGCAGCCACGCCGGTGTCACCGTGACGACGGTGATGCCGGCGATCAGCAGGGTGGCCGCCCAGAGCGGGGGCCGCGCGTTGCCGACGTGCTGGGCGGCGGAGATGTAGAGGGGGAGGGTCGTGAAGTTCGTGGCCATGACCAGCAGGCCGAAGGGCACCGAGCCCCGTCGAGAGCCGCCTCCCGTGGGGGCCGGGTGCTCGGCACGTCGGACGAGCCAGGCGCCGTAGCCGAGCAGGACCAGGCCGAGCACCGCGTCGACGGTGCGTGAGGCGATGTCGCGGTCCAGCTGCGTCGCGGTCGCCGCCCCGAGCAGACCGGCGGCCGCGATGCCGATCGGGAGCAGGACCAGGGTGTTGCCCGTCAGGTAGCCCCAGGCGGACGAGCGTTGCCCGCGCAGGACGAACGTGGCCGAGTTCAGGAAGATGACCGGGCTCGCTGCCGCCAGGAGCGACAGCGGTACGACGGTCGCCAGGAGGGCGAGGAGAGGGCTCATCGGCGCCATCATGTCAGGGCACGGCGCCGGTCGACCGGTTGCGCGGCCTCGGTGAGGCCTGGCTCACTGAGGGGAACCTTTGTTGAAGGGCCGGAATCAATAACGACACACTGACGTTGTGAAATACATGGCGGCGAGCGAAGCAGTGGTCGAAGGAGCGTCCCACGACGACTCCTTCCCGACCCGCGCGCGCGTGGCCGACGCGATCCTGCGCGGGGGCCCGTCCACCGCCGCGCGCCTCGCCGACGAGCTGGACCTCACGCCCGCCGCGATCCGCCGCCATCTCGACCATCTCGTGAGCGAGGGCGTACTCGAGGCGCGTGAGCAGCGGGTGCAGGGCCAGCGCGGTCGTGGCCGCCCGGCCAAGGTGTTCGCCCTCACCGACACCGGCCGTGGCCAGTTCGCGCACGCCTACGACACGATCGCCGTCGACGCGCTGGAGTTCCTGCGCGACACGGTCGGCGAGGACGCCGTCAAGCAGTTCGCGGCACGCCGCCTCGATCCGCTGCGTGATCGGCTCGCCGAGCGGCTCGAGGAGGCCGAGCCGGCCCAGCGCGCCGCCGCGCTGGCCGAGGCCCTCAGCGCCGAGGGGTTCGCCGCCTCCACGAGCCAGATCCCCACGGGCACGCAGATGTGCCAGCATCACTGTCCGGTGGCGCACGTCGCGGAACAGTTCCCGCAGCTGTGCGAGGCCGAGGCGGAGATGTTCGCCGGCCTGCTCGGCACCCACGTGCAGCGTCTGGCCACGATCGCCCACGGCGACGGCGTCTGCACGACCCACCTGCCCGATCCCACACCCCAGAGCACCCACGCTCAGACCTCCCAGACCCAGTCCCCCCACGCAGAGAAGGTGACGTCATGACCACCACGTCGCACGAGAACACCGGCGCGGCTCCCTCGATCGAGGAGCTCAATCCCGGACTCAAGGACGTCGGACGCTACGAGTTCGGCTGGTCCGACAAGAACGACGCGGGCGCGACGTCGCAGCGCGGCCTGAACGAGGCCGTCGTCCGCAACATCTCGACCCTCAAGAATGAGCCCGAGTGGATGCTCGACCTGCGCCTGAAGGGCCTCAAGCTCTTCGAGCGCAAGCCCATGCCGACCTGGGGCTCCGACCTCGGTGGCATCGACTTCGACAACATCAAGTACTTCGTGCGCTCCACGGAGAAGCAGGCCGCCACGTGGGACGACCTCCCCGAGGACATCAAGAACACGTACGACCGCCTCGGCATCCCCGAGGCCGAGAAGCAGCGCCTCGTCTCGGGCGTGGCCGCGCAGTACGAGTCCGAGGTCGTCTACCACTCGATCCGTGAGGACCTCGAGGCGCAGGGCGTGCTGTTCCTCGACACCGACACGGCACTGCGCGAGCACCCGGAGATCTTCCAGGAGTACTTCGGCACGGTCATCCCGGTCGGCGACAACAAGTTCTCGGCCCTCAACTCCGCGGTGTGGTCCGGCGGCTCGTTCATCTACGTGCCCAAGGGCGTCCACGTCGACATCCCACTGCAGGCCTACTTCCGCATCAACACCGAGAACATGGGCCAGTTCGAGCGGACGCTGATCATCGCCGACGAGGACTCCTACGTCCACTACGTCGAGGGCTGCACGGCGCCGATCTACTCGAGCGACTCGCTGCACTCCGCGGTCGTCGAGATCGTCGTCAAGAAGGGCGCCCGCGTCCGGTACACGACGATCCAGAACTGGTCGAACAACGTGTACAACCTGGTCACCAAGCGTGCGGTCTGCGAGGCCGGCGCCACGATGGAGTGGGTCGACGGCAACATCGGCTCCAAGGTCACCATGAAGTACCCGGCCGTCTACCTGATGGGCGAGGGGGCCCGCGGCGAGACGCTGTCGATCGCGTTCGCCGGCGAGGGTCAGCACCAGGACGCCGGCGCCAAGATGGTGCACGCCGCCCCGCGCACCTCGAGCTCGATCCTGTCCAAGTCGGTCGCCCGCGGCGGCGGTCGCACCTCCTACCGTGGCCTGCTGCAGGTCAACGAGGGAGCCGAGGGCTCGGCCAGCACGGTCAAGTGCGACGCGCTGCTCGTCGACCAGATCAGCCGGTCCGACACCTACCCGTACGTCGACGTCCGCGAGGACGACGTGACCCTCGGGCACGAGGCCACGGTGTCCAAGCTGAGCGACGACCAGCTCTTCTACTTCATGTCGCGCGGCATGGAGGAGGACGAGGCCATGGCGATGATCGTCCGCGGTTTCGTCGAGCCCATCGCGCGCGAGCTCCCGATGGAGTACGCGCTCGAGCTGAACCGCCTGATCGAGCTTCAAATGGAAGGAGCGGTCGGTTGAGCACCTCACCGCAGTCCGTGGTTGATTCGCCAGTGGCTGGGGCTGCGGCTGATGCCGTCGAGAACCTTCCTGTTCTCGACCACGTCGAGTCGCACCTCCACCCGGAGCCGTCCTACGACGTCGCGGCCCATCCCGTGCCCACGGGCCTGGAGGAGATCTGGCGCTTCACCCCCTTGAAGCGGCTGCGCGGTCTTCTCGAGGGCGCCCCGAGCGACGCGCACCTGGCGTGGGAGCAGCAGCTCCCCGAGGGCGTCACGCTCACCGAGATCAGCACCGAGGAGGCGCAGGCGCTCGCCGTCTCGGCCCCGCTCGATCGGCTCGGTGCCCTCGCGGCCGCCAACGCCGGGGGAGCGGTGCTGCTCGACGTGCCGGCCGATCTCGTGGTCGACGAGCCGATCCGCCTGACCCTGCGCGGCACCGCGTCCTCCGACACCGTCTGGGGCCACGTCGTGATCCGCGTGGGTCTGCACGCCAAGGCCACGGTCCTGGTCGACCACGTCGGCAGCGCCGCCTACGACGCCTTCACCCAGGTCGTCGTGTCCGACGGTGCCCAGCTCGACCTCGTCACGGTCAATGACTGGGACGACGACGCGGTGCACGCCGAGCAGGTCAACATCCGCGTGGGACGCGACGCCACCGTGCGGGCCTTCGAGTTCACCCTCGGCGGCGACCTCGTGCGCACCAGCACCAACGTCGACTACGCCGGCCCGGGCGGCAGCGCCGACCTGCTCGGCGTGTACTTCGCCGATGCGGGTCAGCACATCGAGCACCGGTTGTTCGCCGACCACACCGCGCCGCGCACGCGCAGCAACGTCCTGTACAAGGGCGCGCTGCAGGGTCAGGACGCGCACACCGTGTGGATCGGCAACGTCCTGATCCGCAAGGTCGCCGAGGCCATCGAGACGTTCGAGCAGAACGACAACCTGGTCCTGACCGACGGGGCCCGTGCCGACTCGGTGCCGAACCTCGAGATCGAGACCGGCGACATCGCCGGTGCCGGCCACGCGAGCACGACCGGCCGGTTCGACGACCAGCACCTGTTCTACCTGCAGAGCCGCGGTGTCCCCGAGGACGAGGCACGCCGCCTGGTCGTGCACGGCTTCTTCAACGACATCATCCGGCGCATCGGCATCCCGGACGTCCAGGAGCGCCTGGTCACGGCCGTCGAGCACGAGCTGGCCGATGTCTGAGCAGGACACCGGCTCCAGGACCGGGCAGAGGTTCGCCGCCCCGCTCGCCGACGTCCCCGACGGGGGCGTGCTGGCGGTCGAGGTCGACGGCACCGAGATCGCCCTGGTCCGCCAGGGCGACGACGTGTACGCGATCCGCGACGAGTGCTCGCACGCGTCGATCCCGCTCTCGGAGGGTGACGTCGCCGTCGACCCCGTCAAGGGCCCGTCGATCGAGTGCTGGCTGCACAGCTCGACCTTCTCGCTGCGCACCGGCGAGCCGCTCAACTTCCCGGCCACCGAGCCGGTCCCGACCTACCCCACCACCATCGAGGGCGATCGTGTCTACGTCGCCCTCCCCGAGGAGAACTGACATGAGCACTCTCGAGATCAAGAACCTCCACGTCTCCGTGGACACCGAGGACGGCGCCAAGGAGATCCTCCGCGGTGTCGACCTCACGATCAACAGCGGCGAGATCCACGCGATCATGGGCCCGAACGGTTCGGGCAAGTCCACGCTCGCCTACTCGATCGCCGGCCATCCCAAGTACGACGTCACCGACGGCGAGGTCCTGCTGGACGGCCAGAACGTCCTGGAGCTCAGCGTCGACGAGCGCGCCCGCGCGGGCCTGTTCCTCGCGATGCAGTACCCCGTCGAGGTCCCTGGCGTGTCCGTGGCCAACTTCCTGCGCACGGCCAAGACCGCGATCGACGGCGAGGCGCCGAAGCTCCGCACGTGGGTCAAGGACGTCAACGCGGCCCTCGAGCGCGTCACGCTCGATCCCGCGTTCGCCCAGCGCAGCGTCAACGAGGGATTCTCCGGCGGCGAGAAGAAGCGCCACGAGATCGCGCAGCTCGAGCTGCTCAACCCGAAGTTCGCGGTGCTCGACGAGACCGACTCCGGCCTGGACATCGACGCCCTGAAGGTCGTCTCGGACGGCGTCAACCGCTACAGCGGCCAGGGCGACCGCGGCGTGCTGCTGATCACCCACTACACGCGCATCCTGCGCTACATCGAGCCTGACTTCGTGCACGTGTTCGTCGCCGGGCGTCTGGCCGAGACCGGTGGGCGTGAGCTCGCCGACGAGCTCGAGGCCAGCGGCTACGACAAGTATGTCAAGGCTGCCGCAGTCTGATGGCCGCCACGTACGACGTCGCGCAGGTTCGGGACGACTTCCCGATCCTGCAGCGACGTCTGGCCGGTGACCTGCCGCTGGTCTACCTCGACAGCGCCAACACCTCGCAGAAGCCGCGGCAGGTCGTCGACGCGATCGACGCCCACTACCTCGCGCACAACGCCAACGTCGCGCGGGCGATGCACCAGCTCGGGGCGGAGGCGAGCGAGGCCTTCGAGCTCGGGCGCACCAAGGTGGCCGGCTTCATCGGCGCGAACCGGCGCGAGGAGGTCGTGTTCACCAAGAACGCCTCCGAGGCGCTCAACCTGGTCGCCCGCGTCCTGGGCGACGCCGGTGCCGTGGGGCCGGGCGACGAGATCGTCATCAGCCAGATGGAGCACCACTCCAACATCGTGCCGTGGCAGCTCCTCGCCGAGCGCACGGGCGCGACGCTGCGCTGGTTCGGCCTGACGCCCGAGGGCCGGCTCGACCTCGAGAACGATCCCATCGGCGAGCGCACCAAGATCGTCGCGGTCACCTGGGTCTCGAACATGCTCGGCACGATCAACCCGGTCGCCGATCTCGTGGCCCGGGCGAAGGCGGTGGGCGCCTACTCGGTGGTCGACGCCTCGCAGGCCGTGCCACAGGTGCCGGTCGACCTGGCCGCGCTGGACGCCGACTTCGTGGCCTTCACGGGGCACAAGATGGTCGGGCCGACCGGCATCGGCGTGCTCTGGGGCCGCTACGACCTGCTCGCCTCGCTGCCGCCGTTCCTCGGTGGTGGCGAGATGATCGAGACCGTCACGATGGAGCGCTCCACGTTCGCGGCTCCGCCGGCCCGGTTCGAGGCGGGCACCCCGCCCATCGCGCAGGCGGTGGGCCTGGGTGCCGCGGTCGACTACCTCTCGAGCCTCGGCATGGAGAACGTCGCCGCCCACGAGCAGGCCGTCACGGCCTACGCGCTGGAGCGGCTGCTCGAGATCGACGGCCTGACGGTCGTGGGTCCGACCGAGCCCGTCGACCGCGGGGGAGCCATCAGCTTCACGCTCGACGGCGTCCACCCGCACGACGTCGCCCAGCTGCTCGACAGCAAGGGCGTGGCGGTGCGCGCCGGTCACCACTGCGCGAAGCCGGCCCACGCCTGCTTCGGCGTGCAGTCCACGACTCGTGCGTCGTTCTACCTGTACACGACCGAGGCCGAGATCGACGCGCTCGTCGCGGCGATCTGGCACACCAAGAAGTACTTCGGGGCCTGACATGAGCGATGCGATGAACGTCGATGCTCTCTACCAGGAGATCATCCTCGACCACTACAAGCGCCCGCACGGGGCCGGACTGCGCGACGGCGGCGACGCCGAGGTGCACCACGTCAACCCGACGTGCGGCGACGAGATCACCCTGCGGGTGCACCTCGACGGCGACGTCGTCCGTGACATCTCCTACGACGCGCAGGGCTGCTCGATCAGCCAGGCCTCGGCGTCGGTCCTGAACGACCTGGTCGTCGGCCACACCGTGGCCGAGGGGTTCACGACGCTCGACGCGTTCCAGGAGCTCATGCAGGGCAAGGGGCAGGTCGAGCCGGACGAGGACGTGCTGGAGGACGGCATCGCCTTCGCCGGCGTCGCCCAGTTCCCGGCGCGCGTCAAGTGCGCCCTGCTGTCCTGGATGGCCTTCAAGGACGCAGCCACGCAAGCCACGGGGGCCCAGGCCGCCGGAAAGGAGTCATCATGACCACCGACCACACCGACCTTCCCGAGGTCGACACCAGCGCGCCCGCCGCCGGAGCCACCACCAGCGAGGACGTCCTCGAGGCCATGAAGGACGTCGTCGACCCCGAGCTCGGCATCAACGTCGTCGACCTCGGTCTGGTCTACGGCGCCCACGTCGACGAGCACAGCAACACGGTCCTGCAGATGACCCTCACGTCGGCGGCGTGCCCGCTGACCGACGTCATCGAGGACCAGACGCGCTCGGCGCTCGACGGCATCGTCAACGAGTTCCGGATCGACTGGGTCTGGATGCCGCCGTGGGGCCCGGACAAGATCACCGACGACGGCCGCGAGATGCTGCGGGCCCTCGGCTTCAACATCGGCTGAGCACCGCCCCGCTCGACCTGAGGTAGCCGGCCCCCACATCTAGGGACTTCGTCCGATGTGGGGGCCTACCTCATGGCGGAAGGGTCGAGCCATGATCATCGATCCGCTGTCCTTCGTCCCCGTCGAGATCGAGCGGCGTCGCGCCGCCGCCCGTGCCGTCCGGACCTACCCCAGGCCCGGCGCCCGACCGGTCCGGCGGCGCCAGCGTCCGCGGCGCACCGTGATGCTGCGCCTGGCCGCATGGGCCACGGGCCGCACCGCCCTCGTGTGAGCACCGGCAGGGCCGCCGGCCGGGCGGCCTCGGCCATGATGGATCCCATGGCGACCGACCGAGCTCCCTCCACGGCGCTCGTGGGGCGCACGCGCGAGCTCGACGAGCTGCTCGCCCTCGCCGGGATCAGCGAGCCGGCCGCCCGCGACGTCGTGCTGCTGGGCGGCGACGCCGGCATCGGCAAGACCCGCCTGCTGCGCGAGCTCGGTGCCCGGGCCCGCGGAGCCGGGCACCGGGTGCTGGTCGGGCACTGTCTCGACCTGGGCGACAGCGCGCTGCCCTACCAGCCGTTCGCCGAGGCCTTCGCCGCCGTGCCCGCGCCGGATCGGGACCGGCTCGCCGACCGGTTCCCCGCGCTCGCCGCGCTCCTGCCGGGTCACGCGGCGGCAGAGGCCCCGGGCGTGGAGCGCGGCGAGCTCTTCGCCTCGGTCGTCGCCGCGCTCGACGCCCTGGCCGCCGACCAGCCGCTGCTGCTCGTGATCGAGGACGCCCACTGGGCCGACGCCTCGACCCGGCACCTGATCCGGTACGCCCTGGTGCAGGGCTTCGAGGGTCCGGTGCACGTCGTCGTGAGCTACCGGACCGACGACCTCCACCGCCGCCATCCGTTGCGGCCCGCGCTGGCCGAGTGGGTGCGGCTCGCGGGCGTCCGTCGTCTCGAGCTGGCGCCGCTCGACGACGGCGACGTGGCCGACCTGGCCCGGCTGCAGGCGAGCGACCAGCTCGACTTCGAGGAGCTCCGTGCGGTCGTGCAGCGGGCCGGGGGCAATGCGTTCTTCGTCGAGGAGCTGCTGGAGGCCGGACACGGTCGCGGCACGGCTCCCGGTCCGGTGCCGGAGACGTTGAGCGACGTGCTGCTCGTGCGGCTCGAGCGCCTGGACGAGCAGGCGCGTCGACTCGTCCGCGCCGCGTCGGTCACCGACGGGCGCGAAGGATTTGCGGCACTGGCCGCCGCTGCCGGCCTCACCGAGGTCGAGCTCGACGCGGCGCTGGAGTCGGCGGTCGACCACAAGGTGCTGCGACGCCAGGGCCCTGACGACTACGGATTCCGGCACGCCCTGCTCGGGGAGGCGCTGCGTGACAACCTGCTGCCGGGGGAGCGGCGCCGCATCCACGCGGCTCTGCTCGCGAGCCTGCCGGCCGACGCGCCGCCGGCGACCGTCGCGCGTCATGCGCTGGCGGCGGGGGAGCGCACGACCGCCTTCGGCGCCCTGGTCCGTGCGGCCCAGGCCGCGGACCGCGTGGCCGGCTACGACGAGGCCGCCCACCACTACGAGCAGGCGCTCGAGCTGGTCGACGCCGCCCCGGACGGCACCGACGAGATCGGGCTCGTGATCGACGCGGCGCACGCGCTCGTCACGTCCGGCCAGGTCATGCGCGCCGTCGAGCTGCTGCGCGAGGGGCTCGCCCAGCTTCCCGCCGGCGCCGGTCCGCTCGTCCGGGGCCGTCTTCTCGTGGCGATCGGCAACACCGCCTACTTCGCCAATCTCGACCGTGAGGCGCACGAGGCGAGCCTCGAGGCCGCTGGCCTGGTCCCGGACGACGACACGGTCCTGCGCGCCGAGGTGGCCGCGCTGCAGGCCCGCACGCTCGCGGCCCGCCGAGCCGACGCCGAGGCGACGACGTGGGGCGAGCGTGCCGTGGAGATCGCCGAGCGGCTCGGGACGGAGACGGTCATCTCCGATGCCAAGGCCACGTTGATCCGCGTCATGGTGCGCTCGGGCGAGGACCCGACGACGGCCCGGGCGAGGTTCCAGGAGCTGATCGTCCGCTCCCGCGCGTCCGGTCACGTGCTGGGCGAGCTGCGGGGCCTGCACCAGATGGCCTTCGTGCTGTTCAACGCCGGTGCGTTGGACGAGGCCGAGCAGGCGTTCGCGGAGGGCAAGCGCCGCGCCGAGGAGACCGGATGGTCCTGGGGGCCGTACGGTTTCGACGGACGGTACTTCGGGGCGCTCATGGCCTATCTGCGCGGCCGGTGGGACGAGGCGCTCGACCTCTGCGACGTCGGACCGGAGGCCCCACCGACGCTCGCGGCGTATCTCGGCTCGATCTCGTTGCTCGTGGCCGCCGGGCGCGGGGACGTGCCACAGATCGAACGGACGCTGCCGCTGCGGGTGTGGTGGCGCGACGAGGTGGCCTCGGCGGTGCACAGCTCGGCGGCCCTGATCGACCTGTACGCCGAGGCCGGCGACCTGGCCGCCGCCCGGCGAGTCCACGACGAGCTGGTCGAGCGGCACGACCGGATGTGGGACGGGCCGTGGTTCCCCGGGCGCGTCCGCCTGACGGCGCTGCTGGTCGGGCAGTACGCCGCGGTCGCCGCGTCGCTCCGACGCGACGAGCAGTCTGCTCTCGTCGCGCATGCCGCTGAGCTGTGGGCCGCCGTCGAGGGCGTCGTGGAGCGCCATCGGGCGTTCGGTCCGGAGGGTCGGGCCTGGCAGGACCGTGCCGCGGCCGAGACGGCCCGGCTGAGGTGGGTCTGCGGGATCGACGCTCCCGAGGCCGATGAGCTCCTGCGCCGCTGGCGGTCCGCCCACGAGGGATTCGTCGCTCTCGACGACCCCTACGAGACCGCACGCTCGGCGACGCGTCTGGCGGCCGTCCTGCTCGCGACGGGCGAGGTCGACGCGGCCGGCGCCCTGCTGACGCCGGCGCGCGCGACCGCGGCACGTCTCGGGGCCGCGCCGCTGCTCGGCGAGATCGACCGGCTGGCGCCCCGTCAGGGCGGGGGACCGGTGACGCTGACCCCCCGCGAGCAGGAGGTGTTGCGGCAGGTCGCGCTCGGGCTCAGCAACGGCGAGATCGGTCGGCGCCTGTTCATCAGCACCAAGACGGTGTCCGTGCACGTCTCGAACGTCCTCGCCAAGCTGACCGCGTCGTCGCGGACCGAGGCGGTCGCGATCGCGCGCCGCCAGCGCCTCCTCGACGACTAGGAGCCGGCGCTGGCCGCCAGGAACGCCTCCGCGACCGCCGTGATCGCCTCCGGATCGAGGCTTCCGCTGCTGGTCGTCACGGAGACGTACACGATCTCGGTGGTACTCGGTTGCAGGGTGAGCTCGACCGACCGGCTGTCGCTGCGGATCGTGGCGTCCTCGGCGCCGTCGACCGTGACGGTCTCCTCCCCGGACTCGCGGGCGAGCTCCATGGTCCCGGAAGGGTCGCTGTCGGACGACCGGGAGAGCTGCACCGTCGCGAGGTGGTCCCCGAGGTACGCGCAGCGCACGCTCGAGCCGCTGCGCCCGCCGCGAGCCAGCTGGATCGTGTCGACGCCCTGCTCGATCGTGCGGTCGTCAGCGGGCAGGCACGCCGTGCCGACCTGCGTGGTCAGCGCCTGGGACTCGAAGTCGTCGGGGATCGCGGGCAGGTACTCCCGCAGGAACGTGACAATGTCGTCCTCGGAGACCCGGTTCGCCGGGTCGCTGTTGCCGATCGCGTCGTTGCGCAGGATCACCTCGTGACCGGCGCTGCGAACGCCGATCGTGATCGTGACGGTCTCGCCGTCCGCCTCGTTCGTGCTGCGGAACGCCTCGTCGCCCAGGTCGTCGATCGACTCCAGACCGTCATTCCCGCCCAGCAGCTCGACCCGGTCCTCCAGGCTCTCGTCGGAGTCGACGACCTTCACCCCGAAGCTCACCGAGTACACGTCCCCGACCGTGCAGCCGTCGTAGGTCAGGTCGCCGATCAGCAGCGTCGGAACGAGGTCGCGGTCGTTCGGGTTGAGCGGATCGGTGACGGCACGGTCCACGATCGAGCAGGCGGTGACCTGGCCCGTGGTGGAACGTCCTCCGTCGGAGGACGCGGTGCTGGGGGCCGGGTCCGGCGAGCCGTCGTCCGTCGAGCCCCCACAGGCGGCCACCGCCAGGGCGGCGGCCAGAAGCATGGTCACGGCGGTCTTGGTGCGGTGCATCGCGGTCCTCCATCGCTCGTCAGGGGTCGCCGCCATCGTGCCAGCCTCAGCGCGTCGACCGGTGGCGCAGCGTGTCGAAGCGCACGCGCGCCGTGTCACGGAGGGCCGTTACGATGGTGCGGTGATCATCCAGCGGGAATAGGCCGTCGCTCGACGTGCTCGACGACCGACCTCTGCCCCTTCCTGCCTGAAAGTTCTTTCATGATCACCGTCAACGACGTCACGCTGCGCTTCGGTGCGCGTGTCCTGATGTCCAACGTCTCCTTCCGCGTCGACACCGGCGACAAGATCGGCCTCGTCGGTCGCAACGGCGCCGGCAAGACCACCCTGACCCGCATGCTCTCCGGCGACGGACAGCCGTCGGAGGGCAGCATCAGCCATCGCGGCAAGATCGGGTACCTGCCCCAGGACCCCAAGATCGGCGACCTCTCGACGACGGCCCGCGACCGCATCCTGGGTGCTCGCGGCCTCGACGAGGCGCTGGCCGTGATGCGCAAGGCCGAGATCGACATGGGCTCGGCCGACGCCGACACGGCCGACAAGGCCATGCGCGCGTACAGCCGGGCGCAGGACGCCTTCTCCGCCGGCGGCGGGTACGCGGCCGAGGCGGAGGCCGCCACGATCTCGGCGGCGCTCGGTCTGCCCGACCGCGTCCTGGAGCAGCCCCTCTCGACGCTGTCGGGCGGTCAGCGCCGGCGCATCGAGCTGGCCCGCATCCTGTTCAGCGACGCCGAGACGATGCTGCTCGACGAGCCCACCAACCACCTCGATGCCGACTCGGTCACCTGGCTGCGGGGATTCCTCAAGAACTACTCCGGTGGGCTCGTGATCATCAGCCACGACGTCGACCTGATCGAGGAGACCGTCAACAAGGTCCTCTACCTGGACGCGAACCGGGCCACGATCGACGTCTACAACATGGGCTGGAAGCACTACCTGCGCCAGCGCGAGGCCGACGAGGTCCGGCGCAAGCGGGAGCGCGAGATCACGACCAAGACGGCCGAGCGCCTGCAGATGCAGGGCAACAAGATGCGCGCCAAGGCCAGCAAGGCCTCGGCCGCGCAGCAGATGCTGCGGCGCGCCGAGGACATGATGGCCGGCCTGGAAGGCGTGCGTCAGACCGAGAAGGTCGCCAAGATCGACTTCCCGAGCCCCGCCTCCTGCGGCAAGACGCCGCTCATGGCCGAGGGCCTCTCGAAGTCGTACGGGTCGCTCGAGATCTTCACCGACGTCGATCTCGCGATCGACCGCGGGAGCCGGGTCGTCGTGCTCGGCCTGAACGGCGCCGGCAAGACGACCCTGCTGCGCATGCTGGCCGGCGAGCTGCTGCCGGACTCCGGGGAGCTCCAGCCCGGGCACGGTCTCAAGGTCGGCTACTTCGCCCAGGAGCACGAGACGCTCGATCCGGACCGCACGGTGCTGCAGAACATGCAGGCCAGCGCCCCCGACCTCACCGACACCCAGGCACGCAGCGTGCTCGGCGCCTTCCTGTTCACGGGGGACGACGCCGACAAGCCGGCACGGGTCCTGTCCGGCGGCGAGAAGACGCGCCTGGCCCTCGCGGGCCTGATCGTCTCCAGCGCCAACGTGCTCCTGCTCGACGAGCCCACCAACAACCTCGATCCCGCCTCGCGCGAGGAGGTCCTGTCGGCCATCCGGCGCTACCAGGGCGCGATCGTGCTGGTCTCGCACGACGAGGGCGCCGTGCAGGCGCTGGAGCCCGACCGGGTGCTGCTGCTGCCCGACGGCGACGAGGACCTCTGGAACGACGACTACGCCGACCTCATCGCGCTGGCGTGATCTCGCGGCCGGCCTCGTCGGTCGTGGGCGAGGTCCGGGCCGCGCGTGCGGCCGCCGTGCGGCGCTCCTGGCGCTCGGCCCGGGCGAACCACCCGTAGCCGACGATCGCCAGGGCCGCGAAGAACCACCACTGGAGTCCGTAGAAGAAGTGCGGGCCCTGACCCAGGTCGGGCCGCGGCTCCGGCTCCAGCCCGCTGCTCGCGGGCGACTGCTCCTGCAGGTCGACGTAGCCGCTGCGCAGGTCGTAGGGCACGTGCTCGGCCATGCCGCGACTCGAGACCGCCCGCACCTGACCGTCGAAGACCTGGGTCGCCTGGCGGCCCGCGGAGCTGTCGACGCGCAGCCAGCCCGTGACCTGGACCTCACCGTCCGGTGGCTCGGGCAGAGTCTCCGGACGCGCGTTGGTGCGCAAGGTCTCGGTGAACCCGCGGTCGACCAGCACCGCCGTGCCGTCCTCGAGCAGCAGCGGCGTGAGGACGTCGACCCCGGGTCGTCCGTCGCGGTTGACGAACTTGACCGTGACCTCGTGATCGACGTCGTAGGAGCCGGTGACCTCGACGACGGTCCACTCCTGGTCGGGCTCGACGGCCGATCCGGCGGGGACGACGTCCTCGAGCGGGACCGGCGCGGTGTCGAGGTGCTCCCGCACCAGCTCGTTGCGCACCTGGCGGTCCTCGAGCTTGTGGAACTGCCAGATCCCGAGCTGGATGCAGACCGCGGAGAGGGCGACGACGAAGATCGCGAAGCCGATCCAGCGGGCGGATCCGAGGAAGCGCAGCTCACGCATCGGCGGCTCCGACCGGCACCGTCTCACGCCAGAAGCCCCGCGCGGACAGGAAGGAGGTCAAGGTGGCGTCGTGTTCAGGACACGCGAGCCAGATCTTACGGCGCTCCGGTGTGTGCAGGCGGGGATTGTTCCACCGCACCTCCACGGCCGCGGACGCCGTGCAGCCCTTGGCCGAGCACGTGAGCTCGGGGGAGTCGAGAGCCACCCGCGTCAGAGCTCGTCGCGCTCGGGACGGCCGGCGATGGAGCGGTGCTCCATCGGCACGAACGAGCTGCCGGACGCCCGGGTCGCCCGGACCCCGGCATTGGCCAGCACGACCGAGACGTAGGGCAGGAACACGGCGAGCACGATGAGCACCCAGCGGAACGGGCCGTCGACGAGACACGCGCCGATGAAGCACACGGTGCGCAGACCCATCGACAGCAGGTACCGGCGCTCCTTGGCGCCGAACATCGCGCTCGAGCTCTCCGGAGCCGAGGTGATCAGGGGCACCTCGTCGGTTCGCTTGTTCACCCGGCCAGGATACGCCCCCCACCGCAGCGCCACCGGTCGTGACGGCATCATGGCCACCATGAGCAACCGCACCTACCGCATCACCGAGATCGTCGGCACCTCTCCGGACGGCGTGACGGAGGCCATCGAGAACGGCATCAAGCGAGCGAGCCAGACCCTGCGCCACCTCGACTGGTTCGAGGTCGAGGGCATCCGCGGCCAGATCAGCGACGACGCCCCGTCGCACTACCAGGTCACGATGAAGATCGGTTTCCGCCTGGAGGACGACGAGTGATCCTGCGGCTCCTCGCCGTGACCCTCCTGACGACGCTGGCCCTGACGGCCTGCTCGGACGGAGGTCAGGACGGGGAGCCCCGGCCCGCGTCACCGTCCGCGCCCGAGCCGGGCTCGGGCGAGCCGTCTCCGACGCCGCCCGTGATCGAGGCCCCGACGGGTGCCCCGGCCGATCCGGCCCAGTTCCCGGACGCCTACAGCGGGCACGCGTTCGTGACGCCGACGGGCAACATCGTCTGCTGGATCGACGACGCCGCCGACCAGTGGGGCTGCCTGATCAAGGACCGCACCTACGCTGAGCCCGCCGGCGGCGAGAGCTGTCTGCAGGACTTCGGTCGGGGATTCGTCTCGGTGCAGGGAAGCGCACCGACCCCGTTGTGCCGCGGCGGGGTCATCTCCGCTGCCGAGACCGGCGGGGGTGTCGTGCTGCCGTACGGCCAGGCGATCACGGTGGGCGAGGTGATCTGCGGGTCCGAGCGCGACGGGGTGACGTGCCTCGACCAGGCTTCCGGCCACGGGCTGTTCCTGAGCCGCGCGGCCTACGCCGTCAGCTGAGGTCGGAGGCGTCGGCCTCCTCGACCTCCTCGCGGGTGATGCCCATGAGGTAGACGATCGTGTCGAGGTAGGGGACGTTGACCGACGTGCGCGCCTGGTCGCGCACGGTCGGCTTGGCGTTGAACGCGATGCCCAGACCCGCGGCGGCGAGCATGTCGAGGTCGTTGGCGCCGTCGCCGATCGCGACGGTGTTCTTGACCGGGATGCCCGCGTGCTCGGCGAACTCGCGCAGCGCCGTGGCCTTGCCGGCGCGATCGACGACGGTGCCCAGCACCCGGCCGGTCAGGACGCCGCCGGAGATCTCGAGGTCGTTGGCGCGGAAGTAGTCGATGCCGAGCTCCTCGGCGATCCTCGCGATGATCGGGGTGAAGCCGCCCGAGACCAGGGCGAAGCGGTAGCCGAGACGCTTGAGCGTGCGGATCATGGTGCGGGCGCCGGGGGTGTAGGTCAGGGACGCGTACACCTCGTCGAGCGCCGACACCGGCACGCCCTCGAGCTTCGCGACGCGGGCGTGCAGCGACTGCGCGAAGTCGAGCTCACCGCGCATCGCCCGCTCGGTGACCGCGGCGACCTCGGCCTCGCAGCCGGCGTGGGCGGCGAGCATCTCGATGACCTCACCCTGGATCAGGGTCGAGTCGACGTCCATCACGACGAGCCGTTGGGCGTGCCGGCGGATGCCGTTCTCCTGCACGGCCACGTCGACGCCGTGCTCGTAGGCGACGCGGGCCAAGGTGGCCTGGAGGACGTCCGGGTCGGCGCCGCTGACCTCCATGCGGATCGCCGTGACGGGGTAGCGCGCCATCCGCACGATGCGGTCGATGTTGCCGCCGTCGGTGCGGATCTGCTCGGTCAGGGCTGCCAGGGCGCGGGGGCGCAGGGGTGCGCCCAGGACGACGACCTGGGCCCGTCCGACGCGTCGTGGACGGTTGTCGCCCGTGCCGCGCTCGATCGAGACCGCGAGGCCCAGCTCGGGGCCCAGCGCCGTGACTGCGGTGTCGAGGGCGCTCGTGCCGGCCTCCTCGACGGGCTCGGTCACGAGCACGCTCAGGATCAGCTGGCCGCGCACGACGAGCTGCTCGACGTCGATGACCTCGAGCGGGAAGGCGTCCAGGACGCCGAACAGGCGCGTCGAGACCCCGACGCGATCCGGCCCGACGAGGGTCACGAGGACGGTCGGACCCGTGAAGTGCTGGGGCAGGCGCGGGACGGGCACATGGCTGGTCATCGGCACGAGGCTAGCGCGATAGGTTGGTCACCGACGACGCCCACACCGGAGGGATCCATGACCAGCGCCATCGAGCTGACCCAGGTCTCCGTGGTGCGCTCCGAGTCACTGCTGCTCGATCGGGTGGACTGGACCGTGCGGGAGGGCGAGCGCTGGATCGTGCTCGGCCCCAACGGTGCCGGCAAGACCACGCTGATGCAGATCGCGAGCGCCACGACGTTTCCCAGCAGCGGCCGGGCGGCCGTGCTCGGCCAGGAGCTCGGCACGGTCGACCTGTTCGAGCTGCGCACCCGCATCGGCCACACCAGCCTCACGGTCGCCGACCGCATCCCGCCGGCCGAGTCGGTGCGCGACGCCGTGCTGTCAGCGGCGCACGGCGTGACGGGTCGCTGGCGCGAGGAGTACGACGAGGTCGACACCGCGCAGGCCGACCAGATCATCGGCGAGCTCGGCATCGCCCACCTCGGGCAGCGCACGTTCGGCACGCTGTCGGAGGGTGAGCGCAAGCGGGTCCTGATCGCGCGCGCGCTCATGACCGATCCGGAGATGATCGTCCTCGACGAGCCGGCCGCCGGCCTCGACCTCGGCGCGCGCGAGGACCTCGTGGCGAGCCTGCAGAATCTCGCGTCCGACGACGCCGCTCCCGTCCTGGTGCTCGTGACCCACCACGTGGAGGAGATCCCGCCGGGATTCACCCACGTGCTGCTGCTGCGTGACGGCGCCGTCGTCGCCCAGGGGCCGATCCCGTCCACGCTGACCGCCGAGAACCTGACCCGCGCGTTCGGCACGCCGCTCGAGCTGTCGGACGCCGACGGCCGGTACACCGCGCGCCGGGTGCGCTACGGGCGTCGCGCCGCGCGGGCGGACGAGCGAGGATGACCATGCGGAAGGGGCATCGGCCATGACGGACTGGATCAACGACAACCTCTGGGTCGTCTGGCTCGGAGTGGCCACGGTCCTGGCCGTCGCCGAGCTCTTGAGCCTGGAGCTCGTGCTCGTGATGTTCGCGATCGCCGCCGTCGCAGCGGCAGCGCTGTCGCCGTTCGTCCCGCCGTGGGTCACGATGATCGTGTTCGGCATCGTCTCGATCCTCCTGCTGGGCGTGATCCGCCCGCGCTTTCGCCGCCGGCTCCACGACGGTCCGACCCTCACGGTCGGGCACCACAACCTGGTCGGCCGCGTCGCGGTCGTCGACGAGCCCGTCAGCGACCTCGCCGGTCGCGTCTCGATCGACGGTGAGCTCTGGACGGCGCGCACGCGTTCCGGGGAGCAGTTCGACGTCGGTGCCCGCGTGACCGTCGTCTCCATCGAGGGGGCCACGGCAGTCGTGGCCGGAAAGGTTGCACCGTGATCGGATCTGTCGCCCTGATCGTCGCCTTCTTCTTCCTGGCGCTCGCGATCGCGATCGTCGCGATGTCGTTCAAGATCGTGCCCCAGCAGCGGGCCGGCATCGTGGAGCGGCTCGGCAAGTACCGCACGACGTTGGACTCCGGTCCGCACCTCATCGTGCCGTTCGTCGACCGCCTCCAGTACGTCATCGACCAGCGCGAGCAGGTCGTGTCCTTCCCGCCGCAGGATGTCATCACCGAGGACAACCTGACGGTCTCGATCGACACCGTCATCTACTTCACGGTCAACAACCCGGTGGCCGCGACCTACGAGATCGTCAACTACATCGAGGCGATCCACCAGCTCACGATGACGACGCTCCGCAACATCATCGGTGGCATGTCGCTCGAGCACGCGCTGACCGGCCGCGACCAGATCAACCGCACGCTCGGGGCCGAGCTCGACGCCGCCACGACCCGGTGGGGCATCAAGGTCAACCGGGTCGAGCTCAAGAGCATCGACCCACCGGCCACGATCATCGACGCGATGGAGAAGCAGATGCGCGCCGAGCGTGACCGCCGCGCCGTGATCCTGACCGCCGAGGGTCAGCGTCAGTCGGCGATCCTGACCGCCGAGGGCCAGAAGCAGTCGCAGATCCTGACCGCCGAGGGCGAGAAGCAGGCCGCGATCCTGACCGCCGAGGGTGAGAAGCAGTCGCAGATCCTGCGCGCCCAGGGCGAGGGACGCGCGATCGAGACCGTCTTCCAGGCGATCCACGACGGCAACCCCGACCAGAAGCTGCTCTCGTACCAGTACCTGCAGACGCTGCCCAAGATCGCCGGCGGCGAGAACGCGTCGACCTGGATCATCCCGGCGGAGCTCACGGCCGCGCTCGGCACGCTCGGCGGGGTCATCGGCACGGTGCCGGTCGACGGCGGCGGCACCAAGAAGCGGGTCGACCTCGACGAGCCGCTCGAGGACGTCGAGACCTCGGTCGACACCTCCGAGGCCGTGCAGGCGGCCCTGGAGGCCGCCCGGCGCGCCGAGAACCCGACGGGGGGCAACGGCGACGAGATCGTGCCGCCGTCGATGCTCGACCAGAACGACGACGACACGCCGCCCGGGCCGCCTGCTCCGCCCGCGCAGGCGTGACGGACCGGCCCACGGACCGGTTCGACCAGGACGAGCGCGCCGCGGTCTACCGTGTCATCGCCGAGCGCCGCGACATGCGGCACTTCGTCGGCGGCGCGGTGGACCCCGCGGTGCTGCGGCGGTTGCTCGAGTCGGCCAACCTGGCTCCCAGCGTGGGGCTCATGGTGCCGTGGCGGTTCGTGCGGGTCGTGAGTCCTGCGGTTCGCGCCGCCGTGGCGGACCTCGTCGACGCCGAGCGCGAGCGGACGGCCGAAGCCCTGGACGAGCGCGGCGCCGAGTTCCTGCGGCTCAAGGTCGAGGGGGTCCGCGACTGCGCCGAGCTGATCGTCGTGTCGATCACGGGTGACCGGGATCGGCACGTCTTCGGACGACGCACGATGCCGCACATGGACCTCGCGTCAGTGGCGTGTGCGATCCAGAACCTGTGGCTCGCGGCCCGCGCCGAGAACCTCGGCATGGGCTGGGTCTCGCTGTTCGAGCCTGCCGAGCTGGCGGCGTTGCTGGACCTGCCGGCGGGCGACGAACCCGTCGCCGTGCTCTGCCTGGGCCCCGTGGAACGGTTCTACGACCGCCCCATGCTCGTCGAGCAGCGGTGGGGCGACCCACGGCCGCTCGACGAGCTGGTGGACGAGCGCTGATCCGTCTCCGGACCGGCGCGGGTCAGTGCTGGTAGGTGCCGTGGACGATCGCGCGGCCGAGGGTCTTGAACGCGAGGTTGAAGCTCACGACGGCGGGGCTGGCCGAGGCGTCGACGCCGAGCGTCTCCTCGCCGACCGCGTGGACGACGAAGTAGTACCGGTGCACCTGATCGCCCTCGGGCGGCGCCGCGCCCATGTATCCGAGCCCGCCGCCGTCGTTGCGCACGTGGAACGCGCCGCCTGGCAGGCTCTCGTCGTCCGCGCCGGCTCCGGCGGGCAGGCTCGTCGTGTCGGCCGGGAGATCGACCGCGACCCAGTGCCAGAAGCCGGACGGGGTGGGGGCGTCGGGGTCGAAGCACGTCACGACGAAGGACTTCGTGCCCTCGGGGGCGCCGGACCAGCTGAGCTGGGGCGAGGTGTCGCCGTGGGCATTGACCTGGTCGTCGTTCAGCGGCGCACCGTCGGTGACGTCGTCGCTCGTGACGGTGAAGGTCGCAGCGGCAGGCAGGAGGGGGTACGGATCCGGGGTCACAGGTCGGTCGAGGCTCATGCCGCCTAACCTAACCGCGTGGCCCAGATCCAGCACGTGACGACCGGCGACGAGCGGCTGCGCGAGTACCTCGGCCTGCGCGACGTGAGCCTGCGCAAGCTGCTCGAGACCGAGCGCGGCATCTACGTCGCCGAGGGGGAGAAGGTCGTGCGACGAGCCGTGGCCGCCGGCCACGCGCCACGGTCGTTCCTCATGGCGCCGCGATGGGTCGACTCGCTGCAGGACGTCCTGGCGACGACCGAGGCGCCCTGCTACGTGCTCGACGAGGACGTGATCGAGCAGCTCACCGGATTTCACGTCCACCGCGGCGCCCTGGCGGTCCTGCACCGCCCGGAGCTGCCGGAGCCGGCGCAGGTCCTGGCCGGCGCGCGGCGGGTCCTCGTGCTCGAGGACCTGGTCGACCACACGAACGTCGGGGCCGTGTTCCGCACCGCCGCCGCGCTCGGGTGGGACGGGGTGCTGCTGTCGCCACGCTGCGCGGACCCGTTGTACCGCCGCGCCATCAAGGTCGCGATGGGAGCGGTCTTCTCGCTGCCGTACGCGCGTCTGGACGACTGGCACGCCGCTCCGGACCTGCTGCGCGAGGCCGGGTTCACGACCGTGGCGATGACGCTCGGCGCCGGCGCGGAACCGCTCGACACGGTGGAACAGGACCGGCCGCTCGCCCTGGTCGTGGGGTCGGAGGGGCACGGCCTCTCGGCGCGCTGGGAGCACGAGAGCCTCGTCCGCGCGACGATCCCGATGGCCGAGGGCATCGATTCGCTCAACGTCGCCGCGTCCGTCGCGATTGCCGCCTGGGAGCTGCGCCCCTCTAGGCTCACGCCATGATGCGGCAGCGCGTGGCCCGGACCATCGCCCGAGTGATGCGGTACCGGATGGTCGGCACGGTGCCCGAACGCGGGGTGCTCGTCGGGGCGCCCCACACGTCGAACTGGGACTTCGTCACGATGCTCCTGGTCATGTGGCACGGTGGCGCCCATCCGCGGGTGCTCGTGAAGCAGGAGCTCTTCCGGGGTCCCGTCGGCTGGCTCGTCACGCGTTTCGGCGGCGTGCCCCTGGACAGAAAGAATCCGGGCGGCGTCGTGCAGGCCTTCGTCGACGAGGCCGGGTCCGACCGGGAGTTTCGCCTCGTGATCGCCGCCGAGGGCACACGCTCGGCGGGGGAGTACTGGAAGTCGGGGTTCCTGCGCATCGCGCACGCGGCCCAGGTGCCGGTGACCCTGGCCTTCTTCGACCCACCGACCCGCACGATGGGCTTCGGGCCCTCGTTCGTCCCGACCGGGGACTTCGCGGCCGACATGGACGTCGTGCGCGAGTTCTACGCGGACATGCCGGGACTCAAGCCGCGCAACCGCACCGAGCCGCGGCTGCGCGAGGAGTCGTGACGTCGGTCAGCGCATGAAGCTGTGCGTGTGGGCGCGCAGCGTCGCCTCGTCGAGCTCGCGGTCGGCGTAGACCAGGCGCACGGCCGACTCGTCGGCATTGCCGAGGTCGCGCCCACGCCACACGAGCTGCAGGCCGGCGGCCTCGGCGGTGCGCCGGCTCGCCTCGTTGCGCTCCAGGAGCTTCGCCGTGACCGGGACGTCGGGATCGACCTGCTGAGCCGCCTCCACGCCGGCGCGCGCGAGACGCGACCCGTAGCCACGGTGCCAGTGGGACCGGTGCACCCGGTACCCGATGTTCCAGGCGACCCGGTCGTGCAGCAGCCGGGCGCCACCGTGTCCGACGAACTCGCCGTCCTCGTCGAACGCGGCCCAGTTGCTCAGGCCGTCGTCGCGCCACCCACTCACGAAGAACTCCACGAGCGCCTTCGTCTGGTCGACTGCGGTGAACACCCCGCTCGGCTGGTGCTCCCAGACGCCCGGATCGGCGTAGAGGACGTGCATCTCCTCCCAGTCGCCGGTCTCGATCGGGCGCGTGATCATGGGCGGCGGGTCAGGCCTCCGCGATCGGCGTGACGGGCCAGTCGGCCGGATACAGGTCGTCGAGCTCGCTCTGCATCTTGTCGAGCTTCTTGCGGGCCCGGCCGGCCAGGCGGTCGCCGAACACCGTGCCGAACAGGTGGTCGGTCTCGTGCTGCAGGCAGCGCGCGAGCAGCCCGGTCCCCGTGAACTCGACCGGCTCGCCGAACTGGTCGACGCCGCTCACGTGCGCCCGGTCCGGGCGGGCCAGGGGCCCGAAGGCGCCCGGGAAGGACAGGCACCCCTCGTCGTCGTCGTCCAGGCGGCGGTCGTCACCCTCGGGCAGGGTCAGCACCGGATTGCACACGACGCCGGTCACGACCTGGTCGTCGTCGTCGGGGCAGTCGAACACGAAGACCTTGACGTTCTCGCCGACCTGGTTGGCCGCCAGGCCCACGCCGCGGGCGGCGTACATCGTGGCGACCATGTCGCGCACGAGCGTGTGGAGCTCCTCGTCGAAGGTCGTGACGTCCTCGAGCTCGCGGTGCATGACCGGGGTGCCCCAGCGGGTGATGGGTCGGACGGATCCACCCTCGGGGAGGGGGCGGGACTGCGGGTGGGTCGCGGGGCTGCTCACGGGGCTCCTGGTGCACGTCGGCGGGTGGGCGACGGTCCACGATATCCGACCGGGGCCGAGCACCTGTGGACCATCCGGGCCGACTGGGATACGCTCGTGCCGTCCAAGTGCAAACGCGAGTTACAAACTCGGATACACTGACGCCGACGGCGGGCACCTCGGCCCGACCTCGTGAACTTCCAGGAGCACACGTGGCCTCTCGCAAAGACCCCATGGGGATTGGTCTGGCGGTCCTGAACCGCATCGCCAGCTCACCCACGATCGACCGTCTCGGCCTGCGCAAGCAGAGCGAGAAGGCCGTCTACCACGGCACCCGCGCCGGCTTCCAGGCCGCGGGCGCGGCCGCCCGCACGTTCAAGCGGGTCAAGGGATCGGGCAAGCCGGCGCGCCAGGCCTCGACGGGCGACTCGGGGGTCTTCGACCTCACGCCCACCGAGGACCAGCAGATGATCGTCGGCGTCGTGTCCGAGTTCGCCGGTGAGGTTCTGCGCCCCGGCGCCGAGGCGGCCGAGAAGACCGACGACACGCCGAAGGAGGTGCTCGCCCAGACCACCGAGTTCGGGCTGAGCCTGCTCAACGTGCCCGAGGCCCTCGGCGGACTCTCCGAGGAGCGCTCGGCCACGACCGGCGTCCTCGTCGCCGAGGCGCTCGCCTACGGCGACATGGGCCAGGCCGTCGCCTGCCTGGCACCCTCGGCCGTCGCCACCGCGATCTCCCTGTGGGGCTCCGACGAGCAGCAGCAGACCTATCTGCCGGCCTTCACCGGCGACGACGTGCCGGCCGCGGCCCTCGTGATCAGCGAGCCGGTGCCGCTCTTCGACCCGTTCGAGCTCGGCACGACCGCCACCAAGACCGGTGACGGCTACGTCCTGACCGGTCTGAAGTCCGGCGCCGTGCGAGGCCTGGAGGCCGAGCTGTTCATCGTCGCGGCCTCGCTCGAGGGCAAGCCGGCGCTGTTCGTCGTCGAGGCTGCGGCCGAGGGCGTGAGCGTCGCCGCCGATCCGTCGATGGGCCTGCGCGCCGCCGGCCTGACCCGGCTCAAGCTCGAGGACGCCCCGGCGGCCCTGCTCGGCGACGGCGCTGAGGACGACTACCGCGAGGCCGTCCGCCTGGCCCGCCTGGGCTGGTCGGCGCTCGCGCTCGGCACGGCCAAGGCCGTGCTCGACTACACCAAGGAGTACGTCGTGGGCCGCGAGGCGTTCGGCGAGCCGATCGCGTACCGCCAGTCGGTCGCCTTCATGGTGGCCAACATCGCGATCGAGCTCGAGGGCATGCGCCTGGTCACGCTGAAGGCCGCGTCCCGCGCCGAGCAGCGTCAGTCGTACGCCCGTGAGGTCGCGCTCGCGCGCAAGCTCGCGGCCGAGTACGGCATGAAGATCGGCACCGACGGCGTGCAGCTGCTCGGTGGACACGGCTTCGTCAAGGAGCACCCGGTGGAGCGGTGGTACCGCGACCTGCGGGCCGTCGGCCTGATGGAAGGAGCGGTCCTCGTCTGAGGACGGAGAACACATCATGATCAATCTCGACACCCCCAAGAAGTTCCGCGCCTTCGTCGACCAGGCCAACCAGGTCGCCGACAACTTCCTGCGCGCCAACTCCCGCAAGTACGACCTCGCCGAGCACTCCTATCCGAAGGAGCTCGACCTGCTGGCCTCGCTGGTCGACGGCATGAGCGACTCCGGCCAGGGCCAGGGTGCCGGTGCCGCCGGCGTCCGCCGCGGCGAGGACGAGGCCGAGGGCAAGAAGTCCAAGGTCAAGAACGGCACCAACATGAGCTCGGTGCTGTCGGTCATCGAGATGTGCTGGGGCGATGTCGGCCTGCTGCTCTCGATGCCCCGCCAGGGCCTCGGCAACTCCGCCATCGCCTCGGTCGCGACCGACGAGCAGCTCGAGCGGTACAAGGGCACGTGGGCCGCGATGGCGATCACCGAGCCGAGCTTCGGGTCGGACTCGGCCGCGATCAAGACCACGGCCGTCAAGGACGGCGACCACTACGTCCTCAACGGCGAGAAGATCTACGTCACCTCGGGCGAGCGTGCCGACTCGGTCGTCGTCTGGGCGACGCTCGACAAGAGCCTGGGTCGCGCGGCGATCAAGTCGTTCGTCGTCAGCAAGGACACGCCCGGCATCCGCGTCGAGCGCCTCGAGCACAAGCTCGGCATCCGGGCGTCCGACACCGCGGTGATCCTGCTCGACAACTGCCGCGTGCACGAGTCCAACCTGCTCGGCAGCCCGGAGATCGACGTCAAGCAGGGCTTCGCGGGAGCGATGGCCACGTTCGACAACACGCGGCCGCTCGTGGCCGGCATGGCCGTGGGCTGCGCCCGCGCCTCGCTCGAGCTCATCCGTGAGCTGCTGGAGAAGGCCGGCGTCGACATCGACTACGACCGTCCGGCGACGTCGCAGTCGTACGCGGCGGCGACCTTCCTGCAGATGGAGGCGGACTGGGAGGCGGCGCTGCTGCTGACCCTCGAGGCCGCGTGGCTCGCCGACAACCGCAAGCCGAACTCGATGGAGGCCTCGATGGCCAAGGCCAAGGCGGGGCGTGTCGGCAACGACATCACGCTGCGGTGCGTCGAGCTGGCCGGCACGCTGGGCTACAGCGAGACCGAGTTCCTCGAGAAGTGGTCGCGCGACTCCAAGATCCTCGACATCTTCGAGGGCACCCAGCAGATCCAGCAGCTCATCGTGGCTCGCCGACTGCTCAACCTCTCGTCGACGCAGCTCAAGTAGGACGCGGCCTGGCGGCTCGGGCCCGGGGTCGGCTTCGGTAGGTTGGGACGCATGTCCTCTCCCGACGTCGACCTCGAGCTCGAGCTGACCCGGCTGGTGCAACGGGTCCGCCGGCGCTCGGTGCAGATCCTGTCCGGGCTGCACCGCGATCTCGACTACGGGACGTACCTGTTCTTCCTCGCCATCTGCGACGCCCCCGGCCAGGTCCGCGGCGCCGACCTCGCCGAGGCGATGGGCGTCCACAAGTCCACCGCGAGCCGCGCCGTCGCGGCCCTGGTCACCTACGGCCTCGTGGAGCAGCGCCCCGATCCCACCGACGGTCGGGCACGCCTGCTGGTGCCCACCGAGGCCGCGGCGGGCCGGCTTCGCGACTACCGGTCCGAGACGCACGAGCGCCTGGTGCGACTGCTCGACGACTGGGAGGTCGACGACATCGACGTGTTCGTGGGCCTGCTGCGGCGGTTCAACGACCGCGCCGACGTGCTCTGACGTGCAGATCCTCCACACGGCGTTCCGCGACCACTGGGCCGAGGCGCTCGAGACGGGCGCCTATACGTGGTCGACCCGGGGACGCACGCTGGCCGAGGAAGGCTTCCTGCACGCCTCGCGCCCCGACCAGGTGGAGGGCGTGCTCGAGCGCTACTACGCCGACGTCGACCGGGCCGACCTCGTGCTGCTGGTCATCGACACCGATCTGCTCGACGTGCCGTGGCGCAGCGACCCCGTGGGGGACGACACGTACCCGCACATCTACGGGCCGCTGTCACCGTCAGCCGTGGTGGGGACGCGCGACCTGCACCTCTAGACCGCCAGGTACGACTTGATCGCCGTGCGCTCGTCCATCGCCTGGTAGCCGTCGGCGACCCGGTCGAGCGGCAGCGACAGGTCGAAGACCTCGCCCGGCGCGATGTCGCCCGCCAGCACGTCGGGCAGCAGCTCGTCGAGGTAGGCGCGCACGGGAGCGACCCCGCCGCGCAGGCCCGTGTTCGTGAAGAACATGACCGGGATGTTGAGCTCGACGTCGTGCGGCATCCCGACGTAGCCGACCGTGCCGCCCGGGCGGACGGCGCGGAACGCCTGCTTCATCGAGTCGCCGGTGCCGACGCACTCGAGCACAGCGTCGGCCCCGATGCCGCCGAGGATCTCCTTCACAGCCTCGGCGCCCTCCTTGCCGCGCGTCTCGACCACGTGGTCGGCGCCGAAGCGACGGGCCACCTCCTGGCGCGGCTCGTGGCGCGACATCGCGATGACGGTGCTGGCCCCCAGGCGCTTGGCGGCCAGGACGGCTGACAGGCCGACGGCGCCGTCGCCGACGACCGCGACGGTGCTGCCGGCTGTGACGCCGGCCGACACCGCTGCGTGGTGGCCCGTGGGGAAGACGTCCGAGAGCGTCAGCAGGTGCGGCAGGAGTGCCTCGTCGACGTCGCCGGGCACCGCGACGAGCGTGCCGTCGGCCCACGGGACCCGGACGAGCTCGGCCTGGCAGCCGTCGTAGCCGCCGCCGTTGACGCACGAGGTCTGCACGCCGGCCTCGCAGTGCGCGCACGTGTTGTCGCTGAACAGGAACGGCGCGATGACGAAGTCGCCCTCCTGCACGCCGGAGACGGCGGTGCCGGTGCGCTCGACCACGCCGATGAACTCGTGCCCGATCTGCTGGGGCTTGCGGATCTTGTTGACCCCGCGATACGGCCAGAGGTCCGAGCCGCAGACGCAGGCGGCGACGACGCGGACGATCGCATCGGTGTCGTCCTGGAGGTCCGGATCGGGGAGGGTGTCGAGTCGGATGTCGCGGGGCGCGTGGAGGACGGTTGCTCGCATGGGTCCATTCTGCCCGTCGCGAGGCGGTATCGCGCGTGTGACAGGATCGATCCATGACCTCCAAGCCTGAAGTTGACTTCATCCCCGGCCCGCCTCCGACCGAGCTGACGGTCACCGATCTCGTCGAGGGCGAGGGTGCCGAGGCCGTCGCCGGCGGCGTCGTCGACGTCCACTACGTCGGTGTCGAGTTCGAAACGGGTGAGCAGTTCGACGCCTCGTGGGACCGCGGCCAGTCGGCGCGCTTCCCGCTGCCCAACCTGATCGCCGCGTGGCAGCAGGGCATCCCCGGCATGAAGGTCGGCGGACGCCGCCAGATCGTCGCCCCGCCCGAGCTCGCCTACGGCCCCGCCGGCGGCGGACACCGCCTGTCGGGCAAGACCCTGGTCTTCGTCATCGATCTCCTCGACGTCGCCTGACCCACCCCCTCCACCCCGATGTGACCACGAGATGTGGACACTTCCGCACGTTGGCAACGCCGCTCTCGGTGCGGAGGTGTCCACATCTTGTTCTAGGCCGTGAACCAGCGCCGCCACTCGGCGCTCATGACCGGTGCTGGTCCCGCGTAGCCCCGAGCGGCGAGGGCTCGATAGACCCGGGTCGGCACGGTCGCCGGAAGGCGCAGGTCCTCGTGGGTGACGACGATGACGATCCACCCTTCCGCCTCGAGCTGTTCACGACGGCGAAGGTCACGGTGCCAGGTCGTGGTGTCGAAGGCGTGGTGGCGCCCGTCGTACTCGACCAGGACCTTCCACCTCCGGAACACCAGGTCGCCGCGCGCCAGGAATCGGCCCAGCTCGTCGTGGATGTCCGCGTTGACCTCGGGTTCGGGGAGCCTCGCGAAGCGAAGCATCAAGCGGAGCCAGGTCTCCCGCGGTGACTCCGCTCCCTCGCGGACGAGCCGCAGCACGCGACGAGATCGCCGGACTCCGTCGGTGTGATGCGACTCGGCGTACCAGACGAGCTCCTCGATGCGGGTCAGGCCTCGGTGGACCAGGTGGTCGCCGAGCGCCACGAGCGTCGGCAGGTTCAGTCGTACGGCCAGGTCGACGAAGGTCCGTTCGGGTCCGGTGGCGCGGACTCCCGCGACCTCGATCGATCTGAGCGGCGCCTTGCGTCGGTGCAGGACGACGCCCGGTACCCGGCAGCGCAGCCGCGTGTTCGTCGAGAACTCCAAGCCGTGACGCCCGGGCGGATCGAAGCCGTGCAGCCGCATCGCCGTGGTGTGGCTCACGACGGCATCGGGCGGAAGGAGCAGCAGAGCAGCGGAGATCCAGATGCCAAGGTCGAGCGTCGCGTCGGCCGCGATGTGGACGCCGCGCACCAGCTGTCGAAATCGCGGCCCGCGCAGCTCACCCCGGCCGATTCCTGCCTGCTCGGCCTGGCGTGTGGTGAACGGTCGAGATGGGTCCATCCGTCGACGATCCCGCCCTGCCGCGCCGCACGACATCGCCGGTTCGGCCGCTGTGGACAACCATCCTGTCCCCAGGGCGACGAGATGTGGACGCTCCCGCACCACCGGCGGGCCGGATCACGTGCGGAACTGTCCACATCTGGGCGTTTGCCACATCTGGGTGGCTTAAGGGGTGGGGAGGGTGTCGAGCATCGTGCGGACACGCTTGAGGCTGACGGGGTGGGCGGTGCCGAGGCGCTGGGCCGTGATGCTGACGCGGAGCTCCTCCAGGGCCCACCGGACCTTCTGGACCTCGGGCGTGAGGCGCTGCCACTCGCGCAGCTGCGCCGACCTGCGGTGGAACTCGGCCTCGAGGTCCTGGGCCTCCAACAGGGGCGGCGGGGTGCCGCCGGTCTGCAGGCGTAGCGCAGCCGCCTGCAGGTACACCGCGAGGCGGGGGAGCCGGTCGATCCCCATGTCGCGGACGAATCCGGGGTAGACGAGCCACGACAGCTGCACGCGGACGTCCTCACCGGCCTCGTCGGCGCCGGGTCGCACGTCGCCGAGCCGGTCGTACGCCCGGATCACGTGGGTCACGGCCCGCTGCGTGACGTCGAAGACCTCCTGGCGGACGGTGTCGGTCAGCGCGGCGAAGGCCGCCTCGTCCGAGACCGGCCCGCCGTGGCGCTCCACGAGGTGGTCCAGCGCCGCGAGCCAGCAGGCCTCGATGACCTCGGCGGCATCGCGGTAGGGGCCCGTCTGCAACGTGAGCTTCGCGCGCGTGTCGAGCGTGCGGCCGATCGCGGGCACGACCGACGGCAGCTCGAAGGACATCAGTCGGGCCTGACCCCGCAGGCCCGCGGCACGCTGCTCGGCGGGCGACTCCAGGACCCGCAGCCCGACCGACGTCCCCTCGTCGACGACGGTGGGGTAGCCGGTCTGACGGACCGCCGTGACCTCGGCCGGCACCGTCCCGAACGTCCAGGTGCGCGCGCCGGACTGCTCGAGGTCGCCCGTCGCGTCCTGCAGCTGCTCGCGCAGTCGGGGCCGCAGCTGCTCGCGCAGGACCTCGAGGTCGTGCCCGCGCGCCACCTCCTCACCGGAGTCGTCGCGCACGCGGAACTTGACCCGCAGGTGGTCCGGGAGCGTCGCCGGCGCAAAGTCGTCGGCGCGCACGACGCTGCCGCCGCGGGCCGACAGCACCCGCGCCAGCTCGTCGGTGACGGTGCCGCGGGCCGGGTCGAGCTGTCCCAGGACCTCGCCGACGACCTGCGGCACCGGCACGAACTCGCGCCGGATCGACTTCGGCAGCGAACGCACGAGCCCCTCCACGAGGTCGCGGCGGTGTCCCTCGACCTGCCAGCCGAAGGCCGTGTCGTCCAGACCGGGCAGCTGGTCGAGCGTCACGTCGACCATGACGCCGTCGTCGACCGTGCCGGGTTCGAACGTGTACGTGAGGGGCATCGGAGCGCCGTCGGAGAACCACTGCGTCGGGAACGCGTCGGCATCGGCCTCGGTCTGCACCAGATCGGCCATCGACAGGTCCAGCAGGTCCGGGGCCTCGCGCCGCGCCTTCTTCCACCAGCCGTCGAAGTGTCGCGTGGACACGACGTCGGCCGGGATCCGTTCGTCGTAGAAGGCGTAGAGCGTCTCGTCGTCGACCCGGAGGTCACGACGCCGCACCCGCGACTCGAGCGCGTCGACCTCGGCGAGCAGCTTCTGATTGCGATCCCAGAAGCGGTGGTGCGTGCGCCACTCGCCCTGGACGAGCGCGTGCCGCACGAAGAGCTCGCGGGCCAGGGGAGCGTCGAACCGGGAGAGCGGCACCACCCGGTCGGCGACGACGGGCAGGCCGTAGAGCAGCACCCGCTCGCGGGCCATGGCCGCACCACGCCGGGTCGACCAGTGCGGCTCGGCGTACTGGCGCTTGACCAGGTGCGACGCGGCCTCCTCGATCCACTCCGGCTGCACCCGTGCCGCGGTGCGCGCCCAGAGTCGGGTGGTCTCGACCAGCTCGGCCGCCATGACCCAGGCCGGCGGCTTCTTCGCGAGGCCGGATCCGGGAAAGACCATGAACCGGGCCCCTCGGGCGCCCGCGTACTCCTTGCCGTCGGTCTCCCGCAGCCCGACGTGCGACAGCAGTCCCGTGAGCAGGGCCCGGTGCACCGTGTCGGGGTCGGCGCCTGCCTCGCCCGGCTTCATGCCCAGGTCGCGCGTCGTCCGGCGCAGCTGTCCGTGGACGTCCTGCCACTCCCGGACCCGGAGGTAGTGCAGGAACTCGGTCTTGCACATCGTCCGGAACTTCGAGTGCGACATCGCGTCGCGCTGCTCCCGCAGGTAGCTCCACAGGCTCAGCCAGGACAGGAAGTCCGAGTCGGGCTGCCGGAACCGCGCGTGCTTCTCGTCGGCGGCCTGCTGCTTCTCGAGCGGGCGCTCGCGCGGGTCCTGGATCGACATCGCGGCGACGATCACGAGCACGTCGGCGAGGCAGCCCAGGCGGTCGGCGGCCACGATCATGCGGGCGAGCCGCGGGTCGACCGGCATCCGTGCCATCGTGCGCCCGAGGCGGGTGAGCCGCAGCGCACCGGCCGTGCCCGTTCCGGGGGCATCGACGATGGCGCCCAGCTCCCGCAGCAGGGCGACCCCGTCGGTGACCGATCGGGAGTCCGGGGGGTCGAGGAAGCCGAACTCCTCGATCGGTCCGAGGTCGAGCGAGGCCATCTGCATCAGGACCGACGCCAGGTTGGTGCGCTGGATCTCGGGATCGGTGAACTCCGGGCGTCCCTCGAAGTCCTCCTCGGCGTACAGGCGGATGCAGATGCCGTCGGCGACGCGACCGCACCGACCGGCGCGCTGCGCGGCGCTGGCCTGCGAGATCGGCTCGATCGGCAGCCGTTGCACCTTGAGGCGCTGGCTGTACCGGGAGATCCGTGCCAGCCCGGGATCGATGACGTAGCGGATGCCCGGCACGGTCAGGGAGGTCTCGGCGACGTTGGTCGACAGCACGATGCGGCGGCCGGTGTGCGCCGCGAAGATCTTCTGCTGGTCGGCGGCCGAGAGCCGGCCGAACAGCGGCAGGATCTGGGTGTTCCGGTACTTGCGGCCCGACAGGTGCTCGTCGACGTCACGGATGTCGCGCTCGCCGGGCAGGAAGACCAGGATGTCGCCGTCGCGAGGCAGCTCCTCGACCGCGGCCGCGATGGCGTCGAGCAGGTCTCCGGCGTCGGGATCGCTGAGCGGGCGGTACCGCACCTCCACGGGATAGGTGCGTCCGCTGACCTCGATCACCGGTGCGTCGAACAGCTCGGCGAATCGCTCGACGTCGATCGTGGCCGAGGTGATGACGACCTTCAGGTCGGGCCGGCGCGGCAGGAGCTGACGCAGGTAGCCGAGCAGGAAGTCGATCGACAGCGACCGCTCGTGCGCCTCGTCGACGATGATCGTGTCGTAGCGACGAAGGTCGCGGTCGTGGTGGATCTCCTGCAGCAGCAGTCCGTCGGTCACGAGCCTGACCTGGGTCTCGGCCGAGCTCTGGTCGTCGAACCGCACGGCGTAGCCGACCTCAGCGCCCAGCTCGACGGCGCACTCCTCGGCGATGCGCTTGGCCACCGAGCGTGCCGCGATGCGCCGGGGCTGGGTGTGCGCGATCTTCTCTCGTCCCAGTCCCAGCGCGATCTTGGGCAGCTGCGTGGTCTTGCCGGATCCGGTCTCGCCCGCGACGACCACGACTTGGTGATCGCGGATCGCCTCCGCGATCTCGTCACGGCGCGCCGAGATCGGCAGGGCGTCGTCGAAGTCGAGTCTCATCGCCGTCCCAGGGCGGGGTCGAGGCGCTGCACGACCTCGGCGGCCGTGCCCACGCGTGCCTCGCGCCAGCCAGTGCCGGCCCAGAGATTCAGGTGCTCCGGGTCCTCCAACGCACCGGCGCGGGCCCGAAGGGGCTTGGTGAGCTGGTCCACGACGGGGAACGTCGGCGGAGCGTCGGGAAATGTGGCCGTCCACGTGTTCGCGAGCCCGCGACCGACACGGCCGGAGAAAGCCCGAGTGAGGACGGACTCGCGGTCCGGCTCCGTCAGGGCACGCCGATGCGCCGGACGGGTGCCTGCCTCGTCGACGAGGAGGAAGGCGCTCCCGGCCTGGATCGCGACGGCCCCGGCCTCCAGAGCCCCAGCGGCCTGGGCGCTCGTCATGACGCCGCCGGCCCCGATCAGGGGAAGGTCGCAGACCTTCTGCGTCTCGTGCAGCAGCGCGAGCAGGCCGGCGGACTCCGGAACGGCGCGCCGGTCCCAGGTCCCGCGATGACCGCCGGCCTCGAAGCCCTGCACGCACAGTGCGTCGGCGCCGGCCGCGGCAGCCGCCTGAGCCTCCGCTGCGGAGGTGACGGTGACGACCACGGCCGAACCGGCGTCGCGGAGGCGCTGGATGTCGACAGGATCGGGACACCCGAAGGTGAACGAGACGACGGGGGGAGCGAGGCGGGCGAGTAGATCCAGCTTCTCGCGGTAGTGGTCGGTGTCGGCCCAGTCAGGCTCGGGCAGCGCGGCATCGAGGTGCTCGGCGAGTGGTTGGAGGCGGCGGCGGTATCGCTCAACCGCCTCCGCCTCACGAGCTGGGTCCATCGTCTCGGCAACGAAGACGTTCACCCCGAAGGGAACGCCCGACGCTTGCACCTGCCGGACCTGAGCCTCCACGGTCTGCGGTGGGAGGTAACCAGCCGCCAGCTGGCCGAGCCCGCCTGCCTCTCCTACGGCGATCACGAGCGCAGGAGTCGACACGCCGCCGGCCATCGGGGCCGCCAGGACGGCTCGCCTGAGTCTCGGAAGTGCCACTGCTCCACCGTAGGCCGCGGGCCCGCCTGCGCTCACCGCAGGCCCAGGGCATCACCGAGGCTCAGGTAGCCCACGAACGCGACGACGTCGAGCAGGGTGTGGGCGATCACGAGCGGCATGACGCGTCCGGTGCGCTGGTACCACCAGCCGAACACGAGCCCCATGACGACGTTGCCGATCGCCTGACCGAATCCCTGGTACAGGTGATAGCTGCCGCGCAGCAGGGCACTTGTGATGATCACCGGCCACATGCCCCAACCCAGGTCGCGCAACCGTTCGTGGAGGTAGCCGACGACCACGACCTCCTCGAGGAGTCCGTTCTGCAGGGCCGCGGCCACGAGGATCACGACGGTCCACCAGTAGACCGTGTCGGGGGCCGTGACGATCTCGGCCGTGACCCCCAGGGCGCGTCCGGCGGCGTACAGGCCCAGGCCGGGGACGCCGATCACCAGGGCCAGCAGGACGCCGGTGGCCGTGTCACGCCCGGGGGAGCGCCGGTCGAGGCCGATCGACCGCCCCGCGAGGAGGTAGAGCGCCAGGAAGACCGGCACGAGCGCGAACACGATCGACAGCACCTGGAGCGTCAGGTCGAGCCACTGCTGGTCGGCCCGCGAGGAGTTGAGCGTCGCGGTAGAGGTGCGGAGGCCGCCGTTCGTGAGCTTGACGACCAGGCTCAGCACGGCGTAGACGGCCGACTGCCCGAGGGAGAGCCCGAGGACGATCCAGATCTCGGCCCGGACCCGGCGCCGGTCGGGCACGGCGGGGGCGGGCGTGACGTCGGTGCTCACCGGACGTCGGTGTCGCGCCGGGCATGGTCGTGACTGCTCACGGCGCGAGTCTACGCAGCGAGGGGCGGGGCCCTGCGGTCGTCGCTACGCTGCGGGAATGCCCGCCGAGACGACGACGTCGTTCGCCATGCCTGCCGAGCTCTCGGGCAAGGACCTCGAGCGTCGGCGGTCGCTGCGGCGGATGCGAGGTGTGGCGACGTCGCTGCTCGTGATCGCAGCGCTCGTGTTCGTTCTGACCCGGGACGCGAACGGGTGGCTCGCCTACGTCAACGCCACGTCCGAGGCTGCGATGGTGGGCGCGATCGCCGACTGGTTCGCCGTCACGGCGTTGTTCCGTCATCCACTCAGGATTCCGATCCCGCACACCGCGATCATCCCGCGGCGCAAGGAGTCGCTGGGGGAGAGCCTGCAGGACTTCGTGGTCGACAACTTCCTGCAGCCCGAGGTCGTCCGCGAGCGCCTGATGGCCGTCGGGGTCGCCGACCACGCCGCGTCGTGGCTGCTCGAGCCGGGCCATGCCGAGCGCCTGGTCCATGCCGGGTCGCGCATCGCGGCCCACGGACTGGACCGCATCAGCGACGACGACGTCGAGGCACTGGTCCGCGACGTCATGGTGCCGAAGCTGTCCGCGGAGCCGATGGGCCCGGCCGTGGGGCAGATGATCGCCGAGATCGTGCGCGACGGCGCGCACACGGGCCTGGTCGACCTCGTGACCGAGGAGCTGCACCGCTGGCTCGTGAGCAATCGCGCGGAGGTCGCCCAGATCGTCGAGCAGCGCGCCCCGTGGTGGACGCCGCAGTGGGTCGACGACCGTGTCGCCGCCCGGTTGCACCTGGAGGCGGTCCGGTGGGTCGCCGAGATCCGTGACGACCCGGAGCACCGGGCGCGGGCGGCATTCGACCACTGGCTCGGCCAGCTCGCCCGGGACCTGCAGGACGACCCGGCCACGCGGGAGCGGGCGGACCGGCTGAAGGAGCGGGTCCTGAACCAGCCCCAGGTCGTCGCGACCGCGGTGTCGCTCTGGACCTCGCTCAAGGGCGCGCTGACCGAGGCCCTCGTCGAGGACGGGCTGCTGCGTCGCCGGGCCGTGGAAGAGGTCGAGGCCCTCGGCCGCCGCCTGCAGACCGACGCCCGGTTGGCGGCGCGGGTCGACGACCTCGCGGCCGACGTCGCGTCGTACGCCGTGGAGCGTCACGGCGACGAGCTCGCGACCGTCATCTCGGCCACCGTGGCGCGCTGGGACGGCGTCGAGACAGCCCAGCGGATCGAGCTCCACGTCGGTCGCGACCTGCAGTTCATCCGGATCAACGGCACCGTCGTGGGCGGCCTCGCGGGCCTGGTGATCCACACCCTGTCGCACCTCGGGTGAGAGCAGGGACCGGATTCGGTCCCGGCGCGGGTCTTTGCTAAGGTGGCACGCGCTGCCGAAGCCGGTCAGGCGGGAGCAGCGAGTCACACGTCCGGGTGGCGGAATGGTAGACGCGCTAGCTTGAGGTGCTAGTGCCCTTAATGGGGCGTGGGGGTTCAAGTCCCCCCTCGGACACACGGGAACGGCGGGCCGAAAGGCCCGCCGTTCGTCGTCCGGCCCCACCGCGTACCCACCTGACAGGATCTCGTCCATGGATGGTTCGAGCCGGACGCGCTGGGTCAGGGAACGCAGCGAGCAGCAGCGCCGTGAGTACGCCGAGCGCTTCGTGCGCATCGCGGCCGAGGGCCGCGACGTCGACGGTGAGGCCCGACTGATCGACGCGATGCTCGATCCGGACAGTCTGATCCTCGACGCAGGGTGTGGTGCGGGCCGCATCACCCACGCGCTGGGCGTGCGGGGGCACCGCGTGATCGGCGTCGACGCCGACCCGCTCCTGATCGAGGCGGGGCGCGAGCAACATCCGGGAGCCGATCTGCGGGTGCTGGACCTGTGCGACCTGACGCCGGACGTGGGAGGACCCTTCGACTTGATCGTGTGCACGGGCAACGTCATGACCTTCGCCGAGCCCGGCACCGAGCCGGCGATCATCACCGCGATGGCCGGCGTGCTCGCGCCGCGCGGTCGCGCGGTCTTCGGCTTCCACCTCGACCGGACCTACACCCTGGCCGACCTCGACGAGCAGGCCGGCGCGGTCGACTGGAGACTCGAGCACCGCTTCGGGACGTGGGCCCTCCACCCGTTCACCTCCGAGAGCGACTGGGCGGTCTCGGTCTTCCGCGGCTAGTCGGGCCGGCCAGATCAGCCAGGGACGCCCACGGTGCCGGTCTGGTCACCCGCGTCACTGCGCAGGGCGAAGTCGAGCTGATACCCGTCGTCTGCGGTGTGGGCGAGGGCGGGGTCGGTCAGTGTGGCGACGACGTTCGCCGCCTCCGCCTCGCTCAGCCGGTTCAGGTACAGCACCGGCACCTGGGCCCCCTGCGCCGCGGCGGAGATCTCGACGTCGGCCGCGGGGTGGGCGAGGGAGATCGCGATGACGGCCTGGAGCTGCTCGTCGGTGACCAGGTCGGGGACGTCCATGATCCTGACCCGCCCCTCCTCGGCGTGCACGCTGCCCCCGGCGCTCCACGCAGGCAGCTCGCGCAGCCGCGGCATCAGCGCGGGCAAGGAGGACGCGGACCCGACCTCGAGGGAGAACGTGCCCCCGGCCGTGGCGGCCCGCTGCACCCCGGCAAGGTCCCGGAGGGCCAGGACGTCGGCGACATCGGCCGACGGCGACGTCCTGAGCTCGGGCCACACCTCGAGCGACGCAGCTCCCGGGCCGAGCTCGACGTGCGCGGTCCATCGGGGGCCCGAGTGGTACGTGTCCATGAAGGCGCGCAGCTCCTCGGCCGCGGCCTGCGCCTGAGCGGTCGACACTGCATCCTCGAGCGTGACCTGCACGTACAGGTGCCAGCGATCCGGATCGGACCGGTCCAGCAGGGCATCGTCGGTGGCCGGCTCCTGGGACGCCCGGACGTCCACGACGCCGTCGACGGGCGCAAGCTCGCTCACGGCGAGCTGCTCCAGGGAGACGCTGCGATCGCGCTGCGGGTCGGCACCGTCGGAGCACCCACCCGCCACGAGGGCGGTGATCATGCCGATGAGCATCACCGCTCTCGTCACGCTGCGCATGACGAACAGCCTGTCACGGAGCGGCGGACCACGGGACGGGCCCGTCCCTGAGTCAGCCGGCGGCGCGCAGGGTCGCCGCGATCACGGCGGCCGTCTCGGCGGGGTCGATCACGTCGTCGATCTCGAAGACGCGGGCGACGTTGAGCGCGTGGGCGTGCGTCCGCAGCTCGGCCGTGTGGTGCGCGACGGCCGCCTCGCGCTCGTCCTCGGTCATCGCGGCCAGCTCGTGGGCGAGCGAGAGCCGCACGGCACCCTCCAGGCCCATCGCGCCGAGGTGGGCGCCCGGCCACCCGACCGTGAGGTGTGGCCGGTGCGTGCTGCCGCCGAGCATCGCCTGGGCGCCGAGGCCGTAGCCACGGCGGATCACGACGCCGACGAGCGGCACGGTGAGGCGGGCCCCGGCCGTGACCATCCGGGACGCCTCGCGGACGAGCCCCGTGCGCTCGGCGTCGGGGCCGACCATGAAGCCGGGCGTGTCGACCAGGGAGACCACCGGGACGCGCCACCGCTCGCACAGGTCCAGGAAGTCGGCCGCCTTGGCCGAGGCTCCTGCTGTGAGGGCTCCGGCGAGGTGGGTCGACTGGTTGGCGAGGAGGCCCACCGGCAGGCCGTCGATCCGGGCCAGGCCCGTGACCAGCTCTGGCGCGAACGCCTCTCGCAGCCACAGCACCGAGTCAGGGTCGGCCAGGGCCTCAGCGACCGTGCGGACGTCGAACGCCTCGCGGTCGTTGTCGGGCAGGGCGTGGCGCAGGTGCTCGGCATCGGCCGGAGCACTGCGCGGTCCGGGCCCGCTGAGCAGCTCCAGGACCTGTCGCACGGTCGCGACGGCCTCGGCCTCGTCGGCCACGACGACGTCCAGGACCCCGTTCGACGCCTGGTCCGCGACCGGCCCGATCTCCTCCGCGGTGAAGGTCCCGAGCCCGCCTCCGGCGATCATCGCCGGCCCTGCCATGCCGAGATTCGCCTCGGGCGTGGCGATCCGCAGGTCCGCGCACCCGGCGATCACGGCATTGCCGGCGAAGCAGCGGCCTGAGACGACAGCGATGCGGGGGACCACCCCCTGGAGCTCGGCCCACAGGGCGAACGACCCGACGTCGAGCGCGGAGACGAGCGGGATGTCGGTGTCGCCGGGGCGACCACCCCCGCCCTCGGTGAAGAACACCGTCGGAAGCCGCATCCGGCCCGCGAGCTCGATCAGACGGTCCGACTTGCGGTGCCCGCGCATCCCCTGCGTGCCGGCCATCACGAGGTAGTCGTACGACAGCACGGCGCACGGCCGGCCGTCGACCGTGGCCGTGCCGCCGATGATGCCGTCGGCGGGCGTCTCGACGACGAGGTCGGCGAGATCGCGGCGTGACTCCTGCGCCGCCGTGACGAACCGGCCGTACTCGACGAACGAGTCGGGATCGACGAGGTCGGCGATGTTCTCCCGCGCGGTGCGCCGGCCCCTGGCGTGCCAGCGGTCGACCTTCTCGCCGCGCGCCTCGTCGGTCGTCAGGAACCGGCGGGCCAGCACCTCCAGCAGCCCCTCGGCCGGCACCTGGCCGCCGGGCGGCACGTCGCCGTGATGGCTCACCGGCGTCTCCTCACTCGTAGACGTAGGGCACGACCCGGACCTCGACCTCGGCCTGGATCGTGGCGCCCACACAGTCGGGGACCGGGGTGTCGCGGCCCTCGTAGATCACATCGAAGTCGTACTCGCCCTGGCGGTCGATGCGCTTGCCCACGAGGTGGTTCTCGAGCTTGGCCTGGACGCCGGCACGGCTGGCGCCGGTGCACTCCGGTCCGCCGCCCTCGACGCGCAGGAAGGTGATCTCCGCCGAGGAGATCTCGACCTCCTCGCGCTCGCGGTTCTCGACCGTGTAGAGCGCCGTGACCTCCGCGCCCTCAGGGACCTCGACCCCCGGGGCGCGCTGGACCTGCATCTGCGTGCCGGCCACATCGGCGTCGGACTCGTCGGAGCCACCGAACAGGCCCGGCGCGAAGACCTGCTGCAGCGCGAAAGCGACGACCGCGACCGCGATCACCGCCCAGCTGATGGGCTTCTTGAGCCAGTCGCCCAGCGTCGTCACGTTCTTCTCGGTCATGTGGATCCCCCGTCCAACGGCCAGTGTCGGGGATCAGTCTGTCCTACGACCGGCGCGCGGTCACCCGAGGATCGCGAGCATGACCGTGGTCGCGGCGAAGGCCAGGACGAGCACGGCGGCCGCCACCGACGGTCCGAGCACACCCGGCGGCCGCGGATCGCCGCTCGTGAGGCGGTGATGGGCTCGCCGGTACCGCTGCGTGCCGTACATGACGGCGGAGAGCCCGCACAGCAGGAGAGGCACCGCTGCGAGGACGCTGTTGAGCGAGACCTCCTGGTCGTCGGCGAACCGCATGACCGCGAGACCGACCACGAGGACCGCTGCGCCGGTGCGCAACCACGCCAGGTGCGTCCGCTCGTTGGCCAGGTGGTCCCGCCAGGTGTCGTCCTGCACGTTCTTACTGTGCCAGTCAGTCGATCGGGCTGCCGGTGCTGGGTCGGGTCGCTCCCAGACGCCCGGTCCAGTGCAGCAACGTGCCGCCGGTCGCTCGTTCCTCGACCAGGAACGTGCCGTCGTGTCGTCGGGCGCGCAGCTCCAGGTTCGACAGTCCGCTGCGCCGGGTCATCGGGCCGGGACCCACTCCGTCGTCGAGCACCGAGATCGTGATGCTGTGGTCGGCGATCGCGACCTCGACGTCGATCGACCGGGCGCCGGAGTGCCGCACCGCATTGGTCAACGCCTCGCTGACGACGGCCTCGACGTCGTGGGACAGATCGTCGTCGGTCACGAGGTCGACCGGGCCGGCGAACACGAGGGTGGGCCGTCGGGGCAGGCTGCCGCCGATCCGTTCGACGATGGCCGACAGCCGTGATCGCAGCGTGGCCCCGTCAGCGCTGTCGTGGTTCAGCGCGAAGATGCTCTGGCGAATCTGCGTGATCGCGCCGTCGATCTCGTGCACGAGGTCGGACAGCCGTTCGCCCGGGGGCCCGTCGACCTGCGTGGCGGTCGCCTGCAGGCTCAGCCCGGTGGCGAACAGCCGCTGGATCACGTGGTCGTGCAGGTCGCGGGCGATGCGGTTGCGGTCCTCCAGCATGGCGACCCGATGCCGCGTGCGCCGCATCTCGGCGCGGTCGAGCACGGTGTGGACGTGGCTCGTGAACGAGCCCACGACCTCGATCTCGCGGTCGTGCAGCTCGCTCTGCGTGCCACGGTTCGCGACGCCCAGCGCGATGCGGCGGCCCGGCGGGCCGTCGAAGGGCACCAGCACCAGGTGGCAGGTGGTCTCGACCTCGCCATCGGCGGTGTCGATCAGGAGCGACAGGTGGTTCAGCACGAGAGCCTCGTCCCCGGTGGTGTGCACGAAGCTCTCGGTCACGGGGCGGACCCGGGTCGTGGCCAGGACGGCGCTGTTGAACCCGACGACGTGCTCGACGATCAGCTCGTCGGTCTCCTCGTCGATCGTGGCGATCAACGCGACCTCTGCCTGGACGGCCTCCCGCACGCGGTCGAGCAACCGCGGGACCTGCTGGCTCTCCTCGTCGAGCATGACTCCGCGCGCCGCCTCCGCCAGCGCCCGCGACCACCGTTCGCGCCGGATCGCCTCGTCGAACTGGCGAGCGTTCTCGATCGCGATGCCCGCCGTGGCGGCGAGGGCCTCCGCGAGCTCGACGTCCTCGGCCGTGAACTCGCCGTGGCGGTTGTTGGCCAGGTACAGGTTGCCGTAGACCTCCTCCCGCACCCGGATGCGCACTCCCAGGAAGCTGGTCATCGCGGGGTGGCCCGCCGGGAAGCCGACCGATCTCGGATCGTCGCCCAGCGCGGTCAGACTGAGTGGCCGGGGCGTGTCCATGATGGCGCGCAGCAGACCCTTGCCCTCGGGCTGTCGTCCGATCGCGGCCTCGACCTGCGGACTGATGCCGGAGTGGATGAACTTGGCGATCTCACCCTGGGGGCCGAGCACGCCCATACCGGCGAACTTCGCATCGACGAGCTCGGCGGCCATCGCCACGATGCGGTGCAGGACCGAGTCGAGATCCAGGTCGCTCGTGATGGCCTGATTGACGCGGATCAGGTTGTGGAGGCGGGACTCCGACACCCCCTCACCTCCTCCGTGTGCGGGCCGGCGGCCCCTCTGCCGTCATGCTAGGTCGCCGGCGGCTCACGCACCGTCAGACCGGCAGGAGACGGGAGATGAAGCGTTCGAGCTGGGTGATGGTGCGGCACTCGTGCATGTCGACGACCTCGGCGTACGCTGGCGCCACGGAGTCACCGAGTCCCCAGGAACCCGGGTGCTCCGGGTTGAGCCAGAAGCTGCGGCGGGAGCGTTGGGCGATCGCGTGCAGGGCGTCCAGACCCAGAGCCTGGTTGTTGTTGCGGGCGTCGCCGAGGATCAGGACCGACGTGCGCGGGCCGACGGCATCGAGGTGGTCGAGCGCGAAGTCACGGAAGGACTCGCCGTAGTCGCTGCTCGTGTGCCACTTCGTGATCCGTGCCTCCTCGGCGATGCGCCGGCGGACGTCGACGCCCTCGCGCACGATGTCGGTGACCTCGTCGACGGTGTTGACGAAGGCGAAGACGCGCACCCTGCTGAACTGCTCGCGCAGCGCCTGCACGAGCAGCATCGTGAAGTCGGAGAATCCCGCGACGGAGCCGGACATGTCGCACAGCAGCACGAGCTCCGGCCGCGTGCGGTGCGGGGGAGCGTGCACCGGACGCATGGGCACGCCCCCGGTGCCCATCGCCCGGCGCATCGTGCGGCGGATGTCGATCCGCCCGCGTCGTGAGCGGCGGCGCCGCGCCGACAGGCGCGTCGCGAGCTTGCGCGCCAGGGGCTGGACGGCCTGACGCAGGTCGGCGAGCTGTTGCGCGTTCGCCGAGAGGAAGTCGACCTCGGACGCGCTGCGCCGGACGGCGTGCTGGGTCACCAGGTCGCGCCCGCGGACCTCTGCGGTGCGACGGCGGGCCTCGGCCTCGACCATCGTCCGGAACAGGTCGATCAGGCGCCGCACCTCGTCGCGGGTGAGGGCGTCGGCGACGTCGTGGCCACCCAGCCCGGGGGAGGAGCCCCCGCCGGCGCCCGAGCCCCCACCAGCGCCCTGTCCCGGACCCTGACCCTGACCCTGACCACTCCCGTTCTGCTCGGCACGCAGGGCTTCGGCGGCGGCCGTGAGCGTGCGCGGGTTGAGCCGGTCGAGGGTCTGGTACGCCGACCATCCACCGGCGCTGCTGCCGGCCGTGGAGACTGATCCGAGGGTCTCGACAGCAAGCTCGGCGAGCTGCTGCATCATGCGCAGATCACCCTCGGCGATGGCCATGAGCAGCAGATCGCGCAGGTCCTCGGCCGACTCGGCGTCGATCTCGGCCGCCGAGGCCCCGAGTCCGATGCCGGCGGGGAAGAACAGGTCGTACGTCATGTCGAAGACCTCGCGCTGGCCCTCTCGCCGTACCAGGGCACTTGCGAGACCCTCCCGCAGCCGGCCTCGGTTCTCGAGCCCCAGCGTCGCCATCACGGCCGCCGCGTCGACGGTCTCGCTGGTGCCGGCCCGGACGCCCTTGCTGCGCAGGGCATCGACGAAGTCGACCAGGCGTTCGGCCAGGTCGGTCGGCGACTCGCCGTCGCGGCGCGGGTCGGGGTCCACGTCAGCTCACGTCAGTTCGCGGACGGAGCGAGGATCGAGGGCAGGTCGAGCTTCGCGCGGGCCTTGGCGATGTCGTCCTGGTGCTTGAGGATCACGCCGAGGCTCTCGCTCACGACCTCCGGATCGAGCGTCTTGGCACCCAGCGCGACGAGCGTGCGGGCCCAGTCGATCGTCTCGGCCACCGACGGCGCCTTGCGCAGGCCGAGGTCGCGCAGCGCCGCCACGACCCGGATCAGCGAGTCCGCCAGCCGCTCGTCGAGCTCGGGCACCTTGAGCCGCACGATCCGCTGCTCCAGGTCGGCCTCGGGGAAGTCGACGTGCAGGAACAGGCAGCGGCGTCGCAGGGCCTCCGACAGCTCCCGCGTGGCGTTCGAGGTCAGCACCACGAACGGACGGGTCGTCGCCGTGATCGTGCCGAGCTCGGGGACGGTGATCTGGAAGTCGCCAAGGACCTCCAGCAGCAGACCCTCGATCTCGACGTCGGCCTTGTCGGTCTCGTCGATCAGCAGGACCGTGGGGCCATCGTTGCGGATGGCCTTGAGCAAGGGCCGAGCGAGCAGGAACTCCTCGCCGAAGATGTCCGAGCGCGCCTCGTCCCACGACTCCTCACGGCCGGCCGTGATCCGCAGGAGCTGCTTGGCGTGGTTCCACTCGTACAGCGCGCGCGCCTCGTCGACCCCCTCGTAGCACTGCAGTCGCACCAGCTCGGCCCCCGTGGCGGCGGCGACGGCGCGCGACAGCTCGGTCTTGCCGACTCCGGCCGGACCCTCCACGAGCAGCGGCTTGCCGAGCTGGTCGGCGAGGAACACGGTCGTGGCGACCCCGTCGGACGCCAGGTACCCGACGTCCGCGAGCCGGGAGATGACGTCGTCGACGCTCGCGAAGGCGGGCGTGACCGGGGTGTCGTGACCTGACGGTGGGGTGCTCATGACGTCCTTTCGATCGGCGGACCGGGGTGCCGCCGCCTACCATCGTGCCGTGGAGGGTATCGAGATCGTGCGCGAGGTCCCGTTGCCGCCCGAGGTGGCGTGGGCCCGGATCACCGACTGGCCACGGCACGCCCGGGCCGTGCCCCTGACCGCGATCCATCGCACTCCGGACGGATTCGTCGCGCGCACGGGGCTGGGACGTCTCGGTTTCGACGACCCCATGCGCGTGGTCGAGAACGATCCGCCGCGGTACTGCCGGCTGGTCAAGGAGGGCCGCGTCGTGACCGGACACGCGGAGATCGTGGTGGAGCCGACGACCTGGGGCAGCCGGGTCACGTGGCGCGAGACGTTGCACGTCCGCGGCGTCCCACGGGCCTTCTCCGGGCTCGAGCGGTGGTCGTCCCGCCTGCTGTTCTCCCGCGTTTTCGACGACGTCCTGGCCTGATCGCGGGTCCACCGACTCCTGCGTACGATCGGGCCATGACCGATCCGCAGCCGGCAACTGCCCAGTCCGAGGTCCTCGAGATCTGTCGCGACCTCATCGGTATCGACACCTCGAACTTCGGTGACGACTCCGGGCCGGGCGAGCGCGCGGCGGCCGAGCACGTCGCGGCGCTGCTCGCCGAGGTGGGGATCGACTCGGAGATCATCGAGGCGGCCCCCGGCCGCGCCAGCGTCGTGGCCCGCTGGGGCAACCAGGACTCGCCCCGACCAGGTCTGCTGATCCACGGGCACCTCGACGTCGTGCCCGCGCAGGCGGGCGACTGGCAGGTCGACCCGTTCGCGGCGGAGGTCGTCGACGGGTACCTGTTCGGGCGGGGTGCGGTCGACATGAAGGACTTCGACGCCATCGTCCTGGCGGTCGTGCGTGAGCGGCAGCGCACCGGCCGCGTGCCCGACCGCCCCATCACGCTGATCTTCACCTCCGACGAGGAGGCCGGCGGCGTGCTGGGCGCGCAGTGGTTGGCGACCCACCGGCCGGACGTCCTGGAGGGCTGCACCGAGGCCATCGGCGAGGTCGGGGGATTCTCCACCGAGGTCGGCGGGCAGCGGCTCTACCTGATCGAGACCGGCGAGAAGGGCATCTCGTGGATGCGCCTGACGGCCACGGGCACCGCCGGTCACGGGTCGATGAAGGCGCCGGACAACGCGATCGTCCACCTGTCACGGGCCCTGGTGGCGCTGGGCGAGCACGCCTGGCCGGCCGAGCCGGGGCCGTCGATGCAGGCACTGTTCGCCAAGGTCCGCGAGCTGACCGGAGAGACGAGCACCGATCCGGACGAGATCCTGGCCCACTTCGGGGCGGCCGTGCGGATGCTCGGCGCCGGAGTCCGCAACTCGACCAATCCCACGATGCTCTCGGCCGGGTACAAGCACAACGTGATCCCCGGCGAGGCGGTCGCGTTCGTCGACGGCCGCTACCTGCCCGGCCACGCCGACACCTTCCTGCCTGCGGTCCAGGAGGTCGTGGGGGCACAGGTCCTCGTCGAGCCGCACATCAGCGACATCGCGCTGGAGTACCCCTTCGCCGGCGACCTGGTCGATGCCATGACGGTCGCGATCCACAAGAACGACCCGGGCGCCCACGTCGCGCCGTTCGTGATGTCGGGCGGCACGGACGCGAAGGCCTGGGACCGGCACGGCATCACGTCCTATGGATTCGCTCCGCTCAGGCTGCCGGCCGACCTCGACTTCACGGCCCTGTTCCACGGCGTCGACGAGCGCGTGCCGGTCGACGCGCTCGAGTTCGGCTGCCAGGTCCTCGACGACTTCCTCGACATCGCCTGACGCGGCGCCCGGCTCAGACGAGCGTCGGTCGCATCCGGATGATCTTGCGCCGCAGCCGCACGGTGCGCTGACCGGACCGGTCGCGCCGGAGGCGGGCGAGCTCCCATCCCTGGTACTCGGCGGCATCGGTCAGCATGCGGCACACCGCGTTGCGTGACGTGGTGCGCGAGATCGTGAGGTCCCAGAACTCGTACTCGACCATGGTGACTCCTTCTCGCTACCGGGGGCTCGACACATCGTCGAGGGCCAGGGTGATCTCGGGCGGGAGCGCGAGCTCCTCGGTGCCCAGCAGCTCGCTCAGCTGCGCGGGGGTGCGGGCGCCGACGACGGCCGACGCGACGGCGGGCCGGTCCCGGACCCACGCCAGCGCGACCTGAGCCGGGCTGAGGCCGAGGCCGTCGGCAGCGCGGGCGACGGCTTCCACCGTGGCCGAGGGGCCTGGACCGAGGTACTCCGCCAACCAGCGGCTGAAGCCGTCGTCGGCTCCGCGGGAGTCGGCCGGGGTGCCGGTGCGGTACTTGCCGGTGAGGACACCGCGTCCGATCGGGGACCACGCGAGCAGACCCATGCCGAGATGCTGCAGGGCGTCGACCAGTCCGCTCTCGGGCACGCGCTGCAGCAGCGAGTACTCCACCTGGGTGCTGACCAGGCGCAGGCCTGCGGGACGCCCCGCCAGCCGCTCATGGGCCAAGGCCGTCTGCCACGGCGCGAAGTTCGACAGTCCGACGTACCGCACCCGACCGGAGTCGACGGCGTGCTCGAGCGCCGCGAGCGTCTCGTCGAGAGGCACGGAGTCGTCCCAGCGGTGCACCTGCCACAGGTCGAGGTGATCGGTCTGGAGCTCGCGGAGCGTGCGGTCGAGCTGGTCGAGCACGGCGCCGCGTGAGGTGTCGGCGACGGCGCCGTCGACACCGGGTCCGAGGCCGCACTTGCCGGCGATCTGCACGCGGTCACGGACTCCGCGTTCGGCCAGGACGGCGCCGAGCAGCTGCTCGGCGTGACCGTCACCGTGCACCGGCGCGGTGTCGATGAGGGTGCCGCCGGCGTCGAGAAAGGCGTCGAGCAGCTCGCCGGCGGTGTACCGGTCAACCTGGGTGCCCCAGGTCATGGTGCCCAGCGCGAGCCGGGAGACCCGGAGGCCGGAGTGACCAACCCGACGCCGCTGCATGCGCACAGGTTAGTCAGGGCCCGGTCAGGTGGCCGGTAGGCTCACCGCGTGGATGACGTCCTGCGGTCTGTCGTTCTCGGTCTGCTCCAAGGGCTCACCGAGTTCCTGCCCATCTCGAGCAGTGCCCATCTCGCGATCTTCCCGAAGTTCTTCGGCTGGTCCGACCCGGGCGCGGCCTACACGGCCGTGGTCCAGATCGGTACGGAGATCGCCGTCGTCCTCTACTTCTGGCGCGACATCTGGACCATCGGGTCCGGCTGGGTCCGCGGGGTGTTCTCGCGTGCGGCACGTCAGGAGCCCGAGTGGAACATGGGCTGGTTCGTCATCATCGGGTCGGTGCCGATCGTGCTGATCGGGCTGGCCCTGGAGAACCTCATCGACAGCGAGTTCCGCAACCTCTGGGTCATCGGCACGACGCTGATCGTGCTGGGCATCGTGCTGGGCGTCGCGGAGCGGGTCGGCCGCAACGCCAAGCCCATCGACGACCTGACCTGGGGCCATGCGGTCCTGTTCGGACTCGCCCAGGCGGCGGCGGTCGTCCCGGGCGTGTCCCGGTCCGGCGCCACGATCAGCATGGGCCTGTTCCTGGGCTACGAGCGCGCGGCGGCCACGCGGTACGCATTCCTGCTCGCGATCCCGGCGGTCGTCGGCGCCGGCATCTACAAGCTCAAGGACATCCCGGGCGGCGACAACGCCTACGGTGTCGGTCCGACGATCCTGGGCACGGTCGTGGCCTTCGCCGTTGGCATCGCGGTGATCCACTGGTTGCTGCGGTACGTCAGCACGCGCTCGTACGCCCCGTTCGTGGCGTACCGCATCGTGCTGGGCTCGGTCGTGCTGATCTTGCTCGGCACGGGCGTCATCACGGCCGACATCGCGATCAACGGGTAGGTGCCTCGCGCCGGACTGCTCACGTCCGGCGGTGCGGCCGCGGCGGGGGAGCGTCGTAGGTGTGGCCGGTGGGGGTGGTCCATCGGATCGAGCCATTCGGATCGCGGGCCACGTGCCACCCCGGGAGCTCCTTGACGAGGTTCGAGAGTCGGCACAGGCCCTGGGCGTTCTCCTCGGTCGTGGGTCCACCCGAGCGGTGCGGCCGGATGTGGTCGATCTCGCGGATCCGGCAGTCGCAGGACGGTTGTCGACATCGGTGGTGGTCACGCGTCCGGACCCACGAGGCGAGGGTGCCGGTGAAGCAGCGGCGGGTGCGGTCGAGCCCGGCCAGGGAGCCCGCCGCGTCGGTGAAGAGTCGGCGGTACCAGCTCTGGTGGGCTCCGTCGACGAGTTCCGCGCCCAGCTGCGGCGAGATGGGGCCGTGGCCGGCGAGCTCGGCCGCGACGGGCTGGCCCTGGAGCGCCTCGACGGGCATCAGGACCGACAGCTCGATCTCGGGACCCGCCAGCGTCTCGATGCCCGTGGCCCGCTCGAACAGCGTGTTGACCATGATCTGGCCGCGGTCGCGCTCGTCACCGCGAGCCCGCAGTCGGTCGGCGTGCACCTGTAGCGACTGCCGGATGCCCACGAGCTGTTCGGCCGGACCGTGCACGATCAACGTGCCGACGCCGTCGGGCTCGTCCCAGTACGTGACGTACTGCTGGGCGCGGGCAGTCTTCTCACGCTGGGCCGCAGCCTGGACGTCGTGCTCGACGACAGCGGTGCGAGCCAGCTCCGCGGCACGGCGGGGACTGACTCCGTCGAGCCGGCCCTCGAGCACGGCGTCGACGGCCGTCGCGGTGTCCACGTCGAGGTCGCGCACGACCCTCACGACAGCACGCACGGTGCCCTCCGACACCCGCCCGCCGCCGAACGCCGCGCGGAGCGCCGGCATGCTCCGCAGGTGCACGGCTGTCGCCAGCATCGTGCGACCGGCCGTCGGCGACATGCCGCGCGCGAGTGCGGTCTCGGCGGCGACGGTGAGCGACGGGTCACCCTCGAGCGAAGGCCCAGTGGAGCTGCGAAGCGCGTGGAGGGCGTCGACCTGCTCGACGATGCGGGCCTGTGTCACGCGCAGAAGTCGTTCCAGGGCCGCGATCGCGTCGATGTGCTTGCCGCCCATCAGGTCGATCGTCTCGTGCACGCCGAAGTCGGCACTCGCCACCGCGGCGAGCACCTCTTCAGGTGCCAGGTCCTCGAACATGGAACCAGTCAAACGACCCCCACTGACACGGTCCCGGCGGCAGGGGCCATGCTGGGAAAATCTGTGGAAAACCCTGGAAATGCAGCCGTCTGAGTGCGTCAGCGCGGGCGCTCAGCGCCCTGCCTCACAGCCAGCCCGACTTCTTGAACCGGCGGTAGATGTACGCGCACAGCCCACCCATCACGGCGAGACAGATCGGGTAGCCGGCTCGCCACGACAGCTCAGGCATGTACTGGAAGTTCATGCCGTAGATCCCGGCGATCGCGGTCGGGATGGCGAAGATCGTGGCGCCCGCGGCAAGCTTGCGCATGTCGGAGTTCTGCTGGACGCTCAGCTGCGCCAGATGGGCCGTCAGCGCGTTGTCGAGCAGGTGGTCGATCGTGTCGATGGCCTCGGCTGCCCGACTGAGATGGTCGGCGATGTCGCGAAAGTACGGTCTGGCCTCGGCCGGCTGCGCGGTCTCGGAGAACCGGACGACCGGCTCCTTGAGCGGCACGACGGCGCGCCGGAACTCCAGGGCCTCGCGCTTGAGCCGGTAGATGCGCGTGGAGTCGCTCGTGAGCTGGTCGGAGAAGACCGACGTCTCGACCTCCTCGACATCGGTCTCGAGCTCGCGGGCGATCTGCTCGTAGCGGTCGACGATCGTGTCGACGACCGCGTACAGGGCCGCGGTCGGCCCGTGTGCGAGGGCTTCGTTGCGCTTCTCGGCGCGCCGGCGACCCTCGACGAGCGAGGGACCGCCGTGCCGGACCGTCAGCAGGTACTTCTCGCCGAGGAACAGGTTGACCTCGTGGGTCTCGATGTCGTCGTCGCTGTACGAGACCATCCGCATCGACATGATCAGGTGGTCGCGGTACCGCTCGATCTTGGGACGCTGGTGCCGCTCGAGCGCGTCCTCGATCGCGAGCGGGTGCAGACCGAGCACACCGCCGACCCGCTGCATCTCGTCCGTGGTCGGGTTGTTGCACCCGATCCACAGGAAGTCGTCGTCGCCGAGCCCCGCCAGCGCGGCCGTGAGCTCCTCGGTCGTGGGTCCCGTGTCCTCCCGGGAGCCGTCGCGGTACACCGCGCAGTCGATGATCACGCAGCCATGGTGCCAGCGACGGCGCCCGGACGGCCGTCGCACCGCCGCTCGTGGGCGGCCGATAGTCTCGGCGCATGCGCAGCTGGTCAGGTCCCCCCGTGCCGTCCCTGGCCGACGGGGGACTCGGAACCGGCCCTGTTCCGGTCGTGCACGACACCGCGGCCGGCGAGGCCCGGACGCTCGACGGCGAGGGCGATGCCCGCCTCTACGTCTGCGGCATCACGCCCTACGACGCCACCCACCTCGGCCATGCCGCGACCTACCTGACGTTCGACCTGCTCCAGCGCGCGTGGCTCGACCAAGGCCGGGGCGTGTCGTACACGCAGAACGTCACCGATGTCGACGACCCGCTGCTCGAGCGCGCCACGGCGACCGGTATCGACTGGGTCGAGCTCGCCGAGCGCGAGACGCAGCTGTTCCGCGAGGACATGGCGGCGCTGCGGATCCTCCCCCCGGAGCACTACATCGGCGCGGTCGAGTCGATCGACCTGGTGGTCGACCTCGTCGAGCGTCTGAAGAAGGCCGGCGCGGTCTACGCCGTCGACGACGACCTGTACTTCGAGGTGCACGCGGATCCGGGCTTCGGCTCGGTGTCCGGCTGGGACGCCGCGGCGATGGCGCGGATCTTCGCCGAGCGCGGCGGCGACCCCGAGCGTCCGGGCAAGCGTGATCCGCTCGACTGCCTGCTCTGGCAGGCCGAGCGTCCCGGTGAGCCGGCCTGGGACTCCCGTCTCGGTCGCGGCCGCCCCGGCTGGCACATCGAGTGCGCGGCGATCGCGCTGGCGCACCTCGGCACCGACTTCGACGTCCAGGGCGGGGGATCGGACCTGGTCTTCCCGCACCACGAGATGTCGGCCTCCGAGGCCAGCGTCGCGACCGGTGAGCGCTTCGCCCGGTCCTACGTGCACGCCGGCATGGTCGGCTTCGAGGGCGAGAAGATGAGCAAGTCGAAGGGCAACCTGGTGCTCGTGTCGGGTCTGCGGGCCGCCGGCCACGACCCCATGGCGATCCGCCTCGCGCTGCTGTCGCACCACTACCGCAGCGACTGGGAGTGGTTCGACGAGGAGATCACCGCCGCGGAGGCGCGCCTCGCCGCGTGGCGACGGGCCGTGGATCGGCCCACCGCCGCCCCCGCCGGTCCGGTCGTCGCCGCGATGCGCGCAGCGCTGGCGGACGATCTGGACGCGCCGGCCGCCCTGGCGGCGGTCGATGCCTGGGCCGCCGCGAGCGGCGACGACACCGCGGCCACGACCCAGCTGCGCACCGCGGTCGACGCCCTGCTCGGCGTCGCTCTGTAGCTTCCGGTCGTCGGCTACCGGTCGTCGGTGCTGCCGCGCCGGCGCAGGTATCGCTCGAACTCGCGGGCGATCGCGTCGCCCGAGGCCTCCGGGAGATCGCTCGTGTCACGCTCGGACTCCAGGGCCCGGACGTAGTCGGCGATGTCCTCGTCGTCCTCCATGACTTCCTCGGCGCCGCGCTGCCAGGCCTCGCTGAGCTCGTCGAGAACTCCCTGGGGCAACGGGATCGAGAGGGCGTCCTCCACCGCACCTAGCAGCGCGAGCGTGGCCTTGGGGCACGGCGGCTCGGCCAGGTAGTGCGGCACGGCGGCCCACAGCGACAGGGCCGACATGCCGAGATTCGTGGCCTCCTCGACCAGGGCCGTCGTGATGCCCACGGGGCCGCTGTAGTGCGAGACCTCGACCCCGGGCGCGACGCGCGCCGAGATGCCGTTGCTCGACCCGCTCACGGGCACCGGGCGCGTGTGCGGGGTGTCGGCCAGGAGCGCTCCAAGCGTGATGACGTCCGTGACGCCCGCGAGCGACGCGATGCCCAGCACCGTGCTGCAGAACCCGCGCCAGCGGAAGTTCGGCTCGTGGGCGCGCAGCAGGAGCACGTCGCGGTCGGCGCCCGGCGGACGGGCCACGAAGAGCGTGGGCGTGGGCCACACCAGCGCCGGGCGGCCCTCCTCGTCGCGGCGCAGCAGCGGCCGGTTCACCTGGAAGTCGTAGTACTCCTCGGGATCGAGCTCGCCGAGCACCTCCGCGTCCCACTCCTCCACCAGGTGGGCCACGGTGCCCGACGCGGCGTCCGCGGCATCGCTCCAGCCTTCGAAGGCCGCGAGCAGCCACGGGTCGCGCAGCGGGGGGATGTCGTCGAACGTCACGTGAACAGCCTAGGACGGTTCACTCGTTGTCGGAGCGGTAGCCAAGATTGGGGGAGAGCCAGCGCTCGGCCTCGTCGACGCTCCAGCCCTTGCGGGCCGCGTACTCGGTGACCTGGTCACGGCCGATGCGGCCCACGACGGTGTACTGCGACTTCGGGTGCGAGAAGTACCAGCCGCTGACCGAGGCGCCAGGCCACATCGCCATCGAGTCGGTCAGCTCGATACCGGTCTGCGCCTTGACGTCGAGCAGGTCCCACAGGATCTGCTTCTCGGTGTGGTCGGGGCAGGCCGGGTAGCCCGGAGCCGGACGGATGCCGACGTACTTCTCGGCGATCAGGGCGTCGTTGTCGAGCGACTCCTGCGGCTGGTAGCCCCAGAACTCGGTGCGGACCCGCTCGTGCAGGCGCTCGGCGAAGGCCTCCGCGAGCCGGTCGGCGAGCGACTCCAGCAGGATCGCGTTGTAGTCGTCCAGCGCCGCCTTGAACTCGGTGACCTTCTCGGAGCTGCCGAGCCCCGTGGTGACCGCGAAGCCACCGACGTAGTCCTGCAGGCCGGAGTCCTTGGGCGCCACGAAGTCGGCCAGGCACTTGTGGGCCACGCCGGCGCGGTGCTCGCTCTGCTGGCGCAGGTGGTGCAGCGTCGTGCGCACCTCGTCGCGGTGGTGGTCGGCGTAGACCTCGATGTCGTCGCTGCCGACCTGGTTGGCCGGGAACAGGCCGATCACGCCGTTTGCGTGGAGCCACTCCTCCTCGATCAGCTGGTCGAGCATCTGCTGCGCGTCGTCGTACAGCTTGCGCGCGGTCTCGCCGGTCGAGGGGTTGTTGAGGATGTCGGGGAAGCGCCCCTTCATCTCCCAGGCGTTGAAGAACGGCTGCCAGTCGATGTACGGGCGCAGCTCGGCCAGCGGGTAGTCCGTGAACGTGCGCACGAACGCCCCGTCGGCGTCGAGCTCGGGCGGCACCGGCGGGGTGTAGTCCGCCCAGTCGATGTCGGTCGCGTTGGCCCGCGCCGCCTCGATCGAGAGCAGTGGCTTGGCGTCGGACCGGGCCGCGTGGCGCTCGCGCAGGGAGTCGTAGTCGGTCTGCAGGTCCGAGAGCAGGCTCGGGCGCTGGTCGTCGGAGAGCAGCGCCGCGACGACCGGGACCGAGCGTGAGGCGTCCTTCACCCAGACGACCGGGCCGTGGTACTTCTGGTCGACCTTGACCGCGGTGTGCGCCCGCGAGGTCGTGGCCCCACCGACCAGCAGCGGGATGTCGAAGCCCTGGCGCTCCATCTCGGCCGCGAAGTTGACCATCTCGTCCAGGGACGGCGTGATGAGCCCCGACAGGCCGATGACGTCGGCGTCGTGCTCCTTGGCCGCGTCGAGGATCTTCTGCGCCGGGACCATGACACCGAGGTCGATCACGTCGTAGTTGTTGCACTGCAGCACGACGCCGACGATGTTCTTGCCGATGTCGTGGACGTCGCCCTTGACCGTGGCCATGACGACCTTGCCGTTGCTGCGGCCGGCGTCCTCGGGGTTCTTCTCGGCCTCGATGAACGGGATCAGGTGGGCGACGGCCTTCTTCATGACCCGTGCCGACTTGACGACCTGCGGCAGGAACATCTTGCCGGCGCCGAACAGGTCGCCGACGACGTTCATGCCGTCCATCAGCGGTCCCTCGATGACCTCCAGCGGGCGGCCACCGCGCGCCGCGATCTCCAGGCGCAGCTCCTCGGTGTCGCTCTCGGCGAACTCGTCGATGCCCTTCACGAGCGCGTGGGTGATGCGCTCGCCGACCGGCAACGAGCGCCACTCGGCCGCGGCGACCTCGGCCTTCTCGCCGGAGCCCGCGTACTCGCCGGCGACCTCGAGCAGGCGGTCGGCGGCATCGGGGCGCCGGTTGAGCACGACGTCCTCGATGCGCTCGCGGAGCTTCTCGTCGACCTCGTCGTAGACCACGAGGGCGCCCGCGTTGACGATTCCCATGTCCATGCCGGCGCGGGTCGCGTGGTACAGGAACACCGCGTGGATCGCCTCACGCACCGCGTTGTTGCCGCGGAACGAGAACGAGACGTTCGAGACGCCGCCGGAGACCTTGACGTGCGGCAGGTTCTCCTTGATCCACCGCGTGCCCTCGATGAAGTCGATGCCGTAGGTGGCGTGCTCCTCGATGCCGGTGGCGACCGCGAAGATGTTCGGGTCGAAGATGATGTCCTCGGCCGGGAAGCCGACCTCGTCGGTCAGGATCCGGTAGGCGCGCCCGCAGATCTCCTTGCGACGCTCGAGGTCGTCGGCCTGGCCCTGCTCGTCGAAGGCCATGACGACGACGGCCGCGCCGTACTTGCGGCACAGACGGGCCTGGTGGACGAACTCCTCCTCGCCGGCCTTCAGCGAGATCGAGTTCACGATGCACTTGCCCTGGACGTTCTTGAGGCCCTCCTCGATGACCTCCCACTTCGAGGAGTCGACCATGATCGGGACCTGGCAGATGTCGGGCTCGCTGCTGACGAGCCGCGTGAAGCGACGCATCGCCTCGACGCCGTCGATCATGCCCTCGTCCATGTTGATGTCGATGACCTGCGCGCCGTTCTCGACCTGCTGGCGCGCGACCGACAGGGCCGTGGGGTAGTCGCCGTCGCGGATGAGGTTGCGGAAACGGGCCGAGCCCGTGATGTTCGTGCGCTCGCCGACGTTGACGAACAGCGAGTCCTCGGTGATGTTGAGCGGCTCCAGTCCGGACAGCCGCATCGCGGTGGGGACCTCGGCCGGCTGGCGGGTCGGCACGCCCTCGAGGGCGGCCGAGATCGCGGCGATGTGAGCCGGGGTCGTGCCGCAGCACCCGCCGGCGGCGTTGACGATGCCGGCCTCGGCGAACTCGCGCAGGATCGCCGCCGTCGTCTCGGGCTCCTCGTCGTACTCACCGAAGGAGTTCGGCAGCCCGGCGTTCGGGTAGGCGTGCACGAAGCAGTCGGCGATGCGGGACAGCTCGGCGATGTAGGGCCGCAGCTCCTGGCCACCCAGCGCGCAGTTCAGGCCGACCATGATCGGACGCACGTGGCGGATCGAGTTCCAGAACGCCTCGGTGACCTGACCCGTGAGCGTGCGCCCCGAGGCGTCGGTGATGGTGCCGGAGATCGCGACGGGCCAGCGGCGATCGACCTGCTCGAAGAAGGTCTCGAGCGCGAAGATCGCGGCCTTGGCGTTGAGCGTGTCGAAGATCGTCTCAACCATGAAGAGGTCGACCCCGCCGGCGGCGAGCCCTCGGATCTGCTCGCCGTAGGCGTCGACCATCTCGTCGAAGGTGATGTTGCGGGCCGCCGGGTCGTTGACGTCGGGGGAGATCGAGCCCGTGCGGTTGAGCGGGCCGATCGCTCCGGCGACGAACCGCGGCTTGTCCGGGTTCAGCGCGGTGAACTCGTCGCAGGCCGCCCGGGCGAGGCGTGCCGACTCCACGTTCAGCTCGTACGCGAGCTCCTCCATGCCGTAGTCGGCCAACGAGATCCACTGGCAGTTGAAGGTGTTGGTCTCCAGGATGTCCGCACCGGACTCCAGGTACTCGCGGTGGATGCCGCCGATGATCTGTGGCTGGGTGATCGTCAGGAGGTCGTTGTTGCCCTGGATGTCGCTCGGCCAGTCGGCGAAGCGCTCACCGCGGTAGCCGGCCTCGTCGGGACGGTCGCGCTGGATCGCGGTGCCCATCGCGCCGTCGATGATGACGACCCGCTGCCGGAGCAGGGTCGACAGGGCCTCGGTGGCGTCGGGTCGCCACTCGGCCCGCTCCTCGGCGGTGGGCGCGGCGGTGCTGGGGATGCTGGTGGTGGTCACGCGATTCCTCGGATCCAATGAGTGGTCTGGGGAACCTCCAGCCGGCAGCGGGCTCGCGTGGGCGTCGAAGGTCGTACCCGTTCATTGTGCCACGCAGCCTGCGAATTCGAGGCGTGTCGCAGACGACTCGGTCGGTGACCTCGGGAACATTCGGCCGACCCGGCGCCTCGGAGACATGACCACCCCGACCGGGCACGACGGCCCGCCGGACACCGCACCCACATCGGGAGGAACCACGATGGCCACCGAGCAGACCCGACACGAAGCCGCCGATCCCCAGACCCCGCCGCACCGGCTCCAGGAGCTGACGAGCGACCCCGAGCTCTGGGCGCTGATCGCCGCCAACCCCAGTGCCTACGACTCGCTCGTGGCCTGGCTGGGCCAGCACGGTGGTGACGACGTCCGTGCCGCGATCGCGGGCCGCGCAGCGTCCGCCGGACCGACCCCTCCGCCGGCCGCGCCCGCGCCCCAGGCGCCCCAAGCCCTTCAGGCTCCTGCTGGGGGCCGCGCCGGCGGTTCGACCAAGGGCCTGTGGATCACGCTGGGCGTCCTGGTCTTTCTGCTCCTCAGCGGTGCCGTCGCCACCGGCGTGTGGGCCCTGACCCGGGACGACGACTCCACCACCACGACCGACGGCGACGAGAAGACGACCGACACCGACGACGACGAGAAGACATCCGACGACGGCGACGAGGACGACACCAGGGACGACGAGTCCTCCGATCTCACCTGCGACGACCTCGCCGACCTGGAGGACGCCGCCGACGACCTGACCTACTACTACCCGGGCCTCGACGACGAGGAGATGCTCGAGGACGCGGTCAGCGTGATTGAGCAGTTCGAGGACTACGACGACGAGGACGTCGTGGAGATCGTCGAGGTCCTGCTCACCTACGCCGAGACCATCGCGGAGGACGAGGACGCGATCATCGGCCCGGAGTGGGACGACGCGCTGGACGCGAAGTTCGACCTCGGTGACTACGTGTTCGAGGAGTGCTGAGCCAGGACGCTGGCGGTGCCCGTGCTGCGACATCGCGGTACGGGCACCGCCGTCCTGCACTAGGCTCTTCCCGATCTTGCCGCGGCGGAGCGCCGCGACGACCCGCACTCTTGAGGGGAACCACCGATGGCCACCGACGAAACCCGCGCCGAGGCGAGCAATCCCGGCACCAGCCAGGCTCGACTCCAGGAGCTCACGAGCGATGCCGAGCTCTGGCCGCTCATCGCGGCCAACCCGAACACGTACGACGCCCTGCTGACCTGGCTCGGTGAGAACGGCGGGCCCGACGTCCAGGCGGCCATCGCGTCCCGCGGCGGCGCCGCGGAGCCCACGTCGGTGCTCCCGCCCGCGCCGCAGGCCCCGGTCGGCCCGCCGCTGACGCCCCCGCCCGGTGGCGCCGCGTTCCCGCCGCCGGGTGGAGCGACCCCGCCGCCGGCCGGCTTCGCGGCTCCCGGCGCGCCGCAGGGCGGGTCCGGTGGGTCGAAGAAGGGCCTGTGGATCACTCTGGCCGTCCTGGTCTTCCTGCTCGTGGCCGGCGGCATCGGCACCGGCGTCTGGGCCCTGACCAAGGGCGACGACTCCGACGACGACAACGACACCACGCAGTCCGACCCGTCCGACGAGCCCACGGACGACTCCCGCGACTCCGACCGCGACGACGACTCCGACCGTGACGACGACGCGTCGGACTTCTGCGACGTGATCGACGAGGTCGACACCGCGGCCTTCGACATCTACCTCTACTTCCCGGGTCTGGACGAGGTCGACGACCTGGAGGAGGCGCAGGCCGTTCTGGAGGACAACATCGACGACGCACCGAGCGACGTGGCTGACGCCATGGAGGTCCTGATCGACTACGCCGATCTCGTGGCCGACCTGGACAACAGCAGCGACATACCGTCCGACGCCGAGGACGACGCGTCCGACGCGTACGACGTCGTGTTCGAGTACTACCTCGACTGCTGACGACCCAGCCGGTCGGCGATGGCCCGCCTCCCGCGCCCCTCGAGGGTGCTGGGGGCGGGCCTTTCTCGTTCTGACAGGATCGTGAGGTGGCACCCACCCTTCCGGCCGCGGTCCTGTGGGACCTCGACGGCACTCTCGTCGACACCGAACCGCTCTGGATCGCCGCCGAGCACGAGCTCGCCGACCAGGTGGGTGGCACCTGGACCGCTCAGGACGCCCTCCAGCTCGTGGGATCGGACCTGCTGACGTCAGGACGCCTGCTCCAGCAGCACTTCGACACGGCCATGACGCCGGCGGAGATCGTCGACTTCCTCGTGACACGCGTGGCGCGCGGTCTGGCCGAGGGCGCGCCCTGGCGTCCCGGCGCGCGCGAGCTCGTGCTCGCCTACGCGCAGGCCGGCGTGCCGCAGGCGCTCGTGACGATGTCGTACGCGGTGCTCGCCGATCCGATCGCGGAGTCGTTGCCGCTGGACGGGGTGGTGACCGGCGACCGGGTGACCCGGGGCAAGCCGGATCCGGAGCCGTACCTGACGGCGGCTCGGATGTTGGGCGCCGATCCGGCGGCCTGCGTCGCGGTGGAGGACTCCGAGACCGGAGCCACCTCGGCGACCGAGGCCGGCTGCCAGGTGCTGGCCGTGCCCCACATGGTGCCGGTGGACGCGCACCCGAGACGGCGCCACGTGACGACCCTGGACGGCCTGACGCCGCACGCGGTTGCGACGTTGTTCACCGGCCTCGGCGCCTGAGCCGCTGGGTCACTCCACCCGGAAGGCGGGCATCGGCAGCACGGTGCCCCCGCCCTCGGGGCACAGGTCGCGATGAGCGCAGAACCGGCACAGGCCGCTGGGCCGCGGCCGGAAGTCGCGTGACTCCAGCGCCGTGGCCACCGCGGCCCAGATGGCGCGCAGCTTGCGCTCGGTGGCCAGCAGATCGGCCTCGGTGGGCACGTACCGCAGGATCTGGCCGTCGCCGAGGTACATGAGCTGCAGCAGCGACGGCAGCACGCCCCGGGCGCGCCAGACGACCAGCGCGTAGAACTTCATCTGGAACAGGGCCGTGTCCTCGAACCGCTCACCCGGGGAGCGCCCGCTCTTGTAGTCGACGATGCGGATGCGGCCGTCGGGGGCGACGTCGATGCGGTCGACGATGCCGGCCAGGACGAGCTCTTCCTCCGCCGCGGTCTCGAGGTGGCCCTCGACCCGGACCTCGCGCTCGGCCGGCTCGAGGGTCTGCGGGTTCTCGAGCCGGAAGTAGGCCTCGAGCAGTGCCTCGACCGAGGCGAACCAGGCATCGCGATCAGGGGTGCTCTCGGGGAAGAGCGTGGCCAGTCGGACGTCGTCGGCCAGCACCCGCTCCCACGCCGCGTCGACCAGGGCCTTGGCGGCCTCGGGCGTGCGGCCGGCGGCCGGCAGGTCGTAGAGGTCCTCGAGCACGGCGTGCACGAGCGTGCCCCGGGCCGCGACCGGAGAGGCGGGCTCGGGCAGGCGGTCGATCGTGCGGTACCGGAACAGCAGGGGACACGTGAGGAAGTCCGACGCCCGGCTGGGCGACAGGCGACGTCGCACCACGATCTCGTCCGTTCCAGCGACCATGAGCAGCACGGTATCCGGCCCGACCGACAGGTCGGGGAGGCGCACGGCGACCCACGATAGGTTGGGCGCCATGTCGACCTCGGGCACGATCCGCCTCGGGCGGGTGTGGTCCGTCCCGGTGCGCGTCCGTCCCGGCGCCGTGCTCATGGGCATTGTCCTGGTCGCCCTGTTCGCACCGCGCCTGGCCGATGCCGGATTCACCCGTCCCTGGGTCGTGGCGGTCCTGGCGGTCGCCTCGCTGTACGTCTCGGTGCTGCTGCACGAGGTGGCTCACGTCGCCGCGGCGCGTCACTTCGGTCTCCCGGTCCACTCGGTCACGCTGCACCTGCTGGGCGGGGAGACGCTGCTGGAGTCCGACAGCGCGACCGCCCGCCAGGAGCTCGTCACCGCGATCTCGGGCCCGGTCGCCTCGGCCGTGGTGGGCCTGGCGGCCCTCGGTGCGGGCGCGGCGGCCAGTGGCAGCAACGCCGCCGTGCTGACGACCCTCGGGTGGATCAACGTGCTCGTCGCCGGCATCAACATGCTGCCCGCGCTGCCCCTCGACGGCGGCCGCGTCGTGCGGGCGCTCGGCTGGGCGGTCACGGGTCGCGAGCGCACCGGCATCGTCGTGGCGGGATGGTCCGGCCGCCTCGCCGGGCTCGCGAGCTTCGGACTCGGCGGGTGGCTCTTCCTGCAGGACCGGCGCACCGCGTGGATCGACCTCGCCCTGTGCACCGTCGTCGGACTCTTCCTCTGGGCCGGCTCGACGCAGTCCCTGCGCATCGCCGATCGTGCGGCGCGCGTCGAGCGGCTGCACGTGCGCCGGATGTTCGACTCCTCGCGCCCCGAACCCGACTGGCCGCACCTGGACGTCGACCTCCGCGGCGACGCGCTCCTGCGCGCCATGAGCCAACAACCTGCGGAGGCGTACGCCGTCGTCGACGAGGACGGCGAGGTCCTCGGAACGCTGCGCACCCGCACCGTCAACCGTGTCTACCGAGTGGGAGCCCGACGATGACCAGCCCCGAGAACGCGCCGCTGTGGAGCCGGCGTGGACCCTTCGCCGAGGGCGAGTGGGTCCGGCTCAGCGACGCGAAGGGCCGCAAACACAACATCCAGCTCGTCGCCGGCAAGGAGTTCTCGACCAAGAAGGGCCAGATCCGCCACGACGACATCATCGACAGCCCCGAGGGGATCGTCGTCGAGGCCTCGTTGGGCGGGGAGTACCAGGTGTTCCGCCCGCTGCTGTCGGAGTACGTCGTGTCGATGCCGCGCGGGGCCGCGATCATCTACCCGAAGGACGCGGCCCAGATCGTCACGTGGGCCGACATCTTCCCCGGGGCCCGGGTCGTGGAGGCCGGTGCCGGCTCCGGCAGCCTGACGGCGTGGCTGCTGCGGGCCGTGGGCCCCGAGGGCCACGTCGGCTCGTACGAGATCCGCGAGGACTTCGCCGAGATCGCCCGCGCGAACGTCACGCAGATCGCCGGCGACCACCCCGCGTGGACCCTCACGGTCGGCGACGTCCGCGAGGTCGTGGCCGAGACCGAGATCGACCGGCTGATCCTCGACATGGTCGACCCGTGGAGCTGCGTGCCGATGGCGGCCGAACGGCTCGTGCCCGGTGGCGTCGTGTGCGCGTACGTCGCCACCACGACCCAGCTGTCCCGGTTCGTCGAGACCCTGCGCGAGCACGGGGAGTTCACCGAGCCGCGGTCCTGGGAGACGCTCGAGCGCAACTGGCACACCGAGGGTCTGGCCGTGCGCCCCGCGCACGGCGCAGGATCGCACACGGCCTACCTCGTGACGGCCCGGCGCATGGCACCCGGCCAGAGGGCCCTGGCCAAGACCCGCCGCCCGGCCCCCGGCGCGTACGGCCCCGACTACACCGGCCCCCGCCCGGCGGACCTGCCGAGCACGTGACCGTCCGGTGCCCGCGCCGCGTCACACGCCGACGTGCGATCGACACAGTGCTGCAACGTCCTCCGGGGTAGTGTCGAGGCCACGAGCTGGAGGTGTCACATGCCCGATGACGATGCACGTCCCACCCACCCCGACTCGCGCGCTGCCTCGGCGGCCGCGGAGGCGGAGCTGGCCTACCTGCGCGCCGAGGTCGACCACCTGCGCCGTCGGCTGAGCGGCGACGTCTCCGCCGACTCGCGGCTGCGCGAGATCGAGGCGAAGCTCGCCGCGACCTCGGCCCAGAACGAGCGGCTCACGAACACGCTGCGCGAGGCCCGCGACCAGATCGTGACGCTCAAGGAGGAGGTCGACCGGCTCGCGCAGCCGCCGACCGGTTTCGGCACGTTCCTGCAGCTCAACGACGACGAGTCCGTCGACGTGTTCACCGGCGGCCGCAAGATGCGCGTCAACGTCAGTCCGGCCGTCGACCGCGAGGCGTTGCAGCGCGGTCAGGAGGTCATCCTCAACGAGGCCATGAACGTCGTCCTCGCGCTCGAGTTCGAGCAGACCGGTGAGGTCGTGCTGCTCAAGGAGGTCATGGCCGACGGCGAGCGCGCCCTCGTGCTCGGCAACGCCGACGAGGAGCGGGTCGTGCGGATCGCGGCCAGCCTGGCGGACGTCAAGCTGCGGGCCGGCGACTCCCTGCTGCTCGACGGGCGGTCGGGCCACGTCTACGAGCGGGTGCCGAAGAGCGAGGTCGAGGAGCTCGTGCTGGAGGAGGTCCCCGACGTCGACTACACCTCGATCGGTGGTCTCGGCAGCCAGGTCGAGGTCATCCAGGACGCCGTCGAGCTGCCCTACCTGCACCCCGAGGTCTTCGTGGAGCACGAGCTCCGTCCGCCCAAGGGCATCCTGCTGTACGGCCCGCCCGGCTGCGGCAAGACCATGATCGCCAAGGCCGTCGCGGCCTCGCTGGCCCGCAAGGTCTCGGAGAAGACCGGCGAGGAGGGGCGCAGCTTCTTCCTCAACATCAAGGGCCCCGAGCTGCTCAACAAGTACGTGGGCGAGACCGAGCGGCACATCCGGCTCGTCTTCCAGCGTGCTCGCGAGAAGGCGAGCGAGGGCACCCCGGTCATCGTGTTCTTCGACGAGATGGACTCACTGTTCCGCACCCGCGGATCCGGCGTGTCGAGTGACGTCGAGAACACGATCGTGCCGCAGCTGCTGAGCGAGATCGACGGTGTCGAGGGCCTGGAGAACGTGCTGGTCATCGGTGCCTCGAACCGTGAGGACATGATCGACCCGGCCATCCTGCGTCCGGGCCGCCTCGACGTGAAGATCAAGATCGAGCGCCCCGACGCCGAGGCCGCCCGCGACATCTTCAGCAAGTACCTGACGTCGCGACTCCCGCTCCACGCCGACGACCTCGCCGAGTTCGGCGGCGACCGCGACGCCTGTGTCGCCGGCATGATCCAGCGGGTGGTCGAGCGGATGTACACCGAGACCGAGGAGAACCAGTTCCTCGAGGTGACGTACGCCAACGGCGACAAGGAGGTCCTGTACTTCAAGGACTTCAACTCCGGCGCGATGATCCAGAACATCGTCGACCGGGCCAAGAAGATGGCCATCAAGGACTTCCTCTCGGCCCAGCAGCACGGCATCCGGGTGCAGCACCTGCTGCAGGCCTGTGTCGACGAGTTCAAGGAGAACGAGGACCTGCCCAACACGACCAACCCCGACGACTGGGCGCGGATCTCGGGCAAGAAGGGCGAACGCATCGTCTTCATCCGCACGCTGGTCTCCGGCAAGTCCGGCGGCGAGCCGGGCCGGTCGATCGACACCGTCGCCAACACGGGCCAGTACCTGTAGGTGACGCTCGAGATCAAGGTCGTCTCCTACGCCGGGGACGACGCGCAGCTGCTCACGGCCGAGGTGCAGGCCGAGTACGGCCGGCGGTACGGGGGAGACGGCGACATCTCCCCGATCGACCCGTCGCAGTTTGACGCGCCCGACGGCCTGTACCTCGTGGGCTACGTCGAAGGCGAGCCGGCGGCGTCCGGCGGCTGGCGCCGCGGGGGACCGCGCGGCGCCAGCGATGCCGAGATCAAGCGGATGTACGTGCGTCCGGCCTTTGCCCGCCAGGGGCACGCGCGCGCGATCCTGGCCGAGCTGGAGCGCACGGCCCGCGCGGCCGGCGTCAACCGGCTCGTGCTCGAGACCGGACTGGCCCAGCCCGAGGCCATCGCCCTGTACGGGTCCAGCGGCTACGAGGCGATCGAGCCGTTCGGCTTCTACGCGTCCTACGGCGACTCCGTGCACTTCGGCAAGGAGCTCTAGCGCGGATTGAACACGTTCAGACGACTCGTGTAGCCTGCAGTTGAACACGTTCAACTGCAGGAGGTGGGCATGGCACGCACGGCGGCCGAGACGCGCGAGCTTCTCGCGGACACGGCGCTGCGTCTGTTCCGGGAGCACGGCTTCGACGCCACGACGATGCGTCGCATCGCGGCCGAGGCAGGTGTCTCGATCGGCAACGCCTACCACCACTTCGCCGGGAAGGACGAGCTCGTTCAGGAGCTCTACGTCCGCATCCAGGACGAGCACCGAGCAGTCGTCGAGCCTCGGCTGGTCGAGGGGGCGCCACTCGCCGACAACCTGCGCAGCGTGCTGCACGCGGGCCTCGACGTCATGAGTCCCTACCACGGCTTCGGTCAGACGTTCTTGCGCATCGCGGTCCAGCCGACCTCGAGCGCGAGCCCGTTCTCGGCGGACTCGGCACCGGCGCGGGAGCGCGCGCTCGGCCTGATGCGTCTGGCCGTCGACCGCTCCGGCACGAAGGTCTCGCCAGGACTCGGCGCCCGGCTGCCGCAGCTGCTGTGGCTCACCCACCTTGCCGTCACCCTGCACTGGGTCACGGACACGAGCCTCGACCAACGTCGCACTCGCACGTTGGTCGACGGACTGTGCCCGGTGGTCGGGCGGGCGATCGCGTTGTCGCGCCTGCCCGTCGCTCGCGGCCTCACCGATCAGGTCCTGATCCTGCTCGACAGCCTCTCCACCGATCTCGCGGACCCCGCCACGAAAGAGAGCGTCTCGTGACCGCTGCACGCACGATCGTCATCGCCGGCGCCTCGGGCTTCGTGGGTCGCCACCTGGTCGCGACCTGGCGCGCAGCGGGCCACCGCGTGCGCACGATCGGGCGGGCCCCGACCGACGACGCGCGCTGGGCCGACCCCGCGAGCCTCGGCACGGTGCTCGAGAACTCCGACCTCCTGGTGAACCTGGCGGGGCGCTCGGTGAGCTGCCGGTACACCAAGCGCAATGCCGACGCCATCTTCTCGTCCCGTGTCGGCACGACCGCCGGGCTCGGGCGGGCCCTGTCCGAGACCAGGCGTCCTCCCGCCCTCTGGGTCAACGCCAGTACCGGGACGATCTACCGCGACGCCCGCGATCGCCCCATGGACGAGCTGACGGGCGAGATCGGCAGCGGCTTCTCGGTCGAGGTCGCCCGGGCCTGGGAGCACGAGCTGCGCGCCGCCCCGACCGACGTGCGTCGCGTCGCCCTGAGGATGTCGATCGTGCTGGGCACCGGTGGCGGTGCCGTGAACCCGATCATCAACCTGGCCAGACTGGGTCTGGGCGGCCCCATGGGTGACGGGGGCCAGGTGTTCAGCTGGGTGCACCTCGACGACGTCCTCGGAGCCATCGAGCACCTTCTCGCCAGGCCCGACCTGTCCGGACCGGTCAACGTCGCCTCGCCCCATCCGGTGACCAATGCCGAGCTCATGGCGGCCACCCGTTCAGCGGTCGGACGGTCCCACGGTCTGCCGACCCCGGCCTGGCTGCTCGAGGCAGGAGCGAGGATCATCCGCACCGAGGCCGAGCTCGTGCTCAAGAGCCGGTGGGTCGACCCCGGCGTGCTGCGTGACTCCGGATTCGAGTTCCGCCACCCCCATCTCGCAGGAGCGCTGGAGCAGATCCTGGCCACCAGCCCCGGCGGCATCCTCGCCACGCAGCTCGGGTGACACCCGGGCCTGCGGTGCGCCCCCTAGGGTGGGCCCATGACGGTCCGCCGGGTCCAGGGCAGCGAGGTCGAGTACGGCATCGCAGTGCAGGGCCAGCCCCACGCCAACCCGATGGTCACCTCCACCCACGTGGTCAACGCGTACGCGGCAGCGCACGACCTGACCCGCCGGGCACGCTGGGACTTCGAGGAGGAGAGCCCCCTGCGGGACGCCCGTGGGTTCGACCTGAGCCGCGGTGACGCCGACCCGTCGCAGCTGACCGACGAGGACCTCGGCCTGGCGAACATCATCCTCACCAACGGCGCGCGCCTGTACGTCGACCACGCCCACCCGGAGTACTCCAGTCCCGAGGTCACGAACCCGCGCGACGTCGTGATCTGGGAGAAGGCCGGCGAGGAGGTCATGCGCTCGGCCGCCGAGCTCGCCGGACGCATCCCGGCCAACGGCACGATCGTGCTCTACAAGAACAACGTCGACAACAAGGGTGCGTCCTACGGGTCGCACGAGAACTACCTCATGAACCGGTCGGTGCCGTTCGAGCAGATCGTCACCCACCTCACGCCGTTCTTCGCCTCCCGACAGATCGTCTGCGGCGCCGGGCGGGTGGGCCAGCAGCAGGACGGCAGCGTCCACGCCTTCCAGATCAGTCAGCGGGCCGACTACTTCGAGGTGCCGGTCGGGCTCGAGACGACCCTGAAGCGGCCCATCATCAACACCCGCGACGAGCCGCACGCGGACGCGCGCAAGTACCGCCGCCTGCACGTCATCATCGGCGACGCCAACTGCGCCGAGACCTCGATCTACCTCAAGCACGGCCTGGCCTCGCTCGTGCTCTCCCTGGTCGAGGCGGGGGAGACCGTCACCGACCTGGCCCTGGAGAACCCGGTCCGGGCGCTGCACCAGATCTCCTACGACCCCACCCTGCGCACGGCCGTGACCCTCGCGGACGGCCGCACCATGACGGCCCTGGACCTGCAGGGGGAGTACCTGACCCGCTCGCGGGCGTTCGTCGAGCGGCAGGGTGACGACGATCCGCAGACGCACGACGTGCTGGACCGGTGGGAGAGCGTGCTGACCCGGCTCGCCCGCGACCCCATGGAGCTGGCCACCGAGCTCGACTGGGTCGCGAAGCTCGCGCTGCTCGAGCGCTACCGCGAGCGGGACGGCCTCGACTGGGACCACCCGAAGCTCCACCTGGTCGACCTGCAGTACCACGACGTGCGACCCGAGCGCGGACTGTTCCACCAGCTCGTGCGCACCGGACGGATGCAGCGACTCGTCGATCCGGCCGAGATCGAGGCCGCTGTCGAGGCGCCCCCGACCGACACGCGCGCCTACTTCCGCGGCAAGTGCCTCCAGCACTTCGCCGGCGACATCGCCGCCGCCTCGTGGGACTCGGTGATCTTCGACCTGCCGGGGTACGCCTCCCTGCAGCGCGTGCCCACGCTCGAGCCGCTGCGGGGGACGCAGGAGCACGTCGGCGCGCTGTTCGACGCCGGGCCCACCGCGACCGAGCTGTTCCGGGCGCTGACGACCGGCGACTGAGGGCGGGCCGGACACCCCGCGTTCGTCACGCGGCTGCAACCGATCTGGGTCTAGGGTGAAGACATGTCCGAGCAGCAGCACAGGAGCAACCGTCCGGCCAAGGACGACGAGCAGCAGGTCGACGACGTCCCGGTCGACACCGAGGCCAAGGCCAAGCTGGACGACGACGTCGACTCGATCCTCGACGAGATCGACGACGTGCTCGAGGAGAATGCCGAGGAGTTCGTGCGCAGCTTCGTGCAGAAGGGCGGGCAGTGATGCTGCCCGATGCCTTCCGCTCGGCAGGATCGGCCTCCTTCTCGGAGTTCCTCACCCAGCACGCCCCTGACCAGATGCCCGGCGCCGGCCGTGAGCGGACGCCGGAGCACACCGGCGCCGTCGACGGGGTCACCCACGGCACCACGATCGTCGCGGCCACGTTCCCCGGTGGGGTCGTCATGGCCGGTGACCGTCGCGCCACGATGGGCAACGTCATCGCGCAGCGCGACATCCAGAAGGTCTTCCAGACCGATGAGTACTCGTGCGTCGGCATCGCCGGAACTGCCGGTCTCGCGGTCGAGATGACCCGCCTGTTCCAGGTCGAGCTCGAGCACTACGAGAAGATCGAGGGCACGGTGCTCTCCACCGAGGGCAAGGCCAACCGCCTCGCCACGCTGATCCGCGGCAATCTCGGCATGGCGATGCAGGGACTCGCCGTCGTGCCGCTGTTCGCGGCCTACGACCTCGACCTGGGTGTCGGACGCATCTTCGCCTTCGACGTCACGGGCAACCGCAACGAGGAGCGCACGTTCCACTCGGTCGGCTCGGGCTCGCTGTTCGCCCGCGGATCGCTCAAGAAGCTCTACCGCGACGACCTCTCCGAGCGCGACACCGTCACGGCGGCGGTGCAGGCGCTCTACGACGCCGCCGACGACGACTCGGCCACGGGCGGGCCCGACCTGGCCCGGCGTATCTTCCCCATGGTCGCGGTCATCACCGCCGACGGCTTCCGGGCGTACTCCGACGACGAGACCGCCGCGATCGCCGACCAGGTCGTCGCCGCCCGACTCACCGCGCCGGACGGCCCGTCCGCGCCGCTGATCTGACGAAGGGAGCGGCACCATGACGCAGCAGTTCTACGTCTCGCCCGAGCAGCTCATGAAGGACCGGGCCGACTTCGCCCGCAAGGGCATCGCCCGCGGCCGGTCGGTCACCGTGGTCCAGTACGCCGACGGCATCGCGTTCGTCGCCGAGAACCCCTCGCAGGCCCTCCACAAGATCAGCGAGATCTACGACCGCATCGGCTTCGCGGCCGTGGGCCGGTACAACGAGTTCGAGAACCTCCGGATCGCGGGCGTCCGTCTGGCCGACCTGCGGGGCTACTCCTACGACCGGCGCGACGTCACCGGACGCAGCCTGGCCAACGCCTACGCCCAGACCCTCGGCACGATCTTCTCCTCCGGCGGCGAGAAGCCCTACGAGGTCGAGCTGTTCGTGGCCGAGCTCGGCGCCGACCCCGAGGCCGACCAGATCTACCGCCTCACCTACGACGGCTCCGTCGCCGACGTGCGGGGGTGGGCCGTCATGGGGGGCACGACCGAGTCGGTCGAGCAGTGGTTCACCGATCACTACACCGCCGGTCTCGACCTGGGCGCAGCGCTGCGCCTGGCGCAGTCGGCCCTCGGCCACGACGACGCGGCGCCGCGTGAGGTGCCGGCGACCTCGCTGGAGGTCGCGGTGCTCGACCGCACCCGCAGCCAGCTGCGCAAGTTCAAGCGCCTGCCCGACGCCGTCGTGGCCGAGCTGCTCGGGGAGTAGTCGACATGGACCGGCGCATCATGGGCATCGAGAACGAGTACGGCGTCACGTGCTCGTTCAAGGGCCAGCGCCGCCTGTCGCCCGACGAGGTCGCGCGCTACCTGTTCCGCCGGGTCGTGTCCTGGGGCCGCAGCAGCAACGTCTTCCTGCGCAACGGCTCGCGGCTGTACCTCGACGTCGGCAGTCACCCGGAGTACGCCACGCCCGAGTGCGACGACGTCGCTGAGCTCGTGACGCACGACAAGGCCGGCGAGCGCATCCTCGAGGGACTCATGCTCGACGCCCAGCAGCGGCTGAGCGACGACGGCATCGAGGGCGACATCTACCTGTTCAAGAACAACACCGACTCCGCCGGCAACTCCTACGGCTGTCACGAGAACTACCTGGTCACCCGCAGCGGTGAGTTCAGCCGGATGGCCGACGTCCTGATCCCGTTCCTGGTGTCGCGCCAGATCATCTGCGGGGCCGGCAAGGTGCAGCAGACCAGTCGCGGCACGATCTTCTCGGTCAGCCAGCGGGCCGAGCACATCTGGGAGGGCGTCTCCAGCGCCACCACCCGCTCGCGGCCCATCATCAACACCCGCGACGAGCCGCACGCCGACGCGGAGCGCTTCCGCCGGCTGCACGTCATCGTCGGCGACTCCAACATGAGCGAGACCACGACGCTGCTCAAGGTCGCCACGACCGAGCTCGTGCTGCGCATGATCGAGGCCGGCGTCACGATGCGTGACCTGACGCTCGACAACCCCATCCGGGCGATCCGCGAGATCTCGCACGACATGACGGGACGCAAGAAGGTCCAGCTCGCCAACGGGCGTGAGCTCTCGGCGCTGGAGATCCAGGCCGAGTACTTCGGCAAGGCCGCGGAGTTCGTCGACCGGCAGGGGATCGACGACCCGGTCGTGCACCGGGCGCTCGACCTGTGGGAGCGCACCCTCAAGGCGGTCGAGTCCGAGGACCTCTCGCTCGTCGAGCGCGAGATCGACTGGGTCATCAAGCTGCGGCTGCTCGAGCGCTACCGCACGAGCCACGACCTGAGCTGGGGTGATCCGCGGATGGCCCAGCTCGACCTGGCGTACCACGACATCCGCCGCGACCGCGGTCTCTACTACCTGCTGGAGCGCAAGGGAGCCGTCGCGCGGGTCACGCGCGACCTGGACGTGTTCCGGGCCAAGTCCGTGCCGCCGCAGACCACGCGCGCCCGCCTGCGGGGCGAGTTCATCAAGCGGGCCCAGGAGCGCCGCCGCGACTTCACGGTCGACTGGGTGCACCTCAAGCTCAACGACCAGGCGCAGCGCACCGTGCTCTGCAAGGACCCGTTCCGGTCGGAGGACGACCGCGTCCAGCGGCTCATCGACGGCATGTGACCGCGGCGGGCCAAGCCGTGCGGGGTGATTGGCTAGGGTGGGGCTCGCTCTGTCGTCGATGGCGCGTCCGTGCGCTGATACCCGAGGTCCTTCCGTGCGCCGCAACACCGTTCTCGCCCTGTCCACCGTGGTGGTCATGGCGGTCGTCGCCGCCCTGCTGATCGTGCTCACCCGTGGCGACGACTCCCTCGCTGGCGTGAGCGTGACCGAAGGCGAGGTCCCGACGATCAACGTCGACGAGCCGGTCGAGGTCGATCCGGGCGATCCGAAGGTCGATACCCTGACCGAGGGTGACGGGCGCGAGGTGGCCGAGGGCGACTACTTCCGCGCCAACTACATCTTCGCCGACGGCGAGACCGGCGAGCAGCTCGAGTCGTCGTACGAGCCGCCGGCCGAGGGGGCGCCGGCCTCGTCCGTCGTCTTCGAGATGACCCCGTCCGACGAGGCCGCCTCGCCGCAGTCGGCCCCGGGCCTGCCGGGTGGACTGGTCGACGCGTTGGCCGACACCACGGTGGGATCCAGCGTGCTGGTCGCCCTGACCGCGGAGGACTTCTTCGGATCCGACGTCTACGACCAGGCCGAGGCTCAAGGTGGTGCCGATCAGCTGCCGTACACCCGCGAGCAGGTGCTGCTGTTCTACCTCCAGATCGAGGACTCGATCGACACCAAGGCCGATCCGGCCCCAAAGGGCGAGGAGACCGACCTGCCCGCCGGCGTGCCGTCCCCGATCGTCGACGGCGACTCGGTCACGGGCCTCGACGGTGCCGGCGCCACCGAGCCGGTGGCCGACGGCGTGTTCCCGGTCATCACCGGCGACGGTGACGCAGTGGAGGCCGACGACTACGTCTACGCCAACTACGTGGGCCAGCTCTACCCGGATGGCGAGGTGTTCGACTCCTCCTTCGAGCGCGACGCCCCTTCGCTGTTCTCCCTGACCGGGGTCATCCCGTGCTGGACGAACGAGCTCACGGGGCAGACCGTCGGGTCGCGGGTCGTGCTGACCTGCACCTCCGAGAGCGCGTACGGCGAGGGCGGCGGCGCCGGCGGCGCGATCCCGCCGAACGCTCCGCTGACCTTCGTCGTCGACATCGTCGCGACCCTCTGAGCCGGGGACTTCGTGGCCGAGCGCAAGTCCGAGAGGTTGATGAACCTCATCTTCCTGCTGCTCTCGACCCGCCAGTTCCTGACCAAAGACCAGGTGCGGGCCGCGATCGAGGACTACCGCGACTCCGGCGACGAGGCCTTCAACCGCATGTTCGAACGCGACAAGGGCGAGCTGCGCGATCTCGGCATCCCGCTCGAGATCGGCAGCTTCGACCCGCTCCACGAGGACATGCAGGGCTACCGCATCCCGCGTGACGCCGCCGAGCTGCCCGAGCTCGAGCTCACGGCCGAGGAGTCCGCCGTGATCGGACTGGCCGCCCAGGTCTGGGAGCACGCGGGGCTCGCCGGTCAGTCGGGTGATGCGCTGATCAAGCTCAAGGCCGCAGGAGTCGCGATCGACACGAGCGCCGTGCCGTTGGCGCAGCCGCGGATCCCGGCGGCCGAGCCGGCCTTCGACGCGGTCTGGGAGGCCGTCCGGGCGCACCAACCGATCCGCTTCACCTACGGGCGCACCGGCGAGGCCCCGGCGGAGCGCCACCTGCAGCCGTGGGGCGTCCTGTCGTGGCGCGGACGGTGGTACGTCGGCGGCCACGACCTCGATCGTGAGGGTCCTCGCATGTTCCGCGTCTCGCGCATCCTCGGTGAGGTCCGACCGGCCGGTCCCGCGGGGTCGTACACGGTCCCCGAGGGCGCCTCCGTGCGTGATCTGGCGGCGTCCTTCACCACGAACGATCCGGTGGGGGAGGCCGTGCTCCGTGTCCGTCGTGACCGCGCCCTGCCCCTGCGCCGTCACGCACTGGCGGTACGACCGCTCGACGACGAGCACGACGAGGTCGTCGTCGGCTACCGCTCGACGTGGGAGCTGGCCGCCGCCGCCGCCTCGTTCGCGCCCCACGTGCTCGTCGTGGAGCCTCCCGAGGCACGCTCGCTCGCGATCGAGGTGCTGCGCTCTGCCGCGGAGGCCAACGCCGACGCCGACACCGACTCCGACGAGCAGGCGCTCGCATGAGGCCGTCCGCCCGCGACGTGCAGCGCCGTCTGGCCCTGGTGCCGTACCTGCGGAGCAAGCAGGGCGTGTCGGTCGACGAGGTCGCCCGGGAGTTCAACGTCAAGCCGCGCGTGATCCGCAAGGACGTCGAGCAGCTCATGATGACGGGGGTCGGCGCGCACGGCGGCGAGCTCATCGACATCGACCTGTTCGCCTTCGAGGACGACGACCGCATCTACATCTCGAACGCCGACTTCATGACCCGGCCCATGCGGATCAACGGCGGTGAGGCCGCGGCGCTGATCGTGGCGCTGCGGGCGCTCCGCGATGCCGCCGGCCACGCCCACGCCGACGTCGTCGACTCGGCGCTGTCGAAGCTGCAGGGTGCGGTCGGCCACCAGACCCCCGAGTCCGTCGCCGTCGTCGTCGAACCGGTCGACCACGACGTGCTGGGCGCCGTGCGCCGTGCCCTCGGCGCCGGCCGGCGCCTCGAGATCGTCTACACGACGGCGTCTCGCGACGCCGTCTCGACCCGGCAGGTCGACCCGATCGCGATGTTCGTGCGCGAGGGCCACGAGTACCTCGACGCCTGGTGCCACTCCGCCGAGGGGCAGCGGTTCTTCCGCCTGGACCGGATCGAGCGGGCGGAGGTGCTCGACACGCCGGTCGAGAGCCGGACCGTGGTGCCCCGCCGCGGCGACGCCGGCTTCTTCAGCTCCGGCGAGGGCGCCCTGCAGGTCGAGCTCGAGATCACCCCGGCGGCGCGATGGGTCGTGGAGTACTACGACGCCGAGGTCCTCGACGACTCCAGCGACCTCTGGCGGGTGTCTCTCGTGGCCGGTGACGAGGCCTGGGTGCGCCGACTCGCGCTCCGGGCCGCCGGGTCGATCCGGGTCCTGGCGCCGGACACGGTGCGGTCTGACGTGACGGAGCATGTCCGCTCAGCCCTGGCGGCGTACGATGGGCTCACGCCCGCAACCGAGGAGTTCTGATGTTCAAAGGTATCGGCGCACCCGAGATCCTGCTGATCCTGGCGGTGGTGCTGCTGTTCTTCGGCGCTGCGAAGCTTCCCGAGCTTGCGCGCGGCTCCGGCCGCGCCCTGCGCATCTTCAAGTCGGAGATCAAGGAGCTCGAGGACGACGACCAGAAGCGCGCGAGCGACACGGAGGCGTCGACCGACACCACGTCCGACGCCGAGGAGCGGCGGACGCGTCAGGTCGAGATCACCCGCGTCGACGGTCCCGACGACAAGCGCTGATCCGCCTTGGGGCGGAACAAGGGCGCTCCAACGGCGCCCGGCGGCAGCATGCCGCTCCTCGATCACCTGCGTGAGCTGCGGTCCCGGCTGCTCCGCGGTGTCCTGGCGATCGTGGCCGCCACGGTGCTCGGGTTCGTCTTCTACGAGCAGCTCCTGGCGTTCCTGACCGAGCCCTACCGTGGCATCGAGCCGCAGCTGGCCGACCAGGGGATCGACACCAATCTCGTCATCACCGGTATCGGTGGCGCGTTCCAGTTCCAGCTCAAGATCGCGCTCGTGGCCGGGATCGTCATGGCCAGCCCGGTCTGGATCTGGCAGCTGTGGGCCTTCGTCCTGCCGGCGCTGCACCGCCACGAGCGCCGCGGGGCGCTGCTGCTGACCGGGATCGGGGTTCCCCTGTTCCTGGCGGGGGTCGCCCTGGCCTACGTCATCCTGCCCAAGGCCATCCTGCTCCTGATCGGCTTCGTTCCCGACGGCTTCGAGAGCCTCGTGAGCGGGACCGAGTACTACGACTTCATCATCCGCATGATGCTGGTGTTCGGGATCGCCGCGGAGATCCCGCTCGCGGTCGTGCTGCTGAACCGCCTGGGCGTCGTCAGCGGCAAGGCCCTGGTGCGAGCCCGCCCCTGGACCGTCGTCGGGATCTTCGTCTTCGCCGCCGTCGCGACGCCCAGCACCGATCCGCTCACGATGCTGTTCCTCGCGATCCCCATGACGATCCTGTACCTGGTGTCGGAGACGATCGCGCGGCTCACCGACCGGCGCCGGGCCGCGGCCGTCCCGGAGATCAGCGACGACGAGGCCTCGCCCCTGTGAGGCGCGCGGCCCTCGTCGTCAACCCGATCTCCGGCAGGCGCAGGGGCGAGGCCATCGCCACGGTCGCGGCGGAACGGCTGCAGGATGCCGGCTGGACGCTCGACCAGGTCACGGGCGACGACCTCCCGTCGGTCCGCTCCTCGCTGCGGGCCGTCCTGGCCGGGGGAGTCGACACCGTCGTGGTCGTCGGCGGCGACGGCGCCCTCCACGGCATCCTCGACCTCCTCGTCACGTCAGACGCGACCCTCGGGCTCCTGCCCGCGGGCACGGGCAACGACCTCGCTCGGGCGCTCGGGCTGCCCTACCGTGATCCGGAGGCCTGTCTCGACCTGCTCCTGGCCAGTCCGCCGCGTCGCATCGACCTCGCCCGGGTCCGCTGCGGTGAGCAGGAGCGTCTCGTCGCGACCGTCGTGGCGTCGGGCTTCGACTCCAAGGTCAACGAGCGCGCCAACGCGATGCGCTGGCCCCGCGGCAACATGCGGTACAACATCGCGATCCTCGCCGAGCTCCGCGCGTTCGCGCCGATCCCGTTCGTCCTGGAGCTGACCGACGCCGGCGGAGCCACGAGCCGTGTCGACACCGACGCCATGCTCGTCGCGGTCGGCAACGGCCCGTCGTTCGGTGGCGGGCTGCGCATCGCCCACGGCGCCGTCCTCGACGACGGCCTGCTCGACGTCTGCCTGATCCGCCCCGTCAGCCGCTCGCTCCTGGTCCGCACCTTCCCGAAGCTGCAGCGCGGCACGCACGTGACCATGCCCGAGTTCGAGCGCCGGCTGGTCCGGTCGGTACGGCTCGACGCCCCGGACATCGTGGGCTACGGCGACGGTGAACGCCTCGGTCCGCTGCCGCTGTCGGTCGAGATCGTGCCGGCCGCCCTCGCGGTGCTCGCGCCCGCCAGCGAGGGCTGACCCCACCCCCGCCCGCCCTTCCGTAGGCTGGGGCCATGCCCAGTCCGTCGGAGGCCTACGCGCGGTCGCGGGCCGAGCGTCAGTTCCCGCACCTCACCGAGTTCCGCGGCCACCACACGTTCCCGCTCGACGACTTCCAGGTCGAGGCGTGCCGCGTGGTCGAGGCGGGGCAGGGCGTGCTGGTGGCGGCGCCGACCGGGTCGGGCAAGACGATCGTCGGCGAGTTCGCGGTGCACCTGGCCCTCGCCACGGGGCGCAAGTGCTTCTACACGACGCCCATCAAGGCGCTCTCGAACCAGAAGTTCCACGACTTCGGCGACCGCTACGGTGCCGAGAACGTCGGACTGCTGACCGGGGACAGCAGCATCAACGGTGACGCGCCGATCGTGGTCATGACGACCGAGGTGCTCCGCAACATGCTCTATGCGCGCTCGAGCACCCTCGAGGGGCTCGGCTTCGTCGTCATGGACGAGGTGCACTACCTCGCCGATCGCTTCCGCGGCGCGGTCTGGGAGGAGGTCATCATCGGGCTCCCGGAGTCGGTCAGCATCGTCTCGCTGTCGGCGACCGTGTCCAACGCCGAGGAGTTCGGCGAGTGGCTCACCGAGGTGCGCGGCGACACCGTCACGATCGTCGAGGAGCGTCGTCCCGTCCCGCTGCACCAGCACGTCCTGGTCGGCCGCAAGCTGTTCGGGCTGTTCGAGGAGGGGGCCGCCAGCCCCGAGGGCGGCCCCGTGGTCAACCGCCAGCTCGAGCGCTTCGCCCGCGACGACTGGCAGCTGAGCCGCCTGCAGAAGGGGCGCCCGCGCAAGGGCGGCCATCGCCCCCGCACGCGGCACACGACGCCGTCACGCCTCGAGATCGTCACGAAGCTCGAGCAGGAGGGCCTGCTGCCGGCGATCTGCTTCATCTTCAGTCGCGCGGGGTGCGCCGCTGCCGTGCAGCAGCTGCTCGACGCGCGCCTCATGCTGACGACGCCCGAGGAACGCCTCGAGATCGAGACCTACGTCGACGAGGCGTGCTCGCACCTGCCCGACGAGGACCTCCACGTCCTGGGGTTCCACGAATTCCGCGAGGCGCTGGGTCGCGGCATCGCGGCCCACCACGCCGGCATGCTTCCGACGTTCAAGGAGTGCGTCGAGCACCTCTTCAGCCTCGGGCTGGTCCGCGTCGTCTTCGCGACCGAGACCCTGGCGCTCGGCATCAACATGCCGGCCCGCTCGGTCGTGATCGAGAAGCTCAGCAAGTGGAACGGCGAGAGCCACGTCGACGTCACGGCGGGGGAGTACACCCAGCTCACGGGTCGCGCGGGCCGGCGCGGCATCGACGTGGAGGGCCATGCCGTCGTGCTCTGGCAGGCCGGATTCGACCCCCGTCAGGTCGCTGGCCTGGCCTCGCGCCGCACGTACCCGCTGAACTCCTCCTTCCGCCCCTCGTACAACATGGCGGTCAACCTCGTGGCCCAGGTCGGCCGCACGACCGCGCGCGACCTGCTGGAGCAGTCGTTCGCCCAGTTCCAGGCCGACCGCGGGGTCGTGGGACTCGCCCGCCAGATCCACAAGTCCGACGAAGCCCTCGAGGGCTACCGCGAGGGAGCGACCTGCCACCTGGGCGACTTCATGGAGTACGCCGACCTGCGCCGCCAGATCAGCGACATCGAGAGCGAGACGTCCCGCGCGCGCAAGGCCCGGGCGAGGGAGGGCGTCGCGTCGTCGCTGCTGGCCCTCAAGCGCGGCGACATCATCGAGGTGCCGCGGGGCAAGTGGGCCGGTGCGGCCGTCGTGCTGGACCCCGGCCACCCGGCCGACCGTGAGGGGCCTCGTCCGTTCGTGCTGACCGAGGGGCGACACGCCCGCCGGCTCGCCGCGAGCGACTTCAGCGGCCCGGTCGAACCTGTCGGGCAGATGCGGGTGCCGAAGGGGTTCAACCCGCGCAGCCCGCAGTCGCGGCGCGACCTGGCCTCGACCCTGCGCAGCCGCGCACCACTGGGCCGACACGGCCATGACGGCGACGACCGTCACGCACGCCCGTACCGGGGCGCAGGCGACGGTCACGCCGACGAGGACCCGCGCATCACCGAGCTGCGGCGCCTGATCAAGGCTCACCCGTGCCACCAGTGCCCCGACCGCGAGTCCCACGCTCGCTGGGCCGAGCGGTACCACCGGCTCGAGCGCGAGACGCTGCAGCGGCGGCGCACGATCGAGCAGCGCACCAACACCGTCGCGCGGGAGTTCGACCGGGTGTGCGAGGTCCTCGACGAGCTGGGATACCTCGAGGGCGACACGATCACCGACACCGGGCGTCGCCTCCAGCGGATCTACGGCGAGCTCGACCTGCTGATCAGCGAGTGCCTCAACCAGGGCCTCTGGAACGGTCTGACGCCGCCGGAGCTCGCGGCCGTCGCCAGCGGGCTGACGTACACCTCACGCAATCTCGACGACGCCCCGCCGCCGCAGTTCGTGACGCAGCGCACGCGTGACGTCGCAGCCCGCATGGGGGAGGTTCACCTCGACCTGGCGGCCCTCGAGCGTCGTCACCGGCTGCGGTTCCTGCGCGATCCCGACTTCGCCTTCGCCCAGGGCGTCGGGATGTGGGCCGACGGAGCGCCGCTGCACGAGGTCCTGAGCGTCACGGGGCTCGCGGCGGGCGACTTCGTGCGGTCGGTCAAGCAGCTCATCGACGCGCTCGCCCAGATCGCGGTGGCCGCGGGCGACGACACCGCCCTGCGCACGACGGCGCGACGGGCGCTGGACTGCCTGCGCCGCGGGGTCATCAGCTACAGCTGAGCCAGCAGGCGCTCGACGGGCCCGGCCACGCCCCACCGTTCGCCGAAGGCCAGCAGCGCCTCGCGGTCGGGGCTCGCCGGTCGCGACGGAACCTCGACGTCGAGGTCGGTGCGCACCGCGACGACCGTGCGCGCGGCCGCGACGTAGTCCCGCGAGGCCAGCAGCGAGGCGCGCGGGCGTGGCTTGATCGAGGAGTCCTCGTCCTGCGCCGCCGCGAGGATGTCGTCGAGGCCGCCGAACTCGTTCACCAGGGTGGCCGCGGTCTTCTCGCCGATGCCGGCCACCCCGGGCAGTCCGTCGGAGGCGTCACCGCGCATCACGGCGTAGTCGACGTAGGACGCCGGCTCGATGCCGTACTTGGCGCGGATCCAGGCGGCGTCGACCGTGTCGAGCTGGGCGACCCCGCGAGCGGTGTAGAGCACGCGCACCGGACGGGCGTCGTCGACGAGCTGGAACAGGTCACGGTCGCCCGTCACGACGTCGACCGGTCCGTCCCAGCGGTGCGCGAGGGTGCCGATCACGTCGTCGGCCTCGGCCTCGGGGGCACCGATCACGGCCAGGCCGGCGAGCCCGAGCACCTCGGCGATCAGCGGGACCTGGGGCGCCAGGAGGTCGGGGGTCTCCTCGACGCCGGTGCCGTCGGTGGGGCTTCCCTCGGCCAGACGCTGGGTCTTGTACGAGGGCACCAGGTCGACGCGCCACTGCGGTCGCCAGTCGTCGTCCCAGCACGCCACGACCGCCTCGGGGGCGTCGTCACGACCGATCAGCGTGGCGGTGAAGTCGATCATGCCGCGCAGCGCGTTGACGACCGTGCCGTCGGGCGCCGTGAGCGAGTCGGGGATGCCGAAGAACGCGCGGTAGTAGAGGCTCGCGGTGTCGAGGAGCAGCAGACGTCCGGCCATGCGCCGATCCTAGGGTCACGCTGCCCGTGACGGATCGAGGTCCACCGCGTTAGACGCTTCACCGGGGCACCACGTCCCGCCGCACGAGAGGACGCCCCGTGATCGACGCACTCGATCGTCTCCGGCAGCTGGCCTTCGGCGCCGTCGCCGCGCTGCTGGTGGCGACGCTCGTGGTCGTCGTGCTGCGCGGTCTCGACGAGCCCAGCAGCGTGTCGTCGGGAGCCCCGGCCGATCGCGACGAGGGCCGGTCCGCTCCCGCCGTCCCCGACGCTCCGGCCGGCCTCGGTCCGGAGCCAGGTGGCGTCGTGGACGGCGACACCAGCGCCGGCGGCGACCTGGTGCTCGTGTCCGAGGAGGTCGTCCTGAGCCCTCGGGGTCCTGCTGCACCGTCGGCGCCTGCCGACCCGCCCCGGGGGACGAGCCGACCCGTGACCCCGACCCCGCCAGCGCCGACCCCGCCAGCGCCGACCCCGCCAGCGCCGACCCCGCCAGCGCCGAGTCCGCCCGTGACCCCCACGCCTCCGCCCACGCCTCCGTCCCCGCCGCCGAGCGCGCCCCCTGCGCCGTCGAAGCCCGCCGTCGTCAGCGTCTCGGTGCTGTCCGGCGGACAGCTGCTGGCCGTCGACGTGAACCTCGGTGCCCCGAACCTCGTGAATCTCTCGGTCCTGCAGCCGTAGCGGTCTGCGAGGGCGCCAGGGCGCTCGGTAGGCTCGTGGCATGCAGCGACTGGACCGTGCCCGAGACCTCGCCGCGGCAGCCGGCATCGACGCCCTGCTCGTGACTCCCGGCGCCGATCTTCGCTATCTCACGGGGTACGCGGCCAAGCCGCTCGAACGCCTCACGTGCCTCGTGGTCCCCGTCGGCGCAGCTCCCTTCCTGGTGGCTCCGAATCTCGAGGTCGCGGCGGCCGAGGCGGCCGGTGTGGAGCTGGAGATCGTGGGGTGGAACGAGACCGACGACCCGTTCGCGATCCTCGCGGCCCGCCTCGACGGCACCGCCCGGCTGGCGATCGACGACGAGATGTGGGCCTCGCGCGTCCTGGCTCTGCGTGCGGCGATCCCCGGCGCGGAGCAGGTCCTGGCCGGACCCGTGCTCACCGAGCTGCGCATGCGCAAGGATCCCGCCGAGATCGCCGCGCTGCGTGAGGCCGGTGCCGCGATCGACCGCGTCCACTCCCGCATGGCCGAGTGGCTCAGGCCCGGCCGCACCGAGCGAGAGGTCGGCCACGACATCGCCCGGGCCATCGTCGACGAGGGACACGAGAGCGTCGACTTCGTCATCGTCGGCAGCGGCCCCAACGGCGCGTCGCCGCACCACGAGGTCTCCGACCGGGTCATCGAGGTGGGCGATCCCGTCGTGGTCGACATCGGCGGCACGACACCGGAGGGCTACTGCTCCGACAGCACCCGCAACTACCTCGCCGCCGGCACGGTGCCGCACGAGTACGCCGAGGCCTACGCGGTGCTGCACGAGGCGCAGGCCTCCCAGCGGGCCTCCGCGCGCGCCGGCGTCACCGCCGAGTCGGTCGACCGGATCGGCCGTGACCTGATCGCGAACGCCGGGTTCGGCGACCTCTTCATCCACCGCACGGGTCACGGCATCGGCACGCAGACGCACGAGGAGCCCTACATCGTGGAGGGCAACGACCGCGTCCTCGAGCCGGGCATGGCGTTCTCGATCGAGCCCGGCATCTACCACCCCGGACGTTTCGGGGCCCGGATCGAGGACATCGTCGTCTGCACGACCGACGGCCTCGAGGTCCTCAACGAGACCGAGCGTCAGCTCGTCGTGCTGGACTGACCGGCACCTCCGTGAACCTCCGGCTGGCTGCCTGCCTCGTCGTCCTCTCCGGGGTCCTCTCGTCGTTCGCGTTCGAGCCGCTCGCCGTCCCGTACGCGATGGTGATCGGCCTGGCGGTGCTGTTCGGCGTGCTGCGCCGGCTCCCGGACCTGCGGGGGACTGGCGTGTTCGTCCTGGGGACGTTGTGGGGGCTGGCCTACTTCGGCCCGCTGATCTGGTGGATGCGGGCCGTCAGCGACGGCGCCTACGTGGGTCTGGTGATCGCGGAGGCCCTCCTGCTCGGTCTGGTCGCACTGCCGCTGCGGTCCGTCGCGCGACGGCCCGCCTGGCCCGTGCTCATGCCAGCGGTCTGGCTGCTCGGCGAGCAGGTCCGCGGATCGTTCCCCTTCACCGGGTTCCCGTGGGGACGTCTCGTGCACACCGCGATCGACACGCCCCTGGAGTCGTGGGTGCGTCTGGTCGGCCTGCCCGCCACGTCGTTCCTGATGGCGTGCCTGGCCACGGCGCTCCTGCTGGTCGTCGATCGTGCCGCCCGACACCGCACGCTGGCCACGGCCGGGTTCGTCGGCGCTCTCGTGGTCGGAGCGCTGCTCCCGGTGGGGCTCGTGGGCGCCCAGGACGCCCCGAGCGCACGGTTCGCCCTGATCCAGGGCGACACCCCGGGGGAGTTCCTGCAGTGGCCGCCGGGCGCGATCTTCGCGCTGCACGCCGCCCAGACCCAGCGTCTGGTCGACCGGATCGAGTCGGGTGAGGCCGAGGCGCCCGACATCGTGCTCTGGCCGGAGAACTCCACCGACACCGATCCGCGGAACCGGCCCGACGAGAGTGCACGGCTCGACGCCCTGGTGGCCGAGCTGGGCGGCCCGATCCTGGTCGGCGGCCTGCTCGACGGACCCACGAGCGACACCGTCGAGAATGCCGGCCTGGTCTGGACCGAGGACGGACCCGGCGAGAAGTACGTCAAGCGCAAGCCCGTGCCGTACGGCGAGTACGTGCCGTTCCGCGACTCGCTCGGCAGCCTGGTGCCCCGGATCGACCGCGACATCCCGCGCGACATGGTGGCCGGTGACGAGCCGGGGGCCCTGACGATCAACGACGTCCGGATCGGCGACACGATCTGCTACGACATCGCCTACGACGGCGTCGTCGCCCAGGCCATCGACGACGACGCGCAGGTGCTCGTGGTCCAGACCAGCAACGCGGCCTTCACGGGCACTGCGCAACCGGGGCAGCAGTGGGCGATCTCCCGGCTCCGGGCGATCGAGACCGGCCGCTGGGTGCTCGTGCCCTCGACCAACGGGATCTCCGGCGTCATCGACGCGAGCGGCGACGTCGTCGCCCGCGCTCCGCTGCGTCAGCCGGCCACGATCGAGACCGACGTGCCCCTGGCCGACGGGACCACGCCGGCGGCCCACCTCGCACGGCCCCTCGAGCTCCTCGTGCTGACCCTCGGTGTGGTGGGATGGGGGCTTGCCGTGACGGCGCGACGACGGGAGGGCACGAGACCGTGAGGACGCTGGTCGTCGTGCCGACCTATGACGAGGCCGAGTCGTTGCCGCGGCTCCTGGACGGGCTGGCCGTCCACGCTCCCACGGTCGACGTGCTGGTCGTGGACGATGCGTCGCCCGACGGCACCGGGATCATCGCCGACCGCCTGGCCCGGCGCGACGAGCGGGTGCACGTCCTGCACCGGCCGGGCAAGCTGGGCCTCGGCGTCGCCTACCGGGCGGGCTTCGCGTGGGCGCTCGCCCGTGACTACGACGTGATCGTGGAGATGGACGCCGACGGGTCGCACCGCCCCCAGGACCTGCCGGTGCTGCTGACCGAGCTGGCCCGTGACGCACCGGGCACCGGTGCCGATCTCGTGCTCGGGTCGCGCTGGGTTCCGGGCGGGGGCGTCGTGAACTGGCCGTGGTACCGCAAGCTCATCTCGCGCGGCGGCACCTGGTACGCCCAGCAGGCGCTGGGCCTGTCGGTGAGCGACGTCACGGGTGGCTTCCGGGCGTTTCGACGCGCGACCCTGGAGCGGCTGCCGCTCGACGAGGTGTCCTCGCAGGGCTACTGCTTCCAGGTCGATCTGGTGCGGCGGGTCCTCGAGGCCGACATGACGGTCTCCGAGGTGCCGATCACGTTCGTGGAGCGCACCCGGGGCCGCTCGAAGATGAGCGGGTCGATCGTGCGCGAGGCGCTGTGGAAGGTGACCCTGTGGGGGGTCGAGCGTCGGGTCAGGCGGTTTCGCCGCGCGCTGACCCGACGCTCCTGAGCTCAGCGGCGCGCGGCCGCCTTCTTGGTGCGGCGGTGCAGATGCGGCGGGCCGATCTCGCCGGCCCGCAGCAGCTCGATGCGCTCGGTCAGGATCTCCTCGAGCTCGTCGACCGAACGACGCTCCAGCAGCATGTCCCAGTGGGTGCGGACGTGCTTCTCGTCCTTCGCCTCCGGCTCTGCGCCGTCGACGAGGCGACCGACGATGCCGGACTTGGGGTCCTCCCACTGCAGGGGGACCTCGGCCTCCTCGGCCATCGTGACGGTGAAGGTGCGGCCGTCGGGCAGGACGTACGCGACCTCCTGTCGCGGCGCCATCTCGACACCGCGCTCGTCCTCGAAGCTCTGGGCACCCAGTCGCGCACCGCGCAAGGCACGTTCAGCCATGATCGGACTCCTCTCGTGTCGTCTCTGCGTCAACGTACGGCAGGACTGTGAGATTCCCCTGAGCGGCGGTTCGGCGCAGGGTGATGACCTCGACGACCCATTCAGCCCGAGGTTGCGCGGTCCCGCACGTCGGACGGCACCGCGAGCAGGGCCAGGAGTCCCGCGCCCAGCACGAGCATGATGCCGAGGATGCCCCACCGGTCGTCGCCGCCGAGGAAGGCGCAGAGACCGAACAGTGCGGGGGACAGGAACGAGGCCGCCCGGCCCGTCATGGCGTAGAAGCCGAAGTTCTGGCCCTCCAGGCCCGGTGGCGTCAGGCGCACCAGGTAGGTCCGCGCGGCCGACTGGGCGGGGCCGACGAACAGGCAGAGCAAGAGCCCGAAGATCCAGAACATCGTCATGCCATCGACCATGAGCAGCACCAAACCGGCGAGCAGCATCGAGCTCAACGAGACGACGATCACGGCCCGCGGGCCCCGCAGGTCGTCGAGGCGACCCGCCGCCAGGGCGCCGGCGGCGGACACGACGTTGGCCACGATGCCGAACATGATGACGCTCTCGTCGGTGAAGCCGTACACCGACACCGCGAGGACCGCGCCGAAGGCGAAGACCCCCGCGAGGCCGTCACGGAAGATCGCGCTGGCGACGAGGAACTGCAGGACCACCCGGTCCTCGCGCCACAGCCGAGCCAGGTCGTGGCCGACGTCGCGGTAGGACTGCCGGATGCCGACCTTCTCGGCGGGGCTGGCCGACGCCGGGAGCTCCGGCACGATCAGCAGGACGGGCACCGCGAACACCGCGAACCACACGGCGGCGACGATCGCGACGACGCGGATGTTCAGGCCGTCGTCGGTCGAGACGCCCAGGAGGCCGCCGTCCCCCGTGATCAGCCCGAAGAAGCAGATCAGGAGCAGCACGATCCCGCCGAGGTAGCCGAACGCCCACCCGATGGCCGAGACCCGCCCGACGTTGAGCGGCGTGGAGACCTGCCGCAGCATCGCGAAGTACGGGACCTGCGACAGCTCGAACAGGATCTCGCCCACGACGAGCAGCAGCAGTCCGAGCCACAGGTAGGAGGCGTCCTCGCGCACGAAGAACATCAGCGCGGTCATGGCCACGACGCCTGCGGTGAGGAAGGCGAGGGACCGGCGGCGGCCGCCCCCGGCGTCGGACCTGCGCCCCGTGACGGGCGCGAGGACGGCGATCACGACCGAGCCGGCCGCGACCGACCACGCGAGCCAGGTCGCGGCCGAGACCGGACCGCTGAGGTCGTCGCCGACGCCGTCGACGAGGTAGACCGAGAAGACGAACGTGATGATGACGGCGTTGAACGCCGCCGACCCCCAGTCCCAGAGGCTCCAGGCCAGGACCTGGCGGCGGGTCGTCGCGGTGGCCACGGCGTCGGACGTGCGCTCGGTCATCAGTTCTCCCACGTGCCGAGGGCGACGAGGACGTCGCGCAGCGTGTCGGTGCGGTCGGTGAAGATCCCGTCGACTCCCAGGTCGACGAGCCGTTCGATCTCGCGCGGCTCGTCGATCGTCCAGACGAGCACGCCCACGCCGGTCGCATGGGCCGCCTCGACGAATCGCCGCGTCACGACCGGCAGCCCCTTGCGCCGGGCCGGCACGCTCAACCACCGGTAGGACGGGCGACGCCGCGATGGCGGCACGACGAGCGCCTCGACGACCTCCCGGCGCGAGGCCGCGGTGTCGGCCTGGGGGAGACGCTCACGGATCGCGAGCGCCCGGCGGTGGTCGAAGCTGCCCAGGCAGACCCGGTCGACCGCGTTCTCCGCCTCGACGACCCGACAGGTCTCCTCGACCGCATCGGCGGCCTTGACGTCGATGCTGAACCAGGCCTCGGGATGCGCCCGCAGCAGGGCGTCGAGACGGGGGATGCGCGCCCGGCCGTCGAGCCTGAGCTCGTCGACCCGCGCGGCGTCGAGGTCGCCGATGTGCAGACGCTGCCCCGTGAGGCGGTGCAGCTTGACGTCGTGGCTGACGTAGGCCACGCCGTCGCGCGAGCAGACGACGTCGGTCTCGAGGTGGCGGTAGCCGAGGGACGCCGCGTGGGCGAAGGCCTCGAGGGAGTTCTCGATCCCCACGTTGGTCGCCGTGAGGCTGCCCCCACGATGGGCGATCGCGATGGTCACGCCCCCACGCTAGGGCGTCCGGGGTCAGATGTCGCGGAAGGTCTCGATCCGCGCGCCGAGGGCGTTGAGACGCTCGGCGAGATCCTCGTACCCACGGTTGATGACGTAGACGTTGCGCAGCACCGACGTGCCCTTGGCCGCCAGCATCGCCAGGAGGATCACGACGGCCGGCCGGAGCGCCGGCGGGCACACCATCTCGGCGCCGCTCCAGTGCGTGGGCCCCTCGACCAGCACGCGGTGCGGGTCCATCAGCGTGACCTTCGCGCCGAGCTTGTTGAGCTCGGTCAGGTAGATCGCCCGGTTCTCGTAGACCCAGTCGTGCAACATCGTCTGGCCGGTCGCGGTCGCCGCGATGACCGCGAAGAACGGCAGGTTGTCGATGTTGAGCCCGGGGAACGGCATGGGGTGGATCTTGTCGATCGGGGCCCGCATGACCGACGGGTGCGTCGTGACGTCGACCAGGCGCGTGCGGCCGTTCTCGGCCAGGTACTCCGGGCTCTGGTCGTAGCGAAAGCCCATGTCCTCGAGCACCGCGAGCTCGATCTCCATGAACTCGATCGGGACGCGTCGCACCGTGATGCTCGACTGGGTGACGATCGCGGCGGCGATCAGGCTCATGGCCTCGATCGGGTCCTCGCTCGGTGCGTACTCGACGTCGCGGCTGATGCGCGGTGAGCCGGTGACACGAAGCGTCGTGGTGCCGATGCCGTCGATCTCGACCCCCAGCTCGGTCAGGAAGAAGCACAGGTCCTGGACCATGTAGTTCGGGCTGGCGTTGCGGATGACCGTCACGCCGTCGACCCGGGCCGCCGCGAGCAGCGCGTTCTCGGTCACGGTGTCGCCACGCTCGGTCAGGACGATCGCGCGCTCGGGGACGTGCGGCGTGGCGTCGGCGTGGTAGCTGCCCTCGGTCGCGACGACCTTGAGCCCGAAGTGCTTCAGCGCCGTCATGTGCGGCTCGACCGTGCGCGTGCCGAGGTCGCAGCCGCCGGCATACGGGAGCTCGAAGGTCGGCTCCCGGTGGATCAGCGGGCCGAGGAACATGATGATGCTGCGCGTGCGGCGGGCTGCCTTCTCGTCCATCTGGTCGAGCTTGAGCTCGGCGGGGACGACGAGCTCGAGATCGTTGTCGGAGTTGAGCCAGCGGGTGCGGACGCCGATCGAGGAGAGCACCTCGAGCAGACGGTTGACCTCCTCGATGCGCGCGACCTTGCGCAGCACCGTCGTGCCCTCGTTGAGCAGGCACGCGCACAGCAGCGCGACGCCGGCGTTCTTGCTCGACTTGACGTCGATCGAGCCGTGCAGCTCGGTGCCTCCGTGGACCCGGAGGTGACTGGGGCCCGACGACCCGACGTTGACCAGGCCGGAGTCGAGCGCGCTGCCGATCCGCGCGAGCATCTCGAGGGTCAGGTTCTGCGAGCCCTTCTCGATGCGGTTCACGGCGCTCTGGCTGGTGCCGAGCGACTCGGCAAGCTGGGCCTGGGTCTGGTTCGCCCGGACGCGGGCGTCGCGGATCATGGTGCCGATGCGCGTCAGGTAGTCGTCAGTCACCGCGCCAGCGTATCTCGCATATGAGATACGACAAGCTCAGGCAGGCGGCGTGTCCAGCTCGGGGGCCGGCGGGGTGAGCAGCAGTGCGACGGCGACACCCACGAGGGCGACGACACCGCCGGCGATGCCCAGGGGTCCGACCGTCACCGCGGGATCGATCACGTCGAGCACCTCGGCCGTCACGACCTGTCCGGCGATCATGCAGAGCCCGAGCACCAGGACGCCGTACGCGTGCACCGCGATCGCCGCGACCATGATGAAGCCGATGCCCAGGACGCCGCCGAGGTACAGCCAGGGCGTCGTGGGCAGCTCGCCGATGCGCCCGTCGACCAGGAACGAGACCGCGAGCAGCACCAGCAGCGCCGCCGTGCCGACGAGGAAGTTGTTCCACGTCGTGGCGGGGGAGCCGACGACCTTCGACACCCGGCCGTTGAGCGCCTGCTGGACGGCCTGCGCGATGCCGGTCGCGAAGGCGAGCAACGCGAGCCCGAGCGTCACCCACGTCGCGCCGGTCTCGATCTGGTCGAGCGCCTTGAGCAGGACCGCGACGATCGCGAACGCCGCGGCGACGGCACGCCCGGTCGAGGCCCGCTGTGCGAGGCCGGGACCGAAGCCCAGGTGGTCGACCACGAGCGAGCTCAGCGACTGACCCGCCGTGAACGCCACGATGAACATCGCGACCCCGATCGTGCCGACTGCGATGCCCTGGCTCGCGACGAAGAACGCGCCACCCAGCCCGCCGAGCAGCTCGTACCACCGCAGTCGCCGGACGGCGCGGGCGTGCGCGAGCCGGCGCATCGACGCGCGTCCTGAGCCGGTGGCCACCACGACGACGGAGATGACCGCGAGGCCGCTGCCGAAGCTGATCACGGCCGCCATCACGCCCGACCGCAGACCGCTCCCGATCTCGTCGGCCAGGGCGCCGTTCACGCGCGACTGCAGCGCCACGAGCGCGCCCGCCAGCACCATCAACGGCACCATGGCGATCCGCGGGACGGTCGTGGTCACGCGTCCTCGCCGGCGAGGAGGACCTCGGTGCCGGCGGTCTGGTCCAGGCGGCGCACGTCGTCGACCCCGCCGTGGTTCACGACGTGGTTCCAGTAGATGTCGTAGGCCAGGGCCGAGATCGTGCAGTCGTGCACGGGGAACGCGACCCGAGGTGCGATCCTCTGCAGGAACTCGACGGTCTCGGAGACCTTGGCCCAGGGCGCGCCGAGCGGCAGGGCCAGCACGTCGACGTCCTCGGGGGTCGTCGCATAGCTGTCGCCCGGGTGGAAGAACGTCGGCTCGCCGGGCGCCGTCACGACGAGGCCGACATTGTCGACGATCGGGAGCGAGGGCAGGATCTCGGCGTGCTGACGTCCGGCACCGCGCAGCACGAGGTCGCCGACCTCGTGGCGGTCGCCGTCGGTGTGCGCCTGCCACGGACCGCCCAGCTCGCCGGCGCTCATGGGGTCGGCGAGCAGCAGTGCCTCGGGATTTGCGGCGACCAGCGCGCCGACCCGGTCACGATCCAGGTGGTCGGGGTGCTGGTGGGTCACCACGACCGCGTCGAGGTGGTCGAGCTCGAAGACCGCGGGGGAGCTGAACACGCCCGGGTCGACCAGGATCCGGCGGCCCGACGACTCCACGAGCACGGCCGCATGTCCGAAGCGGGTGATCTGCACCGGTCCATCATGCGCTCAGGGCCCCAGCCGGTGCGCTCAGGGGCTCAGTCGGGCCACGTCCGGGGCATCGTCGCCGAAGTACCGGTACATCTGCTCGTCGCGGTACGCCCGGGACCACCGGTCGACCCGGTGGCGCCCCCAGGAGGTGCGCATCAGCACCCGGTAGCGCCACAGGTTGCCCGGCAGCACGAGGGCCGTGGCCCACGGCAGTCGCACCGGCAGGCGCAGGTCGGCCAGGCCCCGTCGCCCGAGGAACGGGCGGAGCATGCTCAGCAGGCGACGTGGCGCGTACCAGCGCTGCAGAGCGGCGAACCTGCGGAAGTGCAGGTCGGCCTGCGCCTCGACGATCGATCCGGCGAGCCGAGCACCGGCCGGCGTGACGTCGTCCTGGGCCAGCAGCACGTGATAGTTCAGGCGGTGCTGCTGGCGCTCGGTGTCGAACAGCCAGTCGTCGTCGACGCCCATGAGCCACCCGACGTACTTCCACAGGTGCATCACGGCCAGCGACTCCTCGCGGCTCACCGTGACGCCGAGGGCCCGCACGCCCAGCAGGAGCGCCCCGGTGAACAGGCCGAGGGTCGCGGCCTGGTCGGTCTGGTTGATGGGGCGGCCCCAGTGGGCGGAGTCCCAGTCGGGGTGGGAGTCGAACCGGTGGTTGACCAGCGCGTGCATCAGGCGGACGTGCGCCGTGAGCTTCCAGCCGGCTCCCTCGCGCCGCATCGCGTCGTGCTCGGTGACGGCGATGCTCCACTGCTGCGTCTCGGCCAGGCGGCGCCGGGTCATGTCGCCGGTCAGTCCGCCCGTGGCGACCAGCAGGTCGGTGGGTCCACCGAACCGGTAGCCGCCGATCAGGGACAGCTGCAGCAGGACGTCGCCGGCATTGCGTCCCAGGCGCCGGTAGACCTGGGCCCCGCGGTTCATCAGCTCGACGTCGACCCACGCGGGCGTGTCCTCCAGGGTCGCGAAGAACTCCCGGAGGGCCGCTGGAGCGTCGGGGACGGAGTCGACGCCGTGCGCGAGCGCCTGGTGGAACTGGTCCAGACGCACGCGGTCGTCGCCCCGGGAGCGGATCGCGGCCGCGAGGCGGGCCCCGGTCTCGTCGACGGTCCAGAACCGCTCACCGATGCGGGTCATGAGGTCCTCGTCGACCTCGCCGACGCGACCGACGACGCGCAGGATCTTGCCGATCCTGGCGCCTCGTTCCTCGGCAGCGCGGAAACGGGTGGGCGGTGCTGCTGACATGTCGGGAGCGTGACACGAGCAATTACTCGCATACAATTCGCGTCATGACACCCCCACGGCCCGGGCTGCGCAAGTCGCCGCAGCAGGAGCGGTCCAAGCACATGGTCGACCGCATCGTCGCCGCCGGCCGCCAGGTCGTGGTCGAGCACGGCTACGAGCGCGCCACGACCAATCGCGTCGCGGAGGCCGCCGGCATCAGCCCCGGCTCGCTGTACCAGTACTTCCCGAACAAGGAGGCGGTGCTGGCCGCCGTCATCGACGCGTACTCGGCCGAGATCGCCGAGCAGCTGACCGCGGTGGTGACCGAACGTCTCGACCGTCCGCCGCTGGAGCTCATGCGGGCGTCCTACGAGGGCCTGCTCGAGATCCTCGAGGGCAACCGGGAGTACGTCCGGCTGATGGCCCGCGAGCTGCCGCGGGCTCGCGTCGCGCCGCATGTCGACCAGCTCGAACGTCGCCTCAGCGAGCTCGTCGGCGCCTATCTGACCGTCTCGCGGCCCACCGACCGCGTCCGGCCCGCGGTCTCGGCCTGGCTGCTCGTGCGCATGGTCGAGCACCTGTGCGTGCAGTGGGTGCTGGAGGAGCCGGACTTCTCGCGCGAGACGCTCGTCGACGAGCTGGTGCACCTCAGCGCCGCCCACCTGGCACCCACCTGAGCTGCATCCCGCTCCGAACTTCCTCCATGCCGCTCCTCGCCGACGCCCAGGCCCTGCTGATGGGCGCGACCGCCCGCCTGACGGTGCACTACGGGCGTGATCGCGTGTTCGCGGGCGCAGAGCTCCCGGCGCCGCGCCGCCTGAAGGTCCCGACGCGTCATGGTCGGGTCACGTGCGAGGTCTACCGCGATCCCCGACGTGCGGGGCGGGCGCCGGTCCATGTGCACCTGCACGGCGGCGCCTTCCTCATGCGGTACCCGCGGATGGACGACTTCTGGTGCCGCTACCTGGTGGCGCGCGCCGGGCTGACGGTCGTGAACGTCGACTACGACATCGCCCCTCGCCGCCGCTACCCGGTCGCCCAGGAGCAGGCGCACGACGTTCTCGCCTGGGTCCAGGAGAACGGCGACTGGGAGCAGGACCGCGTGACGATCAGCGGGTTCAGTGCCGGCGGCAACCTGGCCGCCTCCGCCTGCCTCCAGGCTGCTGACCTCGGGACACCGCTGCCGCGCCTGCAGCTGCTCGGCGTCCCCTCGCTCGACGTCTCCACCATCGACAAGCCCGCGCCCGCGGGGGCCATGATCTCCCCGGCGGTGATCGACCTCGTGCGCGCGACGTACTTCCGCGACGCCGAGCGCCGCACCGAGCCCTACGCCTCGCCGCTGCTGGCGCCGAGCCTCGCCGGACAGCCGCCCGCGCTGGTCGTGACCGCGGCCCGAGACCGGTTGCGTGCGGAGGCGGTCGCGTACGTCGCCCGGCTCGAGGAGGCCGGCGTCGCGGTCCAGCACCTCGACCTGCCCGGGCGCGACCACTACTTCCTCGACGGTCCTGCCGAGGCGGCCCACCAGGTCATGGAGCAGATGGCGACCGCTGTCGCCGACGCCTGAGGCGGCCGAGCTGGTAGTCGGTGCCGGATCGAGCGAGACTCGAGGCATGAGTGACTCCTCGACTCCCGTCCCGACCGCCGAGCTCCTCGCCGAGGGCCTGCACGACTGGGTGCTGGCCGAGCGATGGCTGCACGCCCGCTTCGCGACGCCGGACTACGTCAGCGGTCTTGCGCTCGTGGTCGCGATCGGCGACGCCGCCGAGAGCGCCGAGCACCACCCGGACGTCACGCTGCGGCACGGCCACGTCGAGGTCCACCTGCGCAGCCACGACGTCGGCGACCTCACGCGGCGCGACCTGCGCCTGGCCCACCGCATCACCGAGCTCGCCGCGGAGCACGGTGCCGAGGCGCGTCCGGCCTCGGTGCGCCTGCAGTCGCTCGCGCTCGACGCCAGCGACCTCGCGGCGGTGGGTCGCTTCTGGTCAGCGGCCTACACCGGCTCGCCGGACCACGTCGACGGCAACGACGTGATCGACCCCGACACGCACGAGCTGCTGCTGTGGCTGCAGCCCACCGGCCCGCACGCCGAGCCCCGTCAACGGTTCCACGTCGACCTCTGGGTGGCCCCCGAGGCCGCTCCGGATCGCATCGCCGCGATCCTCGACGCAGGCGGCACCCTCGTCAGCGACGCGGAGGCGCCGTCCTTCACGGTGCTCGCCGATCCGGAGGGCAACAAGCTCTGCATCTGCACCTGCCTGGACCGCCGGCCATGAGCACCGCAGACGACGCGGTGCGACTCTTCGAGGAGGCGGGAGAGCACGACAGCGCCGGCCGGGAGGCCGAGGCCGCGGTCCTGTACGAGCAGGCCATGGCGCTCGGGCTCGACGCGGCCCGCTCGGACCAGCTGGTGATCCAGTACGCCTCGACCCTGCGCAACCTCGACCGTGCGGACGAGGCCGTCGAGCTGCTGCAGGCACTGCCGGCCGACAGCTCGGTCGGGACGGCCCGGGCTGCGTTCCTGGCCCTCGCGCTGCGCGACGCCGGCCGGCCCGACGAGGCTCTTCGCATCGCGATCGAGGCCCTGCTGCCGACGCTTCCGCGGTACCACCGTTCGGTCGCGGGCTACGCCGCCGAGCTCACGGACGAGGCAGACGAGGGGCCAGCGCGCCGGTCTGCTCGAGCTCGGCGATGACCTCACGCACGGCGTCCGGCACCGAGGTGTCGTGTCTCGTGCGCAACCGGTCGGAGGCCCGTTCGAGGACCAGGACGGCGGTCCAGGAGAGGACCGAGGCGACGATGTCGTCGGCCGGTGCGCCTCGCCGGTGCGCCAACGCCGCGGTGAGCTGCACGTGGGTCTGCAGCAGCCAGTCCAGGAGCCGGCCGTGCAGCCGCGGGTTCTGCTGGATCAGGTCGCGGACCCGCCCGGTGTACACCGGCTCCTCGCCGCTGGAGGTCACGAGCTCCACGAGGGCCCGGCCCAGGGCCTCCTCGGTCGGCTCGTCCGCAGGGCGGGCGAGCAGCAGCTCGGCCAGCCGCTCCGGTTCGGTGAGGTACGCCGTGCCGAGCAGGTCCTTGGACGGGAAGTACCGGTAGAGGGTCGACAGTCCGACCTCGGCGGCTTCGGCGACGTCCTCCATCGTCGTCGCCTCGTAGCCGCGCCGGAGGAAGAGCGCCATCGCGGCCTCGATGATCGTCGCCCTCGTCCGTGTGGCATTCGTCTCGCGCAGGCCCATGGGCGCATCCTAGGGGCCGATGAGAGACTGTCTCACGGTGGGAGGAACTCTCATTTTCTGACACCCGTCCTCGAGGGAGCAGTCGATGGCCTGGAACTTGTACCGACTCGGCCGGTGGAGCTTCCGCCACCGCTTCCGCGTCATCGGCGTGTGGGTCGTGCTCCTGGCCGTCGGCGGTGCCGGAGCCGTCTTCCTGTCGGGTCAGACCGATGACTCCTTCCAGCTGCCCGACACCGAGTCGAGCCAGGCGTTCGACCTCATCAAGGACCGCACCGACGTCCAGGCCGACGGTGCGGTGGCCCGACTCGTCGTCACGACCGACGGGGGAGGAGCCCTCGACCGCGCCGTCGTCGAGGCGGCGCTGAAGACCGCCACGACCGACCACGTCGCCTCGGTCGCCGACCCGTTCACGACCGGCACCGTGTCCGAGGACGGCACCACGGCCTACGCCACGATCACCTACGACCGCACGGGACCTGAGCTCTCAGGCGCCGACCGCGACGCTCTCACCGAGGCCGTCACCCAGCTCGAGGACGCCGGCCTCACCGCGGCCGTGGGCGGCGACGCGGCCGAGACCCCGGCACTGAGCCACACCTCCGAGATCATCGGCATCGCGATCGCGCTCGTCGTCCTCGCGATCACCTTCGGATCGCTCGTGGCCGCCGGCATGCCGCTGCTCACGGCCATCGTCGGCGTGGGTCTCGGCATCCTCGGCGTCACCACCCTGACCGGCTTCATGGACCTCTCGTCGGTGACCCCGGCGCTCGCGAGCATGCTCGGCCTGGCCGTCGGCATCGACTACGCGCTCTTCATCATGTCGCGGTTCAAGCACGAGGTGAGCCAGGGTCGCGATCTCGAGGAGGCCGCGGCGGTCGCGACCGGCACCGCAGGATCTGCCGTGGTCTTCGCGGGGCTCACCGTCATCATCGCCCTGGCCGGACTGTCGGTCTGCGGGATCACGTTCCTGACGCAGATGGGCCTGGCCGGCGCCGCCACCGTGGCGATCGCCGTCGTCGTGGCGCTCACGCTGCTGCCCGCACTGCTGGCGCTCGTCGGCAAGCGGATCACCTCGGGCCACCTCCCTGGCCTGCACGACATCGAGCCCGGGGCGCACGAGCGCACGGCCGGTCACCGCTGGGTCCGGCTCGTGACCCGCCACCGGGTCCCGACCCTCGTCCTCGGCGTCGCCGGCGCCATCGCGCTGTCGATCCCGGTCGCGTCGATGGAGCTGGCCCTTCCCGACGACGGGTCCCGGCCCGCCGACAGCTCCCCGCGACAGGCCTTCGACCTGATCGCGGAGAACTTCGGTGCGGGCGCCAACGGCCCCCTGACGGTCGTGATCGACACCGCCCAGGCTGGCGACCCCGTCGCGGCCGTCGACGCCGCGGTGAGCGAGATCGGCACGATCAAGAAGGACGTGGCCGCCGTCGTGCCGCCCGTGACCGATCCCGGTGACGCCACGTCGGTCGCGACCTTCCAGGCCCAGCTCGAGCAGGTGCGGTTCGCCACGATCACGGTCGTGCCCGAGAGCGGTCCCTCCGCCGAGGCGACCAAGCAGCTCGTCCGCGACATCCGCGCCGGCCTGTCGGACCTGGAGTCGGCCACCGGAGCCGTTCCCTACGTCACGGGACAGACCGCCGCGGGCGTCGACATCGCGCAGTCGTTGAGCGACGCGTTCCCGGTCTACCTGGCGGTGGTCGTCGGGCTGGCGTTCGTGCTGCTGGTCCTGGTGTTCCGCTCGGTCCTCGTGCCGCTGAAGGCCGTGATCGGCTTCCTCGGCTCGGTCGGGGTCTCGCTGGGGGCCACCGTCGCGGTGTTCCAGTGGGGGTGGCTCAGCCAGCTCATCGGCATCGACACCAAGTCGCCGGTCATGTTCATCCTTCCGCTGCTGCTGACCGGGATCCTGTTCGGCCTCGCGATGGACTACGAGGTGTTCCTGGTCTCGCGGATGCGCGAGGAGTTCGTCCACGGCCGCGGGGCCCGCGAGTCGGTCGTCACCGGGTTCACCCACAGCGCCCGGGTCGTGACCGCCGCGGCGCTGATCATGACCGGCGTCTTCGCCGGATTCGCCCTGGCCGACGACATCATCATCAAGACGATCGGCTTCGCGCTGGCCGTCGGGGTGATCGTCGACGCCTTCCTGATCCGCATGACCCTCGTGCCGGCCTTCATGTCGCTCGTGGGCCGGCCCATGTGGTGGCTGCCACGGTGGCTCGACCGGTTGTTGCCAAACGTTGACATCGAGGGGGAGTCGTTGACCCGCGAGCTCCAGAAGGCGGGAATGGCTGAGGCTCCGACGCGTTGACATCACCGTGAAGAAGATCGGTTTCCTGTCCTTCGGCCACTGGTCCGACACGCCGCACTCGCAGACACGGTCGGCGTCCGACGTGCTGCTGCAGTCGATCGACCTGGCGGTCGCCGCCGAGGAGCTCGGTGCCGACGGGGCGTACTTCCGGGTGCACCACTTCGCCCGACAGCTGGCGTCGCCCTTCCCGCTGCTGGCCGCGGTCGGGGCCCGCACGTCCCGCATCGAGATCGGCACCGGGGTCATCGACATGCGGTACGAGAACCCGCTGTACATGGCCGAGGATGCCGGAGCCGCCGATCTCATCTCCGGCGGCCGGTTGCAGCTCGGCATCAGCCGGGGATCACCGGAGCAGGTCGTCGACGGCTACCGCTACTTCGGCTACGCGCCGCCCGAGGGCGCGACCGATGCCGATCTCGCCCGCACGCACGCCGACGTCTTCCTGCAGGTCATCCAGGGCGGTGGGTTCGCCGAGCCCAGCCCGCGTCCGATGTTCCCGAACCCGCCCGGCCTCCTGCCGATCGAGCCGCAGTCCCCGGGCCTGCGTGACCGCATCTGGTGGGGCGCCGGCAGCCGTTCCACCGCCGAGTGGACCGCCCAGCAGGGCATGAACCTCATGAGCTCGACGCTGCTCACCGAGGACACGGGCGTGCCGTTCCACGAGCTGCAGGCCGAGCAGATCCAGCGCTTCCGCGACGCCTGGACGACGGCAGGACATGAGCGGGAGGCGCGGGTCTCGGTCAGTCGCAGCATCTTCCCGCTCGTCGACGACCGTGACCGCGCCTACTTCGGCGGCTCCGGCAGCAGTGACCAGGTCGGCTACATCGACGGCGGTGTCGCGCGCTTCGGCAAGACGTACGCGGCCGAGCCCGACCGTCTGATCGAGGAGCTGCGCGAGGACTCCGCGGTCGACGCGGCCGACACCCTGCTGCTGACGGTCCCGAACCAGCTCGGCGTGGACTACAACGCCCACGTGCTGGAGTCGCTGCTCACGCACGTCGCGCCGGCGCTCGGCTGGCGATAGGAAGCGCTCAGGGAGCGTTCACGCCGCTCGTCGATAGCGCAGCGCCACGGCGCCGTTGCTCAGCGGGTCCGCCGAGACGAGGTCGAGGTGGCGTGCGCTCGGCAGACCGCTCTCGTGGAGGGTCGGGCCGCGTCCCGCGATCCGGGGATGGAGCAGGAACACGTACTCGTCGATCAGGTCCATCCGGTCCAGCTCGGCTGCCAGGGTGACGCTGCCGAGCAGCACCCCAGCGGGCGTCTGGTCCTTGAGCTCCTGCACGGCCGTGCGCAGGTCGCCGACCAGGTGATGGCTGCCCGTCCAGGGGAAGTCGTCGCGGGTCGAGGAGACGACGTACTTGGGCTTGGCCTCGAGCTTGACGGCCCACTCCCGGATCGCCGGCGGTGCCTCGACCTCGCCGCGCGCGACGGCCGGCCAGGACGACTCCATCATCTCGTAGGTCGTGCGGCCCCAGAGCATCGCTCCACCGCGGTCCATCAGGTCGGTGAAGAGTGCGTGCGTCTCGTCGTCGGCGATGCCCGACTCGTGGTCGACGCACCCGTCGAGCGTGACGTTGATGCTGTACGTGAGCAGGCCCATGGGCCGAGGCTAGATGCTCCTGCGGGCAAGGAGAAGACCCTGCGGTCGCGCCGGAGGGTGGTGACGCGTCCGGGCGTCCGTGACGGTCATGCCGGCACGCTCCACGACCTCGGTCAGGGCCTCGACCGACCAGTAGAAGGCGGTCACCACCGCATGGTCGAACGGTTCGCGTGCCGGGCCGTCGAAGAAGCCGATCGCGAGGCTCCCGCTCACCCGGAGGCTCCGAGCGAGCGCCGCGAGGGCCACGTCGATCGCCGCGGGATCGGTGTGGATCAGCGAGAACCAGGCCAGGACGCCGCCCAGGCTCCCGTCCGGCACGCCGAGGTCCTCGGCGCACCCGATCCTGAAGCGCGCCGCGGGGTATCGCGCCCGCGCGTCCTCGAGGAATGCTTCGACCGGATCGATGCCCTCGACGTCCAGGCCGGCCCCGTGGAGCAGGTTCGTCCACTGGCCCGGACCACACCCGACATCCAGGATCGGGCCGCCGGTGCCCTGCGCCCACGCGAGGATCGCCCGGCGATCTGCCTCGTCGGCATGGTCGATCCGTCCGACGACCTCGACGTACTCCGCGGCACGGCGCGCGTACGCCTCCCGCACCTGGTCGATCGTCACCGCGCCACCCTAGGCGGCGGTGTCGAGGTTGAGCTCGATGGTGAGTGCGCGTCCGGGGCCGGTGTGTCTGAGGTGGTCCAGGAGGTGGGGGGTGATGTCGTGGCCTTTGTAGGCGTGGTGCGGTTTGCAGCGCCATCGCAGGTTGCTGGCGCGGGTGGGTCCTTGGGGCCAGGGGATGTGGTGGTCGAGCTCGCATCGTTCGGCGGGGACGAGGCATCCGGGTGTGGTGCAGACGCCTGATCTGAAGGTCAGGGCCCGTCTGAGGGTCTCCGGTGGGCTGTAGCCCTGGTATTGGTGGGCGAGGACGTCGTTGGTGATGGGGTCCAGGAGCATGCGGTGCCAGAACGCTTCGCCGGCGAAGGCTGATTCGAGGGCCCAGTCGGTGGGGACCTGCCAGGATCCGTCGGCGGCTTCGACGGGTCCGTCGGTGGCGCCGGTGAGGATGGCGGCGTCGATCGTGACGGCGATGTCGCACCGCAGTCCGGGGGTGCCGGGGAGGTGGTCGGCCGGGGCCGAGGTCAGCACGTGGACCAGCAGGTCCGCGCGGCGTTGGGCGTGGGACCGCTGGAGGCCGTCGGCCTTGTCGGAGCGGCGGTGGGTCGTGGCGAGTCGTTCGAGGCGGTTCTCGATCGCTGCCGCCTGGTGGGAGGGCAGGTAGGCCTGCAGCCAGGCCATGGCGTCGTCGGTGTGCTCGACGCGCACGTGGCGTCTGGTCCGTTCGGTCTCGGCGCGCTCGCGGACCAGGTCGGCCTCGACCCGCGCGACGAACCGGCGCAACCACCGCCGCAGCTCGGCCAGGGTGTGGGTGCGGGCGTAGGGGACGGCTTCGTCGTCGAGACGTTGGCGGGAGTCGTCTCGCTGGAGCTTCTCGATCGTCAGCGAGATCTCCCGCACCCGACCCGCGTCGAGGTGCCCACGACTGAAAGCCGTCCACACCTTCGGGGTGTGCTCGATGACCCGGTCGGCCGCAGCGAGCCGGTTGACGACCTGCCCCTCCGACAGGCCCGTCTCGGCCGCGATCTGCAACGCGACCGCCGAACGCTCCAGCATCTGCCGCATCGGCGTCGCATCACGCCGCACCCGAGCCAGCGCACCATCGCGATAGCCGACCATCGCGGCCCACTCCGCAGCCTCGGCCTTCGCGCGTTCGCGCGTCACGCGACGCAGATCGCGCAACGTCGGGAACGAGGAGGACATGAGCCCATGCTAGTCGAACAGATGTTCGAGAGCAAGAGTCTTCGCCGAGGAAACGCCTCTCGTCGGCGAGTCGATAGGGTCGACCCGTGACGATCTACGCGAAGCAGGTGGGGGAGACCGGCGAGCGCGTCGTCTTCCTGCACGGGCTCTTCGGCCAGGGCAAGAACTTCACGCAGGTCGCCAAGGCGCTCCAGCCGGAGCTGACGTCGTTGCTCGTCGACCTGCCGAACCACGGCCGGTCGTCGTGGTCCGAACAGGTCGACTACGCCGAGATGGCCGATGCGGTGGCCGACTTCCTGAGGTCAGGATTCGCGGCGGACGGCCCCGTGCACCTCGTGGGGCACTCGATGGGCGGCAAGGTTGCGATGGTCCTGGCCCTGCGCCACCCCGAGCTGATCGACCGACTCGTGATCGTCGACATCACGCCGGGCGACAGCGACGGCGCGGGGGAGTTCGAGCACCTCCTCGGCAGCCTCGCCTCGGTCGACCTCGCGACGATCGATCGCCGCAGCGAGGCCGACGCGGCCCTGCAGGAAAAGATCCCGAGCCCCACGATCCGCGGCTTCCTGCTGCAGAACCTCCGCGCCGGCGATGACGACCGCTACACCTGGCAGGCCAATCTCGACGTGCTGCGCCGCGACCTGGCGACGATCGGCAGCTTTCCCGAGATCGACGCGACCTTCGACCATCCGGTGCTCTGGGTCGCGGGGGAGACCTCGCCCTACGTCCAGGAAGAGGACGAGGAGCGCATGCGCCAGCTCTTCCCCCGCACCCGACTGGTCACGATCAAGGGCGCGGGCCACTGGGTGCACTCCGAGCAGCCCGAGGCCTTCGTGTCAGCCTTGCGTGTCTTCCTGACCGCCTGACCGCTCGACCGGCGGGACGGGCTGATGCGACGGCGGGGGAGACGGAGACTGGGACGGGACCACGCCGCGCCCGGGCACCGGGGTGCGACGGCGCGCGGGTGACGACGGCGATCGCCGCGAGCGTCAGGGCGACGCCGGCCAGCTGCAGCGGCGCGAGCCTCTCCTGCGTCAGGACCGACCCCAGGACGACCCCCGTCACGGGGTTGAGCAGTCCGATGACGCCGACCGCGCCCGCGCGGATGCGCCGGAGCCCGGCGAACCAGCAGACGAATGCCAGCGCCGTCGCCACGACCGAGGTGAAGACATAGCCAGCAGCGGCCGCCGGGCCGACCGCCGGAGGCCGCCCCTCCACCGCGATCGCTGCAAGGGTCAGCAGCGCACCGCCGGCCACGAGCTGCCATGCCGTCGTGGCGAGCACCGGGGTGTCGTCGGCCCACCGGGTGGCCAGGACCGAGCCGAAGGCTGACAGCCCCAGTGCGGATGCCGACGCCAGGACGCCCGAGACGGCGAGCTCGCCTCGGGCGCCACCGACCAGCAGGACGACACCGGTGATGCCACCCACGGCGCCGACCAGGGTGTGCACGGTGGGACGCTGCGCGAGGAGCCACCAGGCGAATCCGGACAGGGCCAGGGGAGCGAGGGCCATGATCGACGCGGCGACGCTCGACGGCAGCGCCTGCGCGGCGACGTAGACCAGCAGGAAGAACGCACCGATGTTGACCGAGCCCAGCACGGCGCTGCGCCACCACCAGGCTCCGCGGGGCAGCTGGCGCGCCAGCAGGAGCAGCAGCATCCCGGCCGGAAGTGCGCGGATCGCTGCGCCCCACAGGGGAGCGTCGGCCGGAAGGAGCTGGCGGGTCACGACGTACGTCGCGCCCCAGGCGAGTGGGGCGACTGCGGTCACGGCGATCCATTTTGCTTCCATGGAAGATATATTAGCATTTCTCTTCCCTGGAAGATATGCTCACCTCATGGAGGATCGTGTCGCCCGCATCATGGGCCAGTGGCAGGTCGAGCGTCCTGACCTCGACGTCAGCCCCCAAGGGGTCATCGGACGGCTCCACCGCCTGGCCGACCGGCTGCGCGACGAGCTCGTGGCCGAGTACGTGCACCACGGGCTCGGCGAGGGCGAGTTCGACGTGCTGGCGGCACTCAGGCGGATCGGCGAGCCGTTCGAGCTGGCGCCGGGTGAGCTGGCCCGTCACACGATGGTCACGACCGGTGCGATGAGCAAGCGGATCGACCGGCTGGAGGAGAGCGGCCTCGTCACCCGCCGCACGAGCGTCGGCGACCGCCGCGGACGGGTCGTGGGTCTGACGCCGGCCGGTGTCGCCGTGATCGACGAGGCCTTCACGGCCCACATCGCCAACGAGCACCGTCTGGTGGCTCCGCTCAGCGACGAGGAGCGCGCCGATCTGGAGCGTCTCCTGGCCCGGTGGCTCGAGGCCCTCGAGGGTCCCGAGCTCGTCTCGCGCTGATCCACCAGGCCCAGGCGCCGGTGCACCACAGGGCCCAGGCGATCAGCACGGGCTGAAAGAACAGACGAGTCAGGCGCGCGCCGTCACTGTCCAGCCCGAACGCGTCCGCACCCTCGACGTACTGCGACACGTTGCCGGGGAAGACCGCGACGAAGAAGGCGGCAACGACCCAGCCGACGAGCGGACGCCGGACAGTGGGCACCAGCAGCGCGACGGCCAGGGCGACCTCGACGACGCCCGAGGCGACCACGACGAAGTCGGTATCGAGCGGCAGCCACTCAGGCACCTGGGCTCGGAACGTCTCGCGGGCCCAGAACAGGTGCGACAGTCCCGCGAATCCCAGAAAGCTCGCGAGCAGCCACCGGGCGATCGTCGTCAGGGCGGTCATGGGTCGAGCCTAGGTCGTGCGGCGCTCCTTGGCTGAGTCACATGGACGACGAGGAGCTCGTGAGCGATCGCAGCCCGTGGCCCGACGACCTCGACCACCGCGTGCGTCAGCAGCTCACGTTCGTCGCGGAGGCCGACAAGCTCAAGACGATCCTGCGGGCCTCGCCGCTGGCCGCCGCCGATCGCCGCGAGAACGATGCGGAGCACTCGTGGCACCTGGCACTCATGGTCATGCTGCTCGCCGAGCACGCCGACGAGCCGATCGACGTCGGCCACGCGATGCAGCTCGTCGTGATCCACGACCTGGTGGAGATCTACGCCGGCGACAGCCCCGTGTTCGATGCCGCAGCTCGGGCCGGGCAGCAGGAACGCGAGGAATCGGCTGCCGAGCGACTCTTTCCGCTGCTGCCTGAGGACCAGGCTGCCCGCCTGCGTGGCCTGTGGGAGGAGTTCGAGGCCGGCGTCACGCCCGAGGCGCGATTCTGCAAGGCGATGGACCGGCTCGAGCCGATGCTGCTCAACTGGCTGAATCACGGCGGCACCTGGCAGATGCCCGGGCCACCGAGTCGACCGTCCGCGCTCGCGAGTCCAGCGTCGTCGCCGGATCCACGGCTCTGGGCGACGTTGTCGGGCGCCTGATCGACGAGGGCCTGGCACGAGGCTGGATTCGGCGCGACGACGGCGCGGAGAGCCCCTTTCCCGATCCTCCACAATGATCCGATAATGCACATTATGTCAACTAGCGCAGAGTGGACGAACTCCACGGAGCAATCAGCCTCCGATTAGGACCAGGCGAGGACGCGCATCTGACCAGATGCACCTGGCGGTTCACGCTTGGTTCGAGGGCGGCGTCGAAGGTTGCGACTGCGGGCGCAACGAAGCGATGCGTGACCTGAGTTCCGACTGGCGCCGGATATAGGCCCAGCCCCCGAACATGACGCGGCCCCTGGCGTCGCGATCGACGCGCCGACCGTATGCCGCGCTCTCACAACCGGTCGCGGACCATGCGCCTGGCCCATCCACCCACGGTTGTTCAAGACTCATGAGGTCGATCCCAAGGGGTTCGGTTAGAGCAGACCCTCAATCACAGCGAGCAGCGCTCCGCACGTGAAGGAGTACACGGTGAACATCAAGTACACCTGCCAGAAGGGCCGCCGCTTGATCTTTTGGCGGCGACGCAACTGCCAGTATCCCAGGACGTAAGCGGCGACCAGCACGAATCCCACTGATAGGACCCAGTCGGGGTGCTCCACCGGTTCGTCTCCTGTCGCTCCCTCTGTGGCAGCAATCTAGGACAGCAGTTCCGGTTTCTGCATCCGCAACCCTGACCGCGTGTTGTCCGTCTCCGGCCAGTCCGACCGATGGGCGAAGCTGTGGTTCCAGATCATCAAGCCACTGGACGAGGTGTTCGGCCCCTCAGACGCCTCTGCCGGCCGCGCTGACGCGGTCGGCAATCCCACCGAGCGCTGATGGTGGCCTGGGTCGAGCCCTCGGCGTAGATGGGAGCCGAGACGGGCCGAGGCGACATGACAGTCAATGTGAAAACCGACCATCCCCTGCACCGGGACGCCAGCTCAAGCAGCGGGTGCGCCGGACTCGATCTCCGCGTGCAGGGCTGCACCAGTGATCCAGGCGCCGACCACGAGCGCGACAAGGTACGTCAGCAGACCGAGGCCGTAGCGGCCGCCGCCGACCAGCAGGAGCACCCCGGCGACCGAGCCGACCAGGATGATCACGAGGCCCGCGGCGAAGCCGATGTCAGGGGTCCAGCGAGGCATGAGTCCCCCGTTCTCGAGGGGCCGGCGTCGGATCGGCGGCCCGTCCTCTCATCGTGAAGCGTGTGGCGGGAACGGCAAGTCGACCACGCGTCACCAGTGCAGGACGAGCTTGCCCACGTGCTCACGACGTTCGAACTGCTCGTGCGCGGCCCGCACGTCCTCGAACCGATAGCGCCCGGCGACCACGGGGGCGATCTCTCCGGCGTTGGCGGCGGCCACGAGCAGCTCGAACTGGTGTGGCGTGTGCATCGTCGAGCCGAGCAAGGAGATCGAGCGCAGGTACAGCTGGCGCAGGTCCAGCTCGACCACGGGCCCCGCGACGGCGCCGGCTACCACCCAGCGGCCTCCTGGCCGGACGTGCGGCATGATCTCGGCGACCAGCGGGCCTCCCACGACGTCGGCCACGATGTCCACCCCCGCAGGCGCCAGGGTCGCCAGCCGCTCGCCGACGCCACCACCCGCCCGGTCGATCACGACGTCGGCACCGGCCTCACGGACGGCTTCGGCCTTGTCGCCGGAGCTGAGGGCGAGGACCCGGGCACCTCGGGCGGCCGCGAGGCCCACCAGGGCGAGCCCCACCCCGCCCGAGGCCCCGGTGACCAGCACGGTCTCCCCTGCCCCGAGACCTGCGCGCTCCAGCATTCCCGTGGCCGTGCCGTAGGAGATCGGCAGGCACGCCAGCTGCTCGTCGGTCAGGGGCGACGCCGTCACGTCGTGCGCCCGGTTCGCCTGCACCAGGACCTGCTCGGAATAGCCTCCGTCGACCTCGCTGCCCAACACCGCCGCCACGAGCGGTTCGGGACCGTCCGAGTACCGCACGACGGGGTCGACCAGGACGCGTCGACCGACGAGGTCCTCGGAGACGCCGTCACCGACCAGGGCCACGTGTCCGCACACGTCGGCCCCCTGCACGCGCGGGAAGTCGATCGGCCCGAGCCATCCCGCCGGCTCGGCGGTGCCGTACGCCCCCGACCTGGTCCACACGTCGGTGTTGTTGAGCGAGACCGCCGCGACCTCGACGACGACCTCACCTGGGCCCGGCACGGGTGCGGCGACGTCACGCAGCTCCAGCACCTCCGGGCCACCGAAGCGCGTCAGCGCGACCGCACGCACGGGTCAGGCGCCGACGGGCAGGCCGGGCAGGCCGTCGATGCTGACGGCGTTCTTCTGGGCCCGGTACTCCTGGAGCCCGTCCGGACCCTTCTTCTCGGCGTGCTGGCGGATCAGCTCCCGCTCCCCTGCCATCTCCATGACCGGGACGCCCCACCCGCACGAGTCGCTGATGCGGGTGACGTCGACCGTGATGACGGCCCGCGTGCTGGGGTGCTCGGGCTTGAGGGAGGCGACCTCGTCGAACCCCGGCTCCCCCGGCAGGAACACCGACCCGTGTCCGTGCAACCGGACGATGCGCGGACGCTGGCCGAAAGAGGTGAACATGACGCACACCCGCCCGTTCTCGCGCAGGTGCGCGATGGTCTCGACTCCGCTGCCGGTGTAGTCGACCCAGCCGACCCGGTGCGCGTCGAGCACCGCGAAGGAGTCATGGCCGCGCGGTGACATGTTGACATGGCCGTCGCCGCTGAGAGGTGCCGTCGCGACGAACCACATCGGCTGCTCGGCCATCCACGTGCGGAGGTTGTCGTCGATCGCGTCGAAGAGCTTGCCCATGGCCCGAGCATAGGCCCGTAGCGACGTCGGTCAGGGGCGTCGCTCCCCCGTCGCCGCGACCAGATGGTCACGCAGGATCGGGTGCGACGGATCGTCTGCGAGCTCGCCAGCGTCGTCCAGCAGGCGGCGCCAGGACTCGCATCGGTGCAGGATCGCCATCCGCCGTGCCGGCTCGAGCAGGTCACGCAGCGAGGCCAGGTCGGCGTGGTCCCGCCACTGCTGCAGGTAACCCTCGGCGATCACCTGCGCCCGCGGGTCGCTCCAGTCGGGTCCCCACGGCCAGGTGCCGGTCGTCATGGCGATCGGCACCTGCAGCACCGCGAACGGATGCGACCAGAACGCGTCGCCCACGTCGATCCAGCGGGGTTCCGTGCCAGGGCGACCGAATGTGTTGGCGGGGCTGGCGTCGTTGTGCTGAAAAGTCGACGCGATCGGTGACGCCGCCAACCGTTCCGACCACTCCGCCACGTCGTCCAGCCGGGACAGGACTCGCGTCGCGGCCTCGACCGTCAGGTGCTGCGCATGTGACGACGGCAGGTTGGCCAGTCGCTGAGCCAGGACGTCGACGTACTCCACCGCGTCGCCTGCCGGCATGGCCGGCAGCCCGGCTGAAGCGAGCGGGTCGTGCTGCGTCGACAGACGCTGCTGGAGGCGCGCCAGCGCGGCCACGACCAGGCCCCACTCCTCGTCTCCCCTCCCCCGCAGGTTCGCGCCGAGATCGGGAAGCAGCACTCGGCCCGACCTCGCGTCCACGGCCACTGGACGCACGAAGTGATCCGGCTCGAGCTCGGCGAGGGTCGAGAGCAGCGCCGGCTCGAAGCCCTGACCCGGGGCGCACTCCTTGAACCACAGGCGCCCACGGTCGGTCGGGACCTCGATCACGACGGACCAGAAGCGCATGTGCAGCGTGCGCATCTGCCCCGTGAGCGTCCGGCCGTCAGAGGCCGCGGCGCCCTGGATCCAGGTGGACGCCTCGCGGCGCCACTCCGGGCTCCCCCAGCGGCGGAGCGTGTCCTCGACCGTCACAGCCGGAACGCCGGGTCGCCGGCGGCGGCCCGGACGCGGTCGAGCGTGCGCGTCTCGTCGTCGGCACTCGTGTCGAGCACGTGCCGCTCCAGCTCGCCGAGGTCCGCAAACTGGTCCCACATGTGCAGCACGGGTTCCGGATCCACGAGGTCGTCGGCGCCCGATCGACCCGTGGCGCGCTCAAGGGTGACCGCGCGGTCGGGGCGCAGCACCAGGTACGACACGGGGACGTCGGACCAACGAGGCTGGCCGGCGCGGACGTGGTCGAGCATCCACGGGCCCAGGACTCCGTCGACGACCGTCGCGAAACCCCCGCTGGCGTACGTGAACGCGGCGGCGACGACGGCGTCCATGACCGCGTGGTTCTGGGCATCCGCGGCGGGCTCGTAGGGCGGGATCGCGCCGGAGACGATCGCCGACCAGAAGTCGTCGGTGTGGAGGTGCACGCCGGGACGGAGCTCGCGGGCCAGCTGCCGTGCCGTCGTGGTCTTGCCCGCCCCCGGAGGTCCGGTCAGGAGGATCAACGGACCGGCCATGATCGCCACGCTAGGGCACGGCACCAGAACGGGTCGACCTCAGCAGTCCGCGGCGGCGTCATCCTCGAAGCAGCGACACCGCGATGACGACCATGACCAGGGCGATCAGCCCGTCGAGCACCTGCCACGACCGCGGGGTCCGCAGCACCCCGCTGAGGTGGCGCGCCCCGTACCCCAGGGTGGTGAACCAGGCGACGCTGCCGATGGCCGCACCCAGCGCGAACCACCAGCGGTCCTCGCCGTGCGTCGTGGCCACCGACCCGAGCAGGAAGACCGTGTCGAGGTACACGTGGGGGTTGAGCCAGGTCAGTGCCACCGCTGTCGCCGCGACTGTCGCGGTGCGTGACCGGACGGCCACGGTCGCACCAGACGTCGCCTGTCCCGCTCCCCCGCCCGCCGGAGTCAGCTCGCCGCCGCCCACGACCGCTCGGCGAGCGGCCAGCGCGGCGTACCCCAGCAGGAAGACCGCACCCGCGAGTCGAGCGCCGTTTACGAGCCACGGCACCGCCTCGACGAGCCGCCCGAGCCCCGCCACCCCTGCGGCCACGAGGACCGCGTCCGAGGCCGCGCAGATGACCACCACGAGCCCCACGTGCTCGCGACGGACGCCCTGGCGCAGCACGAACACGTTCTGGGCGCCGATCGCGAGGATCAGCGACAGCATGACGAGGAATCCGGGGACGACGGCGAGCATGGACCGCACGCTACGGATCGGCCATCATGAACACCAGCAATGATCCGTCACGTACATGAAGGAGAGCTTCAGTTGGACCCGCACCTGGCTCTCACCCTGGCCGCCGTCGTCGACGAGGGCACGCTCGACGGCGCCGCGCGCCGCCTCCACCTCACGCCCTCCGCGGTGAGCCAGCGGATCAAGACCCTCGAGGAGCATCTTGGACAGCGCCTGCTGGTGCGCTCACGCCCCGCCCGGCCGACGGCTGCGGGAGAGGCCGTCGTGCGTTTCGCTCGGCGCTACGCCGTGCTCGCCCTCGAGGCGGCGCGCGACCTCGGCTCCGAGGGCGAGAGCACCCGTGCGCGCATCACGGTGGCGGTCAACGCCGACTCGCTCGCGACCTGGATCCTCGCCCCGGTCACCCGCTTCGCCTCGGCCCACGACGTGGAAGTCGACCTGCTCCGCCTCGACCAGGAGCGCACGGTCGACCTGCTCGAGTCGGGCGTGGCGCTGGCAGCGGTGACGTCGCAGCGCGAGGCGGTCGCCGGATGCCGATCTACTCCCCTGGGCCACATGGCCTTCACGGCCATGGCCTCACCGGCGTGGATCGATCGGTGGCTGCCGGACGGACCCGACCCCGAGCACCTCGCCCAGGCGCCCCGCGTCGACTTCGATCGCGACGACACGCTCCAGCTCGACTGGCTGCGCCAGCAGGGCGTCGACGGAATCCACTCCCCTCGCCACCTGGTGCCGTCGACCCATGACATCGCCCGGGCCGTCCAGCTCGGACTGGGCTGGGCCCTGGTGCCGGAGCGGCAGGGCCAGGAGCTGATGTCGGCGGGCCTGCTCACGGCTCTCGGCGGCCCCGTCGTGACGACGGCGCTGTTCTGGCAGCGCTGGAAGGGCGGTTCACGCCTGCTCGACGCGCTCACCGACGAGATCGTCGACGAGGCCCGCCAGCACCTTCGCCCATGAGGGGGGAACCCTAGAGCCGACGCAGTGCCGACTCCGCCGCGTGGAAACCGCCCATGCCGTGCACGCCGGGGCCCGGAGGCGTGGCCGCCGAGCACAGGTACAGGCCGTCGCCGAGTCGGTACGGGTCCACCGCGATCCGCGGCCGCAGCACGACCTGACGCGCCGTGTTGGCCCCCACGTTGATGTCGCCCCCGACATAGTTCGCGTTGTACGACTCCAAGGCTGCAGGGCCACGGACCACCGTGGCGAGGATGCGGTCGCGAAACCCCGGGGCGAATCGCTCGATCTGGTCGACGAGGGCGGCCGTCGCGTCACCGGTGTACCCGTGCGGAACGTGGGCGTACGCCCAGATCGGGTTGACCGTGCCCCGCGACCGACTGGGATCGGCGAGGTACTGCTGACCCACGAGCACGAACGGTCGATCGGGCATCTCGCCGCGACCCGTCGCGGCCTCGGCCGCTGCGATCTCGGCCGCCGCACCACCCACGTGCACCGTGCCGGCCCGACGGGTGGCGGCTGCGGTCCACGGGATGTCACCCTCGATCGCGAAGTCGACCTTGTGGACGGCGGGGCCGTAGCGGTAGCGCCCCAGCTGGCGCCGCACCCGGGCCGAGATCCGCTCCCCCAGGATCCGCAGCGCCGCGGCGGGCGAGGTGTCGAGCAGCACGACGTCGGGGCGCCGGCCGAGGGGCTCCTCGACCTGCGTGAGCGACGTGACCTCGACCCCGGTGCGCACCGCACCCCCGAGCGACTCCAGGAGCCTGACGAGCGCGGTCGAGATCGCCCCGGTTCCCCCGTGGGCGACCGGCCAGCCAGCGGCGTGTCCGGCGGCGGTCAGCATCAGCCCGACCGACGACGACAGGGGCCGGTCCAGACGTCCGAAGGCGTGCGCCGCGACCCCCATCGCAAGCGCCTTGGCGGGCTCGTCGCGCCACCGTCTGACGGCCCAGGTCGCCGGAAGCGCGGCCTGGGCACCGAAGCGAGCGAGGGCGACCGGGTGGCGCGGCACGTGGACGATGGGCTGGAAGACCTCGCCGACGAGCCGGTCGAAGTTCCGGGCCTGGGCGCCCAGCGAGCGCGCCCACCGGCGGCCGTCGACGCCCAGCGACTCCGCCGTCACGTCCATGTCCCGTGAGATCAGACCGGCACGTCCGTCGTCCAACGGATGGGCGAGGTCGATCTCCGGGTAGTCCCAGGTCAGGCCGTGCTCGTGCAGGTCGAGGCTCGCCAGGTAGGGCGAGACGACGCCCGTGGGGTGGAACGCGGCGCAGTCGTCGTGCAGCAGGCCTGGCAGCGTCAGCTCACTCGTGCGCGTGCCACCGCCGGGACGGTCCGCGGCCTCCAGCACCGTCACGTCGACGCCGGCCTGCGCCAGCCGGATGGCGGCGGCCAGCCCGTTGGGCCCGCTGCCGATCACCACCGCGTCGGTCATGCGTCACTCCCTCGTCGTCGAGTCACGGCCCACTGCGGGCAGTATCCCCCGCGACGCGTCAGCGAGCAGGGCGCACCCCTGCCCGGCCCACGTGCACCCGCACCCCCAGGTCGAGGTCGCTCGCGTGCGTTGCGGCCACGAGACGTTCTCGAGCCGCGAGCAGGTCGTCCACCAGCCGGACGGCACGCTCGGACAGTCCGTTCGTCGTGGCCAGACGGACGGCGCCGAGCCCTTCGACCGTGTTCCGGATCCCGATGTCGAGGATCGCGACCTCGCCGAGCACGTCGTCGGCGGCGATCTGTCGCACGATGTCGGCGACGGTGCGCCCGCAGGGCTCGATGCCGGCGATCGACACGGTGTCGCCGCAGACGCGGATGACCGACCCGTCGAAGGACTCCATCGCCCGCGTGAGGCGGTCGGCCTGGGTCTTCGCGGTGACGTGGTCGGACATCGAGACCTCCTGGTGCTGCGTCGTCGACCGCGGGGTGCGGGCGACACGATGCTCAGAGGCCAGGTGGCACGGCGATGTTCCCGCGCTGTCCTACGCTGAGCCCGTGAACCTCGTGCGGAGACCCGGAGCGGCTCGGTGAGCGGCGGTCTCGTCGCGCTGCTGGACGACGTCGCGGCACTGGCTCGCCTCGCAGCGGCCTCGATCGACGACGTCGGCGCCGCGGCCGGCAGGGCGAGCGCCAAGGCTGCAGGCGTCGTGGTCGACGACGCGGCCGTCACCCCGCGCTACGTGCAGGGGCTCAAGCCCGAGCGAGAGCTGGCGATCATCGGCCGGATCGCCCGTGGCTCGATCATCAACAAGCTCGCGTTCATCCTGCCGGCGGCGTTGCTGCTGAGCCAGTTCGCGCCCTGGCTGCTCACCCCGATCCTGATGCTCGGCGGCACCTACCTCTGCTACGAGGGCGCCGAGAAGATCTGGGAGAAGCTCAGCGGGCACGGTCACGCGACCGCTGAGCCGGCCAGCGTGTCGGGGCCGGAGCAGGAGAAGTCCGTCGTCTCCGGCGCCGTGCGCACCGACTTCATCCTCTCGGCCGAGATCATGGTCATCTCGCTCAACGAGGTCACCGACGAGCCGTTGCTGAGCCGCGCCGTGATCCTCGTGGTCGTCGCGCTCGGGATCACGGCGCTCGTCTACGGAGTGGTCGGGCTCATCGTCAAGATGGACGACATCGGCCTGGCCCTGACGCAGCGCGCGGGAACGCTGGCCCAGTCGGTGGGCCGCGGGCTCGTGCGAGGCATGCCCGTCGTGCTCGCGACTCTCGCCACGGTCGGTGTCGCGGCGATGCTCTGGGTCGGCGGCCACATCCTCCTCGTGGGCGCCGAGGACCTCGGGTGGCACGGGCCCTACGACCTCGTGCACCATCTCGAGCACGCAGTGCACGACGCCACTGCCGGCGCCGGGGCGGTTCTGGGCTGGCTCACGAACACCGTGGCCTCGGCCGTCGTGGGCGTGGCAGTGGGCGCCGTGGCTGTCGCGGCGATGCACCTCGTCCCGCGCCGAGGCTCGGCCCACTGAACGTCTCCGGGCTCGCACGCAGGTGAAGTGCGTCACCTGGCGTCGACGTGACTTGGGAGTAGTCGCGGCGGGTTCCTAGGCTCGTCCAGTGACCGCAGTCCAGGTTGATCCTTCCCTCACCGTCCCCCTCCCGATGGCCCGATCGTGGCGCCTCATCTCGGCCGCCTCGATCGACGAAGCCGAACCCGGTGAGCTCGACGCGGCCGACGTGACCCTGCTGGACCTCGAGGCCGGCTGCCCCGACGAGCTCAAGTCGTCCGGGCGCGAGGCCGTCGCGCGCCACGCCGATGCGGGCCACACCGTCTGGATCCGGCTCAACGGCGCCACCACGAGCGAGTGGCACCACGACGTCGCGCTGGCCGCACGTCACCCCCAGATCGCGGGCGTCATGCTGGCGATGACCGAGTCCGGCGACGAGGTCCGCGCGACGCTCGAGGCGGTCGGCAAGCCGGTCGTCGCGATGGTCGAGACGGCGCGTGCGTTCGTGCGACTGGCCGACATCGCCACGTCCGGCGCGGCGCGCATCGCCTTCGGCACCGGTGACTTCCGTCGCGACCTGGGCATCGGCAACGACCCGACCGCCCTGCTGCACGCACGCTCGCAGCTCGTGCTCGTGAGCCGAGGACACGACCTGCCGCCCCCGATCGACGGGCCCACGGTCGCCGACGACGCCGAGGTGGCCCGGACCGACTCCGCGCGCGCACTCGCACTGGGGATGACCGGTCGCATCTGCCTGACCCACACGCACACCGTGGTGGTCAACGAGGTCTTCGCCCCGTCGTCCACCGACGTCCTCGCAGCACGCACGCTGCTCGAGGCACCCCCGCAGGGCTACGCCGGCGCACTGGCTCCGCGTCTGGCGCACGCCCGCCAGGTCATCCACCGCGCCGGAGTCTTCGGCATCGACTCCTGAGCGTTGCCCCTCGGCTGCTCCCGACCTACCGTCGGAGGCAGGTGATGACATGGAACGACCATCCGACGACCGGCCGGAGCCGGACCGGCAGCGCGACGACGAGCCGGGCCCCGAGCGGCGGCGACGACCCGAGGACACGGCGATCTGGGTCGACCTGCAGATCCGTGCGGCGATGGAGCGCGGCGAGTTCGACGACCTGCCCTACACCGGCAAGCCGCTCCCGGAGCACCTGACCTCGACCGACGATCCCGACTGGTGGCTCAAGGGCCTGATCGAGCGCGAGCAGATCACCGGGGTCCTGCCCGAGGCCCTTCAGCTCCGCAAGGACGACACCGAGCTGGAAGCGCGCCTGGACCGCATCGCCCGGCCGAACGACGTCCGCGAGGCGGTCGCCGAGTTCAACCGGCGCATCGTCGAGGCACGACGCCAGCTCAACGGCGGCCCGCCGGTGATCACTCCCCTGCGCGACGTCGAGGCCGAGGTCACCGCCTGGTTCGAGCGTCGTCGTCGACGCAGCGCAGCAGCGCCAGCCCCACCGCCCGAGCCAGGGCGTCGTCGGTGGTTCCGACGACGCTGACCGGCGCGACGCACGCTAGGCGAACGGGCTCGTGTCGCCGGCACCCTCGCGGACGATCTCGGCCACGCCGTCGAGGAAGTCGACCACCGTGGTCGGCGACGGCGAGACCTCACCGGAGTCGACGACCGCCTCGACGTCGTGGTCCAACGTCTCCTTGATCGTCCACGCGTCGACCATCGCCTCGTCCTGCCCCGGCAGGATCAACGTGCTCGTGAGGATCGGCTCGCCGAGGGCGGCCACGATCGCCTGGGTCACGGCGTGATCGGGGATCCGTGCCCCGACGGTCTTCTTCTTCGGGTGCAGCAGGCGCTTGGGGACCTCTCGCGTCGCCGGCAGGATGAAGGTGTACGGGCCGGGCGTCGCGGACTTGATCGCGCGGAAGACCGCATTGTCGACGTGCACGAACTGCCCCAGCTGCGAGAAGTCGTGGCAGATCAGGGTGAAGTGGTGCTTGTCGTCGAGCTGGCGGATCGCGCGGATCCGATCGAGGGCCCCGGCATTGCCGATCTGGGCGCCGAGGGCGTATCCCGAGTCGGTCGGGAACGCGAGCAGGCCGCCCTGGCGGATCAGGTCGACCGCCTGGTCGACGGCGCGCTGCTGCGGGTTGTCCGGATGGATGTCGATGAAGCGAGCCATCAGGCCAGTATGCCTGCGGCCCTCAGCGCGCGATGACCGAGAACACGTTGCCGGACGGATCGGTGAACCAGGCGATGTCCGGACCGTGGCCGCGCATCTCCCCGTGCTCGTCCTGCGGCGCGCCCTCGTAGTGGAGGAAGGCCACACCCCGCGCGGTGAGCTCCGCAACGGCCGCGCCGACGTCGTCGACCGGGAGGTTGAGCACGGTGAAGGATGCCGGCTCGTGCTCCTCCCCCTTCGGGTACGCGATCACGACGTGCTCGTCGCCCAGGTGGATCTCGCCGATGCCCATGTCGCCCTCACGGGCGTCCAGACCCAGCACGTCGCGATAGAACGCCAGCGCCTGCGGGACGTCGTCGACCGAGAAGCCGCTGAAGGGGCGGAAGAACCTGACCATGACCCCAGTGTGATGCACATCACCTGAATCTGTTTCGTGATGCGGACAGACCGGCGACGGGAGCGGTCCTCCCGAGGGGCCGACCTACGCTGGGGCTCCTGCCGATCGTGAAGGAGTGCCATGGCTGCCGTCAGCCTCACCCTTGCCGAACGCCGCGAGCGCCAGCAGCGCCACGACGCCGAGCGCGCCGAGCACCTGGCCGGGCGCGAGCACCTTCTCGCACCGCGGCAGAGCAACGCCGAGCTGGAGGAGATCGCTCGCGCTGCCGAGGCCCGCTTCGACCGCCCGGACACCACCTCGGCCGAGGTGCTCGCCTGGGTCGCCGACACGTTCGGCCTGCGCACCGCCGTGGCCTGCTCGATGGCCGATGCCGTGCTGCCCGCCGTGGTCGCCGAGCACATCGACTGGGTCGACACGCTGTTCCTCGACACCGGTTACCACTTCTCCGAGACCCTCGGCACCCGCGACGCCGTGGAGTCGTCGATGCGGCTCACGATCGTCGACGTCCTGCCGCAGCAGACCGTCGCCGAGCAGGACGCCGAGCACGGTGCCGAGCTGCACCGCCGCGACCCCGCGCTGTGCTGCCAGCTCCGCAAGGTCGAGCCCCTCGCCCGCACGCTCGCCGGCTACGAGGCCTGGATCACCGGCGTGCGCCGCGACGAGGGCCCGACCCGCGCCGACACGCCCTGGGTCACCTGGGACACCAAGAACGGTCTGGTCAAGATCAACCCGCTCGCGACCTGGACCTTCGACGACGTGCTCGACTACGCCCGCGACCACGACATCGTGGTCAACCCGCTCGTGAACGACGGGTACCCATCGATCGGATGCGCACCGTGCACGCGCCGCGTGGCCCCCGGCGAGGATCCCCGGGCCGGACGCTGGGCGGGGTTCGACAAGACCGAGTGCGGTCTGCACACCTGACCCGCCCTGCCCGCCATCAGCCCCGAGAACACCCGCCCCGAGAACCCAAGGAATCATGACGACCGTCGATACCCGACGACTCACCCACCTCGAGTGGCTGGAGTCCGAGTCGATCCACATCATCCGTGAGGTCGTCGCCGAGTTCGAGCGCCCGGTGCTGCTGTTCTCCGGCGGCAAGGACTCGGTCGTGATGCTGCACCTCGCAGCCAAGGCCTTCTGGCCCACGCCCGTGCCGTTCCCGGTGCTGCACGTCGACACCGGCCACAACTTCCCCGAGGTGATCGCCTACCGCGATGCCACGGTCGAGCGACTCGGGCTGCGGCTCGAGGTCGCTCGCGTGCAGGACTACCTGGACGACGGGCGTCTGCGGGAGCGCGCCGACGGCACCCGCAACCCGCTGCAGACCCAGCCTCTGCTCGACGCGATCGAGGGCCACCGCTTCGACGCCGTCTTCGGTGGCGGTCGTCGCGACGAGGAGAAGGCCCGGGCGAAGGAGCGCATCTTCAGCCTGCGTGACGAGTTCGGTCAGTGGGACCCGCGCAACCAGCGCCCCGAGCTCTGGAACCTCTACAACGGCCGACACACCCCGGGCCAGCACGTGCGGGTCTTCCCGCTCAGCAACTGGACCGAGCTCGACGTCTGGCAGTACATCGGGCAGGAGAAGATCGAGCTCCCGCCGCTGTACTACGCGCACGACCGCGAGGTCTTCGAGCGTGACGGCATGCTGCTGTCGGTCGGTGAGTTCGCCCAGCCGAAGGACGGCGAGACCGTCGAGACGCGCACCGTGCGCTATCGCACCGTTGGCGACATGTCGTGCACCGGCGCCGTGGAGAGCCCGGCCAGGACCGTGGAGGACGTCATCGCCGAGGTCGCGGCCACGCGCGTGACCGAGCGGGGCGCCACGCGAGCCGACGACCGCATGTCGGAAGCGGCCATGGAAGACCGCAAGAAGGAAGGGTATTTCTGATGGGGACTCTTCTTCGACTGGCCACGGCCGGATCGGTCGACGACGGCAAGTCCACCCTCGTGGGCCGGCTCCTGTACGACTCCAAGTCGGTGCTCGCCGACCAGTTCGACGCCGTCGAGCGGGTCAGTCGCGACCGTGGCCTGGCCCAGGCCGACCTCGCCCTGCTGACCGACGGGCTGCGCTCCGAGCGCGAGCAGGGCATCACGATCGACGTCGCGTACCGCTACTTCGCGACCGCTGAGCGGTCGTTCATCCTCGCCGACTGCCCCGGCCACGTGCAGTACACCCGCAACACCGTCACGGGCGCCAGCACGGCTGACGTCGTCGTGCTGCTCGTCGACGCGCGCAAGGGCGTGCAGGAGCAGACGCGCCGCCATCTCGCGGTCTCGTCGCTGCTGCGGGTCCCGCACGTCATCGTGGTCGTGAACAAGATCGACCTGGTCGACTACGACCAGGCGCGCTACGACACGGTCTCCGCAGAAGTCAACGCCACGGCGACGGCGCTGGGGCTCAGCGACGTCGTCACCGTCCCGGTCTCGGCCCTGGCGGGCGACAACGTCGTCACCCGGTCGGGACGCACCCCGTGGTACGACGGCCCCAGTCTCCTGGAGCTGCTCGAACAGCTCTCGCCGGCGGGCGAGCCGCAGTCGGAGCCCCTGCGCTTCCCCGTGCAGCTGGTCATCCGGCCCCAGCAGGCCGCCGGCGAGCGCTTCCGCGACTACCGCGGGTATGCCGGACAGATCGCCTCGGGGCTGGTGCGGGTCGGTGACCCGGTCACGGTGCTGCCGAGCGGGCGCACCAGCACCGTCGCCGGCATCGACACCGCCGACGGCGAGCTCTCGGAGGCCTACGCGCCGCAATCGGTCACGCTCCGTCTGGACGACGACGTCGACATCGCCCGTGGCGACCTCATCGTGACATCCCGCAGCGTGCCGGCGCCCACCCAGGACGTCGACGGAACCGTGGCCTGGCTGTCCGACCGTGAGCTTCGGGCCGGCACCAAGGTGCTGCTGAAGCACGGCACGCGCACGGTGCAGGCGATCGTCAAGCAGGTCGGTGGGCGCCTAGACCTCGACGCCGCACAGCTGCGCCAGGCCGACACGCTCGGGCTCAACGACATCGGACACGTCACGCTCCGTCTCGCCGCCCCCATCGCCGCCGAGGAGTACCTGCACTCGCGCGCGGCGGGAGCGTTCCTGCTGATCGACGCGCACGACGGCACGACGTTGGCCGCCGGCATGGTCGGCGACGCGTTGCTCGCCACGGCCGCGGTCTGACGCGGGTGTCCGGACCGACTGGCAACCTTCCCCTCACGCTGCGCGTGGCGGGACGCCGGGTGCTGGTGGTCGGCGGCGGGCACGTCGCGACCCGTCGGACCCAGGCCCTGGTCGACGCCGGCGCCGAGGTGGTCGTGGTCTCCCCCGAGGCCAGCGCCAGCCTCGGCGAGCTCGCCGAGCTGGGCGCCGTGACGTGGTACCGGCGCGGCTACGGGTCCGGCGACCTCGACGGGGTCTGGCTCGTGCAGACCGCCACGGACTCCCCCGTCGACGACCTCGTCGCCGCGGACGCCGAGGAGCGCCGGATCTGGTGCCTCAAGGGCGGTGACCCGGACGCCGCCACGGCCTGGGTGCCGGCCGTGGCCCAGGTCGACGACGTCACGATCGCCGTCAGCGGCGGTGGCGATGCCCGCCGTGCGTCGCGACTGAGGGACGCCGTCGCCGCCGCGCTCCAGGGCGGCGACCTGCCGCTGCGTCACCGCACGCACCACCCGGGCGGCTCGGTCGCGCTCGTGGGCGGTGGACCGGGCGACCCGGGGCTCCTGACCTCGCGCGGACGACGGCTGCTGGCCGAGGCCGACGTGGTCGTGGTCGATCGGCTGGGCCCGGTCGAGCTGCTCGACGAGCTGTCTCCGGACGTCGAGGTCATCGACGTGGGCAAACGTCCCGACCACCATCCGGTGCCGCAGCACGAGATCAACCAGATCCTGGTCGACGAGGCCCTCGCCGGCCGGGTCGTGGTCCGCCTCAAGGGTGGCGACCCCTACGTCCTGGGTCGCGGCGGCGAGGAACGCCTCGCCTGCGAGGCCGCGGGCGTCCCGGTCGAGGTCGTGCCGGGCGTCACGAGCGCCATCTCAGTTCCGGCCGCTGCCGGCATCCCGGTGACGCATCGCGGCGTCGCCACCGGATTCACGGTCCTGACCGGGCACGAGGAGCTGGGGCACCTGCCGCTCGGCGGCCACCACACGATCGTGATGCTGATGGGGGTGCGCCGGCTTGCCACGACGGCCGAGGAGCTCATCGCCGCCGGCCACGACCCCCAGACGCCGGCCGCAGTAGTCGAGCGCGGCTCGCTCCCGGACCAGCGGGTCACGGTCGGCACGCTCGCCACGATCGCGGAGCGGGCCGCAGCAGCCGGAGCACGAGCCCCCGCGGTCACCGTGATCGGCGACGTCGTACGCCTCTCCCCCAGCTGGACCGACTGACCCGAGGGGGCCCGCAAGATGTGGACACTTCCGCACGTTCTGAGGGTGGATTCGCGTGCGCTTCTGTCCACATCTTGCGGGTACGCGTCAGTCACGCTTGCTGTCACGCCACCCAGGCGCGGAGGGCTCGTTCGCCTCGGCGCATCACGTACCGGTGTGACGCCACGAAGACGGGGCGCAGGACCGGCCGCGTCCACCGCATCCAGGGCCGGTTCACGGTCACGGTCCAGTCGATGTGCACCCTCGTCCCGCCCCCCGGATCGCTCGTGAGCACGATGCGGCCTGCCCCGTTCAGGTCGCCCGTCGACTCGACCGTGATGGTGTGCGGCGGCTCGGTCCGCAGCGCGTGGAGGCGAAACCTCAGCCGGTACCCGAGCCGGCTACGCGTCACGACATGAAGCGCGTCCTCACTGCGGCTCCGTACCTCGAGGTCGGGCCACCAGGCGAACGGATCCGGCGCGTCCACCAGCTGCTCGAAGACCGACCAGACGTCGGCCAGAGGCGCGCCGACGCGCCAGACCGAGACCAGGACGTACCGGTCGCGAGCAGCCACAGGTCCGGTCAGGACCTGACTCGGCGGACCCACCACAGGCCGACGAACGGCAGCACGAGCGGGATGAACCCGTACCCGGCGCCGAAGTCGCTCCAGACCGTGGCGTCCGGGAACAGCTCGGCGTCCACGAGCGTCAGGACGCCGACCCCGAGCACCCCCGCGAGCTCGAAACCGATCGTCGCGACGGCGAGCGAGCGACGGTCGGTCGCGAGGGCGTAGGTCGCGACGACGTAGACGAGGCCGGCGACGGCCGACAGCGCGTACGCCACCGGCGCCTCGGAGGCCTTCGCCGAGAGCTGGTAGAGCGAGCGTGCGGTCGCCGCGAGCGCGAAGACCGCGTACACCGCGACGAGCGCCCGCCCGAACCCGGTGGACGTCGTCGCGGAGGAGGCCGGGTCAGACATACGCGCCCTGCCAGATGCCCAGCACCCGGACCACCAGCACCGCGATCGTGAGCATCGCGACCAGCACGACGCCGGTCCCCCACCGGGACTTCTCGGCCACGCCCCAGATCACGGCGGCCGGCGGAATCACGACCACCGTGACGAGGTACGAGATGAACAGGACGCCGTCGACGTCGCGCTCGGTCCTCGCCAGAGCGATCGAGCCGCCGACCAAGAGGGCCAGGAGCACCAGCTCCAGGACGATCACGACGTAGAACAGGCCGTTGGTGAACGCCTCGTCGCGCCACATGAGCCACCCGGCATATACCGCCGCGACCACCGCGAGGCCGGCCACCGCGTAGGCGACGGGATCGTTCACATGGTTCCTCTCAGGCGGATCTCCGCCACGGAGTCTGTCACAAACCGATTCCACGTCGACACGCGGCGGAACATGAAGTGACCCACCCCCGGCAACGGGGTCCACTCGACGCTCGTCGCGACCGATCGCGCCCGCTCGGCCCAGGCCTTGCTCAGCGGCGCCGAGGTCCACCGGTCGCGCGTCCCGTGGAGGATGCGGACGTCCCGATCCACCACCCCGGCGACAGGTTCGCCCTCCGGGAGCCACGGCGCCAGGCCCACGACGCCGATGACGCCCTTCTCGTCGGCGACCCGGCACGCCGTGCGCCCGCCCATCGAGTGCCCCACCAGCACGATCGGGAGGCCCGGGTGCGCCTCGCGCAGCTCGGCCAGCGCCGCGCGTGCGTCACCCACCGGTGACGGGTCGGCCGGGTCGTTCCACCCACGCGCCCCGAAGCGGATGACGTACGTGACGGCGGTGCCGTCGAACGCGCCGACGCGCTTCGCCATGGCATTGACCCGCCACCAGCTGGCGTGCTTCTTCTCGACCGGTTCGAGGTTGTGCTCCTGGCCACCGTGCAAAAACAAAACGATGCACCGGGCATCGGACGTATCGTGGACTCGAGCAAGATCATGGCTCACGCCGGACATCGTCACACGCGCCAGCGAGCTACGCAGACCGTGCACGACGTGATCGAGGACACCGAGAATTCGCACCCATCCGAGGGTTGAGCAGCGGCGAATATCTCATGAACCCCCCAGAGAGGCATCCCATGGCCACATCACCAGCGTCGCGACCGGGCGACAGCCGCCCGCTCAGCGCGGTCGGCTCCGACCCCGCGCCGAACCTCGACGACCTGTTGGTGCGCACGGCCCGTGGTGACGATCGTGCCTTCGCGGCGCTGTACGACGAGCTCGGCGCCTCGGTGCTCGGGCTGGCTCGCCGCCTGATCCGCAACCCGGCGCGCGCCGAAGAGGTCACCCAGGAGGTGTTCCTGCAGGTGTGGCGCACCGCCGCCCGGTTCGATCCGGACCGCGGTCGGGCCAAGACGTGGGTGCTGGTCCTGGCCCACCGCCGCGCCGTCGACGCCATCCGTCACGACCAGGCCGCCTCCGACCGCGAGGACGCCTACGAGTGGGTCGGTCAGGATCACGACGTGGTCTCCGAGGAGGTCATCGTCAACCTGGAGCACCAGCAGGTCCGCCGCTGCATGGACGGCCTGACCGAGCTCCAGCGCGAGGCCGTGAACCTCGCCTACTACGGGGGCTACACCTATCCGGAGGTCGCCGAGCTGCTCGACGCGAACCTCGCCACCGTCAAGACCCGCATGCGCGATGGACTCATCCGCCTGCGCGACTGCATGGGAGTCGCCGCATGAGCATCGACCTTCACTCCCTGATCGGGCCGTACGCGCTCGGAGCCCTCGACACCGACGAGCGCGAGGACTTCGAGTCCCACCTCGACTCTTGCGCGACGTGCGCCGAGGAGCTCGACGGCTTCATCGCCACGACCGTCCGCCTGGGTGAGGCCGTGGCCGAGGAGCCCCCGGCTGCCCTGCGCGCCTCGATCCTCGCCGCTGCCGCCCAGACCTCGCAGGAGCGACCCACGGTCGTGGCGCTGCGTCCTCGCGCCCTGCGCCGGCGTCTGCCGGCCCTCATCGCCGCGGCGGCCGTCGTCGTGGCCGCCGCCGGTGTCGCGGGCTACGTCGCCGAGCACCAGCAGGTGCAGGACGTCCGCGCCGAGCAGTCCAACGTCGAGCGCGTCATGACTGCGGCCGACGCCGTCACGAGCGAGAGCCAGCTGGGCTCGGCCTCGATGTCGCTCACGCACTCGCGCTCCGAGGACGCGATCGTCCTCGCGGTCAAGAAGCTCCCGGCCGTCGACGACAAGACGTACCAGCTCTGGACGGTCCGCGACGGCGTCACGACCTCCGCGGGCCTGGTCGACACCAGCGACCTGGTCTACGTGGGCGGGGTCGACGGGGTCCAGCAGATCGCCCTGACGGTCGAGCCCGCCGGTGGCTCGGAGCGGCCGACATCGCTGCCCGTGGCCACCATGGCGCTCTGACCCGTCCCCGACGCGCCAGGATGGTCCGGTGTCTCCTCCGATTGTCCTGATCAACCCGGCGATGGCCGTCGGCTCGCGCTACTACGAGCCGCTGGTCGCGTCGTTCGAACGTCGCGGCTGGGCGGCGCGGGCGCTGGCCCGTCGTGGCTTCGAGGACGATCTTCCCACCGCCTCCCGGCACGACGACTGGTCCTACGCCGACGAGATCGATGACCTCGCGCGTGCGATCACCACGGCGCGCGCCGAGGCGCCGAGACGCCCGGTCGTCGTGCTGGGTCACAGCCTCGGCGGGCAGATCACCGCCGGTCTGAGCACCGGCGTGGACGCCGCCGAGCGCGGCCCCGACGCCGTGATCGGCATCGGCGCCTCCACCCCGTGGTTCCGCCGGTATCCCCGCGGTGGCCTGCCCGTGCTCGCCGCCGGGGCCATGGCCTGGCCGCTCACGTTCGCGTTCGGCTACCTCCCCCGCCCGGCGTTCGGCGCACCGGGGGCACGCACGCTGATGCGCGAGTGGGGCGCGTGGGCCGTCACGGGCCGGCCGCCGTTCCCGGTCGCGCAGCGGATCGCGGTTCCCACGCTCGTGATCAAGCTGCAGGCCGATCCCTATGCGGTGTCAGCGGCCACGGACGACTGGGTCGAGCGGTTCTGCGACCCGGCCCGCACGACCCGTTGGACGCTCACGCGCGAGGCGGCCGGCCCGGACGGCACGACCGATCACGTGCGCTGGGTGCGCAGCCCCGAGGCCGTCGTCGACCGCATCGTCGACTTCTGGACGGCTCAGGCCTCGGCGAAGGCCTCCAACGGGGGGCACGTGCAGGCCAGGTTGCGGTCGCCGTAGGCCTGGTCGATCCGCGCGACCGGCGGCCAGTACTTGTCGTCGGTGGAGCCTGAGGGGAAGACCCCCGACGCGACCGGGTAGCCGTGCGACCACTCCAGCAGCTCGCGCGCGGTGTGCGGGGCGTTGACCAGCGGGTTGTCGTCGGCCGGCAGCTCGCCTCGGGCGACCTGGTCGATCTCGGCCCGGATCGCGAGCATCGCGTCGCAGAAGCGGTCCAGCTCGGCCAGGTCCTCGGACTCGGTCGGCTCGATCATGAGCGTGCCCGCGACCGGGAAGCTCATCGTCGGCGCGTGGAAGCCATAGTCGATGAGCCGCTTGGCGACGTCGTCGATCGTGAGCCCGGCCTGCTTCGTGATGGGACGCAGGTCGAGGATGCACTCGTGCGCCACGAGCTCCTGGTCGCCGGAGTACAGCACGGGATACGCATCGCCCAGGCGCTTCGCGACGTAGTTGGCCGCCAGGACCGCGACCGAGGTCGCCTGCGTGAGCCCGTCGGCCCCCATCAGGGCGATGTACGCGAACGGAATCGGCAGGATGCCGGCCGAGCCGTACGGTGCGGCGCTGATGGGGCCGAGCCCCTCGCGCCGCGACACGTCCGGATGCAGCGGGTGGGTGGGCAGGAACGGGGCGAGGTGCTCCCCCACGGCCACCGGGCCGACGCCGGGACCGCCGCCGCCGTGCGGGATGCAGAACGTCTTGTGCAGGTTGAGGTGCGAGACGTCGCCGCCGAACTCGCCCGGACGGGCATGCCCGACGAGCGCGTTCAGGTTGGCGCCGTCGACGTACACCTGACCGCCGTGCTCGTGCACGATCTCGCACAGCTCGGTGATGCCGTGCTCGTAGACCCCGTGGGTCGACGGATAAGTGACCATGATCGCCGCGAGCTCGGCGGCATGCGTCGCGCACTTGGCACGGAGGTCCTGCAGGTCGACCTCTCCCTCGTCGGTCGAGGCCACCACGACCACCTTCATCCCGGCCATGACGGCCGACGCGGCGTTGGTGCCGTGGGCCGAGCTGGGGATCAGGCAGACCGTTCGGGCCTCGTCGCCGCGGCTGCGGTGGTACGCCCGGATCGCCAGCAGGCCCGCGAGCTCGCCCTGGGATCCCGCGTTCGGCTGGATCGAGACGCGGGCGTACCCCGTCAGGTCGGCCAGCCACCCCTCGAGCAGGTCGATCAGCTCGATGAAGCCCGTGGCGTCCTCCGCCGGCACGAACGGGTGCAGCTCGGCGAAGCCCGGATAGCTGATCGGCTCCATCTCGGCCGTCGCGTTGAGCTTCATGGTGCAGGACCCGAGCGGGATCATGCCGCGGTCGAGCGCGTAGTCGCGGCCGCTGAGCCGGGTCACGTAGCGCAGCATCTGCGTCTCGCTGCGGTGCTCGGAGAAGACCGGGTGGGTCAGGATCGCGTCGGTGCGCAGCAGGCCGGTGGGCAGGGCGGAGCCCGGGGTGCCGGCCTGCGGATCGACCCCGAACGCCTCCAGGACGGCGATGACGTGCTCCGGCGTCGTGGCCTCGGAGGTGCTGACCCCGACATGGTCGGCGTCGAGCTGCCGCAGGTGCACACCGGCGGCCCGGGCCGCAGCCACGATCTCGGCAGCACGCTCCGGGGTCTGGACCGTCAGGGTGTCGAAGAACGCCTCCGACCGCAGGCGCAGCCCGCCGGCGCGCAGGGCGCTCGCGATGGTCGCGGCGTGCGCGTGGGTCCGCGCCGCGATCTCCCGCAGGCCCTCGGCGCCGTGGTACACGGCGTACATCGACGCCGTGACCGCGAGCAGGACCTGCGCCGTGCAGATGTTGGACGTGGCCTTTTCCCGGCGGATGTGCTGCTCGCGGGTCTGGAGGGCGAGCCGGTAGGCCGGTCGCCCGGCGGCGTCGACCGAGACCCCGACGAGCCGGCCCGGCAGGTGTCGCTCGAGTCCAGCGCGGACGGCCATGAAGCCGGCGTGCGGACCGCCGTAGAACATCGGGACGCCGAAGCGCTGGGCCGAACCGACGGCGACGTCGGCACCCATCGAGCCGGGCGAGGCGAGGAGCACGAGCGCCAGCGGGTCGGTCACGACGACGGCGAGCCCGTTGGCGGCGTGGGTCGCCTCGATCACGGCACGGGGGTCGACGATCGCACCGTCGCTGCGCGGGTAGGCGATGATCGTGCCGGCACAGTCCTCGACCGGCAGACCCTCGGACAGGTCGGCGTGGACGAGCTCGATGCCCATCGCCTCCGCCCGGGTCGCCACGACGGCGATCGTCTGCGGGTGCAGACCCGTGTCGACCACGACCGGAGCCTGGTCGCGCCCACGCACGGCCCGGCGCACGAGCGTCATCGCCTCCGCCGCGGCCGTGCCCTCGTCGAGCAGCGAGGAGTTGGCCGTGGGAAGACCGGTCAGGTCCCCGACCAGGGTCTGGTAGTTCAGCAGGGCCTCGAGCCGGCCCTGCGAGATCTCCGGCTGGTACGGCGTGTAGGCCGTGTACCAGGACGGGTTCTCGAGCACGTTCCGGCGGATCACCGGCGGCGTCAGGGTCGGGTGGTACCCCAGACCGATCATCGCGACACCCGGGGTGGTGCGCTCCGAGAGCGCCCGCAGGCGGGCAAGCACCTCGTGCTCGCTCTGGCCGACTGCCGAGACCTCGGTGGCGTGCTGCGTGCGGATGCCCGCCGGGACGGCGGCCGTCATCAACGCCTCGAGCGAGTCGAAGCCGACTCGCTCGACCATGGCGGCGATGTCGGAGGGGCGGGGGCCGATGTGGCGATCCACGAACGAGGTCACGAGACGCTCCAGAGGGGTCGAGGGGCTGAGCTCCCCTCCCCTTCTGTCGGCAGACCTCCAGAATTGCTTCGTCCGCGTGGTCCGGGATGCCTGAGAGGTTCCGGGGAGGAATTGCCCCTTCGGCGCTGCCCTGGGTGGGTCAGTCTCTCCCACACGGCGTCTACAGCCCGGTCAGCCTAGCAAGGCGCCACGGCGCCCACGTCACGAACGCGCGCGGTGTGCGTCACGCGCGGACCGCGGCGCGAAGGACCAGGCTCAGCTGGCGCCGCGCGCGCGGCGACGAGCGGAGAGCTCGTCGGTCAGGAACGTCTCGTCGACGGTCTGCTCGCTGGGCAGCTCGTGGAGCGAGCCCTCGATCTCCTTCCACACACCACCGATGGCGATGCCGAACACACCTTGCCCGCCGCGCAGCAGGTCGATGACCTCATCGGCGGAGCGGCACTCGTAGACGCTGGCGCCGTCGCTCATCAGGGTGACCTGGGTGAGGTCGTCGGTGCCACGCTGGCGCAGGTGGTCGATCGCGGTGCGGATCTGCTGGAGCGAGACGCCCGCGTCGAGCAGACGCTTGATGATCTTGAGCAGCAGGATGTCGCGGAACGAGTAGAGGCGCTGGGTGCCCGACCCCGTGGCGGACCGCACCGAGGGCTCCACGAGCTTGGTGCGGGCCCAGTAGTCGAGCTGACGGTAGGTGATGCCGGCGGCCGAGCAGGCGGTGGGACCGCGGTACCCGGTGCCCCCGGGGACGGGTGCCAGGTCGTCGTCGAAGAGCAGACCCTGGTCGCCGGCTGCGGCAGCAGCGTCGTCGCGCCCCGAGGTGTCAGGTGCAGCGTCGCGGGGTTCGATCATGGCACGGCCCTTCGATGGCGTCGGTACGGGGAAGAGTACCCCGAACGAATTGCACCGGGGTCATTTCGACAGCACCCTCAAGTTAAAGGTGAGGGTTAGGGTGGTCAAGCACCACGGCGGCGTGTCGGCGACTCATCTGGAGCCTGGCGCGTGCGCTAGGCGAAGTCCTCGGGGTCGACGTCGTCGAGGAACTCGCGGAACCGCTCGACCTCAGCCTCCTCGTCGGACTCGGGCAGGAGACCGGCGGCGTCGAGCACGTCCTCGGCGACGAGCACCGTGGCCCCCGTGCGCAGGGCGAGCGCGATGCCGTCCGACGGCCGGGCCTCGACGACCGCACCGGACTCGAAGTGCAGCTCGGCGTAGAAGATCCCGTCGCGCACGTCGACGATCTCGACCCGCTGCAGCTCGTCGCCCAACGCCTCCACCAAGGTCCCCATGAGCTCGTGCGTGAGCGGACGCGCGGTGGGGGTGCCCTGCAGCGCGAAGGCGATGGCCGAGGCCTCGACCGCACCGATCCAGATCGGCACGACCCGAGCCCCGCCGACTTCGCGCAGCAGCACGAGCGGCTGGTTCGCAGGCATGTCGACCCGGACGCCGACGATCTCGACCTCCCGCACCGTCGTCACCCCTGCAGCAGCGACCGGAGCACCAGCGTGTGCAGCCGGATCGACCCCGCCGCGAGCGCAGCCGCGGTGGCCTCGGCGTCGTCGCCCGACCGCGGCCCCACGACCTGGTCGACCAGATCGGCCTCGCGCTGGGCCGCGGTGCGGACCTGGCGCAGGTGCCGGGGCTCGACGCCGAGCCGGGCCAGGTCGGCCACCGCACTCGCGATCGCCAGGTCGTCGCCGTCGTAGTACTTCTGCCGCGCGCGGCGCACGATCAGACCGTGGGCCTCGATCTCCTCGAGCAGGGCCTGGTCGATGTCGGCCTGCTCGAGCAGGTCCTCACGCGTCAGACGAGCCCGGCTCGGACGCTCCGAGAACGTCTCGGCCGTGGGCAGCCCGTCCTCGGCGAGCGCGAGGTGCCGGCCGGTCTGGTCGGTGGGCACGCGACCGTTGTCGAGGTCGTCGAGCACCTGACGGATGTGGCTCAGCGGCCAGAACGCGTCGCGCTGCTGACGCAGGATGAAGCGCAGGCGTTCGACGTCGTCGAAGCTGAACTTGCGGTAGCCCGACGGCGTGCGCTCGGGCTCGAGCAGGCCCTCGGACTCGAGGTACCGGATCTTCGTGATCGTCAGGTCGGGGAACTCCGTCAGGAGCTCGTCGAGGACCTTGCCGATGCCGAGGCGCTCGAAGGAGGCAGCGCCGCCCGTCCCACGATCACCCACGGCCACGCGTGGCGCTGCTGTCGAAGAACAGGAGCCGGAACTTGCCGAACTGGACCTCGTCGCCGCCCGCGAGCGTGATGTCGCGCTCGATCCGGTCACGGTTGACGTACGTGCCGTTCAGGCTGCCCTTGTCGGAGACCACGAAGGTGTCACCCTCGCGCCGGAACGTGGCGTGGCGACGCGAGACGCTGATGTCGTCGAGGAAGATGTCGCTGCCCGGGTGACGACCGACCGTGACCTCGTCGGCGTCGAGCAGGAAGCGGGCGCCGGCCTCGGGACCGCGCTGCACCAGCAGCATCGCCGAGCCGTTGGGCAGCTTCTCGACCGTGGCCAGGTCGTCGGCCGACATCTCCTCGGTGTCATGGTCGACGTAGGGAATGTGCGTCGTGTGCTCGACCGCGTCACGCGGGTCAGGCTGACCGTCACCTGGCGTCGTCATGTCCACTCCCTTCCGGCGGCGAAGAGCACGCGCGCGGCGCGTGCCGTTGGAGACTCAACCTAACATCCGGCGGCGTCACGCCGAGGTGAGTCCCGCGTACTCCTCAGGCGTGAGGAGACCCTCGGTGGCGTCGTCGAGAACGCGCACCTTGAAGAGCCATCCCTCACCGTAGGGATCGGAGTTGATGACCTCCTCGCCGCCGTCGAGCGCCTCGTTGCGGGCCACGACCTCGCCCGAGACCGGGCTGAAGATGTCGCTGACCGACTTGGTCGACTCCAGCTCCCCCACCGTGGACCCGGACTCGACGGTGTCGCCCACCGTCGGCAGCTCCACGTAAACGATGTCGCCGAGCTGGTCCTGGGCGAAGTCGGTGATGCCGATCGTGACGACGTCGCCGTCGACGCGCACCCACTCGTGCTCTTCGCTGTAGTGCAGGTCCTCGGGGATCACGGGCGCTCCTTCAAGCAGTCCGAACGGGGGTCGGTGGGGGTCGATCAGGTCAGGAAACGTTGCGAGCGTACTCGGGCGACACGACGTCAGCCAGGGCCGTGATCGTGATGCTGTCGACGCGCTCGACCGAGAGTGTGCCACCTCGGGACTCGACCCGGTCGGCAATGCCACCGCGGAAGTCGATCGCCGGCGCCATCGTCGCAGGATCGCCGATCGCCTCGATGACGTACGGGCCCTCGACCTGCTTGCCGGACACCAGCACGTCCCCCGTCGCGGGGTCGTCGGCGAACCACGTCTGGGCCACGACGCGAGCGAAGCCGTTGATCACGATCGCCTCGGCGCCAGCGTCGCGCAGCTCCTGGACGGTGTCGAGCAGGAGCGAGGCCCCGACCGTGTCACCGGGGTCGGACAGGGTCAGCCGCACGCCGGGCCCCGTGGCCCCGACCGTGCCAGCCAGGATCGAGAGGTCGTCGAGGCGGCGCTGGGCCTCCTTCTGAGCGGTCTCCGAGGCGTTGGTGGACGACCGGAGATCGTCCCGCGTGGCGGTCAGGTCCTCGATCTGGTCCGAGAGGCGCCCGTTCGTCGCGTCGAGCGTCTTGAGCAGCTCCACGAGCTCGACGCTGCGGAGGTTCTGGTAGCTGTCGGCCTCGTCCTGGCCCAGCTGGACGGTGACCGTGAAGGCCAGCAGACCCAGCAGGACCGCCGTGAGCAGCTGTCGGGCCCGCCGGCGCCCGACGGGACGAGGGCTCGCGTCCCCCGTGTCCTCACGAGCGTCGTCCTCAGGGCCGTCCGCCGAGCTGTCCGCCGTGCCGGCTTCGGGGCTCTCGTCGGCGCTCGTCGCGAGGCGCACGTCGTCGTCCTCAGGCATGGAACACCCGCCGTCGGATGGCCGCCGCGTTCGCGAAGATCCGGATGCCCAGCACGACCAGGACGCCCGTCGAGAGCTGGGAGCCGACCCCCAGCTGGTCCCCCAGGAACACGATGAACGCGGCGATCAGGACGTTGGAGACGAAGGACACGACGAACACCCGGTCGTCGAAGCGCCGCTCGCCGAGGGCGCGCAGCGCGCCGACCACGGCGTCGAGGGCCGCGACGATCGCGATCGGGAGGTAGGGCTGCAGGGCGATCGGCACCTCGGGCTGCAGCACCAGACCCACGGCGACGCCCGCGACCAGACCGAGGATCGGGATCATGAGGTTCCTTCCTCGGCCGGCACCGGGGTGGCGCGGGTGATGGTCGTGCGGTGTGCGGGTGCCGCAGGCAGCACCTGATCGTCGGCATCGACCACGCTGTACGTCAACTCGTCCTGATTCTGCCGACGCTTCCAGTATCCGTCCTCGCCGCTGACCTCGAGACGTTCGCGGATCGCGTCGCGGTCACCGATGACCGAGAAGACGTACGGCGCCCCGATCGAGGTGAAGTTGATCGTGATCGCCCCGCCGGCCGCGCGCAGCGACGTGAGCGCGCCCCAGCGCTGCCCGTTGACGGCCAGGGCCTCGGCCCCGCCGATCCAGAGCTCGTTGACCATGGCCCGCAGCTCACCGTCGCCGAGGTTGAGCCCCTCGACCGGGTCGATCGTGATGCGCACCCCGTCGCCCCGGACCTGCGATGCCCCGGCGGCGAGCTCGTCGGCGAGCTCGTCGGGGGTCTTCTGCAGGTCGCCGCGTAGCGACGCGACCTCGTTCTCGAGCGTGGCGACCTGGAGCTGGAGATCGGACTGCAGGCGCTGGCCCTGCTCGATGTCACCCAGCAGGGCGTCGCGGGTCTCGCTGCGGGACGGGCGGTCCTGGTAGTACTGCACTGCGGTGATCGTGACCATCAGGGTGAACAGCGTCAGCACGAGGGCCGTGGCCGCGGTGTTGAGACCGCGCGATCGCGAGTACCGTCCGGGGCGCACGACGTAGTAGTCGTCGTCGAGCGCACGTTCGGCGATCTGGTCCAGCAGACCCGTGGCCTCGCGGCTGTAGGGGGTGCGCTCGGGCCTGGACGAACGGTCACCAGGGGCTCCCGCGGGGTCGGAGCGCATCGGATCAGACCGGTCGTCGGTCGCGGCGGGTCGGACGGTCCTCCGGGGCCAGGCGCGGCGACGTGGTCAGCAGGCGACGCACCTGGAACGCGTACAGGACCCCGCCCCACCAGTAGAGCCCGACACCCCAGATGGCGAACGCCCAGCCGAACACGTTGGCCAGGTCGGCGACCGTGCCGGCCCCGTCGCCGAGCAGCAGGAGCGGGAAGGCGTAGAGCAGACCAGCCGTCGCCGCCTTGCCCAGGAAGTGGACCGGCAGCGAGCTGAAGCCGCGGGTCCGCAGGAAGGGCACCAGGCTGAACAGGAACACGTCGCGCAGCGGGATCGCGACCACGAGCCACCACGGGATGATCTCGCGCAGGCCCAGGCCCACCACGACGGCCAAGATGTAGAGCCGGTCGGCGACCGGGTCCAGGATCGCGCCGATCTTCGAGGTCTGGCCCAGCGTGCGGGCGAGCTTGCCGTCGAGGTAGTCGGTCACGCCGGAGATGATCAGGACGAGCAGGGCAAGCTCGTCCCACTCCGGTCCCAGGACGAGCCACAGGAACACGGGCACCAGCAGCAGCCGGACGAAGCTGAGGGCATTGGGCACCGTCAGCACGCGATCCTCGGTGTTCATCACCGGCAAGACTAAGCCATCGGTCCGCGGACCGGCCGCCACGCGTGGCGCGTCGTCGTTCCACATCGAGAGACGGTGCAGGGCTCGTGCTGCGCGGTTCGGTGCGAGTGCCAAGATGGAGAGCGAACATCAACTCCACCCCATCGAACTAGGCGGGGCCGTGGGCCCCGACCCGAGGAGGACGCGTGGCTGACTACAGCTTGCCCGATCTGTCGTACGACTACGGTGCCCTGGATCCGCACATCTCCGGCAAGATCATGGAGCTGCACCACTCCAAGCACCACGCCAACTACGTCGCTGGCCTGAACACCGCGCTGGAGAAGCTCGAGGAGGCGCGCGAGTCGGAGAACTTCGGCGCGATCGCCGGCATCGAGAAGAACCTGGCGTTCAACCTGGGTGGTCACATCAACCACTCGATCTTCTGGAAGAACCTCTCCCCCGAGGGCGGCGACAAGCCCACGGGTGACCTCGCGGCCGCGATCGACGAGAACTTCGGCTCCTTCGACAAGTTCCGCGCGCACTTCGAGCAGACGGCTCTGACGATCCAGGGATCCGGCTGGGCCATCCTGGCCTGGGACTCCCTGGGCCAGAAGCTGCTCGTCGTGCAGCTCTACGACCAGCAGGCCAACATCCCGGCCACGCTGATCCCCATCACGCAGCTCGACATGTGGGAGCACGCGTTCTACCTCGACTACCTCAACGTCAAGGGCGACTACGTCAAGGCGTTCTGGAACATCGTCAACTGGGCCGACGCCCAGGAGCGCTTCACTGCGGCGACCACGGGCGGCCAGATCATCTTCTGACCTGGTTCACCCACGACGAGGGGCCCGCACCGATCAGGTGCGGGCCCCTCGTCGCGCGCGCAGGGGTGGGGGGTCAGCGCCGGTCGCGCTCGGCGATGCGACGCAAGCGCTCGTTGTAGGCCTTGAGCTCGGCGTCGTCGTCGCGGTCGGCGGCGCGGTCGATGCGGCGCTGCTCGCGCAGGTCGGTGCGGAACCACTGCACGAGCAGCGCGATCATGACGATCAGCAGCGGCACCTCGCCGAGCGCCCACGAGATGCTGCCGCCCAGGTACTGGTCGTGCACCAGGTCGGTGAGGTACGGACGGTCGAGGTCACGGTAGAACGACTCGCCCGTGGGGACCGTGGCCGACATCACCGCGATCGAGAAGAACGCGTGGAACGGCAGGGTCACGAGCATGACGCCGAACCGCGCCAGCGGGACCAGGCGACGCGGTGACGGGTCGACGCCGATGATGACGTAGTAGAAGAGCGTGCCGACCGCGAGGAAGTGCAGCTCCATGCCCACATGGCCCAGGATGCTGCGCATCAGGGTGTCGAACAGCGGCGTGAAGTACAGCGCGTAGAGGCTGCCGATGAACAGCGCGGGCCCGACGACGGGGTGGGTCAGGAAGCGCGCGACCCGCGAGTGCAGGGCGGCGGTGAGCATCCCGCGGGGCGACACCTCGCCCGGCTGGCGTGGCCCTGGCAGCGCCCGGAGCGCCAGGGTGACGGGGGCGCCCAGCACCAGGAAGATCGGCGCGACCATCGACAGCAGCATGTGGCTGACCATGTGCGCGCTGAACAGGACGTGGGAGTACGTGCCGAGCCCGCCCATCGTGGCCCAGGCGACCACCACCATGCCGAGCGCCCAGGCGATCGAACGACCGACGGGCCAGCGGTCGCCGCGCCGTCGCAGCACGAGCACGCCGGCGATGTAGAGCGCCGATCCGAGCCCGACGACGGCGATGCCGACGCCGCTCGGATAGATGCTGGTGAGGAATCGCTCGACCGTCGGGGCCGGGGGCATGGGGCCACCGATGAGATCCTCGGCCGGGGTCAGCAGGACGTCGCCCACGGGCGGTGCGGTGCGCGACAGCGCCACGGCGACGCCGATCGTGCCGACCATCAGGAGGATCTCGCTGGCCGCGAGGCGCGCGAACCCGCCGCCGACCGCCACGATGCGTCGGCGCTGGTACCAGCCGAACACGCCGAGCGCGAGGAAGGCCACCGCCTTCACCGTGACCATCCGGCCGTACTCGGACCCGAAGAGCTGGTCGATCGAGGACGCGCGGACGGAGGCGTTGAGCACGCCGGAGACGCCGACCACGGCGAAGCACCAGGCTGCGACGGTCGAGTAGCGGGCGATGGCCGGCTCGATCCGGCGGCTCCCCCGGCGCGCGACCCAGCCGAGCGCGACGAGCCCCCCGACCCAGACCGCCACGGCCGTCACGTGGAAGTACAGGCTCACGGTGGCCAAGGAGTGCGATCCTCCCGAGGCCGCGTGGCCCGAGAGCGCCGCGGGCAGCAGCACGAGCAGGGCGAACACGCTCCAGCCGGCCAGGGCCCGCACCCCGATGGTCCAGCGCAGCACGAGCGCCAGCACGAGGGCGCCGAGCGCCTGCAGCACCAGGCTGCGTCCCACCTCGCTGTCGCGCGTGACGGCGACCAGGACGTCGCTGTCGAGCTGCGTGAGCGGCACCGCGAACAGGTCGGCCGACGTCACGACGTAGAGCAGCACCGTCGAGCCGAACCAGATCCAGGCGCCACGACGCGCGATGCGGACCCCGTCGACCGCGAGGCCCTGCGCGTCGTGACCCGAGGAGGGCAGCAGCACCGCCGCCAGCACCAGGAACCCGATCACGACGATCGCGGCGAGGTCGGCCACCAGGGTCAGCGACGGCAGGAGCCAGCCGACGAGGGGGCCGGGATCCGGAAGACCGACGGCCGGCGGCTGGGGCGCCGACCCGCCGATCACCATCGTGAGGACCAGGGCCGTGAACGCCACCGTGGTGCCGACCGCGACCGCGAGTCCAGGTCCGGTGGGCGCCGAGGGGGTGACCTCGGTCGTGCGCTCGGGTGTCAGCTGGTCAGTCATGGCTCGACCCCGTTCGCCGGCGTTGCAGGAGCAGGGCGACCAGGGCCAGCCACGGCAGGGCCACGAGGGCGATCCACCACCAGCGCGACGACGTGACCTGCTCGAACGTGCTGGACTCGACGGTCTCCCCCGTCGTGACGTCGAACTCCAGGGCCCCCTCGACGGGATGGCCGTCGGCGGAGATCACCCGGTAGTCGACCCGGTACGTGCCGGCCTGGCCCGGGTCCTCGACGGTCTGGACGACGTCGCGGCCGTCGATCGTGGCCTCCCCCTCGGCCACGACGGTCCCGTCGGGCGAGGCCACCGTGACGTAGGACGGACGGTTCATGTCCTCGTTGAACGTCAGCCGGACCTGCGGCGGCATCGTCGTGAGCTCGGCCCGTGACGCCGGGCTGGAGGAGACCAGACCCGCGTGAGCGAAGGCGGGTGAGGCGCCGTCGAACGACGCTGCTGCCAGCAGCGGCGTCACGAGCAGCAGCGCGGCGAGCAGGCCGGTGGACCGGGGGGTCGGACGCGAGAGGTGGACGGTCATGGCGCTGCTGAGCGTACCTGCCGGGGCCGAGGCGCCCCGATCGCGCTGCTAGGGTCCGCTGTCATGTGGGACCCGAGCCGTGGAGGCCTGCGCCTGGTGCGCGCCGCGGCCGTCGGCCTGGTCGTGGCCGGGGTCGCCTCGGCGTCCCACGTGCTGGGTGGGGGCTCCCACACGTCGTGGCTCGCCACCTCGCTGGCCGTCCTCGCCGTCTCGGGGGTGACCCTCCTGATCGGCGCGCGTCGCATCGGCGCCGCCACCCTGCTGATCCTGCTGTCGCTCGCCCAGGTCGGCGTCCACACGCTCACGGGCTACCTCCACGGACACGCCGCGTGGCACGACCCCGCGATGCTCCTGGCTCACCTCGCGGGCGTCGGTGCCAGCGCCGGGCTGCTGGCGCGGGGCGAGGCCCTGCTGTGGCGGCTCCACGCGTGGTTGAGCCCGTCGCTCGTGGGTCGCCCCTCGCCCGCGCCGGTCGTGACGCGTCCCGTCGCCCTGGCCACGGTCGTGCCGCGCGCCCTCACCCCGCTGCTGATCGGCTCCCTGAGTCGCCGCGGTCCCCCGCTGTCGGTCGTCTGACACCCCGGACGCGCCCCGTGGCGCGCCCGTCGTCGTCGTGCGCCCTGCGCGGCGACGTCCCGACCGACCTCTGAAGGACCATCTGCATGAACCACTTCACCCTGCCCACCCGAGCCGTGCGACGACTTGCCGTGGGCAGTGCCCTCGGCCTCGGTGCGGCGACCCTCGCCGCCGGTGCCGCGAGCGCCCACGTCACCGTCACCCCGAGCACGACCGCCTCGGGGGCGTACTCCCTGCTGACGTTCAGCAACCCGCACGGATGCGACGGATCACCCACCACGAAGGTCAGCATCTCCATCCCGGACGGCATCTACGCCGTGACGCCGACGCGTCACGCCGACTACACGATCGAGAAGGTCATGGAGCCCTTGGCCGACCCGGTCGACGACGGGCACGGTGGCGAGTACACCGAGCGCGTCTCCGAGGTCGTCTACACCGCGACGACTCCGCTCCCGGACGGCTACCGCGATGCGTTCGAGCTCCAGCTCAAGCTCCCCGAGGGCGAGGCCGGCGAGCAGCTCGCCTTCCCCACGATCCAGACCTGCGAGACCGGGGAGACGGCCTGGATCGACGAGACCGTCGAGGGCGAGCCGGAGCCCGACGCGCCGGCCCCGGCCTTCACCTTGACGGCCGCCACCGACGACGGCCACGGTCACGACCACGGCTCCGGTGACGAGTCCGACACCGCGGCCAGCGCGGCCGACGAGTCCGCGTCCGGCACCGGCGCAGTCGGCTGGGTGGCGCTGGCGCTGGGCGCCAGCGGCTTGCTGCTCGGCGGCGCGGCCTTCGCCAGGAGTGGCTCGCGTTCGTGATCGCCACGACGCTCCGGCGGGCACGGCTCCTGGCCGTGCCCGCCGGGCTGCTGCTCCTCAGCCTGGGCCTGCTGGCCGCACCGGCCTATGCCCACGCCTCCTTGATCTCGACGAGCCCGGCCGACGGCGAGGTGCTGACCGAGTCCCCGGCCGAGATCGCCTTGACCTTCTCCGAGCCGGTGCGTCTGACCGACGGCGTCGAGCTGTTGGACAGCGACGGCGCTCCCGTCGCGGCCGACATCAGCGCCAGCGACGAGGTCGTCACGATCACCCCCACGGACGAGCTCGGCGACGGCACGTACATCGTCGGGTGGCGGGTCATCTCGGCCGACAGCCATCCCGTCGCGGGTGGGCTCAGCTTCTCCGTGGGCGCCCCGTCAGCCACCACGGTCGACCTGCCGACAGCCGACGCTCCGCGCGACGTCGACCTGCTGCGCAAGACGGCCGAGGCCGTCCGCTACGGCGGCGTGCTCGTCGCCGCCGGTCTGCTCCCCTTCGGTCTCCTGGTGGCCACCTCGGCCGGACGCGAGTCACCGGTCGCCCGGCGCCGCCTGCAGCGCACCGGGGCGATCGCCGCCGTCCTCGCGGTGCTGGCTGCCGTCGCCCTGGCCCCCCTGACCGCCCTCTGGCAGAACGCCACCGAGCTCTCCGGGCTGGGGAGCGCCCTGGTCACGGCGTCGACGTGGCAGACCAGCACCGGCGCTGCCGCCCTCGTGCTGGGCCTCACGCTGGCGCTCGCCGCCGTGACCGTGCGCCGCGCCCCGGCCCTCGCGCTCGCCGCAGCCGCCGTGGCGGTCGGGTCGTTGGCGGTCGTGGGCCACACCCGGACCTTCGGGCCCGTGTGGCTGGTGCTGACCGCGGACGTGCTGCACACGGTCACGGCCGCGGTCTGGGCCGGCGGCCTGGTCGGCCTGGTGCTGCTGCTCACCGCGGGCCGCGCGGTCCGCGCCATGCACGTGCAACAGGCCGTCCGCCGCTTCTCCGCCGTCGCCCTCGTCTCGTTCGCCGTCCTCGTGGTCTCCGGCAGCGTGCTCTGGTGGCGGGTGCCCGCCACGGTGAGCGGCCTTCCGGACAGCTCGTACGGAGTGCACCTGATCGTCAAGCTCGCCCTCGTCGTCGCCCTCCTGCTGGTGGCCGCCTGGAACCTGCGCCACCTGCGGACCCACCGCACGATCGAGCTCGGTCTGCTGCGGCGCACCGTCGTGGCGGAGGTGGTCCTCGTGGCCGTCGTCACGGCCGTCACGGCCGGGCTGGTGACGCAGGTGCCGCGGGCCAGCGAGGCCGCCCCCGTGTCGGCGGCGCCCGCACCGGCCGAGCTCGACCTCGATCTCGGAGACGGCGTGCGCGGCACGTTGGTCCTGACCCCGGGCGGGGTGGGCACCAACAGCGCCCAGCTGACGGTCGTCGACGCGGGTGGAGCGCCGGTGGTGGCGCTCGAGCCACCTCAGGTCTCGGTCGGCATCGAGGAGTTCGAGCTCGGACCGTTCCGGCACGAGCTCGTCGAGGTCGCCCCCGGCTCCTACGAGGGCAGCATCGACCTGCCGATCGCCGGCACCTGGCGCATCGACGTCGGTGTGCGCATCTCGACCTACGAACGCCCGTCCGACTCCGCCGTCCTGGAGGTGACCGAATGACTCGCACGAGCACCCGAGGCGCTCTGGTCCTGGGGCTGGTGACGGCCCTGCTGTGCTGGGGCGTCGCCCCCGCGTCGGCCCACGTGATCCTGGACCAGGCGGTGCCGCAGGGCGACGGCTCGGTCGAGGTGACGTTCACGTTCGACCACTCCTGCGACGCCTCGCCCACCGTCGAGCTGGCCGTGGCCGTGCCCGAGGGTGCCGAGATCCTCGGTGGCACGGGCCCCACGGGCTGGACCGCCACGACCGAGGAGTCGCGCGTCGTGTTCGCCGGTCCAGGGATCGGCGACGGCGCCGCCCCGCGCTTCGCGGTGATCGCACGCCTGACCGGCTCGGTCGGCCAGGCGCTGCTGTTCCCGACACGGCAGAGCTGTGCGAACGGGGACGGGTACGACTGGGTCGACACCTCGGAGTCCGCCGAGCGGCCCGCTCCCCGGCTCGTCGCCACGACGGCGGTGCTCGCCGAGGTCGTGGCCTCGACGGCTCCCGGCAGCTCAGGCAGAGGGCCAGCGCTGCCCGATGACGGCGCATCGGCACGCCAGCTCGCGGTCGCGCTCGGGGTGCTGGCCCTCGTCGTGTACGTCGCGGCCCGCGGCGCTCTGCGTCGCGCACGCCCGGGAAGCCGTTAGCGTGGGGGCATGGCCGAGCATCTGACGACCCAGTCCGTGATCGAGCTCGACGACGCATGGGGGGCCCACAACTACCACCCGCTGCCCGTCGTGATCGCCGAGGCCGAGGGGGCCTGGGTCACCGACGTCGAGGGACGGCGTTATCTCGACTTCCTCTCGGGGTACTCCGCGCTCAACTTCGGGCACCGTCACCCCGCGCTGCTCACGGCCGTGCGCGATCAGCTCGACCGGCTCACCCTGACGTCGCGGGCGTTCCACAACGACCGCTTCGGCGCGTTCTGCCGCGACCTCGCCGAGCTCACCGACACCGAGATGGTGCTGACGATGAACACCGGCGCCGAGGCGGTCGAGTCGGCCATCAAGGTCGCGCGCAAGTGGGCGTACGAGGTCAAGGGCGTCGGCTTCGACGCCGCCGAGATCATCGTGGCGTCCGGCAACTTCCACGGTCGCACGACCACGATCGTCTCCTTCTCCGACGATCCCGCGGCGCACGACAACTACGGTCCGTTCACGCCCGGTTTCGTGACGGTGCCGTACGGCGACGCCCAGGCCGTGCGTGACGCGATCGGACCCAACACCGCCGCGGTCCTGATGGAGCCGATCCAGGGCGAGGCGGGCGTCGTCGTGCCGCCCGAGGGGTTCTGGGCCGACGTCCGCAGCGCGTGCGACGAGAACGACGTGCTCATGATCGCCGACGAGATCCAGTCCGGCCTGGCCCGCACCGGCACGCTGTTCGCGCTCGACCACGAGGGCGTGCGTGCTGACCTCTACACGCTCGGCAAGGCGCTCGGCGGCGGGATCATCCCGGTCTCGGCGGTCGTCGGACGGCGTGACGTCCTCGGGGTGCTGAAGCCGGGCCAGCACGGCTCGACGTTCGGCGGCTACCCCGTGGCGGCCGCGGTCGGTCACGCCGTCGTCGACCTCCTGCGCACCGGCGAGTTCCAGGAGCGCTCGACCGAGCTCGGCGCCCATCTGCACGCGCGCCTGGGTGAGCTGGTCGGCCACGGCGTCGCGACGGTCCGCGGCCGGGGGCTCTGGGCCGGGGTCGACATCGATCCGGCGGCCAAGACCGGCCGCGAGGTCTCGATGGTCCTGCGCGACCAGGGCGTGCTCTGCAAGGAGACGCACGAGCGCACCCTGCGCATCGCTCCCCCGCTGGTCATCACCCGCGACGAGATCGACCACGCGGTCGACGCGCTGGCAGCCGCGCTGCAGGCGTAGCTCCCCGGTCGATCCCCCACTGCAGCACGACGCCGTCCTCGGCGACGACGGAATCTGAGGGATCGTGGTGGGGGCCTGACGCAATCCGAGGGGTTGCGGGTGCCGGAGCACCCTCATCCCCTCAGATCAGGCCCTCCGAGCCGCCACAAACCCTCAGATTGCGCCCCACTCGGTGGGTCCCACTCGGTGGGTCAGGCTCAGTGGGTCAGGCTCGGGAGCTGCCGCGCTTGCGCAGGAGACCGAGGGGGAAGGGCTCGGCGGGAAGGCCCGCCTCGATCGCGGCGGAGTAGTGACCGACGAGCTCGCCGCACACCGACGACCAGCGGCGGTCCTGCACGGCGCGGCGCGCCGCCGTCCCGAAGGCGCGACGCTTCGACTCGTCACCGGTGAGGTCGCGGACGTGGTTCGCCATGGCGGCCAGGTCGCCGGGCGGGTAGAGCCATCCCGTGCGGCTGTGGTCGACCAGGTCGAGCGGGCCGCCCTTGGCCACGGCCACGACCGGCACCCCGGCCGCGAGTGCCTCCTGCACGACCTGGCAGAAGGTCTCGGTCTCACCCGGGTGCACCAGGACGTCGAGGCTCGCCACGTGCCGCCCCAGCTCGGCGCCGTGCAGCATCCCGGTGAAGTGGGCGGTCGGGAGCGCCGCGGCGAGCTTCGCCCGGTCCGGACCGTCGCCGACGACCACGACACGCACCCCCGGGACGCCCGCCAGGGCCGCGAGGTCCGTGACCTGCTTCTCGGGCGCGAGGCGGCCGACGAACCCCACGAGCTTCTCCCCGTGCGGCGCGAGCTCGCGGCGCAGTGCCTCGTCGCGGTGGTCGGGCGAGAACCGGGCGGAGTCCACGCCCCGTCGCCAGATCCGGATCCGCTCCACGCCTTGCGCCTCGAGCGCAGCCACGGCGCTCGAGGACGGCGCGAGGGTGACCGCGGCGCGGTCGTGGATGTCGCACACGCGCCGCCAGAGCAGGCGCTCGGCCCAGGGCATGCCGTACTCGGCGGCGTACGCGGGCACGTCGGTCTGGTACACCGCGACGGTCGGCACCCCGAGCTCCCGGGCCGCGAGGGTCGCGCGCCAGCCCAGCACGAACGGCGAGGCGAGGTGCACGACGTCCGGACCGAAGTCCTCGAGGAGGCGCTGCAGGCGCGCCACCCCGCCGGTCGCGACCCGCACGTCGGGGTACATCGGCAGCGACCACGACGGCACCGTGACGACGCGGGCCCCGTGCACGTGCGCCGGCACCTGCCCCGCGGCACTGTCCGGCACGATGACGAGCACGTCGTCTCCACGACGCTCGAGGTGCTGCAGGACGTGCAGCACGGAGGTGACCACTCCGTTGGTCTGAGGCAGGAACGATTCCGCGACGATGGCAATCCTCATGTCGCCCACGTTCGAGGTGGCGTCTGACGAGGCGGAGACGTCGTGGTGACGTGTCGGCGAACGCCTGGGGTGGATCAGGGCCGGGCGTCGTAGCCCTTGGTCTGCGCGGGCAGCGGCTCGGCCAGCCGGCCCAGGAGCGCGTCGAGGTCCTGGTCGAAGCTCACGAGTCCGGAGTGCTCGGCCGTCAGGAACCCGGTCCGGACCATCGAGTCGACCAGCGCCGAGAGCGGCTGCCAGAAGCCGCCCACGTCGTAGAAGGCGCTGCGCTTGGCGTGGATGCCGAGCTGGGTCCAGGTCCACTGCTCGGTGATCTCCTCGAGCGTGCCCATGCCGCCGGGCAGCGCCAGGAACGCCTGGGCGCGCTCGGCCATGATCGCCTTGCGCTCGTGCATCGTCTCGACGACGTGCAGCTCGCTCAGCCGCGCGTGAGCGACCTCCCGCTCGTCGAGCGACCGGGGAATCACGCCCACGACCTCGCCGCCGGCGGCCACGGCCGCGTCGGCCACGGCTCCCATCAGACCCACCCGTCCCCCGCCGTAGACGAGCGTGATGCCTCGCTCCGCCAGCGTGCGCCCCACCTCGACGGCGGCGGCCTCGTACGCCGGGTCGGCGCCGAACCGGGATCCGCAGAAGACCGCGACGGACGACAGCGTGCTCACGCGGGCAGCTCCCCCGTGAGGCGCGCGGTCAGCTCCCGGGTCGACGATGGCGGTCCGGCTGCCGACCAGAGCAAGCCACCGAGCTCGAGCTGCACCGCGCTGCAGCCCGCGCCAGCGACGATCGCGGCGCCGGGGAGCCAGTCCCACGCGGGCGTGCTGTGCTGGAACCACGCACCGATGCGCCCCGTGGCGACGCCGACGAGATCCATCGACCCCGAGCCGAGCATCCGCAACGTCGCGGCGCCGGAGGCGGCGCGCAGGAAGGGCTCACGGACGTGGTCGTGGGCGATGCCGCTGGGGTGCAGGTAGCTCGCGACGCTCAGGTGCGCGAGGCCGAGGTCCTCGCGATCACCGATCGGCTCCCCGTTGGCGGTCGTCGGCAGGTCCGGACCGCCGACCCACACCGTGCCGGTCGCGTGGTGCGCGACGGCGCCCAGCACCGCGACGTCGTCCTGCGTCAGGGCGATCGCCGAGCACCAGTAGTCCGAGCCCGAGGCGAAGTTGTAGGTGCCGTCGACCGGGTCGATGACCCACCGCCGGCCCGACGTGCCGTCGCGGGCGGCGCCCTCCTCACCCAGCAGTCCGTCCGCGGGACGGTGGGTCGTGAGCGTCTCGACCACGAGCTTCTCGGCCGCGTGGTCGGCATCGGTCACGACGTCGGACACCGAGGTCTTGCGGGCCACCTCGAGGCCCTCGGTGCGCATGTGCGCGGCGAGCTGCGCGGCATCGGTGACGAGTCGGGCGGCGAGCAGGGCATCGTCGATCAAGGTCACGGCCAGACCCTAGCCGGTCGGGCGTGGGCCGCTCAGCGCAGCACGCGGTAGGTCAGGTGCGTCACGTGCGCGGTGGACCGTGAAGACACCTGCTCGAGCCGGGTCGGCGGGACGCCCTCGAAGAGTCGCTGACCGGCCCCGAACAGGACCGGCACGACGTGGAGCCGCAGCTCGTCGACCAGGCCGGCGGCGAGGAACTGGTTCAGGGTCGTCGCGCCGCCCGCGATCGCCACGCGGCCCCCGTCCTTGGCGCTCTCGCCGGCGGCCGCCACGGCGCGGTCGAACGCGTCGCGCATCCCACCGGTCACGAAGGTGAAGGTCGTGCCGCCCTGCAGCACGAGCGGATCACGGTCGTGGTGGCTCAGCACGAAGACCGGCGCTCGGTACGGGGGCTCGTCGCCCCACCAGCCGGTCCACTCCAGATCGTGCTCGCCCCGACCCGGTCCGAACATGTGACGCCCCATGACATAGGCGTCCGCGCCCACGATCGCCTCGACCTCCTCGGCGTTCGACGCGGCGTCCTCGAACCGCCAGCGCGCCAGCGCCTCGAAGTCGCAGTCACCGAACGGACGCTCGAGACTCTGGGTGGCGTCGACCCCCGAGGCATAGCCGTCAAGCGACACCATCATGTCGGCGGTCACGTGCACCATCGCCAGCACCTCCAGATCGTCCCGTGAGCCCAGGGCAGACTAGCGACGATCAGGACAGCTCGGCACCCATCCGCATGCGGGACGGGGGCCGTGCGGCCCCGAGCCGCTCAGCCACGGGCATCGCGGCACGCATGACCCGCAGCACGTTGCCGCCGGCCAGCAGCTCGCAGTCGGCATCGGTCCACCCTCGGCCCACGAGCTCGGCGAACAGCGCCGGGTAGCCCGACACGTCGGGCAGGTCGTCGGGAAAGTCGGGCGTGCCGTCGTAGTCGCCGCCGATGCCGATGCCCTCGACACCGAGGATCGACCGGGCGTGCTCGAGGTGGTCGGCGACCTGGCTGAGCGTCGTGCGTGGCGGTGGGTTCTCCGCCATGAACTGCTGGCGGACTGCCGCCCGCGAACCCCGGGTGCCCCCGAGGAGACCTCGGGCCTGCAGGTGATCCTCGAGCCGGGTCTGCCAGGCGTGATACTCCGCCGAGACGAACTCCGGCACGAAGCTCACCATGCAGAGTCCCCCGTTGTCGCGCAGCCGGTGCAGGACCTCGTCGGGCACGTTGCGGGGGTGGTCGACGAGGGCGCGACAGCAGGAGTGGCTGAAGATGACCGGCGCCTCGGTGACGTCGAGGGCGTCGTTCATGGTCTCGACGGAGACGTGGGAGAGGTCGACGAGCATGCCGATGCGATTCATCTCGGCCACGACCTCCCGCCCGAACCGGGTGAGCCCGTGTGCCGCGGGGGCGTCGGTGGCCGAGTCGGCCCACGCGACGTTCCGGTCGTGGGTCAGCGTGAGGTAGCGGACCCCGAGCATGTGGAGCGTGCGGAGCGCCCCCAACGAGTTGCCGATCGAGTGCCCTCCCTCGGCGCCGATCAAGCAGGCGATACGTCCGTGCCCCTGGGCCGCCACCACGTCCTCGGCGGTCACGGCGAGGACGAAGTCGTCGGGATACGCCGCGATCATCTGGTGCACGAAGTCGATCTGCTCGAGCGTCGCGACGAGCGCTCCGTCGTCGGCCAGGTCGGTCGGCACCCACACCGACCAGAACTGCGCGCCCACGTGGCCGGCCCGGAGACGCCTGACGTCGGTGTGGGTCAGATCCGCCGTGTCGTGGAGGTTCAACGCCTCCAGGTCGTAGTCGGCCACCTCGCGCGCGACCCAGGGCAGGTCGTTGTGTCCGTCGATGATGGGTTGCCGCGTGAGGATCCGCGAGGCCCGGGTGAGCCGCTCGGCGGGGGTGTCGGTCATGCGGCTCCTCGGGTGGGGACAGGGGCGGGAAGTGGTTCGGCGGGCCCGGAGGTACCAGTGCGGACGAAGGGCGACGTCATCGCACGCACGAGAGCGCTGTAGTCGAGCTGGAAGCCGATCTCGTCGCCCACCACGACCCCGTGGTCACCGACGTCGAGGACGAGGTGGTCGCTGCTGGCGGCCAGGACCGACATCCCCGCCGGCGGGGTGGCACCGTCGGGATCGACGTCCTGGCGCCCCAGGGCCAGGATCGCCTGGCGGACGAGCCCGGGTCGACCGCGGTGCGGCGTGCGGCCGAAGGCGTCCTGGCCGGTCGTGCCCCACGACCGACGTGGCTTGGTCTGCACCTCGATGACCTCGGCGGCCAGGGTGAAGGCGTCGGTGCGCAGGCCCTCGACCACGTGACGGTGCAGCGGCTCGGTGCCGAGCAGGATCGACTCCCCCAGCCGCAGCTCGTTGACGCGTCCGACGTCGTCGGTGCCGAAGGCCCAGTCCAGGTTGGCGGAGTTGCCGCCCGTCACGACCGTCAACGGATGACCCACGCGCGCCTCGACGAGGTCGACCAGCACCGAGAGCTGGTCCATCTTGTCCTGGTCGGGGACGATGCCGCTGCGGCACGCGAGATTGGTCCCAAGTCCGGTCAGCCGGAGACCGGACAGGCCGGCGACCGTGGCGGCAAGGTCGACGACCTCGTCCACGGCCACGCCCTCGCGCAGGTCGCCGAGCTCGACCATCAGCACGACGTCGTGCACGACACGCTCACACAGCGCTGCGGCCGACAGGGCTGCGAGCACGACGGCCTCGGTGTTGAGGCTCTGGTCGCTGCCGCGGACGACACGGTCGACCTGGCTCAGCATCGGCGAACGGATCAAGGTCAGCGGAGTGCCGGGATCGGCTGCCCGCAGCCGTTCGAGGTTCTCGACCCGGGAGTCCCCGATGGCCGTCGCCCCACCTCGTAGCATCGCCGCAGCCACGGCCGTCGACCCCAGCGAGGCCTTGGACACCCCGGTCACCCGGATGCCGCGCGGCACGAGGCGGTCCACCAGGACCCGCGTGTTCTGCGCGATCACGTCGAGGTCGACGTCGAGACGAGGCGCCGTCACCGGGCGGCCGGCTCGAGGCGCGCCTCGAGCTCCGGGAACGCCAGCACGACCATCTCGACCAGGCGGTCGAGGGACCGCGTCAACGGATCTGTCGCGGGCAGGCCGAGGTCGTCCTCGAGCGTGACGATGGCCTCGCTGATCTCGTCGTCGGTCATGTGCTCGTGGTTGACCGTGACGCCGATGACCCGCGTGTCGGCGAAGGCCTCGATCAACGCGATCTCGCTCGCCGCGGTCGGCATCGCGACCATCGGGAAGTCGCCCAGCACCTCGCGCTTCGGAGCGTGCTGCACGATCACCGCGGCGGGGCGGCTGCCGCGCAGGATGTGGCCGGAGGTTAGGTACGCCGGATGGCTCAGCGCCCCCTGGCCCTCCACGACGATGACGTCGGGGTCCTCGTTCTCGAAGGCCCGCACGACCTGGTGCTCGACCTCGCCAGAGATGAACTGCGGCACGAGGGCGTCGAGCGCTGCTCCGTACCTGCCGCCCTGGATCAGGGTCGTCTGACCGGTGCCGACCATGACGGCCTTGATGCCGGCGGCGTTGAGGGCCTGCACCAGCAGGGTCGACGTGGTGCGCTTGCCGATGGCGCCGTCGGTCCCGAGCACCGCGATCCGGGGACACGTGACGTCGAAGATGCGCCCGGAGAACAGGTGCAGGTCCTTGGTCTCCTTCGGGCGCCGGATGTCGGTGATCGTCACGTTCGCCAGGAGGCTGGCCGCCGCGAACTCAGGGTCGTCGTTGAGGAACTCGTGCAGGCCGTTGACGATGTGCATGCCCCGCGAGATGCCGTCCAGGAGCACGAGACGTTGAGCCGTCGAGAGCAGCCCGTCGGCGGGTGCCACACCGCAGATCAGGTAGTCCGGCACGAACCCGGCAGTCGCGACGGCAGCGTCCAGGCTCGCCAGCACGGGAATGCCGTTCGGGGTCCCGTCGAGGAACTCGCCCGCGTCCACCCCGGCCTGGCGGCTGTCGATGACGCTGAGGATCTCGTACTTCTCGGAGTGGCGGACCAGCCCGTTCGCAGTCTTGCCGTCCTGCTCGCCGAACTGGCCCTCGCAGTACGTGATCGCGGTGCTGCCGATCGGCAGCGATGCTCCGTGGCCGGGCTCGGTCTGGCCACGCGTGCCGAGGTCGGACGAAGGAACGGCGGGATGCATGGGTCTCCTCGGGAGGTCCTTCAGAGGAGGCGTCCCAAAAAGAGAGCAAGGCCAGCAGGCCGGACGGTCGACGTAAGCGTCTTCCCTGAGTGCGGCACGATGCCGACGTGCTCAGGCTACCAGTCAGCGCGCCGCCGATAGCCTGTCGCCATGGCGCAGCGGCTCCGGCACTCCTCCCTGATCCTTCCGCTGGACGAGGGCGTCGACAACCAGGCCGTCGACCGCCACATGCTGCTCTGGACCGAGGGCGGCTGGTCGCTGCAGCACTTCAGCACGACCGCTGATCCTCGGAACCACTCGTTCCACTTCATCTGGGCTCGCGCGGACTGACTGGACGGCGGCCTGTGGCACGTCGATCCGCAGATCCTGGCGCGCCCGCCTACGCTGGGTCCGATGAGCATCGGCGTGGAACCCTCCACCAGCACGGGCCTGGTCGACTCCTTCGGCCGGGTCCACTCCGACCTGCGCATCTCCCTGACCGACCGCTGCTCGCTGCGGTGCACGTACTGCATGCCGGAGCAGGGCAATGTGTGGCTGAGTCGCTCGAGCATCCTGTCGGCCGCCGAGATCGCGCACGTCGCCCGCGTGGCCGCGGACCTCGGCGTGACCTCGTTCCGACTCACCGGCGGCGAGCCGCTGCTGCGGGTCGACCTGGCCGAGATCGTGGCTCAGGTTGCCGGACTGCGCAGCGGCGGCTCGCCGGTCGAGGTCACGCTCACGACCAACGGGATCGGCCTCGCCGAGCGCATCGACGAGCTCGTGGCGGCGGGCCTGTCCCGGGTCAACATCAGCATCGACACGGTGCGGGCCGACCGGTTCCTGGAGCTCACCAAGCGCGACCGGCTCGCTGACGTGCTCGCCGGGATCGAGGCCGCTGCGGGCTCGCCGCTGCGACCGCTCAAGCTCAATGCGGTCGCGATGCGCGGCGTCAACGACGACGAGCTGGTCGACCTGGTCGACCTGGCCCTCGCCCACGACGCCGAGATGCGCTTCATCGAGCAGATGCCGCTCGACGCGGGGCACGTGTGGGACCGCTCCACGATGCTGACGCGTGACGAGATCCTGACCGTGCTGGGCGAGCGGTGGTCCCTGACCCCGGTTCCCGGGCGCGGCGACGCCCCGGCCGAGAGGTTCGAGCTCGACGCCGGCCCTTCGACGGTCGGCGTGATCGCCTCGGTCACGGCCCCGTTCTGCGGTGCCTGCAACCGTTTGCGGCTCACGGCCGACGGGCAGCTCCGCAGCTGCCTGTTCGCGACCGACGAGCTCGACCTGCGCGGCGCGCTGCGCACGGAGTCCCTCACCGACCTCGACCGCGACCACGAGATCGCGGACGTCCTACGCCGGTCGGTCGGCGCCAAGAAGGCCGGACACGCGATCGGCGACCCGCTGTTCCTGCAGCCGGTGCGCGGCATGAACGCGATCGGCGGCTGACGCGATCATCGCCGGACGGCAGTGGGATGCTGGGGGCATGACCCCCCCTGGCCTGCGCGCGAGCGTCATCACGGTCTCCGACCGCGCCCGGGCCGGCGCGGCCGAGGACCGCAGCGGTCCCCTGGCGGTGAGCCTCCTGACGGAAGCGGGCTTCGAGTGCCCGCCCGCCACGGTGGTGGCCGACGGGGCCGACTCGGTCGAGCAGGCCCTGCGCGGCGCCCTGGACGACGGCGCACGTCTCGTCCTCACGACGGGCGGCACGGGCGTGGGTCCGCGGGACCTGACGCCCGAGGGCACCGCTCCGGTGCTCAGCCGCGCGCTCCCCGGGCTGGTCGAGGAGATCCGCCGGATCGCGACCCGGGAGACCGCCGGCGGCATGCTGTCGCGCGGCCTGGCCGGAGTCGTCGACGGACCCGCCGGCACGAGTGCGGTAGTCGTCAACCTCGCCGGCTCCACGGCCGCCGTCCGTTCAGCGGTGCCCGTCGTCCTGGCCGTCGCGCCGCACGCGATCGCCCAGCTCGACGGCGGAGACCACTGATGCACAGCGAGGTCGTCCTGGCCACGGTCAGCGACGCGCCGCTCGACGTCGCCGCTCACCTCACCGCGGTCGCGCACCCCGCCGCGGGGGCCGTGGCGACCTTCGTCGGCCAGGTCCGCGACCACGACCCCGAGGCCGACGGCACGGTCGAGCTGCTCGAGTACGAGGCGCACCCCGAGGCCGAGGACGTCCTCCGCACGATCGCCACGCGGGTCGCGGCCGACCGTCGCGTCCGGGTCGCCGTCAGCCACCGCGCGGGGTCACTCGCGGTGGGCGACGCTGCCGTCGTGATCGCCGTCGCCTCGCCGCACCGCGCCCTCGCCTTCGAGGTGTGCCGTGAGCTGATCGAGACGATCAAGACCGACCTGCCGATCTGGAAGCGTCAGGTCGACACCTCCGGTCGATCGGCCTGGAAGGGCATCGGTGACGATCAGCCGCCCGCGAACGGCGGCAGCACATCGGCCTCGACGGCCTGATCCAGGGGGTGCTCGTCCGCGCGGCGGGCCCCGTCGACCAGCAGGGCGCAGTGCCCCAGGAGACGCTCCAGCGCCGGGTGGTCGCGCACCATCGCGGCCCGCAGCTCGCCCACGGTGGCCTCGCCACGCGACTCGCTCGCGATCCCGGCGGCCTCGCGCGCGGCGGCGAAGTAGCGGACCTCGATCACGCCGACTCCCCCGGTCGGGACCAGTCCCCGGACCGTCCGCCGGACTTCGCGACGACCCGCACGTGCTCGAGGCTCGCCGCACGGTCGGTGCCCTTGACCATGTCGACCACGGCGAGCCCTGCGACCGCGACGGCCGTCAGGGCCTCCATCTCGACCCCCGTGCGGTCGGCCGTGCGGACCGTGGCCTCGATCTCGACACCGTCGTCGCTGATCGCCAGGTCGACCGTGACGCCGTGGACGCCGATGACGTGCGCCAGCGGCAGCAGCGACGGGGTGGCCTTCGCGGCCTGGATGCCCGCGATCCGCGCCACGGCGAGCACGTCACCCTTGGGCACCGAGCCAGCGCGCAGCGCGGCCACGACGTCGGCGGAGCACCGCACGGCGCCGCGGGCGGTGGCCGCTCGCACCGTGGGCTGCTTCGCGGTGACGTCGACCATGCGCGCGTGACCGGCGTCGTCGAGGTGGGTGAACTCCATGACGCGATCCTCCCAGACCTGCGGGCACGGGTCTCAGGGTCGTCGCGCGGCGTGCACCGCGACCTCGACGGCCTTGACCGCGAGGTGCACCTCGGCACCGGGGACCAGCTCCAGGTCGGCCGCGGCGGACGGGGTCACCTCCGCGGTGATCGTGAGGGATCCGACAGCCGTCGTGACCCGCACCCGGTCACCGAGCGGCTCCACGTCGGTCACCACGGCAGCCAGGGCGTTGCGCGGACTCCCGGAGGGCGGCTGCGGGTAGACCGAGACCGCCGCGGGCGAGAACACCGCCACCGCGGCGCCCCCGGTCGGTAGCGGCTCCGACGACGGCAGACCGGTCAGCACGGCATCGCCGTGGACGACCGCCCGGCCGTCCCAGCGTCCGGCGACCAGGTTCAGACCGGCAATGCGTGCCGCGAACGCGCTGCGGGGCCGGGTCAGGACCTCCTGGGTCGCCCCGTCCTCGACGACACGCCCGCGCTCGAGCACGACGACGCGGTCGGCCAGCAGGAGGGCGTCGAGCGGGTCGTGGGTCACGAGCAGCACGGTCCGGTCCGCGAGCGCCCGACGCAGGACCTGACGCAGGGCCGGCACGACGTCGACGTCGAGAGCCGCCATCGGCTCGTCCAGCAGCAGGACCGCGGGATCAGCAGCCAGCGCCCGTGCCACGGCGACGCGTTGCGCCTGCCCACCGCTCAGCCGGTCCGGTCGCCGGTCGGCCAGGTCCTCGACGCCGACCTCACGCAGGTGGGCCCGTGCGGCCGAGCGCGACGCCCTGCGCCCTGCGCCCGTCGACCGCGGCGCGAAGGCGACGTTGTCGAGCACCGACAGGTGCGGGAACAGCAGCGGGTCCTGCGCCAGCAGCGCGACGTGCCGCCGGTGGGGTCGCACGCCGGTCAGGTCGCGGCCGTCCAGGACGACGTGTCCCGAGGTCGGGGCGACCAGACCGGCGACCGCGCCCAGAACGGTCGACTTGCCCGCGCCGTTCGGGCCGAGCAACGCGAGGGTCTCGCCATGGGCGACCTCGAGCCGGACCGTGACGTCACGGTCGTCCACCACGATGTCGAGCACGAGCCCTGACCGCGCCGTCGTCACGTGTCACCTCGACCGGGGCGAGCCACGCCGATCACGACCACGGCCACCACGACCAGCACGAGCGAGAGCGCCACCGCCGCATCGGGATCCGCGAACCGCTCGAGATAGATCTGGGTCGGAAGCGTCGTGGTGCTGCCCTGCAGAGCCCCCGCGAAGGTGACGGTCGCGCCGAACTCCCCCAGGGCCCGGGCGAAGGCCAGCACCGCCCCCGCGAGCAGCCCCGGCAGCACGAGCGGCAGGGTGACCCGGCGGAACACCGTGGTGGGCGACGCTCCGAGCGTCGCCGCCACGACCTCGTACCGCTCCCCGGCCGTGCGCAGGGCTCCCTCCACCGAGATCACGAGAAAGGGCAGCGACACGAAGGTCTGCGCCATCACGACTGCCGCGGTCGAGAAGGCGATGTCGAGGCCGAGTACCTCGAGCGTCGGGCCGACCACCCCGCGCCGACCGAACGTGGCGAGCAGGGCGATGCCACTGACCACGGGAGGGACCACGAGCGGCAGCAGCACGAGGGCCCGCAGGACGCCCTGCCCGGGAAATCTCGTCCGGGCGAGCACAACCGCCATCGGCACCCCCAGCAGGAGGCAGAGCAGCGTGCTCGTGCCGCTCGTGCGCAGGCTCAGCCACAGCGCGTCCCGCGCCGACGCCGACCCGACGAGGGTGCCAAGATCACCCCACTCGACGCGGCTGACCATCGCGACCAGGGGCAGCAGCACGAACAGCAGGCCCAGCACGGCCGGGACGTAGAGCCACCGCGGCACCCCGACTCCCGGGCCCCTCACGGCGGACCGAACCCGGCGTCGCGCAGCACCCGCTGCCCCGCCTCGCCCCGGACGAGATCGGCGAACTCGCGCGCGCGGTCCGCGCGCGGCGAACCCTGGACGACGGCGATGGGATAGGTGTTCACGACCGCGGCCGCCTCGGGCACCGCGATGACCTCGACCGCGTCGCGACTCGCCGGGGGCACGTCGGTGACGTAGACCAGACCCGCATCGGCCTCGCCGGCCGCGACCTTGCCGAGCACGTCGGTGACCGACTGCTCCTCGCTGTCGGGCCGCAGCTCCACCCCGGCAGCCGCCGCCACCTCCCGGGTCGCACGACCGCACGGCACCTCGGGAGCACACACCACGACGTCGAGGTCGGCCTCGGCCAGATCGGCGATCGACCTGACGCCGCCCGGGTTGCCGGCAGGCACCACGATCTGCAGCGTGTTGGTGGCGAACGGGGCCGGATCGACCACGAGGTCCCCGAGTGAGGCCATGGTCTCCTGGTCGGCCGAGGCGAACACGTCGGCCGGGGCCCCCGCACGGATCTGGGTGGCCAGATCGGCCGAGCCACCGAAGCTCACGGTCACGTCGACATCGGGGTGCGCGGCCTCGAACTCGGCCTCCAGATCACCGAACGTCGACGACAACGACGCGGCCGCGAACACGACGAGAACTTTTTTTCCGGCGTTCCCACCGCTCCCGCACGCCGCGAGGAGCAGCACCAGGAGCATCGCCAGACCCAGCCGAAAGCCCTGCGGTTGCAGGGCAACGGCACGGTGCGTGGACGTGCTCGGCGCGCCCTCGCACCCGTCGTCGGTCATGGCTGGAGCGTAGTCGTGCCGAGAACTTTTTCGTGAGCGACCAATCCGGTCTCCGCACCGTGGCGAAACATCCATGTACACCCCGCCAGACGAACAAAGGATTCATCATGAGCGCCTTCAAGACGCTGAAGACCCGCAAGGTCATGACCGGCCTCGCGATCGCCGCCGTGGCCTCGCTCCCCCTGGCCGCCTGCTCCTCCACCGACGACGACTCGTCGAGCTCGAGCTCCGACACCCAGATCGCCGAGCCCGTCGCTCGCATCAACGCCCTCTCGGGCGAGGACACCGGCATCCTCCTGGACGCCGGCTTCGCCGAGGCCCTCACGACCCTGGGCCTGACCCCGGGCACGGTGGGCACCGCGACCCTCGCCGACGGCTCGATCAACTTCCCGATCACCGGCGGCAACGTGACCTACTTCGAGCCCGGCACGGCCAAGCCGTACGTCATCGGCCAGGTCCAGCACGAGGGCTCGGGCCTGTCGCTGACCGCCGGCGACACCGTCGTCGAGCTGACCAACTTCAACGTCGACCCGGGCATCTCGCGTGTCTACGGCGACGTGTCGGTCAACGGCGAGACCGTTGTGACCAGCGCCTTCCTGTTCCAGCTGCGTGGCGCCACGCTGAAGCCGCTGCAGACCGAGGGTGACACCGCCATCCTCGAGGGCACCAAGGTCTTCATCTCGCCCGTCGCCGCCGATCTGCTCAACAGCACCTTCGGTACCGACGCCGTGACCGACCAGCTCCTCGTGGGCGTCGCGAAGATCACGGTCAACACGACGCCGGCTTCCTGAGCCTCGTCTCTGATCGAACCTGATCGCACCACTGCCCCGGTCCCTTCGTGGGGCCGGGGCAGTGGCGGCGATCAGGAGTAGGTTGCAGGTCAGGCCGACCGGCCGGACCACCAGACGCGTGCGAGGAGGTGACGACGGCATGAGGCTCCCCACCGTCGAGGACATCGAGCGGCGCATACCGCGCCCCGAGGACTTCCAGAGCCGCGCCCGCGGCACCCAGCTCACGGCCCGTGTCGGCGTCGCCCTCGGCATCGCGTTCGGCCTCTGCTTCCTGACCGGGCTCTGGAGCCACGCCCAGTACGACCCGCCGGGCTGGCTCCCCATCGGACCGCAGCCGACGCAGCTGTACCGCGTCACGCAAGGGCTCCACGTGCTCTCGGGCATCGCCGCGATCCCGTTGCTGCTGGTCAAGCTCTGGTCGGTCTTTCCCCGCCTCTTCATCCGGCCGCCCACGTCGTCGTGGCGCGAGCTCGCGGTCGAGGGCCTGGAGCGCGCGTCCATCGGGGCGCTCGTGGGGTCCTCGGTCTTCATGCTCGCGAGCGGCCTGCTCAACATCGCGCAGTGGTACCCCTGGGACTTCAGCTTCCGCGCGACCCACTACGCCGTGGCCTGGATCGCGATCGGGTCGCTCATCGTGCACATCGCCGTCAAGCTCCCGGTCATCCGGCGGGGCCTGGGCGCCCAGATCGACCACCCCGAGCAGCACCTCGACCCGGACGCCGTGGCGCGCCGCACGGTCCTGGTGGGCGCGTTCGCCTCGGCCGGTCTCGCCGTGCTGCTGACGGCCGGACAGACCGTGCCGTTCCTGCGCCGCCTGTCGGTGTTCGCCGTCCGTGACGGTCAGGGGCCTCAGGATCTCCCGGTCAACCGCACGGCCAAGGCCGCCGGTGCCGTCGAGGGGGCCACCGATCCCGCCTTCGCGCTCGAGATCGTCGTCGGCGGCCGCACCGTGACGCTCGACCGCGACCAGCTGCTCGCCCTGCCCCAGCGCACCCACCGGCTGCCCATCGCCTGCGTCGAGGGGTGGAGCCGCAACGCCGTCTGGACCGGTGTCGCCGTGCGCGACCTCATCGCGATGGCCGGCGGCGACCCAGCCTCGGAGGTCACCGTGCGCTCGATGCAGACCCGGGGTGCGTTCCGGACCTCGGTCCTGCCGAGCCAGTTCGTCGAGGACCACCGGACCCTGCTGGCCCTGGAGCTCAACGGCGAACCGCTCAGCCTCGACCACGGCTTCCCGTGCCGCATCATCGCTCCCAACCGGCCCGGCGTGCTCCAGACGAAGTGGGTCCGACAGCTGGAGGTCACCTCATGAGGGCCGCACGGTTCATCCTGGGCGCGATCGGCGTCGGATTCGGCCTCTGGGGTCTGTGGCTCATGCGTGACTTCACGGGCCAGCAGCTCGTCTCGACGGGAGTCTGGCTCGCGGGCGGCATCCTGGTGCACGACGCCGTCCTGGCTCCGGTCACCGTCGGTCTCGGCGTCCTGGCCTCCCGGCTGCTCCCGGGGCACTTCCGCGCGGCCACGAGCGTCGCGTTCCTGCTGTGGGCGACACTGACGGTGGTCTTCCTGCCCGTGCTCAGCGGTCAGGGCGGCAAGCCCGACAACGACTCGATCCTGAACCGGCCGTACCTCGCGAGCTGGCTCGTGCTCACCGGCGTCCTCGCGGGAGCGGCGATCATCGCCGGCCTGCGGCGCCGCGCCCACGCGTCCGGCGCTGCCGCGACCGCCGAGGACTGACAGACTCAGGTTCGTGAACACCCCAGCACGTCCTGAGATCGCCGTGATCGGCGGCTCCGGCTTCTACACCTTCCTCGAGGCGCCCGAGACCGTCGAGCTCCAGACCCCCTACGGAGCGCCGTCGGCCCCGATCTCGATCGGCACCGTCGACGGCCGCAGCGTCGCCTTCCTGCCGCGACACGGGCCGCACCACCAGTTCCCGGCCCACCAGGTCCCGTACCGGGCGAATCTCTGGGCGCTGCGCAGCCTCGGGGTCCGCCAGATCCTGGCCCCCTGCGCCGTCGGCGGGCTGCGCCCCGAGCTCGGGCCCGGCACCTTCGTCGTTCCGGATCAGCTCGTCGACCGCACCTCGGGCCGGGTCCAGACCTACTTCGACGAGGGCGCGGTGCACGTCTCGTTCGCCGACCCGTACTGCCCGCGCCTGCGCTCCCACCTGGTCGACGGCCTCCAGGAGCACGCCCCGGTCGACGGCGGGACGATGGTCGTGATCGAGGGCCCACGCTTCTCGACCCGCGCCGAGTCGCAGTGGTACGCGGCCCAAGGGGGCGCGATCATCAACATGACGGGGCACCCCGAGGCCGTCCTGGCCCGGGAGCTCGCGCTCTGCTACGCGACGGTCGCGCTCGTGACCGACCACGACGCGGGGGTCGACGCCTCGACGTCGGTCAGCATGGACGAGGTCTTCGCCGTCTTCGCCTCGCACACCGACACCCTCAAGGGGACCCTACGGACGGTCGTGGGGTCGGTGGGGGCCCGTGACTGCGCGTGCGGATCGTCGGTCGACGGCATGAACCTGCCGGTCGAGCTGCCGTGAGGATCCTGCTCACGGGGGCCGCGGGGTTCATCGGCACGCACATCGCCCGGCAGGCACGGGCGCGGGGCCACGAGGTCGTCGGCCTGGACGCCTACCTGCCCGCGGCGCACGGTCCGGACGTGGCGCCGGACCCGGCGATCGCCCGCCGGGACCTGCGCACCGACGACGTCGACGACCTGCTCGTCGGGATCGACGTCGTGTGCCACCAGGCCGCCATGGTCGGCAACGGCGTCGACGCCCAGGACCTGCCGGCCTACGCCGAGCACAACGACGCCGGCTCGGCCCGCCTCCTGGCCGCGATGGCGCGCACCGGGGTCGCGGACCTCGTCATGGCCTCGTCGATGGTGGTCTACGGCGACGGCCGGTACACGTGCCCGGTCGACGGTGACGTCCCACCGGCCGTGCGGGAGGACGCCGATCTGCACGACGGCCGGTTCGAGCCGCGCTGTCCCCGTTGCCACGGCGACATCACCTGGCGCGAGATCGGCGAGGACACGCCGTTCCTGCCCCGCACGAGCTACGCCGCCTCGAAGGTCGCGCAGGAGCACTACGCCTCGGCGTGGTGCACCCTGCAGACCGCTCGGGCGATCGCCTTGCGCTACCACAACGTCTACGGCCCTGGCATGCCCGCGGACACCCCCTACTCCGGCGTCGCGGCGATCTTTCGGTCGGCGATCGCCCGGGGCGAGGCACCCCGGGTCTTCGAGGACGGCCAGCAGGTGCGCGACTTCGTGCACGTCACCGACGTCGCCCACGCCAACGTCCTGGCGATCGAGCAGGTCGCCGAGCACCCCGCCGGGCTGACCGCCTACAACGTCGCGTCGGGGCGCACGTTCACGATCGGCGAGATGGCCGCGACGCTGGCGCGCGCGGCCGGGGGCGACGCGCCGGTCCTGACCGGCGACCACCGGCGCTTCGACGTGCGCCACGTCGTGGCGTCGCCGGCGGCCGCCACGGCCGGACTCGGCTTCACCGCGCAGATCGCGCCGGAGGTCGGCCTCGCGCGCCTCGCGTCCGATCCGCTGCGCACCCGCTGACTACCAGCGCGTCAGCAGCAGCTGCTGCACCAGGAGGGCGATGACCACCTGGGACGCCAGCAGCGGACGGTGCCAGCGTCGCGGCAGGAGCAGCGGCAGCGCGACGACCCAGATCGTGAAGGGCATCCAGATCCGTTCGACCTCGGCCTTGCTCATGCCTGACAACGTCGCCACGAGGATCGTGAGCATCGCCGCGGCCGCCAGCCCGGCCAGGACCGTGCGGTCCCGCGGGCTCGCCGCTGCGTCGTCGCAGGGTGCGACGTCGGAGGTCTCCTGGGCCCGCTGGTCGGCCAGCACCAGACGTCGGTCGAACGCCCCGCGCAGGGCGGCGACGCCGCGGGGGAAGGCCGCCCAGACCGCGAGTCCGACCGTGAAGGTCCACGCCGCGACGTCGGCCCACACCCAGTAGGAGTAGGCCCGCTCCGAGGCGATGCCGTCGTAGTAGCGCTCGCGCAGGACCGGGTAGGCCTCCCACCAGGCGAATCCGAGCGCCGTGAACACCGCGGCCACCGCGAGCGCACCGCCGAGGGCCCACGGCAGTGCGCGCCAGGAGCGGCCCAGCCACAGCACGGCCAGGGCGAGGATGCCCAGCAGGACCAGGCCGTAGGAGAGGTACACGCACAGTCCCAGCAGCAGGCCCGCGCCGATCCCCGCGCTGACGCGGTGGCGCGGGACGCAGGTGGCCACCGCCAGCAGACAGAGCCCCCACGCCGCGACCGCGGTGAACACCGCATCGCCGTTCACGCCCATGTAGACCGCCACGGGCGCCAGCACGATCCACGGCAGGGCGGCCCGGGCGAGCTTCTCCGAGCCCAGGACCTTCAGCGTGTGCAGCACCGCGACGATCGCGGTGCTGCCGATCGTGACCACGACGACGCCGATCCAGAACGGATCGGTGATGCCGAGCCGGTCCACCAGGACGAAGAAGAGCAGGGCTCCGGGCGGGTGTCCGGCCACGTGGGTGCGCCAGTTGTCGACCGAGTCCATCGGGATGTGGTCGATGAAGGTGCGCAGCATCGGCAGGATCGCGTCGACCCGCTGCGCGTCGTAAACGTACTCCCCCGGCCGGTCGACGACGTCGAAGACGCGGGCGAGACCGTGCGGGCCCTCGGTCATCGCGACGGCCATGGTCCACAGCCACACGCCCGCGTAGCCGATCAGCAGCGTCCTGCGCCAGCTCGAGGCGGCCACGAGCCGGGGCAGCCCCACGACGAGAAGAACACCGATCAGCACGGCCGGGATCGTCATCCAGCCGATGCGCGGGTCCCAGTCGGCGTGCAGCGGAGGCCAGTTGACCCGCACGTCCTCGCCCGTCACGCGCGGCACGAGGATCGCGGCACCCACCAGGACGACGGCGACGGCGGCCGAGATCAGCGCGGCCCGACCGGACTTCAGGCGATCAGTCACGGTGTCCAGCGTAGGGGGGCGAGCCTCGTCGCGCCGAGGAGCCGGCGTCAGTGTCCGGCGTCAGTGGCCAGCGGCGTGCCAGGTCGGGCCCACCCCGACCGACACGTCGAGCGGCACCGACAGATCGGCCGCGCCCGCCATCTGCTGGCGCACCAGGGTCTCGACCGCGTCGTGCTCTCCCGGCGCGACCTCGAGCACGAGCTCGTCGTGCACCTGCAGCAGCAGGCGGGTGCCGAGCCCCTGCGCGGCCAGCTCACGCTGCACCCCGAGCATCGCGACCTTGATGAGGTCGGCGGCCGAACCCTGGATCGGAGCGTTGAGGGCCATGCGCTCGGCAATCTCACGGCGCTGCCGGTTGTCGCTCTGCAGGTCGGGCAGGTAGCGGCGCCGGCCGAGCATCGTGGCGGTGTACCCGGTCTGGCGCGCCTCGTCGACGACACCGAACAGGTAGTCGCGCACCCCGCCGAACGTGGCGAAGTAGTCGTCCATCAACACCTGGGCCTCGCCGGGCTTGATGCCGAGCTGCTGCCCGAGCCCGAACGACGACAAGCCGTAGGCGAGGCCGTAGTTCATGGCCTTGATCCGGGCCCGGAGGCCGCCGTCGATCTCCTCGGGCGTCCGGTCGAAGACCTTGGCCGCCATGACGGTGTGGAAGTCGTGACCGGACTTGAACGACTCGATCAGACCGGCGTCCTCGGACAGGTGCGCCATGATGCGCATCTCGATCTGGCTGTAGTCGGCCGTGAGCAGGGTCTCGAAACCCTCACCCACCGTGAAGGCCTCGCGGATGCGGCGCCCCGACTCGGTGCGGATCGGGATGTTCTGCAGGTTCGGGTCGAAGGAGCTCAGGCGACCTGTGGCGGCGATGGTCTGCGCGAAGGTCGTGTGGATACGGCCGTCGGCCTGCACGGTCTTCTGCAGACCCTCGACGGTCTGTCGCAGGCGCGTGACGTCGCGGTGCGCAAGCAGATGGGCCAGGAAGGGGTGCTCGGACTTCAGGAACAGCGACTGCAGCGCATCGGCATCGGTCGTGTAGCCCGTCTTGGTCTTCTTGGTCTTGGGCAGGCCGAGCTGATCGAACAGCACCTCCTGCAGCTGCTTGGGCGAGCCGAGGTTGACCTCACGGCCGATCGCCTCGAACGCCTGCTGCGCGGCCTCGGTCATGCGCGAGGTGAACTCCGCGTGCAGGGCGTCGAGGTGTCCGGAGTCGATCGCGATGCCGTGGTCCTCCATCGCCAGCAGGACTCCCGAGAGGGGCAGCTCGAGATCGTGCAGCAGCGGCAGGGCGCCGGCGGCCTCGAGCTCGGGCTCCAGGAGGGCCCACAGGTCGAGCGTGGCACGGGCTCGTTGCACCGCGGTGTGGTCGGTCTGGTCCTCGAACGTGAGCTGGCCCGAGGAGTCGACGTCGACGAGCTCACGCTTGAGGTAGCGCATCGTGAGATCGGCGAGGTCGTAGGCGCGCTGGTCGGGCCGCAGCAGGTACGTCGCGATCGCGGTGTCGGCCGTGACGCCCTCGACGGGCCAGCCCTGGGCACCCAGGGCGTGCAGCTGACCCTTGGCGTCGTGCAGCACCTTGGGCCGGGTCGGGTCGGCCAGCCAGGCGGCCACGGCCGCGTCGTCGGCCGGGTCGAGCTCGGCGGCGTCGAGCCACAGGGCGTGACCGTCGGCCGTGGCGATCGAGAGCGCGTCGACCCGGGCGCCGACCGTGCTGGTGACCCCGACGACCTCGACGCCGACCGGCGCGTCGGTGTGGGCCTCCAGCCACGGTGCGACCTGGCCGGGGCCCGGCACCGTGAGCTCGATGTCGACCGCCGCGCTGGCGGCCGACTCCTCCGCGGTGGCCCCGCCACCCAGGTAGGAGAACAGCCGCTCGCGCAGCGCGGCGAACTCGAGGGCGTCGAAGACCCGGTGGATCGCCTCACGATCCCACTCGTTGCTGAACGCCAGCTCCGCCGGCACGGCGCCGAGGTCGAGATCGCGCACGAGGGCGTTGATGCGCCGGTTGCGCAGCACGTCGTCGAGGTGGTCGCGCAGGGACTGACCGGCCTTGCCCGGGATCTCGGCGACGCGGTCGACGATGTCCCCCAGCGAGCCGTACGTGGCGAGCCACTTGGCGGCCGTCTTGGGGCCCACGCCCGGCACGCCGGGCAGGTTGTCGCTCTGCTCGCCGACCATGGCGGCCACGTCGGGGTACTGCACCGGCGGGACGCCGTACTTCTCCTGGACCGCCTCCGGCGTCATGCGGGCGAGGTCGGAGACCCCCCGCTTGGGATACAGCACCGTCGTGCGCTCGGTGACGAGCTGGAGCGCATCGCGGTCGCCGGTGCAGATCAGGACGTCCATGCCCGCGTCCTCGGCCTGCAGGCTCAAGGTGCCGATGATGTCGTCGGCCTCGAAGCCGTCCTTCTCGAAGGTGCGGATGCCGAGCGCGTCGAGGACCTCCTTGATCAGGGGCACCTGGTTCTTGAACTCGTCGGGCGACTTCGCGCGGTTGGCCTTGTACTCGCCGTACTCGGCCGTGCGGAACGTCTGGCGCGACACGTCGAAGGCCACCGCGACGTGGGTGGGCTTCTCGTCGCGCAGGACGTTGATCAGCATCGACGTGAACCCGAAGACCGCGTTGGTGTGCTGACCCGTCGTGGTCGCGAAGTTCTCGACGGGCAGGGCGAAGAAGGCACGGTAGGCCACCGAGTGGCCGTCGATCAGCAGCAGTCGGTCCACGCAGGCCACCCTACGGCTCCCCTCGGACGTCCAGCGCGCGCACGTCAGCCGGAGCGGCCCTCCCGGCGGCGCATGGACCGGCGCACCGCCAGCATGCGTCCGGTCGGTGAGGTCGTGGCGCGCGCCGCGACCCGGGCCCGGAGGGTCTGGCTCGTGATGGCCCGCACCGAGGCGACGGGGCTGAAGCCGAGCTTGGCCAGGTACCGGGCGGGCTCGCGCGCCGCTCCGGGGATGATCGCCAGGTAGAGCGCGCACTCCTGTGCCTCGCCGTGCTCGGCGACCGCCAGGAGCATCTGCCAGGCGATGCCGTGCCGGCGACGGGACGGGTCGACGACCAGGTCGGTGACCACGAGGGCGCGGGTCGTCGTGACCGGGGTGACGGTCATGACCGTGGCCGCCACGGCGCCGACGACGTCGTCCTCGTGCAGCGCGACCCACACACCGCGGTGCGGGTGGTCGAGCTGGAAGGCCAGGGCCTCGGTGGCCTCGGCCGGGTCGGGCCGGTGCCACAGCGTCGCGTGTCCGGCGCCGGCCTCCCCGCCCTCGTCGACCGCGTGCTGCCACAGCTCGGCCAGTGCCTCGGCGTCGTCGAGGGTCGCCGGCCGGACCGTGAGGGGGAGTCGCGGTCGCATGGGCGCCAGACTACGCCGCCGCGCCACCAGCCCGCGCCGGGTTCACGAAAGCCGGCGACGGCGTCATGAGGGCGTCACCAGCGACACCCAATCGTTACCTGTGAGCTCGCCGACTCCCGCGCCAGCGGCCCTGGATGGAGGTACGCTCCCATGAACTCGAGCCCCACTCGAGCCCATCCAGCCCCCAGGAGACCCGCGTGCGACGGACGACCCACGTGCTCGTCACGGCGGTGCTCGCTCTCATGGTGCTCCTCCTGCCCGCCGCTGCGGCGAGCGCCACGGAGGACCCGAGCCCGACACCCGCCACCCCGTCAGCCTCGACCCCGGCGCCTGCCGACACGCCCCCGCCGGGCGCGTACGTCGGCGTGACGCTCGTCGACAGCTCGACCGAGCCCCCCACCCCCGTCCCCGGCGTCACGCTGGTCGTGTCCTCGGCCGACGGCGACGAGGTCGGCGAGGGGGTGACCAACGACGACGGACGTGCGTTCATCTCGATCCCCGAGCGCGGCGAGTACACCGTCGAGCTCGACGAGTCGACCCTGCCCGACGACGTCGAGTTCGACGGATCCACGACGCGCACGGTCAACGCCCTGCTCGAGGGCGGCAACTTCGTGCAGTTCCAGATCGGCGTCGCCGCGGTCGACGAGGTCCCGTTCGCCGAGAAGTTCATGACCGCGTTCATGGGTGGCATCAAGTTCGGCCTGATCATCGGCCTGGCCGCGCTCGGCCTCTCGCTGATCTTCGGCACGACCAAGCTCACCAACTTCTCGCACGGCGAGCTCATCACGTTCGGCGCCATCGCGACCTACGTCATGAACCGGGCCTTCGGACTGCCCGTGATCCTCGCGGTCGTCGCGGCGGTGGTCGTGTCGGCGGTGTTCGGCTGGCTCCAGGACAAGTTCCTGTGGAGACCCTTGCGGAACAAGGGCATCGGCATCATCGCGATGATGATCGTGTCGATCGGCTTCGGCATCTTCCTGCGCTTCATCTTCCAGTTCAGCTTCGGCGGCTCGCGGCGCTCGCTCTCGCAGTACGTGACGCAGAAGCGCCAGGACTACGGCTTCTTCTCGCTGGCTGACAAGGAAGCCGCCATCATCATCGTGGCGATCGTCGTGCTCACGGTCACGTGCATCGGACTGATGCGGACCCGGCTCGGCAAGGCGATGCGCGCGGTCTCCGACAACCCAGCCCTCTCGGCCTCGTCGGGCCTGCGAGTCGACGGCGTCATCCGGGCGGTGTGGATCCTCGGCACCGCGCTCACCGGCCTGTCGGGCGCGCTGCTGGCGATCAACAGCCAGGTCAACTTCCAGATGGGCTTCAAGCTCCTGCTGCTGGTCTTCGCCGCAGTCACCCTCGGTGGCCTTGGCACGATCTGGGGCGCCCTGCTCGGCTCGATGATCATCGGCATCCTCTACGAGGTCGGGCCGCTCTTCGGCATCCCGTCCTCGATCAAGGAGGTCGGTGCTCTCGTCGTCCTCATCCTCATCCTGCTGGTCCGACCGCAGGGCATCCTCGGTCGACCCGAGCGCATCGGCTGAAAGGAACGTCATGGACTTCGGAACCATCCTCAGCAGCGCGCTCGCCTCGGCCCTCGGCCCGACCGCGATCGTCTACGCCCTGGCCGCGATCGGCCTCAACGTCCACTTCGGCTACACGGGCCTGCTCAACTTCGGCCAGGCCGGATTCATGGCCGTGGGCGGCTTCGGGCTCGCGGTCTGCGTCGTGACCTACGACCTGCCGTTCCTGGTCGGCATCCTGATCGCACTGCTCGCGACGGTCGTGCTCGCGATCATCCTGGGCGTGCCGACGCTGCGCCTGCGGGCCGACTACCTCGCGATCGCCACGATCGCGACGGCCGAGATCCTGCGTCTGGTCTTCGGCGCGGTCGAGACCAAGGACGTCTTCGGTGGCTCGAACGGCCTGAGCGGCTTCGGTCAGGCCTTCAACGAGCTCAACCCGTACGACCGGGGCATCGACATCGGCATCATCTCCTACCGCCGTGGCGACCTCTGGACCCTCACGGTCGGCTGGTCCCTCGTGATCCTGGCGTGCCTGCTCGTCTGGCTCCTGATGCGCAGCCCCTGGGGCCGCGTGCTGCGGTCCATCCGCGAGGACGAGGACGCCGTGCGCTCGCTCGGCAAGAACGTCTTCGCCTACAAGATGCAGGCGCTCGTCCTGGGCGGTGTGTTCGGTGGCCTGGGCGGCATCGTGCTGGCGCTGTCCCAGAACAACATCAAGGGCTCGGACTTCTCGACCAACGTGACGTTCTACGCCTACACCGCGCTGCTGATCGGTGGCGCGGCCCGGGTGCTCGGCCCGGTCATCGGCGCGATGATCTTCTGGTTCCTGATGACGGGCATCGGCTCGTTCTTCAGCCAGGCCACCGGCGGCTCCGACCCGCTGATCCCGAGCGACATCATGACCGACACCCAGGCCAGCCTCGTGCGTCTGATCCTGGTCGGTCTCGGACTCATGCTGCTGATGATCTACCGCCCGCAAGGGATCTTCGGCGACCGGAAGGAGCTGGCCATCGATGCCCGCTGACAACCACTCCCCGCTCGCCGGCGTCGCGGCCACGCCCGGGGTGCCCAAGCCCGACCCGATCGTCAAGGGCTCGAACATCACGCGCCAGTTCGGCGGTCTGAAGGCCGTCGACGTCGACCACCTCGAGATCCAGCGGGGCGTCATCACGGCCCTGATCGGGCCGAACGGTGCGGGCAAGACGACCCTGTTCAACCTGCTCACGGGCTTCGACGTGCCCGACACCGGCGAGTGGTCGTTCAACGGCACCTCGCTGCAGAAGGTTCCCGCCTACAAGGTCGCCCGCCGCGGCATGGTCCGCACGTTCCAGCTCACCAAGGTGCTCTCGAAGCTGACCGTCATCGAGAACATGCGGCTGGGCGCCACGGGTCAGCGGGGCGAGAAGTTCTGGTCCGCACCGTTCCGGCCGCTGTGGTCCTCGCAGGAGGACGCCACGACACGCCGGGCCGACGAGCTGCTCGCCCGCTTCAAGCTCGACGCCAAGCGCGAGGACTTCGCCGGATCACTCTCCGGTGGCCAGCGCAAGCTGCTCGAGATGGCCCGCTCCCTCATGGTCGACCCCGAGCTGATCATGCTCGACGAGCCCATGGCGGGCGTGAACCCGGCCCTGAAGCAGTCGCTGCTGGGGCACGTGAAGTCGCTGCGCGACGAGGGCCGCACGGTCCTGTTCGTCGAGCACGACATGGACATGGTGCGCGACATCTCCGACCGGGTCATCGTGATGGCCCAGGGCACGATCGTCGCCGAGGGCACGCCCGACCAGGTCATGTCCGACCAGGCCGTGATCGACGCCTACCTGGGTTCGCACCACGACACCGACATCACCGAGATGGACGAGAGCTCGCTCGAGGCCGCAGCCGAGCACGAGCTGGACGAGGAGGCCACCCATGACTGAGGCCGCGGCCCACGATCCGGAGCGCGACGCCGAGCGCAGCGCCAACTTCGACGAGGAGAACCGCAAGCACGCAGCCGGCGCCGACGGCGCCGTCCTGCGCGCCGACGGGCTGATTGCCGGCTACCTGCCGGGCGTCAACATCCTCAACAGTGCCGATCTCTACTGCCAGCCCGGTGAGCTCGTCGGCATCATCGGCCCCAACGGCGCCGGCAAGTCCACGCTGCTCAAGTCCCTGTTCGGACTCGTCAAGATCCACGAGGGCACCGTGACCCTCAAGGGCCAGGACATCACCAACCAGCGCGCCGACACCCTCGTGACGGCCGGCATCGGCTTCGTCCCCCAGACGAACAACGTGTTCCCGAGCCTCACGATCGAGGAGAACCTCGAGATGGGCTGCTACCAGCAGCCCAAGCACTTCGCCGAGCGGTTCGCCTTCGTGACCGACCTCTTCCCGCGCCTCGGCGAGCGCCGCAAGCAGCGCGCCGGATCGCTGTCGGGCGGTGAGCGCCAGATGGTCGCGATGGGTCGGGCGCTCATGATGGATCCGCAGGTCCTCCTGCTCGACGAGCCCTCGGCCGGGCTCTCCCCCGTGCTGCAGGACGAGGTCTTCGTGCAGACCCGCAACATCAACAAGGCCGGCGTCTCGGTCATCATGGTCGAGCAGAACGCCAAGCGGTGCCTGCAGATCTGCGACCGGGGCTACGTGCTCGACCACGGCCGCACGGCGTACTCCGGCACCGGCAAGGCCCTCGCCGACGACCCCAAGGTCATCGAGCTGTACCTGGGCACCCTGGGCCAGAAGAAGGCCAGCTGACCCACCGCAGCACGGTCTCGCACGCACGAGACCGACGAGGGCCCCGGACATGCTGTCCGGGGCCCTCGTCGTCTCCGCGTGACGCCCGCCCGACTCACGCGGGCTCGCCGTCGGCGAGGGCGATCGCGCGCTGGGCCCTGAGTTCTGAGCCCTGGGCCCTGAGTTCTGAGCCCTGCGCCTGGAGAGCTGGGACACGACGAACCCCCCGGGACCGTGGTCCCGGGGGGTTCGTGCGAGAGGTGGTTCTACCTCGTCAGCGACTCGCTCAGATCGTGCCGCTGATGTACTTGACCGGCGTGTAGGTGTTGTCGGGTCCGTACTGGTAGATGCCGATCGAGGCGGCCGTGGGGCTGCCCGTCTCGCCCAGCTCGATCGGACCGGAGACACCGTCGTAGTCGATGTCCTCACCGTCGGCCAGGAGCTCGGCGCACTCGGCGAAGGTCGTGCACTTCGTGCCGCCCTCGGTGACGCCCGGGATCTCCTCGGCGATCTTGTCACCCGCGTCGCTGTCGGCCGCGATGGCCGCCAGCGCCGAGACGATCGTGGCGTCGTACGACTCACCCGCGTAGGCGAAGTCGGTCAGGCTCGGGTCGATCGTGAGCAGACGCTCACGGAAGTCACCGGCAGCCTCGGCACCGGGGATGGTGCCCTTGGTGCCCGCGAGCGTGCCCGCCGGAAGATCCTCGCTGTAGTCGGCGGTGTTGCCGTCGACGAAGTACGTGCTGACCGTCTGCGGACCCACACCGGCCGAGACGAGCTGCGGCACGATCGTGGTGGTCTCCTCGAAGGCGACCAGGACGACCGCGTCAGGCTGCGACTCGGCGATCTCGGCGACCTGCGAGTCGTACGACTGCGCGTTCTCGCCGTAGAAGACCGTGGCGGCCACGGTGCTGCCGGCGGCCTCCAGGCCCTTCTTGATCTCCGCGGCCAGCGTCTCGCCGTAGGCGTCCTGGCGGGCCAGGATCGCGACGTTCTGCTTGCCGTCCTCGATCAGGAGGTTCGCCATCACGGCGCCCTGCAGGATGTCCGACGGCGCGGTCCGGAAGTACAGGTCCGGGTCGGCGAACTTGCCGTTGTCGAAGTCCGTCGAGGTGTTGGCCGGCGAGAACATGACCGTGCCGGCCGACATGATCTTGTCGACGACCGTCATCGAGACGCCCGAGGAGGCGGCACCGATGATGACGTCAGAGTCGGCGTCGAGCAGCTTGTCGGTCTCCGCCGCGGCGATGCCCGAGTCGGTGTCGCCCGAGTCGGCCTTGACACCCACGACGTCCTGGCCCAGCACGCCGCCGGCCTCGTTGATCTCCTGGATCGCCAGGTCGACGCCGGCAAACTCCGGCGGGCCGAGGAAGGCCAGGCTGCCGGTCTGCGGCAGCAGCATGCCGATCGTCAGCACGCCGTCGCTCCGGGAGGGGGCCGAGCTGTCGTCACTTCCACCGTCGTCGTCGCCGCCGCCACATGCGGCGAGCACCAAGGCGCTCGTGGCGGCCACGGCTGCGAGACGGAACGTCTTCGTCCTGCGCGTCATCAGTCCTCCGGGGTTCTCTGTGGACGCACGTCCGGGTGTGACCCGGACCATGCGGATTACGAGGAACTTAGCCCGTTGGCGTGTCATTTGTGTGACAGTCGCCGGACCGCCGCACGTCGTAGCCAAGTTGTAACCTCGGGTCCCGGACGCGGGGCGCCGACCGAGGTCAACCGGTGATCTCCGGCCCCTTCTCGATGACCTGCTCCGCGACCTCGCGCATCGACAGCCGCAGGTCCATCGCCGACTTCTGGATCCAGCGGAACGACTCGGTCTCGCTGATCCCGAACGACTCCTGCAGCACCGACTTGGCCCGCTCGACGAGCTTGCGGGTCTCGAGCCGGTCGGCGAGGTCGCGCGTCTCGGACTCGAGCGCCGTGATCTCGCCGAACCGGCTGCGGGCCATCTCGATCGCGGGCGCCAGGTCCGACTTCCGGAACGGCTTGACCAGGTACGCCATGGCCCCTGCCTCGCGGGCCCGTTCGACGAGGTCACGCTGGCTGAAGGCCGTCAGCAGGACGACCGGCGCGAGACGCTGGTCGGCGATGCGCGAGGCCGCCTCGATCCCGTCCAGGCGCGGCATCTTGATGTCCATCAGGACGACGTCGGGCCGGTGCTCGGTCACCAGCGCGATCGCCTGCTCGCCGTCCGAGGCCTGGGCGACGACGTCGTACCCCTCCTCGGCGAGCATCTCCGCGAGGTCGAGCCGGATGAGTGCCTCGTCCTCGGCGATGACGACGCGGACGGGCGGGGTCGCGGGGTCACGGGGTGGGGTCACATGAGAAGGTTATCGGGCTTCACAGCCGGCCGACATGGCGGAATGGTAGACGCGATGGTCTCAAAAACCATTGTCCGAAAGGGCGTGCGGGTTCGAGTCCCGCTGTCGGCACCGAGGCTCAGGCCTGGATGTCCTGGTACGCCGGGACGACCCGGTTGATCGCGTCACCGATGCGGTGGATGCGCAGGGCGTTGGTGGAGCCCGGGATGCCCGGGGGTGCACCGGCCACGACGACGACCTCTTCACCCTCGGAGCAGCGAGCCGCCTCCAGGAGCGCCTTGTCGACCTGCATGACCATCTCGTCGGTGTGCACGACCTCCTTGACCAGGAGGGTCTCGACCCCCCAGGTCAGCGCGAGCTGGTTGCGCACGTGCTCGTGCGGGGTGAACGCGAGCACGGGGATGTGCGAGCGGTAGCGGGCCATGCGGCGCGCCGATCCGCCCGTCGTGGTGAAGGCCACGAGGTAGCGGGCGTCGACCGCCTCGCCGACCTGCTGCGCGGCCTTGCACACGATGCCGGTGCGGGTGCGCGCCTGCCACGTGTAGGCGGCCATGCGCGGAAGGCCGTGGTCCTCGGTGGACTCCACGATGCGCGCCATCGTGCGCACCGTCTGGATCGGGTACTCCCCCACGCTGGTCTCGCCCGACAGCATCACCGCGTCGGCGCCGTCGAGCACCGCGTTGGCGACGTCGGACGCCTCGGCCCGGGTGGGACGCGGGGCCGAGATCATCGACTCGAGCATCTGGGTCGCCACGATGACCGGCTTGGCGTTGCGCCGCGCCTTCTCGACGATGAGCTTCTGGACGATCGGCACGTCCTCGAGCGGCAGCTCGACGCCGAGGTCGCCGCGCGCCACCATGAAGCCGTCGAAGGCGTCGACGATGTCGTCGAGCGCGTCGACGGCCTGGGGCTTCTCGATCTTGGCGATGATCGGACGGTGGATGTCCTCCTCGCTCATGATCTTGCGGACGTCCTCCGCATCACGCGCCGAGCGCACGAACGACAGGGCGATGAAGTCGACGCCGGCGCGCAGCGCGAACCGCAGGTCGTCGATGTCCTTGGCGCTCATGGCCGGGACGCTGACGGCGACGCCGGGCAGGTTGAGGCCCTTGTTGTTGCTGAGGACGCCGGCCGTCTCGGCGATCGTGACGACCTCGGTCGAGGTGACCTCGAGCGCGCGCAGACGCACCCGACCGTCGTCGACGAGGATCTCGTCGCCCGGGGAGACGTCACCGGGCAGGCCCTTGTAGGTCGTGGAGCACCGCTCCTGGTTGCCGTCGACGTCCTCGATCGTGATCGTGAAGCGGTCGCCGAGCGCGAGCTCCACGGGCCCGCCGGAGAACCGCCCGAGCCGGATCTTGGGCCCCTGCAGGTCCGCGAGCACGGCGATCGCCTTGCCCGTCTGCGCCGCGGCGGCGCGCACGAACTCGAGATTCGACTGGTGGTCGGTCTGCTCGCCGTGGCTCATGTTCAGGCGGGCCACGTCCATGCCGGCCTCGGCCAGCTGGAGGATCCGCTCGGCGGTGTTGACCGCGGGGCCGAGGGTGCAGACGATCTTGGCTCTACGCACCCCTTGAGCCTATCGACCCTCACCCATTACCCGACAGTCACGACCCACATTGCCGCTCGCGAGAGAGTTTGTTGCGCTCGCGAGAGACTTTGCGCAGGCCAGGAGGCCACAATTTCTCTCCTGACCACCAACAAAGTCTCTCGCGAGCGGCACCTGCCTCAGACGACGAGGGGGCGGGCGGTCGGGGGGATGGGGCTCGGGAGAGTCGTCGAGCCCTGGAGGTAGGCGTCGACGCCGGCAGCGGCGCCGCGACCCTCCGCGATGGCCCACACGATGAGCGACTGACCACGGCCGCAGTCACCCGCGACGAAGACGCCGGGGACGCTGGACATGTAGTTCTTGTCGCGCTTGACGTTGCCCCGCTCGTCGAGCTCGACCCCGAGCTGCGCCACGACCCCGTCGGTCTCCGGGCCGGTGAAGCCCATCGCGAACAGCACGAGCTGCGCCGGGATGACCCGCTCCGTGCCCTCGACCTCGGTGAACTTCCCGTCGACCATCTCGACCTCGCTGATGCGCAGGCCGCTGACGTTGCCGTGCTCGTCGCCGATGAACTCCTTGGTCGAGACCGCGTAGACGCGGTCGCCGCCCTCCTCGTGCGCCGAGGCGACGCGGTAGGTCATGGGGTAGGTCGGCCACGGCTGGTTCTCCGGGCGCTCCTCCCCCGGCTGCGGCATGATCTCCAGGCTCGTGATGCTGCGGGCGCCCTGACGGATCGAGGTGCCCAGGCAGTCCGCGCCGGTGTCGCCGCCGCCGATGATCACGACGTCCTTGTCGGTCGCCACGATCTGGTCCTCGACCTCTTCACCGAGCGCAGCGCGGTTGGCCTGCGGGAGGAAGTCCATCGCCTGGTGGATGCCCTGGTGCTCGCGCCCGTCGATCGGCAGGTCGCGGCGCACCGTGGCACCCGTGGCCAGCACGACGGCGTCGTACCGGTCGCGCAGCTGGCTGCCCGTGAGGGTCTCGCCGACCTGGACCCCGGTGCGGAAGACCGTGCCCTCGCGCTGCATCTGGGCGATGCGACGGTCGACCTGGACCTTTTCCATCTTGAACTCGGGGATCCCGTAGCGCAGCAGGCCGCCCGGCTTGTCGTCACGCTCGTACACCGCGACGGTGTGACCGGCACGCGTCAGCTGCTGCGCGACGGCCAGACCCGCCGGGCCCGAGCCGATGACCGCGACCGTGCGCCCGGTCAGGAACTCCGGCGCCTGGGGCTTGACGTTGTTCTGCTCCCACGCCTTGTCGATGATCGCGACCTCGACGTTCTTGATCGTGACGGGGTCGCGGTTGATGCCCACGACGCACGCCGTCTCGCACGGCGCCGGGCACAGCCGCCCGGTGAACTCCGGGAAGTTGTTGGTGCGGTGCAGCCGGTCGATCGCGTCGTCCCAGTCGTCGCGCCAGACCAGGTCGTTCCACTCCGGGATCAGGTTGCCCAGCGGGCAGCCCTGGTGGCAGAACGGGATGCCGCAGTCCATGCAGCGTCCGGCCTGCTCGGAGATGATCGGCAGGAGCGCCTTGCCCGGACCACCCGGGTAGACCTCCTTCCAGTCGTGGACCCGCTCCTCGACGGGCCGCCGGGGGGCGACCTCTCGGGGCGTCGTGATGAATCCCCTGGGATCAGCCATTCGCGGCCACCTCCATCATGCGTGCAGTCGTCTCGTCGTCGGACAGCCCTTCGGCCTGGGCGGCGGCCTGCGCCTCGAGCACCTTGCGGAAGTTGACCGGCATGATCTCGACGAAGCGCTCGAGCGAGGCCGGCCAGTCGGCCAGCAGCCGTTCGGCGAGCTCCGAGCCGGTCTCCTCGGCGTGCCGGCGCACGAGCTGCTGGAGCTCCTCGGCGCTCTCGGCCGGGACGGCGCGCGTCTCGACCATCTCGCGGTTGACCAGCGACTCGTCGAGGTCGAGGACCCAGGCGATGCCACCGCTCATGCCGGCGGCGATGTTGCGACCGGTCGGGCCGAGGATGGCGACGCGACCGCCGGTCATGTACTCCAGCGCGTGGTCGCCCACCCCCTCGACCACCGCGCGAGCACCGGAGTTGCGGACGCAGAAGCGCTCGCCCACCCGGCCCCGCAGGAAGATCTCGCCGCCGGTGGCCCCGAAGCCGATGACGTTGCCGGCCACGATGTGGTCCTCGGCGACGATCTTCGCCTCGCGCGGCGGACGCACGATCAACCGGCCGCCGGAGAGGCCCTTGCCGACGTAGTCGTTGCCGTCGCCCTCGAGGCGCAGCGTGATGCCGCGGGGCACGAACGCGCCGAACGACTGACCGGCCGCACCCGTGAAGGTGATGTCGATCGTGTCGTCAGGCAGTCCCTCGCCCCGGTAGCGCTTCGTGACCTCGTGGCCGAGCATCGTGCCGGTCGTGCGGTTGACGTTGCGGATCGCGATCTGCGCACGCACGGGCTCGCCCCGCTCCAGCGCATCGGCGCTGAGCGCGATGAGCTCGGTGTCCAGGGCCGCGTCGAGGCCGTGGTCCTGCGTCGTGGTGCAGTGTCGGGCTGCGCCCTCGGGGAGCTCGGGCACGTGGAAGATGGGCGACAGATCCAGGCCCTGCGCCTTCCAGTGGTCGACCGCCCGACGCGTGTCGAGGACCTCGGCGTGGCCGACGGCCTCCTCGATCGTGCGGAATCCCAGCTCGGCCAGGATCTCGCGGACCTCCTGCGCGATGAACTCGAAGAAGTTCACGACGTACTCGGCCTTGCCGGAGAACTTCTCCCGCAGCTGCTGGTTCTGCGTCGCGACGCCCACAGGGCAGGTGTCGAGGTGGCAGACGCGCATCATGATGCAGCCGCTCACGACGAGCGGGGCCGTCGCGAAGCCGAACTCCTCCGCACCCAGCAGGGCGGCGATGACGACGTCGCGGCCGGTCTTCAGCTGGCCGTCGCACTGCACGACGATGCGGTCACGCAGCAGGTTGAGCAGCAGCGTCTGCTGGGTCTCGGCCAGGCCGAGCTCCCACGGTCCGCCCGCGTGCTTGAGCGACGTCAGCGGCGAGGCGCCGGTGCCGCCGTCGTGGCCGGAGATCAGCACGACGTCGGCCTTGGCCTTCGAGACGCCTGCCGCGACCGTGCCCACTCCGACCTCGGAGACGAGCTTGACGTGCACACGCGCCGACGGGTTGGCGTTCTTCAGGTCGTGGATGAGCTGCTTGAGGTCCTCGATCGAGTAGATGTCGTGGTGCGGCGGCGGGCTGATGAGGCCCACGCCCGGCGTGGAGTGCCGGGTCTTCGCGACCCACGGGTACACCTTCGGTCCGGGAAGCTGGCCGCCTTCACCGGGCTTGGCACCCTGCGCCATCTTGATCTGGATGTCGTCGGCGTTGGTCAGGTACTCCGAGGTGACGCCGAAGCGCCCCGAGGCGACCTGCTTGATCGACGACCGACGCTCGGGGTCGTACAGCCGCTCCGGGTCCTCGCCGCCCTCGCCGGTGTTGGACTTGCCGCCGAGGCGGTTCATCGCGATCGCCAGCGTCTCGTGCGCCTCCTGGCTGATCGAGCCGTAGCTCATCGCGCCGGTGGAGAACCGCTTGACGATCTCGCTGACCGGCTCGACCTCGTCGATCGAGATCGGCGCACGCTCGCCGTCCTTGAACGCGAACAGGCCGCGCAGCGTCATGAGCCGCTCGGACTGGTCGTCGACGCGCGAGGTGTACTGCTTGAAGATGTCGTAGCGACCCGTGCGGGTCGAGTGCTGCAGCCGGAAGACCGTCTCGGGGTCGAAGAGGTGCTCGGGGCCCTCACGACGCCACTGGTACTCGCCGCCGACCTCGAGCATCCGCGGGCCGGCGATGCCGGACGTGGGGTAGGCGACGGCGTGACGGGCCGCGACCTCGGCCGCGATCACGTCGAGGCCGACGCCGCCGAGCTTGCTCGACGTGCCGGTGAAGTAGGCGTCGATGACGTCCTGCTCCAGGCCGATGCACTCGAAGATCTGGGCGCCGGTGTACGACGACACCGTCGAGACACCCATCTTGCTCATGACCTTGAGCACGCCCTTGCCGAGGCCGTAGACGATGTTGCGCGCGGCCTTGGACGGCTCGACGCCCTGCACGAAGACGCCCTCGCGGGCCAGGTCCTCGCCGGTCTCGAGCGCCAGGTACGGGTTGACGGCCGTGGCGCCGAACCCGATCAGCAGCGCGACGTGGTGTACCTCGCGCACGTCTCCGGTCTCGACGATCAGACCGGCCTGCGTGCGCAGCTTCTCGCGCACCATGTGGTGGTGCACCGCGCCGGTCAGCAGCAGGGACGGGATCGGCGCCAGGTCGGCGTTGGAGTGCCGGTCCGACAGCACGATGATGCGGGCGCCGTCGGCCACCGCGCGCGACACGTCGGCGCAGATCTCGTCGATCTTGTCCTTCAGGGCGCGTCCGCCGCCGGCGACGTCGTACAGACCCCGCACGACGTGCACGCTGAACCCCGGCATGTCGCCGTCCTTGTTCATGTGCCGGATCTTGGCGAGCTCGTCGTTGTCGATGACGGGGAACGGCAGCTGCAGCATGCGGCAGCTCGCGGGGCTCGGGTCGAGCAGGTTCTTCTCCGGGCCCATCGTGCCGGCCAGCGAGGTCACGATCTCCTCGCGGATCGAGTCCAGCGGCGGGTTGGTGACCTGCGCGAAGAGCTGGCTGAAGTAGTCGAAGAGCTGCCGGGGGCGCTCGGAGATGGCCGCGATCGGCGTGTCGGTGCCCATGGACCCGATGGCCTCGGCGCCGGTGCGGGCGATGGGCGCGACGAGCTTGCGCACCTCCTCCTCGGTGTACCCGAAGACCTGCTGGCGGCGGGTGACCGAGGCGTGCGTGTGCACGATGTGCTCCAGGTCGGGCAGGTCCTCGAAGCGGACCAGGCCGGAGTAGAGCCACTCGTCGTAGGGGTGCTCGGAGGCGAGCTGGCCCTTGATCTCGTCGTCCTCGATGATGCGGTGCTCGTCGAGGTCGAGCAGGAACATCCGGCCCGGCTCGAGGCGGCCCTTGCGGACGATCGAGGCCTGGTCGAGGTCGAGCACGCCAGCCTCCGAGGCCAGCACGACGAGGCCGTCGTCGGTGACCCAGAAGCGGCCCGGACGCAGGCCGTTGCGGTCCAGGACCGCACCGATCTGGGTGCCGTCGGTGAAGGTCACGCAGGCGGGCCCGTCCCAGGCCTCCATGATCGAGGAGTGGAACTCGTAGAACGCCCGGCGGGCGGGGTCCATGACCGTGTCGTTCTCCCACGACTCCGGGATCATCATCATGACGGCGTGGGGCAGGGTGCGACCGCCCAGGTGCAGCAGCTCGAGCACCTCGTCGAGCGAGGCGGTGTCGCTGCCGTGCGGGTCGCAGATCGGGAACAGGCGCGAGATGTCGCCCGGGATGAGGTCGCTCTCGAGCAATGCCTCGCGCGCCCGCATCCAGTTGCGGTTGCCGCGCGCGGTGTTGATCTCGCCGTTGTGGGCCACGAAGCGGAACGGGTGCGCCAGGGGCCAGCTGGGGAAGGTGTTGGTGGAGAACCGGCTGTGCACGATGGCCAGCGCCGACTCCATGCGCTCGTCACGCAGGTCGGGATAGAACGCGTCGAGCTGCTCGGTCGTGAGCATGCCCTTGTAGACGAAGGTGCGGGCCGACAGCGACGGGAAGTACACGTCGTTCTCGTGCTCGGCGCGCTTGCGCAGGCCGTAGGTGTGGCGGTCGAGCTCGACGCCCTCGAGCGAGCCGTCGGGCGAGGTCACGAACAGGGTCGAGAAGCTCGGCATCGCCCCCAGGGCCATGTTGCCGAGGATCGACGGATCGACCGGGACGTCGCGCCAGCCCAGGAACGTCAGGCCCTCCTCGGCGGTCAGCGCCTCGATCGCCGCCTTGGCCTCGGCGGCCCGGTCGGCGTCGGCCGGCAGGTAGGCGATGCCCGCGGCGTACCGGCCCGGCTCGGGCAGGTCGACGTCGGCCACGGCCCGCAGGAAGCGGTCCGGGACCTGCAGGAGGATGCCCGCACCGTCGCCGGTGTCGGGTTCGCCGCCCACGGCGCCACGGTGGTCGAGGTTGCGCAACGCCGTGAGCCCTTTGGCCACGATGTCGTTGCTGGCCACACCCGTGAGCGTGGCCACGAAGGCGACACCGCACGCGTCGTGCTCGTTCGCCGGGTCGTACAGGCCCTGGGCGGTGGGAAGGCTGGAGAACAAGGCGCTCACATGAGTCCCCTTCAGCGTCGTCGACAAGTCGTGCATTCCGTGGACGACGTTGGCCGCGGCAGCAGTCCATCATGACACGCGCCGGACACACGGACGAATCAGGCCCGCCTCAGTGCGACCATCCCGCCCCGCAGTGGCTCCTGGCGCCCTACCCTGTCCGGGACCTGTGGTGGCGTTCGCTGTCCGGTCGCCCACCTGCGACTGACAGGACCGCCGCCCGTGACCGACGCCCCGCCGCCCGGCGGTCCTGACCGCGACCCCTTCGGCCAGCCCGTACAGACGCCACCGGCGCAGCGGTATCCCGCGTACCCGCCTCAGCCGTGGTACCCGGGATGCCCGCCCTATCCGCCGGGTCCCCCACAGCCGGGCGAGGACGCCGCGGCCTCCCGCACCAAGGCGGTCTGGGCCCTGGTACTCGCGATCCTTCCCCTGTGCCTGACCTGGATCGCGGCGGCCGTGCTCGCGATCATGGTCCTCGTCGGCCCTCACGACGGTCAGCGGCGCGGTCGGGGGATGGCGTGGGCCTCGCTCGTGATCGTGACGTTGTGGACGATCGGGAGCGTGATCCTCGCGGTCGTGCTGATCGCCTCCGTGCCGGCCGACCGCGACGACAACGGCGACATCACGTCCGGAGGCGAGGTCTCCGTGGAGGACCTGGTGGTCGGCGACTGCCTCGCGGAGGAGTTCAGCGGCCACGAGGAGAACGTCTACACCGTCAGCGCACGGCCCTGCGACGAGCCACACAACGGGGAGGTCTTCCACGACCTGGAGCTGACCGAGCCTGAGTTCCCGGGCGACGCCGAGATGAGCGAGATCGCCGACAGCACCTGCTACCAGGCGTTCGAGCCGTTCGTGGGACTGACGTACGAGGACTCCGAGCTCGACTTCTACTACTACGTGCCCACGGCACAGACGTGGAAGTACGGCGACCGCCTGGTCACGTGCGTCCTGATCAGCCCGGAGGACGTCTCGGAGACCCTCCAGGGCAGCGAGCGCTGAGCCGCACCCGGGGAACGCCTCAGACGCTGTAGGGGTCCAGCTCGTGCGCGAGCTGCTCCCCCACCCGCGCGACGACGTGGGTGCCGTCGGCCTCGTGGGCGATCGTCTCGATGTCGCCGGAGGTGTGGATCTGGTTCAGCAGGTCACCGCGCTCGTACGGCAGGACCAGCGAGACCTGCACGGCCGGACGGGGCAGATCGGCCTCGATCGCCCCGAGGAGCTCGTCGATGCCCTCGCCCGTGCGGGCGCTGACCACGACCGCGTGCGGTTCCCGGGTCAGCAGGCGGGCCAGCGCCACCTGGTCGGCCTGGTCGGCCTTGTTGACCACGACGATCTCGGGCACGTGGATCGCCTCGATGTCGGCGAACACCTCGCGCACCGCGGCGAGCTGACCCTCCGGATCGGGATGGGAGCCGTCGACGACGTGCAGGACCAGGTCGGCGTCACCGACCTCCTCCAGCGTCGAGCGGAAGGCCTCGACCAGCTGGTGCGGCAGGTGACGGACGAAGCCGACGGTGTCCGACAGCGTGTAGACGCGTCCGTCGGAGGTCTCGGTGCGGCGCGTCGTCGGGTCCAGGGTCGCGAACAGGGCGTCCTCGACCAGCACGCCGGCGCCGGTGAGCCGGTTGAGCAGGCTCGACTTGCCGGCGTTGGTGTACCCGGCGATCGCGACCGACGGCACCTCGTGGCGACGGCGGTTGGCCTTCTTGGTGTCCCGCGTCGTGCGCAGGTGCGCCAGCTCGCGGCGCAGCTTGGCCATCTTGGCCTGGATGCGCCGGCGGTCGGTCTCGAGCTTGGTCTCACCGGGGCCGCGACCACCGATGCCCTCGCCTCCGGCGGCACGTCCGCCCGCCTGGCGCGAGAGATTGCCGCCCCAGCCACGCAGACGCTGCGTCTGGTACTGCAGCTGGGCGAGCTCGACCTGCGCCTTGCCCTCGGCGCTCTTGGCGTGCTGCGCGAAGATGTCGAGGATCAGGGCCACGCGATCGACGACCTTGACCTTGACCCGGTCCTCGAGGTTGCGCAGCTGGCTCGGGGCCAGCTCCCCGTCGCAGATCACGGTGTCGGCGCCGGTCGCCTCCACGATCTCGTGCAGCTCGGCGACCTTGCCACTGCCGATGTACGTGGCCGGATCAGGCCGCGAACGTCGCTGGATCAGCGCGTCGAGCACCTCGGACCCGGCGGTCTCGGCCAGGAGCTTGAGCTCGGCGAGCGAGTTCTCGGCATCCTCGGCGCTGCCCTCGGTCCAGACACCGACCAGGACGACCCGCTCCAGGCGCAGCTGCCGGTACTCGACCTCGGTGATGTCCTCGAGCTCGGTGCGCAGACCGGCGACGCGGCGCAGCGACTGGCGTTCGGCGAGCTCCTGCCCGATCTCCTCGAACCCGGGCGACTCCACCGGGATCTCGGTCACGTCACGGTCCAGGTCGGCTCGACTCATGCGCGCCACTCCATCTCCCCCGCTGCCACGATGACGGCGGGACCTTCCAGCACGAGGCGATCGTCGGCCGTCCACTCGACGTGCACCGTGCCGCCCGGCACGTCGACGCGGTACCGGACGGGCGCCTCCCGCGTGGGCCGCGCCCCGTCGGCGAGCGCCGCGGCGAGTCCGACGGCGCAGGCACCCGTGCCGCACGACCGGGTCTCACCGGAGCCACGCTCGTGCACGCGCATCGCGACGTGGCGGTCGCCGCGTCGCTCCACGAACTCGATGTTGACGCCGTCGGGATAGACCCCGGCGTCGTACCCCGGCTGCTCCACCAGTGGTCCGGCGTCGGCCACCGCGTCGACGAACGCGACCGCGTGCGGATTGCCCGTGTGGACCTCCCGCGCCTTCCAGGCGTGGTCACCGACCGTGACCTCCGAGACGTCACCGACGACGAAGGGACCCATGTCGACCCGGAGGTCGTCGCCTGCCAGCGTGACGACCTTGACCCCGTCGCGGGTGCCGATCCGCACCGGGCTGGCGGCGTCGACGAGGGACTCCTCGACCAGGTGGCGCGCAAACACGCGCACGCCGTTGCCGCACATCTCGCTGATCGAGCCGTCGGCGTTGCGGTAGTCCATGAACCACTCCGCGCCCGCGAGATCGAGGTCGGGGTCGACGTCGATCGCGGCGGTCCGCACGACCCGCAGGACGCCGTCGGCGCCCAGGCCGCGGTGCCGGTCGCACAGCTCGGCCACGAAGCCCGGATCGAGGTCGCCGAGCACCCGGCCGTCGTGGTCGGGCAGCAGCACGAAGTCGTTCTCCGTGCCGTGTCCCTTCAGCCAGGTGAGGTGCATCCCTCCAGTCTAGGCCGGGTGCGGTGGTGACGAGGCGGCGGCGACCGCGCGGTCGACCAGGTCCGGCGCGTCGTGCGGCAGCCAGGTCACCCGGGGGTCCTTGCCGAACAGGCGCTCCTGACGTCGCGCGAACCGCTGCGTGCCGCGCACGGTGCGGTCACGGGCCTCCTGCTCGTCGATGCGCCCGGCGATCAGGTCGAGGACCTCGGCGTACCCGAGCGCGCGTGACGCCGTGGGCGAGTCAGCCAGCCCGCGGGCCGCCAGGGCCCGCACCTCCTCGACCAGGCCGGCCTCCCACATCGCGTCGACGCGGGCCGCCAGGCGTGCGTCGAGCACGTCGCGGTCGGCGGTGAGCCCCACGAGGGACACCGGGCCGATGACCGACTCGTACGCGGGCATGTGGGCGCGGAAGGGCTGACCGGTGAGCTCCAGCACCTCGAGGGCACGGACGATCCGGCGCCCGTTCGACGGCAGGATCTGGGCGGCCGCCGCGGGATCGCGTCCGGCCAGCTCCTGGTGCAGGACCGCCGACCCGACCTGGTCGAGGCGGCGCGTCCACCGCGCGCGGACGTCCGGGTCGGTCCCCGGGAAGTCGAGGTCGTCCAGCACAGCACGGACGTACAGCGACGAGCCGCCGACGACGACCGGCACGACTCCTCGGGCCTGGCAGTCGGCGACCGCCCGGCGGGCAGCGGTCTGGAACTGGGCCACCGACGCGGCCTGTGCGAGGTCGAGCACGTCGACGAGGTGGTGCGGGACGCCTCGCCGCTCGGCGACCGGCGTCTTGGCCGTCCCGATGTCCATGTCGCGGTACAGCTGGTAGGCGTCGGTGCTGATGACCTCGCCGCCGAGCCGGCACGCCAGCTCGATCGCTAGGTCGGACTTGCCCACCCCGGTCGGGCCCACCACGGCCACGAGGTGATCGACCCGTCCCATGGGCGCCATCCTCGCACCAGCACCTCGCCGCGTCGTCCGCGGCGCCGGCTCAGTCGGCTCACTCGTCCCAGCTCCACTGCGCGACCCACAGCCCCACGCCGAGCGGTGCACCGCGGTAGAGCAGGCGCGCCGTGACCTCGTGGTGGGCGGCCGCGGCGCGGAGCCATGCCAGCGCCGGCAGGCCACCGATCATCAGCTCGCGGACCGTGACGTGGTCCAGGTCGTCCAGCACCCGCAGGTCACCCGAGGCCAGCGCGGTCGACAGGCGTGCGTCGACCCCCTCGGCACGCGGATCGAGGTGTCCCGGAGCGCGCTCGCTGCGGCAGGCGGTGCCGTCGGCCACCACGAGCACGGCGTCGTCGCCCGCCCCCGTGGCACGTCCCGGTCCGGCGTACGCGCGTCGACCGCCCCAGCCGGCATCGTCCAGCAGCCAGGCTGCCGTGGCGAAGGCGACCGGCACCGGACCAGAGGCGACCTGGGCGGTGGAGACGCCGTAGGGCCGCAGGTCCAGGGCCGAGGTCTCGTCGGCGTCCTCGGGGGCGTCGGCCACCACCAGGACTCGACCCGGGCGCGTCGCGAGCAGTTGCTGCACCGCTGACCGAGCCGCGGCGCGGACCTCGTCGAGCTCGGGAGCCAGGCCCGAGATCGCCGGCACCAGCGCGGGCGACGCGGGGACGATCACGGCGGAGGGCACCGCACGAGCCTAGCCATGCCGGCCCGGCGCCACCGACCACGTGACACCATGTCCCCGTGGTCGATCCGCTGCCGCCCTACCCCCCTGCGCAGGACGCGTGGCGGTTCGCGCCCCCGCCGGTCTCGCGCCGGTGGCTCTGGATCGCGATCGGCACGAGTGTCGCCTCGGCCGTGGCCGTGGTCGGGCTCATCGTCGTCCTGATCGTGGCCGGTGGCTCGGACCTCCCGGCCTCGATCGACGAGCCCGAGATCATCGACGCCGTCGACGTCGGGTGCAACACCCTCGCGGCCGGGGTCGAGCCGGTCTCCGTCGACGGCCTGGCGGTCGACCGGCCGGCGCGCATCGAGGCCCAGACGTCCGTCGTCCGGGAGGTCGTCGCGAGCTGGCGCGACCTCGACGCCGACCTGCGCGCGTCCGACGAGCCCTTCGACGACTGGCTCGACGACTGGGACCGGCTGATCGAGGCGCGCGACGCCTACGTCACCGAGCTCCAGAGCAACCCGAACGCCCTGTTCGAGGAACCGGAGGTCGACGGGGAACCGATCGTCGACCGCATGGACGCCGTCATGACGGGGTGTCCGGTGCCGGAGACCCTGCTGAACCCCGACGCCGGCATCGCGCGCAACGCCTGACGGCGGCCGGTGTGACCCAGCCGACACCTCGATCCGGTTTGGATACATTGACGTATCGAATACGGGATCGTATCTTCAACGCGTGTCGACCTTTCTGTACGCCCTGGGCCGCTGGGCGTACGTCCACCACCGTCGCGTCGTCCTGCTCTGGGTCGCCGCGATCATCGCCGTGGGAGCAGCGGCTGCCGCGCTCGGCGACGGCACCCGCGACTCCTTCGAGATCCCGGGCACGGAGTCACAGGACGCGATCAACGCCCTCGACCGCACGTTTCCCGAGCTGAGCGGCGCCGGCGCGACGATGGTGATCGTCGCACCGGAGGGCGAGACGGTCGACGACGCCCGCACCCGCCGACTCGTGGAGGCGGCCGTCGCGCAGATCGCCACGATCGACAGCGTGACCGAGGTCGTGTCGCCCTTCGACGAGGGCAACGCCATCGGCATCTCCCCCGATCGGGAGGCCGCCCAGGTCCTGGTCCAGTTCGACGTCGGCCTGGAAGCGGTCGCCCCGTCGGCCAAGGACGACCTGATCGCCACGGCGACCGCCCTGGACGAGGCCGGCTACACCACGGCCTTCGGCGGCGACGTGTTCACCAGCACGGGTCCACAGCTCTCGATCGTCGAGATCTTCGGCGTCGTCATCGCCTTCATCGTGCTGTTCCTGATGTTCCGCTCGCTGCGAGCGGCCGTGATCCCGATCGTCACGGCGCTGGCCGGCGTCATCGTGGCGGTCGGCCTGACCTTCGCGGCGACCGGATTCGTCACGATCTCGAGCACGGCTCCGCTGCTCGCCCTGATGATCGGCCTCGCGGTCGGCATCGACTACGCCCTGTTCATCGTGTCGCGCCACCGCGAGCTCCTGGGCGAGGGCGTCGAGCCCGACGAGGCGACGGCCCGCGCCACCGCCACCGCCGGCTCCGCGGTCGTCTTCGCGGGTGCCACGGTCGTGATCGCCCTGGTCGGCCTCAGCATCGCGCGCATCCCGTTCCTGACCGTCATGGGCATCGTGGCGGCCTTCGCGGTCGTCGTGGCGGTCGCGGTCGCCCTCACCCTGCTCCCGGCGATGTTGGGACGAGCCGGCACCCGGCTCGCACCCGACCGTGAGCACCCGCCCGGAGCCTTCTCCCGGCGCTGGGTGCAGACCGTCATCCGGTTCCCCAAGACGGCCATCGTGCTGATCGTGGTCGGCCTGGCGATCACGACGATCCCGGCCCCCGACCTGCGCCTGGCCCTGCCCACGAACGGCTCCGCACCCCACGACTCGACGCAGCGCGAGGCGTTCGACCTGATCGACGAGTACTTCGGCCCCGGATTCAACGGCCCCCTGCTCGTCACGGCCGACCTCATCACCTCGACCGACCCGATCGGCGTCGTGGACGACGTCACGGCCGACATCCGGCGCCTGGACGGCGTGGCCGCGATCGGTCTCGCGACCCCGAACCGCACCGGAGACACCGGAGTCATCCAGGTCATTCCCACCTCCGGACCCGACGCCGTCGCGACCCACGACCTCGTCGACCGCCTCCGTGCCCTCGCTCCGGGCTGGGAGCAGGAGCACGGCGTCCAGGTGCAGGTCACCGGTCTGACGGCCGGGGGAATCGACATCTCCGACCGCCTGCAGTCGGCCCTGGTGCCCTTCGGGATCGTCGTGGTGGGCCTGTCGGTCCTCCTGCTGCTGATCGTGTTCCGCAGCGTCGTCGTCCCCCTGAAGGCCACGCTCGGCTTCCTGCTGTCGACGGGAACGGCCTTCGGCGCCGTCGTGGCGGTGTTCCAGTGGGGCTGGCTCGGACCCGTGGTCAACCTCGACTCCCCCGGACCGCTCATCAGCTTCCTGCCGATCATCCTCATGGCCGTGCTGTTCGGCCTGTCGATGGACTACGAGGTGTTCCTCATGTCGCGCATGAAGGAGGAGTACGTCCGCAGCGGCGATCCGCGCCGCGCGATCGTCGACGGGTTCGTCGGCAGCTCGCGCGTCGTGACCGCCGCGGCCGTCATCATGCTCGCGGTCTTCGCGGCCTTCGTGCCCGATGGCGACCCCAACATCAAGTCGATCGCCTTCGCGCTCGCGATCGGCGTCTTCGTGGACGCGTTCCTGATCCGCATGCTGTTCGCGCCGGCGGTCCTGCAGCTCTTCGGCGCCCGCTCCTGGCGCCTGCCGAAGCGCCTCGATCAGGTCCTGCCGCACATCGACGTCGAGGGCGAGGCACTGCACCGCCGGGTCGAGCTGCAGAGCTGGCCGCGTCGCGACTCCACGGCTGCGGTGACGGCCGCCGGACTGACCACGGCGGGCCCGCACGGTCCGGTCTTCAACGACGTCACGATCGACCTCCCGGAGCACGACTGGCTCGTCGTCCACGGGCCGAGCGGATCGGGCAAGACCGCACTGCTGCTGACCATCGCCGGACGGATGGACTACGACCAGGGACGACTGCGCGTCAACGGGCACCTGCTCCCCCAGGAGGCCCGCGCCGTGCGGCACTCGGTCGCCCTGGCCGAGATCGCGGGTCTCAACGACCTGGACGTCAACCTGACGGTCGACCAGCACATCGCCGAGCGACTGTCGATCCGTCGCTTCGGGCTCTGGGTGAGCAGGTCGCGGATCGCCCCGGTGCGCCAGCAGCTCGACCGTGCGCTCGCGCACGCCCACGCCGCGCACGGCGTGCCGCACGTCCCGGTCGAGGGCTCGGTGCCGGTCGGGCGCCTCTCGCCGCTGCAGCGCACGCTCCTCGGTGTCGTGCTCGCCCTGCAGGAGTCGCCTCGCGTCGTCGTCCTCGACGGGGCCGACGACCTCCGCATCGGCGACGACCTCGCCCTGCTCTGGGGCGCGCTCGAGCACCTCCTGGAGGACTCAGGGGCATCGCTCGTGGCGAGCGTCGTGTCCGTGAGCGCTGCGCCCCCGCCGTCCGACCGGGTCCACCTCCTGGAGCTGGACACCGCCCGCACCCTCGACGAGCTGATGCTGTGATGATCCCCTCCCCGTCCCTGCCCTGGTTCGAGCTCGCGCGTCTGCGCCGCAGCCGACTGGCCCGCGCGGCCGTCGTCGCGGTGACGATCGTCCCGCTCCTGTACGGCGCCCTCTACATCTGGGCCAACCTCGACCCGACCGGGAATCTGGACAAGATCCGGGCCGCGGTGGTCAACGAGGACGAGATCGTCGAGGTCACCGCACCCGACGGCACGACCCAGCCCGTCGCGATCGGCCGTGTGCTGGCCGCCGACCTCATCGGCGACGACGACGGCTCGAACTACGACTGGGTGCTGACCGACGCGAAGGACGCCTCCGACGGCCTGGCCTCGGGCGAGTACAAGGCCGTCCTCACGATCCCCGAGAACCTCTCGGCCGCCGCGACCTCGACCTCGGCAGATCCGGCGCAGGCCGTGCAGGGACAGCTCGACCTGCGCACCAACGACCGGGTCAACTACATCAACGGCACGATCGCCGAACGCATCCTGGACGCGGCCCGTACCGCGCTGAACGCCCAGGTCACCGAAACCTACCTCGACAACGTCTACCTCGGGTTCAGCGACATCCGCGCCTCGCTGCAGGAAGCGGCCGATGGCGCTGCCGACCTGGCCGGTGGGGCACGCGAGCTGGCCGACGGCACCAGTTCGGCCGCGACCGGGGCTCGGCAGCTCGCGGCCGGCAACCGCGAGCTGGCCGGCGGTGCCGCGCAGCTCGACGGCGCGGTCGGCCAGCTCGCCGCCGGGCTCGGCCTGCTGCGCTCCCAGACCGGGACCCTGGTCCAGGACACCCAGCGACTCGCAGACGGCGCGGGCCAGGTCGCCGCCGGCACCGACCAGGTCAACCAGACGGTGCAGACCGTCACCCAGCGGCTGCTGGACGCGACGAGCGACGCGGCCGCTGACATCGACGCCCTGGCCGCGCAGCTGACGACGCTGGCCGACCAGTGCGAGGCGGCGGGGCCGCCCGAGGGCTGCGCCCTGCTGCGCGAGGCCGCGAGCCGGTCCGGCGAGCTCACGGCGTTCGTCGGCACGGTCCGCGGGCAGGCCGAACAGGTCCGCGCCGACACCGCTGCACTGGCCGCGGGAGCCAACCAGGTGGCGGACGGCAACCGCCAGCTCGCCGGTGCCGTGCCCACGCTCGTCAGCGCTCTCGACCAGGCGGCCGGCGGCGCCTCGACCCTCGCCGACAGCACGGGGCGGCTCGCCGACGGGGCCGCCTCTGCCGCGTCCGGGGCCGACGACCTCGCGGCCGGGGTCGGCCAGCTGGCCTCGGGGGCCGATCAGCTCGCCGCGGGCTCGTCCGACCTCGCCGACGGCCTGGCCGCGGGCGTCGACCAGGTCCCCGACTACGACGAGCAGGAGCGGCAGAACCTCGCCTCGACCGTCGCCACGCCGATCGAGGACGCGGCCGACCGCGTCAACGGGGTCGCGAACTACGGCACCGCGCTGGCGCCCTACTTCATGGCCCTGGCCCTGTGGGTCGGCGCGATGGCGATCTACCTCCTGCTGCGCCCGCTGTCGGACCGGGCGATCGCGTCGACGGCCGGCAGCGCCAGGATCGCCCTGGCCGGCCTGGCACCCGGTCTGGTGCTCTCGGCCGTGCAGGCGCTCCTGCTCGTGGCCGTCGTCGAGGGGGTCGTCGGCATCCACGCGGAGGACCGTCTGCTCCTGGTCGGCACCGCACTGGCCGCAGGCGTCGTGTTCACCGCGGTGAACCAGATGTTCATCGCCCTGTTCGGCGCCGCCGGCCGGTTCCTCGCACTCGTCGTCGTGTGCCTGCAGCTGACCTCGGCCGGTGGCACGTACCCGATCGAGACGGCGCCGGGATTCTTCAACTTCTTCCACGACCTGCTGCCGATGACCTACGTCGTCGACCTGTTCCGGGCAGCCACGGCCGGCGGCGGGGAGTCGGTCGGGCGGGACTTCTTCGCGCTCGCGGTGTTCACGGTGCTGGCGCTGGCGGTCACGGTCGTCGCGGCCTACCGACGACAGCGGGTCACGATGGGCCGGCTGCACCCCGAGCTCGTCGTCTGATCCTCAGGTCGCGCAGGCGGGGGCCGGAGGCAGCGGCTCCGGCACGCCGAGACCTGGCATGCCGAGTCCGACCGGGGTGCCAGGCCTGACCTCGGTCGTGCCCCGGCGGGCGGCCCAGGCGTCGCCGGCGGCCGTCGTGCGCGCGCTCAGCGGCGGGAGGTCGCTCATCAGGTGGTGCGGAGCGGCCGAGGTGATCTCGACCTCCACGACGTCGCCGGGTCGCACCTGCGTGTCCGCCGGGACGAAGTGGACCAGACGGTTGTCGCGCGCACGCCCCGTGAGGCGCTCGGTCGCCCGGTCCTTCTTGCCGCTCGTGTCGGAGACGAGCAGCTCGACGCGCCGGCCCACGAGCGCCTGGTTCTCCGACCACGCGATCTCGTCGACGACCTCGGCCAGGCGCAGGTACCGCTCCTTGACGACCTCCGGGGCGATCTGGTCGTCGAGGTCGGCGGCCGGCGTGCCGGGGCGTGGGGAGTACTGGAACGTGAACGCGCTGCTGAACCGGGCACGGCGCACGACGTCGAGGGTCTGCTCGAAGTCCTCGTCGGTCTCGCCCGGGAACCCCACGATGATGTCGGTCGTGATCGCCGCGTCGGGCATCGCGGCGCGGACCCGATCGATGATGCCCAGGAACTTCTCGCGCCGATACGACCGGCGCATGCGCTTGAGGACGTCGTCCGAGCCCGACTGCAGCGGCATGTGCAGCTGCGGCATGACGTTGGGCGTCTCGGCCATCGCCGCGATGACGTCGTCGGTGAAGTCCTTGGGATGCGGACTCGTGAACCGCACCCGCTCCAGACCCTCGATCTGGCCGCACGCGCGCAGGAGCTTGCCGAACGCCTGCTTGTCGCCGAACTCGACGCCGTAGGAGTTGACGTTCTGGCCCAGCAGCGTGACCTCGACGACACCGTCGGCGACGAGCGCCTCAACCTCGGCGAGAACGTCGCCCGGGCGACGGTCGCGCTCCTTGCCGCGCAGGCTCGGCACGATGCAGAACGTGCAGGTGTTGTTGCAGCCCACGCTGATCGACACCCAGGCTGCGAACACCGAGTCGCGCTTGGTCGGCAGCGTCGACGGGAAGGTCTCGAGCGAGTCGAGGATCTCGACCTGCGCCTCGGACTGCACTCGGGCTCGCTCCAGGAGCACCGGCAGCGACCCGACGTTGTGGGTGCCGAAGACGACGTCGACCCAGGGGGCCTTCTCGGTGATGGTCGCGCGGTCCTTCTGCGCCAGGCAGCCCCCGACCGCGACCTGCATCCCGGGCTTCTCCGCCTTGAGGCTCGCGACGTGGCCCAGGTTGCCGTACAGCTTGTTGTCGGCGTTCTCGCGGACCGCGCAGGTGTTGAACACCACGAGATCAGGCGTGGCACCGCCGGCCTTCTCGGCGGCGGTGTACCCGGCCGTCTCGAGCAGACCGCTGATCCGCTCGGAGTCGTGCACGTTCATCTGGCACCCGTAGGTGCGCACCTCGTAGGTCTTCGTCATGACCCGTCAAGGATACGCGCCGACGACCCACAGACCGACCCGAGCCGACTCGCACACCACGCCTCCTGACACCGCCACCGGGTGGCGAGCAGACTGACGACATGCCGAACCACCCACGCACCATCGCCGCAGCAGCCGCCGAGCTCGGCGTGTCGGTCGACACACTGCGCTACTACGAACGGGACGGGCTGCTGCTGCGGGCCGTGCCTCGCGGCGGCAACGGTCACCGCACCTACACCGATGTCGACCTCGGGTGGATCGAGCTGGTGACCCGACTCCGGTCGACGGGGATGCCGATCCGCGACATCCGGCGCTACGCCGAGCTCGTCCGGGCCGGTTCCGGCAACGAGACCGAGCGCCTGGCCGTGCTGACCGCGCACCGCGACGAGGTCGTGCGCCAGCTCGAGGAGGTCTCGGCCCATCTGGTCGCCATCGAGACCAAGATCGCGACGTACCACGCCCGACTCCGCCCGCGCGAGAAGTCGGCCTGACCGAGGGCTTGACCTGGAGCGCACTCCAGGTTGTTGGCTGGGGTCATGACCATCAGCACACGCACGCTCGGCACCGCCACACCTCTGACCGTGTCCGCTCTCGGCCTCGGGTGCATGGGGATGTCGGAGTTCTACGGCACCCCGGACGAGGCCGGCGGAATCGCCACGATCCACCGCGCCCTGGATCTCGGAGTCACGTTCCTCGACACGGCCGACATGTACGGACCCTTCACCAACGAGCAGCTCGTCGGCCGGGCGATCTCCGGACGGCGCGAGGACGTGCAGCTCGCCACCAAGTTCGGGAACGAGCGCCTGCCGGACGGCACGCGCCTGGGGGTCAACGGCCGACCCGACTACGTGCGGCGGGCGTGCGACGCCTCGCTGGCGCGACTCGGGGTCGACCACGTCGATCTCTACTACCAGCACCGTGTCGACAAGTCCGTGCCGATCGAGGAGACCGTCGGCGCCATGCGTGAGCTGGTCGAGGCGGGGAAGGTCCGGCACCTCGGGTTGTCCGAGGCCTCGCCCGAGACGATCCGCCGCGCTCACGCGGTGCACCCGATCACGGCCCTGCAGACCGAGTACTCGTTGTTCACCCGTGACCTGGAGGCCGAGATCCTGCCGACCCTGCGCGAGCTGGGCATCGGACTGGTCGCCTACTCACCGCTGGGTCGCGGCCTCCTGACCGGCGCGGTCCCGGCCGACGGGTTCGCCGAGGGCGACAGCCGCGCGTCGGCCTACTTCCCCCGTTTCGCCGGGGAGAATCTGCGGGCCAATCTCGCCCTCGTCGACCAGGTGCGTCTTCTCGCCGACGACCTGGGCTGCACCCCGGGCCAGCTCGCTCTGGCCTGGGTGCACGCTCAGGGCGAGGACATCGTGCCGATCCCGGGCACCAAGCGGGTGGCCTATCTCGAGGAGAACGCCGCTGCGCTGGACCTCACGCTGAGCGAGCAGGACCTCGCGGCGCTGGCGGCCGCCGTTCCGTCGGGCGCGGTCGCCGGCGACCGCTACGGCGACCTGAGCACGATCGACGACTGAGGCCGAGTCGCGGCGGCTACTTCTTGGGGGTGACCCAGAGGTGGATCGTGCCGGCCACGACGACGGTGCCGTCCTCGCGGGTGGCCTTGACCGTGATCGGCACGTCCGGGCCATTCGCCCAGTCCTCGGGCGAGGACTCGGCCGTGCAGATCAGGTCGGTCGTGGACTTGGCGAGGTACTGGACCTCCATGCCCTTGGGCAGCCACCGCGCATCCTTCGGGCAGGTCGCCTCGGCCAGCAGACCCATGGCCGCCTCCAGGCCGTTGCACACCGCGATCGCGTGCACCGTGCCGATGTGGTTCTGCACGGCACGACGCTTGGGCAGCGAGATCTGGGCGAAGTGCGGGTTCATCTGGTCGACCCGCAGGTGGATCGAGCCGAAGTAGGGCGCCTTCTGGCTGAACGCCAGGGAGAACAGGCGCTTGCCCTGCGGGAGCGCACTGAGCTTGCGAAAGAGATCGTAGGTGGAGGCCATGACCCCGATGTTACTCGCAGGTAATGGTCGCCGGCCATCGAGGCTGCGTACCGTGGCGGCATGCCGCACGTGGTCGCTGAAACCTGGGTCCCGGTGAGCCCGGAGACCGCCTTCGCCGTGTCGCAGACGACCGGAGAGACCCGGCTGCGCTGGGACCCCTTCATCCGGCACCAGCACCTGATCGATGCTGAGGCGCCCGCCAAGGGCGTCCGGACCTACACCCGGGCCCGCGTGGGCCCGGCCATGATCAGCGAGTACGTCTCGTACCGACCGCCGACCTCGGTGGGGATGACGATGGTGCGGGGTCCCTGGTTCTTCGCGGTGTTCGGTGGCGGGTGGAGGTTCGTACCGGAGCAGCGTGCCGGCGTGGACGGCTGCCGCGCGACCTGGAAGTACAGCTACACGATCGCGCCGCGATGGCTGCGCCCGGTGGCCGAGCCGATCGGGCAGTGGGTGCTCGGGCGCGAGATCCGCACGCGGATCGCCGCCTGGGCGCGGGGCTGCACCGACCCGGAGGTCGTCGCCGCGATCGAACCGTGAATCCGGCCGCTCAGAGCGAGTCGAGCGGTTCGGGCTCGGCGCCCAGCTCGGACCGCACGACCTCGAAGGCCAGCCCCGGCGGATAACCCTTGCGCGCCAGCATGCCGACCAGCCGCCGGGTGCGGACCTGGTCGTCGAGCCCCCGCATGGTGCGGAGCTTGGCCTGCACCAACCGGTGGGCCGCCTGCCGCTCGGCCTCCGGATCGATCTCCGCCAGCGCCTCACGAGCGATCTCGTCGTCGACGCCCTTCTGGCGCAGCTCCATCGCCAGAGCGCGGCTGGCCAGCCCCTTGCCACGCTGGCGCCCCTCGACCCAGGAGCGGGCGAAGGCTGCGTCGTCGACGAAGCCGGCCGCCTCGAACCGGTCAAGCACTGCCGCGGCGATCTCGGCGGGCACCCGCCGCTTGGCGAGGGCCCGCTCGAGATCGGCCCGACTGTGCGCCCGCTCGGCCAACCGGTCGTAGAGGACCTTCATGGCGAGCGTGCGCGCCTCCTCGGGATCCAGGCCCGAGTCGGACTCGTCAGACTCCGCGTCGTGGTTCATCGAGCTCAGAAGTCGACCTCGGTGACCGAGGTGGGCTCGGCGTCGCCGGAGTCGTCGACCTCCTCGACAGCGGCATCGACACCCACGCCGAGGTGCTCCTTGACCCGGCGCTCGATCTCGAGGGCCAGATCAGGGTTGTCGGCGAGGAACTGACGAGCATTCTCCTTGCCCTGGCCCAGCTGATCGCCCTCGTAGGTGTACCAGGCGCCGGCCTTGCGCACGATGCCGGCGTCGACGCCCACGTCGATCAGCGAGCCCTCACGGCTGATGCCCTTGCCGTACATGATGTCGAACTCGGCCACCTTGAAGGGCGGGGCCAGCTTGTTCTTGACGACCTTGACCTTGGTGCGGTTGCCGACCATGTCGGTGCCGTCCTTCAAGGTCTCGATGCGCCGCACGTCGAGTCGGACCGAGGCGTAGAACTTGAGCGCCTTGCCACCCGTGGTGGTCTCGGGCGAGCCGAACATGACGCCGATCTTCTCGCGCAGCTGGTTGATGAAGATCGCCGTGGTGCCCGAACCGTTGATGGCGCCGGTCATCTTGCGCAGCGCCTGGCTCATGAGACGGGCCTGCAGGCCCACGTGGCTGTCGCCCATCTCGCCGTCGATCTCGGCCCGGGGCACCAGGGCCGCGACCGAGTCGATGACGATGATGTCGAGCGCACCGGAGCGGATGAGCATGTCGGCGATCTCGAGCGCCTGCTCACCGGAGTCCGGCTGAGAGATCAGCAGGGCGTCGGTGTCGACGCCGAGCTTGCGGGCGTAGTCGGGGTCGAGCGCGTGCTCGGCGTCGATGAAGGCGGCGACTCCGCCGGCCTTCTGGGCGTTGGCGACCGCGTGCAGCGCGACCGTGGTCTTGCCCGAGGACTCCGGGCCGTAGATCTCGACCACACGCCCGCGGGGCAGACCGCCGATGCCGAGCGCGACGTCCAGGGCCGTGGCTCCGGTGGGGATGACGTCGATCTTGGTGCGGCCTCGCTCCCCCAGACGCATCACGGCACCCTTGCCGTGGGCGCGGTCGATCTGGGCGATCGCGTTGTCGATGGCCTTGCTGCGCTGATCGGCGGAGCCGCCCTCACCGGTCAGGCGAGGGACGGGGGTCAGGGCTGTCTTGGGAGGCATCAGGAGATCCGTTCGGTCGTCGGTGGCGAGGCATCGTCGACGCTAGGAGAGCCCGCAGACATTTTGTGGACCTCATCGATCCGCCTGTGGGTCGATCCACCCTGTGGATCGGCGCTCTCGGTTACGTCACCTCACCTGTGACAATACGGGAACAGGTGTTCGAAGCAGGCGCGACACGCCGAACCGGCGTGCTCAGCGCTCCGAGGGGGGCAGCTGGAGACGGGCGTGCACCGCTCGCCAGACCTGCTTGGGGTCGACACCGCCGTCGAGCGCCTCGGTGGGCGTGCGGTGGTCGAGCTCGCCGATGACCTGGGTGTCGGCCCAGACGCGCGCGTAGGACTCCCCCAGGTGGAGGTCCATCCGCTCCCAGAACTCGCTGTGCCGCACCGTCGCCTCAGGCCGCCGAGGCCCGGACGCCGTCGGCGCCGATCGAGGACACGGTGGCCAGCGGGGCGGAGACGACCTCGTGCAGCTCCATCTGGTCGGCGACGTCACGCAGGACGGCCGAGAGCGGGACGTCGAGGGCTTCGGCGAGCGCCGCCAGGAGCTCGGAGCTGGGCTCCTTCTGACCGCGCTCGATCTCGGAGATGTAGCCGAGGCTGACGCGCGCCTTGCCAGAGACCTCCCGCAGCGTGAGACCGCGCTCGGCCCGGCGCGCGCGCAAAGTCTCGCCGACGAGCTGTCGCATCGTGGTCACGCGCTCACCTCCAGGTCTACCTCGGGTCTCTACTCCTGCTCAACGCCGGAAGGACCGAAGTTCTTCCGGCGGCCGTCAGGCTCTGACGTCAGCGTAGCGACTGCGTGCGACAGGCAGGAGGCCACGGTCTCCTGACGGATCGTGTCGCGGTCCCCGGCGAGGTCGAGACGCCAGTCGCGGGTGCCGTTCCGCGTAGCGACCGCGACGTGCACCCGACCCACCGGCTTGCCCTCGGTGGCGACGGGGCCGGCGTTGCCCGTGGTGGCCAGGCCGACGTCCGCACCGAGCCTGGCCCGCACTCCCTCGGCCATGGCCCGGGCGACCCGCGCGTCGATCGTGCCGACCTGGGCCACGAGCTCGGCCGGCACGCCGAGCACCGTGCTCTTGACCTCGGCCGCGTAGGCCACGACTCCCCCACGCACGACGGCCGAGGCCCCCGGCACCGACACCAGCGCGGAGCAGAGCGCGCCACCGGTCAACGACTCCGCCGTCGCGACGGTCATTCCGCGCTCGACCAGGGCTGCGATGAGGGAGGTCGCACCGACGTGCATCGACTCAGGCGTTCTGTGCCGCGAGCCACGCGGCGCGGAGCCGGCGGGCGTCGATGACGTACTGCACCCCGGTGACCATCGTGATGACGTACGCGACCGCCAGGAAGGCGTGGGCGACCCACATCGTGACGTCGCTGGCCGTGGTGTCCCAGATCTCCAGCGGCAGGCAGTACAGGCCGAGCGCCCCGGCCTGCATCGTGGTCTTGATCCGCCCGCCCTGGCTGGCCGGCATGACGCCGTACTTCGCGATGAACAGGCGCATGATCGTGATGCCCCACTCCCGCACCAGGGTCGTGATCGCGATGACCCAGAACAGCCAGTGGTCGAAGATGATGCCGAGCCCGATGAAGGCCATGCCGGTCAGCGCCTTGTCGGCGATCGGATCGGCGAGCTTGCCGAAGTCGGTCACCAGGCCCCGGCTGCGGGCGAGGTCGCCGTCGATGCGGTCGGTGATCATCAGCAGCGCGAACGCCACGAACGACCAGACCCGGGTCGAGACGTCCGAGCCGCCGTCGACCAGCAGGAGCCAGCCGAACACCGGGACACCGGCGATCCGCAGGACCGTCAGCGCGTTGGCGATGTTGAGGTTGCTCGGCGGCGGGCTGTCACGGGTACCGGACTGGGGGTCAGGCATGGAGGCCTCTCAGGCGGGGGCGGGACGCCTCAGTATGCGGCAGGGCCGCGGCGGCGCGCCAACTCGGCGACCGCCTGCTCCAGGTCGACCGTGGTCGCCAGGCCGACGGGCGTGGAGAAGACCTTGCGTCCGTCGAGGCTGATGACCTTGACGCGCGCGTCGTGACGGATACCGGCGCGAGGCTCGACGCGGATCTCGCCCATCTCGTCCCAGAGCAGCCCGGTCCAGCCGTCCTCGGTCTGCAGGCGCACGCCGTGGTCGTCGGCGACGAACAGCGGCGTCGACGGGTCCAGCGTGCCTCGCAGCAGCGTGAGGGCCAGCAGCGTCAGGACGCCCGTGCCGATCCACAGCAACGGCTCGGGGCGGTCGTAGGCGAACCAGCCCAGCCCGCCGGCGACGGCCAGGCACAGCAGTGCGACGAGGGCGTAGAGACCCACGCGCCGGTGGATCTCGAACGGCTCGTGCATCACGGGGCCCCCTTCACTCAGCACCGATCGTGGCCAGGACCTGCTCGAGCTCGTCGGGCTTGATCAGCACGTCACGAGCCTTGGAGCCCTCGCTCGGGCCGACGATCCCACGGCTCTCCATGATGTCCATCAGACGTCCGGCCTTGGCAAAGCCCACGCGCAGCTTGCGCTGCAGCATCGAGGTCGACCCGAACTGCGTGTTCACGACGAGCTCGACGGCCTGCATCACGAGGTCGAGGTCGTCGCCGATGTCGTCGTCGAGCTCGCGCTTGCTCTGCTGGACCGCTGTCACGTCCTCACGGTACGCGGGCTCGAGCTGGGCCTTGCAGTGGTCGACGACCGCCACGATCTCCTGCTCGGTGATCCAGGCGCCCTGCATGCGCATGGCCTTGCTGTGCCCCATCGGCAGGAACAGGCCGTCGCCCTGGCCCACGAGCTTCTCGGCTCCGGGCTGGTCGAGGATCACGCGGCTGTCGCCGAGCGAGCTGGTCGCGAACGCCAGACGGCTGGGCACGTTGGCCTTGATCAGGCCGGTCACGACGTCGACCGAGGGCCGCTGCGTCGCGAGCACCAGGTGGATGCCGGCCGCGCGTGCCAGCTGGGTGATCCGGACGATCGAGTCCTCCACGTCGCGCGGGGCGACCATCATGAGGTCGGCGAGCTCGTCGACCACGACCAGGAGGTAGGGGTAGGGCGCCAGCACGCGCTCGCTGCCGGGCAGCGGCTGCACGGCACCGGAACGGACCGCCTTGTTGAAGTCGTCGATGTGCCGGAAGCCGTAGGCCGACAGGTCGTCGTAGCGCAGGTCCATCTCGCGCACGACCCACTGCAGCGCCTCGGCCGCCTTCTTCGGGTTGGTGATGATCGGGGTGATCAGGTGCGGGATGCCCTCGTAGGCCGTCAGCTCGACCCGCTTGGGGTCGACCAGGATCATCCGGACCTCGTCGGGCGTCGTGCGCATCAGGATCGAGCTGATCATCGAGTTCACGAAGCTCGACTTGCCCGAGCCGGTGGCGCCGGCCACGAGCAGGTGCGGCATCTTCGCGAGGTTGGCCACGACGTAGCCGCCCTCGACGTCCTTGCCCAGACCCACGACCATCGGGTGGTGGTCGCCGCGGGCCTTGGTCGAGCGCAGGACGTCGCCGAGGCTGACCATCTCCTTGTCGGCGTTCGGGATCTCGACGCCGATCGCGGACTTGCCGGGGATCGGGCTGAGGATGCGGACCTCGTTCGAGGCGACCGCGTAGGCGATGTTCTTGCCGAGCGCCGTGACCTTCTCGACCTTGACCGCGGGACCGAGCTCGACCTCGTACCGGGTCACGGTGGGGCCCCGGGTGTAGCCCGTGACCGTGGCGTCGATCTTGAACTGCTCCAGCACCTCGGTCAGCCGCTCCACCACGGCGTCGGACGCCTGGCTGCGCGCCTTGTGCGGCGTGCCCTCGCGCAGCACGGTGCTGTCCGGGAGGGAGTACAGGACGTCGCCGGCGAGCTCGAGCTGCTCGGCACGGGCCGGGAGCGGCTCCATCGGCACGTGTTCGGCCGGGCTCTCGTCGACGTCGTCGACGGGCGGGACGGGGCGCTTGACGCCGGGCGGGGGCGTGGGGGTCTCGTCGACCGCGTGGTCGTCCGGGTCCGCCACGATCGGGTCCTCGTAGGGCTCGTCGGCCTGGCGCTCGGTACGGGGGTGGCGCTTGGGGTCCTCGGCGGCGTCGACGGGATCAGGCGAGCGGCGGGCGACGCGGTCGCGCAGGGCCCGCACCCGCTCCGGGATCGCATGGATCGGCGTGTTGCTGAGGATCAGCACCCCGAAGGCCACGACGAGCACGAGCAGCGGAGCCACGACGTACGGGGTCTTCAGCAGGTCGATCAGGATCGCCGAGAACAGATAGCCGATCGCTCCCCCGGCGTCACGGACGGCGGCCATGTCGTTGGGCCGCGGCACGCCGTGGGCGACGTGCACGAGGCCCAGGACACCGCCGACGACGGCGGTCCAGGCGATGGCCTGGCGTCCGGCCGGGCCCTGCGCGTCGGGCCGGCGCAGGGTCCGCCACGCGATCACGACCAGCACGATCGGGACGGCGCCGGCGAGCACGCCGACACTTCCCTCGCAGATCTGGCGGACCCCCCGCCCGACGGGGCCGGGGATCTGCCACCAGGTCGCGGAGGCCGCCACGATCGCGAGTCCGAGCACGGCCAGGCCCACGCCGTCGCGCCGCTGAGCGGGGTCGAGGTCGCGAGCGCTGCTGCCGATCGAGCGCGCGATCGCGCCGACCGCGGCGGCCAGTCCGACCCAGATCGCCCGGAGGAGGCGCCCCAGGCCGGTCACGACGGCACCGAGACCGCCGCCGGAGGATCCGCCGCCCTTCGGGGCAGGCTTCTTGGCCGCCGGTCGGCGGTTCGCAGGGGCTCGGGCCGGGCCTCGCTTGCCGCTGGTGCGACTACGGGCCTGGGAACCGGACGGCCGCTTGCGCGGCGGGGAAGACGTTCGGGTCGCCATGGCGAAAGCCTAAAGGAAGACTCGAGCCTTTCTCAGGATTGACGCGGCGAACGGCCGCGTGGCGGCCTCGGTCGTGCCCTACCCGAGGGCGACGTGGTGCTCGCCGTCCTCACCCGTGACCCAGCCCGAGCGCGAACGGGCCCGGGCGAGCACGAGGCCCACGAGCCGCTGGTCCGGCGCCCCCGCGGGAACCAGCGGCGCCGTCACGACGTCCGCACCGCAGGCCAGCATCTCGTCGTGCGCGGCACCCGAGGTCAGGACGTACGAGCTGACGACGACGCGCTTGCCGTAGGCCCGCGCGATGTCGATCGCTTCGTCGAGCCCGGTGTCGAGCCCCGCCAGCGTGCCGATGTGCACCCGCCCACCCCAGACCGCGCTGAGCAGCCGAGCGGCCTTGCTGACGTCATCGACCGCCGCGGCGTCCGTGAGCGCCTCGGCCGCCAGCACGATGCTGTCGTCGGGGCGGGCGCCGGCCTCGATGAGGCGTTGCACGCCGATCTCGGCCAGCACCCAGTCCGGCCCGATCGGAGCGGTGACCGACACCGACGGGTCCAGACGGGCCGCGGCGATCATCGCCCGCAACGGCAAGGGATCGCGGGTCAGCAGCAGCGGGACGATCGCCCGCGGACCGGCCGTCGTGCGCACGACCTCGGCCAGGGCCGGCGACTGCTGGTCGACGTACCCGTCGGCGACGTCGAGACCGTGCGCCTCACGACGCACCGCGTTGACCAGTCGCGAGACGTTGGCCCGTCCCTCCGGGCTGTGCGTCCCGGCCGAACCGACGATCAGCACCCGGCTCACCACGGTGCCGCCCCCCACGCCTGTGCCACGTCCACCGCTTCAGGGTGAGCCGGTCGTGTTTCGACCCGGTTTCCCGATCGGGTCGAAGCCGTGACAATCGGCGGGTCAGGCCTCGATGACGATCGGCACGATCATCGGGCGACGGCGCAGCGTGCGCCCCGCGAACGAACCGAGGGTACGCCGCACGACCTGCTGGAGCTGGGCGGTGTCGCGGGTGCCGTCGGCGAGCGCGTCCTCCAGTGCACCGGCGATCTTGGGACGGACCGCGTCGAAGACGCTGTCGTCCTCGGCGATGCCGCGGGCGTGGATCTCCGGGCCGGAGACGATCTTGCCGGTCGAGGAGTCGATCACGACCACGACCGAGATGAAGCCCTCCTCGCCCAGCACCCGGCGATCCTTGAGGTCGGAGTCGGAGATGTCACCGATCGAGGAGCCGTCGACGTAGACGTACCCGCAGTCGAAGGCGCCCGTGATCGAGGCGTGGCCGTCGACGAGGTCGATGACGTAGCCGTCCTCGGCCAGCAGGACGTTGGGGACCCCGGTCTTGCGCGCCAGCGCCCCGTTGGCGTGCAGGTGCCGGATCTCGCCGTGCACGGGCATCACGTTGGTGGGCTGGACGATGTTGTAGCAGTACAGGAGCTCACCGGCCGAGGCGTGCCCCGAGACGTGCACGAGCGCGTTGCCCTTGTGCACGACGTTGGCGCCGAGCTTGGTCAGGCCGTCGATGACGCGCGAGATGGAGTTCTCGTTGCCGGGGATGACCGACGACGCCATGAGCACGGTGTCACCGGGCTCGAGCTCGACCTGCTGGTGGCTCTTGTTCGCCATGCGCGACAGGGCGGCCATGGGCTCGCCCTGGGAGCCGGTCGACATCAGCACCATCTTCTCCGGCGGCGCCGCGTCGATCTTGTCGACGACCACGCCGTCGGGCACGTGCAGGTAGCCGAGCTCGCGCGCGATCTGCATGTTCCGCACCATGGAGCGGCCGACGTAGGCGACCTTGCGGCCGTGCTTGGCCGCCATGTCGAGCACCTGCTGAACACGGTGCACGTGGGAGGCGAACGACGCCACGATGATGCGCTTCTCGCTCCGGGCGAACACGGCGTCGATCGCGGGCGTGATGTCGCGCTCCGGGGTCGTGAACCCCGGCACCTCGGCATTGGTCGAGTCGGTGAGGAACAGGTCGACGCCGGCCTCGCCGAGGCGGGCGAAGGCGCGCAGATCGGTGATGCGGCCGTCGAGCGGCAGCTGGTCCATCTTGAAGTCACCCGTGTGCAGCGCGACACCGGCCGGGGTCGTGATCGCGACGGCGAGCGCATCGGGGATCGAGTGGTTGACGGCCACGAACTCGGTCCCGAACGGGCCGAACTGCAGCGTGTCACCCTCCTGGACGACGTGCCGCGGCACCTCCTTCAGGCGGTGCTCCTTCAGCTTGGGGGCCACGAGGGCCAACGTGAGCTCCGAGCCCACGACCGGGATGTCGCCGCGCTCGCGCAGCAGGTACGGCACGGCGCCGATGTGGTCCTCGTGGCCGTGGGTCAGGACGATCGCGACGACGTCGTCGAGGCGGTGACGGATCGGCTGGAAGTCCGGCAGGATCAGGTCGACGCCCGGATGGTGCTCATCGGGGAACAGCACACCGCAGTCGACGATCAGCAGCTTGCCGCCGTACTCGAACACGGTCATGTTGCGACCGATCTCACCGAGACCGCCGAGCGCGAACACGCGCAGGGCTCCCTCAGGCAACGGCGGCGGGGTGGTCAGATCGAGGTGAAGATGGCTCATGCCGAAACCGCCTTCAAAAACGTGATGGTAGGCGGATTCGCCATGAGATCTCCTTCGTTTGTCGCTCGCTGGCGCTCGCTCATGCAGTGACTTTCTGGATGGCGGCGCGGATGATCGCGACCTGCTCGTCGGTGGCCTGCGACAGGGGCAGGCGCACCCGGGATGAACTGATGAGGCCCAGCTCGTGGGCGGCGACCTTGGCGGCGATGGCGCCCTGGGTCTGGCCCATGATCGCGGCGACAAGACCGATGAGGTCGCGGTCGATGCGTCGGGCGGTGGCCAGGTCACCGGCGTCGACCGCCTCGACCATGGCCTGGTACTGCGGTCCTGCCACATGCCCCACGACGCTGACGACACCGGCCGCCCCGACGGCGAGCCAGCCGAGGTTGAGGACGTCGTCGCCGGAGTAGAGGGCGAGGTCGGTGTTCTCCATGATCCAGGCTCCGCGGTGGAGGTCGCCGACGGCGTCCTTCATCGCGGTCACGGTGGGCCGGTCGTTCATCGCGAGGTACGTCTCGCGCGTGAGCTCGGTGCCGGTGCGCCCGGGGATGTCGTAGAGCATGATCGGGACGTCGCCGGCCGCCTTCGCCACCGCGTCGACGTGACCGATGATGCCGGCCTGCGGGGGTCGGGAGTAGTACGGCGTGACGAGCAGGAGGCCGTGCGCCCCGATGCGTGCCGCGGACTCCGCGAGCTCGACCGAGTGGCGCGTGTCGTTGGTGCCGACCCCTGCCACGACCGTGGCGCGGTCGCCGACGGCTTCGAGCACCGCCGCCAGCAGGCGACCGTCCTCCTCGCCCGTCGTGGTGGGCGACTCCCCCGTCGTGCCGGAGACGACGAGCCCGTCGTTGCCCGCGTCGACGAGGTGTGACGCGAGCTTTTGCGCGCTCTCGAGGTCCAGGGCACCGTCGGCGGTGAACGGGGTGACCATCGCGGTGAGCACGCGCCCGAAGGGCGCGCCGGCCGTGGCGAGCGGTGACGTCATGACGTCACCTGCCCCACACGACCACCTTCGCAGGTGACGACATGCCACGTGCCCGTGTCCACTCGCTGGCGCTCGCTCATGGTGCGAGGTTATCGCGGCACGTCGGTGGCCCTGCGGCCCGCACGCCCTCGGCCCGGCAGGATGGCGTCATGACCTACGAGCTCGATGCCGCCACCTGGTCCACCCCCGTCTCACCGGGCGTCCGCTCGGTCGAGCTGACGGCCGAGTGGAACACACCCGCTGGTACGGCCAATGGCGGCTACCTCCTGGCGATCCTCGTGCGCGCGGCGCTCGAGGAGTCCGACAAACCCGACCCCCTCTCGGTCGCGGTGACCTACCTCAAGCCGACCACGCCCGGTCCTGCCGTCGTGACCGTGACGCCGGTGCGGGAGGGCCGCCGGGTCTCGACGTTCACGGTCGTGCTGAGCCAGGGCGGCACGCCGATCACCCACGGCGTCGTCAGCCTGCACGACGCCGACCTGGCCGGTGCGAAGCAGCACCTGGACGAGGTCCCGCCCGCCTTGCCGGCGCCCGAGGACGGCGTCGACCCGATGGCGGGGTTCCCGCCCGAGCTGGTGCCGGCCGTCGCGCGTCGCTACACGACGCGGCACGCCACGGTGCCGGGCTGGCTCGCCGGCGCACCGTCCGGCGACCCGACGGCGCACTTCTGGATCCGGCCGGTCGACGGCCGGCCCGTCGATGCCTTCGCGGCCGGTGCGATCGTCGACGCCTACCCGCCGGTGCTCGCCGATCTCGGCGAGCTGGCCTCCTCGACGATCCAGCTGACGGTGCACTTCTGGCGCCGTTTCACGGCCGAGTGGGTCCAGATGGAGGTCGTCACCCACCGCACCGTCGACGGGTTCCACGACGAGGACGTCCGTCTGTGGGACCCGGAGGGTCGGATCGTGGCGACGAGCCGCCAGATCGCACTCCTGGCGTAGCCAGGACCGAGGGCAGAGCTGGCGTAGCCAGGACCGCGACGGAGCAACCGGCAGATTCAGGCGCGCTGGTAGGTGACGACGTCGAACTCGGCGTGGGGCTCCTGGGCCACCTCGACCCACGCCTCCCAGTCGATCTCGGGGAACCACGCATCACCCTCGGGCGCCTGGCGCACGCGGGTCACGATCATCGTGTCGACCAGGTCGCGCTCGAGCGCCTCGGCGTAGACCTGGGCACCGCCGACGAGCATCGGCTCCTCGCCCATCGCGGACGCGAGCGCGATCGCGTCGTCGAGCGAGTGCGCCACTTCCACGCCCTCGGCCGACCAGTCCTGCTGGCGGGTCACGACGATCGTCGTCCGGCCCGGCAGTGGGCGCCCGATCGACTCGAACGTCGTGCGTCCCATGATCATGGGGTGCCCGAGCGTCACCCGCTTGAAGTGCGCGAGGTCCTCGGGCAGGTGCCACGGCAGCGTGCCACCGGCGCCGATGACGCGGTTCGAGCCCATCGCCACCACGAGGGTGAGCGTCATATGGCGATCGGGGCCTTGATCAGCGGGTGCGGGTCGTAGCCGGTGACCTTGATCGCGTCGAAGCCGAATCCGTCGATGTCGGTGACCGACGGGTCGAGCCACAGCTCCGGAAGCGGCCTGGGCTCCCGGATCAGCTGCAGACGCGCCTGGTCGAGATGGTTCAGGTAGAGGTGGGCGTCCCCGAGCGTGTGGACGAAGTCGCCCACCTCGAGACCCGCGACCTGCGCGACCATGTGCGTCAGCAGCGCGTAGGAGGCGATGTTGAACGGGACGCCGAGGAAGACGTCGGCCGATCGCTGGTAGAGCTGGCAGCTCAGGCGACCCGGGCCGCCTGCCTGCGGGGCGACGTAGAACTGGAAGAACGCGTGGCACGGCGCGAGGGCCATCGCGTCGAGGTCGGCGACGTTCCAGGCGCTGACGATGTGCCGGCGCGAGTTCGGGTCGGTCTTGAGGGCCTCGACCACGTCGCGCAGCTGGTCGATCGTGTCGCCCGACGGGGTCGGCCAGGACCTCCACTGGTGCCCGTAGACGGGGCCGAGCTCACCGTCGGCGTCGGCCCACTCGTCCCAGATCGAGATGCCGTTCTCCTGCAGCCAGCGCACGTTGGTCTCACCGGAGACGAACCAGAGCAGCTCGCCCACGACCGACTTGAGGTGGATCTTCTTGGTCGTGACGAGCGGGAAGCCCTCCTGCAGGTCGAAGCGCATCTGGTGGCCGAACACGCTCCGCGTCCCGGTGCCCGTGCGGTCACCCTTCTCGATGCCGTCGTCGAGGATCCGCTGCACGAGATCGAGGTACTGCTGCATGCCCCGAGGCTACCGAACCGGGCCCGGCACCGGTGGGAAGCCGGACCGCGCTGTGCGAGAATCCGGCCATGGCACAGAACGAGTACGACGCCACGCCCCGGGAGCTGCGGAACTTCGCGCTCCTGCAGATCGTGCTGACGGCCGCGTTCCTCGCCGCCCTGTTCTGGATGCTGGGCGGCACCGACGCCGATCGCCCGCACTGGGCCGTCTGGGTCGGCCTGCTCGCCGCGGTCGCGATCGGCGGCTTGCTGGCCGACCGTGTCTGGCTCTCGGCCGCACCGCTCGATCCGGCCACCGACCCCGAGGAGAACCGCAGCGCCGCCGTCGGGGTCTATGCGGCCCAGACGGTCCGCAAGCTCATCCTGTGCGAGGCCCCCCTTCTGCTCGCCGTGCTCGTGGCGTTCGTGACCGACTCGGGCGGCTGGCCCATCGCCATCGCCGGCCTCCCCGGCCTCATCGTCATGGCCTTCGAGGTCTGGCCCTCGCTGCGCAACGTCTCCATGACCGCGACGATGCTCGACGCGAACGGTGCCGAGTCGGACCTCATCGACTCGTTCGTGTGAGCGGGGCATCGGCCGCCGGGTCCGGGGACGCCGTTCGCCTGGCCTGGCCGGACGACGCCACGACCATCGCGGCGCTCCAGCGCGAGGCCTGGCTGGCCGACTGGCTCGAGCTCGACCAGCTCGGGGCCGCCTTCGGTGACCTCGACGAGCACGCCGGCCGCTGGCGCAGCACCCTCACGCACTCCCCCGAGGCCCGCTTCCGGGTCCTGGTGGCCACCAGCGACGACGTCGTGGTCGGGTACGTCGTGGTGCATCCCGGCACCGATCCCGACGCCGACCCGGTCCGCGACGCCGAGATGGGCGATCTCGCGGTGCTCCCGTCTGCGCGGCGTGCCGGACACGGCACGCGCCTGGTGCAGGCGGCGGTCGACACCACGGCGGCCGACCGGTTCGTGTACCTGCGCACGTGGGTCGCGGCCGGCGACGACGGCGCGCGGCTGCTCCTGACGTCCGGCGGGTGGTCCTCCGACGGCGCGTACCGCGAGCTCGAGGCGCCCGACGGCCGCCGGGTCAAGCAGGTTCGCCTGCACACCGCCGTGGCATGACCGACGCGCAGAACCACGACGCCGACCCCGACCCCGACGCCGACCGGGCCGTCATCCGGGACGCCCTCGGCGTGGGGATCGGCGTGGGCCTGTACGGCGTCACGTTCGGAGCCCTCGGACCAGCGGCCGGCCTGAGCGTGTGGCAGACGTGTGCCCTGTCGCTCCTGGCCTTCACGGGCGCCTCGCAGTTCGCCTTCGTCGGCGTCGTGGCCTCGGGGGGATCCCCCGTCGCCGGCGCGCTCACCTCGGTGCTGCTCGGGGGCCGCAACGTGTTCTACGGCATCAGCATGGCCTCACACCTGCAGGTCCGCGGGTGGCGGCGGTGGGCCGCCGCACACCTCGTGATCGACGAGTCGACCGCGATGGGCGTCACCCGCCCGACCTCCCACCAGGCCCGCCTGGGCTTCTACTGGACCGGCATCACGATCTTCCTGATCTGGAACCTCACGACCGCCGCAGGCGCGATCGCCGGGGACGCGATCGGCGACCCCGAGGCGATCGGCCTCGACGGCGCCGTCGCCGCCGCGTTCCTGGGGCTGCTGTGGCCGCGCCTGGACTCCGCCGTGCCCCGAGCCGTGGCCGTCACGGGCGTCGTGCTGGCCCTGCTCCTCGTCCCGTTCACCGCACCGGGGGTGCCGATCATCCTCGGCGGGCTCTCGGCCGTCGCCCTCGGCCTCGTCTGGGGTGGTCGGAGATGACCGAGCGGCAGCGAGGGAACCATGAGCACGTCATCGCGACGCCGCCGTACTGTGCCGTTCCCACGGCGGTGGCGCAATGACCGAGCGGCAGCGAGGGAACCATGAGCACGTCATCGCGACGCCACCGTACTGTGCCTTTCCCACGGCGGTGGCGCAATGACCGAGCGGCAGCGAGGGAACCATGAGCACGTCATCGCGACGCCGCCGTACTGTGCCGTTCCCACGGCGGTGGCGCGATGACTGATCTCTGGTGGGGCGTGCTCGCGGTGTGCGTCGGTTGCTACGCGCTGAAGCTCGCGGGCCTGTCGGTTCCGCCGGCGGTGCTCGAGCACCGCCTGACGGTGCGCGCCACGGCCCTGATCCCGGTCGGCCTGCTCGCCGCCCTGGTGGCCGTGCAGGCCGCCGCGGGTGACCGCGAGGTCGTCGTGGACGCCCGCCTGGCCGGCGTGGCGACCGCCGTGGCCTGCCTGCTGGCCCGGGTGCCGTTCCTGCCGATGCTCGTGCTCGCCGCGGCGGCCACGGCTCTCGTGCGTCTGGTCTAGAGTCCGAGGGCCGCGTCGAGGCCGACCGTGACGCCGGCGTTCGACGGCGCCCACCGCAGCGCGCTCAGGACTCCGGGCATGAACGACTCCCGCGTCGAGGAGTCGTGGCGCAGGTTCAGGATCTCGCCGGTGCCGCCGAGGATGACCTCCTGCGAGGCCACGAAGCCCCGCGCGCGCACGGCGTGCACCGGGACGCCGGCGACGGTCGCGCCGCGCGCCCCGTCGGGGTCGGTTGTGGTGGCGTCCGGCAGGGGGTCGGAGCCGGCTGCCTCCCGCGCCTGCGCGATCAGCTCGGCGGTGCGGGTCGCCGTGCCCGAGGGCGCGTCGATCTTGTCGGGGTGGTGCATCTCGATGACCTCGACCGACTCGAAGAACGGCGCTGCCACGGCCGCGAACTTCATCATCAGGACCGCGCCGATCGAGAAGTTCGGCACCACGAGGATCCCGATGCCCGGGTGCTCAGCGCTGATCGCCTGCACCTCGGCCATCGTCTCGTCGCCGAATCCCGAGGTGCCGACCACGACGTGCACGCCGTGCTCGACGCACCAGCGGACGTGGTCGAGTGCGACGTCGGGGGTCGAGAACACCAGGGCGACGTGGGCCGCCTCCTCGGTGATCGTGGCCAGGTCGTCGCCGACGTCGATCGTCGCGACGACCTCCAGGTCGTCGCTGGCGTCGATCGCCTGCACCGAGGTCGAGCCCATGCGTCCGTTCGCGCCGATCACGGCCACTCGCGTCATGGTCATCAGCCTAGTGACCCGGCACCGGAGGTCACCTCGTGGCGTCGACGATGAACGAACGGTCGAGCGCGAGGAGCCGTCGATCAGCGGTGAGGAACAGCAGTCCCTCGGCGGCAGACTGCGCCACGAGGGCACGATCGAACGGGTCGTGGCCGTCGAGCTCGGGAAACGCCCGCATCGCGTCGGCGTGCTCCGCGACGAACGGCAGCTGCCGCAGCCCCACCTCGTCGAGTCGCTCGACCAGGTCGGCCGGGACCCGGAGCTTCCCGCTGATGTGCTTGATCTGCATCTCCAGATGGCTCACGGACGAGTAGTGCACCGGATGGTGCGACCCGATCAGCTCGACCGCTCCCGGTCCTGCTTTCGACTCCCCGTGCACGAGCCAGATGATCAGGCTGGTGTCGAGCAGGATCACTGCACACCAAGGTCGTCGTCGAACATCGCCCGGACCTGCGCGTCCGCCTCCTCCGTGAAGGCCTGCTCCCAGTCGTCGCCGAACAGTCCCGGCATCGACCCGAACAGCGGTTTGCGCGGGTGGACCGAGCGCCACTCCATGATCGGCGTGCCGGCTCGCGCCACGATGACGGTCTCGCCCTCCTCGACGGCGCGGGCGAGGCGGGACATCTGCGTCTTCGCCTCGTGGATGTTGACCGTGATCGGCATGAGGCCAGGTTAGTCCAGTGGACCAACCTGGTCCAGCACCTCGGCGAGCATTGAGAGGCCATCGACGAGCTCGGTGAAGCTGGTCGTGAGCGGCGCGAGTCCGAGTCGCACCAGGTCGGGCTCCCGGAAGTCCGGGATGACGCCTCGCTCAGTGAGTCGCTCGGCGATGGCGCGAGCGTCAGCCAGGCGCACCGTCACGTGACTCCCCCGACGCGCCGGGTCGCGCGGCGTGACGACCTCCAGGCCCAGCGCGTCGAGCATCTCGATGCAGAACGACGTCAGCGCCTCGGACTTCACGCGTGCGGCCGCCACACCTGCCTCGGCGGCCAGGGCCACTCCCTCGCGCACCGCGAGAAGCCCGGCGACAGGAGGGGTCCCGGTCAGCATCCGGCGGATCCCCGCCGCGGGCCGGTACTCGTCGGCCATCGCGAAGAGGTCGTCGGCGCTCCACCACCCAGGCAGCGGCTGCTCGAGACGCGCGTGGTGACGGGCGGCGGCGTAGAGGAACGCGGGTGAGCCGGGACCGCCGTTGAGGTACTTGTAGGTGCAGCCCACGGCAAGGTCGGCCCCCGAGGCATCGAGGTCGATCGGCACGACGCCCGCGGAGTGGCACAGGTCCCAGACCACGACGGCTCCGTCCGCGTGCGCTCGAGCCGTGAGGCCGGGCAGGTCGAGCAGCGCACCCGTGCGGTAGTCCACGTGGCTGACCAGGACCACCGCCGTGCGCTCGTCGATCGCTGTCCCCAGGTCGTCGACCTCGACGATCGCGAGCCCGCGGTCCGCCGCGACGCGACGCGCCAGGTACCGGTCGGTCGGGAAGTCCGCGGCGCTGACGACCAGCCGGTCGCGCCCCGGCGCGAGCGAGACGGCCGCGTGCAGCGCCTTCGCCAGGCACACCGACGTCGAGTCGGCCACGACGGTCTGGCCCGGCGCAGCCCCGAGCAGCGCGCCGACCTCGTCGCCCACCGTGACCGGGAGGTCGACCCACCCCTCGGACCACCCCCGGATCAGGCGACCGCCCCACTCCTCACGCACGAACCGCGCCAGGCGCTCCTGCGTCCGGCGCGGAAGGCGCCCCAGCGAGTTGCCGTCGAGGTAGGCGACGACGTCGGGGTCCAGGACGAACGCGGAGCGGAAGCCCGCCAGAGGATCGCTCGCGTCGAGGGCCGCAGCCCGCTCCCGGAAGGAGTGGAAGTCAGTCATGGTCGGGCGATCGTCGCACACCCCGGACGCACCGGACCCCGGCTCCCACGAGAGGGGAACCGGGGTCCGGTGATGGTGCTGGGTCGATCAGGCCTCGGAGGGGGCCTCGTCGGCCGCGGGGGCGTCAGCGGCCCACGGCTCATCGTCGGACTTCTCCACGACCGGGATCAGCGACAGCTTGCCGCGGTCACCGATCTCGGCGATCTCGACCTGAATCTTCTGACCGACGCTGAGCAGGTCGTCGACGTTGTTCACGCGCTGGCCGCCGTTGAGGTCGCGCAGCTTGCTGATGTGCAGCAGCCCGTCCTTGCCCGGCAGCAGCGAGATGAACGCGCCGAAGTCAACCGTCTTGACGACCGTGCCGAGGTAGCGCTCGCCGACCTCGGGCATCGTCGGGTTCGCGATCGAGTTGATCGCGGACCGGGCGGCCTCGGCGGCGTCGCCGTTGTCGGCGCCCACGAAGACCGTGCCGTCGTCGTCGATCGAGATCTTGGCGCCGGTGTCGTCCTGGATCTGGTTGATCATCTTGCCCTTGGGGCCGATGACCTCACCGATCTTGTCGACGGGGATCTTGATCGTGATGATCCGCGGGGCGTAGGGGCTCATCTCGTCGGGCTCGTCGATGGCCTCGGCCATGACGTCGAGAATCGTGAACCGGGCGTCGCGCGCCTGGGTCAGCGCACCGGCGAGCACGTCGGCGGGGATGCCGTCGAGCTTGGTGTCGAGCTGCAGGGCGGTGACGAACTCCCGCGTGCCGGCGACCTTGAAGTCCATGTCGCCGAAGGCGTCCTCGGCTCCCAGGATGTCGGTCAGCGTGACGTACTCGGTCTTGCCGTCGACCTCACCGGAGATGAGACCCATCGCGATGCCGGCGACCGGGGCGCGCAGCGGCACACCGGCGTTGAGCAGGCCGAGCGTCGAGGCGCAGACCGAACCCATCGACGTGGAGCCGTTGGAGCTCAGCGCCTCGGAGACCTGACGGATCGCGTACGGGAACTCCTCGCGCGGCGGCAGCACCGGCAGCAGCGCACGGCCGGCGAGCGCGCCGTGGCCGATCTCGCGACGCTTGGGCGAGCCCACGCGACCGGTCTCACCGGTCGAGAACGGCGGGAAGTTGTAGTTGTGCAGGTAGCGACGCTTCGTCTCGGGGCTCAGCGTGTCGAGCTTCTGCTCCATGTCGAGCATGTTCAGCGTCGTGACACCCAGGATCTGGGTCTCGCCGCGCTGGAACAGCGCCGAGCCGTGGACGCGCGGGATGACGCCGACCTCGGCCGACAGCTCGCGGATGTCGGCCAGGCCACGGCCGTCGATGCGGACCTTGTCGCGCAGGACGCGCTCACGGATGACCGACTTGAGGACGGAGCGGACGGCGGCGCCGAGCTCCTTCTCGCGACCCTCGAACTGCGCACCGAGCTGCTCGAGCACGTCGGCCTTGATCTCGGCCTCGCGCTCCTCGCGGTCGGCCTTGACGGCGATGCGGGCGGCCTCGGCCAACGGGGCCTTGGCGATGGCCTCGACGGCCTCGAAGGCGTCGTCCTCGTAGTCGAGGAAGACCGGGAAGTCGCGGACCGGCTTGGCGGCGGTCGAGGCGAGCTCGGCCTGGGCCTCGCACAGCTGCTTGATGACGCCCTTGGCGGCCTCGAGGCCCTCGGCGACGATCTCCTCGGTCGGGGCCTGGACGCCCGACTGGACGAGCTCCCAGGTGACCTCGGTCGACTCGGCCTCGACCATCATGATCGCGACGTCGTCACCGGCGATGCGGCCCGCGACGACCATGTCGAAGACGGCGTCCTCGAGCTGGCTGTGGCTGGGGAACGCGACCCACTGGCCGTCGATCAGCGCGACGCGGGTGGCGCCGACCGGGCCGGTGAACGGCAGGCCGGAGATCTGCGTCGACGCCGAGGCGGCGTTGATCGCGAGGACGTCGTACGGGGCGTCCGGGTTGAGCGCCAGGACCGTGATGACGACCTGGACCTCGTTGCGCAGACCCTTCTTGAAGGTCGGGCGCAGCGGACGGTCGATCAGACGGCACGTGAGGATCGCGTCCTCGGACGGGCGGCCCTCGCGGCGGAAGAACGACCCCGGGATGCGACCGGCGGCGTACATCCGCTCCTCGACGTCGATCGTGAGGGGGAAGAAGTCGAAGTGGTCCTTGGGGTGCTTGCCGGCCGTGGTGGCCGACAGCAGCATGGTGTCGTCGTCGAGGAACGCCGACACGGCGCCCGCGGCCTGCTGGGCCAGCTGGCCCGTCTCGAAGCGGACCGTGCGGGTGCCGAAGCGACCGTTGTCGATCACGGTCTCGACAGTGTGGATGGAATCCGTCATGGATGTCCCTTCCGTGGGCAGAGCCCACTGATGACATGGGCGCGAAGGCCCAGAGTGGAGGACGGGGCACAGGCCTGGACCGACACGTCGCGCCGGGCGCCGACCTCGGTGAGGTGCGGCGCGGCGCGAGCGGTGTGTCGGGAGGCCGGGATGGGCCCGGGGTGTTCCGGTCTTCGATCGAGGCCCGCGGAGCGACGACGTGGTGTCGACCTGCTCCGAGAGCCACTACCGAGGACCGAACGGCTGGCCTGTTCCTCGCCCGTGGTTGTGCGTGATTCAGTTGTGAGGGTTCAACAGTGATGATGCACCGCGGGCGGCCGTCCCGGTGGGACGACCGCCCGTGGCGTGTCAGCGACGCAGACCGAGGCGCTCGATGAGGCCGCGGTAGCGCTCGATGTCGGTGTTCTGCACGTAGTTCAGCAGACGACGACGCTGGCCGACGAGCAGCAGCAGGCCGCGACGGCTGTGGTGGTCGTGCTTGTGCTCCTGCAGGTGACCCGTGAGGTGCGAGATGCGCTGCGTGAGCAGAGCGATCTGGACCTCAGGAGAACCGGTGTCACCCTCGTGGGTGGCGTACTGCGCGATGATGTCGGCGCGGGACATGTCCGCCACGGTGGGCGCAGCAGTCTTCTTGGACATTCGATACTCCTGGAGTCGTAGCGCGGCGCACCCGGGCATGTTCTTCGGGGCATGGGATCCGCGGCCGGTACACGGCATCTCTCAGGCTATCAGTGAACGACCGTGCGGAGCCAATCCGGTCCGTCCCGCTCAGGCGAGGATCGCGCGGGCGCGGTCCACGTCGGCGTGCATCTGCTCGACGAGGGCCTCGAGCGACTCGTAGGCCTCCATCCCTCGCAGACGCTCCACGAGCTCGACGCGGATGCGGTGCCCGTACAGGTCGAGCCCGGTGCGGTCGATGACGTAGGACTCCACCCGGCGCGAGACACCCTCGAAGGTCGGGTTGTCGCCGACGGACACCGCCGCGGGCCACCGCTCCGGGGAACCGCCGGACGCCGCACCGTCGAAGTCCAGGACCCACGCGGCGTACACCCCGTCGGCGGGGGTGGCCTGAGCCTCCGGCACCGGCACGTTGGCAGTCGGGAAGCCGAGCTCGCGACCGCGCTGCTCGCCCCGCGCCACCACGCCGTTGACCTCGGCCGGGCGTCCCAGCACCGCGGCCGCCCCGACGACGTCGCCACTCTCGACGAGGCGGCGCACGAGGGTCGAGGAGTACTCCTCGGAGCCTCCCGCCAGCTCGAGCGCCTCGGTGACGAACCCGTGGTCGGCTCCGAAGGCGGCCAGGCAGACGACGTCGCCCGCGGCCTTGCTGCCGTAGGTGAAGTTCTGACCCACCACGACGTGGGAGGCCCGCAGGTCGTCGACCAGGACCCGCTGGGCGAACTCGTCCGGCGACCACGCGGCCATCGCGCGGTCGAAGGCGAGCACACGGACCTCGTCGGCGCCGCCCTCGTGCAGCAGCTCGACCCGGCGCTCGAGGTCGCTCAGCAGGCGGGGCGCACGGTCGGGTGCGAACACCGCGATCGGATGGGGGTCGAACGTGACGGCGACGACCTGCTCCCCCGCGGCGTCGGCGACCTCACGGGCCCGGGCCAGGAGCGTCTGGTGTCCGAGGTGGACCCCGTCGAACGTGCCGATCGTGACGACGGTCGACGAGGTCGACGGGGCTGAGCCCGCCCCCTTCACGTCTCGCCAGATCGCCACGGCAGAACTGTGCCACACGATCTCGGGGCGCACCCTCGTGCGGGTGGCTCGCGTCCGGCCTACAGCAGCGGTCGCAGCGGCCGCAGCAGCAGCTCGCACGCCCGCGACACGATCCAGCGCCGTTCCCACTCGGCGCGCGTCAGCTCGGTGCAGTTCGTGAGGTCACGGGCGAACACGTCCTCCAGGTGGGCCGCAAGGCCCGGGTCGACGACCTCGACGTTGACCTCGTAGTTGCCGCTGAGGCTCAGGCGGTCGATGTTGGCCGTGCCGATCGTGCTCCACTCGCCGTCGATCGTGCACGTCTTGGCGTGCACCATGTGGTCGCGGTATCGGTGGATGCGGACCCCGGCGGCGAGCAGACGGCCGTAGAACCCCCGGGAGAGCCAGTCGGTCACGACGTGGTTCGAGATCTCGGGGACGATGATCGTGACCGCGACCCCCCGCTGACGCGCCTGCAGCAGCGACTCCAGGATGTCGTGGTCGGGGATGAAGTAGGCCGCAGTGATGTGGATGTGCCGCGTCGCGCGATCGATGGCCTCCAGGTACATGCCTCGGATCGGGAAGACCAGCTGGCGCGGCACGTTGCGGTGGATGCGGACGCGGGGGTCCCAGTCGGTCGAGCCCGACCCCTGGATCGGCGCGTCCGGGCGCAACATGTTCCAGAAGTCGACGAACGCGTTGGCCAGGTCCCACACCGCCGACCCGCTGATCCGCAGGTGCGTGTCGCGCCACTGGGTCGCGTACAGCGACCCCACGTTGTAGCCGCCGACGAAGCCCACGGTGTCGTCGACCACCAGGATCTTGCGGTGGTCGCGTCCCCACCGCCGCGGGCTGAGCGGCCGGAACCCCGCGCTGTAGGCGGGGTAGCGCAGCACCTGGATCCCGGGGCCGAAGGCGAAGAAGCGCCGCGGGACCACGAGGTTCGCGAAGGCGTCGTACACGACGTGCACGCGCACCCCGCGCTCGGCGGCCGCCTGGAGCGAGGCCTTGAAGCGGCGCCCCTCCGCATCGCCCTTGATGATGAACGACTCGAAGAAGATGCGGTGCTCGGCGGCGTCGATCGCCGCGATCATGTCGTCGAAGACGTGGTCGCCGTAGGTGTACACGGTGGCGGCGCCGCGGGCCGTCTGGACGGTCGCCGGTGGCGTGACCGGGAAGCCGTCGGCGCGCTTGCCCCGCAGGACCTTGCGGATCTTGGTCGTGCCCATGATGCCCGCCACGGCGGCGACCACCGCGACGCACCAGGACTTCAGGACCTCCCACGCGACCCGTCGTGGCGACGGCAACGACGACCACATGGCCGCCACCCTAGACGAACACCGACACCGGCCTGGCCGTCGCGCCTCGCTGCTCGTACAGCGCGAGGAACGTGCCCACCGGGTCGAACAGCGCGACCGGACCGGGCGCGCCGAGGTCGATGCTCGTGAGCGTGCGGCCGAACCGCACGTCGTCGGCCTGCTCCTGCGTGAGGTCGTACGAGGCGAACGCCAGGCGGGTGACGGTGTCGAGGCCGATGACCTGCCAGTCCTGCGCCAGGTCCTCGAGCGTGGCGGCGTGCTCGAGCGTGAACGGCCCGACCCGGGTGCGCCGCAGCATCGTCAGGTGACCTCCGACCCCGAGCGACTCCCCCAGGTCGCGGGCCAGCGCCCGGACGTACGTGCCGGTCGAGCACTCGACGTGCACGTCGACGTCGACCAGGCCGCCCGCCGGGCGGACCGCTCGGACCGAGAGCTCCGAGACCCGGACGGGACGGGCCGCGAGCCGCACGTCCTCGCCCGCACGCACCCGCGCGTAGGCGCGCTGGCCGTCGACCTTGATCGCGGACACCGCCGACGGGACCTGGGAGATCTCACCGCGCAGCGGCTCGAGGGCCCGCTCGATCTGCTCGGCGCTCAGGTGGGAGGCCGGCGTCGTGGACACGACCTCGCCCTCCGCGTCCTCGGTCACGGTGGCCTGGCCCAGCCGGATCGTGGCGTCATAGGCCTTGTCGGTCAGCTGGAGCTGGCCGAGCAGACGCGTGGCTCGGCCGATGCCGAGCAGCAGCACCCCCGTGGCCATGGGGTCGAGCGTGCCGGCGTGACCGACCTTGCGCGTGCCGGCCAACCGGCGGCCCCGACCCACGACGTCGTGCGAGGTCCAGCCGCTCGGCTTGTCGACGACCACCAGGCCGGGCGTGACCTCGGGCTGGGTCACGCCTCGTCGTCCTCGTCGGCCTCGTCGGCAGGTCGCTTGTAGGGGTCGGCCTCGCCGGCGTACTGCGCCCCCTCGGCCCGGGCCGCGACGTCGGCGTCGGACTCGCGCGCCTTGGCCAGCAGCTCCTCGATGTGTCGCGCACTGTCCGGCACGGCGTCCAGGAAGAACTCCAGGCTGGGCGCGAGCCGCAGGTTCAGTCGCTTGGCGACCTCCGAGCGCAGCATGCCCGTGGCGCTGCGCAGCGCGGCGCCGCTGCCCTCGATCGCCTCGGCGTCGCCGAGGACGGTGTAGAAGATCGACGCGTGCTGGTTGTCGCCCGTGACCCGGACGTCGGTGATCGTGACGAAACCGAGGCGGGGGTCCTTGACCCGACGCTCGAGCAGCTCGGCGACGATGACCTTGATGCGGTCGGCGATCTGGTGCTGGCGTGCTCCGGCCATGGTGCTTCTCCTTAGTTCTCCAGCCTCACTGGCTGGGGTGCGACGACGCAGGAGCCTCGGAGCCTGCCCGGGTGTGGGCAGGCTCCGAGGCTCAGCCGTCGTGGCGCGAGTCAGGCGCGGGGCTTCTCGCGCAGCTCGAAGGACTCCACGACGTCGCCGTTCTTGATGTCGCCGTAGCCCTTGAGCACGAGACCGCACTCGAAGCCCTCGCGGACCTCGCTGGCATCGTCCTTCTCGCGCTTGAGGCTCGCGAGGTCGAGGTTGTCCGCGACGACGGTGCCGTCACGCAGCAGCCGGGCCTTGGCGTTGCGCTTGATCGTGCCGCTCGTGACCATGCAACCGGCGATGTTGCCGATCTTGGACGAGCGGAAGATCTCGCGGATCTCCGCCGTGCCGAGCTGGACCTCCTCGAACTCGGGCTTGAGCATGCCCTTGAGCGCGGCCTCGATCTCCTCGATCGCCTGGTAGATGACCGAGTAGTACTTGATCTCGACACCCTCGCGATCGGCGAGCTCGGTGGCCTTGCCCTGCGGACGCACGTTGAAGCCGATGATGACGGCGTTCGACGCGGCGGCGAGGTTGACGTCGGTCTCGGTGATGGCACCGACACCGCGGTCGATGACGCGCAGCGCCACCTCCTCGCCGATGTCGATGTTCGCCAACGAGTCCTCGAGCGCCTCGACCGAACCGGAGCCGTCACCCTTGAGGATGAGCAGGAGCTCGTCGGTCTCGCCCTTCTCCATCGAGGACATGAAGTCCTCGAGGGTCCGGCGGCCGCTGCGCTTGGCCAACAGCGCGTTGCGCTCGCGCGCCTCACGCTTCTCGGCGATCTGCCGCGCGATGCGGTCGTCGGTGACGACCATGAAGTTGTCACCGGCACCGGGCACCGAGGTCAGGCCGAGCACGAGGGCCGGACGCGACGGCGTGGCCTCCTCGATCGTCTCCCCGAACTCGTCGAGCATCGCCCGGACTCGGCCGAAGGCCGAGCCCGCCACCAGCGTGTCGCCGACGCGCAGCGTGCCGCGCTGGACGAGCACCGTGGCGACCGGACCACGACCGCGGTCCAGGTGCGCCTCGATCGCGAGGCCCTCGGCGTTCTGGTCGGGGTTGGCCCGCAGGTCCAGGGACGCGTCCGCGGTCAGGACGACCGCCGCGAGGAGGTCCTCCATGCCGGTTCCGGCCTTGGCCGAGACGTCGACGAACATCGTGTCGCCGCCGTACTCCTCGGGCACGAGGCCGTACTCGGTGAGCTGACCGCGCGCCTTCGACGGGTCGGCGTCGGGCTTGTCGATCTTGTTGACCGCCACGACGATCGGCACGCCGGCGGCCTTGGCGTGGTTGAGCGCCTCGACCGTCTGCGGCATCACGCCGTCGTCCGCCGCCACCACGAGGATCGCGATGTCGGTGGCCTGGGCGCCCCGGGCACGCATGGCGGTGAACGCCTCGTGACCCGGGGTGTCGATCAGGGTGATGGCGCGCTCGACGCCGTCGAGCTCCGTGGCGACCTGGTAGGCACCGATGGACTGGGTGATGCCACCGGCCTCCTTGGCCACCACGTTGGAGTTGCGCAGGGCGTCCAGGAGCTTGGTCTTGCCGTGGTCGACGTGACCCATGACGGTCACGACCGGCGGACGGGCCTCCAGGTTGGTGTCGTCGCCCTCGTCCTCGCCGAACTCCAGCGAGAAGGACTCCAGCAGCTCGCGGTCCTCGTCCTCAGGCGAGACGATCTGGACGTCGTAGTCCAGCTCGGTGCCCAGGAGCTGCAGCGTGTCGTCGTTGACCGACTGCGTCGCGGTGACCATCTCGCCCATGTGGAACAGCACCTGGACGAGCGAGGCTGCGTCGACGCCGACCTTCTCGGCGAAGTCGGTCAGCGACGCGCCGCGCGCCAGGCGGACGGTCTCGCCGTTGCCCTTGCGGACCCGCACCCCACCGATCGCCGGCGCCTGCATCTGGTCGAATTCCTGACGCTTCGCGCGCTTGCTCTTGCGACCACGTCGGACGGGACCACCGGCGCGGCCGAAGGCACCCTGGGTGCCGCCACGGCCGGCGCGACCCGGACCACCGGGACCGCCACCGGGACGGCCGCCGAAGCCACCGCCACCACCGGGACGACCGGCGAAGCCGCCGCCACCGCCACCACCGGGACGACCGGCACCGCCACCGGCACCGCCGGGGCGTCCACCGGGTCCACCCGTGCGTCCACCGGGGCCGGGGCGACCGCCACCGGGTCCGGAACGCGGCGGGGTGAGTCCCGACTGCTTCGGCATCATCGCCGGGTTCGGACGCGGCATGCCCGGGCGCGCCGCGGCGCCGCCCTCACGAGCGGCCGGCGGACGCGGCGGGCGCTCCTGAGCCATGCCCTGCTTCGACGAGAACGGGTTGTTGCCCGGGCGCGCCGTCGGACGCGGACCGCCGGGCCGCGGGGTCGAGCCTGCGGAGCCACCAGCCGGTCCGGCCGGAGGACGGGGGCCGGGGCGCGGACCCGGGGTCGGGGCTGCGGGGGTCTCGGTGGCCGCGGCCTCAGCCTCGGGCGGCGCGCTCGCGGCCGGCGTGTCGGCCGGTTCGGGAGCCGGCGCGGCCTCGGGGGTCGCGGGCGACTGCGGCGCCCGCGGGCCGGGACGCGGACCCGGGGTGGGCGGGGTGACCGTGACGGCCTCGGAGGCCTCGGTCGGCACCGTCGGCTGACCGGCGTCGGGCGCGACGGTCTCGCTCGGGGCCGGGCTCGACGCCTTCTTGGCGGGGGCCTTCTTGGTGCCCTGGGCGCGCAGCGCGTCGCCGTGCTCCTCCTTGAGACGGCGGACCACGGGGGCCTCGACGCTCGACGAGGCGGACTTCACGTACTCACCCATGTCCTTCAACGTGGACAGGATGATCTTGCTCTCGACTCCGAGCTCACGTGCGAGCTCGTGGACTCTGACAGCCACTGTTCTCCTTCATGGGGTCTGACCGATCCCCCGAAGGGCTGATCAGACCAGGTTGACGTGCAAGTTCATCGGAACGTACTCATCGAGTGCTCATGAGCTGAGTGCTCCGCTTCCGGTCGGGGGGCCAGGCCCCTCTGGTCAGGTGGTGGTCGTCGGTCCGGCGACGTCCTCGATCAGATCGAGGTCGAGCGGCCCCTCCACACGGAGTGCCCGCCCGAACGCCTTGCGGCGTCGCGCCAGGTCCAGACACGCTGGGACGGGGTGCACGTGTGCGCCTCGTCCCGGCATCGTCCGCCCCGGATCGGGCGTGACCACCGTGGTGGCTCCCGCCCTGACCGCGACGAATCGGACCAGTGTGGTCTGGGGCGCCCGCTCTCGGCAACCGATGCACGTGCGCCAGACCGTGGACGAGTCTACCCCGTCGGCGGTGGTGCCCTCTCCCCCGGTCGAGATCACGCCGACTCGGGGGCGGTGTCGGAACGGATGTCGATGCGCCACCCGGTGAGCTTGGCGGCCAGCCGTGCGTTCTGCCCCTCCTTGCCGATCGCGAGCGAGAGCTGGAAGTCCGGCACGACGACCCGGGCCGCACGGGCGGCCTCGTCGACGACCGTGACACTGATGACGCGCGAGGGTGAGAGGGCGTAGCCGATGTACTCCGCCGGGTCCTCGCTGTGGTCGACGATGTCGATCTTCTCGCCGTGCAGCTCGTGCATGACGTTGCGCACCCGCGATCCCATGGGGCCGATGCAGGCCCCCTTGGCGTTGACGCCGGGCACGGTCGCCCGCACCGCGATCTTTGAGCGGTAGCCGGCCTCACGGGCAATGCCGACGATCTCGACCGACCCGTCGGCGATCTCGGGCACCTCGAGCGCGAACAGCAGGCGGACCAGGTTCGGGTGGGTGCGCGAGACCTTGACCTTCGGTCCTCGGGTGCCCTTCTCGACCTCGTAGACGTAGGCCTTGATGCGCTCGCCGTGGGCGTACTTCTCGTCCGCGACGCGCTCGGTGGCCGGCAGGAGGGCCTCGACCTTGCCGAGGTCGATCAGGACGTCGCCGGGCACCCGGCCCTGCTGGATGATGCCCGACACGACGTCGCCGACCTTGCCCGAGAACTCCCCGAACGTCTGCTCGTCCTCGGCCTCGCGCAGGCGCTGCATGATGACCTGACGGGCGATCGCGGCGGCGGTGCGTCCGAAGTCGTCCGGCGTGTGGTCGAACTCCTCGCTGAAGCGCGGGGCCGGAGGCGCCGCCTTCAGGCCCTCGCCCTCGACGCCCTCGTCGGCCGGGTCGACCGGAGGCGTCTCGAGCCGCTCGCGCGCCAGCACGGCGACGTGCCCGCTGCGACGGTCGAGCGTGACCCGCGCCTGCGGGAGCGCTCCGGGCACCTTGTGGTAGGCCGAGAGCAGCGCCTGCTCGATCAGCTCCACGACGACGTCGAAGGCGATGTCCTTCTCGCGCTCGAGAGCACGCAGGGCCGTCATGTCGATGTCCATGTCAGGCGTCCTTTCGGTTCAGCTCGACCTGCACCACGGCGGTGCGGATCTCGGAGTACGGCACACGGCGGTCGACCTTGGCCACCGTGAGGGTCGCAGCGTCGTCGTCAGCGCCCACGACCCGCCCCGCGAAGCGGTCGCCGTCGACCGGCGTCACCGCGACCAGGCGGCCCACGTTGCGCTGCCAGTGCCGCGGCAGGGTGAGCGGTCGATCGGTGCCGCGCGAGGTGACCTCGAGCGTGAACGGCCCGTCGCCGACCGCCCGGGAGGCCTCGGGGTCCTCGTCGATCGCCGCGGAGATCTCGCGCGAGACCGGCCCGAGGGCATCGAGGTCCACTCCGCCATCGGCGTCGACCACGATGCGCAGGAGGCGACGCTGACCACCGCCGAGCGTGAGGTCGTCGAGGTCGAGCCCGTGCACTCCCACGACGTCGCGCACGACGTCGGCGATCCGGTGGTCCATCTCGTCTCCTCGACCAGAAAAGGGTGGGCGACGCCGGTGCCGGGTTCGATTGTGGGGTTCGATTGTCGGCACCCGCGTGCAGGTGTCAGCGCCACCCTACCCGGGCCGGGTCGGCTAGCCTGCCACCGTGACCCGGCGACGAACTCTGCTGCTCGGAGGCGTCGCGGTCGCCGGTGCTGCCGCCGTCGGGGGCGTCGCGGCGGCCGGCCGGCTCGACGACGTCGCCCGTGAGCTCGGCATCGACCCGGTGCCCCGCCCCGCCGAGGGCGACACCGCACTGCTCGCCGAGGCCGCCGAGGACCAGGCGCGACTGATCGCCGTGGTCGGCGCCCTGTCCCCGACCCTCACGGCGCTGCTGACCGAGCAGCTCGAAGCGCTCGGTGGCGCCGAGACGGTCCGCATCGACGCCGCCACCGACCTCGCCGCGGCCCGTGCGGCCTTCACGGAGGCCGCAGCCTCCCGCGCTCGTCAGGCCACCGACGCCGTCTCCCCCGACCTGGCGCGCACCCTCGGCTCGGTCTCGGCCTGCCTGACGCTGATGGGCACGGGAGCCGTCACATGAGCGACCTCGCCCGGGTCCTCGCGCTCGAGCACGAGGCCGTGTGGACCTACGGCCTGATCGGCGGCGCGTTCGAGACCCTGCGGGAGCAGGCCGACTCGGCCTACCGCGCCCATCGCAGCGAGCGCGACCGACTCCTCGCGGTCGTCGACGAGCCGGTGCCGCCCCAGGTGGCCTACGAGCCGGTGACGCTGACCGACGAGGCGGCCGCGCGTCTGCGGGCCCAGGGCGTCGAGGCCCGCATCGCCGCGGCCTGGAGCGCCGTCGTCGGCATCGTGACCGGGCCGGACCGTGCCGACGCGATCACCGCACTCACGACCGCCGAGGCCGCCCGACTCGCCTGGGGCGGCACGGCCGTCGCGTTCCCCGGTCTCGACTGACCGTCGTCCGGACGGCGCGGATGCTTACCCCGCGCGCAGGTGCTCCACGAGCTCGCCGACCGCGACGTCGCTTCGCTCGCCCGTGGCGCGGTCCTTGACCTCGACGACCCCGTCGACGTAGCCGCGTCCGACCACGACGATGGTCGGCATGCCGAGCAGCTCGGCGTCCTTGAACTTCACGCCGGGCGAGACCTTGGGGCGGTCGTCGAACAGGACCTCGATGCCGGCGGACTCCAGGTCGGCGACGACCTGCTCGGCTCCGGCGGCCGTCGCCTCGTCCTTGCCGGCCAGCACGACGTGCACCTCGTAGGGCGCGAGCTCCTTCGGCCAGATGATGCCGAGATCGTCGTGCGAGCTCTCGACGACGGCGGCCACGGCACGCGAGACGCCCACGCCGTAGGAACCCATCGTGACGGTGGCGAGCTTGCCGTCCTCGCCCTGCACCTGCAGACCGAGGGCATCGGCGTACTTGCGACCGAGCTGGAAGATGTGGCCCATCTCCATGCCACGGGCGAGCTCGAGCGGGCCGGAACCGTCCGGCGCGGGATCGCCCGCGCGGACCTCGGCGGCCTCGATCGTGCCGTCGGCGGTGAAGTCACGGCCGGCGACCAGGTCGATCACGTGCCGGCCGGGCGCGTTGGCCCCCGTGACCCACCGTGTGCCCGGGACGACCCGGGGGTCGAGGAGGTAGCGGATGCCGGTGCTGCTCGCCGTGCCCAGCGCGCCCGGGCCGATGTAGCCCTTCACGAGACCGGGGTGCCGGGCGAACTGTGCGTCGTCGAACGGCTCGACCTCGGCGGGCGAGACCTGCGTCTCGAGTCGCTTGGCGTCGACCTCGCGGTCGCCGGGCACCCCGATCGCCAACGGCTCGGTCGTGCCGTCGGGGTGGCGCAGCAGCACCAGGACGTTCTTGAGGGTGTCGGCCGCGGACCAGGGGCGGTCGTCGCGGGGAAAGGTCTCGTTCAGGTGCGCCACGAGCGTCTCGATCGTGGGCGTGCCGGGCGTGTCCTCGACGTGGGACTCGGGCAGACCGTCGAGCGGCTGCGCAGGCGGCACGACCGTCGTGACGGCCTCGACGTTGGCGGCGTAGCCGCCCGGCGAGCGCACGAACGTGTCCTCCCCGATCGGCGTGACCGCGAGGAACTCCTCGCTGGCCGACCCGCCCATCGCGCCGGAGTCGGCGTGGACGATGACGTACTCCAGCCCGAGCCGGTCGAAGATCCGGATGTAGGCGTCGCGGTGGTTGCGGTAGCTGACCTCGAGACCCTCGTCGGTGACGTCGAAGGAGTAGGAGTCCTTCATGACGAACTCGCGACCTCGCAGGATGCCGGCGCGCGGACGCGCCTCGTCGCGGTACTTCGTCTGGATCTGGTAGAGCGTCGTGGGCAGGTCCTTGTACGAGGAGAACAGGTCCTTGACCAGGAGCGCGAACATCTCCTCGTGCGTCGGCCCGAGCAGCAGGTCGTTGCCGCGGCGGTCCTGCAGGCGGAAGAGATTGGGCCCGTACTCGGTCCAGCGGTTCGTGGCCTCGTAGGGCTCGCGCGGCAGGAGCGCAGGGAAGCGCACCTCCTGCGCGCCGATCGCATTCATCTCCTCGCGCACGATCTTCTCGACCTTGCCCAGCACGGCCAGGCCGAGGGGCAGCCACGAGTAGATGCCCGGCGCGGCGCGTCGCACGTACCCGGCCCGCACCAGCAACCGGTGGCTCGGGACCTCGGCGTCGGCCGGGGCGTCGCGGAGCGTACGGACGAACAGCTGGGTCATGCGCATGCGCACGACCCTACTGAACCGCCTCACTGGGGCGTACGGGCCGCCTTGCGCGCGATGCGGAGCAACGGGAGCTGGAGCGGGAGGCGGGCGACCGTGCCGACCTTGAACCACGTGGGTGCCTTGCGGCTCTGCAGCACGTCGGCAGTCATCTGCACGTTGGCCGGGAACACGCCGATCAGCAGCAGAGCGGCGAGGCGACCGCCCCAGCGCCGCGTCTGCGGGCGCGCGAGCAGCAGGGCCGATCCGACCTCGACGACGCCGGAGGCGTACACGAGCTCCTTCTTGTACGGCAGCGGCTTCGGGACGATGCGCTCGAACGGCTCGGGCTTCACGAAGTGCAGGATTCCCGCACCGGCGAGCAGGACGGTGAGGAACTTGATGTCACGGGGCATGTGCGGACTCTACGGCGTCGGGAAGCTCGGCGCCGGAGCCGTCAGAGCAGCACCGTGGCGAAGGTGTCGTGCTGGCGGAACCCGGCCCGCAGGTAGGTACGGTGGGCCCGCTCGTTGTGCCGGTTGACGTACAGGCTGACGGTGGGGGCGAGCTGGTCGCGCACGAGGTTGACGACCCCGGCCATGGCGGGTGCCGCCAGGCCGCTGCCGCGCAGCTCGGGCGCGACCCACACGCCCTGCAGCTGGCAGGTGCCCGGGGCGAGGGCGCCGACCTCGGCCTTGAACAGGACCTTGCCGTGCTCGATGATCGCGAACGACCAGCCCTGGGCGATGAGCTGGGCGACCCGGGACCGGTACAGGTTCCCGTGGGTCGCCTCGGGATCGACGCCGACCTCCTCGGTGAACATCTGGACGCACGCGGGATAGAGCAGGTCGAGCTCGTCGACCATGACGTGGCGCACCCGCAGGTCCGGGGCGATCGCCGGCGCGTGGTCGATCAGCAGGAACGGCTGGTCCGGTCGCACGGAACGGGCTGGTCCCCACAGCGGCTCGAGGACGTCCCACAGCTGGATCACCGCCTCGCGGGGCCCGGCGATCGAGGACGGGCGGACCGAGCTCAGGGCGAGGACCTCGGCGAAGGCGTCGACGGCCTCCGGGCCCGCCTGGCCCGGAACCACGTTGGCGCCGCAGTGGCACACCGAGGTGAGGTGACCGTCGACGAACCAGCCGAGGATCTGCCCGCCCAGCCACCGAGGCTCGAGCCGGGTCAGGTCACCGCGGTGTCGCAGGAAGACGTTGACGTCCGGGTCGGCGTCGACGACGCGGCGGAACTCTGCGAGGTCGACGGGAGCCAACGCGCGTACCTCTGTGCGGGTGCCGAGCACGACACGCTCCCTTCGACCGACTGGGGACAGCGTAGGACGTGGGGGTTCTCCGCACCTCCCGGCGGGGGTGCCGGGCCGTGGGCGGCAGATCAGGCACGGGGGTGCCGGGCCGTGGGCGGCAGATCAGCCGCTGACCGAGACCTCGGCCGCGCCGCCCTCGACCGGTTCCATGTCCTCGGCGATGCGCATGGCCTCCTCGATCAAGGTCTCGACGATCTTGCTCTCCGGCACCGTCTTGATGACCTCGCCCTTGACGAAGATCTGACCCTTGCCGTTGCCGGACGCGACACCGAGGTCGGCCTCGCGGGCCTCGCCGGGGCCGTTGACGACGCATCCCATGACGGCGACGCGGAGCGGGACCTCGAGCCCGTCGAGCCCGGCGGTGACCTCCTCGGCGAGCGTGTAGACGTCGACCTGGGCGCGGCCGCACGAGGGGCAGGAGACGATCTCGAGCTTGCGCGGACGCAGGTTGAGCGACTGCAGGATCTGGATGCCGACCTTGACCTCCTCGACCGGCGGCGCCGACAGCGAGACGCGGATCGTGTCGCCGATGCCCTGGCCGAGGAGGTAGCCGAAGGCCGTGGCGCTCTTGATCGTGCCCTGGAACGCGGGGCCGGCCTCGGTGACGCCGAGGTGCAGCGGCCAGTCGCCGCGCTCGGCGAGCATCTCGTACGCCCGGGCCATGATGACCGGGTCGTTGTGCTTGACCGAGATCTTGAAGTCGTGGAAGTCGTGCTCCTCGAACAGCGAGGCCTCCCACACCGCGGACTCCACGAGGGCCTCCGGCGTGGCCTTGCCGTACTTCTCGAGCAGGCGCTTGTCGAGCGAGCCCGCGTTGACGCCGATGCGCAGCGAGACGCCCGCGTCCTTGGCCGCCGTGGCGATCGCGCCGACCTGGTCGTCGAACTTGCGGATGTTGCCCGGGTTGACCCGGACCGCCGCGCACCCGGCGTCGATCGCGGCGAAGACGTACTTGGGCTGGAAGTGGATGTCGGCGATGACGGGGATCTGCGACTTGCGGGCGATCGCCTCGAGCGCGTCGGCGTCGTCCTGGCTCGGACAGGCGACCCGCACGATGTCGCAGCCTGCGGCGGTGAGCTCGGCGATCTGCTGCAGCGTGCTGTTGACGTCCGACGTCAGCGTCGTCGTCATGGACTGCACCGAGACCGGGGCGTCACCACCGACGTCGACCGAGCCGACCTTGATCTTGCGCGAGAGCCGCCGCGGCGCCAGCACGGGCGACGGTGCTTCAGGCATGCCCAGATCGATGTCCATGCTGACGAATCTAGCGCCCGCTACCTGACCTGCAGCCTCAGGTCACGCTGACCGGGTTGACGATGTCGGCGTAGATCAGGATCACGCTCATGACGATCAGCACGAGGCCCACGACGTAGGCCACGGGCAGCATCCGGGCGACGTCGACGGGCCCGGGGTCGGGCCGACCTCGCAGGCGGGCCCAGCGCGACCGGGCGCCCTCCCACAGCGCCCCGGCGATGTGCCCGCCGTCCAGCGGCAGGAGCGGCACGAAGTTGAACAGCGCCAGGAAGAGGTTGAGGCTCGCCAGGAGGGTCAGGACCCGCTGCGCGCGCTCGGCCCAGGTGGGCTGGTCGACCGTGACGAGCTCGCCCGCGACCCGGCTGGCGCCCACGACGCTGATGGGGCTGTCCTCCTTGCGCTCCTGGCCGAAGGCCGCCTTGACGACGTCGACCATGCGCGACGGGAGGTGGGCGATGGCCTCGGCGGTGCGGGTCGTGGTCTCCCACATGACCTCGCCGACGTACAGCGGTCCCTCGCGCTGGTAGGTGAACTCCGGCGAGACGCCCAGGAACCCGACGTTCTCGACCCGGTCCGGGTCGTCGACGGCGAGTCGCTCGAGCACCGACGTCGTGACGGGAACCGTCGCGGTGGCCCCGTCGCGGACGTAGGTGATGGTCGAGGTGTCGGCGCCGTTGGCCCGGATGAGTGCGGTCAGCTCCTCCCAGGTCGTGACCTGGGTCCCGCCGAAGGCCGTGATCTCGTCACCGGGCTGGAGGCCGATCTCGCTGGCCGGGGTGGGCGGGTCCTGGGCGGTGCACGTGCGCCCGGCCTCGGCGTCGCTGATGGCGCAGTCGGAGACCGACGCGACCGTGGTCGTGGGCTGCTCGACCCCGAAGCCCATGATGACGACCGCGAAGAGGAAGGCCGCGATGACGACGTTGACCATGGGCCCGCCGGCCATCACGATGACCTTCTTCCACCACGGCAGCTTGTAGAACAGACGGGGCTCGTCGGCGGTGGCGATCGTGTCGTACTCGGCCTGGCGGGCGTCGGTGACGAGCTGGGTGAACAGTCCGGTGTTGGTCGAGCGCACCGCGTGCGGGTCGTCGCCCGGTCCGGGCGGGAGCATGCCGACGAGCTTGACGTAGCCACCGAGCGGGATCGCCTTGAGCCCGTACTCGGTCTCGCCGCGCTTGGTCGACCAGATCGTGCTGCCGAACCCGACGAAGAACTGGGTGACCTTCACCCCGAACTTCTTCGCGGGGAACATGTGGCCGCACTCGTGCAGGGCGATCGAGATCGCCACGCCGAGCAGGAAGGCGATGACACCGAGGGCGTAGATCACGGCGGTCATGCGGTCTCGATCCTGTGACGGGCCCGGTCCCGGGCCCACGCGTCAGCGGCGAGCACGGCCTCGAGCGTGAGGTCTGCGGAGGCGGTGTCCGGCTCCTGGAGATGCTCCTCCAGGACCGCAGCCACCGTGTCCACGATGCCGAGGAAGTCCAAATCTCCCCCGACGAACGCGTCGACGCACACCTCGTTCGCGGCGTTGAACACCGCCGGCGCCGTGCGTCCGAACCGCCCCGCGCGCCGCGCGACCTGCACGGCCGGGAACGCCTCGTCGTCGAGCGGCTCGAACTCCCACGTGACGGGCGCGGTCCAGTCGCAGCCCCTCGCGGCGCCGGGCACCCGCTCGGGCCAGGCCAGCCCGAGCGCGATCGGCAGTCGCATGTCGGGCGGCGAGGCCTGCAGCATCGTGGAGCCGTCGACGAACTCGACCATGCTGTGCACGACCGAGCCGGGATGCACGACGACGTCGATCCGGTCGAAGTCGATGCCGAACAACAGGTGCGCCTCGATGACCTCCAGCCCCTTGTTCACGAGCGTCGAGGAGTTGATCGTGATGACCGGGCCCATGTCCCAGGTCGGGTGCGCCATGGCCTGCTCGGGGGTGACGCCGGCGAGCTCGGCGCGCGTGCGACCGCGGAAGGGTCCACCGCTCGCCGTGACGAGCAGTCGTCGCACGTCGGCGGGGTCCTCCCCCTTGAGCGCCTGCGCCAGCGCCGAGTGCTCGGAGTCGACCGGCACGAGCTGGCCGGGCCCGGCCGCCGACGTCACGAGCTCGCCCCCGACGATGAGCGACTCCTTGTTCGCGAGGGCGACCGTGGTGCCGGCACCCAGGGCGGCGAGGGTCGGGCCGAGACCCACGGCGCCGGTCATGCCGTTGAGCACGACGTCGCACGTCATGCCGGCCACCTCGGTCGCGGCGTCCCGGCCCGCCAGCAGGCGCGGGATGCGGTGGTCACCCTGCTCCCAGCCGCGGCGCTGCGCCTCGGCGTACAGCGCGAGCTGGACGTCCTGGGCCGCCGTCGCCTGCGCCACGGCCACGACCTCGACCTCGTGGGCGATGGCCTGCTGCGCGATCAGCTCGGGGCGCCCTCCCCCGGCCGCCAGGGCCACGATGTCGAAGCGGTCCGGAGCGGCCTCGACGACCTCGAGGGCCTGGGTGCCGATCGATCCGGTGGAACCAAGAATGGCGACACGCTTGCGCATGCCGCCATTCTGGCTCACGGGTACTGTCTGCCGCCCGTAGCCCGGCACCCTCGCCACCGATTCCCCCGATCCGGTGACGAGAAGCTCTACTTCACCTCGGCTCGAAGGACCGACCACACGCCGACGGCCAACGGGATCCAGAACCAGATCAGGCTCGACGTGCCGAGCTGGGCCCACTGCTCCCCGCTCAAGGTGTCGCCGTTGAACAGGGGGATCTGGGCGTTGCTGAAGTCGATCCACGGCTGGATGTCCGCGAACCACTCCTGCAGCGCGGCCAGCAGGCTCAAGATGGCCGGAAGGACGAACGAGTACACGAGATAGGCCACGACCGCAGCGGCGGAGTTGCGCAGCAGCACACCGAACATGAAGCCGATCAGAACGCCGAAGATGTTGCCGATGAACAGGTAGACGACGTCCAGGACGTCGAGGTTCCAGACCGGGCTGATGCCGTTGATCGCCGCACCGACGACGTTGCCGAGCGCTCCCACGACGAAGGCGAACAGGATCGCCACCACAGCGACGATGATGCTGCTCGCGGCCTTGGCACCGATCACGGCCCCGCGGTGCGGCGCGAGGGTGAAGGTGACCAGGCCCGAGCGCTGGCTCCACTCCGAGGTGACCGCGAGGGCAGCGATGATGGGCAGGAACAGCGACAGCGGCGTACCGAAGGCGGCTCCGAAGATCCCGAACGACAGCTCGCTGTCCGGCACGAAGGCGATGACAGCGACCGCCGCGAGAACCGAGATGATCAGGCTCGTCGCGACGAGCCAGAACCCGGAGCGGGTGTCGAACATCTTGCGGAGCTCGACCGTGACGAGCCGGCTGAACGGCACGCCCGGACGCTGGGTCTGGATCGTGACAGGGGACGTTGCGGCGCTCATGCGGCACCTCCGGTGGTGACGACACCCTCGCGCTGGGTGGTGGCGGTCAGCTGCAGGAACATCTCCTCGAGCCCGGCGCTGTCGGCGCCGCGGAGCTCGATGAGGGCCAGGCCGGCTGCTGCGGCGACCTGACCGATCTGGACGGGCTCGGCGTCGACCGAGAGCCCGTCGCCCTTCGGGGTGGCGGTGAAGCCTCCCTGCGTCAGGGCGGCGGCCAGGGCAGCGTTGTCGGCTGCCTGGACGTAGGCGCCGGCGCCCTGGAGGAGCTCGGCCTTGGTGCCCTGGGCGACGATCTTGCCGTTGCCGATGACGATCAGCTCGTCGGCGATGATCTCGATCTCGTGGAGCAGGTGCGACGAGAGCAGCACCGTGCCGCCCTGGTTGGCGTAGGCCCGCAGCAGGCTGCGCATCCAGTGGATGCCGGCCGGGTCGAGACCGTTGGCCGGCTCGTCGAGGATCAGGATCTTCGGGTCGCCCAGCAGGGCGTTGGCGATCCCGAGACGCTGGCGCATGCCGAGCGAGTAGTTCTTGACCCGTCGCTTGGCCTCGGAGTCCGACAGGCTCACGAGCGCGAGCATCTCGTCGACGCGTGCCTTGGGGAGGCCCATCGTCAGCGCGCTGAGCGTCAGGATCTCGCGCCCCGTCCGTCCGGCGTGCTGGGCCGAGGCGTCGAGGAGCACGCCGACCTGAGTGCCCGGGTTCGGGATGTCGCGATAGGAGACGCCGCCGATCGTGGCGGAGCCGGAGTCGGGGATCGTGAGACCGGCCATGATGCGCATCGTCGTGGACTTGCCGGCGCCGTTGGGCCCGAGGAAGCCCGTGACCGTGCCGGGTTGGCAGGTGAAGGAGACGTCGTCCACGGCGCGGAACGCGCCGTACGTCTTCGAGAGGTGTTCGACCGTGATCATGTCTCCACCTTGTCGGCGCGGGCACCGGCGCGCATCCGTCCGGGGTCCACAGGTCAGCGCCGAAAGTATGACCACGCCCAAGCCTCTCGGCCGGTCTCGACCTCCGCCCGGCTCGCCTAGGCTGACGCCGTGAGCACGATCTCCGCGGGAGGACGGCAGCAGGTCTTCGCCCCGCTGCCCATCTCACGGTGGGGCCACACCTGGCGTCTGCTCCTGGTGCTCGCGATCAGCGCGGCCGCGTGGGTCGAGGCGGCGATCTGGCAGTGGCAGCACCTGCGCGCGTGGTTCTGGGCCGATCTCGGCGTCGGCATCGCGAGTCTCGTGCTCGCGCACTGGCGTCGCCGCTTCCCGTTCACGGTCGCGCTGGTCACCAATGTCGCCACGATCGGTTCGTTCTCGTCCGGTGGCCCAGCGACGTTGACGCTGTTCTCCCTCGCCACGCGGCGTCGATGGCGCGAGATCGTCCCGATCACGCTCGTGGCCATGGCGGCGGGGCTGGTCAGTCTCCGTAGTGCTCCCGGATCGCAGGAGGACGACCTGATCGTCACCGGTCCGGCACTCGTCGCGATCCTGGGCGTCATCGTGGCCTGGGGCATGTACGTGGGCTCACGTCGCGAGCTGCTCGGGACGCTGCGGGAGCGGGCCGAGACGGCCGAGTCGGAGCAGGCCGCCCGCGTGGCGCAGGCACGGACGAGCGAGCGGACGCGCATCGCGCGCGAGATGCACGACGTGCTCGCGCACCGGATCTCGACCGTCACGATGCACGCCGGTGCCCTGACCTACCGCGAGGACCTGACGGCGGCCCAGATGCGCGCGACCGCCGAGGTCATCCAGGACAACGCCCGGCAGGCTCTCGTGGAGCTGCGCGAGGTCCTCGGCCTGCTCCGCGAGGAACCCGGCGACGCCGCGCCCGAACGCCCGCAGCCGGACGCCACGGACCTCGACGCCCTGATCCGCGAGGCGATGACCACCGGGCTTCGCGTCAGCCCGACGATCCAGGTCGACACCTCCGGCGTCCCACCGACCACGGGGCGCACCGCCTACCGCGTCGTGCAGGAAGCCCTCACGAACGTCCGCAAGCACGCGACGTACACCGCCGTGAGCATCGACGTGACCGGATCGCCCGGCGAGGGGCTGCGCGTCGTGGTCAGCAACCGCCTGCCGATCGGTCAACCGGCCCACGACCTTCCGGCGTCCGGTCTGGGCCTCATCGGACTGCGGGAACGGGTCGAGCTGGCCGGTGGCCGGCTCGACCGGGAGATCACCCCGCAGCGCGACTTCGTGCTCTCGGCCTGGCTACCGTGGCCCGCATGAGCCAGACGACCGAGAGCGCGGTGCGCGTGCTGCTGGTCGACGACGACGCCCTGGTGAGGGCCGGGCTGGCGCTGATCCTCGGCGGGTCTGAGGCCCTGACGGTCGTCGGGGAGGCCGGCGACGGGCGTGAGGCGGTCGAGGCCGTGCGCCGCGGGGGCGTCGACGTCGTGCTGATGGACATCCGCATGCCCGTGCTGGACGGGATCGAGGCGACGGCCCAGGTCCTCGCCCTCCCGGACCCGCCCAAGGTCATCGTGCTGACGACCTTCGACGCCGACGACTACGTCGTGCGCGCGCTGGCGGCTGGGGCCCACGGATTTCTCCTCAAGGACACCGCGCCCGCCACGATCGTCGACGCGGTCGGACGGGTCGTGGGCGGTGAGCCGATGCTGTCCCCCACGATCACGGCCCAGCTCATCCGCCAGGTCACCGACGCAGCCCCGACCTCCGCGGTCGACGAGGCACGCGGCCGGGTCTCCGGCCTGACCGAGCGGGAGCTCGAGGTGGCGATCGAGGTCGGACGCGGGGCGTCGAACGCCGAGATCGCCGAGAACCTCTACCTCAGCCTGGCGACGGTCAAGGCCCACATCGCACACATCTTCGCCAAGCTCGACGTCACCAACCGGGTGCAGGTCGCCATCCGGGTGCACGACGCCGGGCTGTTGTAGACCAGATCATCTAGCGTGACGGCATGAGCCTCCCTCGCCCCGTCACCGATGTCCTCGACACCGCCCTCGACAAGGTCGTTCCGGCCGGGTACTCATCGATCGGGCCCGCTCTGCGGCGTCGCTGGTGGCCCGCCGATCCCCCGGCGGGCGCACTCACCGGCCGTCACGTCGTCGTCACCGGGGCGAGCCGTGGGCTGGGCCTCGCCGCCGCGACGGAGCTGGCGCGCCTGGGCGCCACGGTGCATCTCCTGGGGCGCGACCAGGCCCGGCTGGACCAGGCCGCGGCCGGCATCCGCGTCGCGGTTCCCAACGCCGACGTCCTGCCCGAGACGTGCGACGTCAGCGACCTGGACGACGTGCGGGCCTATGCGGCGCGAACGGTGGAGTCGGTGCCCCGCCTCCACGCCCTGGTGCACAACGCGGGGGTCATGCCGCCGAGTCGCACCGAGTCGGCCCAGGGCCACGAGCTGACCCTGGCCACCCACGTCGTCGGGCCGCTCCTGCTGACCGAGCTGCTGCGCCCGGCGCTCGCCGCCGCGGACGACTCCCGCGTGCTGGTCATGTCGTCCGGCGGGATGTATTCGGCGCCCCTGCAGGCCAGCTGGGCCCACGACCTGCAGTACCGCGAGGGCACCTATCGAGGTATCCGGGCCTACGCCCGCACCAAGCGCCTGCAGGTCCTGCTGGCCGAGCAGCTGGCCACGCGGCTGGCCGCCGACGGCGTGGTGGTCCACAGCATGCACCCCGGATGGGCCTCGACCGAGGGCATCGCCGAGAGCATGCCGGGATTCAACCGCGTCGTGCGCCCGATCCTGCGCGACGCCCGGTCGGGCGCCGACACGCTCGTGTGGCTGACCGCCTCGCCGGAGGCCACGACCTCCACGGGACTGTTCTGGGCCGATCGCCGTCCGCGCTCCACGACGTACCTCCCGTGGTCGACGGAGGACCCGCAGCTGCGGCGTCAGGTCTGGGACGCCGTCGCGACGATGGCCGGCATCGAGCACGCCCCGGCGTGAACGCCACGCCGAGGCCTCCTGATCTTGAATCGATCCAGAAACTGACGGTAGGGTCGAGGGCATGTCGACGACCGACGCCGAGGCGCTCCTTCGCGGGGCGTCCCTGCGCGTCACGCGCCCGCGTGTCGCGGTGCTCGACGCCGTCCACCGGCACCCGCACGCCGACACCGACACCGTGATCCGCGCGGTCCGCCGCGAGCACGCCCACGTGTCGCACCAGGCCGTCTACGACGTGCTGCGCGCGCTCACCGACGCAGGCCTCCTGCGCCGGATCCAGCCGGCCGGGGCCACGGCGCGATACGAGGCGCGGGTCGGCGACAACCACCACCACGTCGTGTGCCGCACGTGCGGCGCCATCGCCGACGTCGACTGCGCCGTCGGCCACGCCCCCTGTCTGACCGCCTCCGCCGACCACGGGTTCGTGGTCGACGAGGCGGAGGTCGTCTACTGGGGCACCTGCCCCGCGTGCGCGGCCGCCCAGAGCATCCCAGCTGTCACCGCATCCACGGAAGGAAGCACATGAGCGACCCCCAGGACCCCCGTCCCGAGAGCCCGCAGGGCGTCGACCGGAAGGCCGAGGAAGGCTGCCCGGTCATGCACGACTCCGCTGCCGCGAGCGGCAGCGAGAGCGAGAACCCGGCGATCGACGCACCCACGCCGAAGAGCGGCCGCCCGCACACCAACCAGGACTGGTGGCCCAACAGCCTCGACCTCTCGGTGCTGCACGCGCACTCCGCGAAGGGCAATCCGCTCGGTGCGGACTTCTCGTACGAGAAGGAGTTCCAGAAGCTCGACCTGGCCGAGCTGCGGCGCGACATCGTGGAGGTCCTCAACACCTCGCAGGACTGGTGGCCGGCCGACTTCGGGCACTACGGCGGCCTGTTCATCCGCCTGAGCTGGCACGCTGCCGGCACCTACCGGATCTACGACGGCCGCGGCGGCGCCGGCGACGGCTCGCAGCGCTTCGCCCCGCTCAACAGCTGGCCCGACAACGCCAACCTCGACAAGGCCCGCCGTCTGCTGTGGCCGGTCAAGCAGAAGCACGGCCAGAAGATCTCGTGGGCCGACCTGCTCGTCTACGCCGGCACGGTCGCGCTGGAGGACATGGGCTTCACGACCTTCGGCTTCGGCTTCGGCCGCGAGGACGTCTGGGAGCCCGAGGAGATCTTCTGGGGCCCGGAGGACACCTGGCTGGGCGACGAGCGGTACTCCGGGGAGCGCGAGCTCGGCGAGGCCCTCGGCGCCGTGCAGATGGGCCTGATCTACGTCAACCCCGAGGGCCCCAACGGCAACCCCGACCCGATCGCCTCGGCGCACGACATCCGCGAGACGTTCGCCCGGATGGCCATGAACGACGAGGAGACCGTCGCCCTCATCGCGGGTGGTCACACGTTCGGCAAGACTCATGGCGCCGGCGACGCCGACCTGGTCGGCCCGGAGCCCGAGGGCGCCCCGCTGGAGGAGCAGGGCCTCGGGTGGCGCAGCTCGTTCGGTTCCGGCAAGGGCGCCGACGCGATCACATCGGGCCTGGAGGTCACGTGGACGTCCACGCCCACGCGCTGGAGCAACGACTACTTCACCTTCCTGTTCCGCTACGAGTGGGAGCTCACCAAGAGCCCCGCCGGCGCGTACCAGTGGGTCGCCAAGGACGCCGACGAGGTCGTCCCGGGCCCGACGCCGGGCTCCCCCAAGCGCAAGCCCACGATGCTCACGAGCGATCTGGCCCTGCGCTTCGACCCCGCGTACGAGAAGATCTCGCGCCACTTCCTGGAGAACCCCAACGACTTCGCGAAGGCGTTCGCCAAGGCCTGGTACAAGCTCCTGCACCGTGACATGGGCCCCGTCGACCGCTACCTCGGCCCGTGGGTCCCCGAGCCGCAGCTCTGGCAGGACCCGGTGCCCGCCGTCGAGGGTGACCTCGTCAGCGCGGCCGACGTCGACGCGCTGAAGCAGACCGTGCTGGGCTCCGGCCTGACCACGGCGCAGCTCGTGTCCACCGCGTGGGCCTCGGCGGCCACCTTCCGCTCGACCGACAAGCGCGGCGGCGCCAACGGCGCCCGGATCCGGCTCGAGCCCCAGCGCAGCTGGGAGGTCAACCAGCCCGAGCAGCTCGCCACGGTGCTGGAGACCCTGGGTGGCATCCAGCGCGAGTTCAACGAGGCCGGCGGCGCGCAGATCTCGCTGGCCGACCTGATCGTGCTGGCCGGCTCGGCCGCGGTCGAGCAGGCGGCTCGCGACGCCGGCGTCGACGTCACCGTGCCGTTCCGGCCCGGTCGCACCGACGCCACGCAGGAGCAGACCGACACCGACTCGTTCCGGGTCCTGGAGCCGCGGGCCGACGGATTCCGCAACTACCTGCGCCCCGGCGAGAAGACCCAGCCGGAGACCCTGCTCGTCGATCGCGCGCACATGCTCGACCTGACGGCGCCGGAGATGACGGTGCTCGTGGGCGGTCTGCGGGCGCTCGGGAACAACGTCGGCGGCACCCAGCACGGCGTCCTCACCGATCGGGTGGGGGTGCTCAGCAACGACTTCTTCGCGCACCTGCTGTCGCCCGGCACCCGCTGGGTGGCGTCGCAGGACCAGGAGCACGTCTTCGAGATCCGCGACGTCGCCACCGACGAGGTCCGCTGGACGGCCACCGCGGTCGACCTGATCTTCGGCTCCAACTCGCAGCTGCGAGCGCTCGCCGAGGTCTACGCCAGCGAGGACGCGCAGCAGAAGTTCGTCACGGACTTCGTCGCCGCGTGGACCAAGGTCATGGAGCTGGACCGGTTCGACCTGGCCTGAGCCCCAGAACGTGTCGCGGCCCGGCCACCTGCGAAGGTGGCCGGGCCGTTCCTCGTCCTGACCGGCTCGCGGCCTGGGTCAGAAGCCGCGTCAGGACTGCGTCAGAGCTGCACGGGGCGGCCGTCGAGCAGCGCGTCGACCACGTCGCCGTGCTGCTGACGCCAGGCCTGCACGCCGTCGAGGTCGACCGCCGGAGCCGGTAACGGATCGGTGCGGCCGATCTCCCGCAGCGCGGTCCACGGCACCTCCTCGGCGCCGACCGAGGCGACGACAGGATCACCGGACAGCGCGGCCCCACCCTCGCCGGGCACGACCTGGAGACGTAGCGCCGCGAGCACCGTGAGGGCGCGAGGGCGACCCGAGACCGCCAGGTGGAGCGTGTCGCCGTCGCCGAGCCCGAGGATCCGCAGTCCTCCGGCGACTGACGCGACCTGGTCGAGCAGCTGAGCGAAGGTCAGGTCACCGTCGGCGTCCGACAGTGCGACGTCGTCGGCACGTCCGTGCACCACGTGGTGGTCGAGCGTGAGGAAGGCCAGGCTCGACGTGCGCGACATTCAGACGCCCCGGAAGACCGGCTGGCGCTTCTCCTGGCGTGCCAGGGCCGCCTCCTTGACGTCCTCGGACGCCCAGACGTCGCGGAAGCTCTGCTCGATCGCGGCGTCGTCGGCGCTCGATCCGTTCAGCGCCAGCTTGTTGTGCGCGATGGCCAGGGGCGCGAGCCGGGCGATGTCACCGGCCCACGCCAGCGCGTCCTCGAGGGTGCCCGCGCGGTCGGCGAGCCCGCAGTGCAGCGCCTCGTCACGGTCGAGCGACTCCCCCGCGATCATCAGCCGGCGTGCCCGTCCGGTTCCCGCGAGCGCGGCGAGGGTCCGGATGGTCCAGGCGTCGACGGCCATGCCGTTGCGGGCTGTGGGCACCGCGAACTTCGCGCTGGCGTCGGCCACGCGGAGGTCGCAGGCCATCGCGAGCTGGGTGCCGGCGCCGATCGCCGGGCCGTTGACCGCTGCCACGAGTGGCACCGGAACCCGGGCCAGGTGGTGCAGCATCCCGTACAGCGCGTCGAGGAACTCGTCGCCGTACACCCCGCCGAGGTCGGCACCCGAGCAGAACGACGAGCCCTCCCCGGTCACGACGATCGCCCGGGCGCCGGTGTCGACGGCCTCGTCGACGGCCGCATGGATCGCCAGGCAGAGATCGGTGTTCAGCGCATTGCGTCGATCGGGACGGGTCAGGGTGAGGACGGCGACGTCTGCGTCGCGGCGTGCGTCGAGGACGCTCGTGTCGAGATCCGGCATGCGCTCACGCTATCCGGGCCACAGGGCGGACCGGAGGCGGCCTACTCCGTGGCCGCGAGCTGTCCGCAGGCCGCGTTGATCTCGTCGCCACGCGTGTCGCGGATCGTCGTGCTGATGCCCTTGGCCTCGAGCCGGCGGACGAACTCGCGCATGTCGTCGCTGCGCGAGCGGGTGAAGACCTGGCCGTTGAGCATCGGACCGCTGTCGGTGGGGTTGAGCGGGATCAGGTTGACGTGCACCCAGCTCCAGTCGCCGTAGGAGTTCAGGACGTCGGCGAGCAGGTCGGCGCGCCAGGCCTGATCGTTGATGTCGCGCATCATGGCGTACTCGATCGAGACCCGGCGCTTGCTCTGCTTGGCGTACTCCCACGCGGCCTCGACCGTCTCGCTGACCTTGAAGTGGGTGTTGATCGGCACGAGCTCGTCGCGCAGCTCATCGTCGGGCGCGTGCAGCGACACGGCCAGCGTGACCGGGATGCCCTCGTCGGTGAGCTGCCGGATCCGTGGCACGAGCCCGACGGTGCTCAGCGTGATGTTGCGGGCCGACAGGCCCAGGCCGTCGGGCGCCGGGGCCACCATCCGACGGATCGCGCCGATGACGGCCTTGTAGTTGGCCATCGGCTCACCCATGCCCATGAACACGACGTTCGACAGCCGGCCAGGCCCACCCGGAACCAGGCCGTTCGCCATCGCCGCCGCGCCGTCGACGACCTGGTCGATGATCTCGGCGGTGCTCATGTTGCGCTGCAGGCCGCCCTGGCCCGTGGCGCAGAAGGGGCACGCCATGGCGCAGCCGGCCTGGCTGGACACGCAGATCGTGGCCCGCTCCGGGTAGCGCATGAGGACCGACTCGACGAGGGCCCCGTCGAACAGGCGCCACAGCGTCTTGCGCGTGGTGCCGTGGTCGGCCTCCATCGTGCGGACGGGGTCGAGCAGCGTGGGCAGGAGCGCGGTCGCGATGGCGTCGCGGTTCTTGGCCGGCAGGTCGGTCATGTTGGCCGGATCGCGCTCGAGGCGGCCGAAGTAGTGGTGCGCGACCTGCTTGACGCGGAAGGCCGGCTCGCCGAGCTCGGCGGCCGCGGCGGCACGCTCCTGCGCCGAGAGGTCGGCGAGGTGGCGCGGAGGCTTCTGGCGTCCGCGCGGCGGCGCGATCACGAGCGGCAGCGCGCGCTTCGTGGCGGGCTCGACCTGCGGATCAGTCATCCCACCAGTGTCTCACCCGAGACCAGCACGCACCGAATCGTCGAGCGTGAGTCACGGGTCACGGGTCGCGGGTCGTGAGTCACAGCAGGATGTGGACACTTCGGCACCTCCGCGGGGGCTCACAGCGTGCCGACGTGTCCACATCTGGCCGATCAGGCGGGACGCACCCGCAGCGAGTCGATGAAGTCGAGCTTGGCCAGGACCTTGGGCGGGATGACGAACGGGTAGAGGTCGTCGGCGCCCATGCTCCGATTGATCTGGTTCAGCGCGGTCGAGAGGGGGATCCAGACACCCGTCACGAGGTCGCTGAAGATGCTGAAGGCGTCCGGATCGACCGTCATGAGCCCGTTCCAGCGAGCCGTGTCGACCGTGTCCTGGATGTGGAGCAGGTGGGCGAAGGTCTCCGCGAAGTCCTCGAACGGGTGCATCGTGGCGTAGGTGCTGATGTAGCTGTCCGCCCAGTCGGCGGGAGGTCCGTCGTTGTAGTGCCGCTCGATCTCGTCGGCGTAGGAGATCTCCTCGTTGCCGAACAGCTCGCGCGCCTGCCCGATGAGGTCGCCGCGCACGTGCTGGGCCTCCATGTAGTGGCCCACCTCGTGCCGCAGGTGGCCCAGCATCGTCCGATAGGGCTCGGCGAGCTCGGCCTGCACCTTCGCGCGGTGGGCGTCGTCGCCCTCGGCCAGGTCGATCGTGATGAGGCCGTCCTCGTGGCCGATCACGACGTTCTCCTCGACGCTCGAGAGCAGGTCGAAGCACAGACCCTGCTCCGGGTCTTCCTCGCGCGTGACCCAGCCGAACCCCAGACGGGTCAGCTCGACCAGCAGATGACGCTTGGCCGCCTCCGCGACCGGCAGCTGGGCCAGGCCGACCGGGTCGTCGTCGGCGGGCCGGGTGCGGGTGAGCTGGCACGACTCGCAGGGCTCACCCTCGATCCGGGTCAACCAGGTGCACCCGGACAGGTTGAGATTGGGGCACACGTGCCACACCAGGCCGTCCGGGGCGACGAAGGCGCCCTCGTCGTCCACGACCACGACATCGGCGGTCTCCCGCCAGTACCCGAGCGAGGATCCGCAGACGACGCAGACACTGTTCTCGAGGTAGAGCCGGTTGTCACAGGTCGAGCAGCTGAAGTTGCGCACGCCCCAGTGTGGCGGCTGGGCGTGCGGGCCGCGCGCCGAGCCGGCGGCCCGTCAGACCGGCGTCTCGGCCCCGTCGTAGAGGAAGCTCGCGTCGTCGATGAGCCACGAGCCGTCGACCAGCACCAGGTCGTAGGTGTACGTGTCGGACGCCTGCTCGACCTCACCGCGTTCGAGGTACTCCCACGACTCCTCGGTCTCGATCCGGGCCCGCGATCCGTCGACCGAGACGTGAGTCACCTCGATGCGGTAGGTGCGCCAGAAGTCGCGGGGCTTGCCGACCTGGATCTCCTCGAGGCCCTCGCGAAAGCCCGCGCAGGTCGAGTAGTCGGCCTCGGCCTGGCCGTAGGCGGCGCGGAAGTCGGCAGTCGTCGTCTCCTGGAACGTGGTGCAGTCGGCATCGCGGAACGACCGGTCCCACGCGAGCACGACCTCCGTCGGGTCAGGCACCCCCAGGGGGACCTGCCCGCCATCGTCACGGCCACCGTCACGGCTCGCGATGCCGGCGACGAGCCCGAGCACCATCCCGAGCACGATGATGGCCAGCCCCGCCAGCGCCGTGAGGTGCTTCCAGTACCTCGACGCGACGGACGACCCGACCTCCTGCATGCCGACCATGCTGGCAGATCCGCCCCGAGCCGTGGGACGGTCACGCTCCCACGACGCCATCAGACCCGCCAGACCCTTCAGGCCCGTCAGACCGGCGCGACGTCGACCTCGACGTCCAGCAGCGACGTCGAGGCCTCGCTGTAGATGACGCCCTTGACCGGTGGGACGTCGGCGTAGTCGCGACCCCACGCGGTCGTGACGTACCGCTGCCCGGCGCACTGGTCGTTCGTCGGGTCGATCGCCAGCCACGTGCCACCCGGGACCCAGACCGCGGCCCAGGCGTGCGAGGCATCGGCACCGACCACGCGGTCGCGACCCGGTGGCGGGTCGGTCGCGAGGTAGCCGCTGACGTAGCGCGCGGCGAGCCCGTGGGACCGCAGGCACGCGAGCGTCAGGTGGGCGAAGTCCTGGCAGACGCCGGCCCGCGTCTCGAACAGGTCGTCGATCGTGCTGGTCACCGTCGTCGCCCCCTGCTCGTACTCGAAGTCCCGGTGGATCCGGTGCACGAGATCGAGCGCCGCCTCCGCGATCGGGCGCCCGGGCAGGAGCGACTCCCGGGCGTAGGCGAACGCGGTGGGCGTGTGCGGGACCAGTTCGGACCGCAGGGCCAGCTCCCGCGCCGACCACGCGTCGTCCACGTCGACGCGGTGACGGGGCCGACACAGCTCCCACGGCTGGGCGTCCGCACCGCCATCGCGCACCTCCGGCAGCACCTCGACGTCCGAGCGAGCCTCGACGCGCAGCACCCGGTGGCGCTGGTCGACCTGGAAGTACGTGCGCGTGTTGCCGAAGTGGTCGACCGTGGCCCGCAGGTCGGTGGCGACCGGGTCGACGACGACCTCGTGCGCGCCGACCCGCTGCCAGGGCAGCTCCCGCGGCGTCACGTGGGCGATGCCGTAGCTGTCAGTGACGTCCTCGTCGTAGGTGTAGGTCGTGGTGTGCCGGACCCGGTACCTCATCGCTGCCACCTCACGCCGAGCCCGTCAGGTCGAACGAGCGCGGGGTCGGCGCCGGTGCCAGGTGGACCTCGACGACGGCGTCGGCGAAGCGGGTGAGGAGCCCGCGGACCGCGCCGAGGGTCTGCTCCAGGTACGGCCGCCGCTCCCCCTCGATCGCCACGAGCCGGGCGAGGTCGACCCCCTCGAGCTCGATCCGCAGGTCGGCCAGCAGCCGCTCCGGTCGGGTGGACCCGGTCGAGGCCGGCAGCCCGTGCAGCGCGTCGGCGATCCGCTCCAGGTTGAACGCGACCGATCGCGGGTTGTCGGCATCGAACATCAAGAGCTCGACGACGCCGGCGGGCCGCACGTACCCGCGATAGCGACGGCGGTGCGTCACGGCGCTCTCGGCGATGCCTAGGACCGAGGTCAGGACGTCGCGGTCGACGTCGATGCCGCGCCGTGTCGTGACGGTGCCGTCGACCAGGCGGACGACCTGCTGGCACCGCTCCACGGCCCGCCCCAGCACGATCATGCGCCACCCGTCGTCGCGCATCATCGAGTCGGTCACGCCGTGCAGCGCCGAGATCGCCGTCAGCATGCGCCCGGCGGAGTCGTTGACCTGCAGGCTCAGGCGCGAGTCGGCCAGGACCCCCGACGCGCGGTCGATCGCACCGAAGACCCGCCAGACGTCGGGCGAGAGCTGGTCCCGCACCGCCTGGGCGGCGTCGCGCAGGGAGCCGATGGACTGCGCGACCGACCCAGGGCGGAACGGATCGAGCAGGACCGAGCGCAGCTCGTCGTCGTAGGCCGCGCCGTCAAGGGTCCCCGCGTCGGGTGGACCGTCAGGCCCGGGGCTGAGGTCGTGCAGCTTGCGCACCAGGACCTGCAGCGTCTGACCTCCGGCCGACCACGGCCGGTACCGGAAGTCCTGGGCCAGCCCGTGCGCCGCGATCACCAGACGCAGGGTGTCCTCGGCCCGCTCGGCGTAGCGGCCGAACCAGAACATGTCCTCGAGCACGCGCGGCACCATCGCCGCCGGCGCTCGCACGGTGGTCATCGGCAGGACCTCGAGCAGGCGCTGGTCGGGCTCGTCGGGCCGCTCCTTGAGCACCCAGACGTCCTTGCTCCGCGGGACGCGTCCGGTCTCCATGATCGATCCCAGTCCGCCCAGGAGCGTGCGGTAGGCCGAGCCGTACCGCACGCTGAAGGTGCGGATCACGACCGGCTCGGGCCGGACCCCGAGCGGACCGAGTGCCGCGGTCTGGGAGTGGTGGGGCCGCTCCTGCGCCACGAAGCGGTGCGGCTCGGCGTCGACGAGCTCCAGGAGCCGTTCGGGATCGAGGTCGGCCGGGAGCGGCGAGCGGTCGATCGTGCGGATCGTCAGCTCGTCGGCGCGGGCCCGCACGAGCTCCAGCTCGGCCGGGTCGCCGAGCCAGTAGGACCGGATCGACGGCAGCCGCAGGGGCTCGTCGAGCAGCACCTCGCAGGCGCGGTCCAGGAACGGCGCGAGCCCGAGGTTCTCGACGACGCCGGACCCGAGTCCGTTGACGACCGTGACGGTGCCGCGGCGCACGGCCTCGACCAGACCCGTGACCCCCAGCTGGGAGTCGCCGCGCAGCTCGAGCGGATCGCTGAAGCTCGCGTCGACGCGCCGCACGATGACGTCGACGCGCTCCAGGCGCCCGTAGGCCCGGAGCCACACGATGCCGTCGCGCACCACCAGGTCACTGCCCTGCACGAGCGGGAAGCCCAGGCTCGACGCGACGAACGCCTGGTCGTAGGCGGTCTCGGACTGAGGTCCCGGCGAGAGCAGCACGACCCGGGGATCGCTCGTCTCCCCCGGTGCCGCGTCGATCATCGCCGCACGCACCGCCTGGAAGAACGGCGCGACCCGGTGCAGGGAGGCACCGCGGTACAGCTCCGGCACGACGCGGCTGATCACGCGCCGGTTCTCCATCGCGTACCCGATGCCGGACGGAGCGCCGGTGCGATCGGCGAGCACCTGCCAGTCACCCGTGGCGGTGCGGGTCACGTCGCTCGCGGTGATCAGCAGCGGGTGCGGCTCCCGGGCGCTGCCCCGCAGGACGCGCAGGAAGCCGGAGTGGCCGAGCACGACCTCCGGCGGCACGACACCGGACGACAGCAGCGTCTGAGGTCCGTAGAGGTCGACGAGCACCGCGTTGAGCAGCTCGGCCCGTTGAGCCAGACCGACCTCCAGCGGGGCCCACTCCTGCGCCGACACGACGATCGGGACCGGGTCGAGACGCCACCACGAGGGCGACTCGCCCGGCCGCGAGTACCGCACGCCGTCGTCGCTCAGGAACCGGACGATGTCGCCGCTGATGCGTTGCAGCTCCTCGTGGGTCAGCCCGATCGCGGAGCTGGCGAGCGCCTTCCAGGCAGGGCGCAGCGAGCCGTCGGGCGCCACGACCTCGTCGTACCGGGTGGGCTCGGGCGACAGCGTCGGCTGCGCGACGGCCGTCGAGTAGTCCTGCAGCACCGTCAGCCGAGCCCCCGACCCGCGTCCGGTGCCCCCGGGGCTCGGCGCAGGTCCAACGTGCGTGGGTACTCCGGTGCCATGGCCCGGGCGCCGCGCTCACGGGCGGCCGCGACGTCGACCCGGCCCGGGGTGTGCCCGAAGGGCTCGAAGCGGCTCGCGCGCCGCGCCTCGGCCGAGGCGGCGTTGACCGGTGCGTGCTCGTAGTTCCGCCCGCCCGGGTGCACGACGTGGTACGTGCACCCGCCGAGCGAGACCTGCGCCTCGGCGTCGACGAGGTCGAACCGCAGCGGGGCGTGCACCTCGATCGTCGGGTGCAGCGCAGACCATGGCTGCCACGCGCGGTAGCGGACACCGGCGTAGTACTCGCCGGGGGTCCCGGTCGACGTCAGGGGCACGGGGACACCTTGGCACGTGACGAGGTGCTTGCGCGGGTCGACTCCCCGCACCAGGACCTGGAGTCGCTCGACCGAGGAGTCGACGTACCGGGCGGTGCCACTGCCCGTCGCCTCCTCCCCCAGGACGTGCCACGGCTCGATCGCGGCACGCAGCTCGATCTCGACCAGGGCGCCACGCGCCTCCACCAGCGTGCGCCCCAGCCGCGGGAAGCGGAACTCCACGAACGGGTCGAGCCAGCTCTGCTCGAAGGCGATGCCGGCCTCCCGCAGATCGGCCACGACCTGGCCGATGTCGCTCGCGACGCCCTGCGGGAGCAGAAAGTCCTCGTGCAGGGACGTGCCCCAGCGCACGAGGGAGTCGCGGCTGGGCGTGCGCCAGAACATCGACACCAGCGAGCGCACGAGCAACGCCTGCACCATCGCCATCTGCGGATGAGGGGGCATCTCGAAGCCGCGCAGCTCCAGGAGGCCGAGACGGCCGCGCGAGGAGTCGGGGCTGTAGAGCTTGTCGATGCAGAACTCGGCGCGGTGGGTGTTGCCGGTGAGATCGGTCAGCAGGTGGCGCAGGACCCGGTCGACGAGCCACGGGCGCCCCGGGAGGTCCCCGTCACCCTCGGCTCCCTCCTCGCGGTCGTCTCCCGGGGCCAGCTGCGTCTGGTCCGCGAGCCGTGCGAGCTCGGCGAGCGCGATGTCCATCTCGTACACCGCCTCGGGGCGTCCCTCGTCGAAACGCGGGGCCTGGCTGGTGGGGCCGATGAAGCGGCCCGAGAACAGGTACGACAGCGACGGGTGGCGCTGCCAGTAGCGGATCAGGCTGCCCAGCAGGTCAGGACGACGCAGGAGTGGTGAGTCCGCGGGGGTCGGTCCTCCGAGCGTGATGTGGTTGCCGCCACCGGTGCCGGTGTGCGATCCGTCGAGGTCGAACTTCTCGGTGCCCAGACGCGTCTGGCGCGCGGCCGCGTACAGCGTGTCGGTCAGGTCACGGAGCTCGCCCCACGTACGGGTGGGCTGCAGATTGACCTCGATGACGCCGGGATCGGGGGTCACGACGAGCTGCGTGAGTCGGGAGTCCGGCGGCGGGGCATAGCCCTCGACCACGACCGGTGTGTCGATCTCGGCGGCGACCTTCTCGAGGGTCGTGACGAGCGTGACGTAGTCGTCCAGACGCTCCGTCGGTGGCAGGAACACGAACACGAAGCCGTCGCGCGCCTCGACGGCCAGGGCCGTCGGCGGAGCATCGTGCGGCTCGATCGTCAGGACGCTCGGCAGGACGGGCTTCAGCGGGGGCCCGGACTCCAGGTAGGACGGATCGCCCGAGGGCTCCGGCTCCGACCACGAGATCGAGTCGAGCGGCAGCCGCAGCCCCACGGGCGAGTCCCCCGGAGCGAGGACCAGACGACCGCGGCGGAAGGTCCACCGCGGGCTCGACCAGGTCTCCCCCGTCACGACCGGCAGGACCCAGCCCGTCGGCTCGCCGATCCCGGCGTCCAGGGCCTCGGCCCAGGCCGGGTCGATCCGTTCCGGTAGGTCCTCCGGCGCGTCGCCGTCAGGTCGCCGCAGGGCTGCGGCGAACGGCACGAGCGGGTCCTCCCACGCCGCGAGGACGCGGTCGTCGTCGAGTCCCAGCGCGGCGGCGAAGGCCTTGGCGAGCCGCTCGGCCCGAGCCGGCGCGTCCGTCAGCGCCTCATCGGCGTTCCAAGGGTCGGCGAGCAGCTCGGGCCGCGACCAGAGCGTCTCGCCGTCGGTGCGCCACTGCAGCGCGACCTGCCACCGCGGGAGCGGCTCTCCCGGATACCACTTGCCCTGGCCGCGGTGCACCAGTCCGCCGCCGGCGTAGATCTCGCGCAGGCGCCGGGCGAGCTCCCCCGCGAGCCGGCGCTTGTCCTCGCCGTCGGCGGCCGTGGTCCACTCCGGCGAGGTGGCGTCGTCGATCGAGACGAACGTGGGCTCGCCACCCATCGTCAGGCGCACGTCGTCGGCGACGAGGCGGGCGTCGACCTCCTCGCCGAGCGCGTCGACCCGGGCCCAGGCCTCGTCGGTGTACGGCAGCGTGACGCGCGGGTCCTCGTGCACCCGTGCCACGACGTTCGAGAACGAGAAGTCGACGTCGGCCGGCTCCATCAGGCCCGTGATCGGTGCGGCGCTCGCCGGATCGGGCGTGGCCGACAGCGGGATGTGCCCCTCTCCGGCGAACAGGGCCGAGGTGGGGTCGAGACCGATCCAGCCGGCGCCGGGGACGTAGACCTCCGCCCAGGCGTGCAGGTCGGTGAAGTCCTCCGTCGCGCCGGTCGGCCCGTCGAGGGCCTGGGCGGCCAGGAGGGGGTCGGTCGCCAGCTGCACGAGGTAGCCGGAGACGAAGCGGGCCGCGAGGCCGTACTGACGCAGCAGCGAGACGAGCAGCCAGGCGCTGTCCCGGCATGACCCGATCGCTCGCTCGAGCGTCGTGTCGGGGGTCTGCACCCCGGGCTCCATGCGCACGGAGTACTCGACGTCGCGATGGACCGCGGCATTCAGCCCGACCAGGAAGTCGACGATCGGGACCCCGTCGTCGGGCAGTGCCGGCAGGGCTGCGCGCCACTGGGACACGAGGGGGCCGGACCCCTCGCCCGCCCCCTCGGCGACCGGCGCGAGATAGGGCGCCAGGTCGGCGCGCAGGCCCGGCTCGTAGCTGAACGGGAACCGTTCGGCGTACGCCTCGACGAAGAAGTCGAAGGGGTTGATGACCGTGAGGTCGGCGACCAGGCCGACCGTGATGTCGAGGCGGTCGACCGGCTCGGGGAACACCAGGCGCGCCAGCCAGTTGCCGAACGGGTCCTGCTGCCAGTTCACGAAGTGGCCGGCCGGCTCGACCCGCATCGAGTACGCCTCCACCGGCGTGCGCGAGTGCGGCGCGGGCCGCAGACGCACGACGTGCGGGCTGAGCCGGACCCGGCGGTCGAACGTGTACGTCGTACGGTGCTCGAGCCCGACCTTGATCGCCATGTGACCACCCTGCACGACGCGCGTTACCGGCGCGTGTCGGGCCGGAGCAACCACGCCGGGCCGCACCACCCGGTGGTCGGGGAGGAGCAACCACGCCGGGCCGCACCACCCGGTGGTCGGGGTGGAGCAACCACGCCGAGCAGCACCACCCGGTGGTCGAGTGGGTGCGAGCTCTGCGAGCGCCCGTACCGAGACCCGGTCAGCCGACCGCAGCCTTCGCGACCGCCCCGCCCCACCGAGACCCAGCACCCGACCCGGGTCTCGATACGGCCGCCTCGTTCCTCGGCGAGCCACTCGACCAGCGGGAAGGTGCCGGGCCCACTCGACCAGCGGGGGGGGGTGACGGGCTCGCTGGACCAGCGGGAGGGTGGCGGGCTCGCTCGACCAGCGATGGTCCGTCAGGCGACGGGCACGAGGTAGTGCAGCACGACCCAGGCGACGGGCGCGACCATGATGAGCGAGTCGAGCCGGTCCATCAGGCCCCCGTGGCCCGGGAGCAGGTCGCCCATGTCCTTGATGCCGATGTCGCGCTTGATGAGCGACTCCGAGAGGTCGCCCAGCGTCGCCATCACGACGCTCGCCACACCCAGCACGACACCGGCCCACCAGTCGCCCTCGAGCGCCAGCACGACCACGGCGACGCCGGCCCCGATGCCGAACAGCAGGGATCCGGCGAACCCCTCCCACGACTTCTTCGGGCTGATCGTCGGGGCCATCGGGTGCTTGCCGAAGAGGACGCCGGCGATGTAGCCCCCGGTGTCCGAGGCGATCGTGGCCACGATGAACGCCACGATGCGCCACGGGCCGTCCGACTCGTCCAGCATCAGCAGGACGAAGACCCCCATGAGCGGCAGGTAGGCCAGCACGAACAGGCCGGCACTGACATCACGGACGAAGCCGTCGGCGCCATCGGCGAGCCGCCACACGAGCGTGGCGATGACGGTCAGCGCCATCGCGAAGGCGGTGGCCTCCATGTCGGCGTAGAACGCCGACAGCAGCATCGCCGTGCCACCCACCGCGACCGGCAGGATCGGCACCCGGATGGAGGCCGTGGTGAAGGCCCGCGTGAGCTCCCACATGCCGATCAGCAGGGCGATCACGACGACCGCGACGAACAGGTCCTTGACGAAGAACAGCGACGCGACGACCGTGAGGCCGAGGCTGACGCCGACGCCGATCGCGGCCGGCAGGTTGCGGCCGGCCCGGCCGTGATCCTTGGCGGGGGCGGCCGACTCGGCGGCAGAGTCGGTCATGGAAGAGGTCACACCTCGAGGAGCTCGGCCTCTTTGCCCTTCAACAGCTCGTCGACGGTGTCGACGTACTTCTTGGTGAGGGCATCGAGACGCTTCTCCGCGCCGGTGTTGTCGTCCTGCGAGATCTCGGAGTCCTTCTCGGCCTTGTCGAGCGCCTGCTTGGCATTGCGGCGCACGCCACGGATCGCGATCTTGCCGTCCTCGGCCTTGGTGCGCGCGAGCTTGATGTACTCCTTGCGGCGGTCCTCGGTCAGCTCGGGCAGGGTCACCCGGAGCACCTTGCCGTCGTCGGACGGGTTGACGCCGAGGTCGGAGTCGCGGATGGCCTTCTCGATGGCCCCCTTGGCGCTCGCGTCGTAGGGGCTGATGATGACCGTGCGCGGCTCGGGCACCTGGAAGCCCGCGAGCTGCTGCAGCGGCGTGGGGGTGCCGTAGTAGTCAGCCGTGATCTGCGCGAACATCGCCGGGTGTGCCCGCCCGGTGCGGATCGCCGCAAACTCCTCGCGGGTGTGCTCGACGGCCTTGCCCATCTTGGTGTCGGCCTCGCGGAGTGTCTGGTCGATCACGGTGCTTCTCCTGTAGTCGTGCCATTGTTCGGGTCAGATCCGGCGTGGACCAGCGTCCCGATCCTCTCACCCCGCAGGGCGCGCGCGATGTTGCCCTCGCCCTCCATCCCGAACACGATCATCGGGAGCTTGTTCTCCATGCAGAGCGCGAACGCCGCAGCGTCGACGACCTTGAGGCCGCGCTGCAGCGACTCGGCAAACGTCACGTCGTCGTACTTGCGAGCCTCCGGGTCGGTGCGCGGGTCGGCGTCGTACACGCCGTCGACACCGTTCTTGCTCATCAGGACGATGTCGGCCTTGATCTCGAGCGCCCGCTGCGCGGAGACCGTGTCGGTCGAGAAGTAGGGCATGCCGGCTCCCGCGCCGAAGATCACGACGCGACCCTTCTCGAGGTGCCGGACCGCGCGCCGCGGGATGTAGGGCTCGGCCACCTGGGACATCGCGATCGCCGACTGGACGCGGGTCTCGACTCCCTGCTTCTCGATGAAGTCCTGGAGGGCCAGGGCGTTCATGACCGTGCCGAGCATGCCGATGTAGTCGGCGCGTCCGCGTTCCATGCCGCGCTGGCTGAGCTCGGCGCCGCGGAAGAAGTTGCCGCCGCCGACGACGATGGCGACCTGGACGCCGTCACGGACGGCCTCGGCCACCTGCGCAGCGATGCCGTTGACGACGTCGGGGTCGATGCCGATGGCTCCTCCGCCGAAGACCTCACCGGACAGCTTGAGAAGGACGCGGCGAGCCATGGTGTGGAGTTTATCGGACTCACGCCGGTGGACCTGCGGCGGGAGAGACGAGGCAGGACCCGTGACGAGGGGCTCATGACGCAGGGCCCCGTGGATCGCTCCACGGGGCCCTGCGTCGTCGGATCAGTGCCTCAGGCGCCGATCTCGATGTGGGCGAAACCGGTCAGCGTGACGCCGGCCTCGTCCAGGACGGTCTTGACCGTCTTCTTGTTGTCGGTGACCGACGGCTGCTCCAGCAGGACGACGTCCTTGAAGAAGCCGTTGACGCGACCCTCGGTGATCTTCGCGATCGCCTGCTCGGGCTTGCCCTCCTCGCGGGCCGTGGCCTCGGCGATCTCGCGCTCCTTGGCGACGACGTCCTCGGGGACGTCCTCGCGGGTCAGGTAGCGCGGACGCATCGCGGCGATCTGCATCGCGGCGCCGCGGGCGGCGTCGACGTCGTCGCCGGAGTACTCCACGAGCACGCCGACCGAGGGCGGCAGGTCGCTGGCGCGGCGGTGCAGGTACGTCGCGACCTGACCGTCGAACGTCGCGACACGACCGAGCTCGAGCTTCTCACCGATGACCGCGGCCAGGGCGCTGATCGCCTCGGCGACGGTCGTGCCGTCGTCGAGCGTGACCTGCGCGAAGGCCTCGGCGTCGGCCGGACGCGCGGCGTCGGCCGTGGCCGCGAGCTTGGTGGCCAGCTCGATGAACTGCTCGTTCTTGGCCACGAAGTCGGTCTCGGAGTTGAGCTCGACGATCGCGTGCCCCGAGGAGGCGACGAGACCCGAGGAGGCCTCGCGCTCCGCGCCACGCTTGGCGGCCTTGGCCGCTCCCGTGATGCGGAGGATCTCGACGGCCTTATCGAAGTCACCGTCGGCCTCGGTGAGCGCCTTCTTGGCGTCCATCATGCCGGCGCCCGTGGCGTCACGGAGCTTCTTGACATCAGCGGCGGCAATCGCCATGTGTCGCTACCTCAATTCTGGGAAGGGGAGGAATCTCTGGATCAGGACTCGGTGGAGGCGGTGCCGGACTCCGCGGGCTCGGTGGTCTCGGCCGTGGCCGGGGCCTCCTCCGCGGGCGTCTCGACCGGAGCGGCCTCGGCGGCGGGAGCAGCCTCGGCAGCCGGGGCTGCGGCGGCGTCGGTGCTCAGCAGCTCCGCTTCCCACTCGGCCAGCGGCTCGCCGGCGCCGAGCTCCTCGCCCGCCGACTCCTCACCGGTCTTGGCGCCACCGCGGGACACGAGGCCCTCGGCGACGGCGTCGGCGATGACCCGGGTCAGCAGCGCGACGGAACGGATCGCGTCGTCGTTGCCGGGGATCGGGAAGTCGACCTCGTCGGGATCGCAGTTGGTGTCGAGGATCGCGACGATCGGGATGCCGAGCTTCTTGGCCTCGTCGACCGCCAGGTGCTCCTTCTTGGTGTCGACGATCCACAGCGCCGCCGGCGTGCGGGCCATGTCGCGGATGCCGCCGAGCGTGCGCGAGAGCTTGTCGAACTCGCGGCGCATCTGGAGGAGCTCCTTCTTGGTGCGACCCGAACCAGCGACCTGGTCGAAGTCGATCTCCTCGAGCTCCTTCATGCGCTGCAGGCGCTGGTGCATCGTGGTGAAGTTGGTGAGCATGCCGCCGAGCCAACGCTGGTTGACGTAGGGCATGCCGACGCGGGTGGCCTGCTCCTGGATCGGCTCCTGCGCCTGACGCTTGGTGCCGACGAACAGGATCGTGCCGCCACGGGCGACGGTGTTCTTGACGAACTCGTAACCGGCATCGATGTACGCCAGCGACTGCTGGAGATCGATGATGTAGATGCCGTTGCGCTCGGTGAAGATGAAGCGCTTCATCTTGGGGTTCCAGCGGCGGGTCTGGTGTCCGAAGTGGACACCGCTCTCCAGCAGCTGACGCATGGTCACGACGGCCATGGTGATCTCTCGTTTCTGGGCACGACGGCCCGTTCCTGGTTGACGCGCGGACACCGTGCCCGCGCCCTGGTGCCGTGACGGGGTCCACCGGTCCCGATACTGCTGGGGCCGGACCAGGACCCTCGCCCGCGGTGGCTGCGCTCCCAGGCCGAACCCGTGAGCGACGCCGATGCGGATGACGGCACGCGAAGTCACCCCCAGAAGGGGTGCTCCGGCCATGGTAGGCCACGAGGGCCGTCGGCACGAAATCCGCGGCGCACGAGTCGAAGGTCGCCGTCCACAGCCTGCCTCGATCCACAGTCGGGTCGATCGTGGTGCCGGACCGACGCCGCGTGCGCTGACGTGGATCCATGAGACGACGCCACGATCTTCGCCGGCCCGCGTACCGTCACCGGCTCGCGTCCTGCACCCGTCGCACCGTTCACAGGGTTCGCGCCGGCCGCACGGTTCGCACCTTCCGCACCGGGGCCGTGCTGCTCGCCGTGCTCGCGGTGGCCGGCACGTCCGCATCGGCCCGGGCCGACGGATCCTGGTCCTGGCCCCTCGCCGAGCGCGACATCGATCGCTCGTTCACCGCTCCCCCGGACCCGTACGCCGCCGGCCACCGAGGCCTCGACCTCGCCGGTGCTCCCGGCGAGATCGTCACGGCCGTGGCGGCCGGCACCGTCGCCTTCGTCGGCGACGTCGCCGGAACTCCCGTCGTGACGGTCACCCACGGCGCGGAGCGCTCGACCTACCAGCCGGTGCAGGGCACCGTGGAGGTCGGCTGGAGCGTCGTGGCCGGTCAGCCCCTCGGCACCCTGCTGCCCGGCCACGTCGGGTGCGGCGCCGCCGCGTGCCTGCACCTGGGACGGATCAAGGGCGAGACCTACCTCGATCCCGCCGAGCTGCTCGGCGGCAGGTACCGGCTCATCAGTCCGGACGGTCCGGTGCCGACCCCTCCCGCGCTCGGCACCGGCGAGCTCCAGCCGCCCGTCACCGCGCCCGTGACCTCGGGCTTCGGCATGCGGATCCATCCGATCACCGGCGAGCCTCGCCTCCATGACGGGATCGACTTCGGCGCACCGTGCGGCACCCCCGTGCGGGCGGCAGGAGCCGGCAGCGTGACCCGGGTCGGCCACGCCGGTGGCTACGGGCTGCGGGTCGAGATCGACCACGGAGCCGGACGGGTCACCTCCTACAGCCATCTGTCGTCAGCGGCGGTGACCGTGGGATCGTCGGTCGCTGCCGGCGACGCGATCGCGACGATCGGCACGACCGGCACGTCGACGGGATGCCACCTGCACTTCTCGGTCCACGACGCCGGCGTGGCCCTTGACCCGGCGCCGCTGCTATGAGCAGCTCAGGCGCGCGGGTGTGCCTGGCGGAACGCGGCCCGGAGCCGCTCGTTGCTGACGTGCGTGTAGATCTGCGTCGTCCCGATCGAGGCGTGGCCGAGCACCTCCTGGACCGACCTGAGGTCGGCGCCCCCCTCGAGCAGGTGGGTCGCCGCGGTGTGCCGCAGACCGTGCGGACTCAGGTCGGGGACGCCCTCGACCTCGGCGAGCCGGCGGTGCACGACCTCGCGCACGGTGCGCTGGTCGATGCGCCCGCCGCGCACCCCGAGGAAGATCGCCGGACCGCTGGCGCTCGTCGCGACCTGCGGCCGGCCGTGCTGGAGCCACGCCTCCACGGCGTCCTGCGCCGGCAGGCCGAACGGCACCGCACGCTCCTTGCGGCCCTTGCCGAAGACCCGGACCAGACGCCGGGCCCGGTCGAGGTCGTCGACGTCGAGCCCGACCAGCTCACCGACCCGGATCCCGGTGGCGTAGAGCAGCTCGAGCATCGCGAGGTCGCGCGTGCCGGTGACGGCCTCGGTGTCGACCCGTGCGGCGGCCGCGTCGAGCACGGCGCGGATCTCGCTCGCGCTCAGCGTGGCCGGCAGCTCCCGGCGCGCGGCCGGTGAGACCAGGAGGGCCGCGGCGTCGGTCTCGGACCGGCCGGTCCGGACCAACCAGGCGGTGAAGACCCGCAGCGAGGTGCTCCGCCGCGCCAACGTGGAGCGGGCCCGCCCGAGCGAGCGCTGCTGGGCCAAGTGGCTGCGCACCGCGCGGATCGTGAGAGCGGCCGGATCGCGGACCCCCAGGCGCTCGGCGTGGTCGGCCAGGCCCCGGACGTCGCTGACGTAGCCGCGGACCGTGTGCTCGGTGAGGTCACGCTCGAGCCGGAGATGACGCTCGTAGTCGTCGATGACCCGGTCCCAGGCCGCGTCGCTCTCGCTCACGCCCCCACTGTCTCAGCCGGGCAGGGGTCCGAGCGCGATCCAGCCGCCGTCGGCGCGCCGGGCGTGGCCCCGACGTTCCAGCAGGGCCAAGCCGGCCCGAACCTGGCGCAGCGACGCGTCGAGCAGCACGACGAGCTCGCCCACCGTGACCCCACCCTCGCGCGGCAAGGTGGCGTGGAGACGACGCGAGTCGTCGGTCAGGGTCTCCGTGGCGCCAAGGTCGGACCATCCCAGCCCGTCGAGCTCCTGCGCCACGTCGTCGGCCGACGTGACGAGCACGGCCTCGCCCTCGCGGACCGCACGGTGGGCGCCACCGGACTGCTGCGAGAGCACCGAGCCCGGCACCGCCATGGACGACCGCCCCAGACGGTCGGCCCACCGCAGCGTGTTGAGCGATCCGCTGCGTGGGGCGGCCTCGACGACCACGGTGCCGGCTCCCAGAGCCGCGATGAGCCGGTTGCGCGTCAGGAAGCGGTGGCGGTGCGGTACGGATCCCGGTGGGTGCTCGGCGATGATCCATCCCTCGTGGGCGATGCGGTCCAGCAGGGTCGCGTGGGCCTGGGGGTACGGGACGTCGACCCCGCACGCCAGGACCGCGACCGTGCGTCCCGCCACGGCGAGCGCCCCACGGTGGGCACAGGCGTCGATGCCGAAGGCCGCGCCGCTGACGACGGTCCAGCCGCGGTCGGCGAGATCAGCGCCGAGGTCACCGGCGACCTCGGCACCGTACGTGGTGCAGGACCGTGCTCCCACGACCGAGACGGCGCGGTCGACCTCCAGGGGCCCCTCACCCCGGACCCAGACGCCCCACGGGGCCGCACCGTGGTCGTCGACGCCGGCCAGGTCGCCGAGAGCAGCCGGCCAGGCCGGGTGCGCCGGGGTGATCCACCGTGCGCGGGCGGCAGCGCCGGCGTCCAGCACCTGATCGACCGGCGCGAGGGCCACTCGCTCGACCCACGCCTCCGGCACGTGGGGCGACCCCGACTCACCGCGGCACGCCCCGGCGACCGCCGCGATGCCGTGACTGGACACCAGGTCGCGGGCCAGGGCGTCGAGCGGCTCGGTGGCGATCGACAGCACCAGGCGGTCGCGCTCGGACTCGCCGCGGTTCATGCCGCGACCAGCGACCGCATGGCGGCGTCGAGCGGGAGGTCCGAGCGCAGACTCAGCGCGGTGCGGACGTCGGCGCCGCCGGGGAGGTCGTGGCCGTGCAGGTCGGCGACGCTCCAGGCCAGGCGCAGGACCCGGTCGGCGCTGCGCGGATTGAGCTTGTCGGCGTGCAGCTGCCGGTCGAGCAGCACCCGCGCCTCCTCGGCGAGGGGCCACGCCTTGCGCAGCTCGGTGCCGGGCACGTCCGCATTGGTGCGCCAGGGCGTGCCCGCGAGACGGCTTCCCTGCCGGTCGCGAGCCTCGAGCACCCGCTGGGCGAGCTCGACCGTGCGGCGTCCCGCGGCCACCGTGGCGGCGAGCTCGGGGCGGCTGGGCGCGGTGAGCGTGCGCCGGATGTCGATGCGGTCGCGGATGGGCCCGGAGATGCGCTCGCCGTAGCGACGGCGCATAGCGGGCGTGCAACGGCACGCAGAGTCGAGCGTGGCGGCCTGTCCGCACGGGCAGGGGTTCGCCGCGATGACGAGCTGGAACCGCGCGGGGTACACGACGGTGCGGGCCGAGCGGGCGACCACGATGCGACCGCTCTCCAGCGGCTGCCGCAGCGCCTCGAGGACGTTGACCGTGAACTCCGGCGCCTCGTCGAGGAACAGCACTCCGCGGTGCGCGAGGCTCATCGCGCCGGGCCGCACCTGCCGGCTCCCCCCGCCGACGATCGCGGCCGCGCTGGCCGTGTGGTGCGGGTCGAGGAACGGCGGCCTCGTCAGCAGCGGCACGTCCGGCGCGAGCAGGCCGGCGACCGAGTGCACCGCGCTGACCTCGATCGCGTCCTGGCGGCCGAGATCGGGCAACAGACCCGGGAGGCGCTGCGCGAGCATCGTCTTGCCGACACCCGGGGGCCCGACCATCGAGAGGTGGTGCCCGCCGACCGCCGCGACGAGGACCGCGAGGCGGACGTCCTCGTGGCCCGCGACGTCGGCCAGGTCCAGGCCGGAGAGCCGGTCTGCCGACCCCCACGGCGCCGCCGCCGGCGGCTCGATCGGCGGCACCGGCGGGTCGTCGGGCACCTCCTCCCCCGTCATCAGCGCCACCAGGTGGCGCAGGGACCGCACCCCGGTGACGGCGATGCCGTCGACCAGCTCGGCCTCCGGCACGTTGACCTCCGGCACGACCACGTGGGTGCACCCCGCCTCTGCCGCCGCGAGCGTGGCCGGGAGGACCCCCGGCACGGCCCGGAGCCTGCCGTCGAGTGCGAGCTCGCCCACGAACGCGGTGCCGGCGAGCGCCTCGGCCGGTACCGCCTTCTGGGCCGCGATCACGGCCATCGCGATCGCCAGGTCGTAGTGCGATCCCGACTTGGGCAGGGTCGAGGGCGCCAGGTTGATCGTGATGCGCTGGTCGGGCCACGGAGCCCCGGAGTTGACCACGGCGGACTTGCAGCGGTCCCGGGCCTCGTTGACGGTGACGTCCGGCAGCCCGACGATGACGGTGCGCGGCAGACCGCCGACGATGTCGGCCTCGACCTCGATCGCCCGCCCGGTCAGGCCGTCGAGGGTGACCGAGACGACCCGGCCCGACATCAGGCCACGCCCCGGATGCGGTCGACCTCGGCCGGCCCGGTGCGCGGCACCACGACGCTCACGACGTCGATCCGCACCGCGCTGGGCTGCACGTCGTGCGCCTCGAGCCACGCCGTGGCGAGCCGTCGCAGCCGGGTGGCCTTGTGCGCCGTGACGGCCTCGAACGGGCCGCCGAACTTGGTGCTGCTGCGGGTCTTGACCTCGACGATCACGAGGGTCGAGCCGTCACGGGCCACGAGGTCGATCTCGCCGAAGCGACACGTCCAGTTGCGGTCGAGGATCACGAGGCCCGCGGCCACGAGGTGGTCGGCGGCGATGCGTTCGCCGTAGGCCCCGAGGGCCTGGTTGCGCGCGTAGGTCATGCCCATGACCCTCGTCGCAGTCGTCCTCGGCGGCGAGGGCCTGATCGTGGGCTGTGGACGGCCGCGCCGTGTGGAGAACCCCTCAGTCGGAGCCGGGCGGCACCTTGAAGTCGGAGTCCTGGAGCTCCTCGACGTTGACGTCCTTGAAGGTCAGCACCTTGACCTGCTTGGCGAAGCGCGCCGGCCGGTAGATGTCCCAGACCCATGCGTCGGTGAGGGTGACCTCGAAGTACGCGTCACCCGTCTCCGAGCGCACCTTCACGTCGACCGCGTTGCAGAGGTAGAACCGTCGGTCGGTCTCGACGACGTACTTGAAGATCTTCACGACGTCGCGGTACTCGCGGTACAACGCCAGCTCGGCGTCGGCCTCGAAGCGGTCCAGGTCCTCGGTACTCATCTCTCGCTCCGCTGGGGGCTCATGCGTCGCTCCGCTCGTGGTTGTGCGTGCTGCCCGTCAGGACGGCGCGGACGTTGGCCCAGCTGCGCCGGTGCTCGGGACAGGGTCCATGGTGCCGCAGGGCTTGCTCGTGCGCCGCGGTGGAGTACCCCTTGTGGGTCGCGAAGTCGTAGTGCGGGTACTGGTCGTGGAGGTCGACCATCAGCGCGTCGCGGGTGACCTTGGCGACGACGGACGCCGCGGCGATCGAGGCCGCCACGCGGTCGCCCTTCCACATCGCCAGGCCCGGCACCCCGAGTCCGTCGACCGGGAACCCGTCGGTCAGGACGTATCCGGGTCGCACCGGGAGACGGGCGAGCGCTCGGCGCAACGCCTCGATGTTCGCCCGGTGGATGCCCATGCGGTCGCACTCCTGCGGGCTGATCACGACGACGTCGACCGCGACGGCCCGCTCCATCACCAGGTCGAAGCACCGCTCACGCCGGGCGGGCGTCAGCAGCTTGGAGTCAGCCAGACCGGGGATCTCACGGTCGAGCACGACCGCGGCCGCCACGAGCGGGCCCGCCGACGCTCCGCGCCCCGCCTCGTCGACGCCCGCGACGGGCGTGAGGCCGCGCCGCTCCAGCGCACGCTCGTAGCCGTAGAGCCCGGCGTCGCGGCGGATCGTGCGTCCTCGCAGTCGCGTGGTCATCGCTCGCGGCTCAGCGGGGTGGCGAGTCGGGCACGTCGTCGAAGGCGTCGACGTGGCCCAGGCCACCGAGCCGGTTGAGGGGCCACACCCTGACCCAGGCGATGCCCACGACGTCGTCGACCCGCACCTGACCACCACCGGGGTCGCCCAGGTGGGCCACGGAGTCGGCGGAGTTGCCGCGGTTGTCACCCATGACCCAGAGGTAGCCGTCCTTGACGATGACGTCGAACTCGCGATCGCGGATGACGGTGGGGTCGAGCACGTAGGGCTCGTCGATGGGCTGGCCGTTGACCAGCAGACGGCCGCTGCCGTCGCAGCACTGCACGTGGTCACCACCGACCCCCACGACGCGCTTGATGAGGTGGTTGCCGGTCGGGAACAGACCGATCGTCTCGAGCGCCTTCTGGAACGGGTTCGGGTCGACGGGCTCGCCCTGGATCCCGAGCCATCCGCCGGGGTCCTCGAACACGACGATGTCGCCCCGGTGCGGCTCCCCGGTCCAGAGCGACACCTTCTGGACGAGCAGCTTGTCGTTGACGAGCAGCGTGGGCTGCATCGACTCCGAGGGGATGTAGAACGCCTGCAGGAAGAAGGTCTTGACCACGATGGCCATGACCGTCGCGATCACCACCAGGAGCAGCGACTCCTGCCAGATCGGCAATCCGCGCTTCTGGCGGTGTTCTCTGCTCGTGGCCACCGGGGAAGCGTAACGGGGCGGACCGAAGGTCCGCCCCGTGACACCCGCTGGTTGCGCGATCAGATCTCGCGCTTCTCCTTGATCTTCGCGGCCTTGCCACGGAGGTTGCGCAGGTAGTACAGCTTCGCGCGGCGCACGTCACCGCGGGTGGCGACCTCGATCTGGTCGATGATCGGGGTGTGCAGCGGGAAGGTGCGCTCGACGCCGACGCCGAAGCTGACCTTGCGGACCGTGAAGGTGCGCCCGATGCCCGAGCCCTGCACCTTGATGCAGACGCCCTGGAAGACCTGGATGCGGGAGCGGTTGCCCTCGACGACCTTGACGTGCACCTTGAGGGTGTCGCCGGCGCGGAAGTCGGGGACGTCGTCGCGGCGGGACTCCGCAGCGACCTGGTCGACGATGTTGGTCATGGTGTGCTCCTCGCTGGTGCCACAGGTCACCGACGGTCGGTCAGAAGATGGTTGCCTTCCGCCGCAGTGGCGGGAGGGAGGATCGGCGTGTGTGGTCGAGTCCCCTGTGGCAGAGGCGACCACGCCGAGGGTCAATGGTGCCACATGCTCCCGTTCCCGCGGAAATCGGGCGTCCTGGCCCCGCTGTGGTCACCCCAGGCCGAACCGAAGGCGAGGCAGGCGCCCGGGCGAAGTCCGGCACCGGCGAGGGACGAGCCGGTGATGCCGCGAGGGACGAGCGGCGCGCCACACGGCGGAACGCCCGCCGGAGCGTGTCCGACGGGCGTTCCTGATCCAGACCGGGCCCGAGCCCGTTCAGGTGGGTGGGAGGAGATCAGTCGAACTCGTAACCGCCACCGTGCAGCACCGTGTCGATGCCGGCGATCTCGTCCTCCTCCTTGGCGCGGAAGCCGATCGTCTTCTCGATCGCCAGGCCGATGATGTAGGCGACGACGAAGGAGAACACGATGACCGTCAGCGACGACAGGATCTGCGCGAACAGCAGGTCCGTCTCGCCACCGAAGAACAGGCTGCCACCCGTCAGCGTCTCCGAGCCGAAGAAGCCGATGTAGACACAGCCGATGAAGCCGGCCACCAGGTGGATGCCCACGACGTCGAGCGTGTCGTCGTAGCCGAGCTTGAACTTCAGGTCGACCGCGAGGGCGCAGACGACACCCGAGACGACGCCGAGCACGAGGGCCCAGACCGGGGTCAGGAAGGCGCAGGCCGGCGTGATGGCGACCAGGCCGGTCACGATGCCCGAGGCCGCGCCGACCGCGGTGGCCTTGCCGTCACGGAAGGTCTCGACGATGATCCAGCCGATCAGCGCGGCGGCGGGGGTGATCAGCGTGTTGAAGAAGATCAGCGAGGTCTGGCCCTCGTCGGCGCCGTAGACACCGGTGTTGAAGCCGAACCAGCCGAACCACAGGATCGCGGCACCGATGAGCACGAGCGGCACGTTGTGCGGCTGCGACTCCTCCTTGGAGAAGCCGACCTTGCGCTTGCCGAGCACCAGCGCCAGCGCCAGCGCAGCAGCACCCGCCGACTGGTGGATGATCGTGCCGCCGGCCCAGTCGAGCGCAGCACCGAAGCCGTAGACGTCGTTGGCGAGCCAGCCGTAGAAGTTGCCGTCGGCGTCGACGCCGAAGAGCCACCGGAAGGTCGGGAACACGACGAACGTGGCGAACAGGGCCGCGAAGAGCATCCACGGCCAGAAGCGGGCGCGATCGGCGACGGCACCCGAGACGAGGGCCACCGTGATGATGCAGAACGCGACGAGGAACGCGTGGCCACCGAAGAGGTTGCCCGCGTCACCGCTGCCGGCCGACGTCACCAGGTCGGTCATGCCGAAGTCCTCGAACGGGTTGCCGAAGTACTCGCTGCCTCCGCTCGTGCCGTTGCCGGCGATGCCGGTGCCGCCGTAGAGGACGTAGAGGATCGTGACGACCGCGATCGAGCCGAAGCTCAGCATCATCATCGACACCACGGACTTGGCCTTGACCAGGCCGCCGTAGAAGAACGCGAGTCCTGGTGTCATAAAGAGCACGAGAGCCGTGCAGATCAGCTGCCAGGAAAGATCGACTGACATTTCAACCTCATTTGCCTGTTGGGGGGGAGACAACTCGTCAGGGCAGCCTCGTTGCTGCGCCGAATGCGTCGTCAGTCTGGCGTTGCCAGATTCCCTCAGGCTTGCCTCAGGATCACGTCCGCGTTACGACATCGCGGCTCATGTGAACAGAAGGTAACGCCGGCACGGCGCGGGTCACGGGAGCAGATCAGGGCGTCGGGCGCGGGTGCGCTCGAGCGACCGTTCCCGGCGCCACGCGGCGATCCGCTCGTGGTGGCCCGACAGCAGGACCTCCGGGACGTCGCGGCCGCGCCACGAGGCGGGCTTGGTGTAGACGGGGTACTCCAGCAGCCCGTCGGTCCCGTGCGACTCCTCGACGAGCGACTCGGGATTGCCCATGAACCCCGGCAGCAGGCGGACCACGGCCTCGATCACGGCCAGCGCCGCGACCTCTCCCCCGTTGAGCACGAAGTCACCCAGGGAGACCTCCTCGACCCGCCACCGGCTCGCGGCCTCGTCCACGACCCGCTGGTCGATGCCCTCGTAGCGGCCGCACGCGAAGACGAGGTGCTGCTCGGCGGCGAGCCGCGCGGCGTCGGACTGGCGGAACGAGCGGCCCGAGGGGGTGGGCACGACGACGACGCAGTCGTCGCTCGCGACGGCCTCCAGACCCTGACCCCACGGCTCGGGCTTCATGACCATGCCGGCGCCGCCGCCGTACGGGGTGTCGTCGACGGTGCGGTGACGGTCGGTCGTCCACTGCCGAAGGTCGTGGACACCGAGCTCGAGCAGGCCGTTCTGCCGGGCCTTGCCCGGCAGCGACAGGTCGAGCGGGGCGAGGTACTCGGGAAAGATCGTGATGACGTCGATGCGCATCAGCCGGCGTCGTCCCGCACGATCTCGGCCGCATCGGGATCGATCAGGCCCGGCAGGTCGACCACCGTGAGATGGCCGGCCTCGAGGTCGACCTCGGGGACGAGGGCCTCGACGAAGGGCACCAGCACCTCACCCGTGGGGGTCGCCACGACCAGGAGGTCCTGGGCGGGCAGGTGGTCGACCCGGGCCACGGTGCCCACGACGGCCTCGCCGACGCGGACCTCGAGACCCGTCAGCTGGCGGTCGTAGAACGCGTCGTCGTCAGGCGTCTCGGCCGGATCGACCTCGGCCTCGAGCACCTGGCCGTGCAGGGTCTCGGCCGCCGTGCGGTCGGGGATCTCGGCAAAACGCACGACGAGCTTGGCACCGTGCTGGCGCGACGCGGCCACCGTGAGCGAGCGTCCCCCGGAGCAGACGACGGACGAGCCCGGCGCAAATCTGCGCTCGGGCTCGTCCGTGCGGACCTCGACGGCCAGCTCGCCGCGGATGCCGTGGGCCCGGCCGATCCGGCCGATGACGACCATGACGGTCATCGCCCGTGCTCCGTCACACCGGGTCAGCGACGACGGTCGACGTCGACGAAGTCGATGCGCGCCGCATCGCCGGCGACCGCGGCGGTCACGGTGCGGATCGCCGCGGCCGTGCGGCCCTGGCGTCCGATGACCTTGCCGAGGTCGTCGGCGTTGACGCGAACCTCGAAGAGGTCGCCGCGACGCGTCTGCTTGGCACGCACGTCGACGTCGTCGGGGTGAGCGACGATGCCGGACACGAGGTGCTCGATCAGCTCGACGGTGGGCGCAGCCATGATCAGGCCTCGGCGGGCTTCTCGTCGGCCGGGCTCTCCTCGACGGCGGGCGTCTCCTCGGCCTTCGGCTCCTCAGCCTTGGGCTCCTCGGCAGCGGCGTCGTCAGCCTTCGACTCGGCCTTCTTGGCCGACTTCTTCTCGGTCGTCGCCTTGGCCTTGGGCTCGGCGTGGAGCTCCTTCAGCGCGGCGTCGAACGCGGCGGCCTTGTCGGCCTTCTCGGCGGGCTGCTTCAGGGTCGAGGTGCCACCGATGTCGCCGGTGATCGTGAGGATCGCGGCGACCGACTCGGTCGGCTGGGCGCCGACGCCGAGCCAGTACTGAGCACGCTCGGAGTTGACGTGGATCGTCGACGGCTCGGTCTTGGGGTTGTAGGTACCGATCTCCTCGATCACGCGACCGTCGCGCTTGGTGCGCGAGTCGGCGACGACGATGCGGTAGAACGGTGCGCGGATCTTGCCCATCCGCTTGAGGCGAATCTTGACGGCCACGGTTGTGGTGTCTCCTTGATGCTCGGAACGAGATGACGTGCCGGTACGGGTGGGGACACGCGCCGGGTGAGTCTGGGGCCGCGGTCGGTGTGGGTGAGAGGGTCCTCACCGCCCGTCGGACACAAGGCGACATTGTGCCACGGACGCACGGAGCCCTCCAACTCGCCACGGGACGGTGAGTGTTCCACCCAGGGCGGTGAGTCATCCACCGTACGGCCGCTCATGCGGTGGATGACTCACCGCCCGAGCCAACAAGGGTGGATCACTCACCGCCCACCTGGTCCACGGGGGCGGCGAACTGTGCCGCGTAGAGCCGCTCGTACACACCACCGGCCGCGCGCAGCGACGCGTGGGTGCCCTGCTCCACGATCCGGCCGTCGCTCATGACGACGATGTGGTCCGCCTCGGTGATCGTCGACAGCCGGTGGGCGATGACAAAGCTCGTGCGCCCCGACCGAAGACGGGCCATCGCTGCCTGCACGAGCGCCTCGGTGCGGGTGTCGACCGAGCTGGTGGCCTCGTCCAGGACCAGGATCGACGGATCGGCCAGGAAGGCGCGCGCGATCGTGAGCAGCTGGCGCTGGCCGGCACTGATCGACGACCCCAGGTCGTCGATCGGTGTGTCGTAGCCCTCGGGAAGCGTCCGGACGAAGTGGTCGACCGAGGCGGCCTCGGCGGCCCTGACGACGTCCTCCTGCGACGGGTCGTCTGCCCCGTACGCGATGTTCTCGCGGATCGTGCCGGCGAACAGCCAGGTGTCCTGCAGCACGACCCCGAACTGGTCGCGCAGGGCGTGCCGGTCCATGCCGGCGATGTCGACCCCGTCCAGCGTGATGCGCCCGCCGTCGAGCTCGTAGAAGCGCAGGAGCAGGTTCGTGAGCGTCGTCTTGCCCGCGCCCGTCGGACCCACGATGGCCACGGCCTGTCCGGGCTCGGCGACCAGGTCGAGCCCGGTGATGAGCGGCTCGTCGGGGGTGTACGCGAACTCGACGTCCTCGAAGACCACCCGCCCCCGCACCAGTGTGGGGAACGGCGCGTCCTCGGGCTCGGTGGACTCCTCCGCCTCGTCGAGGAGCTCGAAGACCCGCTCGGCCGACGCGACGCCGGACTGGACGAGGTTCACGAGCGCGGCGATCTGGGCCAGTGGCTGCGTGAACTGCCGGGAGTACTGGATGAACGCCTGCACCTCGCCGATGCTGAGCTGGCCCGACGCGACCCGCAGCCCGCCGACGACCGCGACCAGGACGTAGTTGAGGTTCGACACGAACATCATCAGCGGCTGCAGGGCGCCACTGAGGAACTGCGCACGGAACGCGGCGTCGAACAGGTCGTCGTTGTGCTGCCGGAACGTCGCACGTGCCTCGGCCTGGCGGCCGAAGACCTTGACGACGTCGTGGCCCGTGAACACCTCCTCGACGTGCCCGTTCAACCGGCCCGTGGCCCGCCACTGGGCCGCGAAGTGCGGTTGCGACCGCTTCGCGACGAACCGCATGATGACCGCCACGACCGGCACGGTCACGACCGCGACGAGGGCGAGCAGCGGCGAGATCAGCAGCATCATGGCGAGCGTGCCGATCATCATCAGCAGGCTCCCGAGGAACTGCGAGATCGCCTGCTGCAGGGACTGGGCGACGTTGTCGATGTCGTTGGTGGTGCGTGACAGGATCTCGCCGCGCTCGGACCGGTCCAGATAGGCCAGCGGCACACGGTGCAGCTTCGCCTCGACCTCGTCGCGCAGGTCGGCGACCATGTGCTGCACCACCATGGTCGTGGTGCGGCCCTGCAGGTACATGAACCAGGCGCCGATCGTGTACAGCACCATCACGGTGATCAGCGCCAGGGCCAGCGCCCCGTGATCGACGCCCTGGCCGGGTTGCAGGTCGACCGAGCCGACGAGCGAGGCCAGCTGGTCCTCGCCCCGGGCCCGCAGGGAGGCCACGACCTCGGACTTGCTGGAACCTGCGGGGAACTGGCTCGACAGGTAGCCCGTGAAGACGATGTCGGTCGCGTGGCCGAGCACGCGCGGCCCGATGACCGACATCGTGGTGCCGACGACGCCGAAGGCCAGGATCGCGCCGGCGGCCAGGCGGTTGCGGAGCAGGCGGCCGAGCAGGCGGCGGAACGTCGGACCGAACTGCGTGGCCTTCTGCGCCGGCGGCGTCATGCCCGCACCCGGGCCGCGCACGGGGGGCGCCGGTTGCCGGTTGCTCATGACGCCTCCTCCTCGGTCAGCTGCGACAGCACGATCTCGCGGTAGACGGTGCAGGTCGCCATGAGCTCGCGGTGCGTGCCCGTGCCGACCACGCGGCCCTCGTCGAGCACGACGATGCGGTCGGCGTGGCGGATCGTGCTCACCCGTTGCGCCACGACGAGGACGGCGGCCTCGGAGGTGACGGGTCGCAGCGCGGCCCGCAGCGCCGCGTCCGTGGCGTAGTCGAGGGCCGAGAACGAGTCGTCGAACAGGTAGACGGCGGGGCGTTTGACGATGGCCCTCGCGATCGCGAGACGTTGGCGCTGTCCCCCGGAGACGTTGGAGCCACCCTGGGCGATCGGGGTCTGCAGCCCCTCGGGTCGACGTTCCACGAAGTCACGGGCCTGGGCGATCTCCAGGGCCTGCCACAGCTCGGCGTCGGTGGCGTCCGGACGTCCGTATCGCAGGTTCGAGGCGATCGTGCCCGAGAACAGCATCGCCTTCTGCGGTACCAGACCGATCGCCGCCCACACGTCCTCCGGGAGCAGCGTGCGCACGTCGTGGCCGTCGATCTCGACCCGTCCGCCGGTGACGTCGACGAGACGCGCGACCAGGCCGAGCAGCGTGGTCTTTCCGCTGCCGGTCGATCCGATGATGGCCGTCGTCTCGCCCGGCCGGGCCACCAGGTCGACGTCGTGCAGGACGTCCTGCTCGGCCCCGGGGAACGCGAAGGACGCACCGCGGAGGTCGACGTGCCCGCGCCGGACGGTCGTCGGCACGGCACCGGGCGGGGCGAGCACGCTCGGCTCGGTCTCCAGGACCTCGGTGATGCGCTCGGCCGAGACCTCGGCCCGCGGCCAGAGCATGAAGATGAAGGTCGCCATCATGACCGACATCAGGATCAGCACCAGGTAGTTCTGGAACGCCGTCAACGTGCCGACCTGGAGGTCACCATTGCCGATCCGGTACCCGCCCAGCCACGTGGCCAGGGCGACCGAGAGATTCATGACCAGCATCACGGTGGGGAACATCAGCGACATCAGCCGGCCGGCGGCCACGGCGACGTCCCGGTACTCGCGGTTGGCCTCACCGAACCGTGCGGTCTCCTCGTCCTCCTTGACGAAGGCCCGGATGACCCGGATGCCCATGATCTGCTCGCGCATCACGCCGTTGATGCGGTCGACGCGACCCTGCATCACGCGGAACAGCGGGCGCATCTGCCGGATGATCAGCCCGACGCTCACGACCAGCGCCGGCAGCACGACCAGGAGCAGACCGGACATCACGACGTCCTCGCGCAGCGCCATGACGACGCCGCCGACCGCCATGATCGGGGCCGTCACGAACATCGTCAGCAGCATGAAGCCGAGCAGCTGCACCTGCTGCACGTCGACGGTCGAGCGCGTGATGAGCGTCGGTGCGCCGAGCTGGGTCATCTCCCGAGCCGCGAAGGTCTCGACCCGGTCGAACACCGCCGCCCGGAGGTCGCGGCCGAGCGCCATCGCCACCCGCGCTCCGACGTAGACCGCGGCGACCGTCGCGACGACCTGCACCAGGGTGACCGCGAGCATGACGCCCCCGAGCCGCCAGATCAGCCCCGTGTCGCCGGCCACGACGCCCCGGTCGATGATGTCGGCGTTCAGGCTCGGGAGGAAGAGGCTGGCCAAGGTCTGAGCGACCTGGAGCACCAGCACGACCAGCAGCGAGGCTCGATAGGGAGCCAGGTGTCGACGAAGCAGCGGGACGAGCACTGTTGCACGCTACAACGAGACCCGTGCGCCCCCTCCTCGCCGGCGTCGAGCGGCCTAGGCGTGGTCCTCGCGCTCGAGCGCCTGCAGCCCCGCCCGCTCGACGAAGGCGTCGACGATCTGCTCGATCGGTGGCGCGATGTCGAACGACCAGCCGCACTCGTCGTCCTGCAGCGGCTCGAGGGTGTGTTCCTGGGACTCCAGCAGGCTGGCCGGCATGAAGTGGTCACGCTTCTCCATGCGCTCCTGGATCAGGTCGTGGTCGCCCTCTAGGTGCAGGAAGATGACGCGCTCCGCGTCGCCGCGCAGGACGTCGCGGTAGGACCGCTTGAGCGCCGAGCAGCTGATGACGCCGCCGCCCGCGGCGTGCTCGGCGAGCCACTGGCCCACGAGCTCCAACCACGGCCACCGGTCCTCGTCGGTCAGGGGCGTGCCGGCCGACATCTTCTCGATGTTGGAGCGCGGGTGGTAGTCGTCCCCGTCGGCGTAGGGCAGGCCGAGCCGGTCGGCGACCGCGTTCCCGACCGCTGACTTGCCGGTGCCCGAGATGCCCATCGCCACGATCAGCGGCGCGTCGTGCTCCTGGTCGTCCATGGCCCGACCGTACGCCCCGACACGGCGGTCGGCAGGACGAGACGCGACGAAGCGGGACTCCCGGGATCGGTCGCCCCTTGCGCTCACGCGCGGTCGGCCGTGGAGAACGCCTCACCATCGCGTCCGGGCCGGGCACCGACCACGGCAAGTCGCGCCCGCAGCTCGGTCTCGGGCGGGTTGTGGTGGCTGAGGTGCACCGCGACCACGTCGGTCGAGTCGTTCACGGCACCGACCCCACGCAGCGCGGCGACGAGCTCGGCGAAGGACTCGAGGTGCAGGTGCCCGTCCGAGACGTCCGTGGCCAGGCCGAAGGTCTCCTCGAGCACCACGACGTCGTAGTCCGCCTCCGCGACGGCGCGGACCCAGGCGTCGTCCCACGGGCCCGTGTCGCAGCCCCACAGCAGGCGCCCGCCGTCACGCGCGGTCACGTCGTAGAGCACCGCGTCGCCGGGCGCCATGACGCGATGGTTCGCCGGGAGGACGCGCACGCGGTGCGTGCCGAGGTCGATCGCGTCACCGGCGTGCACCTCGACCCACCGCACCGGGGCGTCGGGCGCGACCCACGGCCGGCACGCGTCCAGCACGGCCGCCGGGCCGATCACGTCCAGCGGACCGTCGTCGACCCACGACCGGAAGAGCAACAGCTGCGGAGCGAGGTGGTCGACGTGGGCGTGGCTCACGAGCAGGTGCCGGACCTCGGCGAGGTCGCCTCCCGCCCGGGTCGCCGCACCGGGACTGTCGGCGTTGCCGTCGATCAGCAGCACGTCGTCGACGAGCGCGCTGGTCGGTACCCGGATGACGCCTCCGGCTCGCTGGGCCGCGCACGACTCACACCGGCAGAACGCCTGCGGCCACCCGTCGGCCGAACCCGTGCCCAGCAGCCGGACCCGCACTAGAGCAGGTCCCGCAGCTCCTTGGGCAGCTCGAAGTCGGTCGGCGCGTCCTGGCCGAAGCCGAAGGCGCCCGCACCGTCGGCGGGGGCCGCGGCGGTGCCCTTGCCCTTGGCCTCCGCGGCGCGCTTCGCCGGGTTGCCGGACGTGCGCTTGCCCTTCTTCTTCTGCTGCGGCTTCTGGCGTGCGCCCGCCCGCTTGCCGGGCATGCCCGGCAGACCCTGCATGCCCGGCATGCCGGGGACTCCGCCGCCCTTGGCCATCTGCTGCATCATCTTGGACGCCTCGAAGAACCGGGTCACGAGCTGGTTGACGTCGCTGACCTGGCGTCCGGAACCCTTCGCGATGCGCGCGCGTCGGGAGCCGTCGATGATCTTGGGGTTCTCGCGCTCCTGCGGCGTCATCGAGAGGATGATCGCCTTGACCTTGTCGAGCTCGCTGTCGTCGAGGGCGGCGATCTGGTCCTTGAACTGCCCCATGCCGGGCAGCATCCCCAGCATCTTGGTCATCGAACCCATCTTCGCGATGGCCTCGAGCTGGGCGAGGAAGTCGGTGAGGGTGAACGCCCCGCCGGCGAGCTTCTCGGCCGCCTTGGCCGCCTCGTCGGCGTCGAACGCCTTCTCGGCCTGCTCGATGAGCGTCATGACGTCGCCCATGTCGAGGATCCGCGAGGCCATGCGGTCGGGGTGGAAGACGTCGAAGTCGGTGAGCTTCTCGCCCGACGACGCGAACATGATGGGGCGACCCGTGACCTGACGCACCGACAGCGCGGCGCCGCCGCGGGCGTCACCGTCGAGCTTGGTCAGCACGACGCCCGTGAAGTCGACGCCGTCGGCGAACGCCTGCGCCGTCTGCACGGCGTCCTGGCCCGTCATCGCGTCGATGACGAACAGGACCTCGTCCGGGTCGACGGCGTCGCGGATGTCGGACGCCTGCTGCATCAGCTCGGCGTCGATGCCGAGGCGACCCGCGGTGTCGACCACGACGACGTCGTGCAGGGTGCGCCGCGCCTCGGCGATCGAGGCGGTGGCGACGGCGACGGGATCACCCACGGATGCAGTTCCCGCCCCAGGGCCGGGACCCCCGCCGGTGTTCCCGGGCTCCGGCGCGAAGACCGTGACGCCGGCCTGCTCGCCGACGACCTGGAGCTGGTTGACCGCGTTCGGGCGCTGCAGGTCGCACGCCACGAGCATCGGACTGTGGCCGTTGTCCTTGAGCCAGCGACCGAGCTTGCCCGCCAGCGTGGTCTTGCCGGCTCCCTGCAGGCCCGCCAGCATGATGACGGTCGGGGCCGTCTTGGCGTACCTGACCCGTCGCGTCTCGCCGCCCAGGATCGTGACGAGCTCGTCGTTGACGATCTTGATGACCTGCTGCGCCGGGTTGAGCGCCTTGCTGACCTCGACCCCGTTCGCCCGCTCGGTGACCCGGGCGACGAAGTCGCGCACGACGGGCACGGCGACGTCGGCGTCCAGCAGTGCCAGGCGGATCTCGCGGACCGTGGCGTCGATGTCGGCCGGACTGAGTCGGCCCTTGCCACGCAGCGAGGTGAACGCGGACTGCAGGCGGTCTTGCAGGGAGTCGAACACGGAGTTCCTCACGTACAGGGTGGAGCGTCGGACAGCCCGATCAGCCTAGCCGAGGGGTTCAGGCCAACGCGGACTCGACGGTCGCCCGTACGTGCTCGGCGAGCGTCGGGTCGAGCGGGTCTCCCCCGGCGTCCACGAGGTAGAAGACGTCGCGCACCTCGGCACCGAACGTGCTGACGTGCGCCGACCGGATCGAGGCGCCCGCCTCGTGCACGGCCCGGGCGACGAGGTAGATCAGACCGCGCCGGTCGAGGGCTCGGACCTCGAGCATCGTGCCCGTCAGGTTGGCCCGCGACACCAGGAGCACCCGAGGATCGTCATCGCCCTTGGCGGGCCGGTCGAGCCGGACGTCCAGGTCGACGTCCCCGGCCAGCACCCGGCGGATCCGCTCGAGCACGAGCTGGCGATCGACGTCGGCGCGCGGGGTCTCCCACACCGAGACCGCGTGGCCGTCACGGGTCACGGTGCGCAGCGAGTGCAGGTCGATGCCGGCCAGCGCCAGCGCACCGGCGACGCGCGCGAGCAGGCCCGGAGAGTCGGGGGCCACGATCGTCAGCAGCGAACCGTCGTGGTGCGGGACCACGTCGCCCCTCACCTCGTCTCCCGTTCCCGGTCCGTTGGGCAGGTCGGGGAAGGGCAGCGAGTCGGGCCAGCCCTCGTAGGACTCGGCATCCACCTCGCTCGCTCCCTGCAGCGTGGCCCGGACCTTCTCGACGAGTCCGTCGATGAGTCCTCGTCGCCACCGCGACCGAGCCTCGCTGCTCGTGGCCGCCCCGTCGGCCCGGGTCAGGCCCGCGAGCAGGTCCAGGAAGCGCTCCGTGCGGACGATCTCGGCGACGTTGACCGCCGTGGCAGGGTCCTCGATGTCGCGGCGGGTCGCCACGGTCGGCAGGAGCAGGTGCCACCGCACGAGCTCGCCGACGACGTCGGCATCCTCGGGCGCGAAGCCCCAGCGCAGGGCGATGTCGCGCGCCATCGGGGCTCCGACCTCGCTGTGGTCGCCCGGCCGCCCCTTGCCGATGTCGTGCAGGAGCGCCGCGACGGCCAGCAGGTCGGGGCGCTCGACCGAGCGCAGCTGGGCGACCGCCAGCACGCACGTCTCGACGCTGTGGCGGTCGATCGTGTACCGGTGCACGGGCGAGGACGAACCGCGCAGCCGGATGTCCGACCACTCCGGCAGCCAGCGCTCCACCAGGCCCGCGACGTCGAGCTCGTGCCAGACGTCGACGAGCCCAGGTCCCGCGGTCAGGAGGCCGACCAGGGCACGTCGGGCACGCTCGTCCCACTCGACGTCGGTGGCCGATGACGCGAGCGCGGCGGCGGCCGACGGGCTGAGCGGAAGCCCCGCCCTGGCCGCGAACGCCGCGGCGCGCAGGGCGAGCAGACCGTCGCGAGGCGCACCCGGGCCACCGGTCAGGACGATCTCACCGGCGACCTCGTCGCCGTCGCGACCGATGCCGGGGGCCACCTGGACGGTCCGCGCCCGATCGCGCGACGAGCGCGACGCCGACAGGGCGAGCGTCTGGTCGAGCCGGCGCCAGGTCAGGCGGCCCACATGGTCCAGCCGTCGACCCGCGTCACGCACCCGGACCTGGAGCTCCGACCGTGAGACCTCCAGGCGCTCGGCGACATCGACCGCGAGCTGGGGGTCGAGCCGGTCGGTGGCCCGGCCGGCAGCCTCGTGGAGGACGTCGCGCACGTCGAGCAGCTCGCTGCGCAGGGACTCGACCTCGCCCAGCGGCGCGTCGACGAGCCACGTGGCCACGAGCGCACGCAGCACCACGGCGTCGCGCAGACCACCCGCCGCGTCCTTGAGGTCCGGCACCGCGGCGTACGCGAGCCAGCCCGCCCGGTGCTGACGGCGGGACCGGTCGTGCCGCAGCGCATCGATCGCGGGGCGTGCGCCCGCACGCCAGTCGGCGAGCACCTCGGACCGCAGCCGCAGCACGAGTCCCGAGTCGCCCGCGACCGCCCGGGCGTCGAGCCAGCCCATCGCGACCTTGAAGTCGCCGCGGGCCGCCTCGCGCATCTGCGTGGCCGACCGCACCGCGTGGTCGAGCCGCAGCCCGCGATCCCAGAGCGGGTACCAGAGGCCCTCCGCGAGCCGCGCGACCTCCTCGGTCGCGATCTCGTCGTCGTGGACCAGGACGACGTCGACGTCGCCGAAGGGCGTCAGCTCACCGCGGCCGTACCCGCCGACCGCGACCACGGCGACGCCGGAACCGATCCGGGCGTCACCGCCGGTCGGCACGAGGTCGACGTACGTCGACCGCACGAGCCGGTCGACGGCCAAGGTGCGGTCCTGGCGTGCGGACCGCAGTCCCTCGCGGGGCGTCGAGGCGCTCACGGGCCCGATCGTGTCAGACGGCGGCCTCGTCGGTCTCGCCGGTGCGCACCCGCACGACCGAGTCGACCGGGATGACCCAGACCTTGCCGTCACCGATCTTGCCGGTCTGCGCCGCCGAGGTGATGGTGTCGACGACGGTCTGGACGTCGGCGTCGTCGACGACGACCTCCAGGCGGATCTTCGGCACCAGCGACACGTCGTACTCGGCGCCGCGGTAGACCTCGGTGTGGCCCTTCTGCTGACCGTAGCCGCTGGCCTCGGTGACGGTCATGCCCGCCACGCCCGCCGATGCGAGGGCCTCGCGGACCTCTTCCCACTTGTGCGGCTTGATGACCGCGGTCACGAGCTTCATGCGTGTGCTCCGATTCTCAGAAGTGTGAGCTGCCGGTGTTCGTGGCGATGTCGTACGCGGACTCCCCGTGCTCGGCGAAGTCGATGCCCTCGACCTCGTCGTCCTGGTCGATCCGCCAGCCGATCGTGTACCGGATGCCCACGGCGATCAGGGCCGTGAGGACTCCGGTCCAGATGATCGCGAAGCCGGCGGCACCGGCCTGGTCGCCCAGGGACCCCAGTCCCCCACCGTAGAGGAGTCCGTCGATCCCGCCCGGGGCCGCGGCCGAGGAGAACAGCCCGATCAGCACCGTGCCGATGATGCCGCCCACCAGGTGGACGCCCACGACGTCGTAGGAGTCGTCGAACCCGAAGCGGTACTTCAGCCCGACGGCCCAGGAGCAGACGGCGCCCGAGAGCGCGCCGATCGCGATGGCACCGACGGGCTCGACCGCGCCGCAGGCGGGAGTGATGGCGACCAGGCCCGCCACGATGCCCGACGCGGCGCCGAGCGCGGAGGCCTTGCCGTGCAGGATCTTCTCGACCGCGAGCCAGGCCAGCAGCGCGGCCATCGTCGCGATCGTCGTGTTGAGGAACGTCACGCCGGTCTCGGTCATGAACTGGGCGGTGTCGAGCGGACCACCGTCGCCCTCGAGGAACACGATGGAGCCGACGTTGAAGCCGTACCAGCCGAACCAGAGCAGGCCGGCGCCGATCATCGTCAGCGGCAGGTTGTGGGGCTTCATCGGCTCACGGCCGAAGCCGTGGCGCTTGCCGATGATCAGGGCCAGCACGCCGCCGGCGACGCCGGCGTTGATGTGCACGACGGTGCCACCGGCGTAGTCCTGGGCCGGGAAGATCGAGTGCAGGTAGCCCAGACCGAAGACCATGTGCGCGAGGGGGAAGTAGCAGAGCGTGACCCAGATCGGCAGGAACACGACCCACGCCGACAGCTTGACCCGGTCGGCGATGGCCCCGGAGATCAGTGCGGCCGTGATGATCGCGAACGTCATCTGGAAGCACACGTAGATCAGCTCGTCGGCCCCCACGCCCGTGAGGCCGAAGTGGGTGAAGGGATTGGAGAACAGCCCGCCCAGCAGCTCGTCGTCACTGAACGACATCGACCAGCCCCACAGCACGTAGACCAGACCGACCACGGCCGCCGCGACGTAGGACATCATCAGCATGTTCAGCACGGACTTGGCGCGTGACATCCCGCCGTAGAACAGCGCCAGCGCGGGCACCGTCATCAGCATGACGAGCGCCGTCGCGACCAGCATGAAGGCGTAGTAGCCGTCCATCGATTCCTCGACCTCCGCAGTGAGTCAGGTCGGAGCAGGCCGGGCCCGCCCCGCTCCTCGGTGCGGCGACTCTAGGAAGCGCACGTTTCGTCCGGCGACGCGAACTGTTACAGCCGTGTGACGTAGCACGGTCGAGCGGCTCGCCTCGGTCGAGGAGAGGTCGAGGAGCCGTCAGCCGAGCAGCGCGTCGACGAACTCCTCGGCATCGAAGGGGGCCAGGTCGTCCGGCCCCTCGCCGAGACCCACGAACTTGACCGGCACCCCGAGCTCGCGCTGGACCGCGACGACGATGCCGCCCTTGGCCGTGCCGTCGAGCTTGGTGAGCACGATGCCCGTGACGTCGACGACCTCGCCGAACACGCGGGCCTGCGTCAGGCCGTTCTGGCCCGTCGTCGCGTCGATCACCAGCAGCACCTCGGTGACCCGGGCCTGCTTCTCGACGACGCGCTTGACCTTGCCGAGCTCGTCCATCAGCCCGGCCTTGGTGTGCAGGCGGCCGGCGGTGTCGACCACGACGACGTCGGCGCCGGTCTCGATACCGGTCTTGACGGTGTCGAAGCCGACGCTGGCGGGGTCGCCGCCCTCGGGTCCACGCACGACGGGAGCGCCCACGCGGTCTCCCCAGGTCTGGAGCTGATCGGCCGCGGCGGCGCGGAACGTGTCGGCCGCGCCGAGGACCACGCGCCGGTCGTCGGCGACCAGCACGCGCGCGAGCCGGCCGACCGTCGTGGTCTTGCCGGTGCCGTTGACACCGACGACCAGGACCACCCCGGGATGGCCCTCGTCGCCCGTGGCGTGCAGCGAGCGGTCGAGCTCGGGGCCCACGAGGCCCACGAGCTCCTCGCGCAGGATCGCCCGGGCCCGCTCGGGGTCGGTGGAGCCTTCCACCCGCAGGCGGGTGCGGAGCCGGTCGACGAGCTCGGTGGTGGGTCCGGTGCCGACGTCGGCGGCGAGCAGCGTCTCCTCGAGCTCGTCCCACGCCGCCTGGTCGAGGTCGGCCCGACCCAGGATCGCCAGAAGTCCCTTGCCGAGGGTGGAGTTGGACCGGGCCAGCCGCGAGCGCAGGCGCACGAGGCGACCCTCGGGGGCCTCCGGTCGGTCGAGGGTCGCGGGGCCGGAGACCTCGGGCTCAGGCTCGGGTTCGTCGCCGGTGCCGAGCGACTCCGGGTGGAGGATCTCCTCCCGGGTCTCCAGCTCGGACTCGGCCGTGGGAGGCAGCTCGTCGCCCCGCCGCATCAGCAGCGTCGCGACGAGCGCGAACAGGACGATCGCGGACAGGGCGATGATCAGCAGCAGCTCGGTCGACACGGATTCACCCTAGGCGACGACGCCGACCCTGGCGCCGTGGCGCCCCAGGTCCAGAACCGTGTCGCACCGCTCCAGGACGCGGGGATCGTGCGAGATCAGCACGACGGTGTGCTCGGGGGCGAGTCGCACGACGTCGTCGACGAGCGCCCGAGCCAGCGGGGCGTCGAGGTGCTCGGTCGGCTCGTCGAGCACCAGGACGCGGTGAGTGCCGAGCAGCAGGCGCGCGAGGGCCAGCCGCTGACGTTCGCCGCCCGAGAGGAGCCCGCCGCGCTCCCCCACGCTGCGGTCCAGGTCGAGGTCGAGCCCGGCCCGCACCATCGCGGCACGCAGCTGGTCGTCGTCCGCAGCAGGACGGGCGATGCGCAGGTTCTCCCGGACCGTCGTGTCGAAGATCGCCTCGTCCTGCCCCAGGAGGCCGACGACCGATCGCGCGTCCTCGGGACGCAGATCGGCGAGGTCGACGCCGCCGATCCGGACGGTTCCGCGACGCGGGGCCAGCAGCCGGGCGAGCGTCAGGGCCAGCGTGCTCTTCCCGCCGCCGCTCGGGCCGCTCACGCCGACGACGGCCCCCGCCGGCACCGTCCAGGCGAGCCCGCCGACGAGGTCGCTCCGCCAGCCGATCGTGACGTCCTCGAGCTCGAGCGTCGTGTCCTGCGGAAGGTCCACCGGCTCAGCCGGGGTCTCGACCACCGGCGCGGCGGCGAGGAGGGCGGCGATCCGGCTCTCCGCCGCCGCGACGACGGGACGTCGACGCTCAGCCTCGGCGACGGCCTCCAGTGCATCGGCGAGGGCCAGGGGCGCGAGCAGCACGACCCCGACCAGGACCGGAGCGACCGACCCGGTCGCGACCAACGGAGCGAGCACGAGTGCCACCGCGACGCAGGCGAGGGCCGTGAGCACCAGGACGATCGCCGACCCGCCGCCGCCCGCGCGGGCGCGTCGCCGGTCCTCGCGAGCCGACCGGTCGATCTCGGTGCCGGCTCGGGCAACCGCGTCGCCGGCCACGCCGAGCACGACCAGCTCCGCCGCCGAGCGCGCGGCCTCCGTCACGTCGGCCGCCAGGGGCGACGAGGCGGCGACGCCCGACCACCTCGGCACCGCGACGCGCAGCAGCCCCAGGGTCACGGCCGCCTGGACCGCGACCACCAGACCGGCCACGGGCGCGACCCACGCGACGACGCAGGCCAACGTCACCGCGACCGTGACGGCCGACCACCACGGGAGGCGAATCCGGAGCAGCCGGTCGCCCACCGTGTCGACGTCCTCGACCGCCTGCTGCACGACGTCACCGTGGCGACGTCCGTCGAGTCCGTGCGGCGCGAGACGGGCCACGGCCCGGTACACCGCGACCCGGGTGCGGACGGCCGCCTCGAGCGCGACGTCGTGCGTCAGCAGGCGCTCGGCATACCGCGCCGCGGCGCGGCCGACGCCGAAGAACCGGACCCCGACGATCGCGACCATCAGGTACAGCACGGGCGGCTGCTCGGCCGCCCGCACGATGAGCCACGCCGACGTCAGCAGCAGCCCCGTGGCCGCCAGCTGGGCGGTCGCCGCGAGCGTGGCTCCCAGGACCAGGCGCCGCCTCATCGCGCCGCTCCCAGGTCCACGACGCGATCGACAGCGTCCAGGACGCGTCGGTGGTGGGCGACCACGAGGGTCGCGACGCCGAGACCGCGCACCGCACGCAGGACCTGGTCCTCCCGGTCGGCGTCCAGTCCGGCGGTCGGCTCGTCGAGGAGCAGCAGGTCCACGGCCCCGGCGCGCACCCGCAGCAGGGCGCGCGCGATCGCGACCCGGCGACGTTCGCCTGCCGAGAGGTCTCCGGCGTCCTCGCGCACCCACCGGTCCGGGTCGAGGTCCTCGGCGCCCGCGTCCGCCAGCGCCTGCACGACCTGGCCCCGGGACGCCCGCGTGCCGAGCAGCACCGCGTCGGCGATCGTCCCCGCAGGAACGGCGGGGACCTGCGGCACCCACGCGACCCGGCGACGCCACGCGACCACGTCGACCTCCTCGATCGGGACGCCGCCCACGACGACCTCGCCGGCGTCAGGAGGGACGAGGCCGAGCAGCACGTCCAGGAGCGTCGACTTGCCGATGCCCGACGGTCCGGCGACCGCCACGACCTCCCCGGGGCCCACCGTGAGGTCCGGGACGCTGACGCGGGCGCCGCCGTCGCGCGCCACGACCAGGGACCGCACGACGATCGCGGGCCGGACCGGGGGCACCGTCGTCCCGGTGTGACGCGGTGACTCCAGGAGATCCATCGCCTCGCGCGCCGCGGCGACCCCGGCGGTGCTGTCGTGGAACTGCGCCCCCAACCGGCGCACCGGCAGATACGCGTCGGGCGCGAGGAGCAGCACGAACAGCCCGGTCGCGAGACCCAGGTCGCCCTGCACGATCCGCAGACCGGTCGCGACCGCCACGAGGGCCATCGACAGTGTCGAAAACAGCTCGAGCACGAGCGAGGACAGGAACGCACTGCGCAGGGCCGCCATCGTCGCGCGACGATGGCGCTCCCCCACCTCGACCAGACCCCGGTCCTGGCGACTCCCGAGCACCACCAGGGTGCGAACTCCCCCCACGACGTCGGAGAAGTGCCGCCCCAGTCGGGCGAGCTCGCCCCAGCGCGCGTCGAGCTGATCCTTCGTCGCGAGACCCACCAGCACCAGAAAGCCGATCACGAGGGGAACCGTGAGACCCACGATCAGGGCCGAGAGCGGGTCGACCACGAGCAGCACGGCGACCACCACGGGCGGCACGAGCGCCGTCACCACGAGCTGGGGCAGGAACCGACCGACGTACCCGTCGAGGGGATCCAGCCCCGGACCCAGCAACGTCGTGAGCCGCCCCGACGACGGGCGTGGTCCGAGCCGTCGCGGATCCAGGACGTCGGCGACCACGGCAGATCGCAGCTCGGCCCTGACCCGCACCGCAGCCCGGGCCGCCACCCCGGCCGACGCCCACGCCACCACGCCGCGAGCGGCGACGCACCCTGCGGCGAGCAGGAGCGCGACCGTGTCGACCCGCGCGGACGCGAAGGCCTCGTCGACGAGCTGGGCGAACCACCACGCCTGCCCGACCAGCAGCACGGCCCCCACCAGCGCCAGACCCACCGCGACCACCAGCACGAGCCGCACGCCGCCCGAGCGACGCAGCAGCCGCGGATCCACGGGGGGTGTGCCCGCTTTTGCCGCCCGGGGCCCGGCACCCCCGCCGGTGCCCGATCCTGCCGCCCGGGGCCCACCCACCACCTGCTGGCGCGTCATGACGGGATGTGGTGCACGCCGATGCGGCGACGGAACACCCAGTAGGACCACGCCTGGTACCCGATCACGATCGGCGTGAAGGCCGCCGCGACCCACGTCATGATCTCGAGCGTGTACGGGGTGGAGGCTGCAGTGGTCGTCGTGAGCGTGCCGGTCGCCAGGGTCGAGGGCATGACGTCCGGGAACAGCGCGAGGAACAGCATCGCGGCCACCGCCGCGATCGCGAACGCCGTCCCCGTGAACGCCCAGCCCTCGCGTCCGGCACCCGCCGCGGCCAACCCGGCCAGGAAGGTCGCGACGGCCACGCCGGCGGCGATCCAGACGGCCAGGTCGCCGTCGCGGCCCGCGGTCCAGGCGACGAAGGCGAGTGTGAGGACCGCAGCCACCGCTCCCCACCGCAGACCGAGCGCACGAGCACGGTGGCGGATGTCGCCGACCGTCTTCAGCGCGACGAAGAACGCCCCGTGCGTCAGGAAGACCGTCAGGGTGACCAGGCCGCCGAGGAGCGCGTACGGGGTCACCAGGTCGGCGAGCGATCCGACGAAGTCGTGGTCGGCATCGAGCGGGATGCCGTGCACGATGCCCGCGAGCGCCACGCCCCACAGCAGCGCCGGCACGACCGAACCGAACACGATCGCGGCGTCCCACCGGCGTTTCCACTGCGCCTCGGGCCGCTTGTGCCGGTACTCGAACCCGACGGCCCGCACGATGAGCGCGACCAGGATCACGAACAGCGGCACGTAGTAGGCGCTGAAGAGCGTCGCGTACCACTCCGGGAACGCCGCGAACGTCGCGCCACCGGCGACGATGAGCCACACCTCGTTGCCGTCCCAGACCGGACCGATCGTGTTGAGCAGCACCCGTCGTTCGTTCTCGTCACGCGCGAGCAGGCGCATCAGCATGCCGACCCCGAAGTCGAATCCCTCCAGCACGAGGTAGCCGGTCCACAGGACGGCGATGAGCACGAACCAGATGGTCGTGAGCTCCATGGTGGTCTCCCAGGTTCGGTCGGGTCAGTAGGCGAAGGCGAGCGGTGCGTCGGGATCGCGGTCGGGCTCGGGCCGCGGCGGATCGGCCGCCGGCAGGCCCTGACGGATCGTGCGGAGCAGGAGCTTGATCTCGATCACCGCCAGGACCCCGTACAGGGCCGTGAACCCGATCAGGCTCATCAGGACCGTCCCGGCCGACACGCTGGGTGACACCCCGGCGGACGTCGGCAGCAGGCCGAACACGAGCCACGGCTGGCGCCCCATCTCGGTGAAGATCCAGCCGAACGAGTTCGCCGCGAGCGGCAGGAACGGCAGCACCACGGCCCAGCGCAGCATCCACCGACCCGTGAAGGTCCGGCGCGAGGGCGTGCGGCCCCCACGGGTCGCCCACAGCATCCAGGCCGCGAGCGCCATCGAGAGCCCGCCCGCCGTGATCATCGCCCGGAACGTCCAGTAGGTCACGGGGATGTTCGGGGCGTAGTCGCCGGGCCCGTAGAGCTCCTCGTACTCGGCCTGCAGCGAGTTGATGCCGCGGATCTCGCCGTCCCACGTCCCGGTCCCGAGGTAGGAGAGCAGGTGCGGGACCTTGATCTCCAGGACCGGCTCGGACCCGTCGAGCGTCCCGACCGTGAGGGCGGAGAACGCCGCGGGAGCCTCGTCCTCGTAGAGTCCCTCGGCCGCGGCCATCTTCATCGGCTGGACCTCGGTCATGACCTTGCCCTGGAAGTCGCCGGAGATCATCGTGCCGAGCCCGGCGACGAGCAGGAACACCGCACCGAGGCGGAACGAGATCCGGAAGGCATCCCCGTCCCCGTCCCCGTCGACACCGTCCTCGCCCGGGTGGCGCATCATCCGCCAGAGGCTCACGCCGGCCACGAGGGCTCCGCCGACCATGAAGCACGCGAAGATCGTGTGCGGGAAGGTCGCGAGCACGACCGGGTTCGTCATGACCGCCACGAAGTCGGTCAGCTCGGCGCGACCGGTCTCGGCGTTGAACGCGAAGCCCACGGGATTCTGCATGAACGAGTTGGCGGCGAGGATGAAGTACGCCGACAAGACAGTGCCGATCGCGGCGATCCAGATCGTCGCGAGGTGCAGGGAGGGCTTGAGCCGGTCCCACCCGAAGATCCACAGCCCGAGGAACGTCGACTCCATGAAGAACGCCAGCAGGCCCTCGATCGCGAGCGGTGCCCCGAACACGTCCCCGACGAAGCGCGAGTAGTCGCTCCAGTTCATGCCGAACTGGAACTCCTGCACGATGCCGGTCACGATGCCCATCGCGAAGTTGATGAGGAACAGCTTCCCGAAGAAGCGGGTGAGTCGCAGATAGCGCTCGTCCCCCGTGCGGTGCCAGCACGTCTGCAGGATCGCGACCAGGAAGATCAGACCGATCGTGACGGGCACGAAGAAGAAGTGGTAGACGGTCGTGATGCCGAACTGCCACCGGGCGATGTCGAGCGCTTCCATGTGGTCCCACTCCCGGCGTCTCGAGGGTCGAACTACTACGTTGCGTAGTAACTACTACGGATCGTAGTACACGAGCGGGGGCGCGACGAAGCCCACACCGGTGAGTCCTACGTCACGTAGTAGACTTGGACCGTGACCCGATCCACGACCCGCCCCGGAGAGCTCGAGCGCGCCATCATGAACGTGCTGTGGGACGCCTCCGGTCCGATGTCGGTGCGCGAGGTCCAGGACGCGCTGGAGGCCGGAACCGGCGAGGGCCGAGGCCTGGCCTACACGACCGTCATGACCGTGCTCGACCGCTTGGGCGCCAAGGAGATGGTCGACCGCGAGCGGGACGGACGCGCCTTCCGCTACACCCCGAGCCAGACCCGCGAGTCGGCCACGGCCGAGCTCATCGATGCCGCCCTCGACGCCTCCGGCGACCGCACGTCCGCGCTCGTGCACTTCGCGCGGTCGGTCGACCCGGCGGAGGCGGCCGCCCTGCGACGGGCGCTCGACGGGGTGTGACACCTCTCCTGCTGGGGCTGATCGGGGTGGCGCTGGCGCTCCCCGTCCCGGCCCTGCTGGCGCGCTCCTCCTGGCCCTACCGCTCCCCCGCGGCCGCCATCGTGATGTGGCAGTCGCTCGCCCTCGCCGCGATCCTCGCCATCTCGGGCGCCGGCCTCTCGACGGCGCTCTGGCTCGTGTCCCAGGACGACCCGGCGGCCTGGCGCGTCGTGCTCCACGTGCTGGTCCTGCTCGTCGGCGTGCTCGTGTGGGCGCGCTTCTGGTGGGCGGTCTGGACGGTGTGGCGCAGCACCGGCGCCCGTCGCCGTCGTCAGCGTGAGCTCGTCGACCTCCTGGGCGAGCCCGACGGCCGGTTGCCCGCGCTGCGCGTGCTGCAGCACGAGTCCCTCGTGGCCTACTGCCTCCCCGATCGCACCCAGGCCCGGGTCGTGGTCTCCAGCGGCACGATCGACCGCCTCGACGACGAGGAGCTGCGGGCGGTCCTCGCGCACGAGCGGGCCCACGTCGGCGCTCGACACGACCTCGTGCTCGAGGGCTTCGAGTTCCTGCGGGCCGCGTACCCGCGTCTCCTGCGCACCGATGCGCCGCTCGCGCAGAGCCGCGTCCTGGTCGAGCTCCTCGCCGACGACGCCGCCCGCCGCGTCACCGGTGACCGTGCCCTCGCCGGCGCGATCGTGACGCTTGCCGGCAGTCATGCCCCGGCCGGGGCCATGGGCGTCGGCAGCGAGGCCCTGCTCCGACTGGAACGCCTGCAGGAACCGCCGACCCGGTGGTGGGCCACGACCCTGGCCTGGACGATCTCGGTCGTCGTGCTCGTCGCACCGACCGTCCTGCTGGCCGTGCCGTGGATCGCGCACGCCCTCGACGTCCTGCTCGGCTGAGCCTCAGCCGGTCAGAGGCTCGAGCACCGCTCGGATCACGTCGGGCACCGGGGTGACGGAGCGCTGCTCCCCGGTCACGTACACGTGGACGAATCGGCCGAGCGCTGCGGGCGACTCGGCGTCGCCCTGGAACAGGGCGATCTCGTAGACGACGCTCGACGAGCCGAGCCGGGTGACCCGCAGCCCCGCCTCGACATCGGCCGGGAAGCGCAGCTCGCGCAGGAACCGGCAGCTCGTCTCCGCCACGACGCCGTAGGCCGGCAGCCGGCGGGTGTCGGTGCCGGTGGCCTCGATCAGGAAGGCGTTGACCGCCGTGTCGAAGTACGAGTAGTAGACGACGTTGTTGACGTGACCGTAGACGTCCTCGTCCTCCCACCGGGTCGTGATGCGCCGCAGGGCCGGATAGTCGTCGCGCCGGCGCGTGGACGGGTCGTCGACCTCGGCCGGCTCGCTCACACGGGCTCCTGTTCCCGCAGGCGCTGGCTGATGACCGCCGAGACACCGTCGCCGCGCATCGAGACGCCGTACAGAGCGTCGGCGACCTCCATCGTGCGCTTCTGGTGCGTGATGACGACGAGCTGGGAGTTGGCGCGCAGCTCCTCGTAGATCTCCAGCAGGCGGCCCAGGTTGGTGTCGTCGAGGGCGGCCTCGACCTCATCGAGGATGTAGAAGGGGCTCGGCCGGGCCTTGAACAGGGCCACCAGGAAGGCGACGGCGACGAGGGAGCGTTCGCCGCCGGAGAGCAGCGAGAGACGCTTGACCTTCTTGCCGGGCGGCCGGGCCTCGACGTCGATGCCCGTGAGGAGCATGTTCTGCGGATCGGTGAGGATCAGTCGGCCCTCACCGCCGGGGAAGAGCCGGCTGAACACGTCCTCGAACTCGCGCTCGACGTCGTACCAGGCCTCGGTGAAGACCCGTTCGACCGTGGCGTCGACGTCCTCGACGATCGCCATGAGGTCGGCGGAGGTCTTCTTGAGGTCGGCCATCTGGTCCGACAGGTACTGGTGGCGCTCCTCGAGGGCACTGAACTCCTCCAGGGCGAGCGGGTTGACCTTGCCCAGCATCGCGAGGCCGCGCTCGGCCGCGCGCAGCCGCTTGGCCTGCTCCTCGCGGACGAAGGGTCGCGGGTCGAGCGGCTCCCCCTCGTCGTCGTGGGTCGGCACCGGCACCTCGGGTCCGTACTCGGCCACGAGCGCCTCGACCTCGAGGCCGAGCTCCTCCAACGACCGGGTCTCCAGCGCCTCCAGGCGCATGCGCAGCTCGGCCCGCGCCATCTCGTCGCGGTGCACCGAGTCCTTGAGGGCCTCCAGCTCCTCGCTCAGCCCGCGGAGCCGGGTGCGCACCTCGCGCAGCTCGGCCTCGCTGCTGGCGCGCGACTGCTCGATCTCGGTGCGCAGTGTCGCGGCTCGATCGATCGAGAGACCGAGGTGGACCAGCACCTGGTCGGTCGCGGCGATCACGACCCGGGCGACCTCCGCCTCGCGGACCTGACGCTCCCGGCGCTCCGCGGCCCGGCGCCGCGCCTGCCGCTCGGCCTCGGCGGACTCGACGAGCGCGGTGACCTGACCCTCCAGGGCCCGCGCGCGCTCCTCGTTCGTGCGTAGCGCCAGACGAGCCTCCGTCTCGGTGCGCCGCGCCGTCGACGCAGCCTCGGCCAAGGCCTCCAGCTCGGTCGTGTCCGGCTCGTGCTCGGGCGCGGACTCCGCCTGCGCGAGGCGGTCCTCGAGCTCGGCGAGCCCGTCGAGGTCGCGCTCCTGCGAGGCGGTGGCCTCGGCGATCGAGTGCTCCAGGCGCTCGGCCTCGGAGCGCGCGGCCCGCGCCGACGACCCGAGACGCCCGAGCGACTCGGCGACCGCGGCCATCTCGGCGTCGGACTCGTGCAGCTGCTCGAGCACGGCGTCGACCGCGGCCTGGGCCTTCTGCCGCCGGTCCGCCAGGCCCTGCTGGGCGAACCGGGAGCGCTCCAGGTCGTGGCGCGTGCGCTCGAGGTCGGCGACCGCCTCGTCGACCGCGGCCTTGACCTCGATCAGGCTCTCGGTCGAGGTCGAGCCGCCGGAAGCGAAGTGCGCGCCGAGCATGTCGCCCTCACGGGTGACCGCCGTGACGTCCGAGGCCTGGCGCACGAGGGCCCTCGCGCGGTCGAGGTCGTCGACGACGGCGACCTTGAACAGCAGCCGTCGCAGGGCGTTCTCCAGCGTGGAGGGTGCGTCGATGACGTCGACGGCGTACGTGGCGAAGTCGGGCAGCCCCGGCCAGCCGGAGTCGCCGCCGGCGTCGGCTCCGGCTCCTGCGGCCCCGAGCAGCAGTCCGGCGCGACCGAGGTCCTCGCTCTTGAGCTTCTCCATCGCGTCCACCGCGGTGTCGAGATGATCGACCGCGACGGCATCTGCGGCCGACCCGAGGGCCGAGGCGATCGCGGCCTCGTACCCGGGCCGCACCGTCAGCAGCGCCGCGACCGATCCGAGCAGACCGCTGAGCTCGTCGGACGCGGCGAGCAGCGCGCCGGCGCCGTCCTTGCGCGCCAGACCGATCTCGAGCGCCTCCTTGCGGGCCGCCAGGGCCGCCTCGCCCCGCTCGAGGGCCTGGACCGTCATGACGATCTCGGCCACCTCGGCGTCGATGCCGCCGAGCTCGGACTCTGCCGCGGCGAGCCGCTCGTCCAGGCCCGACTCGCCGGCCGACAGGCCGGCGATCTGGGTCTCCAGCGCCGTGAACTCCTGCTGGGCGGCGTCGGCCCGGGCGACGGCGTCGTCCCGCGCCGCCGTGAGGCGGCCGAGCTCGGCGTCGGTCGCCTCGGCACGCAGGCGGATCGCGTTGACCTGACCGTGCAGACGCGCCAGGCCCTCGCGCTGGTCGGCCGCGGCGCGCAGCAGGCCGGCGATGCGCCGTTCCTCGGTCGTGTAGGCGGCCTCGGCCTCGCTGCGTGCGGCGACAGCCTCCTGCAGGCGGGTCGTGGCGACCTCGACCTCGCGAGCCAGGACCCCGTGCTGCTCCTGCGCCCGGCGCGCATCGGCCTCGAGCTCGTCGGGGTCTCGTCCGTGGTGCTGGTCGTCGCCCTCGACGGCCGCCAGCCGCACCCGTTCGGTGGCGAGCCCGGCCGTGCCGCGCAGCCGCTCGCGCACCCCGGAGAGCGCGTACCACGCCTCCTGTGCCGCGGACAGTCGCGGCGAGTCGTCCCGGAGGCGGTCCTCGAGCTCGGTCTCGGCCTGCCGCGCGTGGGCGATCGCCGTCTCCACGGAGGTGCGCCGCTCCCGCAGGGCCGACTCATCGGCGAGCTCGGTGGCGATGACCTGCTGGGCGTTGACCACGTCGTCGGCCAGCAGCCGGGCCCGGGCGTCACGGACGTCGGCCTGGATCACCGCGGCACGACGAGCGACCTCGGCCTGGCGTCCCAGAGGCTTGAGCTGGCGACGCAGCTCGTTGAGCACGTCCGCCAGCCGCGTCAGGTTGCCCTGCGTCGCCTCGAGCTTGCGGACCGCCTTCTCCTTGCGCTTGCGGTGCTTGAGGACGCCAGCGGCCTCCTCGATGAACCCCCGTCGCTCCTCGGCCGTCGCGCGCAGGACCGAGTCGAGCTGGCCCTGGCCCACGATGACGTGCATCTCGCGACCGATGCCGGAGTCGCTCAGGAGCTCCTGGACGTCGAGCAGACGGACCGTGTTGCCGTTGATCGCGTACTCCGAGCCGCCGTTGCGGAACATCGTGCGCGAGATCGTGACCTCGCTGTACTCGATCGGGAGCGCGCCGTCGGAGTTGTCGATCGTCAGCACGACCTCGGCCCGGCCCAGCGGGGCCCGGCCGGACGTGCCCGCGAAGATGACGTCCTCCATCTTGCCGCCTCGCAGCGACTTGGCGCCCTGCTCTCCCATGACCCAGGAGAGGGCGTCGACGACGTTGGACTTGCCCGAGCCGTTGGGGCCCACGACGCACGTGATGCCCGGCTCCAGCTCCAGGGTCGTGGAGGACGCGAACGACTTGAACCCGCGGAGCGTGAGGCTCTTCAGGTACACGGCGGCTCCAGGATCACGTCAGGGGGCGACCACAGGGGTCGAACGGGTGGGAGCCACCCTAGTGCCGCAGCGGCACTCAGCGAGAGACCGGCTCGAGCAGGTCGGCCGGGCTCACGGAGTCGACCTGGTCGTGCAGGGCCGTGAGCAGCCCGTCGTTCTCGATCTTGAGACGCAGCACCTCGGCCTCGAGATCGGCGATACGACGCTTCAGGAGCGCCGTCTGGTGGGACTGGGCGGCGGTGGGGCCGCCGAGGTAACCGACAAGTGCCTTGGCCATGGAGATCCTCCACGCTTTCTGATCAGCCGAGCGAGGTGAGCCAGCGTCCGCCACGGCCGACCTCCGGACGAGCCGGGGTGACCACAGCGAGAGGAGCGCCGGTCGGGCGCCCGCAGGGCGGGACGACATTCCCGCGTCTCCCAGTGTCCCACCGCGGGTTCACCCCCGTCAAACGGCCCGGCAGACGGTCCGTCCAACGGCCGTCGACGCCGCGACGGTCGTCGCAGGTCTCAGGCGGGACCTCCCGGCGTAGGTTGAGGGCATGGCTGACCCCTTCGACTCCGGAGACGCCGGATGGACCCCGATCTCGCCGCGGCTGGCGACGGCTCGGCTGCTCGTCGGTTCCCTCGTGACCGTGGCGGTGCTCGCGCTCGTCCTCGCGATCGTGACGAGCATCGTCGCCACGACCGCGCTGTCCGCGTGGTGGCTGACCCTGCCGGTCGCGCTGGCGGTCCTGGTGGTGAGCTGGCTCGCGTGGTGGGCCCCGCGCAACCGCCGCTCCTGGGGCTACCGCGAGCAGGACGAGGAGCTGGTCGTGCGCTGCGGCATCGCCTTCCGCCGCGTCGTCTCGGTCCCCTACGGCCGGATGCAGTTCGTCGACCTCCAGGCCGGCCCCCTGGCGAGGCGACTGGGCTTCACCTCCGTGAGCCTGCACACCGCGAGCACGCGGACGGCCTCCACCGTGCCCGGTGTCCCGCACGAGGAGGCCCTGCGGCTGCGCCAGCGCCTGACCGAGCTGGGTGAGTCACGTGGCGCCGGGCTCTGACCACGCGACGCTCGCCGTCGGCCAGCGCACCCACCCGCTGACCGCGGTCGTCCTCGGACTCGGGTGGTCCGCGGCGGCCGTCGTCGGCCTGGTCAGCACGCTGTTCCAGGACGGCGGCCGGGGCGGGTGGGGCATCTTCGGCCTGCCCGCGGCTGCCGGCGGCGGTCTGGTGCTCGGGAGTCTGATCGGCTGGCTCTCGTGGCGGTTCACGACCTTCGTGATCGACGACCAGGAGGCCCGGGTCGACAGCGGCATCCTGTGGAAGAAGTCCCGTCGCGTCCCGTTCGAACGTCTGCAGTCGGTCGACATCCACGAGCCGCTGGTGGCCCGGGTCTTCGGCCTGGCCGAGCTCCACCTGGACTCGGCGGGAGGCTCGGAGTCCCGCACGACGGTGCGGTACCTCACCCTGGCGCGCGCGAACGAGCTGCGCGCGCTGCTCCTTCGGCGTGCCCACGCCGCCACGACCGGCGAGGTGGACTCCGGCGACTCGCCCCTCGCGGCGCCGCCCGCACCCGCGGCCGCAGGCGAGGGCGAGGTCGTCGCCGAGGTCCCCCCGTCGCGGGTCCTGGTCGGCACCCTGCTGTCGCTGGAGCTCGCGGGGGCCGTGATCGTGGCCGTCGGGGCCCTGATCGCGTCGGTCTGGTTCGCGGCGCCCGTCGCCGCCCTGGGCGGTGTCGTCGGCGCCGCCTTCTGGGCGTTCCAGATCGTCGGGAGACGGGTCCTGGACCAGTGGGGCTATCGGCTCAGCCGCGTCCCGCACGGGCTGCGGATCGAGCGTGGCCTGCTGAGCCGCACCTCCGAGACCGTTCCCTTCGACCGCGTCCAGGGCGTGGCCGTCGTCGAGCCGATCATCTGGCGCCAGCTGGGCTGGCGCCGCGCGCTCGTCTCGGTCGCCGGCACCGGCGGCACGGGCGACGCCGGTGACCGGGAGAAGGCCGCGACGGTCCTGCCGATCGCCGACCCCTGGCTCGCGCAGCGGGTCGTGGACCTGCTGGTGCCGGGCGCGATCGAGGAGGTCCAGGACCGCCACCGTTCGAGCAGCGCGAGCTGGGTCTTCGCGCCGATCGGCTGGCGTTACCGGTGGATCGGTATGGACGACGTCGCCGTCGTCTCACGTCACGGCTGGCTCACGCGGCGCACGAGCATCGTGCCGCACCGCAAGAACCAGTCGGTCGCGGTCGAGCAGGGTCCGCTGCAGCGGCGACTCGGCGTCGCCTCCGTGGCGGTGCACAGTCCCGACGGTCCGGTCGACGTAGCCGGACCACACCTGCGGCGCGCCGAGGCGTTCACCGTGGCGGTGGAGGCCTCCCGCCGCTCGCGCGCCTCGGCCGATCAGGCGTCGATGCGATCGGGATCGAGCTCGTAGGCGCCGGCCACGATGAAGTCCTTGCGCGGCGCGACCTCCGAGCCCATGAGCAGCTCGAAGACCTCGCTGGCCTCCTCGGCGTCGTCGACCGTGAGCCGGCGCAACGTGCGGTGGCGCGGATCCATCGTGGTCTCGGCCAGCTGATCGGCGTCCATCTCGCCCAGACCCTTGTACCGCTGGACCGGGTCCTTCCAGCCCAGGTTCTTCTTGCGCAGCTCCGCCAGGGATCGCTGCAGCTCCGCGTCGGTGTACGTGTAGCGGTACTTCTCCTGCCCCTTTCGGGGGTTCGACAGCTCGATGCGGTGCAGCGGGGGCACGGCGGAGTAGACGCGACCGGCCTCGACCAGGGGGCGCATGTACCGGAAGAACAAGGTCGCGAGCAGGCACCGGATGTGCGCACCGTCGGAGTCGGCGTCGGCCATGAAGATGATGCGGCCGTACCGGGCCGCGTCGAGGTCGAACGTGCGGCCCGAACCCGCGCCGACGACCTGGATGATCGAGGAGCACTCGGCGTTCTTCAGCATGTCGCCGATCGAGGCCTTCTGGACGTTGAGGATCTTGCCGCGGATCGGCAGCAGCGCCTGGAACGCGGAGTCCCGTGCGCTCTTGGCGGTGCCGAGCGCCGAGTCGCCCTCCACGATGAACAGCTCGGACCGCTCGACGTCGTTGCTGCGGCAGTCGGCGAGCTTGGCGGGCAGGGCGCTGGACTCCAGGGCGTTCTTGCGTCGCTGGGTGTCGCGCTGCTGACGCGCCATCAGCCGCGTGCGCGAGGCCCCGACGACCTTCTCCATGACCAGGCGCGCCGTCGCCTTCTCGGCGCCGCGGGTCGAGGTCAGGAAACGTCGCAGCTCGTCGGAGACGACCTTCTGCACGATCCGGGTGACGGCCGGCGTGCCGAGGACCTCCTTGGTCTGCCCCTCGAACTGCGGCTCCGCGAGTCGCACCGTCACGACGGCGGCCATGCCCTCGACGACGTCGTCCTTGATGACGTCGGGATCGCCGTTCTTGAGCAGCCGGGTCCCCCGCAGCACCTCGTTGAAGGTCTTGGTCATGCCGCGCTCGAAGCCCTGGACGTGGGTGCCGCCCTTGGGCGTGGAGATGATGTTGACGAACGACCGCAGATCGGTCTCGTAGCCCGTGCCCCACCGCAGGGCGACGTCGACGCCGAGCGTCCGGTCGACGTCCTGGGGGGTCATGTGACCCTTGGCGTCGAGCATCGGCACCGTCTCGGTGAAGGTGCCCTCGCCCTGCAGGCGCAGCACGTTCGTGACGGCCTCGTCGGACGCGAGGTACTCGACGAACTCGGCGATGCCCCCGTCGTGCTTGAACGACTCCTCCACGACGTCCGGGCCTCGCTCGTCACGGATCGCGATCTCCAGGCCGGGCACGAGGAAGGCGGTCTGCCGGGCGCGGCGCGTGAGGTCGTCGTAGGAGAACGCGGCGCCCTTGATGAAGATCTGCGGGTCGGCCCAGTAGCGGACGCGGGTTCCGGTGCGGGACTTGGCGACCTTGCCGACCTTCTTCAGGCTGCCCTCGGGCGCCCCGCGACGGAAGGTCTGGGCCCAGGTGGCGCCGCCCTTGTCGACCTCGACGTCCAGACGTTCGGAGAGCGCGTTGACGACGGCAGCACCGACACCGTGGAGGCCGCCCGAGGCGTTGTAGGCGCCCCCGCCGAACTTGCCTCCGGCGTGCAGCTTGGTGAACACGACCTCGACCCCGGTCAGCCCGGTCTTGGGCTCGAGGTCGACCGGGATGCCGCGGGCGTTGTCGTGGACCTCGACCGAGCCGTCGGGGTGCAGCACGACCTGGATCTTGTCGCCGAACCCGGCGAGGGCCTCGTCGACGGAGTTGTCGATGATCTCCCAGAGGCAGTGCATCAGGCCGCGGGTGTCGGTCGAGCCGATGTACATGCCCGGCCGCTTGCGGACGGCCTCGAGCCCTTCGAGGACGAGCAGGTTGCGGGCGTCGTACGTGCTGATGGCGGGTCTCCTCGGTCGTGCGGGCGCGCCCGTGCCCGGAGCAGTCAAGCGCTGCCGCCAATCTAGCGAGACCTCACGACGTCATGTGGATGTGACACGCGGGACCGCGTGGCGACCGCGAAGTTGACCGCCTCAGGCAGTATCAATGACGTACGTCACCACCACCCGCGCGGAATGCCAGTCCGTGAAATGATGTTGACGGCACAGAGCACGAAAACCCCCGAAGGAAAGTAGGTCACCGTGACGGCACTTGCTGAACGCCCCGCGCTGAACGCCACCGACCGCTGCGATCGTTGCGGCGCGCAGGCCTACGTCCGCGTCGAGCTCTCGAGCGGGCTCGAGCTGCTGTTCTGCGCCCACCACGCTCGCGCGTACGAGGAGAAGCTGCGCGACGTCGCCGCATCCATCCACGACGAGTCCGGACAGCTGGCGGCCACGCCCGCCACCGGAGTCGACGCGGAGGCCTGAACCGCCCCCGCCCGCTGACTCGACGACGAGCGCCCCGGACCTGATGGTCCGGGGCGCTCGTCGTCTCTGCGTCGCCCGAGGTGCGGCGCGCGCGCACCCGTGCCACCGTCGAGGGGTTGCACACCGACGCCGCTCCCCCGCGGCCGACACCTGGAGGCACCATGCAGATCGGCGGATCACTCTTCCTGCTCGCCGTCGGCGCGATTCTCGCGTTCGCCGTCCGCGACTCGATCGAGGCGGTGGACCTGACGATGGTCGGGTACATCCTGCTCGTGGTGGGCGCCATCGGACTGGCGATCTCGCTCATCGTCAACGGTCAGCGCCGCGGTCGCGACGAGCTGCCGCCCCCGCGCTGAGCACGCACGTCGCGCACGTCGACGAAGGCCCCGGTCCAGTGGACCGGGGCCTTCGTCGTTGCGCTGGGGACTGCGTGACTCAGTCGAGGTAGTCGCGCAGGACCTGCGAGCGCGACGGGTGCCGCAGCTTGCTCATGGTCTTGGACTCGATCTGACGGATCCGCTCACGGGTGACGCCGTAGACCTTGCCGATCTCGTCGAGGGTCTTGGGCTGGCCGTCGGTCAGGCCGAAGCGCATCGAGACGACTCCCGACTCACGCTCGCTGAGCGTGTCGAGGACCGCGTGCAGCTGCTCCTGCAGGAGCGTGAAGGAGACGGCGTCGGCCGGGACGATGGCCTCGGAGTCCTCGATCAGGTCACCGAACTCGCTGTCGCCGTCCTCGCCGAGCGGCGTGTGCAGGGAGATCGGCTCACGGCCGTACTTCTGGACCTCGACGACCTTCTCGGGCGTCATGTCCAGCTCCTTGGCCAGCTCCTCCGGGGTGGGCTCGCGGCCCAGGTCCTGGAGCATCTGCCGCTGGACGCGGGCGAGCTTGTTGATGACCTCGACCATGTGCACCGGGATGCGGATCGTGCGGGCCTGGTCGGCCATCGCGCGCGTGATGGCCTGGCGGATCCACCACGTGGCGTAGGTCGAGAACTTGAAGCCCTTGGTGTAGTCGAACTTCTCGACGGCGCGGATCAGACCGAGGTTGCCCTCCTGGATCAGGTCCAGGAACAACATGCCGCGACCCGTGTAGCGCTTGGCCAGGGAGACCACGAGACGCAGGTTGGCCTCGAGCAGGTGGTTCTTCGCGCGGCGACCGTCGACGACGATCCACTCCAGCTCCTCGCGGACCTTGTCGGAGATGCGACCGCCAGCGGCCAGCTTCTCCTCCGAGAACAGACCGGCCTCGATGCGCTTGGCGAGCTCGACCTCCTCGCCGGCGGTGAGCAGCGAGACCTTGCCGATCTGCTTGAGGTAGTCCTTGACCGGATCGGCGGTGGCACCCGCGACCATGACCTGCTGGACCGGCTCGTCGGACTCGTCGGCCGCGCTGAGCGTGAAGGCGGACTGCTCGTCCTCCTTGATCGTCGGGTCGTTCTTGACGTCCTTGACGAACTGCTCGTCGGAGATGTCCGGCAGGATCTTCTTGCCGTTCTCGTCCACCGCGACGGGCTCCCCGACCTCGACGACCACCTCGCTGTCGGTGATCTCGACGTTGATCTCCTGCGTGGTCGACGCGGCCTTCTTCGCGGGCGCCTTCTTGGCAGCAGGTGCCTTCTTCGCCGGCGCCTTCTTCGCGGGCGCCTTGGTCGCGGGAGCCTTGGTGGCAGGTGCCTTCGTCGAGGCGGAGGAGGATTTCGTCACGGTGTCTTCCGGGGTCGAACGGGACGGATCGGAGTCAGGAGCCTCGACGTGGTCGGGAGCCCCCGAGGTCGCCGCAGCCGCGGCGTCCTTGAGCGTCTTGGGAATGAGCCGGCCCACCGTCTTGACGGCTGAAGCAGCTGGATTGACCGGCATGTTCCACCTCTCGATCGGTTCAAGGGCGCGACAAGGAGACCTCTGGTCAACCTCTGGGTCCAGTCTGCCATGTCTCGGCAAACACCATGACCCCGACACCGCACTTCGCGGAGCAGCTCAGGGAACGGGCCAGGTGTGAACCGGCTCTCCCCCGTGCATGTGCTCCCGGTACGCGGTCACCAGGCGGCGCATCGCCACCGTGGGGTCACCGCCGCGATCGAACGACTCGGCGGCCTCGATCTGCCAGGTGGCACCGTTGGCCCCGCGGGCGCATCGCTGCTCGATGACCCCGAGGTACCGGTCGCGGGCCGCGGACGACACCCCCAGCTGGTCGAGGCCTTCGGCGGCGACCGGCAGCAGGTGGTGCAGCACCAGGTCGCGCACCGGGACCGCGCCGATGCCCGGCCAGCGCTGATCGGCCTCGATGCCGCGGCGAGCCCCGGCGTAGAAGTTGTCCGAGGCGACGGCGAACGGCATCCGGGACCAGACGGGGCGCTCGGCGACCGACATCGCCGCGACGAGGCCGTAGAAGAGTGCCGCGTTGGCCACGGTGTCGATCACGCTCGGGCCCGCCGGGAGCAGCCGGTTCTCGACCCGCAGGTGCGGCGCGCCGTCGACGACGTCGTAGATCGGCCGGTTCCAGCGATAGATGGTGCCGTTGTGGAGCCGGAGCTCGGCCAGCTCCGGGACGCCCCCGGACGCCATGACCTCGGCGGGGTCCTCGTCCTCGACGATCGGCAGCAGGGCCGGGAAGTACCGCACGTTCTCCTCGAAGAGGTCGAACACCGAGGTGATCCACCGCTCGCCGAAGAACACCCGGGGCCGGACGCCCTGCGTCTTGAGCTCGTCGCTGCGCGTGTCCGTGGACTGCTCGAACAACGGGATGCGGGTCTCGTGCCAGAGCCGCTGCCCCAGCAGGAACGGCGAGTTCGCCCCCACCGCGACCTGCACGCCCGCGATGACCTGGGCCGCGTTCCACACGGCGGCGAAGCGGTCCGGCTCGACCTGGAGATGGAGCTGGGTGCTCGTGCAGGCCGCCTCGGGCATGATCGTGTCGGTGCGCAGCTCGAGCCGGTCGACGCCGTCGATCAGGATCTCGATGTCCTCGCCCCGCGCCGCCAGGATCTGATCGCTCAGCAGGCTGTACCGCGGATCGGGAGCGATGGCCTCGCGGGAGAAGTGCGCCTCGCCCACGGTCGGCAGGATCCCGACCATGACCAGGCCAGACCCCGTCGCCGACGCCTTGCGCTCGGCCTCGTTGAGGTCGGTGCGGAGCGTCGTCTCGAGCTCGACGAGGCCATCGCCGGCGATGGGCGTCGGCGCCACGTTGATCTCGATGTTGTAGCGACCCAGCTCGGTCTGGAAGTCGTCGTCGGCGATCGCCGCGAGGGCCTCGGCGCTCGTCATCGCGGCGTCGCCGGTGGCATCGGCCAGGTTGAACTCGATCTCGATGCCCACCAGTGGCTCACCGACCGAGAAGTCGCGATCAGTGAGCATGCGCGCGAGCACGTCGAGGCAGCGGCGGACCTTGGCGCGGTAGCGCCGGCGGTCCTCGCCGGTGAACTCCTGGTGGTCGACGTCCTGACCCATGCCGACAGCGTAGGGCGGGGTCAGGCCGAGCGCTCCCGCAGGAGACGCAACGTGCGCTCGCGCTCGGCCCGATCCTTCTGGGCCTCGACGATCGTCATCTCGCCCATCGCCTCGTACTGCTCCGGCGAGACCCCGCCCTGGATCAGCTGCATCAGCAGCAGGCTCAGGCGGTGCTGCGGATCGGCCTTCAGTGACCGCTCCAGGGCGATGACCGCCTGGGCGCCGTCGCCGGTCAGGTACGCCGCGAACCCCGCGAGGCACAGGACTGAGGGCACGAACGGAGCGACCACGCGCCCGGAGACGTCGGTCAGCACCCGAAGCCAGTCGCGCGCGGTGTCGCGGTTGATCCGCGACATCAGCTCGTCGCGGACCATGACCGACGCGCACCACAGGGAGATCACCGCCACCTCCCGGTCGTGCAGCCGCTCCTGCTCGTGGAGGGCGCGGTCGAGGATCGGATCGAGCTCGCTCATCGCGGCGCCGACGAGCGTGGAGTCGGTCGGGTTCTCGCCGAACAGCCGAAGGATCCGGTCGAGCTCGGCCTCCGTCGCGTCCGCCATGGTGTCGAGGACCGCTCCGGTGCACCCGGCGAACCGCGCCACGAGCTGCTCGCGGTCGGCCAGCACCTCCTGGCCGGCCGCGACGGCCCGGACGACGGCCTCGTGGTGCGCCGGGGCCTCGTACCTGACACCGCGCCGCGGGAAGCGCGGCAGCGGCTCCCAGTAGCGCTGGCCGTCGGCCCAGGCGACCACGACCGGCGTGATGTCGGGCTCCAGCCGCGCGAGCCCGGCCCGCACGACCGCCTCCGCACGCTCGTGGTCCTCCGAGATCCCGAGCAGGATCGCGCCGTCCGCGCCCTGGCGCCGCAGGTGCTGCACCGCCACGTCCGCGGCGGCATCGGCCTGGTCGAGATCGGGCAGGTCGAGCCGCAGGGAGAAGCCGAAGCGGCGGCGAGGCCCGTAGGTCGCGATCGCGACGAAGGACTCGGCGGGCCGGAAGCCGAACATCGTCGGGACGGTCGCAAGCACGTCGGCGACGTCGTGGGCGGTGAAGACGGAGTCGGGCTCCCCATCGGGGCGGGCGGTCGGTCGAGTGGAAGGTCGTCTGCTCATGACTCCACGCTCGGTCGCTGACGCGATCGGCGACAGGTGCTCGACGACGCCTGTGGATGCCGCGCGCCTGTGGACGGCGACAATGGGTCCATGCGGTCCACGGCGTCGATCCTGCACCTGGACCTGGACGCCTTCTTCGCCTCCGTCGAGCAGCGCGACAAGCCGTCGTTGCGCGGGAAGCCGGTCGTCGTGGGTGGGGTCGGGGCCCGTGGCGTCGTGTCGACCGCGTCCTACGAGGCGCGGAAGTTCGGGGTCAGATCGGCCATGAGCGCGGCCGAGGCTCGGGCCCGGTGCCCGCACGCGGCCTTCCTCGGTGGGCGCTTCGAGGCCTATCGCGAGGCCAGCGGCATCGTCATGGCCCGACTGCGCGAGCTCTCCCCCGTCGTGCAGCCGCTCTCGCTCGACGAGGCGTTCGTGGACCTCGCGGCGGGCGAGACCTTCGACCCCCGTCACGTCGACGAGCTGGTCGCGACGCTCCGAGCCGACGTCGTCCGGCTGACGCACGGGTTGACCGCGTCGGTCGGCGTCGCCTCCAGCAAGCTCATGGCCAAGATCGCCAGCGAGATCAACAAGCCGGACGGCGCGTTCGTCGTGCAGCCCGGCACGGAGGCCGACGTGCTCGGCCCCATGCAGGTCACCGCGATCCCCGGGGTCGGGCCGGCGACCGCCGAACGTCTGCGACGCCTGGGTGTCGCGACGGTCGAGGACCTGCGACGCTTCTCGGTCGACGATCTCGGGGCTCACGTGGGGGCGTCCTCGGCCGAGTCGCTCTACCGCCTCTCCCGCGCCGACGACGACCGTCCCGTCGAGGCGACCCGCGAGACCAAGTCGGTCAGCGTCGAGGACACGTTCGAGACCAATCTGGTCGACCGCACGCTCCTGAGCGAGATCGCCGAGCAGATGGCGAGGCGTGTCGGCCAGCGCCTGCGCGCGAACAGCCTCTCCGGCCGCACCGTGACGCTGAAGGTGCGCTACCACGACTTCGAGACGCACACCCGGTCCACGACGCTCAGCGGGCCGACCGACAGCGGACGCGTCCTCGCCGAGACGGCTCGCCGCCTGCTCGACGCCGAGGATCTCGGCGGCGGTCTCCGGCTGCTCGGGGTGGGCGTCAGCGGTCTGGCCGACTGGGTCCAGGACGACCTGTTCACGCCGCCCGAGACCGAGGAGGACCTGGGTCCTCTGCCCTCGCGCGACGAGCGTCGACGGCGCCGTGGGTGGACCCCCGGGGAGGACGTCACGCACGCCGAGCACGGCGACGGCTGGGTCTGGGGGTCCGGACTGGGCCGCGTCACGGTGCGGTTCGAGACGCGCGAGTCCCCGTCGGGGCCGGTCAAGACCTTTCCGGTCGACGACCCCGCCCTGTCGGTCCGCCCGTTCGTCAGTAGCGTCGAGCCATGACCGGATCCCACGACGCCCCCCTCGCCGACGTCCGACCGACCGTCCGGCGCTTTCACGGCGACGAGTTCGTCGACGACTACGAGTGGTTGCGGGACGTCGAGGATCCGGACGTCCGCGCGCTGCTCGAGGCCGAGAACGCCCACACCGAGGCGCGCACCGCCCACCTCGCGGACCTGCGGGAGACGGTCTTCGGCGAGATCAAGGCACGTACGCGCGAGACCGACCTCTCGGTCCCGGTGCGCCACGGTGACTGGTGGTACTTCAGCCGCACCGTCGAGGGCCTGTCGTACGCGATCCGCAGTCGCTGTCCCGCCACCCCCGACAACTGGGACCCGCCGGAGATCGAGGCCGGTGTCGAGGCTCCCGGCGAGCAGGTGCTGCTCGACTCCAACGCGCTGGCCGAGGGGCACGAGTTCTTCTCGCTCGGCGCCTTCAGCCTGACCGACGACGACACGCTGCTGGCCTACTCGACCGACACCACCGGCGACGAGCGCTACACGATCCGGTTCAAGGATCTGCGCAGGGGCGAGGACCTGGCCGACGAGATCCCCGGCACGAGCGGCGGCGCGACGTGGTCGGCCGGTGGCACCCACGTCTTCTACACGACCGTCGACGACGCGTGGCGGCCCCACCGGGTCTGGCGACACCGCCTCGGCACACCGGTCAGCGAGGACGTGCTCGTGCACGAGGAGGCCGACGAGCGCTTCTTCACCGGCGTCGGGCGCACCCAGTCGGAGAAGTACCTCGTGATCGGCGCGTCGTCCAAGATCACGAGCGAGTCCCGGCTGCTCCCGGCCGACGACCCCGAGGGCGAGTTCCGTGTCGTCCTCGAGCGCAGCACAGGCGTCGAGTACTCGATCGAGCACGCCGTCGTGGGCGGGACCGACGTGCTGCTGGTCCTGCACAACGACGGCGCTCCGGACTTCGAGCTCGTCGCGACCGACCTCGAGCCGGTCCTCACGACCCCCCTGGCCTCCGCCCGCGTCGGCCGGGTCGTTGTGGCGGCGCAGCCCGACCTGCGCCTGGAGGACGTCGACGTGTTCGCGCGGCACCTGTTCGTGTCCTACCGCCGCGCCGCGCTGACCCGGATCGGCGTGGCGTCGATCGACCCCGCGCAGCCCGGCGGGTTCGGTCCCCTGCGGGAGGTGCCGTTCGACGAGGAGCTCTTCTCCGCCGGCCTCGGGGCGAACGCCGAGTGGGACCAGCCGCTGGTGCGGATCGGCGTGGGCTCGTTCGTCACCCCGGCGGCCGTGCTCGACCTCGATCCCGACACCTTCGAGACGGTCCTGCGCAAGCAGGCCGAGGTTCTCGGCGGGTACGACCCGGCCGACTACGTCCAGCACCGGTCCTGGGCCACGGGCGACGACGGCACCCTGATCCCGGTCTCGATCGTCGCCCGGGCCGACACGCCGCGCGACGGCACCGCGCCCGCGCTGCTCTACGGCTACGGCGCCTACGAGATCAGCATCGACCCGGGCCTGTCGGTCGCGCGGCTGTCGCTGCTGGACCGCGGATTCGTGTTCGCGGTGGCGCACGTCCGCGGTGGCGGTGAGATGGGGCGCTCCTGGTACGACGACGGCAAGCTCCTGCACAAGAAGAACTCGTTCACCGACTTCGTCGCCGCGGCCCAGCACCTCGTGGCCGAGGGGTGGACCAGCCACGACCGCCTGGTCGCCGAGGGCGGCAGCGCCGGCGGCCTGCTGATGGGCGCGGTCACGAACTTGGCGCCGGACGCCTTCCGCGGCGTGCTGGCCGCCGTGCCGTTCGTCGACGCCCTGACGACGATCCTGGACCCGTCGATGCCGCTCACCGTCATCGAGTGGGACGAGTGGGGCGATCCTTTGCACGACCTGGACGTCTACGCGTACATGAAGTCATATACGCCCTACGAGAACGTGGCCGCCCGCCCGTATCCCGCGATCCTGGCGGTCACGAGCCTGCACGACACGCGCGTCAGCGTGGTCGAGCCGGCCAAGTGGGTCGCCCGTCTGCGCGCCACCACGACGGGTGACGCACCGATCCTGCTCAAGACCGAGATGCACGCCGGCCACGGCGGCGTGAGCGGTCGCTACGACTCCTGGCGCGAGCGGGCGTTCGAGCTCGCGTGGATCATCGACACCGCGGCCCCGCGACCGGCGTGAACCACGACCTCCGTGAGCCGCGACACGCCGGAAATTCCGGCCTAAGAACAGACTGAGAGTGGAATCCTCCGGACACCCCGTGCGTTGACCCCGTACAGACCCACCATTGGGAGGCGCACATGAGCATGAAGACGGACACCCGAGTCCGCGAGTCCGAGAACAAGGACAGCGTCGGCATGTACCTGGCCGAGATCGCACGGACCCCTCTCCTCGACGCGCAGCGTGAGGTCGAGCTGAGCCGCACGATCGAGGCGGGTCTGTTCGCCCAGCACCTGATCGACAACGGCCGCGTCGGCCGCGCCAAGGGCGGAGCGCCCAAGCGCGCCAGCCTGGAGGAGCTCGAGTGGATCGCCGCCGAGGGCGAGCACGCGATGCAGGAGTTCATCCAGGCCAACCTGCGCCTGGTCGTGTCGATCGCCCGCAAGTACGGTCGCTCGGCGATGCCGATGCTCGACCTGGTGCAGGAGGGCAACACGGGCCTGATCCGCGCGGTCGAGAAGTTCGACTACAGCAAGGGCTTCAAGTTCTCGACGTACGCCACGTGGTGGGTGCGTCAGGCCATCACGCGCGGCATCGCGCAGCAGGCCCGCGTCGTCCGGCTCCCCGTGCACGTCGTCGAGGAGCTCAACCAGGTCACGGCGGCACGTCGCAACCTGGAGCGCGAGCTCGGCTACGACCCGGATCCGGCCGAGATCGCGATCGTGCTCGACATGGACGTCGACCGCGTCATCGACCTGATGGCCTGGGGCCGCGACCACGTCAGCCTCGACACGCCGGTCGACGACGACGGCGACACCTCGCTGGGTGACCTGATCGCCCGCGAGCAGGCGCCGGGGCCGGACGAGAGCGTCATGTCCGATGCCACCCGACAGCTGCTCGGCGGTCTGATCGACCACCTCGGCGACCGTGAGGCCGACATCGTCCGTTCCCGCTTCGGCCTGCTCGACGGTCGTCAGCAGAAGCTCGCCGACATCGGCAAGCGGCACGGCATCAGTGCCGAGCGGGTGCGTCAGCTCGAGCGCGAGGCGCTGGCGACCCTGCGTCGCATCGCCGACCCCGACCTGGCGGCCTAACCGGCCGAGAGCTCCCGCCACAGGTCACGCACCCTGGCGGTCAGCTCCTCGAGGGAGCCGCTGTTGTCGACGATGACGTCGGCGACAGCGGCTCGGTCGTCCCGGGACGCCTGCGCGCCGATGCGGGCCTGCGCCTCGTCGAGCGACATGCCGCGGTCGCGCACGAGCCGGTCGACCTGCACCTCGCGGGGGACGTCGACGACCACGACGACGTCGTAGGGCCCGCGTTCACCTGACTCCGCCAGGAGCGGGATGTCGTGCACCACGACGTCGCCGGGCCCGGCGCGCCCCTCCAGCTCGGCCGCGCGTGCCCTGACCGCGGGATGCGTGATGGCCTCGAGATCGCGTCGCGCCGACTCGTCGGCGAAGACGATCGCACCGAGGGCCGGCCGGTCGAGCGAGCCGTCAGCCCCCAGGACCTCGGGGCCGAAGCGCTCGACGATCGCGGCCAGGCCCGGGGTCCCGGGCTCGACGACCTCACGCGCGATCTGGTCGTAGTCGACGATGACGGCACCGTGGTCGCGCAGCAGCGCGCTGACGGTGCTCTTGCCCGAGCCGATACCGCCGGTCAGGCCGACGCGGACGACTCCACCGTGACGTGCGGGGCCCATGGGGTGGCGCCTCAGCTGATCGCGGCGTCGCCGGACGTCGTGACGTGCACGTGGTCGAAGTGGTTCGCCGTGGCGCCGCCGCGATCGCTCATGCCCCGCCAGCCCGAACCGGGCTCCCAGATGCGCTGACGCCAGATGACTTGGGTCATGCCCAGCTTCTCGCGGTTGTCGATCACGAACTGGGCGATCTCGTCGCCGAGGGCCTTGTCGGACGTCATGATGTCGAGCGCGCGGCCGGTGGGGTGGCCCGAGGTGTTGGCGCGCGCGGCGCGGCCGCCGTAGCTGGAGATCTGGGGGAACTTGGCGCACACCGCGCGGTAGACCTTGATCGTGTCGGGCTGGAGGCCCTTCTCGACGCCTGAACCGCGCGAGCACGGCGCCGTGCCGAGGGGTTCCTCGGTCGACAGCGTCGTGGAGGCGACCCAGCGCGGCACGTCGTTGAGCAGGACCTGGGTCCACTCGCCCTCGACGACACCGGTCACGAGGACCTGGCTGCCCTCGGTCGCCTGACCGAGGACGGGCGCGGTGGGGGCGGCATCGGAACGGATCTCCGCATCGGTGGTGACCCACAGGGCACCCGTGGCCTGCTGCGCGGTCTCGGCCTGCGTCGCGAGGACCGGGCGCTCGCCGCTGCGGCTGACCTCGCTGGCCTGCACGGACGCGACGCGGTCGGGCGAGACGGGCAGGTCCGCGCTCGGATGGGCAGCGACGGCCGCAGTGGCGACCGCCAGGGCACCGACACCGACCGTGGGCAGCACGACGCGTCGCAGCTGCAGCTGCCAGAAGGTCGGGCCCCGCCTGATCGGGGTCGCTCGTACGTCCGCCCGTCGCTTGCCGGGAGAACCCACAGTAAAACCACCTTCAGACGTTGGACACGGCACGAGGCGCGGACTGACGACGCAGCCGCCCCTCGACTGAACCATACTGACATGCGCCTGGTCATCGAACGCCCCTTTCAGGCGAGGCGATGTGAGGCACCTCACATGTCGAGAGCTTTTCAGGAGACCCATGCCGGCTCAACCGCAGATCCACAGCGCCGCCGACAGCCTGGCTCGGCAGCGTCGGATGGCCGGATCCCTGCGCGAGTCGGGTCTGCGTCACGGCGATCGCGTCGCCCTGCTGACCGCCGGCACGACGGCGACGGTCGACCTCGTCCTGGCCGCCTCCCGAAGCGGGGTCGTGCCCGTGCCCCTCGACCCGCGGCTGACCCCGCGCGAGCGCGCCGTCGTCCTCGACCAGGTGGAGCCGACGCTGGTCGTGGACGAGCCCGCCGTGCTCGACGCGCTGGACCACGGCCCCGAGCTCGACCTCGACCCGTATCCGCGCTGTCGTCCCATGCACTTCACCTCCGGCACCACCGGGCGACCGAAGGGAGTCTGGTCGGGCTGGCTCTCCCCCGAGCACGCCGAGGCCGCCGCCCTCGAGGAGCGGGCGCTCTGGGGCTTTCGGCCGGACGACCTCAACCTCGCGGTCTCCCCGCTGTACCACTCCGCGCCCCTGCGGTTCGCGATCGGGACCCTGCTGGCGGGCGGGTCCGTCGCGGTCGTGCCGTTCGAGCCGGCCGCCGTCGCGCGGGCGTTCGGCGATCTGCGGCCCACCACGATGTTCTGCGTGCCGGCCCACCTGCAGCGCCTCTTCGCCCACGCTGACGAGCTCGGAGAGCGTCTGCCGACCGACTCCTTCCGCCTCGTGGCCCATGCCGGCGCGCCCTGCCCGACGCCGGTACGGCTGCGCGCCCACGACGAGCTCGGCGCCGATGTCGTCTGGGAGTTCTACGGGTCGACCGAGGGACAGTTCACGGCCTGCCCCGCCACGGAGTGGCGGGAGCGACCCGGCACGCTCGGACGGGCTCGCCCCGGCCGGGTGGTCTGGACCGACGGTGACGACCAGATCTGGTGCGCCGTCCCGCCCTGGGCGCGCTTCGAGTACTGGCGCGATCCCGACAAGACGGCGTCGGCCTGGACCGACTCGCCCGACGGGCCGTCGTTCACCGTCGGCGACCTGGGACGCGTCGAGGACGGACACGTCTTCCTCGACGCCCGCCGCACCGACCTGGTCATCACTGGAGGCGTCAACGTGTACCCTGCCGAGGTCGAGGACGTCCTCGGAGCCGTGCCCGGGGTCCGTGACGTGGCGGTCTTCGGTCGCCAGGACGACCGCTGGGGCCAGCGCGTGTGTGCGGCGTGGGTCGGCGACGCCACGGAGGAGGAGCTCCGGGCCGTCGCCGCCGAGCAGCTGGCACCCCCCAAGCGCCCCAAGGAGTACGAGCACCTCGAGGACCTCCCGCGGACCGCGACCGGCAAGGTCAGGCGAACCGAGCTGGCGTGATCGGCGACGGCCGATCACCGACAGTCAGGCGGGTTCGAGGCAGCTGAACTGCTTGCGGTAGGCCAGCGGGGCCACGCCCCGGGACTGCGTGAAGTGGTGACGCAACGTGGCGGCGTTGCCGAATCCGACCCGCGAGGCGATCTGCTCGACCGAGAGGGTCGAGTTCTCCAGGAGCTCCTCGGCCAGGGCGATGCGCTGACCCGTGATCCACTGCAGCGGCGTCGTGCCGGTCTCGTCGCGGAAGCGGCGGGCGAAGGTGCGCGCCGACATGTGGGCCTGGCGCGCCAGCCGGTCGACCGTGAGGGTCTCGTCGAGGTGGGCCGCGACCCACGCCAGGAGCGGTGCGAGGGTCTCGGCCTCCTCGGCCCGCACGGGCGTCCGGACGAACTGGGCCTGTCCACCGTCACGGTGCGGCGGCACGACGATGCGCCGGGCGGTGGTGGCGGCGACGCGTGCACCGTAGTGACGTCGCAGCAGGTGCAGCGCCGCGTCGATGCCGGCCGCCGACCCGGCACCGGTCACGATGCGGTCGTCCTCGACGTAGAGCACGTCCGGGTCGACGATCGCGCCCGGGTAGGCCGCCGCCAGACGCTCGCCGAACCGCCAGTGCGTCGTGCACCGACGACCGTCCAGCAGGCCGGCCGCTCCCAGCAGGAAGCTGCTGGAGCAGTGCGCGAAGATCCAGGCCCCGCGGGCGTGCGCCCGAGCGATCGCCTGCAGGACGGCTGGCGAGTGGTTCAGGTAGTCGTACTTCGGGGCGATGCAGATCAGGTCGGCGTCCTCCAGCTCCTCGAGCCCGTGGTGCACGACGACGTCGAAGCCGGCGCGGCCCTTCACGACGCCCGGGGACTCGGCGCAGACCACGAAGTCGAACACGGGGTTGTCGTCGTCGGGGTGGTACGGCTCGGCCCAGACCTCGCAGATCGACCCCAGCCCGAAGGGCTCGACACCGTCCTGCACGACCGCGACGACCTTGCGCAGCGGACCTGAGGGGGCCGGAACTCGTGACGGGTCGCCGTAGGGCTCGATCTCCATCGGCCCATCCTGCCACAGAGTTGGCGGTTATTCGATGAGCACTGTCATTACTGCCACTGGTGGCAGTAATGAGTTGTTCAAAGAATTACTGCCATGATCCTCTTCGTCGCCGCCACGTTCCTGCTGACCCTCCTCGCCGCCGGCGAGATCGCGCGGCTCGTCCACCGCGACGGTCTCGGCCAGCGCACTCCCCCACGCAGCCACCCCGCAGACGCGTTCGAGCCCGGCCACCGCGAACGGTGACCGGGCTCGGAACGAGCTCGATGTCGGCGAACGGCTGAGACAGGCTCAGCCAGCGATCACTCGCCGCCGGTGAGCTTCTCGCGCAGCGCCTGCAGGGCCTCGTCGGACGCCAGCGAACCCGCACCGGGGCCGCCGTCGGCGGCCTCGGGGACCTCCGAGGAGTAGTTGCTGGCCTCGCTGGCCTCGATCGCAGCCTTCTCGGAGTCGGCGATCTGCTTCTTGTGGGCCTCCCAGCGCTCGTGCGCCTCGGCGTACTGCTTCTCCCACGTGGCGCGGGCCTCTTCGAAGCCCTCCTGCCACTCGCCGGTCTCCGGATCGAAGCCGTCGGGGTAGATGTAGTTGCCCTCCTCGTCGTACGAGGAGGTCATGCCGTACAGGGTCGGATCGAAGTCGTCGGCGACGGCGGCCTCGGTCTCGTTGGCCTGCTTGAGCGACAGCGAGATGCGGCGACGCTCCAGGTCGATGTCGATGATCTTGACCATGACCTGGTCGTTGATTTGCACGACCTGCTCGGGGATCTCGACGTGACGCTCGGCGAGCTCGGAGATGTGCACCAGGCCCTCGATGCCCTCCTCGACGCGCACGAACGCACCGAAGGGAACGAGCTTGGTGACCTTGCCCGGCACGATCTGACCGATCTGGTGGACCCGGGCGAAGTGCTGCCAGGGATCCTCCTGCGTCGCCTTGAGCGACAGCGAGACGCGCTCGCGGTCCATGTCGACGTCGAGCACCTCGACGGTGACCTCGTCGCCGACCTGGACGACCTCGTTCGGGTGGTCGATGTGCTTCCAGGACAGCTCCGAGACGTGCACCAGACCGTCGACGCCGCCGAGATCGACGAAGGCGCCGAAGTTGACGATCGAGCTGATGACGCCCTTGCGGACCTGGCCCTTCTTGAGCTCGGTCAGGAAGTTCTGGCGGACGGCCGACTGCGTCTGCTCGAGCCAGGCACGGCGCGACAGGACCACGTTGTTGCGGTTCTTGTCGAGCTCGATGATCTTGGCCTCGAGCTTCTGGCCGATGTAGGGATCCAGGTCGCGGACACGGCGCATCTCGACGAGCGAGGCGGGCAGGAAGCCGCGCAGACCGATGTCCATGATGAGGCCGCCCTTGACGACCTCGATGACGGTGCCCTCGACGACGCCGTCCTCGTCCTTGATCTTCTCGATGTCGCCCCAGGCGCGCTCGTACTGGGCGCGCTTCTTGGACAGGATCAGACGGCCTTCCTTGTCCTCCTTCTGGAGGACGAGGGCCTCGACCGCGTCACCGACGGCGACGACCTCGTGGGGGTCGACGTCGTGCTTGATGCTCAGCTCGCGGGAGGGGATGACACCTTCGGTCTTGTAACCGATGTCGAGGAGGACCTCGTCACGGTCGACCTTGACGATGGTGCCTTCGACGATGTCGCCGTCGTTGAAGTACTTGATGGTCTTGTCGATCGCCGCGAGGAAGTCTTCCTCGTTGCCGATGTCATTGACCGCAACCTGCGGTGCGACAGCAGGTGTTGCGATGCCAGAAGTCATAGCCGGTGGGCTCCGATGGATGGATGGAATTGGTGGACACGCCGAAGGCCCTGGATCGTGGGGACGTGGTCCCCGGAGATACACGAGCGCCAGTCTGCTCAGGTCCGAGACGGACGCAGGCCATCAACGCCCCTCAAGGGTACGCGACGGCACTTCTTCCCGTGAATGCGGGGCGGGCCGTCCCTAGGGCGCCGGAGCCAGGAAGGCGCCGAGCGACCGCACGTAGGGCGTGACGTCGGCCGCAGCCATCTGCTCGCGGGCCGAGTGCATCGCGAGCTGCGGGGCGCCGACGTCGACCGTCGTGATGCCGGTGCGCGCCGCGCTCATCGGCCCGATCGTCGATCCGCAGGGCAGGTCGGCGCGGTGCACGTAGCGCTGCAGCGGCACGCCCGCCTGCTCGCACGCCAGGGCGAACGCGACGGTTCCGCGCGTGTCGGTGGCATAGCGCAGGTTCTGGTTGACCTTGAGCACGGGCCCTCCGCCGGCCACGATGCGGTGCAGCGGCTCGTGCCGGTCGGCATGGTTGGGATGGGTCGCGTGGGCCATGTCGCCCGAGGCGCAGATCGACCCGGCCACGGCGCGGTGCACGTCGTCGCGCGTGCCGCCGGCCGCCAGGACTGTGCGCTCGAGGACCGTGGCGAGCAGGTCCGACTGGGCGCCGCGCTCGGAGGTGCTGCCCACCTCCTCGTGGTCGAACAGCACGACGACGGACCGCAGGCCCTCGACGTCGGCGGCATCGATCAGCGCGCGCACGGCGGCGAAGCAGGTCGCCTGGTTGTCGAGCCGCGGGGCGGCCACGAGCTCCGCCGACGCCCCGACCCGCGTCGAGGCCAGGGTGTCGGCGGTCATGAGCTCGAAGCCCAGCACGTCGTCGGGATCGAAGCCCTCGCGACGGCCGAGCCAGGTCAGGAACGGTTCGTCGCCCGTGCCCCAGACCGCGTCGAGGTGACGCTGGCGATCGGGCGCGGACGAGGCGTCGCGGTCGAGGTGGATGGCCAGGTTCGGCACGCGCAGGACCGGGTCGGCCACGTGCACCAGACGCTCGGTGCCGTCGCGCAGACCGATCCGGCCGGCGACGCCGAGGTCGCGGTCCAGCCAGGTCGTCAGCAGCGGACCGCCGTACGGCTCGAGGGCCACGACCGCGAGATTCGCGAACCGCCGGTCGTGGTGCTGCTTGAGCCGGAGGTTGGGGCTGTCGGTGTGGGCCCCCACGATCCGGAACGGGTCGGAGGGCGACGTCGAGGCGGTCGTGGACCACGCGGCGAGCGAGCCACCTCGCCGCACGAGGTAGCGACCCGGCTCGGTGGGCCACGGGTCCCGCTCGGCCACCTCGACCCAACCGGCCTCGACGAGCCACGCCGCCGCGGTGGCCGTGGCGTGGAACGGCGAGGGCGAGGCGTCGATGAACTGCAGCATCCGGTCGGCGTCGTCCATGCGGTGAGCCTAGCCGCGGGCCCCGGTGGACCTGCCAGATGTCACGATCGGGGGGTGACGACGTCCCCGCGGTACTTCGCCGAGCTCGACGGGCTCCGGGCCGTCGCGTCGATCGCGGTCGTCGCGACCCACACGGCGTTCGCGGCCGGCGTCTACACGCACGGCACGTGGGGCGCTGCCACCCAGCGTCTCGAGGTCGGCGTGGCGATCTTCTTCGTGCTGTCGGGATTCCTGCTCGGCCTGCCGCACCTCGAGCGCGCCCAGAACGGACGCCCGGTCGAGAGCACCCGCCGGTACGCCGTGAAGCGTCTGGCACGGATCCTGCCGGTGTACTGGGTCGTCGTCGTGGTCGCCCTGGTCGCGGTACCGGCGAACCGCGGGTCCGGGCTCGGGGTCTGGATCGGCAACCTGACCCTCGTCGAGCACTTCCGAGCCCCGTTCCTGCCGACGGGGCTCAGCCAGATGTGGAGCCTCTCGGTCGAGGCCGCGTTCTACCTCGTGCTGCCGCTGCTGGGCGCAGGTCTGGCCTGGATCGCCCGGCACAGCCGGAACCGGGTCCGGTCCGTGCGGTTGACGCTGCTGGCGCTCGGCCTGCTCGGGGTCGCCTGGACCACGGTGGCGCGGCTGCCGGAGCTGGCCCTCGACTGGCCGGCGCGGCAGCTCCCGGCGAGCCTGGCCTGGTTCGTGGGCGGCATGCTGCTCGCGAGCATCGTGGCCGACGGCGGCACCACGCGGTTGTCGCGGGTCACGACGACCCTCGTCCGCGACCGCCTGACCTGCTACCTGACCGCCGGAGCCGTCTTCGTGTTCGCGGCGACGCCCGTCGCGGGGTCCCCGTTGCTCGTGGCGCCGAGCGCCGGCGAAGCCGTGACCCGCCACCTCGCGTACCTGGTCATCGCCCTGCTCCTGGTGGCGCCGTCGGTGCTGGCGCCGCGGGCGGGCTCGGTGCTCGCCCACCCGATCAGCCGCCATCTCGGACACACGTCCTTCGCGCTGTTCTGCTGCCACCTGCTCGTGCTCGAGGCGGTCATGGCGGTCGGCGGGTTCACGCTGTTCGCGGCGAGCTGGCCGCTCCTGCTCGGACTGGTCCTCGGCGTGAGCCTGCTCGTGGCCGAGCTGCTGCACTACCTGGTCGAGCGGCCGGGGATGCGCCTGGTCCGGCGCCGCTCCCCCGCGTCGGGCATTGCGGCAGGCACCGAGGCCGACGCCAACACCACGACCACCACCCCCAGCGCGCACCACTGAGCCAGGGCGGGGGGTGCGCCGTCGCCGAGCAGCGTGGCCACCGCGGCCGTGCCCGTGAGGGCCACGACGGCCGCCGGTGCGAGGACCCGCGCTGCTCCGGCGGACCGTGGGTGCAGCACGTGAAGCAGCGCGAGGGCGCCGACCGCCGCGAGGGCGCCCGGCGTGCCGCCCAGCAGGCCCGCCGTCAGCACCGCGCCACCCATCATGACCGGCGACGAGGCCCATCGTGAGGCTCGGCCGTGATCGGTCACCGGCGCAGCGTCACGCTCACGACGACGGCTCGCCAGGACCACCGCGGCGAGCAGCACGGCCAGCACCCCGCCACCGAGCAGGACCGCGCGATACGCGGCGGCCGGCGCGAAGCGCTCCTGGAGCGCCGACGCGTCGCGGGCCGGGACCACGTAGCCCTGCTGCCAACCGTCGACGCGGACCGCGGGCACGGCCCGGCCGTCGACCGTCCCCTGCCAGGCGTCGTTGGTGTTGTGCCCGGTCGGCACGACCACGAGGTCGGAGGTGCCCGGCGCCGCGAGCGGCACCGAGTCCGCGTGCAGGACCACGATGCCCGCGTCGAAGAGGCCCGACGCCCGTGACGTGATCCGGTGCTCCCCCGCCGCCAGTTCGATATCGGGAGCCTCGCAGGCCACGAGCTCGGACGTCGACCCCGTGACGAGGTCCTGCGGCGTGGTGAACACCGAGGTGGTCGTCGCCGCGCCGTCGATCGTCACCGTCGGTCCCGTGCCGCACGGCAGGGCCAGGGTGCGTCGGTCCACGACCACCTCGGAGGCCGGGGCTCCCTCGACCGAGAGCTCGCTGACCCCGACCGGCAGCACCGGCAGCGTCCCGTCGCGCGGGTTGTCGCGAACGTCCTCGGCCGAGACCAGGACGACCCGGAAGCTCTCGCCGCTGACCGGCTCGCTCAGCTCGAACACGCCGTTTCTCCCGCGGGCCGTGGCCCGCTCGCCGGTGTCGCTGACGACCCCGATCCGCGCGACCGACGAGGCGGGCAGGGACTCGTCGGTCCTGAGCGTGAGCTCGGTGAGCACCTGCGGACTGGACCAGCTGAGCGTCACGGTGGGGTCGAGGTCCTCCGGGTCGGCGATCCACCCCGTCGCGGCCGAGCCGTCCAGCGTGAGCGAGACCGTGGTCGCTGGGTCGTTCGACAGCGTCGACGAGCTGCGCAGCTGCATCGGCTGCCCCTGCTGCAGGACCTCGTCCAGGGCCGGCCCACCGACCGGCGAGGCGCGCACGTCGAGCGTGAAGACATCGTCGGCCGGCAGCGCGACGATCCGGTCGATCGACCAGGCGTCCTCGCCCGGCTCCTCCTGGTCGACGCGGCAGCGTGCGATCAGCTCCACGTCCAGGCAGCCCGGGCGCACGCCGTGGTCGAGGCCGAGGACGACGGTCGACACCGGTCCCTCGGCCCGTGGGAGCACCAGCGGCCGACTCACGGTGAGGGCGGGACTGGAGATCTCGGCGATCTGGAAGCGGCCCAGGGGAACCCGCGCCCCGGCGACCTCGATGCGGTCGACGCGACCCACCTCGACCTCGACCGCGGCGTCGCCGATCGCCTGCACGGTGCGCGGACCGTCCTGGGTGTGGACCGTGAGCTCCTCGGTCGCGCCGGGCGGCTGACCCGTCCGGATCGTGACGACGCCCAGGTCGGTGGGCTCGTCGAGCTGGAGCCGGATCCAGCCGGTGTCGGTCCGCGACTGCCACGCCGACCGGGGGTCGCCGTCGAACGCGGACCACGGGCCGGCCGAGGGACGGCTGCCGCCACCGACGCCGGCGTCCGACCGTGACGAGGAGGCCGTCAGGCCGCGGGCTCCCTCGAGCTCGACGACGCTCGCCGAGGTGTCGTCGGCCGCGTAGTCGTGCGTGCCCCGGTCGAACCGGTAGGGCTCCCCCGGTCCGAGCGCCGCCGAGCGCTGGCGGTCGACGGCGCTGAAGTCGACCTCGGACCGCCGCTGCCCGTCGGTCAGCACCCACGGCCCGGTCGACGACTCCGGGCGATCGCCCGCGAGGAACGTGGAGCCCGGCGGGAGCACCCCGAGGGTGTCCAGCGCCGCGAGCGTGCCGGCGTCGCCGACCACGACCGGAGCCGTGTCGACCGGCGTGAACGGGGTCGGCGCGTCCTGGACCTCGAACACGATCACGGCCGGCTGCTCGGTCTGCCACCCCCCGGAGACGAAGAAGCGCTGACCGTCGATCTCGGTGCTCGGGTCGCTGCCGAGGTCCGGGCCGAAGCTCGCGACCTCCACGAGCCCCGGAGTCGAGGTGAGGGTGTGGTCGATCAGCTCGGCACGGGACGGGTCGACCCGGTCGGCCAGGTCGAACCGCACGACGACGTGACGGATGCCGGCCCGGCGCAGCGTCGCGGCCAGGCCCGTCGGGGAGCCGGAGGACGCCTGGTCGGTGACGGCGTCGAGCATGCGGATCGTGCCCGGCGGCGTGAGCGGCACGACCGACCGAGTGATCCAGGGGGTCGTGGCCAGCGGCTGCACGACCTCGTCGCCCGTGCTCCCCCAGATCTGGTCGGCGAAGCTCGAAGCGGGCAGCACCAGCGCCGCCGGAGAGTCGTGGTCGGCCAACCAGGTCGTGGTCTGCGACCAGTAGTCGGGCACGGCGTCCCAGGAGCCGCGCGGCGCCACGTGGCCGGCCCAGGCCGGGAGGGTCACGGCCAGGACGGCGCTCCCGACGGCGAGGCGCGCCGTCCAGAGCCGGACGTCGGCGAACGTGCGCTCGCGGTCGGCGCCCAGCCAGACGGTCACCGCGTGCGCGAGTCCGAGCACCAGCGGAAGCCGCGCGACGACGTCGAACTTGTGGGCGTTGCGCAGTGGAGCCAGGCTGCCGTCGAGCGCGGTCTGCAGCTCGGGCGCGAACCAGCCCGACACGGTGCCGGTGTGCCCGATCGTCATGAGCACCAGGCCTGCGGCCAGTCCGGTCACGAGGAAGCGTCGGTGCGGCAGGTCGCGGCGCACGAGCCCGACGGCCCCGATCGCGACCAGGACGAGGACCTGGCCGACGATGACGGGCGTCGTGAGGATCTCCCGGCCCGCGACGGCCTGCCACGACACCCGCGGCACCCAGTTCGTGGTGCCGCGGAGGGCGTCCAGCACGGTGGCGGTGCTGGAGGTCACGGTCGAGCTCTCGATGTAGTCCAGGAACGGCGGGCTGTACTGCCCCAGCAGGAGCAGCGGCACCAACCACCAGAGCACGGCCACGAGCACGAGCGGTGGCCACCAGAGCAGCAGGGCGCGGCGGCGCGGGCCGCGGGGGGCGAGCAGCAGCCACAGGACCGCGAGCGGCAGCACGGCCGACGTGGCCACCGCGTTGACCCCGCCCACGCAGCCGACCGCCAGCGCGCTCAGTCCGGCCTGCCGCCAGGCGCGGCCCCGACTCAGTCCGATCACGAGCGGGACCAGGACCCAGGGGGCGAGCGCGGTGGGCCACATCTCGATCGAGCTCGGTCCGATCACGCTGAGGAACCGGGGCGAGAGCGCGAACAGCACGCCGGCGAGCAGGCGGACGCCCGGGGTCCCGATCCCCAGCTCCCGGCACAGGCGCACGACGCCGCAGCAGGCGACGCACCACAGCAGGGCCCACCAGAGTCGCTGCACGACCCACGGGTCGAGCTGCAGCACGTCGCCGACCCAGAAGAACGGGCCCATCGGGAACAGGTACCCGTAGGCCTGGTTCTGCACCTGGCCCAGCTGGCCGTCGGGGTCCCAGATCGAGACCGCCCGGGACAGCCAGGCGCCCGGATCGACCACCAGGTCCACCTTGGTGTCGCCCACGACCCGCCCCGGCGCCTGCAGGAACGCCAGGGCCGTCAGCGCCGCGCACACCGCGACGAGCCGGAACCTTTCGGTCAGCGCTTGCGCAGCACGATCGCGAGGTTCCATGTCACCGCCTCGCGCAGCAGCGGGACCGCGACGACCCAGTGCAACCACCGGGGCAGGTACCGCGGCGCCAGGGAGAGGACCTCGATGTCCGGGTGCGACCGGGCCCACCGGATGCCGGGCCCGGCCGTGGCCGCGAACATCGACTCGCCGAAGACGTTCTTCGGCGGGTGCCCGTGCCGGCGTTCGTAGCGACGGCGCGCCCGGTGACCCCCGAGCAGGTGCCAGGGCGACGTCTCGTGCCCGCCCCACGGACCGAACCAGAGGGTGTACGAGCAGAACACCAACGCTCCGGGCTTCGCGACCCGCACCATCTCGTCGGCCATGGACCACGGCTCGGGCACGTGCTCGAGGACGTTGGAGGAGTACACGACGTCGAACGAGTCGTCGGCGAACGGCAGCTGCATCCCGCTGCCGATCACGGTGCCGGGCAGCAGCTCACCGAGTCCGGACAGCTCGCCCACGTCGGAGTCCAGGGGGGTGTACCGCGCACCGCGACCCGTGAACGCGTCGGCGAAGTAGCCCGGTCCCCCGCCGACGTCGAGCACCCACTGACCCGCGAGGCCGTGCGGCAGGTGCGACTCGACGTGCCGCGCCGAGTCGGCGGCGAGCAGGCCGTAGAACCGGGCCGGGTCGGACTGCTCGTGACCGAAGGCCCGCCAGAGTCGCCACGCCCGGGACGTCGTGTGACGGAACGGCCGGGAGGCGTCCGCATCGGGGTCTGGCACCGCGACACGATAACCCGCTCGGGATCCATCCCAGTGCTAGGCTCCGCTCGAGATCGTGACCTACGTCACGAGCGAGCGTCGGGTTGAGGGACCCGGACGCTGAGGGAGTTCTTGAGGGAGAACGAGTCACCATGCACGTGCTGTTCTGCAACTGGCGCGACACCAGCCACCCCGAGGGTGGCGGTTCGGAGTTCTACGTCGAGCAGATGGCTCGCGGACTGGCCGAGCGCGGCCACCGCGTCACCATCGCCGCGGCGTCGTTCCCGGGCGCTGCGAAGGTCGAGACCACCGGCGGGGTGCGCTTCGTGCGCAGCGGCGCCAAGTTCGGCGTGTACCTGCAGATCTTCGCCCGACTCCTGCTGCGACGCTACGGCCGCGTCGACCTCGTGGTCGACGTCCAGAACGGGCTCCCGTTCTTCACCCGGTGGGCCACCCGCAAGCCCGTGCTCGTGCTGCTGCACCACGTGCACCGCGAGCAGTGGCCCGTCGTGTACCCCGGACTCGTGGGTCGCGTCGGCTGGTGGATCGAGAGCCGGCTCGCGCCACGGATGTACCGGCGATCCCGGTACGTCACGGTCTCGCAGGCGACGCGCCTGGAGCTCGTCGATCTCGGCGTCGACCGCGACCGCGTCGCGATCGTCCACAACGGCACGATCCCGGCACCGCGCCTCGGCGGACCGCGCAGCACGACCCCGCGCCTGTGCGTCCTGGGTCGTCTGGTGCCGCACAAGCAGGTCGAGCACGCGATCGACACGCTCGCCGACCTCACCGAGGAACATCCCGAGCTCACGCTCGACATCGCGGGCGACGGCTGGTGGGGCCAGGAGCTCCGGGCACACGCCGAGGCGCGCGGCGTGGCCGATCGCGTCAGGTTCCACGGCTTCGTCGACGAGGCCACCAAGCACCGACTGCTCGCCGAGGCCTGGATCATGGCGATGCCGTCGCTCAAGGAGGGATGGGGACTCGTCGTGGGCGAGGCCGGCCTGCACGGCACTCCGACCGTCGCGTACGCCTCGGCGGGCGGCACGCAGGAGTCGATCGACCACAAGGACTCCGGAGTCCTGGTCGACACCCCGGAGCAGCTCACCAAGGCAATCGGCGGGATCCTCGCCGATCCGTCCTGGCGCCGCTTCCTCGGCGACGGCGCGCGCACCAAGGCAGCGTCGCTCTCGTGGGAGGCCTCGCAGTCCCGCTTCGCCGAGGAGTGCGCCCGCGCTGCGGGTGCGTGAGAACCAGACCTCGGCTGACCGCACGGCGCGCCTCTGACAAGCGGCACGGACCAGCAGCGGATGGCTCGGCGGTCCGTCCTCCGACCGCACGCCGTGGCGGGACCGAAGATGAGGGTTCGTGGTTCCCAGGACAACCGTAACCCCTCGTTCTTCGTCAGAAATCGACTAAGAACGAGGGGTTATGGGCGCCAGGGCACCCTCAACCCCTCAACCTTGCTGCCGACGGCGATCACCCGACCTACAGGGGCAGCGCGCGCCTGAGGACCTGTCGCGCGTCGCCCGCGGCCTGCACGACCCGGCGCCGACCGGCCGCCGAGACCCGCCGCCACCGGGGTGCCCCAGGCGGCGCGCCGGCCGCCACCGCGTCGCGCGCCGCCCAGACGCCCCGCACGTACGAGGTCCCCCACACCGCGCGGGACGGACGCTCACCGGAGGCCAGGAGCTGCTCGACGCGATCGACCACGACCTGCGCCGGCGGGCGGTCGCGCCCCTCGAAGTAGCTGCGGCGAAAGTTCGCCGACATCGTGCCGAGGTCGTCGGCGCCGACCTGCTCGAACGTGCGCAGCAGCCCGCTGTCGAGGAACACCTGGTTGCCGTAGCGCTCGTGGATCCCGAGATCGGCCACCAGCGCCACGTCCAGGCCACGGTCGAGCGCCTCCAGGCACGCCGTCGACGAGATCGTCAGCAGCAGGTCGGTGTCGTCCAGGAGCTGCGTGATCGGGTCGTAGACGATCGCGAAGTTCGGCGGGGTCGGCACCCCGTCGAGCACGTCCTCGGGATGGTGCTTCATCCGGTGGAAGGTGTCCTCGCCCGGCCGGTGTCGCGGCTTCAGCAGCACCTGGCGCTCGGGATGCTCCCGCGCGTACGCGACGAGGCAGTCGTAGACGTGACGACGCTCGCGCGGAGCGGCCGGCACCGTGGGCTGGTCGGCCCACAGGACGGTCCGCGGAGGCCTCGCGGCCCGCGGCTCGGCCGGACGGCGCGACAGGAACGGCAGCCCCGTCAGGAGGAGGTTGTCCGCGCCGAGGCCGAGTGCCTCACCGACCTGGGTGAAGTGCGCGAGATCGGCTCCGGAGTTGACCGCGACGACGTCCGTGCACGCCCGGTCCAGGTATCCGGCCGTGATCTTCTCGATGATGATGCCGACCCAGCCCGAGACCAGCACGGGTCCGACCTCACCGGTGCCCGCCAACCGGGCCGCCAGGTCGTGGCACAGGCGTTGCACCAGGGGCCCGGCGAGGGCCACCACGACGATGTCGCACGCCGCCGCGTCCTCGACGATGCGCTCCCACGGACGCAGGTCGACCCGCTCGAACCCGGCGTCGGCGATCTGGGCCGACGACAGGGCCGACTTGCGGTCGGACGGTGCCACCGCGGTACAGACGACACCGCGCTCGACGAGCTCCGATCGCAGCGGTGAGCACCACTTGAGCTGGGAGTCGAAGGCCGCGATCAGCAGCGCGCGCGGAGGTCTCATCCACCCCACGGTAGGACCGGATCCGGCCTCGTCGCCGAGGTGCCGCACATCGTTCACCTAACGTTCCGCACCCGGACCACGACGCGCCGCCGGTCACGGCATTCTGCCAGTCCTACCAGGGATTTCCAGGCGTCGCGCGGCCGTTGGCCGGGGGTTGCCGTGTCGTTCACCACCTGGACGCCAGCGATCTCTAGCGTCCGCCACATGACCCATGTGGCCCCTGCGCCGGCACCGGTGACACCCGTGCCGGCGGCACGCGGTGTGATCGCCGTGATCCCCGCTCGCGGCGGGTCGAAGGGCGTCCCGCGCAAGAACCTGCGCGAGCTCGGCGGCGAGCCGCTGATCGGTCGCGCCGTGCGCACGCTGCGCGAGGTGCGCGCCATCAACGCCGTGATCGTCTCGACCGAGGACGAGGAGATCGCCGACGCCGCCCGCGGCTACGGCGCCCTCGTGATCGATCGCCCCCGCCGCCTGGCAGGCGACTCCGCCAGCTCCGAGTCGGCCCTCCGGCACGTGCTGGACGAGCTCGGCAGCTACGGATCGGTGCCCGAGGTGACGGTGTTCGTGCAGGCCACGAGCCCGTTCATCGAGCCGGCCGACGTCGACCGGGCCATCGCCCTGGTGCAGGACGACGTGGCCGACGTCGCGTTCAGCGTCGCCGGGAGCCACGCGCACCTGTGGACGACCGGCCCCGACGGGCCGGTGGGCGTCAACCACGACGCGTCGACGCGCCTGCGCCGCCAGGACCGTCCGCCCGAGTTCGTCGAGACCGGCGCGTTCTACGCGATGCGGACCCGCGGATTCTTGGAGCACGGCCACCGGTTCTTCGGGCGTCTCGAGATGGTCGAGGTCGACCCCGCCGACGCGATCGAGATCGACACGACCGACGACTTCTCGCTCGCCGAGCTCGCCCTCGCTCATCGCGAGGCCCACCGCCCCTCACCCCTGCGGGTCCGAGCCGTCGTGACCGACTTCGACGGAGTGCACACGAGCGACCGCGTCACGGTCGACGAGCACGGCACGGAGTCCGTCACGGTCAACCGCTCCGACGGCATGGGTGTCGCGATGCTCAAGAAGGCCGGGATCGATCTCTTGATCCTCTCGACCGAGACGAACGGTGTCGTGGCGGCCCGCGCGGCCAAGCTCGGCGTCGAGGTCATCCACGGGTGCGACGACAAGCCGACCGCCCTGCGCGCCTGGGCGAGCGAGCGGGGCATCGCCCTGACCGACATCGCCTACCTCGGCAACGACGTCAACGACATCGGCTGCCTGCGCCTCGTCGGCTTCCCGGTCGCGGTCGCCGACGCCCACCCCGCCGCGCTCCACGCGGCCCACATCGTGCTCCGACGCCATGGCGGCGACGGAGTCGTCCGCGAGCTCGCCGATCGCGTGCTCGCGGGGACCACGTCACACCATCGAGAGGGACGAGACCATGGCTGAATGGCAGCAGCTCGGCGACGAGATCGTCGGACCGAAGCGACCCACGTACGTCATCGGCGAGATCGGCATCAACCACAACGGTGACCTCGACGTCGCCAAGAAGCTGATCGACGTCGCGGCGCTCGCGGGCGCCCAGGCGGTCAAGTTCCAGAAGCGCACGCCCGAGATCTCCACGCCGCCGGCGATGCGCGACACGATCCGCGAGACCCCCTGGGGTCAGATGACCTATCTCGACTACCGCTACAAGGTCGAGTTCGAGCGGGACCAGTATCTCGAGATCGCCGAGTACGCGAGCAGCAAGGGCGTCGAGTGGTTCGCGTCGCCGTGGGACGTCCCCTCGGTCGACTTCCTCGAGGATCTCGGGGTCGTCGTCCACAAGGTCGCGTCCGCGTCCGTCACCGATCTCGAGCTGCTCCAGGCGCTGGCCGCCACCGGCACCCCGATCATCCTGTCGACCGGCATGAGCACGCTCGAGCAGATCGACCGTGCCGTCGAGGTCCTGTCGACCGACCGCCTCGTGCTGATGCACGCCACATCGACCTACCCGCTGCCCGCGCAGGAGGCCAACCTGCGCATGATCCACACGCTGCAGCAGCGCTACGGGGTGCCGGTCGGCTACTCCGGCCACGAGCCCGGCCTGCAGATCTCGCTCGCCGCCGTCGCGATGGGCGCGTGCGCGATCGAGCGGCACATCACGCTCGACCGGACCATGTGGGGCTCGGACCAGGCCGCGAGCCTCGAGCCGCACGGGTTCATGAGCCTGGTGCGTGACATCCGGATCCTCGAGATGGCGTTCGGCGACGGCATCAAGCGCATCATGCCGGGCGAGGAGGCCCCCATGAAGCGGCTGCGGCGCGAGCCCGCCCCCGCGCCGACCGTCTGATGCCGCCGGGCCCTCGCCCTCCGGGGGACGCCCCTGATCGCCGGGTCCTGGTGGTGACCGACGCGGACTCCTACGTCAAGTGGGGGGCGGCACTCGCGAGCCGGGTGCCGCCCTCGTGGGCCGTGCGGTTCACGGTGGCACGGGGGTCCGCCGAGCCGTCGGAACGTCAGGTGACCGAGGCCGTCGCCGGCAGCGTCGTCGACCCTGCCGCAGTCGAGCGCGTCGGCCTGGACGACCTGCGCTCGATCCTTCGGGACTGGCGGCCCGACGTGCTGGTCGCTGCAGCGCGAGGACTCACGGTGCAGACCCTGATCGAGCTCGCCGTGCCCAACCGCCCCGACCGCCCCGTCCTGGTCAGCGGTCTGCCCGGCATCGCCCTGCCCGTGCTGCCCTACGGCCTGGGCTTTCGCCGGTCGGTCGACCTCTTCGTGCTGCACAGCCACCGTGAGATCCGTGCCTTCACCGAGGCGAGCCGGGCACTCTCGATCCCCCACCGCTACGCCCTGGCACGCCTGCCGTTCCTGGAACCACCGACCGCGGAGGTCGAGCCGGGCGCTGCGACCCGCGACCGGATCATCTTCGCCGCCCAGGCCCTCGTGCCGGAGTCACGACCGGAGCGGATGGCCCTGGTCGAGGCGCTCGTGCGGACCGCCCGGGCGAACCCGGGTCTCGAGGTCGTGGTCAAGGTGCGGGGCACGACCGACGAGCCCCAGACGCACGCCGACCAGCACCCCTACCCGGCCCTGCTCAAGGAGATCGACGTCCCGGCCAACCTGCGGGTCGAGTCCGGGCCCATGGCGGCGCACCTCGCCCGGGCCGTGGGCCTCGTGACGGTCAGCTCGACCGCGCTCCTCGAGGCCGTGGCCAGCGACGTGCCGGTCCTCGCCCTGACCGACTTCGGCGTCGAGGCGCGTCAGATCAACCTCGTGTTCGAGGGCAGCGGACTGCTGCACGACTCCAGCGAGCTCGTCGCGTGCCGATTCCGCCGCCCGACCGCCGCCTGGTGCGCGGACAACTACTTCCACTCCCCCGCTGACGACACCTGGCTGACCGAGCTGGACGACCTGCTGCGGCTCCGGGACCGGGAGGGATTGCCGCCGTATCCGACCGCGCCCGACGGGCCGCGCAAGCGGGTCACGATGTTCTTCTACCGGCACCAGGCCTTCAGCGGTGACTCCGGGCCCGTGTCCAGGATCGCCGAACGTGCCGTCGTGGCCCTCGCGCTGCGCGTCTCGCGCAGCCCGTGGGTCGTCACCCGGCGCTTCCGACCGGCTCGGACCGCCCCCATGGGCGATGCCGTACCGGTCGACGACCGCACGGGGTGAGTCCGGCCTGCTCCCTCGTGCAGGCCGAACTGGATCAGTTCGAGCCGTAGTTGACGGTCTCGACCGTGTCGACCGAGTTCGGACCCGAACCTGCCGGGCTGCTCGTCTGCACGGACTGGCCGACGCCGTAGGCGGTCGCGCCTGCGAAGAGCAGACCGACCGCGAAAGCGACGATGGCGACTGAACGCTTCTGAAGTGTCACGTTTTCTCCCTCTCTATGACCTGGGTCACGATACCAGTCATGAGGTCAGGATCTGGACGTCCGGCGGCCCGCCGCCACGAGGCGGCGCAGCCGGCCCACGCCCCGTGACGCGGCCACCAGCAGGGCGATGCCGACCGTGAGCGCGGCGAGGGCCCACCCGGCCGTCACGGCGAGCTCGGCCTCCTCGGTGGGCACGACGGACCGGGCCCCGTCGATCGCCAGGACCCGCAGGTCGGAGCCCTCCGGGCCGATCTCTCGCGCCGCCGCGACGGCTGCCGGCAGCGGCACCTCCCCCTGCGCCTCGACGTCCACGACGACGAGGCCGATCCCCAGGGCACCGAGCCTGGCGGGCGTCGCGGCCGGATCGGCCAGCACGGCGGCGACGTCGCGGGCCCGGGGGTCCTCGCTGGCCAGCGTGGTGCCCGACACCGTGAGGGCATCGCTCGCGACCGTCTCACGGTCGAAGAAGCGTGCCGCCGGGTCGATCACCGTGCGGTCGCGGTTCCATTCCGGTGACCGGTAGGGCTGGAACGGCAGGGTCAGCAGATCGCCCGGGACGTCGCTCGCCGCGATGACGCTCGCCGCGGCGGCCCAGTCGTCGGGGTACTCCACGGGGGTCAGGCGTCCGTCGACGCCGTTCGCGAGATCGGGCAGGGCGGCCAGGGGCAGCGCGAGCACCGCCGCCGTCCCGACGACCGCCCACCGGCCGTCCGAGACGATTCCCGCGACACGGCGGCCGAGCAGGCGCGCGCCGTACGCCAGCGCGACGACGTGGAACGGCACGGCGAGCGCGAGGTAGCGCGTGCCGTCGCGCAGCACCCCCGCGGACCCCTGCCACGCCACCAGGTCCTCCAACGTGCCGGGCGACAGCCACCCCCAGGCGGCGATCGCGTGGCCGAGGACGGCCAGCGTGGCGAGCGGGGCCAGGAGCCGCCGGTCGCTGCGCGCCCAGTGGACGACTCCCGCCGCGAGCACCAGGAGCAGCACGACCACGAGCACCGCGGCCACGGCCGTCGTCCGCGACGACGGGACGACCTCGGTGTTCCAGACGCCACCCAGGGAGGCCATCGTGCCGGCGTGGCCCAACGGGCCCTCGGACTGTGCGGCGAACGCGCGGACCCCCGCGGGATCGCTCTCGACCGGGGCCAGACGGACCGCGGTCGCGACGATCCACGGTGCGTTCAGCGCCAGAGCCAGGACCACGATCCGCAGCACCCCGGAGCGCCATCCCGCCACGAGGGCCACGACCAGACCCATGAGACCGGTCGCGACCGAGAGCGCCGTGCCCGCCAGGGCGAGCGTCAGCACGACACCGCGCACGTGGCGGGGGTCCCGCACCGCGACGACGATCCACGGCAGGCAGGCGAGCGCGATGATGACCGGCCACTGACCGAGCACGAGTCGCTCCGCGACGAACGGGTTCCACAGCGCGTACGTCGCCGCGACCAGTCGCGCCCCCAGGCCGAGGTGGTCGACGAGTCGCGCCGCACCCACGCCGCCGAGCGCGAGGGCACCGATGAGCATCACGCGCTGGAGCACGACGGGATCGACGACCTGCGACAGCACGGCCACGACGCCGTCGGAGGGAACCGCCCGCGGCACGGCGCTGCCGGTGCCCCAGAGGTCGAAGCGGTCCAGCGTCCACGTCGGGATCCAGACCATGTCGTAGGACAGCAGGAATCCCGGACCCCGCCAGGGCAACGCCACCAGCAGCGCCAAGAGCACCGACCACTGCACCACCACGAGGTCGCGCCAGCGCTGCATCACGGCGCTCACCCTAGACCGAGGTCGCCTATCGTGGGCGCGTGAAGCGTGCCGGAGGTCTGCTGTCGGGGAGCACCCTCGTCGCCGCCGGCATGATCGGGGCCAACGCTGCGGCCTACCTCATGACCATCGTGGCCGCCCGGCTCCTGGTGCCGCGCGACCTCGGCGCAGTCACGGCGCTGCTCGGCATCATCCAGATCGGCACCGTCGCCGCCCTGACGCTCCAGGCGGTCACGGCACGTCGGATCGCCGTCGCCCCGCAGGACCGGGACACCACGATCGGCACCGTCGCTCGCGTCGCGATCGCGATCTCGCTCGGCACGGGTCTCCTGGCCGCCGCCGTGACGGTCGCGCTCGTGGAACCCCTCGGGCTCGGGTCGATCTGGCCGGCGCTGCTCACGGGCGCCACGCTCGTTCCCCTGACGATGATGGGCGCGATGGCCGGAGTCGCCCAGGGGGCCGAGCGATGGCGGGCCCTCGCCGCGATCTACCTGGCCAACGGCTTCGGACGCCTCGGGTGCGGCGGACTGGCGATGGCCATCGACCCGTCGGTCACCGCCTGCCTCCTCGGGCTGGCCATCGGCTCCTGGGCGCCGGTCCTCGTCGGACTCCCGCAGGTGCGCGGGCGCGCCGCTGACGCCCGCGGCACCAGCCGTCGCCCGTTCGTGCGCGAGGCACTGCTGGGCTCGCACGCCCTGCTCGCCTACTACGCGCTCAGCAACGCCGATGCGCTCCTGGCGCGCTTCCTGCTGAGCCCGCACGACTCGGGTCTCTACAGCGCGGGCCTGATCCTCTCCAAGGCGGCGGTCTTCCTGCCGCAGTTCGTCACGATCGTGTTCTTCCCGCTGCTGGCCCGCGACGAGACGTCCCGCTCCCGCCACCTCGCGGTGCTCGGGGTCGCCACCCTCGGCCTGCTCGCCACGGCGCTGCTGCCCCAGGTCGCGCTCATCGCCGTGGGCGGCAACCAGTACGCCGAGATCGCCGACCGCCTGTGGATGTTCGTCCTGGCCGGCTCCCTGCTCTCGATCGTCAACCTCCTGGTGTGGGACGCGCTGGCGCGTCACGCGCACGGCATCGTGACCTCGGTCTGGATCGCCGTGAGCTCGCTCGTCGTGGCCGCCGTGGTGCTCCAGGTCGGCATCGTCGGTCTGGTCACGAGCGTGATCGTCGTGGCCCTGGCGCAGGTGGCCTTCGTGCTGCTGGCGCCCGGTGCCCGTCCGCGACAACCGGCCCCCGGGAGGGTGTAGCGCCGTCAGGGGCATGATGGGGACATGCGCATCGCCAACACCGTCGTCGACCTCATCGGCAACACCCCGCTGGTGCGGCTGAATCGTGTCGTGGGACCGGAGGCCGGCCTGCTGGCCGCCAAGGTCGAGTACCTCAACCCAGGCGGCAGCGCGAAGGACCGCATCGCGGTCCGCATGGTCGACGCTGCCGAGCAGTCCGGGGCGCTCAAGCCCGGCGGCACGATCATCGAGCCCACCTCCGGCAACACCGGCGTGGGGCTCGCGATCGTGGCCCAGCAACGGGGCTACAGCTGCATCTTCGTGTGCCCCGACAAGGTCAGCGAGGACAAGCGGAACACGATGATGGCCTACGGCGCGAAGGTCGTGGTCTGCCCCACGGCCGTTCCCCCGGAGCACCCCGACAGCTACTACAACGTCTCGGACCGGCTCGTGCGCGAGACCGAGGGCGGCTGGAAGCCCGACCAGTACTCCAACCCGGCCGGCCCGCAGTCGCACTACGAGACGACCGGCCCGGAGATCTGGGCCGACACCGAGGGGCGCGTCACCCACTTCGTCGCCGGCATCGGCACCGGCGGCACGATCAGCGGCGCCGGCAGGTACCTCAAGGAGGTCTCCGAGGGCCGCGTCAAGGTCGTCGGCGTCGACCCGGTGGGATCGGTGTACTCCGGGGGCACCGGCCGGCCCTACCTCGTGGAGGGGGTCGGCGAGGACTTCTGGCCCAGCGCCTACGACCCCGACGTCCCCGACGAGATCATCGCGGTCAGTGACGCCGACTCCTTCGACATGACCCGGCGCCTGGCCCGCGAGGAGGGCCTGCTCGTCGGCGGCTCGTGCGGCATGGCGGCCGTCGCCGCGCAACAGGTGGCCGAGCGCGAGGGCCCGGACGCGGTTGTCGTGGTGCTGCTGCCCGACGGCGGGCGCGGCTATCTGTCGAAGATCTTCAACGACGAGTGGATGAGCTCCTACGGCTTCCTGCGGCAGCCGCTCGACCCCAGCCGCACCGCCGCCCCGACCGTGGGCGACGTGCTGCGCCGCAAGTCCGGCGCCATGCCGGCCCTGGTGCACACCCACCCGCAGGAGACCGTCCGCGACGCGATCAGCATCCTCCACGAGTACGGCGTCTCCCAGATGCCGGTCGTGGGCCCGGAGCCGCCGGTCGTCATCGGCGAGGTCGCCGGCAGCGTCAGCGAGCGCGAGCTGCTGAGCGCGGTGTACGAGGGACGCGCGACCCTGACCGACCCGGTCTCGCAGCACATGGAGACGCCGCTGCCCCTGCTCGGCTCGGGCGAGAGCCTGGACGACGCGCAGGCGCTGCTGTCGGCCAACGACGCGGTGATGGTCATCGAGGACGGCAAGCCGCTGGGCGTCCTGACCCGCCACGACCTGCTGGGAGTACACGTATGACGACCGAGTCCGGCCCCGTGGTCCCCGACCCCGCAAACCCTGACCTTGCGGAGCGCCGCGCCGCCGAGGGCTTCGCCACCCGGGCGATCCACGCCGGCTACACGCCCGATCCCGGCCACGGCGCGGTCAACCCGCCGATCGTGGCGAGCTCGACATTCGCCCAGGACGGCGTCGGTGGCATGCGCGACGGCTACGAGTACGCCCGTACCGGCAATCCGACGCGGACGGCCCTCGAGGGCGCACTGGCCTCGCTCGAGGGCGCGGACCACGGTCGGGCCTTCGCGTCGGGCATGGCGGCCACGGACGCGGCGCTGCGCACGATCCTGCGCCCCGGCGATCACCTGGTGATTCCCGACGACGCCTACGGCGGCACGTTCCGGCTCGTCGACAAGGTGTTCTCGCAGTGGGGCGTCACCTACACCCCGGCGCCCGTGGGCGACCTGGACGCCGTCGCGGCGGCCGTGACCCCGGCGACCAAGGCCATCTGGATCGAGACGCCCACCAACCCGCTGCTGTCGATCGGCGACATCGCCGCGATCTCCGGCATCGCGCAGAATGCCGGCGCGCGGCTCGTGGTCGACAACACGTTCGCCTCGCCGTACCTGCAGCAGCCGCTGGCCCTGGGAGCCGACGTCGTGATCCACTCCACGACCAAGTACCTGGGCGGGCACTCCGACGTGGTCGGTGGCGCGCTCCTGACGTCCGACTCCGAGCTCGACGCCGGATTCGCCTTTCTGCAGAACGGGGCGGGGGCCGTGCCGGGTCCGTTCGACGCCTATCTCACGCTGCGCGGGATCAAGACGCTCGCGGTGCGCATGGAGCAGCACTGCACGAACGCCGAGGCCGTCGTGGACGAGCTGAGTCGTCACCCCAAGATCGCCCATGTGCTCTACCCGGGCCTGGCCGACCACCCCGGGCACGTGGTCGCCGAGCGTCAGATGCGCCGCTTCGGCGGCATGATCTCGATCCGTCTGACCGGGGGCCGACAGGCGGCCCTCGACCTCTGCGAGCGGGTGCGCGTGTTCACGCTGGCCGAGAGCCTGGGCGGCATCGAGTCACTCATCGAGCACCCGGGGGCCATGACCCACGCCTCGACCGCAGGCTCAGCACTGGAGGTCCCCGACGACCTGGTGCGCCTCTCGGTGGGCATCGAGGACGTCGTCGACCTGCTCGCGGACCTGGACCAGGCCCTCGCCTGACCCCCACCCCCGAGGGGGACCGAGGTTGAGGGGTTGTGGTCGCTGAGGCGGCGGCGGTGCGTCGGCGCGACGAGACCTGAGGGGTTGAGGGTGCTCTGGCACCCTCAACCCCTCGGACTCGGTGACCCCACCGCTCAGACTCGGTCGTCGGACAGCAGCTCGGGCTGGGCGAGAGCCTTGGGCTCGACCTCGACCATGCCCGGCGTGCCGATGACCGTGCTCTCGTCGAGCGCGTCGAGCCGGCGTGCCGTGACGAGGACGCGACTCTCGAGCGTGCCCGCGAAGGCGTTGTAGCTCTCGACGGTGCGGCTCAGCGAGCGGCGCAGGGTCTCGGCACGCTCCCCCAGCAGGGCAAGGCGGCCGTACAGCTCCTTGCCCAGCACGAACAGCTGGCGGGCGTCATCGCTGAGCGACTCCTGCTGCCAGGTGAGTGCCACGGTCTTGATGACGGCCCACAGGCTGACCGGCGAGGCCAGGACGATCCGCCGGCCGAAGGCGTGGTCCAGCAGGGACGGGTCCTGCTCGAGCGCCGCCGCCAGCACCGGCTCGCTCGGGATGAACGCGATCGTGAACTCCGGACTGGACTCCAGGCCCGTCCAGTACTGCTTGGCCGCGAGGGCGTCGACGTGCGCCCGGACCGCGCGCGCATGGTCGGCCAGGAGGCGGTCACGATCGGCCCCGCTGGCCGACGCGGACTCCAGGTACGCCGTGAGCGGCACCTTGGCGTCGACCGCCATGGACTTGCCTCCCGGCAGGCGCAGGACCATGTCGGGACGCCGGCGCCCGCTCTCGGCGCTGATCGTGGCCTGGGTGTCGAAGTCGACCCGGTGCAGGAGCCCGGCGGACTCCACCAGGGTGCGCAGCTGGGTCTCGCCCCACACCCCGCGGACGGCGTTGTTGCTCATGGCCGACGCGAGGGCCTCGGCCGCCTCCCGGGACCGCTCGGCGGTGGCCTGGGTGTGCCGGAGCTGCTCGGCGAGCTGGCCGTGCTGCGCGTGCCGCTGCTGCTCGAGGTCGCTGACGGTCTTCTGCATCGTGCGGAGCGTCTCGTGGACCGGCGCCAGGGCCTGCAGCACGAGGCCCTCCTCCCCGTCGGAACGGGCGCCGGCCTGCAGCTGGGCCCGCAGCACCTCGACCTGCTCGCGCAGCGCCGCAGCCGTGGCCGCGGACGACGCTGCCCGGGCCTGGACGAGCAGCACGCCCAGGGCCACGCCGAGGACGACTCCGACACCGATGCCGATCAGGATCTCCATGGCGCCCAGTCTCCGGCCCACCGCCGACAGTTCGCTCCACCGACACGGGGAACAACGCCTGGCACCGTGACGTTGAGCCGGTCGAACCCGCACGGTGTGGGTCACGCCTCGGAAGGAGGAGCACATGACGATCTACATGAAGCCCACCATCACCGAGGAGTCGATCGCCGCGATGGAGGTCTTCGACGCCTTCCGCTACGGCCAGGAGCTGCTGGAGTCCCGCTTCCCCCGCGAGGCCGCGCGGGTCCTGCAGAAGGTCGTCGACGCCGAGCCCGGTCACGCCGGCGCGTGGGAGCTCGTGGGACGCGCGCACTTCGCCGCCGCCCACCTGGAGCCCGCCGAGGAGGCCTTCCGCCGCCTGGTCGAGCTCGAGCCCACCAGCGCCTGGGCGCACACGGCGCTCGGCCTGAGCCTGGACCGGCAGAGCCGTCACCGCGAGGGTGCCGTGCAGCACCGCATCGCGGCGGGCCTCGGTGTCACGGCGGGCGACGCACAGCGGATCGAGCTGGTCGACGCGACCCCCGGCGATCCGATGCCGTGGAGCTGACGACGCTGCTCGACAGCCCGTGGCTCCCGCCCGCGGTGGGCGCGGCCCTCGTGGTCGTGCCCACCGCGTGGCGGTACGCCCGGCACGCGGTCACCCTGGTGCACGAGCTGGGGCACGCCGGTGTCGCGGTGGCGACCGGACGCCGGCTGAGCGGGATCAGCCTGCATGCCGACACCTCCGGGCTCACGGTGTCGCGGGGGAAGCCCCGGGGGCCCGGCATGGTCGCCACTGCTGCGGCCGGATACCTCGCCCCGTCGGTCGTCGGTCTGCTGCTGATCACCGCCGTGCGTCTGGGGTGGGTCACGGAGGCGCTCTGGGTCGCGATCGGGCTCCTGGCCGTGACGCTCGTGTTCATCCGCAACCTGTTCGGTCTCGTCGTCGTGCTGGCGGCCGGCGCCGCGGTCGGCGTGACGGCCTCCCGGGCCGACGCGGACCTCCAGGTGCTGCTCGTCGCGTCCGCCGCCTGGTTCTGGCTGCTCGCGGGGCCGCGCACGGTCGTCGAGCTGTGGGGGCACCGCCGCCGCAGCCGCACCGGCACGAGCGATGCCGACGTCCTGGCCCGGCTCACGCACGTGCCGGCCGCGGTCTGGAATCTCGTCCTGCTGGCCCTGACGTTCGCCGCCCTCTGGCCCGCGGTCGACCGGCTGCTTGACTGATCCCCATGTTCGCGATCACCAGCCAGGCCCAGGACTCACGCGCCAGAGCCGGCGTGATCTCGACCCCCCACGGCGAGATCGCCACGCCCGCCTTCATCCCGGTGGGCACCCGCGCCACGGTCAAGGCCGTGCTGCCGGAGACGATGGCCGACATCGGCGCTCAAGCGCTGCTCGCCAACGCGTACCACCTGTACCTGCAGCCGGGATCGGACCTGATCGACGAGGCCGGCGGCCTGGGTGCGTTCATGAACTGGCGCGGTCCGACCTTCACCGACTCCGGTGGCTTCCAGGTGCTGAGCCTCGGAGCGGGATTCAAGAAGACGCTCGCGATGGACGCGAAGGGCGTGACCTCCGACGACGTCATCGCCGACGGCAAGGACCGGCTCGCGGTCGTCGACGACGACGGCGTGACGTTCAAGAGCCACCTCGACGGCTCGAAGCACCGCTTCACGCCCGAGGTGTCGATGCGGATCCAGCACGAGCTCGGTGCCGACATCATCTTCGCCTTCGACGAGCTCACGACCCTCATGAACACCCGCGGCTACCAGGAGGCCTCGCTCGAACGCACGCAGGCGTGGGCCGTGCGCTGCATCGCCGAGCACCGGCGCCTGACCGAGGAGCGGGCCGGCAAGCCGTACCAGGCGCTGTTCGGTGTCGTGCAGGGCGCGCAGTACGAGGACCTGCGGCGCAAGGCCGCCCGTGACCTGGTCGCGACCGAGGTCGACGGTCAGGGCTTCGACGGATTCGGCATCGGCGGAGCGATCGAGAAGGAGAACCTCGGCACCATCACCGCCTGGGTCACCGACGAGCTGCCCGACGACAAGCCGCGCCACCTGCTGGGCATCGGCGAGCCGGAGGACCTGTTCGCCGCGATCGAGTCCGGCTGCGACACCTTCGACTGCGTCAACCCCTCGCGCGTCGCCCGCACCGCGCGGCTGTACGCCGCCGACGGCTGGTTCAACCTCAAGGTCGCCGCCCACAAGCGCAGCCTGGAGCCCGTCGACGCCGAGTGCGACTGCTACACCTGCCAGCACTACACACGCGCGTACCTGCACCACCTCTACAAGACGGGTGAGTACCTGGCCGCCACGCTCGGCACGATCCACAACGAGCGCTTCATCCTGCGTCTGGTCGACCGCATCCGCGCGAGCCTCGTCGACGGCACGTACGCCGATCTCAAGGCCGACTTCCTGGGCCGCTACGCCCGGAGCTGAGGGCTGACGGACTGACGGACTGAGGGCTGACGGACTGAGCCGACCGTCAGTAGGTGGGCTCGCGGCGCTTGAGCCAGCCGATCACGACCACGGTCAGCGGCATCACGAGCAGCTCCACCGCGACCTTGTAGATCACGCCGACGACGAAGTAGTTCCAGAACACGCCCATCGAGTCGATGCCGATCGCCGTGGCGGCGATCGCGCAGAACAGGAACGTGTCGGCCATCTCGCCGACCCCGGTGGAGGCGGCGAGCCGGCCGACCAGGCCCTTCTCCTTCGTCCGCGCCTTCATGCGCACGAGGACCCACGAGTTCAACAGCTGCCCGGCGACGTAGCCGGTGACGCTCGCGAGCACGATCTGGGCGACCGGTCCGGCCACGGCCTCGAACGCCGCCTGGTTCTCGTAGAAGCTGGCCCCGGGGGCGATCTGGACGAGCCAGAACGTGAAGGCGGCCAGGATCGCCGCAGCGAATCCCATCAGCACCGCGCGCCGGGCGGCCTTGAACCCGTAGACCTCGCTGATCACGTCGCCGACGATGTACGCCAGTGGGAAGAGGAAGGCGCCGCCGTCGGTCACGACGGGCCACAGTTGCAGCGAGCCGATGCTCCACGAGCCCGACCCGAACTCGATGCTCTTGGTCGCGGCGACGTTGGAGACGACGAGGACCACGACGAACAGGGCCAGCAGGACGTCGAAGTGCGACGAACCTCGGGAGGCGAACCGGACGTCAGGTTTTGGTGAGGTTGCCTGAGAACTCATGGGGGCCATCATCGCAGCACGGACGTCGGCCCGGCGCGCAGCGCTCTGACATGATCGGAGCCATGTCCCTGCCGACCCGTACCGACGTGCTCGTGGTGGGCGCCGGGCCCGCCGGATCGGCCGCCGCCGCGTGGGCCGCGCGCGCCGGTCTCGACGTCGTCCTGGCCGATGCCGCCACGTTCCCGCGCGACAAGACGTGCGGCGACGGACTCACCCCGCGCGCGATCGCCGAGCTCGACCGGCTCGGTCTGGGCGACTGGGTGCGCGGACACACGCGCAACCGTGGGCTGCGTGCGGCCGGATTCGGTGTCGAGCTCCTGCTCCCCTGGCCCGGTGGATCGCTGCCCGACCATGGCTCCGCCGTCCCGCGCACCGAGCTCGACGACCGCATCCGCCAGGTCGCGCTCGCGTCCGGGGCCGTGGGTCTGGACCACGCCCGCGCGGTCGATGTCGATCGCGACAGCAGCGGGCGCGTCACGTCGGTCCATCTGCTGACGGGCCCTGATCGCACTCCGCACACGATCTTCTGCGACCGGCTCGTCGTCGCCGACGGCGTGAAGTCCCCGCTCGGCACGGCGCTGGGGCGCCAGTGGCACCGCGACACGGCCTACGGCATCGCCGGGCGCTCGTACGTGAAGTCGACCCGGGCCGACGACCCGTGGATCAGCTCGCACCTGGAGCTGCGCGACGCGCAGGACGAGCTGCTCCCCGGCTACGGCTGGATCTTCCCGCTCGGCGCCGAGCAGGGCGAGGTCAACCTCGGCGTGGGCGCGCTCGCCACGGCCAAGCGTCCTGCGGCCCTGCAGATCCGTCCCCTGATGGAGTACTACGCGACGCTGCGCCGGCACGAGTGGGACCTGGCCGGCGAGCTGCGCGCTCCCACGAGCGCCCTGCTGCCGATGGGCGGGGCCGTCTCGGGGGTCGCCGGTCCCAACTGGATGTTGATCGGCGACGCCGCCGGGTGCGTCAATCCGCTCAACGGCGAGGGCATCGACTACGGGCTCGAGACCGGCCGGCTGGGCGCTGAGCTGATCGCGCAGGAGGCACGCCTCGACCAGGCGTGGCCCCACCTGCTCACGACGCACTACGGCGAGGCGTTCTCGATCGCGCGCCGGTTGGCCGGCCTGCTCACGGTGCCGCGCCTGCTGCCGTTGGCCGGCCCCGTCGGCATGCGGTCTCCGCGTCTGATGACGGTGGCGCTGCGGGTCATGGGCAACCTCGTGACCGAGCAGGACCGTGACCTCACGGCGCGGGTGTGGCGCTGGGCCGGACGCCAGTCGATCCGCATCGACGAGCGCCCGCCCTTCACGGCGTGAAGGACGGGCGCTCGATCGTCGCTCGGTGAGCCTGGCTCAGGGAGCCGGCGGACCGGCCGGCGGGGCCGGCGGCGTCGGGCCGGCCGGCGGCTGACCGCCACCGTTGTTGTTGTTGAAGTCCGGGAGCTTTTCACCGGAGTCCTTGAACCCCAGCGCGGCGAACACCGTGAGGGCGATCGACGTGATGAAGATGGCGTAGCCGGACCAGCCGGGGCCGACGTCGACGCCGAAGCCGCCCGAGTACGTGAACGCGCGCAGGATGAGCAGGAGCGTGCCCAGACCCGCGGCGCCGGCCGCGGCCAGGTTGATCGGCACGCCGGCGGGGATGACCTGCGGCGCGAAGACCTTGACGGCGATCGCGGCGGTGGCCGCCACCAGGAGCAGGACACCGAGCACGGCGAAGCTGTCCCAGGCGCTCGTCCCGGAGGAGAAGTTGACGCCAGCGATGTCGCTGTCGATCGAGGCCGTCACGTAGGACGGGATGAACGAGAGGATGATCGTCAGCCCACCGGCGACGAGGGCGCCCAGGTTGAGCGGATTGATCTTCGAGAGATCCACGGTAGTACCTGATTTCTTCCTGAGAGGAGTAGGTCGGAGCGACAGTACCGCTCCCAGGCGTCGCCGTCACGGGTCTGTCCCCCTCGGACCGACGTGTCGCTGCCGGTCGTTACGGTGGGGCGCGTGCTTCGAATCGCCACCGTCAACGTCAACGGGATCCGCGCCGCCTGGAACAAGAACCGCGGCCAGAGCTCCGGCCTGAAGGAGTTCCTCGCCGAGCGTGAGTGCGACATCGTGACGCTGCAGGAGGTGCGCGCCCCCGACGAGATCGTGCGCGAGCTGCTGGCGGACACCGGCTATCACGTCGCCCACACCGAGGCCGCCGCCAAGGGCCGGGCCGGGGTGGCCGTGCTCAGCCGGTCGGAGGCCACCGACGTGCGCGTCGGTGTCGGCGAAGGCTTCGACGACGCCGGCCGCTGGATCGAGGCCGACGTGCCGCACGGCGACTCGACCGTCACGGTCGTCTCGGCCTACGTCCACTCCGGCGAGGCGGGCACGCCGCGCCAGGAGGAGAAGTACCGGTTCCTCCAGAACATGACCACGCGGCTCGCCGAGCTCGACGCCGCCGGGCACGCGGTCGTCACGGGCGACCTCAACGTCGCGCACACCCCGCTCGACATCCGCAATGCCAAGGGCAACGTCAAGAAGGCCGGCTTCCTGCCCGAGGAGCGGGCCTACTTCGACCAGTTCTTCGGCGAGCTCGGCTGGGTCGACGTCGCCCGGCGACTCGCCGGCGAGGTCGACGGTCCCTACACGTGGTGGTCGATGCGCGGGCAGGCCTTCGACAACGACACCGGCTGGCGCATCGACTACCAGATGGCCACGCCACAGCTCGGCGCGTCCGCCCGCAGCTGCGTCGTCGACCGTGCGGTCAGCTGGGCCGAGCGGTGGTCCGACCACGCCCCGCTCGTGGCCGACTACGACCTCTGAGGTGACCAACCCCACCCCCTGACCTGTGGGCCAGGGGGTGCGACGCGTTCCTTCCCGTGGTTAAGTAGTTGCGTTACGCAACCTTGATCCCCTTCCAGGAGTCGCATGTCCACGCGGTCCTCCCTGACCTCCCAGCCCGCCGCGGTCTACGCGGTCGCCTTCGCCTGCGTCGTGTCCTTCATGGGCATCGGCCTGGTCGACCCGATCCTTCCCGCGCTGCGCGACCAGCTCGACGCCACCGAGAGCCAGGTGACGCTGCTGTTCACGAGCTATCTCGTCGTGACGGCGGTCGCGATGCTCGTGACCGGAGCCATCTCGAGCCGCTTCGGCGCCAAGCGCACCCTCGTGATCGGGCTCGTGCTGATCATCGTGTTCGCTGCCGCGGCCGGCTCCTCCGGATCGATCGAGGCCATCGTGGCCTTTCGTGCCGGCTGGGGCCTGGGCAACGCCCTGTTCATCGCGACGTCGCTCGCGGCGATCGTCTCGAGCGCGAGGGGCGGTTTCGCCGGGGCGATCATCCTCTACGAGGCGGCCCTGGGCCTCGGCATCGCGGCCGGGCCCCTGATCGGTGGCGCACTGGGCAACCTCAGCTGGCGCGGGCCCTTCTACGGCGTCGCAGTCCTCATGAGCATCGCCCTCGTGGCGATCGTCTGGCGACTGCCGGACACCGGTCGCCCCGCGCACAGCTCGTCGATCACCGCTCCCCTGCGCGCCTTGCGCCATCGCGGGCTGCTGACCTTGAGCATCGCGGCCCTGCTCTACAACTGGGGCTTCTTCACGATGCTCGGCTATGCACCGTTCCCGATGGGACTCGGCATCACCCAGCTCGGCCTGGTCTTCTTCGCCTGGGGCCTGCTGGTGGCCTTCTTCTCGGTCGTCGGCGCACCGTGGCTGCAGGACCGCCTCGGCACGGCCCTGACCCTCTACCTGGCGTTCGGTGCGTTCGCCCTCGACCTCGCCGCCATGGCGATCTGGACGACCGACGCCGTGATCATGTCCTGCTGCGTCATCGCCGCCGGCATCGCGATCGGGATCAACAACACCCTGACGACCCAGGCGGTCATGACCGTCTCCCCCGTCGAGCGCTCGGTCGCCTCGGCGTCCTACGGATTCGTGCGCTTCATCGGCGGTGGCCTCGCCCCGTTCGCCGCGGGCCGCATCGTCCAGCACAGCTCGGTGCACGTGCCGTTCGCGATCGCCGCCGTCGCGGTGCTCGCCGCGATCGGCGTGCTCGCCTCGGCGCACCGGACGCTCGCCGAGGCCGACCGCGAGCTGCACCATCCCGGCGCCGACACCGAGTCCGACGTCGCTGAGGAGGTCGCCGACGAGTTCGGCGGCGCGGCGGGCGCCGTCGACGAGATCATCCACACGCGCTGAGCCCCTCTGGCCCAGGACGCGGCTCGGCGCCGACCTCCCCGAGGAGGCCGGCGCCGAGTCGTTCCAGCTGCCCTACTTCTTGTTGAACTTCACCGTCATGTTCGTGCCGTTCTGCTTGGTCACGGTGACCGAGAACCCGGTGGCCGGGAGCTTGACGCCGTGGTTGGGCAGCGAGTCGTAGAAGTACGTGCCGGTGTCGGAGAAGGTGGGCACCGCGGCCTCGCCGCGGATCTTGGACTCCTTGCCATTGGTGTGCAGCGTCAAGGTGTCGGCCTTCTTCTTCGAGAACGGCGCGTCGTACACCTGGATCCGTGCCCGCCACGGCAGGCCCGTCCACAGGTTGATGTCCGGCCGCGGGCGCGAGTCGATGATCAGGTTGCGACCCTCACCCGGATGCTGACTCGTGTTGTTGTCGGCCTGGGAGGTGTCCCAGTACGAGATCAGCAGGCCCTCCTGGTACGGGTAGTGCTCGACCCAGTCGGGCTTGGTGTCGGCGAACCCGAAGTTGTACGGACCCGTCTGCAGGTACTTGTCGTAGTCGACGTACGAGCGGTTGCCCATGATGTAGAAGTGGTCGAAGGTGGCCGTCGTCGACGCGCCCACGGCGCTGAAGCCGTCGCCGGTCCACGCACCGCCCTCCTGCTCGGCCCCGTCGCTGGAGAGCTCCTCCCCGTCGGCGCTGACCACCAGGTCGTCGGCGAAGAAGCCCGCGAGGGCCAGCCCGCCGTCGGTCTTGTAGTGGAACCGCAGCTGGACCGGAGCCCCCGCGTAGGCGTCGAGCGGCACCTCGAGCGCGGCCCAGTCGACCTGCTCGCCGTCGATGCCCGGGCGACCGGACGTGTCGGTGCCGATCGGCTGACCGTCGATCGTGCCGTCGAGCGACGTCCACGTCGCACCGCCGTCGGTCGAGGCCTGCACGTAGAGGTAGTCGTACCCCTCCTCGATCTCGTACCGCACCTGTCCGGCGAGGCTCGCCGTCGCAGCGTCCGTGAGGTCGACCGTGGTGGTCAGGGAGTTCGCCAGGTCGTCACCGGACCCGGAGAAGAACTGCTTCTCCCCCGCGAACGGCGCGCCGTTGTCGGTGGTGACCTCCTTGTCCGGCAGGGGCACGACCGCGGCCTGCGGGCGGTTCGAGTTGTACTCCTGCGGACCGAGGTCCAGCGAGCGCGTGTCGTCGTGCGCCACGACCTCGTAGTCGAGCCAGCCGAGCTCGAGCTTCTCCCAGGCGCCGAAGTCGCCCGGGCGGGTGCCGAGGGGCTCCCCCTCGGCGTTGAGCCGGCTCTGCGCCATCAACGTCCAGTGCTCGTTGTTGTTGTCGCCTCCACCGGAGGTGTCGTACGCGTCGGGCAGACCGAGGTCGTGGCCGTACTCGTGCACGAAGACCGACAGCCCACCGTTCTCGGGCTGGATCGTGTAGTCACCGACCCACACGCCGGTCGAGCCGACCTGCGTGCCGCCGAGCTTGTTGTCGGACGGGCCGGTCAGGCCCGCGTCGGTCAGGAAGGCGTACCAGCGGTGCGACCAGATCGCGTCCTCGCCGTAGGAGGAGTCGCCATCCTCCTCGCCGGGCCCGGCGTGCACGATCTGGAAGTGGTCGATGTAGCCGTCGGGCTCGTCGAACACCCCGTCACCGTCGAAGTCGTAGCGGTCGTAGACGTCGTACTCGGCGATGGTCGCCGCGATCTGTGCGTCGGTCTTCCCCTGGACCTTCTGGTCGGCGACCCAGGCCTCGAGCGCATCGGCCACGAGCTGCCAGGTGTCGGCGTCCTCACGGCCGTAGCGAGCCGTGTTGTAGGGCACCTTGACCCAGTCGGAGACGGTGCCGTCGACGGTGTACCGGCCCGACGACTGCTTCTCGTAGTACGTCTTGACCGACTCGACACCCTCGCCGGTGCCGAAGTACAGGCTCTCGTAGTGCGCCCGGTCGTAGTCGGCCTGCCACACCGTGGTGTTGTCGAGCGAGCGGTCGGGCTCGGCGATCATGTTGTGCCGGGGGCCGTCGAACCTCTCTGGTCCCGGGGTGTTCGGGTCGGTGTCACCGTCGGGATAGTCGGGATGACGCTCGTCGCCGAACTCGGCCAGGATCACGAAGACCTTGTCGGCACGCTCCTGGGCGAGCTCGACGTACTGGGCCTGCTGCGGCTTGGCCTGGGCCGCCTGGCGCTTGGCCTGCGGCGCGGCATCGTTCTGGGCCAGCGCGGCGTCCTGGGGCGCAGCGCCCTCGCCGACCTGCACGACCTCGGACCCCGCAACGGTCTGCGGCTGGAGGTCGCCGCCGACGACCGCGGCCACGGCCTGCTCCCGCAGGGCGGTGCGCTTGTCCTCCAGCGGGTGGGGCAGGTCGGGCTCCGAGGCCCCTTCAGCTGCTGTGGTGACGGGCACGCCGCCACCGGACGGTGTTGCGCTGACCGACGTCGAGCCCAGAGCAGCCATCGAGGCCGTCAGAGCCACACCGGTCGTCGCGATGATGAGTCGCTTCACGAAAACGGTCCCCCCTCGGGATCACGGCGGGGTCCAGGTGGCCCCGCTCGACCGGCACGCCGGAGTGGGGCGTGTCGGCACTCTGGTCAACCTAAGGAGTTCGTGAGGGGAAACGACAGTCTTGACTTTGGTGCCGAGTGACTATACGGACCTAGTTCTTTCGAACTATGTCTGACCGCACCTCAGCCGTTACCCAACTTTCACTTCTGCACGCAGAAACGGGGTGCCGCTCGACACCAGCCGTGCTCTAGGCTGTTCGGCAGTTGCAAGGTTTGAGCGATTGGCCACGATCTCGGGAAGCACCCCTTCGGTCGGTTCGGTGGAACGTGAAAGCTGCGACACCGGGTCGGAAGCGCCGCCCGGAACTCGCTGAAGGAGAGACAAGATGGCCACCGGAACCGTCAAGTGGTTCAACGCTGACAAGGGCTTCGGCTTCATCGCCCCCGACGACGGCGGCGCCGACGTCTTCGCGCACTACAGCGCGATCCAGACGTCCGGCTTCCGTACGCTCAACGAGGAGCAGAAGGTCGAGTTCGACGTCGAGGAGGGCCCGAAGGGCCTCCAGGCTGCGAACGTGCGCGTTCTCTGAGCTCCCCGGAGCAGCACGAAGCCCCCACCCGATCGGGTGGGGGCTTCGTCGTTCCCGGAGCCGCTGCGTGAGCAGCCCTGCGGGTGCTCGAGGTGGGACCGGTTCAGTGACCGCTCTCGTCCCAGGCGTGCTCGCCGAACTCGCCCGGTCGCGCCAGATAGCCCAGGCCGGCGGACGCCGGGGCTGCGGCGGGGGCCAGACGTCGAGCCGGGAACCGGGCCGAGGCGGCAGCCACGGCCGAGCTGTCGAAGTCGAATGAGCTGTCGTCCATGGGATGCTCCTCGGAGGGGGACGATCGGCTGCGAGGCCGCTGGTAAACCTGAGGATACCCTCACGTTCGACGGCAGGCCATCCCTACGCGCCAGTAGTGTTCGCCGACCCGGTCGAGCCGAGGTCCCGCACCTGGAATCTTCTCCGGGCCCGTCCGGTTGACCCCTGTATGAGCACCGTGAACCTGACCCAGGCCACGATCGACGACGCGATCGGCGGCGACGGCATCACCCTCATCGACTGGTGGGCGTCGTGGTGCGGTCCGTGCCGACAGTTCGCCCCCGTCTACGAGGCGGCGAGCGAGCAGCATGCCGACGTGACCTTCGCCAAGATCGACACCGAGGCCGAGCCCCAGCTCGCCGGCGCCGCCCAGATCTCGTCGATCCCGACCATCATGGCGTTCCGCGACGGCGTGCTCGTCTACGCCCAGCCCGGGGCCCTTCCCGCGGCCGGGCTGGAGGACCTGATCCAGCGCGTGCGCGACCTCGACATGGACGACGTTCACCGCCAGATCGCCGAGCGGGCCGAGGCCGAGGGCGCGTCGGCACCGCAGAGCCAGGACTCAGCGCAGGCCTGAGCACGTCGGCCCTCAGGCGCTGATGAAGGACCGCATCCCGATCGAGCCCATGTCGATCTGCTCGTTGAAGAACGACAGGGGCTCGGTCGGGTGCAGCAGTGACAGCGCCGCCACCATGGGCCGGTAGTGGTCGTCGGTCGGCACCGCGACGCGCGCGGTGTCCCACGTGCCGAACGGATCGAGCAGCAGGTCCGTGCGGCCCTCCCGTAGGGCGTCGGCCGTCACGCGGTCGAACTCCACCGCCCAGTCCCAGGCCGGCGCCTGCGGCTCCCACCGGGCCCGACCGAGCGCGTGCACGATGTTGCCGCTGCCGATGAACAGCACGCCGCGATCACGCAGCGCCCGCAGGCGCCCGAACAACGCGTGGAGCTCCGGCAGGGGCATCGCCGCGTCGAGGCTGATCTGCAGGATCGGCACCGCGGGCCGAGGGGCGAGGTGCACCAGCACCGACCACGTGCCGTGGTCCAGCCCCCACTGGGCATCGAGCTGGGCCTCGTACTCCACCAGCTGACGCTGCAGCACCCGCGCGACGGCGGGGTCACCCTCGCTCGGGTACGGCACGGCGAAGAGCTCGTCGGGGAAGCCGCCGAAGTCGTAGATGACCCGGTTGCGGGGGGCGTCGGTGATGTGGGTCGAGCCCGGGGTGAGCCAGTGCGCACTCACCACCACCACGGCCTGCGCCTCGGGCAGCTCCTGGCCCAGTCGGGCCCACTCGCGCGTGAACGCGTTGTCGCTGATGGCGTGCATGGGGTTGCCGTGGCCGACGAACAGCACCGGCATCCGCGGGCTGGGCGTCAGGCGTGCCTCGAGATCGGCGATCGAGTACTGGCGCATGGCGGCTTCCTGACGACCTGCGGTAGTTGACGCTTCAACGATACCATGCAGCCGATCGCCGTTGGGAGCCGTGCGTCAGAATGGTCGGATGGCCACCCGCGACGAGCTGATGCCGCTGCTTCGGCATCCCGTCCGCTTCGAGATCGGCGACGAACCGGCCAAGTCGCACTTCGTGATCGACGCCCCCGACGGCGAGCACCACGTGCCGGCCTTCGACGCTGTCGGCCCGCTGAGCCAAGGCATCCGCCTGGTCGCGGCGCACGCCTCGGTCCGCGCCTGGGCCACCCCCGCGATCATCGCCCTGCGCCTGATGACGACCGGGCACCTGCTCGAGCCGCCGGGCTCCTCGGTCGACCAGCTCCGGGGAGCCGGCGCTGCGATCGGCCCGGATCCGGCCACGGGCCAGAAGGCCGTGTTCGGCTTCCTCGAGGCGCTCGCGGTCGACGCACCGCCGGTCGCCACGACCCCCCAGTCCCCCACCCCACGCACTGTGGCGCCGCGCCAGCCCGAGACGCACTTCTCCTACGCGTTCGAGGTCTCGTTCCTGGAGCAGCCGACCGACACCGATGCGGCGGTCGTGCGCCTGCGGGTGATCCCTCGGGCCCAGGTCTCGGCGCCGTTCGACGCCTCGGAGCTCACGAGCGGCCCCGAGCGGCCCATCGTGGTCGACGCCCGCACGCCGACGCACGAGATGCTCGAGCGCGTGGCCCGGTGGTGGGAGCCTGCCGCCCGGCTCGCGGAGCCTCACTCCCGTGGCGGCGTCACGGTCAGCGCCGACGCCGTCGCCGAGCTCGGCAACGCCCGACTGACGGCCACCCTGCTGGCCAATCGCATCGAGGTCAGATGGCCCGAGTCGCTGGTGCGCCAGCTCGACACCAAGGCCGTGCTGCGGGCCGACGACTCACCGCGGCACGACCGCCCGGCGGCGTTCACCCATCACCAGCTGTTCCACTTCGACTGGCAGGTCGCGGTGGGCAACCAGGTGCTGAGCCAGGCCGAGGTCGAACAGCTGGCTCGCGATCACCGCTCGGTCGTGCGGCTCCGCGACACGTGGGTCATGGTCGACCGCGCCAAGATCGAGCGTGCCCTGCACGGCGAGTCCACCGAGATCCGGGCCGGCGAGGCCCTGCGCGCCGTCGTCACCGGCGAGATGTTCATCGAGGGACGCCGCACCGAGGTCGAGACGATCGGCTGGCTCGACGACGTCCGACGGCGCCTCTCCTCGCTCGACCCGAGCTCGGTGGCGACGCAACAGCCCACCTCCCTGGCCGGCACGTTGCGCGACTACCAGCTCGACGGCGTGCGCTGGATGAGCCAGCTCACCGAGCTCGGCCTCGGCGGCTGCCTCGCCGACGACATGGGTCTGGGCAAGACCGTCATGCTGATCGCGCTGCAGCTGCACCGCGCCGAGCAGGCCGCCGAGCTCGGACTCCCCCACGGGCCGACCCTGGTCGTGTGTCCCGCGTCGGTCATCGGCAACTGGGAGCGCGAGGTCAAGCGATTCGCCCCGGGCGCCGAGGTGCACCGGTTCCACGGCCCGCGCCGTTCGCTCGACACGGTCACGGGCGGCTTCGTGATCACGACCTACGCCACGATGGTCAGCTCTGCCGCCGACCTGGGCGAGATCGGCTGGGACCTCGTCGTCGCCGACGAGGCGCAGAACGTCAAGAACCCGCGCACCAAGGCCGCACGCGTGCTGCGCAGTATCGACGGGCTCGCCCGGCTCGCGCTCACCGGCACCCCGGTCGAGAACCACCTCGGCGAGCTGTGGGCCATCCTCGACTGGACGACGCCGGGCCTGCTCGGTTCGGTCGAGGAGTTCCGCACGGCCTGGTCGCGTCCGATCGAGTCCGGCCGCGAGCCGCAGCGCGCCGCTGAGCTGGCCGAGCTGGTCCAGCCCTTCGTGCTCCGCCGGCGCAAGACCGACCCGGGCATCGCGCCGGAGCTGCCGCCGAAGATCGAGACCGACTACCGCGCCCACCTGACCCGTGAGCAGGTCGGTCTGTACGAGGCCACGGTGCGCGACACGATGGCCGAGATCGAGCAGGCCGAGGGCATGAAGCGCCGCCAGCTCGTCGTCACGATGCTCACCCGCCTCAAGCAGATCTGCAATCACCCGGCCCACTTCCTGCGCCAGGGCGACGGCAAGCTCGACGGACGGTCCGGCAAGCTCAAGGTCTTCACCGACCTGACGGCCGACATCCTCGACGAGGACGGCACGATCCTCGTGTTCACGCAGTACACGCAGATGGGTCACCTGCTCACCCGGCACCTCGCCGACCGCGGCATCGCGCACCGGTTCCTTCACGGCGGCACCGGGATCCGACAGCGCGAGCGGATGGTGCGGGAGTTCCAGGCGGGCGAGTTCGACGTCTTCGTGCTGTCGCTCAAGGCCGCAGGCACGGGCCTCAACCTCACGCGGGCCGACCACGTCGTGCACTTCGATCGCTGGTGGAACCCGGCCGTCGAGGACCAGGCCACCGACCGCGCCCACCGCATCGGGCAGACCCGGGCGGTGCACGTGCACCGCATCGTCACCGAGGGCACGATCGAGGAGTCGATCGCCGAGCTCATCACGGGTAAGCGTGCCCTGGCCGATGCCGTGGTCAATGCCGGCGAGGGCGCGCTCACCGAGCTGAGCGACGCCGATCTGGAACGCCTCGTGCGCCTGCGTCCTGTGGCGAACTGACGCCCGCCACCCTCAGACCGAGGGACCTCGTCGGAACCATCGCGTCCGCGCACGGCCCTGGTCGCCGTGCTCCGCCGCCGGAGTCTCGGCGGGGACGGGCTCCAGGCGACGCCGTCCGTCCGTGGCCACGCCGGAGTCCACCGGCACGGCCGCGCGTCGCTTGCCCGCGTTCATGGTCTCGCTCATGGGTTCTCCTTCCCTGAGTTGAGGCTGATCATCCCGCGCCCCGGGCGCAGTCGCACGTTGTACGGCTCAAGCCGCAGCAGGTAGTGCTGCCGCGAGTCGCTGCACGATCTCGCCGCGGGTCGCCTCGTCGATCGGACCGCCGATACTCATCGCCCGGGTCAGGCCCTCTACGTCGGTCACGACGATTCCCTCCGCTCGCGCCCCATCGGCCGGGACACGACCACCGACGATGCAGATGGCTGGGTGCACCGGTACCCCCGGAACGGCGGCGGTGACAGCGGAGATTTGGCGCCACATGCTCTCGGTAAGCCCCGGTCGCCGGCGACTACCGACGACGATGATGTCGTCCTTCACCGTGACCTGACGTCCTCGGTAGTGCTTCGCATCAACGATCCAGATGCCGCTGTCGAGGACACCGAGGACGTCGATGTCCCCGGCGCGTCGACCCAGACTGCGGTTGAACATCCAGAAGCCTCGCCCGACCGTGGCTCGCACGACCTGGTCGGCGATGAGCTGCTCCCCCTCGGCCCCGACCATGAACGCCCGCGCACTCGGCGCCAGTGGAGCACGCACGCCGAACCATCGCGACCGGACGGGGTGACGCTTCCGGTACTCGGTCTCGGCCTTCGCCTGGCGTCGAGCAAACTCCGCGACCAACGACTGCCCGGGGACGCCTACCTCAATGGGAAGCGGTGGAGGCTGAACAGCCCTGCGCCGTCCTGGAGGGGATACTCCGCCGGTTGGGTCAGTGGTGTCCGCCGGCACGTCAGCGCGCCGACGGCCGACGCCTGGCAGACAGCTCAAGCACACGACCACGCGACGCTCTCGGTCCCAGCCGGCACGTGACCCACGGGGCGTCGCTGCACCGCACCCGCACCGATCGTCTCGGCGCATGTTCATGATCTTGATGTCGCTCATCGGGTCTCCCTCCCTTGGCGTGCGCCGATCATGCAACAAACGAGGGTCAATGCGCTGCTCGACGCCCTACACTCGCGGGGGCTGTCGATCAGATGAGGTGCGCATGAGCCTGTTGCCGTCATGGCGTCCGGGACCGGTGGGACTGCTCTGGGAGCTCGTCGGGATGCCAGTTGCGTTCGCGAAGCTGGCGGCCGGGCTCGACGACCTCGCGCGGGAGTCACCCCGGGGCGACGGCCACATGGTGCTGGTGCTGCCCGGGTTCACCGCCACCGATCACACGACCCTGCCGATGCGGCACTTCTTGGAGGACCTCGGATATCGCACCTCGGGATGGAATCTCGGGTGGAACCTGGGGATCACCGCCGGCGACGAGGAGAAGCTCGAGGCACACATCGCCGAGCTGGCAGTCGATGGCCCCATCACGCTGGTGGGCTGGAGCCTGGGAGGCGTCTACGCGCGCGAGGCGGCACGTCGCCATCCCGAGCACGTGCGCGACGTCGTGACGATGGGCACGCCGATCCGTGGACGCGAGGGCACCGAGTGGATCGTGCGGTGGTTCCGCCTCCTGAACCCCGAGGCCGCCGACGATCTCACGCCGGAGGGCGCGGAGCGCCATGCCCAGCCGCTCACGATGCCGATGACGGCGATCTGGTCGCCGATCGACGGCGTGGTGTCAGGGCCGGCCTGCCGCGTGCGGGAGGAGGACGAGGGCCCGTGGGCGCAGAACGTCCGGGTCGACTCGGCGCACCTCGCGATGGGGTTCAACCTCGACGTGCTGCGGGCTCTGGCCCAGGCGCTCGCGGAGCACCGCGCTGCGGCCGCAGCCTGAACGACGCGAATCTCGCCCAGCGCCGCAGACCGGTCGGGTCACGCAGCGTCGCGCGCGTCGTAGACGGCCTGGCGCGCCTCGTAGAACGCGCAGGCGATCTCGCGAAAGTCGATCAGGTCGCGGCGGCGCAGATGATCCAGGAGGCGCCCCGCGAGCGCGATCTGGGCCCGGCGCTCCGACGGCACGGGTGACAACCACTCCGGCTCCAGGAAACCCGGCAGGCAAAAGACCAGGCCCTCCAGGCCGAACAGGCGCAGCACAGCGCCCTTCGGGGCGAACTGCCGCTCTGCCTGGAGCAGGGCGGCGTAGTGCGGGCCGATCCAGGGCGTGGCGTCGACGGTGTGGAGGTAGTCGTCGAGTCGGGCGACCACCTGCGAGTAGGTGCGGACCGTGCGTGGCGTGACACGGGCCGCCTCGATCGCGAAGAACCGTTCGACGATGTCGATCGGCTCCAGCTGCGGCGACCCGCCGGGGCGCCGGCCGCCGTTGTCAGTCTGGCCGTCATCGATCATGAGGGTCCTCTCGTTCGGTTCCAGGTGGGTCCGAACGCTAGGTGCCAGCACTGACACGTGGCACAGCCCCGGCTCCACGGGGAGCCGGGGCTGTGGACAGATCGAGGCTCAGTCGTCGACGACGGAGACCTCGACCTCGATGTTGCCGCGCGTGGCGTTCGAGTACGGGCAGACCTGGTGGGCCTTGTCGGCCAGCGCCTGCGCCTCGTCGTGGGGCAGGTCGGGGATGACGACCTCGAGCTTCACGGCGAGCTGGAAGCCGCCCTGGCCGTCGGAGCCGATCGAGACCTTCGCCCCGACCGTGGAGTCGCCCAGCTCGGCCTTCTCGGCGCGGGCCACCGCCTGCAGGGCGCCGTGGAAGCAGGCCGAGTAGCCGGCGGCGAACAGCAGCTCCGGGTTGGCCGCGCCGCCCGCGCCGCCCATGTCCTTCGGGACGGCGAGGTCGAGGTCGAGCTGGCCGTCGCTCGTGCGCACGTGGCCGTCGCGGCCGCCGCCCGTCGCGAGAGCTTCGGCGGTGTAGAGGGCATCCATGGTGATCTCCTTGATGTTGGTGGTCTGGTGAGTCGTGCAGATTCGGATCAGGACCGAACCGGTTCGAGGTGCGCCACTCGGCGGGCGAGCGCGCGCAGTGCGGTGAACTCCTCGGCGTCGAGGTCGATCGCGTCGACCACGCACTGCTGGAGGCGTCCGACTTCGGCGCTCATGTCGCGGCCGGCGCCGGTGAGGTACACGTGGACGCGCCGCTCGTCCTCAGTGGACGCGCGGCGCTCGACGAGCCCCTGCAGATCAAGTCGCTTGAGCAGTGGCGAGAGCGTGCCGGAGTCGAGACTGAGGCGCTCCCCCAGCTCCGAGACCGTGATGCCATCGCTCTCCCACAGCACCATCAGCGCGAGGTACTGCGGGTAGGTGATGCCGAGCTCGGTGAGCGTGCCGCGATACGCCGTCGTCAGACGGCGCGACGCCGCGTACAGCGCGAAGCACAGCTGGTCGTCGAGGCGTGCCGTGGTCATGGGACAAAGCATTGCACACAACTCAGTTGGACACAATCGATTCTCGGAGGTCCCGATGCTCGCCCTGCGCCTGCGAAGGCCACCTCCATCGAGCGCTCTGATTCCTACCAAGGGCGACGCAACCGCGGTGGCCAGTGACAAGCTACGCCTGTGATCACCTATGTCCGGCACGTGAGAAGTGCACTCACGCCGGAAGAGGTGGCAGAAGTGGCGCTCGTCGACGGAATCGCTACTCGCCTTCGCTCAGCGATGGCCGATCGACGACAGGAGCTTGCGTTGGCTCACGTCCACGGCGCGTCGAGCAGCGCGATCCAGACCTTGGTGTCCGAGATCCTTCGCGCAGAGCTGGCCTTCGATGAGGAGGTTGTACTTCGACCCGAAGATCAGTTCGTCACCCAAGCCCGTCCCGACTTCTTCTACGACCTGGGCGGCGGGCGCGGAATCCTCGCCGAGGTTGAACGGGGAGGGACCACGACCAACAACCACGATCTGAAGGATCTGTGGAAAGCGCACCTCGCCCCGAACGCACATCACCTTTTCCTCATCGTCCCTCAGTCCAATTGGAAGCCAGATGGGAGTGCGAGGGAGAAGCCGTTTCCGATCGTCGCGCGGCGACTCGGATCCTTCTTCGGCAATCCGCGACGCGAGATCGACGTCGTCAGCCTGCACGTGTACGGGTACTGACGACGAAGGGCCCCACCGCACTGGTGGGGCCCTTCGTCGCTGCTAGATCAGCTGCAGCCGCTGGTGGAGCCGCAGCCCTCGCACACGTGGCACGAGCCGGCGGGGCGCATCTTGGTGCCGCAGGTCATGCACAGGGGCGAGTCGACCGCGGAGCCCGTGATGGCCTCGAGCAGCTCGGCCGAGGTGTGGGCCTGCGACGGTGCCGCCTTGGCGGTCTCCTCGACGACGTCCTCGGCAGCCGGGGCGGCCTCGGCCTTCGGCAGCGTCTCGACGGGGGTCTCGACCAGCTCGGCGGCGGTGGAACCGTCGTTGATGGGCTGGTAGGAACCGGTGTCGAGGTGACGCTGACGCTCCTCGGCCGAGAAGATCCCGAGCGCGGAACGGGTGTCGAAGTCCAGGTAGTCCAGCGCGAGGCGACGGAACACGTAGTCCATGATCGACTGCGCCATCCGAACGTCGGAGTCGTCGGTGAGACCGGCCGGCTCGAACTTCAGGTTGGTGAACTTGCTGACGAAGGTCTCCAGCGGCACGCCGTACTGCAGGCCGATCGAGGTCGCGATGCTGAAGGCGTCCATGACACCGGCCAGCGTCGAACCCTGCTTGCCGAGCTTGAGGAAGACCTCGCCCAGCTCGCCACTCTCGTGCGCACCCGAGGTCATGTAGCCCTCGGCACCGCCCACGGAGAAGCTCGTGGTGATCGACGCGCGCGACTTCGGGAGGCGGCGACGGATCGGCTTCTCGACGACGACCGTCTTGACCTGCGTGGCGGACTCGGCCGACGCGCTGGTCTTGTCGTCCTGCGACTTCTGGCTCGACAGCGGCTGACCGACCTTGCAGTTGTCGCGGTAGACCGCGAGCGCCTTCAGGCCGAGCTTCCAGCCCTGGTAGTAGACGTCGGCGATCTCCTCGACCGTGGACGACTCGGGCATGTTGACCGTCTTGGAGATGGCGCCCGACAGGAACGGCTGGGCCGCGGCCATCATGCGCACGTGACCCATGGGCTTGATGGCCCGCTCGCCGACCGCGCAGTCGAAGACCTCGTAGTGCTCGGGCTTCAGGCCGGGCGCGTCGATGACGTGGCCGTGCTCGGCGATGAACTCGACGATCGCCTCGATGGTCTCGCCGGTGTAGCCGAGCTTGGTCAGCGCGGCCGGGACGGTCTGGTTGACGACCTGCATGGAGCCGCCACCGACGAGCTTCTTGAACTTGACCAGCGAGAAGTCCGGCTCGATGCCGGTCGTGTCGCAGTCCATCATGAAGCCGATCGTGCCGGTGGGCGCGAGCACGGACGCCTGGGCGTTGCGCCAGCCGTTCTTCTCACCGATCTTGAGGTTGTCGGCCCACTGCTTGGTGGCCTCACGGTGCACCGCGATGTCCATCGTGTGCATCGTGCGGATGTCGTCGTTGGCGGCCAGGTGCTTGCGCATGACCCGCGTGTGCGGGGCGGCGTTCTGCGCGTAGCCGTCGTACGCGCCGACGATGCCGGCCAGCTCGGCCGAGCGGCGGTACGAGGTGCCGGTCATGAGCGAGGTGATCGAGCCGGCCAGCGCGCGGCCGCCGTCGGAGTCGTACGCCAGGCCCGAGGCCATCAGCAGCGCGCCGAGGTTGGCGTAGCCGATGCCGAGCTGGCGGTAGGCCCGCGTGGTCTCCCCGATCGGGTCGGTCGGGAAGTCGGCGAAGCAGATCGAGATGTCCATCGCCGTGATGATGAGCTCGACGCTCTTGACGAACTTCTCGACCTCGAAGGACCCGTCCTGACCCAGGAACTTCATCAGGTTGAGGCTGGCGAGGTTGCAGCTGGAGTTGTCCAGGTGCATGTACTCCGAGCACGGGTTGGAGGCCGTGATGCGGCCCGCCTCCGGCGTGGTGTGCCAGTCGTTGATCGTGGAGTCGTACTGGATGCCCGGGTCGGCGCACGCCCACGCGGCCTTGGCGATCTTGTCCCACAGCTCGTTCGCGTCGACCTGCTCGATGACCTCACCGGTCATGCGGCCGCGCAGGCCGAAGTCGGTCTTCTCCTCGACCGCGCGCATGAACTCGTCGCTGACGCGCACCGAGTTGTTGGCGTTCTGGTACTGCACCGAGGTGATGTCGGAGCCGCCGAGGTCCATGTCGAAGCCGGCGTCGCGCAGGACGCGGATCTTCTCCTCCTCCTTCTCCTTGGTCTCGACGAACTCGACGATGTCGGGGTGGTCGACGTCGAGCACGACCATCTTGGCCGCGCGGCGCGTCGCGCCACCGGACTTGATGGTGCCGGCCGAGGCGTCGGCGCCGCGCATGAACGAGACCGGGCCCGAGGCAGTGCCGCCCGAGGAGCGGAGCAGCTCCTTGCTGGAACGGATGCGCGAGAGATTGAGGCCGGCGCCGGATCCACCCTTGAAGATCAGGCCCTCCTCGCGGTACCAGTTGAGGATCGAGTCCATCGAGTCGTCGACGGCCAGGATGAAGCAGGCGCTGACCTGCTGCGGGCTGGACGTGCCGACGTTGAACCACACGGGGCTGTTGAAGCTGAACACCTGGTGCAGCAGCATGTGCGTGAGCTCGTGCTCGAAGATCTCGGCGTCGGCGGCGGTGGCGAAGTAGCCGAAGTCCTTGCCGGCCTTGACGTAGGTGAGCACGACGCGGTCCAGGAGCTGCTTGAGGCTCTGCTCACGCTCGGCCGAGCCGACCGCGCCACGGAAGTACTTGGTGGTGACGATCGTGGAGGCGTTGACGCTCCAGAAGTCGGGGAACTCGACGCCGCGCTGCTCGAAGACGCTCTCGCCGGTCTTCCAGTTGGTCTGGACGACATCGCGGCGCTCCCAGGTGACGGCGTCGTACGGGTGCACGCCCTCGGTGGTGTAGACGCGCTCGACCTTCAGGCCGGAACCGGCCTTGGAGGCGCTCTTGCGGGACGAACCGGTGGGTCCGCTGACGGTCTCCGTCATGGGGGTGCTCCTGTTGCTCAAAAGGGTTTGACTGCTGCTGACTGCGGTGCTGCTGTGCGGGTCGTGCGGTGGTGCTGAAGCGTTCTCGGGCTCGCAGCCGTGGCTCACGGCGACGGACCCCGGACGTGCGGGACGTGCTGACTACGACGAGGACGTACGGGTGGCGGCTTCCTCGGCGAGCTCGCCGTCGGCCGATCGGGACATGAGGCTGGCGATCTCCGCGGCGAAGTCGTCGGCGGAGTCGAAGGCCTTGTAGACGCTGGCGAAGCGCAGGTACGCGACCTCGTCGAGCTCCTTGAGCGGCTCCAGGACCGCGAGCCCGACCTGGTGGGCCTCGATCTCGGCGCAACCGGACGAGCGCAGCGTGTCCTCGACGCGCTGACCCAGCCGAGCGAGGTCGTCGTCGGAGACGGGCCGACCCTTGCAGGCCTTGCGCACGCCGGCCACGGCCTTCTCACGGGCGAAGGGCTCGGTGGCCCCCGACCGCTTGACGACCATGAGCTGCATCTGCTCGATCGTGGTGAAGCGCTTCTCGCAAGACGAGCAGGTGCGACGCCGGCGGATCGAGCCGCCCTCGTCGGCGACCCGACTGTCGAGAACGCGGGTGTCGGTGTTCTTGCAGAACGGACAGTGCATGTCGGGCCTCCTTGGAGAGTTGGGGGATGAACCTGGGGAGAAACTGTGGACCGAGGCCCTGATCGTGTGGGTAACACCGCCGAAGCTGTGCACCTAGATGTGGAGAACTACACACGTGTAAGTCCCAGATGTAGTGGCTACCGTACGTGGTCGGGGCAGGTCGCGCAAGCATCCTCGCGCGCGGCACTGACTATTTTCGGCGTGCGGACATTTGTGCAGGTCATGGCGTTGCCGAGGTCCCACCCGTCACACGAGCACCACGTCGCGGCCAGTCGGACTGGCCCGATCGGACCAGACCGACGAGCCCTCGCCCGCTCCCCTGGGCAGACTGGAGCGATGGCTCCCCCTGCCAAGACCTGCGCCTCCTGCGGACGCACGATCCAGTGCCGCAAGAAGTGGGAACGCGACTGGGACTCCGTGCGATTCTGCAGTGCGGCCTGTCGTCGCCGCGGCGTCACCACGGTCGACGCCCAGCTCGAGAGCACGATCCTGGAGCTCCTGGCCCAACGTTCGCCGACCTCCAGCATCTGTCCGTCCGACGCCGCACGTGCCGTCGGACAGCCTGACGACTGGCGCGACCTCATGGAGCCCGCGCGCCGCGCCGCCCGGCGGTTGGTCGCAGCCGGGGAGGTCGAGATCACCCAGCACGGGCACGTCGTCGACCCGTCGACGGCGGCCGGACCCATCCGGATCCGCCGCAGCCGGTCATGACCCCTTGTGGCGCACCCGGACGCGGGTGGAGGCTGTCGCCATGGCGACCTCACTCAACCCGTACCTGAACTTCTCCACCGAGGCCCGAGAGGCCCTGGAGTTCTACTGCGCGGCGCTCGGCGGCGAGCTGAGCATCATGACCTTCGGCGAGTCCGGCATGTCCGACGACCCGGCTCAGGCCGATCTCGTGATGCACGGCCAGGTCACGACGCCCCACGGTCTCGTGCTGATGGCCTCGGACACGCCGCCCGGCGGCGACAGCCCGCAGCACGGCACCCACGTCAACGTCTCGCTGAGCAGCGACGACACGGACCTGCGGCCGATCTGGGACAAGCTCACCGAGGGAGCCGAGATCGTCGTCCCCTTCGAGCCGGCTCCGTGGGGCGACGTGTTCGGCCTGTTCAACGACCGGTTCGGCATCGCCTGGCTCGTCAATCAGGCAAGCCTGGGCTGACCTGAACTTCCTGCAATCCCGGCATTTCAGGGCGATCCGCGCTCCGGTTGCGAGGCATGATTTGCGGCGTACCGTCGAAGACATGAGCACCCCCAAGTTCACGATTCCCGGACTCACCGACGCCGAGGGCGAGAAGCTCGCAGGCATCCTGCAAGAGCGCCTCCACGCCCTCAACGACCTGGCCCTGACCTTGAAGCACGTCCACTGGAACGTCGTCGGCCCGCACTTCATCGCGGTGCACGAGATGATCGATCCGCACGTGATCGAGGTACGCGACGCGGTCGACGAGACCGCCGAGCGCATCGCCACGCTGGGCGCCTCGCCCAACGGCCTCACGGGCGATCTGGTCAAGACCCGCACGTGGGAGGACTACTCCCTCGGCCGCGCCACGACCAACGAGCACCTCGGCGCGCTCGATCTGGTCTACCAGGGCGTCATCGCCGACCACCGCAAGGCGCAGGAGGCCGTCGCCGACCTCGACGCGGTCACCGAGGACATGCTGATCGCCCAGCTGCGCGCCCTGGAGCTGTTCCACTGGTTCGTCCGCGCCCACCTGGAGAACACCGGCGGCGAGCTCAGCAGCGCCGGCGCCGGGTCGGAGCAGGGCGCCGCCGACCAGGCCAGCGCTGCCGACACCGTCAGCTGAGGTTCGTGCCGCCCTCGACACCGAGATAGTCGAGGGCGGCGTCGACCAGGGCGAACGCCCGGGTGCGCGCCTGCGGAGCCAGACGACGAGCCTCACGCACGAGCTCGTCAGCATCGGCCTCCGCGGCGCGCACCGTCGTCTTCGCCTCGGCGACCCACTGCGCGTAGACCTCCGGCACCACCTCAGGGTGGAACTGCCAGGCGATGGCCCGCGCCCCGTGCGTCTCCTCGATGAAGCACTGCGGTCCGTGCCACGTGGAGCCGAGCACCTCGGCGTTCTGCGGCGGCACGAACGTGTCGTGGTGGAACTGGCCCCACGGGCCGATGGGACACAGCACGTGGTCGACCGAGTCGACTCGCACCCACCCGACCTCGGGCTCGGCCATGCGGTACGAGTGACCACCCAGGGCCCGCGCCATGAGCTGCGCGCCGAAGCAGATCCCCATGACGGGCGTGCCGGCGGCCAGCGAGCCGCGCACCCAGTCGGACTCGGCCATCACGTCGCGCACGTACCGGGGGTCGTGCGCCGACCGGTGCGACCCCAGCAGGAGCAGCAGGTCGACGCGGGGACCCTCGCCGGCGACCTCGCCCCGATCGGGAAGTGCGCCGCGGTCGACGAACTCGACGGCGGCTCCGAGCTGACGGAGCCGCTCGGTCACGTAGCCACCCTCGCGGTCGGTCTCGTCGGCGATCACCACGACACGCATGCCGACCATTCTCCCCTGCCGCCCCAGCCCGAGTTGTCCACAGGCCGGCGCCAGCGCGGCTGACACCTAGCGTGTCCTTGCCTAGGTTCATCGCCAACGAGCGACGACACATCGGGGGATGTCATGAACAGGATGCGATGGGCCGTGGCGAGTGCCGCGCTGCTGGGAGTCGCCGCGTGCGGCACGCAGGGCGAGAGCACACACGGCGATGGTCTCGGCACGAGCGTGCCGACGGCCTCCAGCACACCGACGGCCAGCACCGACCGCGGACCTGACCGGTACACGCCGCCCACCGGGGAGTGCGGCGTCACGCTGATCTGCGGGCTCGGAGCCGGACCCGACGGCCCCGTGACGGCCCCGTGACATCGGCCGAGCTGCCCGCACGCCGGGTCGACGGGTGGCTGACAAGTGCGGCACGGGGTCGTTACCTTCGGACCTCGATGACGATCGGGGGATCTCATGCGTAGGACGTGGTGGTCGAGCCTGGCCCTGGCGGCCGTGCTGCTCGCTGGCTGCTCCGGGGACCCGAAGCCTCGGGAACCGGACCCGTCCGGGTCAGAGACCCCAAAACCCTCCGCGACTCCCCCGCCCCTGCCGGAGGCCGCGACGCAGGAGACAGCCGAAGGGGCCGCCAGCTTCGTCGACCACTACGCCGACGTGCTCACATATTCGTCACATACTGGCGACACGCTGCCGTTGCGAGAAGCTAGCGATCCAAGTTGCCAAGGTTGCGCCACCTACGCGGACCTCTTTGAAGAGCGTCACAAGGCCGGCGGCTGGCGAACGGGCGGCGCGTGGACCGCCGGAGAAGTTCAGGTGAGCCAGTTCGGTGTTGATATCGCTCTCGTGACCGAACTAAAGACTGGCGCCGGTACCGTCAAGGAGAATTCGGACTCAGAACCACGCGATTTTGACCAACAGTCTGAAGTCGTAACGTTCGTCGCCTCGTATGCCGGGGGCAAATGGACGATGCTTGGGTTCGCTGCCGGGGACCAAACATGAGAAGCGCTCTGGCTGCCTTCACCTCCTTGGCTCTCTGCGCCTCTGCCGCAACGAGCGCTCGCGCTGTTGGCGTGACACCCGACCCGGATTCTCCTGGCCTCGTGCTCGAACACCAAGAGGAGATCACCCCGCGCATGCCTTCTCCTGACGGGGATCAGGTGGCGGCACCGCAGGAGCCAACGACCTGCGTGGTGACCGGACAGCTGCGCACCTGCCCGGGCAGATCGGTCGAGGTCCTCATGCCGGGCGACCCGAGCCTGGACGCGGAGATTCGCAGCGCGGTCGAGTCGGTCGGGCTACCGGCGCTCGCGCTGAGGATCCAGCCTGGTGGGGAGACGCTCGTGAACGTCGCCACGATCTTCCACACCGAGGCCCCGGAGTTCCGCCACTCCACGATCCTGCTCGGGCAGGCCGTCGAGATCGTCGCGACACCGCAGCGGTTCACCTGGCACCACGGCGATGGGACCACCCAGACGACCTCCAGCCCCGGGGCGCCGTATCCCTCGACGGAGGTGACCCACCGCTACACCCAGGTCGCCACCGGCCTGACAGCCCGGGTCGACGTCGGCTACCGCGTCTCCTACCGGGTCAACGGAGGCAGCTCGCAGGAGATCGATCAGCTGATCACCGCCTCCGGGCCTCCCACCGGTCTCGACGTGGCCGAGGCGGCTCCCGTCGTGGTGGCTCCGTGAGAAGCACCCCGACACGACATCGGGCAGTCACGGCCTTCCCCAGCGCGTGACTGCCCGATGACACGTCCGGGCGAGGCCCGGACAGGGCCGGTCGGCGGGCATCAGTCTCAACCCAAGGCCCGCCGACCAGGTCGGTGATGGCGTCAGTCGGTCGCGTAGACCGGCACGGACAGCTTGGTGCCCATCTGCAGCGTCTCGCCGTCGACCAAGGAGTTGAGCCGCACGATGTCGGCCATCGTGTCGCGGATGTCGCCGCCCGGGTTGGCCTCACCGGCGATGGACCACAAGGTCTCGCCCGGCTGGACCGTGATGCTCGTGGTGCCCGTGACGACCCCGGCATCGCTCGTGGCGGCCGTTCCGGAGCCGAAGACGACCATGAGCGCCGTGATGATGGCCAGCGCCGCGACGACCAGCACGACCCGGCCGCGCCGGGTGAGCCGCACCGGTCCGGCAGGGACCTCTCGCGAAGGCGCGATCACCTCGTCGGCCACCGCGACCAGATGACGCGGCCGGGCAACGATCGGACGCTCCTGCGCCGGAAGGTCGAACAGCGGAAGCTCGTCGTGGGTGATGCTCATGGTGGTCTCCGAACGGGGAAGAGTGGAGGTTGGCGTGTTCTCTCGAACGTCCGCCCGGCGCCTCAGCCGAGGGATGTCATTCGATCGGGATCAGTGCGAACGGACGTTCGATCGAACACATGAACGACCATACGGGCCGGCACGGACAAAAGTGAAGACCCCACTCGAACAAATTTGCGAATACTTGCGAAAACCGCGCCTGACCTGCATCGATGCAACCGATGTGATCTGGAGCACGGGCCACGAGCTCCCGGCGCGCGCGGCCCCCGGGCTCCGCCTAGGCTCGAAGTCATGCCCATCGACCACCTGAAGACCGCCTGGAAGCTCGCCTCCGAGCGCAATGCGTCGCTCCTGGCGGCGGGCGTTGCCTTCTACGTGTTCCTCGCGCTTTTTCCCGCCACGATCGCGAGCCTGCTGGTGTACGGACTCGTGGCGAATCCCGACACGGTGGCCCGGCAGTCGGCGAGCATCGCCGACGCCCTGCCCGCCGATGCCGCCTCGGTCGTCACCGGACAGCTCGAGTCGCTCGCCACCACCTCCTCCAGCTCGCTCAGCATCGGGTTCGTCATCGCGGTGCTGCTGGCTCTGCAGAGCGCCAGCGGCGGCATGTCGAACCTGGTCACCGCGATCAACGCGATGCTCGGGAACCGCCAGACCCGGAGCTTCGTCAAGCAGAAGCTGTTCGCCCTCGGGCTCACAGCCGGCGCCGTGGCCTTCCTCGCCGTCACGATCACCCTGGTGGCGGTCGCTCCGCCGGTGCTAGATGCCCTGATCGACGTGCCCGGCCTGCGGATCGTGCTCGACCTCGTCCGCTTCCTGGTGCTGGCGGGGGCGATCGTGCTCGGCTTCGGCCTGGTCATCCGCACCGCGCCGGACGCCGACTCGGGCCAGGAGCGTCCCGAGCTCTGGTCCCCCGGCGTCACCGGCGCCGCTGTCGCGTGGCTCGTGGCGTCGGTCGGGTTCTCGCTGTACGTCGACAACTTCGGCAGCTACGGCAAGACGTACGGCGCGCTGGCCGGCGTGGTCGTGCTGCTCCTGTGGCTGTGGGTCGGCTTCTTCGCCCTGCTGATCGGCGCCGCCTACGAGGCGGTCGACGAGGGTGAGCGCCCGGCCGACCCGGAGAACACCGACGACGTCGACGTCGACGACCGTGCGGTCGACACCGACACGCCCAGTCGAACAGATGTTTGATCTCGTCGAACATCTGTCCTAGCGTTGTCGCATGACCACCGAGGACCCGGCCGACCGTTCCAACGTCAGCGAGCTTCCTGATGGCCCACCCGATGCCGATGGGCTGACCGCACGCCAGCGCCGCGTCCTGGAGTTCCTGCGCGACGAGGTCGCCCAGCGTGGATACCCGCCCAGCATGCGCGAGGTCGGCGCCGCCGTCGGCCTGCACAGCACCTCCTCCGTCTCGCACCAGCTCAAGCAGCTCGAGAAGATGGGCTACATCCGGCGCGATCCGTTCCGCCCGCGCGCGATGGAGATCTTCCTGCCCGACGGCCTCGGCGCGCGGCCCGCAGTCTCCTCGGCCGACGAGACCGTCGTCGACGAGACCGACATGCGCGAGACCCTTCCCGACGCCACCTACGTGCCGATGGTGGGCCGGATCGCGGCCGGTGGCCCCATTCTGGCCGAGGAGCGCGTCGAAGAGGTCTTCCCGCTGCCCAAGTCACTCGTGGGCGACGGCACGCTCTTCCTGCTCGAGGTCAGCGGCGACTCCATGATCGACGCCGCCATCTGCAACGGCGACTACGTCGTGATCCGCCAGCAGTCGGTGGCCGAGAATGGAGAGATCGTCGCCGCGATGCTCGACGGCGAGGCCACGGTCAAGACCTTCCAGCGCAAGAACGGCGAGGTCTGGCTGCTGCCGGCCAACCCGGAGTACTCCCCCATCGACGGCACGCACGCCACGATCCTCGGCAAGGTCACCGCGGTCCTGCGCCGGGTGTAACTCGGGAGAAGCCGCCTCCACCGTCGAGGTGGTCCCGCTACGGGTCGTCAGGCCTGCGGACCGGCGTTCCACGCACTGCGGAACATGTCGGCCACCGAGTACCGCACCTTCCAGTCCAGGTCCCGCTCCGCGAGCGCGCCGGACGCCACGATCCGCGCGGGGTCGCCGGGACGGCGCTCGCCGATCTCGGGCGTGAAGTCGATGCCGGAGACCTCGGCCGCAGCGTCCATGATCTGGCGCACCGACACCCCGTCGCCGCATCCGAGGTTGTAGACCCGCTCGAGGTCACGCCCCTCCAGCAGCGCCCGTGCGGCGACGACGTGCGCGTCCGCCAGGTCGGCGACGTGCACGTAGTCGCGCTCGCACGTGCCGTCGGCCGTGGGATAGTCGTCGCCGTTGATGCGCGGCGTTCGGCCCTCCCGCAGAGCGCTGATCACGAGCGGGAACAGGTTGTGCGGGCTGGAGTCGTAGAGCTCCGGCACGGCCGAGCCCACGACGTTGAAGTACCGCAGCGACGTGTGGCGGGTGCCCCACGCCCGCTCGGAGTCGCGGAGCAGCCACTCCCCGATGAGCTTGCTTTCGCCGTACGGGGACTCCGGCGAGGTCGGCGTGTCCTCGGTGACCAGGTCGACGTCGGGTGTGCCGTACGTCGCAGCGCTGGAGGAGAAGACGATGGCGTCGACGCCGCTGCGCTCCATCGCCTGCAGCAGGCTCACGGTGCCCTGCACGTTCTGCTCGTAGGTGTGCAGCGGGCGCTCGACCGAGACACCGGCGTACTTGTACCCGGCGAGATGCACGACGGCCTGCACGTCGTGGTCGGCCATCATGGCCTCGAGGGCCGCGGTGTCGAGCAGCGAGGCCTCGACGAACGGCACGGTGTCCGGGACGAACTCCCGGTGTCCGCTCGAGAGATCGTCGACCACGACGCAGTCCAGGCCCGCGAGCCCGAAGGCCCGCACCACGTGCGATCCGATGTAGCCGGCGCCGCCGGTGACCACGATGCTCATAGGGGGCGAGTCTAGGAGGTCGGCCCGTGCGACCGGCTCACGCCTTGGTGGCGAGCTCGTCGAGGCGCTCGAGCGCGGCCAGGACCGTGGCCTTGTCGGTCGTGCGCCACATCGGCGGCAACGACGACGCGAGGTAGCCGCCGTAGCGTGCGGTGGCCAGCCGCGAGTCGAGCACCGCGACGACGCCGCGGTCGTCGACCCGACGGATCAGCCGCCCCGCCCCCTGGGCCAGCAGCAGGGCCGCGTGGCTGGCCGCGACCGACATGAAGCCGTTGCCGCCTCGCTGCTCGACGAGTCGCTGCCGCGCCCCCATGAGGGGGTCGTCCGGACGCGGGAACGGGATCCGGTCGATCACGACGAGCTGGCACGTGGGCCCGGGGACGTCGAGTCCCTGCCACAGCCCGAGGGTGCCGAACAGACAGGCCGTCTCGTTCTGCACAAACGCGGCGGTGAGCTCGCTGAGGTGCGCCTCCCCCTGGACCAGCACCTCCAGGTCGGGAAGGCGTTCACGTACCTTCTCGGCCGCGGCCTCGGCGCCACGCCGGGAGGAGAACAGCCCCAGGGTGCGCCCGCCGGCCGCGGCGACGAGCTCGACGAGCTCGTCGGTGAACTGCGTGCTCGGGCCCTCGCGGCCCGGAGGAGGCAGGTGCTTGGCGACGTAGAGCATGCCCTGCTTGCCGTAGTCGAAGGGCGACCCGACGTCGATGCCCGTCCACTCGTGGTCGCCGAAGCCCAGCCCCACCGACCGGACGACTGCGTCGAAGCTGCCGCCCAGGGCGAGTGTGGCGCTGGTGAGCACCACCGTGCGGTCGGCGAAGACGCTGTTCGCCAGCATGCTCGCGACATCGAGCGGGGCCAGCTGGAGTCGAGGACCCGAGCGGGCCTCGGCGGCCCAGAGCACGTCGGCGTCGCCGTGCGCCGCCATGCGCTCCGCCACGGCTCGGACGTCGTCCAGCAGACCGCGGGCCTGCTGCCGCGCGGCATCGGGCTCACCCCCGCCCTTCTCGGAGGTAAAATCGGACAGGCAGGCTCGTGCGGAGTCGCGCACGAGAGCCAGCACGTCGAGCAGCTCGTCGGTGGGGCGGTCGATGCGCCCCTGCTCGGTGCGCGTGAGCACGTCGGCCAACGCATCGGACGCATCGGCGAGATCGTCGGCGGCCTGGCCGCCCTTGAGGTGACCGCGGGCCCGCCGGGCCGCGCGCTCGACCGCGACCGGCTCGAGCTCGACCGTGGCGGCCTGGGTCACACGCGCCGCGAGCTCGTGCGCCTCGTCGATCACGACGACGTCGTGCTCGGGCAGCGTGGGGACGTCGCCCTGCGCGTCGATCGCAAGCAGCGAGTGGTTGGTGACCACGAGCTGAGCCGCGTGGGCCGTGGCCTTGGCCTTCTCGGCGAAGCACTCCAGCGCGAAGCCGCACCGGGTGGCCCCCAGGCACTCGCGGGCCGTGACGCTGACCTGACGCCACCCGCGGTCGGTGTGCGACGGCGCCGACTCGCGGTCGCCCGGGCCGGAGTTCTCGGCCTGGTCCTCCGCCCACTCCCGCAGAGCCACCACCTCGGCGCCGAGCGTGCCCTCGGGGACGTCGACGAGCGTGCCCTGGTCGTCGGGCACGCCCACTCGAAGCCGGTGCAGGCACGCGTAGTTTGAGCGGCCCTTGAGCACCGCGTGGGACGGCACCGTGTCGAGCACGTGCGCAGCACCCTCGAGCAGGGCCGGGATGTCGCGCTGCACGAGCTGGTGCTGCAGGCCCAGGGTGGCCGTGGCGATCACGACCCGCTCGCCGTGCAGCAGGCTGGGCACGAGGTAGCCCAAGGACTTGCCGGTGCCGGTGCCGGCCTGCACCAGCAGGTGGCGGCCGTCGTCCATCGCGGCGGCGACGGCCTCGGCCATCTCGACCTGGCCTGGTCGCTCGACACCGCCGACCGACCCCACCGCGGCGTGGAGGACCTCCCGGACGCGGGACGAGTCGTCAGCAGGCATGCGCGTCACCCTAGCCGCGCGGGCGAACCCGGCGGCTGCGTCGTCCACACCGGTCAGGTCGTGTCGGGTCGGAGCGACTCGTCGGCGCCAGCAGCGTCGTCGGTCGACACGTCGGCGTCGTCGGACTCGTCGCCGGTCGACGTCGATGCCTCGTCGTTCGGATCGTCGGCGTTGGAGCTGAAGTCGCCGGGACCTGCGCCGCGGGTGAACCAGAACAGGAACGCGGCCACGGCGAAGACGATGAGCGAGGTCCACACGTTCAGGCGCCACGGCCCGATCTCGTTGACCTCGTCGATCCGGAGCTGCTCGATCCAGAACCGGCCGGCGGTGTAGAGCATGACGTACAGCCAGAACACGCGGTAGCCCGTGAAGCGGTAGCGGCGGTCGAGCCAGACCAGCACCGCGGCAGCGGCCAGGTTCCAGAGCATCTCGTACAGGAACGTGGGGTGGAACGTCGCGAACTGCAGGTAGCCGTCGGGCCGGTTGACCGGGTCGATCTCCAGGGCCCAGGGCAGGGTCGACGGCCCGCCGAAGAGCTCCTGGTTGAAGTAGTTGCCGATGCGGCCGACCGCCTGCGCCACCAGCAGGCCGGGGGCGATCGCGCCTGCGACGGCCGAGAAGGACACTCCCGCGCGACGCGCCGCGATGTAGGCGCCGAGCGCGCCGCCGGCGATGCCGCCCCAGATGCCGAGGCCGCCCTCCCAGATGTACAGGGCGCGGATCGGCTCCTTGCCGGCCGCGAAGTAGAGCTCCGGGTCGGTGGCCACGTGGTACAGCCGGGCGCCGACGATGCCGAACGGAATGGCCCAGATCGCGATGTCGGCGATGACGCCCTCGCGACCGCCGCGGGCCTGGAACCGGCGCTCACCGATCCAGATCGCCAGCAGCGCGCCGATGATGATTCCGAGCGCATAGGCGCGCAGCGGGAAGGGGCCGATCTCCCAGACACCCGTCTCGGGGCTCGGGATGTAGGTCACGAGGGTCACGGTCGCTCCATTCCGGCCCGCAGCTCGCGGGTCAGGGCAGCCAGGGCGTCGAGGCCCTGCTGCTCGTCGTCGGTGTCCAGCAGGCATCGCACGAGGGCCGAGCCCACGATCACGGCGTCGGCGAAGGCGGCGACCTCAGCGGCCTGCGCACCGTTGCTGACCCCCAGGCCGACGCCCACGGGCTTGTCGGTGACCTCGCGGATGCGGGCCACGAGCTCGGGCGCGAGGCTGGAGGTCTCGGTGCGCTGGCCCGTCACGCCCATCACGGCGGTGGCGTAGATGAACCCGCTGGCGGCCTCGGCCGTCATGAGGAGGCGCTCGTCGGTCGAGGACGGCGCCACGAGGTAGATGCGGTCGAGGTCGTGCGCCCGGGACGCCTTCTCCCAGTCGACGCCCTCGTCGGGAATCAGGTCGGGCGTGATGAGGCCGGCGCCGCCGGCCTCGGCGAGCTGCGCCGCGAAGCGGTCGACGCCGCGGCGCTCGACCGGGTTCCAGTAGGTCATGACGACCGTGGGCACACCGAGCCCGGCCGTGGCCCGGACGACCTCGAAGACGTCGTCGACCTTGGTGCCGGCCTCGAGTGCCGCGCCGGCCGCGGCCTGGATCGTGGGTCCGTCCATCACGGGGTCGCTGTACGGCAGGCCGACCTCGACCAGGTCGACGCCGTTCTCGACCATCGTGGCGATCGCGCGGATCGAGCGTTCGACCGTGGGGAACCCGGCGGGCAGGTAGCCGACGAGCGCGGCGCGGTTCTCGGCGCGGGTACGGGCGAAGAGCTCGTCGATCCGGGACGTCCCGGCGTCGCTGTCCGACACGTTCAGCGCCCCTCGGCGAGCAGGCCGAAGTACTCGGCGGCGGTATGGACGTCCTTGTCGCCGCGCCCCGACAGGTTGACCAGGATCGTGGCGTCGGGTCCGAGCTCGCGGGCGAGGTCGAGCGCACCCGCGAGCGCGTGCGCCGACTCGATCGCGGGGATGATGCCCTCGGTCTTGCACAGCAGGTCGAAGGCCGACATGGCCTGGGCGTCGGTCGCGGGGCGGTAGGTCGCCCGCCCGATGTCGGCCAGGTGCGCGTGCTCCGGGCCGACGCCCGGGTAGTCGAGCCCGGCGCTGATCGAGTGCGACTCGATCGTCTGGCCGTCGTCGTCCTGCAGCAAGAACGAGCGGGCCCCGTGCAGCACGCCGACCTGGCCGCCGGTGATCGTGGCGGCATGACGGCCGGTCTCGACGCCGTCGCCACCGGCCTCGACGCCGAGGATGCGCACGTCGGCGTCGTCGACGAACGCCGTGAACATCCCGATCGCGTTCGAGCCGCCGCCGACGCACGCCACGACGGCGTCGGGCAGCTTCCCGTCGAGGGCGAGGGTCTGGGCCCGCGCCTCGTCACCGATGCCGCGCGTGAGCTCGCGCACCATGGTCGGGAACGGGTGCGGACCTGCCGCGGTGCCGAACAGGTAGTGCGTCGAGTCGACCGTGGTGACCCAGTCGCGCAGGGCCTCGTTGATGGCGTCCTTGAGCGTGCGGCTGCCGGTCGTGACCGGCACGACCTCGGCGCCGAGCATGCGCATGCGGGCCACGTTCAGCGCCTGGCGCTCGGTGTCGACCTCGCCCATGTAGACGGTGCACTCGAGGTCGAGGTAGGCGCAGGCCGTGGCCGAGGCGACGCCGTGCTGACCCGCGCCGGTCTCGGCGATGCAGCGCGGCTTGCCGATGCGCTTGGCCAGCAGCGCCTGGCCGATGACGTTGCGGATCTTGTGGGCGCCGGTGTGGTTGAGGTCTTCGCGCTTGAGCAGGATGCGCGCCCCTGCCGCCTCGCTGAAGCGGTGCGCTTCGTAGAGCGGACTCGGCACGTTGGCGTACTCGCGCAGCATGCGGGCGAGCTCGGCCTGGAACACCGGGTCGACCTGGGCCGCCTCCCACTCACGAGTGATCTCGTCGAGCGGCGCGATCAGCGCCTCGGGCATGAAGCGGCCGCCGAACCGGCCGAAGTGGCCCGGGCCGTCGGGCAGGACGGGACCGTCCGAGAGAGTGGTCACGCAGGTCAGCTCCGGTGCTGGAGGGCGGGATGTGATCCGGCCGCGACGAGGTCGGCGACCGAGGCTCGAGGATCGTCGTCGCGCACGAGGGTCTCGCCCACGAGCACGACGTTGGCGCCGTGACGGCCGTACTCGATGACGTCGTGCGGTCCGCGTACGCCGGACTCGGCGACCGACACGACGCTCGCCGGGATCCGGGGGGCAAGTCGGGCGAAGGTGCCGCGGTCGACCTCGAGCGTCTTCAGGTTGCGGGCGTTGACGCCGATGAGGTCGGCCCCCGCCGCGACCGCCCGGTCAAGCTCGTCCTCGTCGTGGACCTCCACGAGCGGTGTCAGCCCGATGGACACGGCGCGCTCGATCAGGCTCTCGAGCACGATCTGCTCGAGCGCGGCCACGATCAGCAGCGCCATGTCGGCGCCGGCCGCGCGGGCCTCCCACAGCTGGTAGGAGGTCGTGATGAAGTCCTTGCGCAGGACGGGGACGTCGACCTTGGCCCGGACCGCGCGCAGGTCGTCGAGCGTGCCGCCGAAGCGACGCTCCTCGGTCAGGACGCTGATCGCCGCAGCACCGCCCGCGGCGTAGTCGGCGGCGAGCGAGGCCGGATCGGTGATGAGCGCGAGCTCGCCCTTGCTGGGGCTCGAGCGCTTGACCTCGGCGATGACCGAGACGCCTTCGGCCCGGAAGGCAGGCATCGGGTCGAGCGCCTCGGGCTGACGCGCAGCGCGGGACTTGAGGTCGTCCAGGCTCGTGACGGCCATGCGGTCCTCGAGGTCGGCAGCAGCGCCGGCAAGGATCTCGTCGAGAACGGACATGACACCTCCTGACACGGGACCGCCCCGGTCGAGGCGACTGTCCTCACAGGGTAGACCCGTCGCGGCGACGAAGGTGCAGGGGTGCCGGAGGGTGGACCGGCGCACCGGACCTGGCCGCCGGACCGGCGAGCGGGTGCCGGAGCCCGCGAACTCCACTAGTCTCCCGGGCATGTCGACCAACGAACCGAACGACACGTCAGGACTGCCCAGCTACGGCTCCACGCCGCCGCCCGAGGGTGGCTACCCTCCCCCCGGCTCCTACCCGCCCCAGGCGCCCGGAGGCTACGGGATGCCGTCCAAGACCAACGGCAAGGCGATCGCCTCGCTCGTGCTCGGCATCGTGAGCCTGTTCTGCTTCGGACTCATCACCGGAATCCTCGCGATCGTGTTCAGTCGCCTGGCGACGCAGGAGATCGAGTCCTCGCAGGGCACGCAGACCGGTGCGGGCATGGCCAAGGCCGGTCTCATCATGGGCATCATCGGCCTCGTGCTCTGGGCGGCCTACCTGCTGCTGGTGCTGACCGGCGCGCTGGACAACGCGTTCGCCTGATCCCGCCCCTCCTGCGCCGCGGCGCCGTCGGGCGTCGGCCCCTGGCCCGGCACCCGACGGCCCCGGCGGAGGATCGGAGCAGTCCGGGGCGCGGCCGCCCCGCGCGGTGGCATCCCGATCCACTACGGTCCTGCCATGTCGCCGTACCAGCCGGGCCAGCCCGCTGACCAGCCGGAGTCGGGTCCGCCGCACCCCGACGGCGCGCCTCAGCAACCCGGGCCACACCCGCCCCAGCAGCCGGCGGCATCGCCGTACGCCTACCCGTACTACCCGCCACAGGCCCCGTACTACGCCCCGCACGCGTCGTACGGCTACTACGCGCAGCCTCAGGGCAGCCAGCAGGCGCTCTGGTCCATGATCCTCGGCATCGCCTCGATCGCGAGCATCGTCGTGGCCATCTGCTTCTACGTCCCGGGCATCGCGCTCGGCATCCCGGCGATCATCCTGAGCTTCACGGCTCGCAAGGAGATCGCTCGGTCGAACGGGCTGCGCACCGGCTCCGGCCAGGCGACGGCAGGTCTCGTGACGGGCATCATCGGCATCGTGCTCAACGTGCTGCTCATCGCGTTCTTCATCGTGCTGTTCGCGACCGAGGGATTCGGCAGCGGGTCTTGGGACACCTACTGAGCCTGATGCCCCGGATCAGGGCTGCAGGCCGTGCCCCCACGGGGTCCAGCGCAGGATCGCGAACACCAGCATCGCTGCGGTCACGGCGATGAACCACGGCCGCGACAGCCGGATCCACGGCACGTCCTGACCGCGCGCCCGCCGGGCGACCCAGACGATCCACGCAACCCCCATGACGGCCACGAACGTCACGGCGGCGGCATTGCTGCTCAGCGCCGCCGCGACGTCGCCGCGCGTCAGGTCGTTCATGGCGCGCAGGCCGCCGCAAGCCGGGCAGGGCTCGCCGGTGATCAGCAGGAAGGGACAGAAGCCCCAGCTGCCGCTGGCATGCGGATCGCGCAGGTTGAGCGCGCCGAGGGCGAGCGCGCCGGCCCCTCCGAGGAGGAACGGGGCGCGCAGCAGCTCGGCGCGCGAGCGCTCCGCCCGAAGCGGCTCGGGCGGTGCAGGCGGGAGAGCCGCCTGGGTCATGGTCAGTGGCTCTTGGCGCCGCGGCCCGACTTGGACATGATCAGTCCGACCGGCCCGGCCACGAGCGCCACGACGCACCCGATCGTGAAGACGATCCAGTTGGGCTCGGGCACCAGTCCGATCCCACCGATCGTGGTGCCGATGAGGGCCAGCAGGACGGCGGTCCAGGCGGCGGGCGAGGATCCGTGCGACATGGTGGAGACTCCTGCGGTGGTCGGGCGGTCTGACGCAGGTCAGCCTACCGGGCCGGGCGACCGTCGTCGGCCTCGCGGTCCTCACCCGGGTCGTCGTCGGACGCGGTGGGGTCGAGTCCGGCGTCCATCGCCTTCCAGAGGTCGGAGCCGTCGGGCTCGACCACACGGGCCGAAGGTGACTCGTACCGACTGCCCATCGTCGGCCACGCGGCACCGTAGCGGACCACGAGCAGCCCCAGCAGCACCGCGACGGCGAATGCGGCGGCCGCCAGCCAGGGTCCGGCGTGGGTCGAGGAGCTGACCTCGACGCCCTGGCCGAAGGCGACGCTCTCGCGGACCGCGGCGTCGACGACGCCGTCAGGATCGGTGCGGGTCGCCACGATGCCACCGATCGACGCAACGACGACGAGCACACCGATGAGCCGGCGGAACCAGCCACCCGCGGCCAGCACACCGAGACCGGCCGCCACGATCACGACGGCGAGACCGGGCACGAGGGCCGACACGTCGGTGCCGGACGTCTCGATGACGGCCCCGGCGCCGCGACCGTCGCCGAGCGTCGTGGTGACCCAGGCGCGACGTCCGAGCACGAACGCCGCACCACCGGCCAGCACGAGGCCGAGGACCGTGGGCCCGAACCAGCGGCGAGGACTGCTGCCGGCCACGTCAGAGCAGCCGATCGGCGTCGAAGCACGTCGTGGCTCCGGTGTGACAGGTCGGGCCCGCGGGCACGGCCGTGACGAGCACGGTGTCGCCGTCGCAGTCGAGGCGGACCTCCCGCACGGCCAGGGTGTTGCCGGACGTCTCGCCCTTGACCCAGTACTCCTGGCGACTGCGGCTCCAGAAGGTCGCCGCGCCGGTCGTGAGCGTGCGGTGGAGCGCCTCGTCGTCCATCCAGCCGACCATCAGGACGTCGCGGGTCTGCGCGTCCTGCACGACGGCGGCGACGAGGCCGTTCGCGTTTCGGGAGAGGCGATCGGCGACGTCGGGGTTGAGTGCGCTCATGAGGTCAGTGTCCCAGCCGGGGCGTCGAGACCGAGCGAGGCCTGCGCGACCCAGCTCGCGTGCAGCCGCTGGTACACGCCGCCCGCACCCACGAGATCGGCGTGCGAGCCGTCCTCGACGAGGCGGCCCGCGTCGAACACCAGGACACGGTCGGCGTTCTCGGCGGTCGACAGGCGGTGCGCGATCGTGACGCTCGTGCGTCCGTCGAGCAGGACCTCGAGGGCACGCGTGGCACGCAGCTCGGTCTGCGGGTCGACCGCGCTCGTGGCCTCGTCGAGCACGAGGAAGGCAGGATCGGCCAGGGCCGACCGCACGAGCGCGACGAGCTGCCGCTCCCCTGCCGAGAGCGACTCACCGCGCTGGCCCACCCGGGTCTGCAGGCCGCGCGGGAGCGCCTCGAACCAGTCACTCAGGCCGAGGTCGCCGATCGCGGCGACGAGCTCGGCATCGGTGGCGGACCGGCGGCCGTAGCGGAGGTTCTCGGCCAGCGTGGAGTCGAACAGGAAGCCCTCCTGCGGCACCATCACGACGTGACGCCGCAGGTCGGCGAACGACACCTGGGCGATGTCGGCCCACTCGTCGTCGCGGCCGAGCGAGACCGTGCCCTGGGCGGGGTCCATCAGCCGGGTCAGCAGCTTCGCGAACGTGGTCTTGCCCGAGCCCGTCTCGCCGACGATCGCGATGCGCTGCCGCGGGGCGATCGTGACATCGACGTCGTCGAGCACCGTCGGGCCGTCGGGGTAGGCGAACCTGACGTGGGCGAACCGGGCGCCGAGGTCGCCCGTGGGCAGCGACGTGCCCGCCGGCCCGGGGTCGACGACGTCGGCGGGCGTCTCGAGCAGCTCGATCACGCGCCGCCACGACGCGACCGCGTTCTGGGCCTCGGTGATGACCTGCGTGGCCATCTGCGCGGGGCCGACGAACAGCGTGATGAGGAAGATGAAGGCGATGACGGTGCCCATCGAGAGACCACCGACGACCCCCAGCCACACCCCGACGCCGAGCGCGGCCGCGTTGGCCAGGCCGCCGATCAGGATCGCCGACGCGAACGTGATGCTCACGATCGTCTGTGCCTTGACGTTGGAGCGGTAGTTCGTCTGGATCGCGTCGTCGATGCGCTGCTGCGTGCGCGCCTCGATCGCGTAGGAGCGCACGACCGACGCCCCGACGACGGGCTCGGCGATCGTCGTGAGCAGGTCGGCGACGGTCTGGCGCACCCGGTCGTAGGCCACCGACATCCGCTCGGCGAAGAACTTCAGGCTCAGGACGAGCGGCACGAACACCGCGAGCACGACGAGCGTGAGCTCCCACGACAGGACCGCCATGACCACGACGGCCACGAGCATCTGACCGATGCTGAGCACCAGGATCATGCCGGTCGACTGCAGGAACAGCGAGATCTGGTCGATGTCGGAGGTGACCCGCGAGACGAGCGAGCCCCGGCGCTGGGTGTTCTGCGTGAGCATCGACAGGTCGTGCACGTGCCGGAACGCCCGCACCCGCAGCTGGGTCAGGCCGCGTTCGGTGCCCGTGAAGATCCGGACCTTCGCCGCCCAGCTCGCGACGCCCGAGATCAGCAGCAGCACGGCGGCGAGGGTCACCACGAGCACGATGCGACCGCTCTCGACCCCGCCCTGGGTGTCGCCCAGCCCGGAGTCGACCGAGCGCTGGACCACGATCGGCACGAGCGAGCTGCCGGCCGTGCCGAGCAGGGCCAGCAGCACGGTGTGACGCCAGCCCTGCGTGATGGCGGGGCTCAGCGCAAGACCGCGCCGGATGATGCGCAGGCTGCCCTCGCGCCTCGCCGGCTGCGTCGACGCGGCGGTGCGCGTATCACTCATGGTCGACCTCCTGACGGGCCTGGTCGTAGGCGTCGACGAGATCGCGGTACGCCGCGGACCGTTCGCGCAGCTCGGCATGGGTGCCGCGGTCGGCGATGCGGCCGTGGGCCAGGTGCACGACCTGGTCGGCCAGCGCGATCGTGGCCTTGCGGTACGCCACGACGAGCACGGTCGGTCCGCCGGACTGGGAACGCTCGGCGAGCGCCCGCAGGATCCGTTGCTCGACGTCGGGATCGAGGGCGCTCGTGGCGTCGTCGAGCACCAGCAGGCGCGGCGACCGCACCAGCGCCCGTGCCAGGGAGAGGCGCTGGCGCTGGCCACCGGAGAGCGACGTGCCGCGCTCGCCCAGCTGGGTGTCGAGCCCGTGCGGCAGGGCCGCCACGAACCGGTCGGCCTGCACGGTGCGCAGGACCTCCCAGACGGTGTCGTCGTCGAGATCGGCGTCGAGCGTGATGTTGCTGCGCACGGTGTCGTCGAACAGGAACGTCGCCTGCGGCACGAGCGCGACGGCCGCGGCCAGTGCCCCGTGCTCGACCTCGGTCACCGGTCGGTCGTCGAGCAGGACGCGCCCCTCGTCGGCGTCGACGAGCCGGGTCACGAGCGAGGCGAGGGTGCTCTTGCCGCTGCCGGTCGACCCCACGACCGCCGTGACGCTGCCGGGCTGCACCTCGAGGTCGAGGTCGGCGAGCACGGGCTCACCCGGCTCGTACGCGAACCCGAGCTTCTCGGTGCGCAGGCCGACGGGGCCCGATCCCGGCAGATCGGCGGGGCCGTAGGGGAAACGGGTCGGGTCGTCGAGCACCCCGCGGACGCGGTCCCAGCCGACGACCGTGCGTGGCAGCTCGGCGAGCACCCAGCCGATCGCCCGGACGGGCATCGCGACGATCGTGAACAGGTACGCGATCTGCACGACGTCGCCCGGCTCGGTGGCCCCGGACTCGATGCGACCGATGCCGAGCAGGACCACGAGCAGCACACCGATGCTCGGCAACGCCTCCAGGATCGGCTCGAAGACCGCCCGGACCCGGCCGACCGCGACATTGGCGTCGCGCAGCTGCTCCGAGACACCGGCGAACCGGGCCGTCTCCTCGTCCTCACGCCCCAGCGACTTCACGACGAGGGCCCCGTCGAAGGACTCGTGCGCCACCGCGGAGACGTCGCCGCGCAGGCTCTGTGCCTGGGCCATGCGCGGCCCCTGGCGGCGCTGGTAGACGACGTTGAGCACGAACAGCAGCGGGAAGACCACGAGACCCACCAGCGTCAGCACCGGATCGGCGACCAGCATCGTGACGACGGCGACGACGAGCATCGCGATGACCCCGATCGCCATCGGCAGCGGCATGAACACCATCCAGATCGCCTCGACGTCGGCGTTGGCGTTGGACAGCAGCTGGCCCGTGGGGTGCGACTGGTGCCAGGACATCGGCAGCTGGAGGTACTTGCGGGTCACGCGGCGACGGTCGCCGGCGACGAGGCGGTAGTAGACGATGCCACCGACCAGGCGACGGCCGACGACACCGATCATGCGCAGCAGCGCGACGCTGACGAACAGCAGCGCGCCCGCGACCAGGGCACCGGTCGCGACGTCGCCGTCGGCGAACGAGGGCCGGATCACGTGGTCGGTGGCCCAGCCCAGCACCCACGCGTCGGCCACCGTCGTGGCACCGAAGAGCACCGAGAAGGCGATCGAGAGCGAGAACAGGGCCTTCTGGCGACCGATGCCGACGCCGAGGACGCGCAGGCCCCGACGGGTCAGGTCGGTCGTGTCGGTGCCCCCGAGGTTGTCGAGAGCGGTCATCTGACGGTGTGGCCGGCAGCGCGCAAGGTGTCTTTCACGTCCTGGATGGTCAGGCTGCCGAAGTGGAACACACTGGCGGCAAGCACGGCGTCGGCGCCGGCCTCGACCGCTGGGGGGAAGTGTTCGAGCTTCCCGGCACCGCCACTGGCGATCAGTGGCACCTGTGTAACGCCGCGGACCGCCCGAATCATTTCCAGGTCGAAGCCCTGTTTCGTGCCGTCGGCGTCCATCGAGTTCAGCAGGACCTCGCCCGCCCCCAGCTCACTGGCCCGGCGCACCCACTCCACGGCGTCGATCCCGGCGCTCCGCCGGCCGCCGTGGGTCGTGACCTCGAAGCCGCTCGGCTGGTCCTGGGCACGGCGGGCGTCGACGCTCAGCACCAGCACCTGGTTGCCGAAGCGCTGCGAGATCTCCCCGATGACCTCGGGCCGGGCGATCGCCGCAGTGTTGATGCCGACCTTGTCAGCGCCGGCTCGCAGCAGCCGGTCGACGTCGTCGGCCGAGCGCACGCCACCGCCGACCGTGAGCGGGATGAAGACCTGCTCGGCGGTCTGCCCGACCATGTCGTAGGTCGTGCTGCGGTCGCCGCTGGAAGCCGTGATGTCGAGGAACGTGAGCTCGTCGGCACCGGCGGCGTCGTACACCCGCGCCATCTCCACCGGGTCACCCGCGTCACGCAGGTCGACGAAGTTGACTCCCTTGACGACCCGGCCCGCGTCGACGTCGAGACACGGGATGACCCGGACCGCGAGGGTCACGCTCCACCACGGCTGCCGGCGGCCTCGGCGGCGCCCTTGGTGATCGCGAGCGCCTCCTCGAGGGTGAACTGGCCGGTGTAGAGCGCCGTGCCGGCGATCGCCCCCTCGACACCGAGGCCCACGAGCCCCGACAACGCGCGGACGTCGTCGAGCGTCGTGACGCCGCCGGAGGCCACGACGGGACGCTTGGTGCGGCTGCAGACGTCGCGCAGCAGGTCCAGGTTCGGGCCCTGCAGCATGCCGTCCTTGTTGACGTCGGTGACGACGTAGCGCGCGCATCCCTCGGCGTCGAGGCGCGCGAGGGTCTCGTAGAGGTCGCCGCCGTCGCGGGTCCAGCCGCGGGCCGCCAGGGTCGTGCCCCGCACGTCGAGCCCGATCGCGACGCGGTCGCCCCACGTGGCGATGGCGCGGGCGCACCACTCGGGCTGCTCGAGCGCGGCAGTGCCGATGTTGACGCGGCGACATCCCGTGGCCATCGCGGCCTCGAGCGACTCGTCGTCGCGGATGCCGCCGGACATCTCGACCTGGATGTCGAGGCGACCGACGATCTCGGCCTGCAGCTCGCGGTTCTGGCCGTGCCCGAACGCGGCGTCGAGGTCGACCAGGTGCAGCCACTCGGCGCCGGCCTCCTGCCAGCGCAGCGCCGCCTGGATCGGGTCGCCGAACGCCTTCTCCGAGCCGTCGACGCCTTGCACCAGCTGGACGGCCTGGCCGCCCTTGATGTCGACGGCGGGCAGCAGCTCCAGGTAGTCACTCACGCGGGCGAGCCTATCGGTGGCGCTCCATCCGACCACCGGCCGGTGAGTGCTTTCGGTGGGTGGCATGTCGGTGGGCGGCCGTAGCGTCGTCGCCATGAGCATCGTGATCCTCGTGCCCGGGTTCTGGCTGCACGCCGACTCCTGGGACGACACCCTCCCGCCACTTCTCGAGGCCGGCCATGAGGTCGTGTCGCTGACCCTGCCCGGTCTGGAGTCGGTCGAGACCGACCGCGCCGGCATCGGGCTGGGCGAGCACGTCGCCGCAGTCGTGGCCGAGATCGATCGCCACGACGAGCCGGTCGTGCTCGTCGGCCACAGCGGTGGCGGCACCGTCATCCACGCCGCGGTCGACCAGCGCCCGGACCGCGTCGCGCGGGCGGTCTATGTCGACTCGGGCCCGCTCCCACACGGGGCCCGCACCAACCCGCACCTTCCCGCCGAGGGCGCCGACCTCCCGCTCCCACCGTGGGACCTCTTCCGCCAGGACGGAGCGAAGGACCTCGACGGGCTCGACGACGCCGCGCTCCACGAGTTCCGACACCGCGCCGTGCCGCATCCGGCCGCTGCCGCGAGCGACGAGCAGCTGCTGTCCGACGACCGTCGATACGACGTCCCGGTCACGATCGTCAGCTGCACCTTCACGCGCGAGGAGATCGGCGAGGCCGTCGCGGCCGGCGTCGACTACTTCGCCGAGCTGCCGCGACTGCGCGACCTGACCGTCGTGGAGCTGCCCACGGGTCATTGGCCGCAGTTCTCCCGCCCCGACGACCTCGGTCGCGCGATCGCCGGCGCGATCGGCTAGCTGGTCTCGGCGGTCAGCCGCGCAGCCTCGGCGAGCATCTCGATCAGCACGTCGCGGTCGAGATCGGCCACGGAGCCGAAACCCAGGCTGGCGGCACCGACCTTGACCCGGCCGAGCCGGTCGGCGTACACCTGCGCGAGGTAGCGACGGTCCTCGACCGCGTTGACGTACAGGCTCAGGTGCTTCTTCTGTCGGGCCAGACCGACCACGAACCACTCGACGTCCGGTCCGCGAGGCCGGCTCTGGACCAGATCGCCGTAGCCGATGATCTCCTGCTCGGACCCACCCCAGAAGACCCCGGTCCAGAGTCGGCGCGACCTTCCGGCGAAGGCGGCGGCCAGGAGTGCGTCGAGCTCGGTCAGCTCCGGGTCGGCGGCGTGCTCGAGCCAGGTGTCGACGTCGATCTCGGCCGGCGTCATCAGAGCGTCGCGATCCAGTTCTCGAGCAGACGGCGGCCGGCATCGGCCGACTTCTCGGGGTGGAACTGCGTGGCCCACAGCGGACCCTGCTCCGCTCCCGAGACGAACCGGTCACCCTCGTAGGAGGTCCAGGTCACCTCGGGGGGCTTGACCGGACCACCCGGGGCGATGTCCCACTCACGCACCCCGTAGGAGTGCACGAAGTAGAAGCGCTCCTGCTCCAGTCCGGCGAACATCCGGGACCCAGCCGGCGGCTCGACCGTGTTCCAGCCCATGTGCGGCACGATCGGGGCCTCGAGGCGCTCCACCGTGCCGGGCCACTGACCGCAGCCGGCCGTGCGCACCCCGTGCTCGATGCCCTCGGCGAACAGGATCTGCATGCCGACGCAGATGCCGAGCACGGGTCGGTTGGCGATGAGCCTGCGCTCGACGAGCCGCTCACCACCGACCGCCGAGAGCCCCTGCATGCACGCCTCGAACGCACCGACGCCCGGCACCAGCAGCCCGTCGGCCTCGAAGGCGACCGCGGGGTCGGCGGTCAGCGTGACGTCCGCGCCCGCCCGCTCGACCGCGCGCACGGCCGAGCGCACGTTCCCCGACCCGTAGTCGAGGACCGCGACGGTGGGGAGAGCCACTACAGCGCGCCCTTGGTGGACGGGATGCCCGTCTCGCGGGGGTCGACCTCGACGGCCTCGCGCAGCGCCCGTGCGAGGGCCTTGAACTGGCACTCGGCGATGTGGTGCGGGTCGCGGCCGGCGGTCAGCGTCATGTGCAGCGTGAGCCCGGCGTGGTGCGCGATCGACTCGAACACGTGCGAGGTCAGCGACCCGGAGTACTGACCGCCGATCACGACGGTGATCTGACGCTCGGGCTCGCCGGTGTGCACGAAGTAGGGGCGACCGGACACGTCGACGGTGCACGTCGCGATGGCCTCGTCGAGCGGCACCGTGGCCGTGCCGTAGCGACGGATGCCGGACTTGTCGCCCAGAGCCTCGCGCAGGGCCTCACCGATGCCGATCGCGGTGTCCTCGACGGTGTGGTGGGCGTCGATGTGCAGATCACCCTCGGTCTTGACCGTGAGGTCGATCAGCGAGTGCCGCGCGAGGGCGGTGAGCATGTGGTCGTAGAAGCCGACACCCGTCGAGATGTCGTGCTGGCCGGTGCCGTCGAGATCGAGCTCGACGACGACGTGCGACTCGGAGGTCTTCCGCTCGATCCGGGCCGTGCGCGGACCGCGCGCATCGCTCACGGCCACAGGGTCAACGTGCCTGGCCATCGGTCACCTCCTGGAGTGCGGTGTGGAACGCCTGCATCTCGTCGGGGGTGCCGATCGAGACGCGCAGCCATCCTAGGGGTCCGGTCTCGCGCACCAGGACTCCGCGGTCGACGAGGCCCTGCCACACCTCGTGGCGGTCGGCGAACGTGCCGAACAGCACGAAGTTCGCGTCGGACTCGGCCACCGTGAAGCCGTCGTCGCTCAGCCGCTGGGCCGTGCGGTCGCGCTCGACGCGCAGCCCGTCGACCTGGGCCAGGAGCTCTGGAGCGTGGCGCAGCGCAGCCTCCGCCGCGGCCTGCGTGACCGACGACAGGTGGTACGGCAGACGCACGATGCGCAGCGCGTCGACGATGGCCGGGTCGGCGGCCAGGTAGCCGAGCCGGCCTCCGGCCAGCGCGAAGGCCTTGCTCATCGTGCGGGTCACGACCAGGCGGGGGAACTGCGCGAGCAGCTCGAGCGCCGAGGTGGTCCCGGCCCGGCGGAACTCGGCGTAGGCCTCGTCCACCACGACCAGGCCCGGCGCGGCCTCCAGCACCGCGCGCGTGTGCGCCGGGTCGAGGGCGGTGCCGGTGGGGTTGTTGGGCGAGGTGAGGAACACGACGTCGGGCCGCTCGGCCTCGATCAGCGCCACCGCGGCGCCGGCGTCGATGCCGAAGTCCTCACGACGCTGACCGGCGACCCACCGCGTGTGGGTGTTGCGGGCGTACTCGGGGTACATCGAGTAGGTCGGCGCGAACGACAGCGCCGTGCGTCCGGGACCGCCGAAGGCCTGCAGGATCTGCTGCATGACCTCGTTCGACCCGTTGGCCGCCCACACGCGGGTCGCGTCGAGCCCGGCGACCTCGCGGGAGAGGTAGTCAGCCAGCGCCGTGCGCAGGCCCCAGGCCTCGCGGTCGGGGTACCGGTTGAGGCCGAGCGCGGCCGCGCGGACCGAGGCCGCTATGTCGTCGGCCGCCACCTCGCTCGGACCGTACGGGTTCTCGTTGGTGTTGAGGCGCACCGGCACGTCGATCTGCGGCGCACCGTACGGCTCCTCGCCGCGCAGCTCCTCGCGCAGCGGCACCCAGTCCGGGACGCTCATCAGCGAGCGAGCCGGATCGACACGGCGGCACCGTGGGAGGGCAGGTTCTCGGCCTCCGCCAGGGTCACGACGTGCGGGCCGACCTCGCGCAGGGCCGCCTCGGAGTAGGTGATGACCTGCATGTTCTTGCAGAACGCCCGCACGGACAGGCCCGAGGAGTGGCAGGCGCACCCGGCCGTGGGCAGCACGTGGTTGGAGCCGGCCGCGTAGTCGCCGAGCGAGACCGGGCTGAACGAGCCGACGAAGACCGCTCCGGCGTTGACGATCCGACTCGCGACGCCGGCCGAGTCCTCGGTCTGGATCTCGAGGTGCTCGGCGGCATAGGCGTTGGCCACCTGCACCGCCTGGTCGAGGTCGCGCACGAGCACGGTGCCCGACTGGCGGCCCGCCAGTGCCGTGCGGATCCGCTCGACGTGCGCGGCACGTTCGACCTGACCCAGCAGCGCCTGATCGACCCGGTCGGCCAGGTCCTCGCTGTCGGTGATAAGCACCGAGGCCGCCATCGGGTCGTGCTCGGCCTGGCTCACGAGGTCCGAGGCCACGAGGTCGGCGTCGGCACTCGCGTCGGCGATGACGGCGATCTCGGTGGGACCCGCCTCGGAGTCGATCGCGACGGTGCCCTGCAGGTAGCGCTTGGCGGCCGCGACGTAGATGTTGCCCGGTCCGGTGATGAGGTTGACCGGCGCGCAGTCGCCGGCGCCGTAGGCGAGCATCGCGAGCGCCTGGGCACCGCCCGCGGCGTAGACCTCGTCGACGCCGAGCAGGGCGCAGGCCGCCAGGATCGAGGGGTGGGGCCACCCGGCGCCGTCCCAGTGATCGCGGCTCGGCGGACTCGTCAGCGCGATGCCGGAGACGCCGGCCACCTGGGCCGGGACCGCGTTCATGACGACCGTGCTGACGAGCGGCGCGAGGCCTCCGGGCACGTAGAGACCCACGCGCTGCATCGGCACGATCCGGCGCTCCACGACCGCACCGTCGGCGACCGTGGTGGTGACGGAGTGCTCGAGCTCGGCCTCGCACGTCACGCGCAGGCGCGCGATCGAGATCTCGAGCGCCGCGCGGATCTCCGGGTCGAGGTCCGCGAGCGCCGCGGTGAGCACGTCTGCCGGCACCCGCAGCTGCGCGGGGCGGACGCCGTCGAAGCGCTCGCCGGCGTCGAGGACCGCGTCGGCTCCTCGCGCGCGGACGTCCTCGCAGATGGGCCGCACCGCCTCGAGCGCCTGGTCGACGTCGACCTCGGCGCGCGGTACGGCATGGCCGTAGACCCGCTGCCACTCGTGGGCGTGGGGGGTCAGCTGGCGCAGGTCGAGACGTCGGAGCACGCAGCGAAGTCTACGGAGGCGGCGGCGTAGGCTTCGCGCCGTGTCCGACGCGCCCTTGCCACTCGCCGACGCCGGGGGCGTCCGCGCGCCCGTCGTCGCCGGCCTGGTCGCCGCGCTCGTCGGATTCACCTCGTCGTTCGCGGTCGTCATCGCGGGTCTGCGAGCGGTGGGAGCGACCCCGGCGCAGGCGGCCAGTGGGCTGGTGGCGCTCTGCCTCGTCTTCGGCCTGGTGATGCTCGCGCTGGCCACCTGGACGCGACTGCCGCTCTCGTTCGCGTGGTCGACCCCGGGTGCCGCGCTGCTGGTCAGCACGGGCACGGTCGACGGGGGGTGGTCCGCCGCCGTGGGCGCCTTCGCCGTGACCGGGGTGCTGCTGGCCCTGACCGGGCTGGTCCCGGCCCTGGGGCGCCTGATCGGGCGCATTCCCGTGCCCCTGGCCCAGGCGATGCTGGCCGGAGTGCTGCTGCAGCTGTGTCTGGCCCCGTTCGTCGCCGTGGCCGACTCCCCCGCTCTGATCGCTCCGATCCTCGTGGTCTGGCTCGTGGCCACCCGGTGGCTGCCGGTGTGGGCCGTGCCGATCGCGTTCGTCGTGGCGCTCGGCGTCATGGCGACCGATCTGCGCACCAGCGGCGCGTCGGTGCCGGCGGCCGACCTCGTCCCGAGCCTGACCTGGACGACCCCGTCGTTCACCGTCGCCGCCGTCGTCGGCATCGCGATTCCCCTGACCGTCGTGACGATGGCGTCCCAGAACATCCCTGGTGTCGCGGTCATGGCGTCGTTCGGCTTCCGGGTCCCGTGGACTCCGAGCATGGTGGCGGCCGGGGCCGGGACCGCGGTCGTCGCACCCTTCGGCGGGCACGCGATGAACCTCGCGGCGCTGTCGGCCGCGCTCACCGCCGGTGACGGGGCCGGGCCGCGGGACCGCCGCTGGATCGCCGCGGCCACCGCCGGGGTGGCCTATCTGGTGCTCGCTCCGGCATCGGCCGCGCTCGTGGCACTGTCGGCGTCGGCCGCGCCCGGCATCGTCGAGTCCGTGGCGGGGCTGGCCCTGCTCGCGGCGTTCACCGCCGCGATCCGAGGCTCACTCGACGACACCGAGCACCGCACGAGCTCGGCCGTGGCCTTCCTGGTCGCCGCGTCCGGCATCACGATCGCCGGCGTCGGCGGTGCGTTCTGGGCCCTGGTGCTGGGCCTGGCGGTGCGCGCAGTGATCGAACGTGCGGCTCCCGCCGGCACCACGACGGCGGCGCCGTGACGAGCGCAGGGACGCCGGCGACCGAGGCGCTGCGGGCCGCCGAGGTGGCCTTCACGATGCACGCCTACGCGCACGACCCGCGGGCGACGTCGTACGGGCTGGAGGCCGCCGAGGCCCTCGGCGTGGATCCTGACCGTGTCTTCAAGACGCTCATGATCGAGGCCGACGGCAGCCTCGCCGTGGTCGTGGTGCCGGTGAGCGGCACGGTCGATCTCAAGGCCGCCGCGTCAGCGCTCGGTGCCAAGCGCGCCCAGCTGGCCGATCCCGCGGCAGCGCAACGCGCCACGGGCTACGTGCTGGGCGGGATCTCACCGATCGGGCAGAAGCGCCGACACCGGACCGTGATCGACGAGACCGCCGAGCTCTGGGAGTCCGTGCTGGTCTCGGGCGGGCGTCGCGGACTCGACGTCGAGCTGTCACCGCGGGACCTGATCGACCTCACCCAGGGGATCGTGGCGGCCGTGGGTCGCTGAGGCCGCGACCTCACGCCAACGCCGCTCCTCGGCGCGCGCGTCGGCCCGTGCCGACGGATTCAGGGCGAGGCCCGGCAGCAGGCCGGCGATCGCGGCGATCGACCACGTGAGGAACGCCGCGGGGACCGTGACGGCGAGCTCGTCGGGGACGGTCTCGCCCGTCGTCACACCGCTGACGGTGGAGGGGTCCGGCGGACCCCAGATCATGCCGAGCTGCCACGCGACCAGGGTGGCGACCGCCCCGGCCCCGGCCGCGACGACCACCAGCGGCCAGCCCACCGGACGCGCCAGCACCCCCAGGAGGAAGCCCAGCAGCAGGCCGCCGCCCAGGCCGACCACCGCGAAGGCCAAGGAGACGCCGAACTCGGCGGAGACGGCCTCCTGCCCCATCTGCAGACCTCCGTCGGCCACGGTCCAGCGAGCCGGCTCGGCGACCTGGACCCAGATGACGGCGCCGGCGACCCCGGTCAGGACCGTGGTGAGGAGCACGCTGAGCGGCCACCTCATGCGAGGCAGTTCGGGCCGAGGAGCTCTTTGAGGTCGGCGATGAGCGACGACGACTGGGTCACGCGATACGCGCGGTCGAGGCGCATGACGCGAGTACCCGAGGAGCTGACGAGTCGCAGATGGACCTCGCTGGCCCCGGGGTGGGCGGCGAGCACCTGCTTGAAGCGCGCAATCATGTCTGCCGTACAGCGTGCCACTGGCATCGTGACCGCGATCGGCGCCTCGCTCCCGCCGACGCTCATGGCCGGCATCGTGACCTCGGTCGCCATGAGGTCGAGACCTTCGTCCTTGCGGCGGATCCGTGCCTTCACGGCCACGACCTGGTCGGCCCGGAGCAGGTCGGCCGCCAGGGCGTACGCCGCCGGGAACACCATGACCTCGACCGAGCCCTCGAGGTCCTCGAGCGTGATCGAGGCCCAGGTGTCGCCCTTCTTGGAGAGCCGCCGCTGCACGCCGGTCACGAGGCCGCACAGCTTGACGATCGAGCCGTCCGGCCGCTCGGTGTCGGTGACGAGGTCGACGATCGCGACGTCGCGGCTCGCCTGGAGCACGTGCTCAAGCCCGAGCAGCGGGTGGTCGGAGACGTAGAGGCCGAGCATGTCGCGCTCGAACGCCAGGAGCTGGGTCTTGTCCCACTCCGGGACCGGCGGGATCGTGATCGAGACCCCACCACCACCGCCACCGTCGTCGTCGAGCCCGCCGAACAGGGAGTCCTGGCCGATCGCGGCGTTGCGCTTGAGGTCGAGGTGCTGATCGACCGCTTCCTCGGCGATCGTGACGAGGGCGCGGCGACCGTGGTTCAGGGAGTCGAACGACCCCGCCTTGATGAGCGAGTCGAGGACCCGCTTGTTGCACACCGTGAGCGGAACCTTGTCGAGGAAGTCGGCGAAACCGGTGTAGGCACCCTTCTCCTCGCGCGCCTCGATGATGCCGGCCACCACGTTCTCGCCGACGTTACGGATCGCGGTCAGACCGAACCGGATGTCGGTGCCGACCGAGGCGAAGTTCGCCTGGGACTCGTTGACGTCGGGCGGCAGCACCTGGATGCCCAGGCGCCGGCACTCGCTGAGGTAGATGGCGGACTTGTCCTTGTCGCCGCGGACGCTCGTGAGCAGCGCCGCCATGTACTCGGCCGGGTAGTTGGCCTTGAGATAGGCCGTCCAGTAGCTGATGACGCCGTACGCCGCCGAGTGCGCCTTGTTGAAGGCGTAGTCGGAGAACGGGAGCAGGATCTCCCACAAGGCCGTGATGGCCTGCTGCGAGTAGCCGCGCTCGAGCATGCCGGCCTGGAAGCCCGCGTACTGCTTGTCGAGCTCGGACTTCTTCTTCTTGCCCATGGCTCGACGCAGGTTGTCGGCCTGTCCGAGGCTGAAGCCGGCCAGGACCTGGGCGATCTCCATGACCTGCTCCTGGTACACGATCAGGCCGTAGGTCTCGCCCAGGACGGTCTCGAGGGGCTTCTCGAGCTCGGGGTGGATCGGCTCGATCGGCTCGCGGCCGTTCTTGCGCCGGGCGTACTTGTTGTGGGAGTCCGCGCCCATGGGCCCAGGGCGGTACAGCGCGCCGACCGCGGAGATGTCCTCGAACTTGTCCGGGCGCATGCTGCGCAGCAGGGCGCGCATGGGGCCGCCGTCGAGCTGGAAGACGCCGAGCGTGTCACCGCGCGAGAGCAGCTCGTACGTGGCGGGGTCGTCGAACGTGAGATCTTCCAGCACGACCTCGATCCCGCGGTTGAGCCGGACGTTCTCGAGTGCGTCGTCGAGCACCGTGAGGTTGCGCAGGCCCAGGAAGTCCATCTTGACCAGCCCGAGCGCCTCGCACATCGGGTAGTCGAACTGGGTGATGATCGCGCCGTCCTGGTCGCGCCGCATGATCGGCACGATGTCGATGAGCGGCTCGCTGCTCATGATGACGCCGGCCGCGTGCACGCCCCACTGCCGGATCTGGCCCTCGAGCCCGATCGCGGTGTCGTAGATCGTGCGCACCTCGGCGTCCTGGGCGTGCATCTCCCGGAACTCCTTGGCGTCGTTGTACCGCGGGTGCTGGTCGTTGAAGAGATCACCGAGCGGCACGCCCTTGCCCATGATGTCGGCGGGCAGCGCCTTGGTGATCTTCTCACCGAGCGGGAAGTCGTACGACAAGACGCGGGTGGCGTCCTTGATGGCCTGCTTGGACTTGATGCGGCCGAAGGTGGCGATGTAGGCGACTCGCTCCGAGCCGTACTTCTGGGAGACGTAGTTGATGACCTCGGTGCGGCGACGCTCGTCGAAGTCGATGTCGAAGTCGGGCATCGACGGGCGCTCGGGGTTGAGGAAGCGCTCGAAGATCAGACCGTGGGTGAGCGGGCAGAGATCGGTGATGCGCAGCGCGTAGGCCGCGATCGACCCGGCGCCCGACCCACGACCCGGGCCCACGCGGATGCCGTTCTCCTTGGACCAGTTGATGAAGTCGGCCACCACGAGGTAGTACCCGCAGTACCCCTTGCTCTTGATGACCTCGAGCTCCATCTCGACGCGGTCGCGGACGTCCTGCGTCAGCGCGTCACCGGGATAGCGGGCCTCGATGCCGCGCCAGACCTCTTGGACGAACCACGACTCCTCGGTGTGCCCGGCGGGCACGTCGGCCTTGGCCATGTAGCCGCCGGTGTTCTCGCTGAACTCCATGTCGCAGCGCTCGGCGATCAGGAGGGTGTTGTCGCACGCCTCCTTCATGCCGTAGGAGTCCTCCCAGAGCGCGCGCATCTCCTGGGCCGACTTGATGTAGTAGCCACCCCCGTCGAAGGCGAACCGCTTGCCGCCCTGGGCGTACGTGGGCTCGGAGAGCCGGCTGCCCGAGTTGACGCACAGCAGCGCCTCCTGCGCGTCGGCGTCCTCGGGGGCGTTGTAGTGGGAGTCGTTGGTGGCGACGGGCGGGATGCCGAGCTCCTTGCCGAGCCGCAGGAGGTCGTCGCGCACGACCTTCTCGATCGAGAGCCCGTGGTCCATGAGCTCGAGGAAGAAGTTCTCCTTGCCGAAGATGTCCTGGAACTCGGCCGCGGCGGCCCTGGCCTCGTCGTACTGGCGCAGCCGGAGGCGGGTCTGGATCTCTCCCGAGGGGCATCCGGTCGTGGCGATGATGCCCTGGCTGTAGCGGTTGAGCAGCTCGCGATCGGCCCGGGGCTTGAAGTAGTACCCCTCGAGGCTCGACAGCGACGACATCCGGAACAGGTTGTGCATGCCCTCGGTGCTGGTGGCCAGCATCGTCATGTGCGTGTACGAGCCGCCCCCGGAGACGTCGTTGCCGCCCTCCTCCTCGGAGTCGCCCTTGCCCCAGCGCACGCGACGGCGCTCGGAACGGTGCGTGCCCGGGGTCAGGTAGGCCTCGAGCCCGATGATCGGCTTGACGCCGTGCTGACGCGCCTTGGACCAGAAGTCGTACGCACCGTGGAGGTTGCCGTGGTCGGTCATCGCGATGGCGGGCATCTCGAGGCGCGCCGTGCGCTCGAACAGGCCGTCCAGCAGGGACGCTCCGTCGAGCATCGAGTACTCGGTGTGGACGTGCAGGTGCACGAAGGACGAGTCGCTCGACATCGCGTGGACGGCCTCCTCACGGCAGGGCCGGGACGTGGGTCTCGGCGGGTCACGGGCTCCCGCACGACGGACGGTCGCGGGAGGGTGTCAGCCTAGTCGAGCCCACCGACCGGTCCGCGTCGCCACGCCTTCGGCGCGTGCCGCCGCACCCGTTCAGACGCGGCGCAGCGCCGAGAACTCCGCCACGACGGCGGAGACCTCGGCCGCATGCCGCTCCTCGGCCGCCACGAGCTCGTCCTGCAGGGCGGCGACCTGGCCGCTGAGGATCTCGGCCCTCATCTGGTGGTCGTCGATCGCAGCGCGCGCCGCGGCCAGGTCCGCCGAGGCACGGGCGGCTGCCGCCAGCTCGTCGTCGCGGTCCGACAGGCATCGCAGCAGGGAGCTGACCCGGGACTCGAGGTCGTCGATCGACGCGCGAGCACCCGCGAGCTCGGCCCGCAGGCCCGCCGCGGCGCGCTCCTGGCGATCCTCGACCTCGGCGGCCGTCGCGGCGTCCTCGACGCTCGTGCGGCGCAGCTCGGCGTTCTCGCGCTCGGCCCGTTCCGCGCGGCGTGCCGCCTCGACGAGGTCGGCGGCGATCTCGTCGAGATCACGCTGACGCTCGGCGAGGCTCCGGCGCGCCTCGGCGAGCTCACGGTCCTGGTGCTCGAGCTGCTGCCGGACAGCGCGCAGCGCCACGGTGTCGTCCCCGATCACCCGCACCTGGGACTCCAGGCGGGCGATCGTCGCCCGGTGGTCCTCGGCCTCTCCCTCCAGGCGCTGCGTCTGGAGGCGGAGAGCGTCGACCTCGTCGGCACCCTCGGCGAGACGGCGCTGCAGCGACTCCCGCTCGGTCATGAGCTCGGCGACGCGGTGGGTGAGCTCAGCGACCTCGAGGCGCGCGGCAGTGTCGACCGGGACGTCCGAGGCACGGCGGCCGGCGCGGACAGGTGCGGTGGTCACAGGCTCCTCGGGCCGCGAGGACGAACGTCGTCGTCCACCGGCGGCCGAGCGTCGCAACGACGGGAGGTCTCGGGCGGAGGAAACGCGGCGTGGGGCGTCCTGCTCGGGCTCGGCATCGCCCTCGAGCGAGGTCATGGCGAGGCGCAGGATCGATTCGTCGCTGTCGTGGGGGTGACTCACCGGCGTCCTGATTCCGTGGGGGTGGAGGAGCGTGCGGTTCATGTTAGCCGCGAGATGGCCCCGGCGACGGTGAATTGACCCCTTAATGTGCTAGGCCTGCCGATACGTCGACAGGAACTCCCCCATGCGCCCGATCGCCTCGGCGAGATCACGCGACCACGGCAGGGTCACGATCCTCAGGTGGTCCGGATCGGGCCAGTTGAACCCCGTGCCCTGGGTCAGCAGGATCTTCTCGGACTCCAGCAGGTCGAGTGCGAACTGCTGGTCGTCCTTGATGGGGTACATCTCGGGGTCCAGCCTCGGGAACACGTACAGCGCACCGCGCGGCTCCACGACCGTGACGCCCGGGATCTTGCGCAGCTCCGAGACTGCTGTGTCGCGCTGCTCGAGGAGCCGGCCGCCGGGCAGGATCAGCTCGCGGATCGACTGGTAGCCGCCGAGCGCGACCTGGATCGCGTTCTGCGCCGGCACGTTGGGGCACAGGCGCATCGACGCCAGGAGCGTGATGCCCTCGAGGTAGTCGCGGGCGCGTTCGAGCGGACCCGTGACGGCCAGCCACCCGGCCCGGTAGCCACACACGCGGTAGGCCTTGGAGAGCCCGTTGAACGTCAGGGTCAGCACGTCGGGCGCGATCGCGGCCATCGCATGGTGCACGGCGTCGCCGTAGAGGATCTTGTCGTAGATCTCGTCGGCCATCAGCACGAGGTCGTGACGGCGGGCGAGTTCGGCGATGCGCTCGAGCGTGGCCTGGGAGTAGACCGCACCCGTGGGGTTGTTGGGGTTGATCACCACGATCGCCTTGGTGCGATCGGTGATCTTGGCCTCCAGATCGGCCAGGTCGGGATTCCACTCGTTGTCCTCGTCGCACCGGTAGTGCACCGGCGTGCCGCCGGCGAGATTCGTGACGGCGGTCCAGAGCGGGTAGTCGGGGATCGGGATCAGGACCTCGTCGCCGTTGTTGAGCAGGGCCTGCAGCGCGATCTGGATGAGCTCGGAGACCCCGTTGCCGATCCAGACCTGGTCGATGTCCAGGGGCGGGAAGTCGTCGATCAGCTGGTAGTGGTGCACGACCGCGCGCCGGGCCGACTGGATGCCGCGGGAGTCGGAGTAGCCCGCTGACCCGGGCAGGCCGGCGATGACGTCCTGCAGGATCTCCGCCGGCGCGTCGAAGCCGAAGGGCTGCGGGTTGCCGATGTTGAGCTTGAGGATGCGGTGCCCCTCGGCCTCGAGCCGAGCGGCCCGGGCGCTGACCGGACCTCGGATGTCGTACAGGACGTCTCGCAGCTTCTCGGACTGTCGCACCACGCTCATCGGGCCATTGTGGCAGGGCGGGCGCGGGCGGTGTGGCGCGCGCAGGGGGCCACTCGCGGACGCGTGGCCCCCTGCGTGCGCTGACGGGGTTCAGCGACTGCTGGCGATGCGGTACTGCCGGACCGACAGCGGCACGAAGACGATCAGGATGCCGACGACCCAGAGCAGCGTGTACAGGACCGGGTGCTGCATCGACCAGGCGTCCGGGACCGGGACCGCGGCCGAGGTGTTGCCGAACAGCTCGCGGCAGGCCTGCGTGACGGCCGAGACCGGGTTCCACTCCACGAAGGGACGCAGGAAGCTGTTGAACCTCTCGGTCGGCACGAACGCGTTGGACACGAACGTGAGCGGCATGATGACCAGGAACGAGGCGTTGTTGATGACCTCGACACTGGGCACCAGCAGGCCGATGTAGCCCATGACCCAGCTGATCGCGTAGGCGAAGAGCAGCAGCAGCGCGAACGCCGCGAGCGCGTCGAGCACGCCCTCGCGGACCCGCCAGCCCACCAGCAGGCCCGTGAGCGCCATGATCGCCAGGGAGAGGACGTTGTAGATGATGTCGCTGGTCGTGCGCCCCACCAGGACGGCCGAGCGCGACATCGGCAGCGACCGGAAGCGGTCGATGATGCCCTTCTGCATGTCCTCGGCGAGACCGGCCCCCGTGAACGTGGCCCCGAAGACGACCGTCTGGGCGAAGATGCCGCCGATCAGGAACTCCTTGTAGTCGAGCCCGGCGCCGGGGTCGATCGCTCCCCCGAAGACGTACGCGAACAGCAGCACGAACATGATCGGCGACAGCAGCACGAAGACCAGGATCTCCGGCACACGCTTGATCTTGATGACGTTGCGCTTGGCCACGACCCAGCCGTCGGTGAGCGCGCGCACGGGGCTGGTGCCCGTGGGGCTGGTGCGAGTGGGGCCGGTGCTCGTGGGGGTGGTGCTCATGCGGAGACCTCCTCGGTCGTGGAGCCGGCGGCGTCGTCGCCCTCGGCGACGCGCCCGGTGAGAGTCAGGAAGACGTCGTCGAGGGTGGGACGCCGGAGCCCGACGTCGAGCAGCTCGACACCGTCGTCGCTCAGGGCCTGCAGGACCCGCATGAGGCGGTATGCCCCGTCGTCCTCGACGGCGGCCGTGACCGACCGCCGCGCGGGATCGGCCTGCACCTCGCCGTGGGCCACGACGGCCAGGGCGCGCACGGCGTCGTCGAGGCGTGCGACGTCGGCCACGACGACCTCGATCCGCTCGCCACCGGTGCGGGACTTGAGCTCGTCGGCCGTGCCCTGGGCGATGGCCCGGCCGTGGTCGATGACGACGATGTCGTCGGCGAGGAGATCGGCCTCCTCGAGGTACTGCGTCGTGAGCAGCAACGTGGTGCCGTCGGAGACGAGGTCGCGGATGACGGCCCACATCTGCTGACGGCTGCGCGGATCGAGGCCCGTGGTGGGCTCGTCGAGGATCAGCACGGGCGGCTCGGCCACGAGGGCACCCGCCAGGTCGAGCCGCCGACGCATGCCTCCGGAGTAGGTCTTGGACGGACGGTCGCCGGCCTCGACCAGGTCGAAGCGCTCGAGCAGCGCCCGCGCCCGCGCCGACGCCGTCTGCCGGCTCATGCCGTACAGCCGGCCGACCATCTCGAGGTTCTCGAAGCCCGTGAGGTGCTCGTCGACCGCGGCGTACTGGCCCGACAGGCCGATGCGTGCCCGGACACCCATCGGATCGGCGAGCACGTCGACGCCGGCGACCTCCGCCGTGCCCTCGTCAGGCTGCAGCAGGGTGGCCAGGATGCGCACCGCCGTGGTCTTGCCGGCCCCGTTGGGACCCAGCAGCCCCAGCACCGTGCCCTCGGGGACGATCAGGTCGAGCCCGGCCAGTGCGGTGGTGTTCTTGTAGCGCTTGACCAGACCGGTCGCGCGGATCATGTCGGACATGGGGTCAGACTGCCGCAGGAGACGGACAATTTTCGCTCGAACCGACGAGATTTGGCCGGATCGTCGCTCGCATGACCGTTCTCGGCGGTGCGGAGCGACGCGGGTCTGAGGGGTTGAGGGTGCCTGAGCACCCTCAACCCCTCGGACCCGCCGGCACAGCGACCACGAACCCTCAGATTGCGTCCCCCTGGGAGGTCGGAGGTTCGGTGCGCCGTGGCTCAGTCCAGCGAACGGATCAGGTCCAGCGCCTGCTGGAGGTCCTGGGGGTAGGGCGAGGTGTAGTCGACGGCGAGGCCCGTCCGCGGGTGGACGAAGCCCAGGCCCACGGCGTGCAGCCACTGACGCTCCAGACCGACCTTGGCCGACAAGGTCGGGTCGGCGCCGTAGAGCGGGTCACCGACGCACGGATGCTTGAGCGCACTCAGGTGCACGCGGATCTGGTGCGTGCGCCCCGTCTCGAGCTTGACCGTCAGCAGGGAGGCGTACCGGTGGGCCTCGAGCGTGTCGTAGTGGGTCACGCTCGGGCGGCCACCGTCGCGCACCGTGAACTTGAAGTCGTGCTTCGGGTGCCGCGCGATGGGTGCGTCGATCGTGCCGGTGTGCGGATCGGGATGACCCTGCACCAGCGCGTGGTACGTCTTGTCGACCACGCGGTCACGGAAGTACTGCTTCATCACGGTGTAGGCGTGCTCCGACTTCGCCACGGCCATGAGTCCGCTCGTGCCGACGTCGAGGCGGTGCACGATGCCCTGCCGCTCGGGCGCCCCGGAGGTCGAGATCCGGTAGCCGCGCGCCGCCAGGGCGCCGAGCACCGTCGGGCCCGACCAGCCCACCCCGGGGTGAGCGGCCACCCCGACCGGCTTGTCGACGATCACCAGGTCGTCGTCCTCGTGCACGATCGTCAGGTCGTCGACCGGGATCGCCTCGACGCGTACCGGGGCGACCGACGGGATCGTGGCCTCCAGGATCGCCCCGGCCAGGACCCGCTCGGACTTCGCCGGCGGGTTCCCGTCGAGGAGCACGTGCCCGTCGGCCACGAGCTCGGCGGCCCGTGAGCGGGACAGCCCGAGCAGCCGGGCGAGCGCGACGTCGACGCGTTCGCCCTCGAGTCCTTCGGGCACGGCGATCACGCGGAGGTCACTCACGGACCTAGTGTCCCCCGTCGGGCTCGGGCCGGGTGCCGTCGGGGGCGTCGGGGCCGTCGGGATCGGCGCGGTGCGCGCCGTCCGGCTCGGTCCGCTCGTGCTTGCCGGTCTCGGGTCGGTCGAGGTCGCGGCGACCGTCGAGCCCGATGCCGCGCCAGGACTGCAGCAGGATCAGGGCGGCCGCGACGGTCAGGTAGATGTCCGCGACATTGCCCACGAACAGGCCGCCGTAGTCGATGAAGTCGACGACGTGGCCCTTGAGCGGCTCGGGCTGGCGCAGGAGCCGATCGGTGAGATTTCCGGTGGTGCCGGCGAGCAGCAGGCCCAGCGCGAGACGCCACACGCCGTCGTGCAGGCGGGGCGCCAGTCGCACCACGACGACCGCCACGCCGATCGCGATGATCGTCAGCAACACGGTCATCGACGTGCCGAGGCCGAAGGCGGCCCCGGGGTTGCGCAGGAATCGCAGCTCCAGGACGTCGGGGACGAGCCGGATCGGCTCCGATCCTTCCAGCCGCGCCACGGCCCAGATCTTGGTGACCTGGTCCAGCCCCCACGCGGCGACCACGCCGGCGCCGAACCCGACCAGGAGTCGGCCGCGCGCCACGTGGCTCCCGGGAGCCCCAGCGTTCAGCGTCGCTCCTCGCGCTGCTTGCACGGGATGCACAAGGTGGCGCGGGGGAAGGCCATCAGACGGTTCTTGCCGATCGCCTGGCCGCACGACTCGCACTGGCCGTACGTGCCGTCGGCGAGCCGGCCCAGGGCCTTCTCGGTCTGGAACAGCAGCTCCTGCTGGTTGGCGCGCAGGGACAGTTCGGCATCACGCTCCAGCCCCTTGGAGCCCACGTCGGCCTGGTCGTTGCCGGCGCCCTCGGAGCCGTCGTCGAGCAGGTCGGCGAGATCGCGGGCCGTCTGCTCAAGCTCACCTCGAAGACGGCCGAGATCGCCCTCGAGCTCCGACCTGACCTCCGCCAGCTCACTCTCGGACCATGGGTCCTCATCGCTGCGGACGAGGAGCGTCGACTTCGGCATGGGCCGGACAGTAGACCGCCGTGCCAAGCGTGGCAACTTCGCCTCGCCGCCCGGGCCTCGAAGGCCGCTCCGTAGAATCGCGCGTGTGACCTCTCCCGCCACGCCCGACACCGGGTCCGCCCCCACCGAACACCCGCTCTACCGCGCCGTTCCCGCGCAGATCGACCTCCCCGGGCTGGAGCGGCAGATCCTGGACCTGTGGGAGTCCGAGGGCACGTTCGGGGCGAGCCTGACCGAGCGTGCCGACGCGCCCCGGTGGACGTTCTACGAGGGCCCGCCCACGGCCAACGGCGTACCGGGCACGCACCACGTCGAGGCGCGGGTCTTCAAGGACGTCTTCCCCCGGTTCAAGACGATGCAGGGCCACCTCGTGGAGCGCAAGGCCGGCTGGGACTGCCACGGGCTGCCCGTCGAGATCGCGGTCGAGAAGGAGCTGGGCTTCAACGGCAAGCCCGACATCGAGGCCTACGGCATCGCCGAGTTCAACGCGAGGTGTCGCGAGGCCGTGCTGCGCAACGTGGGTCAGTTCGAGGACATGACCGACCGCATGGGCTACTGGACCGACATGGCCCACCCCTATCGCACGATGGACTCCGAGTACGTCCAGAGCGTGTGGTGGGGGCTGCGCCAGATCTTCGACAAGGGCCTGCTCGTGGAGTCCCACCGCGTCGCGCCGTACTGCCCGCGCTGCGGCACCACGTTGTCCGACCACGAGCTCGCGCAGGGCTACGAGACGATCGTCGACCCCTCGGTCTACGTCCGGTTCCCGCTCACGAGCGGCCCCCACGCGGGAGTCGACCTGCTCGTCTGGACCACGACCCCGTGGACGCTGGTGTCGAACACCGCGGTCGCGGTGCACCCCGACTACACCTACGCGATCGCCCGCAACGGCGACGACCGCGTGATCGTGTTCGAGGGTCTCGTGCCGACGGCGCTCGGTGACGACTGGACCGTCGAGGAGACGTTCCAGGGCCGCGAGATGGAGCGGTGGGCCTACCAGCGTCCCTTCGAGCTCGTCGACGTCCCGGACGCCCACTTCGTCGTGCTGGCCGAGTACGTCACGACCGACGACGGCACCGGTCTGGTGCACCAGTCCCCCGCCTTCGGCGCGGACGACATGGAGGTCTGCCGGGCGTACGGCCTGCCGGTCGTGAACCCGATCACCGCCGACGGCCACTTCCAGCCCGACGTGCCGCTCGTCGGCGGCGCCTTCTTCAAGGAGGCCGACACGGCGCTGGTCGCGGACCTCCAGGCGCGAGGCCTGCTGTTCCGGCGCCTGGACTACGAGCACTCCTACCCGCACTGCTGGCGCTGCCACACGCCACTCATGTACTACGCGCTGCCGGCCTGGTACATCCGCACGACCCAGATCAAGGACCAGCTGCTCGCCGAGAACGAGGGCACGGCGTGGTTCCCCGAGACGATCAAGCACGGTCGCTACGGGGACTGGCTCGACAACAACCAGGACTGGGCGCTCTCCCGCTCGCGCTTCTGGGGCACGCCCTTGCCGATCTGGCGCAACGACGCCGATCCGTCGAAGCTCGTGTGCGTGGAGTCCCTGAAGGAGCTCTCCGAGCTCACCGGGCGCGACGTCACCGACCTCGACCCGCACCGGCCCTTCATCGACGACGTCACGTTCACCGTCGACGGCGAGCCCGGCACCTACCGCCGGGTGCCGGAGGTCATCGACGTCTGGTTCGACTCCGGCTCGATGCCCTTCGCCCAGTGGGGCTACCCGCACGTCCCGGGCTCGACCGAGAAGTTCGAGCGCGCCTACCCGGCGCAGTACATCTGCGAGGCGATCGACCAGACCCGTGGCTGGTTCTACTCGCTCATGGCGGTCGGCACCCTGGTGTTCGACAGGTCGTCGTACGAGAACGTCGTGTGCCTGGGCCACCTGCTGGCCGAGGACGGCCGCAAGATGAGCAAGCACCTGGGCAACATCCTGCTGCCGATGCCGCTCATGGACGAGCACGGAGCCGATGCGCTGCGCTGGTTCATGGCGTGCTCGGGATCGCCGTGGTCTGCCCGGCGCATCGGCCACGTCACGCTCACCGAGATCGTCCGCAAGGTCCTGCTGACCTACTGGAACACCGTGGCCTTCCACGTCCTCTACGCCCGCGCGGCCGGGTGGTCCCCCGCCCAGGGCGCGCCGGAGCCGGCGCAGCGCGACGTGCTCGATCGCTGGGTGCTGTCGCAGCTGCAGGTCCTCACCGCCGACGTCACGAGCGATCTCGAGCAGTTCGACACCCAGGCGGCCGGCGCACGCATCGCGCGGTTCGTCGACGACCTGTCGAACTGGTACGTGCGTCGCTCGCGTCGCCGCTTCTGGGCCGGAGACCCGGCAGCCCTCGCCACGCTGCACGAGACGATCGACGTCCTGAACCGCCTCATGGCCCCGTTGGTGCCCTTCATCACCGAACGGGTCTGGCAGGACGTCGTGCGTCCGGTCGATCCGTCCGCGACGAGCTCGGTCCACCTGGCGGGGTGGCCGGTGGCCGACGACTCGCTGGTCGTCGACGGCCTCGACGAGCGCGTGCAGCTCGCCCGTCGGGTCACCGAGCTCGGCCGCGCAGCCCGCGCCGAGGCCAAGGTCAAGATCCGCCAGCCGCTGCGGCGCGCGCTGGTCCCGTCCGCGTCCTACCTGCTGCTGGGCGAGGAGCTGCTCCGCGAGATCGGGGACGAGCTCAACATCCGCGGCTTCGACCGGCTGGGCGAGGGCGACAGCGACCTCGTCGACTACACGGTCAAGGGCAACTTCCGGGCCCTCGGTCGGCGGTTCGGCAAGCAGACCCCCCGTGTCGCCGAGGCGATCTCGGCGGACGACCCGGCCGAGCTCGCCCACGTGCTGCAGGGCGGCGCCGCGCGCCGGCTCGAGGTCGACGGCGAGACCGTCGAGATCACGCTCGATGACGTCGTGATCTCCGAGCGGCCCCGGGAGGGCTGGTCGGTCGTGAACGACCAGGGCGAGACCGTCGCGTTGGACCTCGAGCTCGACGACGAGCTGCGCCGCGCCGGACTGGCCCGCGAGGTCGTCCGTGCCGTGCAGGAGGCCCGCAAGTCCTCCGGCTTCGACATCAGCGACCGCATCACGCTCCGCTGGACCGGCACCGCCGCCGTGGCCGAGGCCATCGACGTCCATGGCGCCGAGATCGCCGACGAGGTCCTGGCGCTCGAGGTCACGCAGGCCGACGACCCCGCGGGCCTGCCGTTCACCGACGACGAGATCGGCCTGGGCTTCGCCGTCACGAAGGCCTGACCGCCGCCCCCCCGACATGACGAGGGGCCCTCACCAGCTCGCGCTGGTGAGGGCCCCTCGTGCTTCCGACCGGGGACGTCTCAGACGTCGTCGTCGCCGAGCAGCGAGCGCATGCGGCGCGGCGCCTGCTCGCCCGAGCCGTTGCTCGCCGGAGCGGCGCTGGCCTCGGGGGTGTTGTCCGACGAGGCGAGCTGCTCGAGCTGCGTCTGGAAGTAGTTCTTCAGACGCGCGCGGTACTCGCGCTCGTAGGCGCGCAGGTGCTCGACCTCACGCTGGACCTCGTAGCGCTCACGCTCGATGGCCGACAGCGCCTGCTCGCGGCGCTGCTTGGTCTCGTCGTCGAGCTTCTGCGCGCGGATGCGGGCGTCGGTCTCGAGACGGTCCGCCTTGCCGCGCGACTCGGTCTCGAGGCGCTCGGCCTTGGCCCGCGCCTCGCCCACGATGCGGTCGGCCTCTTCCTTGGCCGCCTCCATGAGCTGGTCGGCGTTGGTCGAGGCGATCTCGAGCAGGCGCGCCGCGGCCGACGAGGCGTCGGCGACGGACGGCTTGGCCGCCGGTGCCGGGGCAGCCGGAGCCTCGGCGACGGGAGCGGGCTCCTTCGCCGGCTCGGGGGTGGGCTCAGGCGCGCTCACCGCGGGGGCCGGAGCCTCCTGCGCGGGCGGCGCGACCTGCGGGATCAGACCGGTGGGCTCGCCGGTCGAGGCGGCCGCGACCTTCGCCCGCAGCTCGTCGTTCTCGACAGTGAGACGCTCCAGCTCGGACTCGACTTCGTCAAGGAACTGATCCACCTCTCCCATGTCGTATCCCTCGCGCAGGCGCACGGGAGTAAAGCGCTTGTTGCGCACGTCCTCAGGAGTCAGGGGCATCAGTTCACCTCATGGTCGGGTTGAGACTTCCGGTCGATCCTACGGTACCGGTCGATCATCCACTCCTGCCACACCTGCCCCACGAGTCGCTCAGGCGCTGGTGGCACGCACCACACTCATGAGGATCTGGATGACGATGAGCAGGATCAGCGGAGACAGGTCGAGCATGACCTGTCCGAGCCGCAGCGGCGGGATGACGCGGCGGATCGCCCGCAGGGGCGGGTCGGTGACGTAGTAGATGCCCTCGCACAGAACGGCCACCCAACCACTGGGGGCCCAGTTGCGGGCGAAGACCTGCACCCACTCGATGACGAACCGCGCCAGGAGCAGGACGATCGCGATCCAGAGGACCAGCAGGACGATGTCGGCAATGCCAGCAGGCATACGTGGTCAGCTGTGGTCGTAGAGGCCACCGCCGGCGATGCGCTGCTTGTCCTCGTCGGACACCACCACATTCGCCGGGGTGAGCAGGAAGACACCAGCCGTGACGCGGGTGATCGCTCCGTGGACCGAGAACACCAGGCCAGCGCCGAAGTCGACCATGCGCTTGGCGTCGGAGTCGTCGAGCTCGGTGAGGTTCATGATCACCGGAACGCCGCTGCGGAAGTTCTCGCCCACGACGCGTGCGTCGTTGAAGGTGCGAGGCGTGACCGTCTCGATGCGGGTCAGCTCGGTGTCGGCCGAGCTCACCTCGCGACGCCGGCGGTCGTCGATGTGAGCGACGGCGGCCGGACGGATGACCGCAGGGGTGCGTGCCGCGCGGGGCTCGCGCACCGGGGCAGCGGGCTCGGCGGCGCGGCTCTCGCGCGCCGAGGTCGGCTCGTCGTCGTACACGTCGTCGTAGTCGGCCTGCTCGACGAGGCCGAGATACTCGCCCATCTTTCGCATTGCGCCAGCCATGACTGCCCCTCGTGTGTCTGGTGCGGTCGGACCGCCACCGTGGTTCGTGGTCGTGACCTGAGAATTGACTCAAATCACAAGCGTGACATTACCCGAGCGGCGGTCGTTCACCGAGGATCGCGCGTCCGACACGCAGGTGTGTCGCGCCGACCGCGACCGCCGCCTCGAGATCGTTGCTCATGCCCGCCGACATCGTGACGGCCCCAGGGTGGTCGGCCCGTAGGCGCTGCGACAGCGCGGCGAGCCGCTCGAAGACCGGAGTCGGGTCGACGTCGAGCGGCGCGACCGTCATGACGCCCCCGAGGTGCAGACGGTCGGTCTGGGCCACGGCGTCGGCCAGGCTGGCGAGGTCGGTCGGGGCCGCGCCGGAGCGGACGTCCGAGGGACGACCGAACTCGGGTCCGAGATCGACCTGGAGGAGCACCTCGAGGTCACGCTCGGCCGCCGCGGCCCCGCGGCCCAGCGAGGCGACGAGCTTGGCCCGGTCGACCGAGTGCACGACGTCGGCGTACCGGGCGACCGCGCCGGCCTTGTTGGTCTGCAGGCCCCCCATGAAGTGCCAGCGCAGCGGCGCCGCGACCTCGGCGGCCTTCTCCCCCGCCTCCGGGTGCCGGTTCTCGCCGACGTCGGTGACCCCGAGCTCGGCGAGCAGCGTGACGTCTGACGCCGGGTAGGTCTTGGTGACGACGACGAGCGTGAGCTCCTGCGGGTCGCGATCCGCCGCATCGCAGGCGGCCGCGATCCGCGCCTGGACCGCGTCCAGGCGGCCGCGAAGCTCCTCCCGGCGCCCGCTCATCGGACGACCACCACGACCCCGTGCCGGCCGGCGCCGTCGCCGTCGCGCCGGTAGGAGTGAAAGCGCGGGTCCTCGATCGTGCAGCCGCCGACGTCGACGACCTCGACCCCGTCGGCGACGAGCTGGGCGATGACCCCGGCGCCGATGTCGAGAGCCGGGGTGTCGCGGACCGTGCGCGACCGAGTGCCCGGCACGACGGCCTCGACCTCGGCCGCCATGGCCTCGGGGACCTCGTAGCACCGGCCGCACGCCCGGGGACCGACCCAGGCGCGCAGCCGCGTGGCACCACGGGCGCGCAGGGCGCTCACCGCCGCCGGCACGACACCGGCGACGAGCCCGACGCGTCCGGCGTGGACGACCGCGCCCTGGGGCGCATCGAGGTCGACGACGGCGATCGGCACGCAGTCGGCCGCGCGCGCGACGGCCGCACCGGGTCGATCGACCAGGACGGCATCGGCGTCAGCCAGCTCGAGGTCGAGCTCACCACCTCGGATCGGACGCGCGGCGTCGACGGCGACGACCTCGCGGCCATGCACCTGGTGCACCGCCCCCACGACGTCCACCCCCAGCTCGCGGGCGAGCTCGGGGTAGACGTCCGGGTCACGCAGGTCGCGGTCCGACCCCGTGAACGCGACCTCGACACCGTGGTCGAGGCGCTCGTGGAACAGGAACACTCAGCGCAGGAAGTCAGGGATGTCGAGGTCGTCGTCGTACTCGACCTCGACCGGCTCCAGCGGGCCGTCCAGGTGCGGGTCGGGCTTGAGCGGACCGGCCGCCGGGGCCGCCGGCGCCGCGGGCGCCTGCTCCGGCGTCGACGGGGCGGTCGGCGCACCCCCGTCACGCAGCAGGGCCGGCTGCGAGGAGTCGCGCGCCTTGGGCTCCCCACCGTCGAAGCCGGCGGCGATGACCGTCACACGGACCTCGTCACCCAGCGCGTCGTCGATGACCGCGCCGAAGATGATGTTGGCCTCGGGGTGGACGGCATCGGCGACGAGACCCGCGGCCTCGTTGATCTCGAACAGGCCGAGATCGGAGCCGCCCGCGATCGACAGCAGCACGCCGCGCGCGCCCTCGATGGAGGCTTCCAGCAAGGGGCTCGAGACGGCCATCTCGGCCGCGACGGCCGCGCGCGACTCACCGCGCGCCGAACCGATGCCCATGAGCGCCGAGCCGGCGTCGGACATGACCGACTTGACGTCGGCGAAGTCCAGGTTGATCAGGCCGGGGGTCGTGATCAGGTCGGTGATGCCCGAGACGCCCTGGTGGAGCACCTGGTCGGCCTGGCGGAAGGAGTCCAGCAGGCTGACGTTGGGGTCGCTGATCGACAGCAGCCGGTCGTTCGGGATCACGATGAGGGTGTCGACCTCCTCGCGCAGCGCCTGAATGCCGGCGTCGGCCTGGCCCGACCGGTTGCGGCCCTCGAACTTGAAGGGGCGCGTGACGACACCGATCGTGAGCGCCCCGAGGGAGCGCGCGATGCGGGCGACGACGGGGGCTCCCCCGGTGCCCGTGCCACCGCCCTCGCCCGCGGTGACGAAGACCATGTCGGCGCCCTTGATCGCCGCCTCGATCTCCTCGGCGTGGTCCTCGGCGGCACGCTTGCCGATCTCGGGGTTGGCGCCGGCACCGAGACCGCGGGTGGAGTCGCGGCCGACGTCGAGCTTGACGTCGGCGTCGCTCATGAGCAGGGCCTGGGCATCGGTGTTGATCGCGATGAACTCGACACCCTTGAGCCCCACCTCGATCATGCGGTTGACGGCGTTGACGCCACCGCCGCCGATGCCGACGACCTTGATCACGGCGAGATAGTTCTGGACCGCCATGGGGTTCCTTCCGGGCGAGGTCCACCACGAGGGTGGGTGTGCGTCTGGGGTTCGAGTCGGGAGCAGACCGAGGAGGAGAAAAACCCTGACCCTCTAGTAGAGGGTTGTAGTTATGTCAACCTCGTTCGTGTCCGACGGTACGGGTCGCGCCCCGGGCGGATCGGCGCGACACGCCGACGGCGCGCGCGCCGAATTGGTCACTCGCGAGTCGTCGGCTGCTCCGGTGCGCTGACGTCGTACTCCGCGGCGTCGACCGAGCCGAGCAGGGCCGAGACGACCTCGATCTTGCGCGCCGAGTCCTCGGCGCTCCCCCACCGGATGCTGCGTCCGTCGGCGAGCTCGAACGTGAGCGAGTCCTGGGTCTGGGCCTCACCGTAGGCGATCGCCGCGAGCAGGTCCGGCGCCGAGGACGACAGGGTCGCCACGACCGCGCCCAGGCCCTCGAAGGCCTGCTGGCGGTCCCGCGGATCGCGGGTGTCGACCCGGATCTGGGTGAGCGCGGGCGGCTCGTCGAAGCGGCGGAAGCTGGCCCCGAACCGGTCGATGCCGCGGATCTCGCCGTCGATCTCGGCCCAGGCCACGGCGGTGCGCTCGGTGACGCGCAGCCGCACCGTGCCGGGCCACGAGCGCGAGGCCTCCACCGACTCGACGAGCGGCAGTGACCGGACCCGCTCCTCGATCGCGTCGAGGTCGATCCGGGCGAGGGGCCGCCCGATCGGCACGTCGGCCGTGGCCTCCACCTCGGTCTTCGTCAGCTGGTCGGTGCCGGTGATCTCCACGTCGTCGGCGGCGAGCAGCGAGGAGAAGGCGACGACCCACGCCCCTGCGAGCAGGACCGCCACCACCGCGCTCGCGAGCAGCACGCGCACGACGGTGTGACGGCGAGCCGCCCGTCGGCGCCGGCCGAACAGTCTCCGGGTCTCGTCCGGTCCACGTGAGGCCATGATGGGGTCAGCCGTCGACGGGCGTCGCGGCGAGCCGGTCGAGCAGGCGCGGTCCCACCGTCGTGATGTCGCCCGCCCCCAGGGTCAGGAGCAGGTCCCCCGGGCGCACGAGGTCGGCCAGCACGGCGTCGAGCCCGACGACCGGTCCCCCCTCGCTCGCCGGGGTCCCCTCGACCGAGCCGACCACGAGCGCCGAGGTGACGGTGGGGTCCGGCTCTTCACGGGCCAGGTAGAGATCGGCCACCACGACGCGGTCGGCGCTCGAGAGCGCCCGCCCCATCGCCCGGCCGAACAGTCGGGTGCGGCTGACCAGGTGCGGTTGGAACGCCACGACGAGGCGGGCGTTGCCGGCCACCGCACGGGCGGCCGCGAGGTCGGCCGTGATCTCGGTGGGGTGGTGCGCGTAGGAGTCGTAGACACGAACCCCACCGGCGTCGCCCAGGTGCTGCATGCGTCGCGCGGCGCCGGTGTACGTGGCGAGCCCGGCTGCTGCCGCCCCGACGTCGGCACCCAGGCGGTGGGCCGTGGCCAGGGCCAGCAACGCGTCACGCGCGTAGTGCGCGCCGACGACGCTCAGCGCGACGTCGACCTGCACCCCGCCCGGCCCGGAGGCCGTGAACCGGGTGCCAGAGGCGTCGATCGCGAGCTCGGATCCGGTCCACGTGGTGCCCGGCGCGTCGAATCCGCACGTGACGACGTCGAGGCCACGCGCGCGACCGGGCTCGGCCAGGAGCGCCGCGCCCGAGTCGTCGGCGTCGAGCACGAGGAACTCCCCGATCGTGGTGACGAACTCGTCGAAGGCCTGGGCGTAGGCCTCCGGCGTGCCCCAGACGTCGAGGTGGTCCGGGTCGACGTTGGTCACGACGGCTCCGGCCGGGTGGTAGACGAGGAACGCGCCATCGGACTCGTCGGCCTCGACCACGAGGTCGTCGCCCCTGCCGAGCCGGGCGTTCGTGCCCAGGCGCGCGACCTCCGCGCCGATCGCGAAGGACGGATCGACGCCGGCCTCCAGCAGGGCACACGTCAGCATCGCCGTGGTCGTGGTCTTGCCGTGCGTGCCGGCGACAGCCGTCGTGCGACGGCCGGCCATGAGCGAGGCGAGCCCCGCGGAGCGCGGCCACAGGCGGATCCCGGCGGCCTGCGCGGCGACGACCTCGGGATTGTCCTCCCGGACCGCGGTGGACACCACGACGGTGTCGGCCCCGGCCACGTTCTCGGCGCGGTGCCCCACGTGGACCTTGACCCCCTCGTCGACCAGCGCTCGCGTGACCGCCGAGGCGGCCTGGTCGCTGCCGCTGACCTCGACGCCCTGCTGGGCGAGCAGCCGCGCGATCGCGGACAGACCCGCGCCGCCCACGCCGACCAGGTGGACGTGGTGCAGCGACGACGCCGGCTCGATGACGTCCGGGACCGGGACCCGCATCAGGAGGCGCCGCCCGCCGAGGCCGAGGAGCCGGGGGTACCGGCAGCGGCGAGCACCATCTCAGCGAGTCGCTGGTCGGCGTCACGCGGAAGCTCGTGCGCGGCCGCCTGGCTCATCTGCGCCAGCCGGGTCGTGTCGCGCATCAGCGGGACGATGACCTGCTCGACCCAGCGCGAGGTGACGGCGGCGTCGTCGATCAGCAGCGCTCCCCCCGACTGCACGACGGGATGGGCGTTGACGGCCTGCTCCCCGTTGCCGATCGGCAGAGGGACGAACGCGGCCGGCAGGCCCGTGACCGCGACCTCGGTGACGGTGTTGGCCCCGGCCCGGCACACGATGAAGTCGGCCGCCGCGTAGGCGAGGTCCATGCGGTCGACGAAGCCCTCCACGACGTAGGGCGGGTCGCCCTGGCGCCGCTCGGGCGTGGCCTCGTCGACCCGTCCGGCCACGTGCAGGACCTGGAGACCGGCATCGGCCAGCTCACGGGCCGCCCCGGAGACGGCGTGGTTGATGCGCCGTGCCCCCTGGGAGCCACCGGTGACGAGCAGGGTCGGCCGGTCGGCGTCGAGCCCGAAGAATGCCCGGGCCTCGGCGCGCAGGGCATCGCGGTCCAGGGTCGAGATCAGACGCCGGATCGGCAGCCCGATCAGCCGGGCGTGCGGCAGCTCGGTGCCGGGGAAGCTCGTGGCGACGTGGGTCGTGAACCTCGCACCGAGCTTGTTGGCGATGCCGGGTCGGGCATTGCCCTCGTGCACGACGATCGGGACCCGCTTGCGCGCCGCCAGGTACGCCGGCACCGAGACGTAGCCGCCGAACCCGCAGACGACGTCGGGCTGCACCCGCTCGATGACCTCTCGCGCTGCGGCCACCGAACGTCGCAGACGCACCGGGACCTTCGCGAGGTCGGCACCGGGCTTGCGCGGCAACGGCACGGGCGGCACGAGCTCCAGCGGGTAGCCGGCCTGGGGGATCAGCGTGACCTCGAGCCCGCGCGGCGTGCCCAGGCACGTGATCTCGGCGCCGGCCTCGCGCAGCACCGCGGCCGTCGCGAGCAACGGCGACGTGTGACCCGCGGTGCCGCCGCCGGCCAGCAGGACCTTCACGCTCATCGCACCGCCGCCTGCTTGCGGCGCGCAGTCCGGCGCGTGGACAGTGCACGCTCCGCGCCGGGCTCGGTGAGGGCGCACCGCGCCAGCAGGCCGAGCGCCGTCATCGTGACGAGCAGGCTCGAGCCGCCGTACGACATGAGCGGCAGGGTGATGCCGATGACGGGCAGCAGGCCCAGGACCATGCCGATGTTGATCGCGGCCTGCACGCTGATCCAGACCGTGATGCCGACCGCGAGGTAGTGCGCGAAGGGATCGCGGGTGCGCAGGGCGATGCGCACCCCCGCGACCGTGAGCACGACGAACAGCACCAGCACGATCAGCGTGCCGAACAGGCCGAGCTCCTCCCCCACGACCGACAAGATGAAGTCGGTGTGCGCGTTGGGCAGGGCGCCCCACTTCTGGCGGCTGCCCCCCAGGCCGACCCCCCAGAAGCCACCCGTGGCCAGGGCCATCATCGAGTGGATCGCCTGGTATCCCGTGCGGTCGGGGTCCGACAGCGGGTCGATGAAGTTGAAGAGCCGGTCGACCCGGTGCGGGGCGGTGGCGACCAGCAGGACCAGGGCGACGCCGAGCAGCGCCGCACCCGCGGCGACGAGCTTGCGGGGCAGACCCACGGCCCAGAGGAGTCCGAAGATCACCGCGAACAGCACCAGCGCGGTGCCCAGGTCCTTCTGCAGCACGACCAGCCCGGCGACCGACCCCGCGACCGGCACGATCGGCATGAGCATCGTGTGCGTGGAACGCCGGCCGTGCAGGGCCTTCTGGCGATTGGCGTACATCGCGGCGATCCAGATGATGATGGCGAGCTTGGCGAACTCCGACGGCTGCAGACGGAAACCGGCCGCGAGCGGCAGCCAGTTGCGGTTGCCGCCGACCTCGACGCCGATGCCCGGCACCAGGGTCAGGAGCATCAGCGCCACGACGACGACCAGCAGCGGAACCGCGAGCTTGCGCAGGGCCGAGAGCGGCAGCTTGAGGGCGGTGTAGGCACCCGCGAGGCCGAGCAGGGCGAAGAGGCCCTGCTTCATGACGATCGCGTAGGAGTTCCCGCCGGAGCGGAAGGCGAGCACCGAGCTGGCGCTCAGGACCATGACCAGCCCCAGTCCCACGAGCAGCGCCGAGGCGCCGAGAACGAGCTGGTAGGACGCCAGCGGGCGCTCGAGCACGCGGCGCAGCGCCTCGGCGGGACGACGGTCGGTCGTGGTGGTGCTCATGCGGTGCTCACGGGTGGTTCTCCTGGGGGAAGGGGTGTCAGGAGTGGTCGGTCTCGTCAGGTGCGGGTGTGGCGCCGCACGGCTGCGGCGAAGGCCTCACCGCGGTGGGCGTAGCTGCGGAACTGGTCCATGGAGGCGCATGCCGGGGCGAGCAGCACCGTGTCGCCCTGACGGGCGAACGAGGCCGCAGCCACGACAACCGCATCCATGAGGTCAGTTTCACCTGTGTCGACCTCCAACCACGGGACCTCGGGCGCGTGTCGCCGCAGTGCCTCCGCGATGAGTGGGCGGTCGCGGCCCACCAGCACGACCCCGCGCAGCCGGTCGCGCACGTCGAGCACGAGCTCGTCGAACGTGGCGCCCTTGGCCAGCCCGCCGGCGATCCAGACGACGGGCTCGGCAGCGTGGAGTGCGGCGCGCGCCGCACTCACGTTCGTGGCCTTGGAGTCGTCGATCCAGCGCACGCCCTCCGCGTCGGCGACCAGCGCCATGCGGTGCGCGTCGAGACGGAAGCCGCGCAGACCGTCGCGCACCGCGCGCTGCGACACTCCGTGCGCGCGCGCCAGGGCGGCCGCGGCCAGCGCGTCGGCCACGACGTGGGGCGCCGCGGGGACGCCGTCGCGCTCGAGGTCGGCGAGGGTCCCGAGCTCGGCCGCGCTGGTGTGCCGATCCTCGACGAACGCCCGATCGGCGATGACGTCCTCGACGAGGCCGATCATGCTCGGACCCGGGGTGCCCAGCGTGAACCCGATCGCGCGGCAGCCCTCGACGACGTCCGCCTCGGTCACCAGGTGCTCGGTCGTGGGATCGTCCACGTTGTAGACGCAGGCGACGCGGGCGTTCTCGTAGATGCGTCCCTTCGCTGCCGCGTACGCCGCCTCGGTGCCGTGCCAGTCGAGGTGGTCGGGCTCGACGTTGAGCACGACCGACGCCTCGCACGAGAGCGACTCGCTCCAGTGCAGCTGATAGCTCGAGAGCTCGACGGCCAGGACGTCGTAGGGCTCGGGATCCATGACGGCCTCGAGCACGGGCCGGCCGACGTTGCCGACGGCGGCCGAGCGCAGACCCTCGGCGCGCAGGATCTCGTCGAGCATCTGCACGGTCGTGGTCTTGCCGTTCGTGCCGGTGACCGCCAGCCACGGCGCCGCGTCGGGGCCGCGCAGCCGCCAGGCGAGCTCGACCTCGCCCCAGACCGGGATGCCGCGATCGGCGGCCTCGCGGAAGAGGGGGTTTGCGGGCGACCAGCCCGGCGAGGTCACGACGAGGTCGACGTCGTCCAGGTCGACCCCGGCACCGGGCCCCATCCTGACGTCGACGCCGAGGATCTCCAGGAGCGTGGCCTTCTCCCGCTGGGCACCCTCCGGGACGGCGTGGTCGATCACCACGACGTCCGCGAGCAGGTGCTGCAGCGTGTCGGCCGCGGCGTAGCCGCTGGCGCCCAGGCCCGCGACGACCGCGCGGACGCCGGACCAGGAGGTCTCCCGGTCGAGGGTCCGAGGATCGACGCTCACCGGGACGCCCCCGTGAGCTGGAGGGAGCGCTGGCTCACAGGCCGGTGACCCATTCCCAGTAGAAGATGCCGAGCCCGGTCGCGACGCACAGGCCACTGATGAGCCAGAAGCGCACGACGATCGTGATCTCGGCCCATCCCAGCAGCTCGAAGTGGTGCTGCAGGGGCGCCATGCGGAAGATCCGTTTGCCGCCGGAGAGCTTGAAGTAGCCGACCTGCAGGATGACCGACGCCGTGATGATGACGAACAATCCGCCGAGGACCACGAGCAGGAGCTCGGTGCGCGTCATGAGGGCGAAGCCGGCCATGGCGCCGCCGAGGGAGAGCGACCCGGTGTCGCCCATGAAGATCTTGGCCGGCGAGGTGTTCCACCACAGGAACCCGAAGCACGCACCCGTCAGCGCCGACGCCACGATCGCGAGGTCGAGCGGATCGCGGACGTCGTAGCACTTCGGTCCCGGCGCGAGCGCACAGCTCTGGTTGAACTGCCAGATGTTGATCAGCACGAAGGCGCCGAACACCATGACGGACGCGCCCGTGGCCAGGCCGTCGAGACCGTCGGTCAGGTTGACGCCGTTGCTGGCACCCGCGATCAGGATCAGGACCCAGACGACGAGCAGCACGGTGGGCAGCTCCCAGCCGACCAGGTCGCGCGTGAAGCTGATCCCGTGCGTGATGGGGGTGTCGCCGTTCTCGTCCTCGAACCGGATCGCGAGCAGGGCGAACACCAGCCCGACGGCGATCTGCCCGATCATCTTGGCCTTGCTGCGCAGGCCGAGACTGCGTTGCCGCGAGATCTTGATGTAGTCGTCGAGGAAGCCGATCGCCCCGAGACCCACGAACAGGAACAGCAGCAGCAGTGCCGATGCGCTCGGTGCCACGCCGACCTGCAGGCGCCCCGCCGCGTAGCCCAGGACGACGGCGAACAGGATCACCAGGCCGCCCATCGTGGGCGTGCCGCGCTTGACGTGGTGCGACGTCGGTCCGTCGTCGCGGATGAGCTGCCCGTACCCCTTGGCGACCAGCACCTTGATGGCGAGACGCGTCCCGAGCAGCGTGCTCATCAGCGCCACGGCTCCGGCGATCAGGATGGCCAACATCGGGGGTGGTGTTCCTCTCGATCGGGCGGACGGGCGGGCTGTGCAGGTGGGCTGTCTGACCCACCCCTACAGCGGGGGTGGTCCCCCGGCAGTATGCCGGTTCGGCGCGCGCAGTGCGTCGACGACCCGCTCCAACCGACCGCCCCTCGATGCTTTCACGAGGACGACGTCCTCAGGGTGCAGGCTCGCCCGCAGGTGCTCGACCGCCTCGGTGACGTCGGCCACCACGACGGCGATGTCGCCCGCGCCGGCGGCGATGGGGGCCGCGTCGGCACCCACGACGACGACCGACCGCAGGCCTGAGCGCCGCGCCAGCTCGCCCACGCGCCGGTGCAGCTCCGCCGACTCGTCGCCGAGCTCGAGCATGGCCCCGAGAACCGCCACCCCGCGATGCCCGGCCGTGTCGGCGAGCCAGGTGACGGCGGCCGCCATCGACTCAGGATTGGCGTTGTACGCGTCGTCGACCACGACCACGCCGTCCTCGGTGACGTGACGGGCCATGCGGTGCGGCGACCTGGGGGTGGCCGTGCCCAGGCGAGCGGCAGCCTCGCGGAACGGCACCCCGGCCGCGACCGCCATCGACACCGCCGCGGCGGCGTTGGCCCCGTGGTGCAGGCCGAGCTGCGGGAGGACGACCTCGACGGACTCCCCCGCGTGCACGAGGGTCAGGGCGGGGAAGCCGCTGGCGTCCAGGGCCAGCGACGCCAGGCGCACGGCGGCCGCCGGGTCCGCGCCGAAGCCGAGCACCGAGGCCGCGGTGCGCGATCGCATGGCGCGCACGCGGTCGTCGTCGAGGTTCAGCACCGCGGTGCCGGCAGGACGCAGCGCCTCGACGATCTCCCCCTTGGCGCGGGCCGTGAGCTCCAGGCCACCGAACTCACCGACGTGGGCCGTGCCGACGTTGAGCACGGCCGCGACGTCCGGCGGCGCGATCTGGCACAGCGTCGCGATGTGCCCCAGACCGCGGGCCCCCATCTCCACGACGAGATACCGGGTCGAGCGATCGGCCCGCAGCACCGTGAGCGGGACCCCCCACTCGTTGTTGAACGATCCCTCCGGAGCGACCGTGGGCCCCGCCGGGTCGAGCACGTGGGCGAGCAGGTCCTTGGTACTGGTCTTGCCGGCCGACCCGGTCAGGGCGAGGGTCGTGAGCCCTCCGGCCGCGAGCACGTCGTGGACGTGTCGGGCCAGCCGCCCCAGAGCGGCCGTGACGTCGTCGACGACGACGAGCGGCACCGGCGCGCCGGGCAGGTCGTGGTCGACGAGGGCGGCCGCCGCGCCCTGGCCGGCAGCGCCGTCGACGTGATCGTGCCCGTCGGCGCGCTCACCGCGCAGGGCGACGAACAACCCGCCGGGGGGGACGTGGCGCGAGTCGATGACCACGGGGCTCGTCACGAGCGCCTCCGGATCGCCGACGGACCTGCCCGCCACGATCTCCGCGATCCGGCCGACCGACAGCTCGATCACGACGCGGCCGTCCTGCCCTCGAGGGCACCGCGCACCACGTCACGGTCGTCGAAGGGGTGCACGACGCCGTCGATCTCCTGCCCGGACTCGTGTCCCTTGCCCGCGACCACGACCGTGTCGCCTCGCTGGGCGATCGCGACGGCGTGCGCGATGGCTGCGCGACGATCTCCGATCTCGATCGTCTCGGCGACCTGGCCGCGCGTGCCCTCGAGCACCGCCCGGCGGATGCGCGCCGGGTCCTCGGACCTGGGGTTGTCGTCGGTCACGACGACGAGGTCGGCGAGCTCGGCGGCGACCGACCCCATGACGGGGCGCTTGCCCGTGTCGCGATCCCCGCCGGCGCCGATCACGACGATCAGGCGACCCGGCGTCACCGGTCGCAGCGCGCGCAGCACCGCCGTGACGGCATCAGGCTTGTGGGCGTAGTCGACCACGACGGTGAAGTCCTGGCCGGCCTCGACGTGCTCCATGCGTCCCGGCACCCCCGGCGAGGCCGCGAGCCCCGTGGCGAGCTCGACCAGGTCCCGCCCCTCGCCCGCGAGCGCGACCAGGACCGCCACCGCGTTGGAGACGTTGAACGCTCCCGGCAGCGGCACCGTGACGTCGACGGCCGCACCGTCTGGCGCGACGAGCTGCAGCTCCGAGCCGAGCCGGTGCGACCGGATGTTGACCGCGCGCCAGTCGGCGGCCGCGCCGTCGGTGGAGAAGGTCGTGACCGGCACGTCGGACTCCGTCGCCAGCCGCCGGCCGAAGGCGTCGTCGACGTTCACGACGCCGCGTCGTGCGTGGGCCGGCGTGAACAGCTGGGCCTTGGCGTTGAAGTAGTCCTCCAGGTCGCGGTGGAAGTCGAGGTGGTCGCGGCCGAGATTGAGGAAGACGCCCACGTCGAAGGCGAAGCCGTCGACCCGGTGCTTGACGAGGGCGTGGCTCGAGACCTCCATCGCGCAGGTGCGGACACCCTCCTCACGCATCACCGCGAACAGGGCCTGCAGCTGCGGCGCTTCGGGCGTCGTGAGCGACGAGGCGACGGGTCGGCCGAGGATGCGGGTGCCGATCGTGCCGACGACGGCGGCGGGCTGACCCGCGGCGGACTCGCCGAGATAGGTCGTGGTGGTCTTGCCCTGCGTGCCTGTGACGCCGAGGGTCGTGAAAGCGCGCGTGGGGTGGTCGTACAGCTCTGCACTGAGCCGGCCCAGGTCCCCGCGCGGGTCGTCGAGCACCACGACGGGCAGGTCGGCCGCGCGGGGGTCGGCCGCGACGAGCGCCGCGCCTTCGGCGTCGGTGATGACCGCGACGGCCCCAGCGGCCGCGGCGTCGCCGACGAAACGGGCTCCGTGGGCACGGGCTCCCGGCAGTGCGGCGAAGGCGTCACCCGGCACGACCTGACGGCTGCCCAGGGCGATGCCGGTGACCTCGACCTCGGGCCCCTCAGCCCCTGACCGAGCGGTGGCTCCGGCTGCCTGGACCAGCTCGCCAAGCCCCCGTCGGGGCGTCGTCGCGGGTCGGTCACGCATGAGGTCTGGCACCGCTCGAGAGTACCGGCCGACCCCGGGCGACGCGGGACGCCGCCATGTCGGATTCGCCCGCGATCATTTCGAATTGTCGGATTTCGGCCCATTCCCTATTGTTTGGGATTATGGCCAAGCGCACTATTGCCAAGTACTTCTCCGACATCAGCGGAGAGGAAATCGATTCCACCTCCCCCACGGTGCATTTTGCTTTTGACGGCGCCAGCTACGAGATCGACCTGACCGAGGGTGAGACCGCCGAGCTGCGCGAGGCGCTGGCCCCGTACCTTGCGGTCGCGCGTCGCGCCGCCGGCACCCGGGCGGCCCGCAAGGCCGCCTCCGCCTCCACGGGCCCCTCGCCCAAGGACGTCCGCGCCTGGGCCGTCGCCCAGGGCCTGGACGTCCCGTCGCGCGGCCGCATCCCCGCCTCCCTCGTCGAGGCGTACGAGTCCCAGCACTAAGCACCGATCTAGAGCATCGGCCTTACGCGAAGGTCGAGGGGTTGCGGGCGCCAGAGCACCCTCAACCCCTCAGATTCCGTCCCCCGGCGCCAAAGGCGATAGCGAAACTGAGCCGCCCGTGACGTGCTCCAGCGAGCCACGTGGCGGCTCGTCACCAGCTAAGCGGCGTCTGGGGTGCGGGGGCACCGGTCGGGAGGATCCCGAAGCGCTGCAGGGCCATCGACATGATGTCGCGGAACACCGGGGCCGCCGTGCCGCCGCCACTGGCGGCCGCCGTCGGGTTGTCGATCACGACATAGGTCAGGAAGCGCGGCGCGTCGGCGGGGGCGAATCCCATGAACGAGACCGTGTGTGATCCGCTCACGTAGCGGCCGGTGTCGGGGTCGACCCGCCACGCCGTACCGGTCTTGCCCGCCACCCGGTAGCCGGGGATCTGGGCCGCCGGCGCCGAGCCGTCGTCCGTCGTGACCGCTTCCATCATCGTGGTGACCGAACGCGCGGCCTCCTGCGAGATGATCTGCTTCGGCGCGTCGTGCGGGGTCGGCGTGGTCACGCCCTCGGGCGAGCGCGAACCGCTGACGACCGTGGGCTCACAGATCTGGCCGCCGTTCGCGATCGCTCCGACCGCCCGCACCATCTGCATCGCGGTGACCGATACGCCTTGACCGAACGAGATCGTGGCGTGATTGGCCTTCGACCAGCCCGCGGGGTCGGTCAGGATGCCGACCGACTCGCCCGGGAGGCCGACACCGGTCTTCGTGCCGAACCCGAAACGGCTCAGGTACTCGTACATCGTCTCGTCGTCCATCTGCTGCGAGGCGATGATCGTGCCGAGGTTCGAGGACTTGGCGATGACGCCCGCGGCCGTGAGGTTGAGCTGGCCGTGGTTCCAGGCGTCGCCGATCGTGAAGCCGTCGATCGACATCGACGAGGGCACGCTGATCGGCGTCGTCGGGGAGATCTTGCCCTGATCGGCGAGCGCCGCCATCGTGATGGCCTTCATGACCGAGCCGGGCTCGTACACCGTCTGCAGGCCCCGGCTGACGGTCTTGGCGTCGGTCAGCCCGGTCTTCGCATCGGCGTCGAACGTCGGCACCTGCGACATCTGCAGCACCTCGCAGGTCTGGACGTCGAGCGTCACGGCGAGGCCCCAGTCGGCTCCGGCGGCCTGCACCGCCTGCGACAGGGTGTCGTCGGCGTACCACTGCAGGTCGCTGTCGATCGTGGTCGTGACGTCGCTCCCGGGCACCATGTCGGTGACCTGGCTGTCGGCGAGCGGGATCTTCTCCCCCGTGGGCGAGACGCTGTAGGTCGCGGATCCGTCGGTGCCGGAGAGCAGGTCGTCGTACCGCTGCTCGAGTCCGCCGACGCCCTGGCCGTCGTTGTTCAGGCGCCCGATGAGATTGGCCGCGACGGAGCCGTTCGGATAGGACCGCAGGCTCTCGTGCTGCACGAAGACACCCGTGAGCTCGGCCTCCTTGAGACCGTCCATGACCTGGTCGGCCTGCCACGCCGGGATGTCCTTGACGACGTACACGAATCGGCTGTCGGGCTTGCGCAGCTGGTCGATGAGGTCGAAGTAGTCGACCTCGGTCCCGAGGACCTCCCGCAGGATGCCGGCGATCCTCGGCGCGTTCTCGGCCGTCAGCGTGGGATCGGCCGTCAGCGTGATCCCGTCGTAGCTCGTCGCGAGCGGCACGCCGTTGCGGTCGAGGATCTGTCCGCGCTCGGCCGGCACCACGGTGGAGCGCGTCCCGGCGTCGCTCGCCATCGCCGCGTAGGCGCTGGTGTCGAATCCCTGGATCTGCAGCAGGCGCGCACCGAAGGCGAGGAACACGACCAGCACCACCGCCAGGCTGATCTGCACCCGACGACGGACGACCCCCGCCCGCCGCGCCCGCGTGGTGCCGGTCACGGCTGGCTCCCGGCCGGCGTGGGAACGCCGATGATCTCCCCGGTGTCAGGCTTCAGGAAGACCGGGGTCTGGTTCGGGATCATGCCGATCCCGCTCGCCGCGGCCGCCAGCGACGCGGGGCTCGCCTGGCGGTCGGCCTCGTACTGGAGCTGCTGCTGCTGCACCGTGAGGCTCGAGGACTCCTGCTGCAGCCGCGCCAGCTCGAAGGCCTGATTCTGCAGCACGGTGCTGAGGACGACCAGGCCGACGAGGCCGACCGACAGGACCGTGACGACGACCACGACGAACGGAGCACGCCGAGCCCGGGCACGAGCCGGGGCCACGATGCGCAGCGCGCGCTCGCGGGCCGCACCGGCCCGGGACAGGTCCCGGGCCGGTGCGGTCGCGCCCCGTGCCGTCGACCGGACCACCGAGCGTGCGGGTGCCGCGCTCATGACCGCACCGCCTCGGCGACACCTGCACGGGGCGGGACCACGATGAGGACGAGCGGAACCGTCATGACGGCACCCACCCCGTTCGCTCGATCACTCATGCGGCAGCCACCCTCTCCACGGCCCGGACCCGCACGGAGGCGGCCCGGGGATTGGCCTCGATCTCGGCGGGCGAGGCGACCTCGGCACCGCGGGTGAGGAGCGTGAACCGGGGACGCTGGTCCGCTGGGACGATCGGCAGGTCGCGCGGCGCGGTGCTCGTGGTCACGGCACTGAAACGACGCTTCGTGATGCGGTCCTCCAACGAGTGGTACGACAGCACCACGACCCGGCCGGACACGTCGAGGACGTCCAGCGCCGCCGGCAGCGCCCGCTCGTACACGCGCAGCTCGTCGTTGACCTCGATCCGGAGCGCCTGGAAGGTGCGCTTGGCCGGGTTGCCCCCCGTGCGTCGGGCGGCCTGCGGGATGCTCTCGCGCACGAGGTCGACCAGGCGTGCGCTCGTCGTGAAGGGCTCGACCTCGCGCGCCCGCACGACGTTGTCGGCGATGCGCTTGGCGAACTTCTCCTCGCCGTAGACCCGCAGGACGCGCGCCAGGTCCCGGGCGTCGTACTCGTTGAGGACGTCGGCGGCGGTCACGGGACCGCTGGCGTCCATCCGCATGTCGAGCGGGGCGTCCTGGGCGTAGGCGAAGCCGCGGTCGGCCTCGTCGAGCTGCATCGAGGACACCCCGAGGTCGAACAGCACCGCCGAGACCGTCGGCGCGCCGGCCTCGGCGACCACGCGAGCAATGTCGTCGTAGACCGCCTCGGCCGCCGTGAAGCGCTCCCCGAACTGCGCGAGCCGCTCCCGCGCGATGCGCAGCGCATGGGGATCGCGGTCGATGCCGATGACCCGCGCCCGGGGGAAGGTCTCGAGGAACGCCCGGGAGTGCCCGCCCAGGCCCAGCGTCGTGTCGACGACGACCGCGCGGTCCCCCGCAGCCTCGACGGCCGGGGCGAGCAGCTCGAGCACACGCTCGAGCGCCACCGGCACGTGGGACGGGGAGGTCATCGGCGCTCCTGGGAGGGGTCGGTCTGGGCTGCTGCGAGAACGGTGGAGACGGGGTGCTGCGTGAGCGGCCGTGGGTCCAGACCCCCGGCCGTGCGGTCCTGGCGCCGGGGAAGTGCGCCAGGGCTGCTCGGTCGGAGATCTCGCTCCACGGACGGGCGGTGACGGGTCAGAAGAGGTCGAAGTCCTCCTCGTCGCCGAGATTGGCGAAGGCCTCGTCCTGCTCGGCGGTGAACTGCGTCCAGCGCTGCTCGTCCCAGATCTCGATCCGGTCCATCGCGCCGATCACGGCACAGTCGCGCTCCAGGGAGGCCCATTCGCGCAGCAGGGCCGGGATCGCGACTCGCCCCTGCTTGTCCGGCACCTCGGTCGAGGCACTCGCGTACAGGGAGCGCTGGAAATAGCGCACCTGACGGTTCGTGAAGGACGAGGCCCGCAGCTTCTGCGTCAGCTCCGAGAACGTCTCGGGCTTCCACCCGTAGATGCAGTTCTCCTGTCCCTTCGCCAGCACGACGCCCTCGTGGAACATCGCGCGGAACTTGGCGGGAAGGAAGATCCGTCCCTTCTCGTCGAGCTTGGGGGTGAACGTGCCGAAGAACTGCGCGGACTCGACGGTCACGGCGCACCTCCTCCACGTCACGCCGAGTCATCTCGGCTGCTCCCTTTTGCTCCACAGTACTCCACTTTGCACCACTGACGTATCCGGAGGCCGGCATTGCAGCATCAAATTTCTGCGCGTGTCGCCGCGTCTCGGCCGGGAATGCGCCGGAACGACGGCGCGGAGCTACCCAGGTGGAGCGATGGGGAGCGTCAGAGAGCGCGCGGACGCGGCCCGGCGCACGATCGTGGCCGGGCACACGAAAAACGGACCGAACCCGGGAGGGTTCGGTCCGTCAGGTAGAGCGGGGTGGTGGAGGGGTCAGAAACCGCCGTTGTCGTCGCGCCGCTTCTGCCAGCGCTGTTCCATGCGCTCGACGAAGCTGCCGGACTTCTGCGGCCGCTGCGAGCGACCCGGCCCGGCACTTGCGCGAGGCGCCCGCGGGGAGCCGCCCTCGGCGGGAGCCTCGGAACCCGAGCCGAAGCCGCGGCGCCAGGAACCCACGAAGAAGTAGCCGCTGCCGACCATCAGCACGAACCCGATGACCGCGAGCCACGTGTACGTCAGCATCGTGCCGTAGAAGAGCACGCCCAGACCGGCCACGAAGCCGATGCCGGCCAGCACGGCGATGCGGCGGTTGCGGGCCTCGAGCGCGGACCCGCGCAGCGTCGAGGCAAAAGCCGGGTCCTCGGCAGCGAGCGACTGCTCGAGCTGCTGGAGAAGTCGGGCTTCCTCGTCTGACAGCGGCACGGTTGCCTCCTGAAGCGATGGCGTTTCTCCAAGTCTAGGCGCCCTTCGGTCACCGGACCAGCCGGAGTGCGCACTAGGGTGCTCGCATGTCTCAGATCGTGGTCGTCGGCGCCGGCTTCGCGGGCCTCTCGGCCGCCGTCCGACTCGCGAAGTCCCACCACGACGTGACCCTCCTGGAGGCGTCGGAACGCGTCGGTGGAGCGCTCCACGGGATCGAGATCGACGGACGCCGGTGGAACCTGCATCCGCAGGCGGTCACGACCCCCGGGGTGTTTCGCGACCTGTTCCGCAAGTCGGGCCGCACGATGGAGGCGAGCCTCGGCCTGGCCCCGGCTCCCCCACGCCGGCACGTCTTCGCCAGCGGTTCGGTGCTCGACCTTCCGCACGGACACCGCAGCGAGCAGCACGACGCGATCGAGGCGCTCGTGGGTTTCGACACGTGGTCGCCGTGGGTCGACTCGCTCGCCGAGGTCTGGGAGGTCCTGCGCCGCCAGTCCTACGACCAGGTCCTGACCGGCCCCGAGGCCTTCGACCGCACCGCTCGCAAGCTCCTGCACCCGCGCCGAATGATGACGTCCTTCGGTCGCCGCAGCTTCGGCGATCCGCGACTGCGCAAGCTCGTGCTCGACCCCGTCCGGCACCACGGGCTCGACCGGGGCGCCACGCCGGCGTTCCTCTCGGTCTGGCACTACGTCGAGCGCACGTTCGGCCAGTGGAGCTTCGACGGCGACTGGCCGGGCCTGGCCGCCGCGCTCGAGAAGCGCCTGCGCGAACGCAAGGTCGACCTGCGCACCGGGACCCGCGGTCGCTCGATCGCCCGCGACGGCGACCGGGTGGTCGGCGTCGACACCGATGCCGGCCGCGTCGACGCCGAGGTCGTGATCTGGTGCAACCGCAGCGTGCCCACCGGCGACGCACGCCGGTCCGGCACCCCGGCCGTGCCCGCCTCGCGCACCTTCCTGGTCCTGGGCGAGGACCCGCCGGAGCTGGCCCCGGAGACGCTCGTGCACGGCAATCCGCCCGTCCTGGCCCATCGGACCTCGCCGGGCGTCTGGACGCTCGAGCACCGCAGCGGCGAGGACGTGCTCGCCGCACTGGCCCGCTTCGGCATCGACCTGCGGGACCGGGTGCTGGAGCGTCACGACCTCAATCCGTCTCAGGTCGTCGGCCACGTCGACGACGGCTGGACGTGGACGGGATGGACGTCGATGTTCCAGCGCCCCGGCGTCGCCCCGGCCGGTGGACTCTTCCACGCCGGCGCGCACGCCCACCCCGGGCCACGGCTGGAGCACATCGGCATGGCCACGGCCGCGATCTCCGCCGCCGTGGGCACGGCCCCTCGCCGGTAGCGCCACGGACCCGCACGACCGCGGGCCGGCTGAGGGCCTGTTCGAGTCGCGCGCCTCAGAGCACGCCGTCGGCGCGGAGCGCCTCCCAGATCTCCCGGGTCGCCTTGGACCGGTTGAGCGTGATGAAGTGAAGCCCCGGCGCGCCGCCCGCGACCAGGTCGCGACACAGCTGCGTCGCGAGCTCGATGCCCGCGGCACGGACCTTGACCGGATCGTCGGCGATCGGCTCGATGACGTCGAGCACCTCCCGCGGCATCTCGGCCCCGGAGAGCTCGGCCATGCGCGCGACCTGCCCGTAGTTCAGGATCGGCATGATCCCGGGGATGATCGGGATCTGCGAGTCGAGCGCCCGGACCCGCTCGACGAGCTCGAAGTAGTCCGAGGGCCGGAAGAACAGCTGCGTGATCGCGAACTCGGCCCCGGCGCGCGCCTTGTCGACGAGCACCTGGGCGTCGTGGTCGCGGCTCTCGGCGTCCGGATGACCCTCCGGGAAGGCCGCGACGCCCACCAGGAAGCGCTCCTGCGCCGCCGCGAGCTCGACGAGGTCGATCGCGTGGTCCATGCCGCCCGGATGGGTCTCCCACGCGGCCCTCGGGCCACCGGGCGGGTCGCCGCGCAGGGCCAGGACGTGCTGGACGCCGGCGTCGGCGTACTCGTCGAGCACGCCCGCGACCTCCTCGCGGGTCTGCCGGACCAGGGTGAGGTGCGCGACCGGGCACAGACTGGTCTCCCGAGCGATGCGCGACGTGACGCGCACCGTGCGGTCCTGGCTCGTCCCACCGGCCCCGTACGTGATCGACACGAAGGTGGGCCGGAGGGTCTCCAGCTGCGTGATGGTCTCCCAGAGGACGTCTTCGCCGGCGTCGTCCTTCGGTGGGAAGAACTCGAACGACACGGTCGGTCTGGCGCTGGCGAGCTGGTCGAGCAACGCACGGTCGAGGTCAGGCACGGGGCCACGGTATCGTCCGCGGCGTGCGTCCGACCGACAACTCCCCCGTCGATCTCGTGACGATCGACACCGCGCTGGCGGAGTTCGTCGCCCGTCAGCGCGCCCGCTGGGCCGGCGTCCATCCCGAGCTCGACGGCTTCGTCGACGCCGCAGCCGACTTCGTCGCCGACGGCAAGCGGATGCGCCCCCTGTTCTGTCTCGCCGGGTGGCGCGCCGCGACAGGAGCCCACACCGCGGCCCCGGCACCACGGGCCGTCGTGACGGCCGCGGCCTCCTGGGAGTGGTTGCAGGGCAGTGCGCTGGTCCACGACGACCTGATGGACGCCAGCGACACGCGCCGCGGTCGCCCGAGCGTCCACCGCGCCTTCGAGCGCCGCCACCGCGACGAGGGCCGTGTCGGCGATCCGGCGGGCTTCGGCGCCGGGGCCGCGATCCTGCTCGGCGACCTGATGCTCTCGTGGAGCGACGAGATGCTGCGGCACGCCGCGGACATCGACCCCGACCTCACCGCCGGACCCGGCGCCGCACGGCTCGCCCGGGCGTTCGCCGTGCTCGACACCTGCAAGACCGAGGTCACGTTCGGCCAGTACCTCGACGTCGCGGCGCAGACGCGCGCCGAGGTCGACGCCGATGCCGCGATGCTCGTGGTGCGGCTCAAGACCGCGAAGTACACGATCGAGCGGCCGCTGCACCTCGGCGCTGTGCTGGGCGGCGCCGACGACGACCTCCTGGAGCGACTCAGTGCCGTCGCGATGCCTCTGGGCTCGGCGTTCCAGCTGCGCGACGACGTGCTCGGCGTCTTCGGCGACCCGGCCACGACCGGCAAGCCCGCGGGCGACGACCTGCGTGAGGGCAAGCGCACCCTGCTGATCGCTCGAGCCATGGCGCGGCTGTCCACCGACGACGCCGCTCGCCTGTCCGACATGCTGGGCACGTCCGCAGGGGTGACGGCCGCCGCCGAGCTCGTCCGGTCCAGCGGGGCGCTCCAGGACGTCGAGGCCGAGATCGACCGCTGTGCCGCCCAGGCCACCGGCGCCTTGACCGCTCTGCCGGCCGTGGCACAGGAGACACTTGCCCCGCTGATCGACCGCGCGGTCCGTCGGGATCGCTGACCCACTCACTAGACTCGCGGGGCAGGGCCGCTGACCGGCGGCCCGTCGGTCTGCGCGCGAGGAGGTGGAGCATGGCAGTCGTGGGCGACGACGCCATGATCGGCCAGCTCGTGCACGACCGGTACCGCATCACCGGATTCATCGCACGCGGCGGCATGGCCAGCGTCTTCACGGCGCAGGACACCCGGCTCGACCGCGAGGTCGCGGTCAAGATCATGCACCACGGCCTCGGCGACACCGATCAGTTCACGGAGCGGTTCCAGCGTGAGGCCAAGTCCGCCGCACGCCTGAACCACCACAACGTCGTCGCCGTGTTCGACCAGGGCAGCGACGGTCCCATCACCTACCTGGTGATGGAGCTCGTCCCGGGCCGCACGCTGCGCGAGGTCATGCGCCACGAGTCCCCCATGCCCACCCTGCGCGCGCTGGACCTGGTCGAGCAGGTCCTGATCGCGCTGGTCGCAGCCCACGACGCCGGCATCGTGCACCGCGACATCAAGCCCGAGAACGTGCTCATCACCCCCGACGGCGACGTCAAGGTGGCCGACTTCGGGCTGGCCCGGGCCGTGAGCTCGGCCACGACCGCGACGGGCAAGACACTGATCGGCACGGTCTCCTACCTCGCCCCCGAGGTGGTCGTGAACGCCGGCACGGATGCCCGGTCCGACGTCTACTCGGTCGGCGCGATGCTCTACGAGATGCTCACGGGCCTCAAGCCGCACCACGCCGAGTCGCCGATCCAGGTCGCGTACAAGCACGTCCACGAGGACATCGGCCCGCCGTCGGCCCAGCGCCCCGGGCTCCCCGACTACATGGACGCGCTGGTGGCCCGCGCCACGAGCCGCGACCGCGACCGCCGCTCGGCCGATGCGCGCGTGCTCCTGCAGCAGCTGCGCCAGGTCCAACGGGCGCTGCGCGACGGCCTCGAGGACGACCCCGAGCTCGCCGCCGACCTGCGCCCGACACCGGTCACCCCGAGCACGTCCGACGCCGGCGCCGAGGTCGACACGGCCCCGGTGGCCGGACGGGCCGGATCGGCCGACGACGGTGCCGACACCGAGGTCGTCGCCGGGGCAGGAGCGGACGTGGGCACGTCCACGATGGTCCTCGGCGGTGCCACAGCGATGACGCCCGCACCCGGTCCGACGCCGCAGGACGCGGCCCCGGCTCCCCCGGAGCCGCCGCACCGCCCCGCTCCCACGCCGGCACCCGGCCCGGAACCTCAGGGCAACGACCGCCAGACCTCGCGACGCGGTCGCGTGCTGCTGATCCTGGCCCTGCTCCTCACGCTGCTCGCCGGACTCGGCGGGTGGTACTTCGGCATCGGTCGCTACGAGTCGACGCCCAGCCTGGTCAACATGACCGAGCAGCAGGCCCAGACCGCCGCCGAGAAGGCCGGGTACACCTTCACGGTCGACTCCCGCGACTTCTCCGAGACCGTGCCGCTCGGCTCGGTCATCTCCACCAGCCCCGGCCCGGGCGACCGCATCCTGCCCGGCGACCGCATCCAGGCCGTCGTGTCGAAGGGGCCGGAGCGTTACAAGGTCCCCGACCTTCGCGGTCAGACCCCCGAGGCGGCCGAGGCCATCCTCGAGGAGACCAAGCTGAAGCTCGGCGACCAGACCGAGGCCTTCGACCAGGACGTGCCCGAAGGTCAGATCATCGGCGTCGAGGGCGTCGCCGTGGGTGACCAGGTCAAGCGCGACACCGCGATCGACGTCGTGGTCAGCAAGGGTCGCGAGCCCCTCGAGGTGCAGGACTTCACCGGTCAGACGCGCGAGGCCGCGACCTCGGGCCTGCAGGACATCGGGTTCACGGTCACGGCGCAGGAGGAGTTCAGCGACTCCGTGCCTGCGGGCACCGTGATCCGTCAGGACCCTGCGAGCGGCACCAAGCTGCGCGGTGACGCGATCACGATCGTCGTCTCCAAGGGCCCCGACGTCGTCCAGGTCCCCGATGTCGAGGGCATGCGCAAGAACGAGGCGCAATCGACCCTCGAGGCGGCGGGGCTCCAGGTCCAGGTTCTCTTCGGCAACGGCAACTTCGAGGTCCGGGCCCAGACCCCCTCGCCGGGCAGCACGGTCAAGCGCGGCTCGACGGTGCAGATCCTCGGCATCAACTGAGACAGACGTCTAGGATCTGCGGCATGGACTCCACCCCGCGCATCGCTCCCGGCGGTCGCCGCGAGCTCGGGCTCGTCAACCACGGCATCGCCACGATCGCCGGCAAGGTCGTGGGCGGGCCCCGCCCCCACATCTTCACGACCCTGGGGCGCCAGCGCGGGCTGTTCCGTGCCTGGCTCTGGTACTCGGGACGCCTGATGCCGGGCGGCCGGCTGCCGCGCCGCGAGACCGAGCTCGTGATCCTGCACGTCGCCTCGACCCGCGAGTGCGAGTACGAGCTGAACCATCACCGGCGCATCGGCCGGCGCGTCGGCCTGACCGCCGAGCAGGTCGAGCACGCCGGCGACCGTCACTGGGACGGCTGGAGCCGGCGTGAGCGGGCCCTGCTCGAGGGCGCCCACCAGTTCGTGACCCAGCGCGACATCGACGAGACCGCGTGGGCCGCGTTGCAGCAGCACCTCGACGAGGCGACGCTGATCGAGTTCTGCCTGCTCTGCGGTCAGTACGACTCGCTGGCCACGACGCTCATGACCCTGCGGGTCCAGCCCGAGGCGTGACCGGGCAGCTCGTGCGGGGTCGTCCGCCGGGAGCACGGCCCGGCGGAATGTCCGCCGGGAGTGCGGCCCGGCGGAATGGTGCAGGACAAGCAGCCGGAGACCAGGACGTGGGGTCGGGGTCGTCCCCAGGCGATGGCCGGCCGCACGTCGCACGGCAGCTGGTGACTTCGCACGGCACGTGTGCCGTGCGAAGTCACCGACTGCCGTGGGAAGTCCCGCGAACCGCTACCTGACGGCACCCGCTAGCCCGCTCGCTGGTCCGTGCCGCTTGTCGCGTCACCAGACCCGCACCGCACCTCACGCCGGCACCCCGAGGCGCCGCACCACCGGCGAACCGTCAGTCGGTCGCCTCGCCGAGCATCTGGGCGACGAGGAAGGCGAGCTCGAGCGACTGCGCACGGTTCAGGCGCGGGTCGCACAGCGTCTCGTAGCGGGTCGACAGGTCCGCCGCCGAGAGGCGGTGGCCGCCGCCGATGCACTCGGTGACGTCGTCGCCGGTCAGCTCGACGTGCACGCCGCCGGGCCAGGTGCCGAGCGAGCGGTGCACCTCGAAGAAACCGCGGACCTCGTCGATGACGTCGTCGAACTCGCGGGTCTTGTAGCCGTTGTCGGTCGCGAAGGTGTTGCCGTGCATCGGGTCGCAGACCCACGCCGCCTCGATGCCCGCGGCCGTGACCTTCTCCACGATGTGCGGCAGACCGTCGCGGATCTTGCCCGCACCGAAGCGCGTGATGAACGTCAGCTTGCCCGGGACACGGTCGGGGTTGAGCTTCTCGGCCAGCGCGATCGCGTCGTCGGCGGTGGTCGTGGGACCGAGCTTGACCCCCACCGGGTTGGCGATGCGGCTCAGCAGCTCGACGTGCGCCCCGTCGAGCTGGCGCGTGCGCTCGCCGATCCAGAGGAAGTGCGCCGAGACGTCGTAGGGCTGCTCGGTGCGCGAGTCGATACGGGTGAGCGCGTGCTCGTACTCCAGCAGGAGCGCCTCGTGCGAGGAGTAGAAGTCGACCGTGTGGAGCTGCGCCGGGTCGACGCCGATGGCGTCCATGAACGACAGGGCCTTGTCGATCTCGCGGCCCATCGACTCGTACCGCTGCCCGAGCGGGCTGCTGCGGACGAAGTCGTTGTTCCAGGCGTGCATCTGACGCAGATCGGCGTAGCCGCCCTTGGTGAAGGCGCGGGCCAGGTTCAGCGTGGACGAGGAGGCGTTGTAGACGTCGACGAGACGCTGCGGGTCGTGCGCGCGCGCCGCGGGCTCGAAGTCGAAGCCGTTGACCGCGTCGCCCCGGTAGGCCGGCAGGGTCACACCGTCGCGCGTCTCGGTGTCGGACGACCGCGGCTTGGCGTACTGACCGGCCAGGCGCCCGACCTTGACGACCGGGACGCTCGCGGCGTACGTGAGCACGACGGCCATCGAGAGCAGCACCCGCAGCTTGTTGCGGACGTTGTCGGCCGTGACGCCCTCGAACGTCTCGGCACAGTCACCACCCTGCAGCAGGAACGCCTCGCCGCGCGCCACCTGGGCGAGACGGTCACGCAGCGCGTCGCACTCGCCGGCAAACACCAGCGGCGGCATGCGTCGCAGGGTGTCGACGGCCGCGTCGCGCGCGGCCGGGTCCGAGTACGTGGGCTGCTGCGCCGCTCCGATGGCGTGCAGGTCAGCCAGGCTGGGGATGCTCACCGGCCCAGGATATAAGCCTGGCCGCAGCGAGGTACCCCCGCCTCAGCGTCCGGAACCCAGCTCCTCGTGGACCTCGGCCGCCTCGGCGTCCTCGACGGCCTTCTGGCTGAGCTTCTTCGCGTCCTGCGCGTACAGGTCGACGTACTCCTGGTCGGACAGCCGCATGATCTCGTACATGATCTCGTCGGTGATGGCCCGCAGGATGTACCGGTCGCCCTCCATGCCCTCGTAGCGGCTGAAGTCGAGCGGCGCCCCGAACCTCACGCCCGGCCGGATGCGCTTGCCGAACACCTTGCCGGGCGGCGCCACGACATCGGTGCCGATCACGGCGACCGGCACCACGGGGACGCCGGACTCCAGCGCGATCCGGGCGACGCCCGTGCGCCCCCGGTAGAGCTTGCCGTCGTGCGAGCGCGTGCCCTCGGGGAAGATGCCGCACATCTGGCCCTCCCCCAGCAGCCGCAGCTGGGTCTTGATCGCGCCGGCGGCGGCCGAGCCGCTCGTGCGGTCGATCGGCACCTGACCCGAGCCGGAGAAGAACGTCTTCTGCAGCCATCCCTTGACCCCGGGGCCCTCGAAGTACTCGGCCTTGGCCACGAACGTGACCCGCCGCGAGAGGACCAGCGGCATGAAGAGCCAGTCGCTGTAGGACAGGTGGTTGCAGGCCAGGATCACGCCGCCGTCCTTGGGGACGTTCTCGAGGCCCTCGGCCCACGGTCGAAAGACGACGCGCAGCAACGGTCCCAGGGCGAGGAACTTGAGGAACCAGTAGAACAACGCGGCCTCCTTCAGGCAGTCGGCGACGACTCTACTCCGACGTGACCTGGGCGACATACGATGGCGTCATGGCGAGCCCCACACCCGCATCCGGTACCGGCGTCCGGCCGGAGGCCGCCCCGCTCTCCCACGACGGCGGGACTCTCGGATTCCTGCTGAGCCACGGCTTCACCGGTTCCCCCGCGTCGATGGTCCCGTGGGGCGAGCACCTCGTCGCCCAGGGGCACTCCGTGCGGGTGCCGCGGTTGCCCGGGCACGGCACCACGTGGCAGGACATGAACCGGACGCGCTGGCAGGACTGGTACGGCACGGTCGAGGCTGCGTTCCTGGAGCTGCGCGAACGCTGCGACCACGTCGTCGTGGGCGGCCTCTCGATGGGCGGATGCCTGGCCCTGAAGCTGGCCGAGCAGCACGCCGACGCCGTCGACGCCGTCGTCGTGGTCAATCCCGCGATCGCCTCGCGCCGCAAGGACCTGAAGCTCGTGCCGGTGCTGCAGCACGTGCTGCCGTCGATGCCCGGCATCGGCAACGACATCAAGCGACCCGGCACCGACGAGTACGGCTACGACCGCACGCCGCTCAAGGCCCTCGCCTCGATGACCAAGCTCTGGGCCGAGGTGCGCCGCGACCTCGGCCAGGTCCGGGCGCCGCTGCTGTACTTCCGCTCGACCGACGACCACGTCGTGGACTCCTGGTCCCGCGAGCTCGTCCTGGCGGGCATCTCGTCGAGCGTCGTCGACGACGTCACGCTGACCGACAGCTTCCACGTCGCGACGCTCGACCACGACGCTCCGCTGATCTTCGCCCGCACCGACGAGTTCGTGGCGCAGCACGTCTCGGGCGGGACCTCCGGAGGCCGGGGTGCCTGACGACGCCGACCGCATGCGCACCCGCTTCGACAAGATCGTCGAGGGGCTCGACCTGGAGCTGCCCGACGACCTGCGCAGCGCTGAGCCGCCGCCCGAGCCCCGCCGTCCCCAGCCCGAGCGGGCCGTCCCGGTCGAGCTCGACGAGCCTGAGTTCGACGACCTCCCCGACGAGCCGTTCTACCGCCAGGTCGAGCCCGTCGGCATCCCGCAGATGCCGTGGCCCACGACGGTCGCGTGGGTCGCCGCCCTCGGTGTGCCGGCGCTGCTGGTCGTGTGCACCGTGATCGGGGTCTTCCTGCCGCGCGGCATGGTGCTCGGGGGCGGCTTCATCGCCTGCGCCGGGGCGACCTACCTGTTCTCGCGGCTACCCGCGCGCGGCCGGCCGGATTCGCCGGACGACGGCGCCGTGCTCTGATCCGTGCCATATCGGCTGCGCCGACCAGGCCGGCGTCAGGGCCGAGGTGGGCCCGGACGATCCGGGCCTCCGAGCGGAACCCGCGCCCCACGAGCTGATCGGCGTGCGCGGCCCGCGCCGGGGCCAGCAGCATCTCGTCGGCGTCACTGACACCGCCACCGATCACGAACAGACCGGGGTCGATCGAGGCCGACAGGTTCGCCAGGCCGATGCCGAGCCAGTGCCCCACCTCCGCGATCCACGCCACGGCCGTGGCGTCGCCCGCGGCCGCGAGTCGCGTGACGTGGGTGCCGTCGACGAGCACGTCCGCCCCGCTGGTCGTCGGGTGGTCGAGGTGGGCCAGCTCGAGGAGCCGGCGCCCGGCGGGGCTGCCGGCGGCGACCTCGGCGCTGGCACGACGGGTCAGGACCCGACCCGAGGCGTACTGCTCCCAGCACCCGCGGTTGCCGCACTCGCACAGGATCCCGTCGGGCACGACCTGCTGGTGGCCGAACTCCCCCGCCATGCCGTGCGCTCCGCGGTAGGGCTGGCCGTCGATCACGATGGCGCCGCCGATGCCGGTGCCGAGGGTGACCGTGACGACGTCGGGCACGTTCTGCGCCGCGCCGAAGCGCCACTCGGCCCAGGCGCTCGTGTTGGCGTCGTTGTCGACCAGCACCGGCAAGCGCGTGCGCCGCGCCACGCGATCGCGCAGGGGTTCGTTGCGCCACGCCAGGTGCGGCGAGAACATCACGGTCGACTGCGACTCGTCGATAAACCCGGCGGCACCGATGCCGACGGCCTTGACGGGGTGCTCGTCGCGCAGCTCCTCGGTGAGCTCGGCGATCGCGGTGAGCACGAGCTCGGCGTCGGTCGACGGGGTCAGGCGGCGCCGACGCGCCAGGATGCGGCCGTCCTCGTCGACCACACCGGCGGCGATCTTGGTGCCGCCGATGTCGATGCCGACGGCGAGCCGGTCAGGCATCGGCGTCGGGGTCGGTGGCGAGGTCCGCCGCGCCGACGAGGCCGGCCTGGTTGCCGAGCTCGGCTGCGACGACGCGGGGTCCGGGGCGCTCGTCGCCACCGGTCAGGAAGGCTGCCAGACCGCGCCGGACCGGCTCGAGAAGCCGGTCCCCCGCCTCCGCGACGCCGCCTCCGATCACGACGACCTCGGGATCGAGCACCGCGACGAGCGTCGCGATGCCCTCACCGAGGTCGTGGCCGAACTCGGCGAGCAGCTCGCAGGCGGCCGGGTCCTGGATGCTGGCGAGGCGGGTGATCTCCGGGCCGGAGACCGGCGCGCCGCCCGGGCCCTGGAGTCGACCTTCGGCACGACGCTCCAGGGCCGTGCCGCTGGCGTACTGCTCCAGGCATCCGTAGAGGCCGCACCCGCACAGCAACCCGTTGCGCTCGAACCTGATGTGCCCGACCTCGGCGGCGATGCCGTGGGCACCGCGCACCAGGTGTCCGTCGACGACGACTCCGCCACCGACCCCCGTGCCCACCGTGACGGCCAGCATCTGCTGGGCCCCGCGTCCGGCCCCGAAGCGGTGCTCGGCCCAGGCCGCCGCGTTGGCGTCGTTCTCGACCACGACGGGCACGCCGAGCAGCGCCGAGACGTCCTGACCGAGAGGTGCCTCGTTCCAGTCGATGTTCGGGGCCGTGAGCACCGTCTGACGGTCCGCCGAGATGAAGCCCGCAGCGCCGATGCCGACGGCGGCCAGCTCCTGTCCGGCGGCGATCTCGCGCACCAGGTCGGCGATCGTCGCCGGGATGTCGGTCGACGTCGGCGTCGGTCGACGGGCCGACCGCACGATGGCGCCGGTCGCGTCGATGACGCCGGCCGCGATCTTGGTGCCGCCGACGTCCACGCCGACCTCCAGGCCGCGACGGGTCACGACCCGGGCTCCTCGTCGTGCCCGTGGCCACGTCCGCCGGCCTTGTCGACCGCGTCGCGCACGACCTTCATGAGCTCAGCACCGGCGACCAGGACCTGCGAGACGACCTCGGGATGCTCCTGGAGGTAGTCGGCCGCCTGGCACAGCGGGCACCAGCCGTGCGTGCACCCGTGGGTCGAGGACGCGTCGCCGGTCGCGGTGGGCTCGTCGCTGCCGGCCTCGCTCGTGCTGCCGCTGAGGACCGCGGCCAGCAGACGGGCGGCCTCCTCAGCGAGCGTGCCGACCGGCTCGTGGGCGTCAGGCACCGGCAGCCTCGACGTGCTTCTTGAGACCCTTGAGGGCCGAGTCGATCACGACCTTCTCGGCCTTTCGCTTGAGCATCCCCAGCAGCGGGATCGAGACGTCGACCCGGAGCTGGTAGGTGACGGTGGTGCCGGCATCGGCGGGCTCGAGCTCGTACGCCCCGTCCATCGAGGTCAGGACCTCGCCCGGCTCGACGATCTCCCACGAGACGCTGGTGTCGCCGTGCCAGGTGTAGCCCAGGGTGTACTCGTCACGGATGGGGGTCGCGTCGAGCGCGAAACGGACGGTCTCGGGTCGGCCGTCGTCCCCCGTCGTGAGCACCTCGCACCGGCGGACCCCGGTGGCCCAGCTCGGATAGGCGGCGAAGTCGGCGATCACGGCCATCACGTCAGCCGCAGGAGCGGCCACGACGATGTCACCGGAGGTGCGCGCCATCGGTTCTCCTGCCTCGTGGAGGGTGTGGGAGTCATCGTATCCACGCCGGGGCCGTGCGCGCGGACGCCCACCTCCTCGCCTCGGGGGCGTCGGGTGGCAGCGGCGACGACTGCGCCCGGCGAGTAACCTGCCGACGTGAGTACCGACCCCTTCGACGGCAACCTGACCCTCGACGTCCTGGACCGCCTCGGCGAGCCCGACGCGCCGGCCCTGGCCAGGCGCACGCCGGACGGCTGGGGCGAGGTGTCGATCGGGACGTTCCACCGCGAGGTCACGGCCGCCGCCAAGGGCCTGGTCGCCAGCGGCGTGCAGCCGGGTGACCGCGTGGCGATCCTGTCCAAGACGCGGTACGAGTGGACCCTGCTGGACTACGCGATCTGGTGGGCCGGCGCCGTGACGGTGCCGATCTACGAGAGCTCGTCGGTCGCCCAGATCGCGTGGATCCTCAGCGACTCGGGAGCCGTCGCGTGCATCGCCGAGTCGGCCGCCCACGTCGAGCGGGTCAACGCCGCGAGCCCCGAGGCTCCGGCACTGCGCTCGGTCTGGTCGCTGGAGTCCGACGCCGTGGCCGCGCTGACGGCGACCGGTCACGACGTGAGCGATGCCGAGCTCGAGGCTCGACGCGCGACCCTCACGAGCCGGACCCCGGCCACCGTGATCTACACCTCCGGCACCACGGGCCGGCCGAAGGGCTGCGTCCTGACCCACGGCAACTTCCGGGCCGAGCTCGCCGGCGCGCTCGAGCGTCTCCCGCAGCTGTTCTCGGTCGAGGGAGCCTCCACGCTGCTGTTCCTCCCGCTCGCGCACGTCTTCGCCCGCATCATCCAGATCGGCAGCATCCGGTCGGGCACGGTGCTGGCACACACCGCCGACATCACCGACCTGACGACCCATCTCGGCGAGTTCCGGCCCACCTTCGTGCTCGCCGTGCCTCGCGTCTTCGAGAAGGTGTTCAACACGGCCAGCACCCGCGCCTGGGCCGACGGCAAGGGCAAGGTCTTCGACAAGGCGGTGGCCGTCGCAATCGCCGTCAGCCGCGCCGAGGCCGACGGGCGCAAGCCGAGCCTGGTGCTGCGGGGGCAGCACGCCCTGTTCGACCGACTCGTGTACGCCCGGCTGCGGGCCGCGCTCGGCGGGCGCGCCGACTGGGCGATCTCGGGCGGCGCGCCCCTCGGGGAGCGCCTGGCCCACTTCTACCGGGGCATCGGCATCACCGTGCTCGAGGGCTACGGCCTGACCGAGACCACGGCGGCCCTGACCGTCAACACCCCCGACGCGCACCGCGTCGGCACGGTCGGCCGGCCGTTCCCGCGCACCGAGGTCCAGGTCGCCGAGGACGGCGAGCTGCGCTTCCGCGGACCCCAGGTCTTCACCCGGTACTGGAACAACGAGGAGGCCACCGCGCAGGCAATCGACGCCGACGGCTGGTTCGCCACCGGCGACCTCGGCGACGTCGACGACGACGGCTACGTCCGGGTCACAGGTCGCAAGAAGGAGATCATCGTCACCGCGGGCGGCAAGAACGTCGCACCGGCGGTCCTGGAGGACCGGGTCCGGTCGAGCCCGGTCGTGAGCCAGTGCCTCGTGGTCGGCGACGGCAAGCCGTTCATCGCGGCCCTCGTGACGATCGATCCCGAGGGCTGGGACGGACCCCTGGACTCCCCCGAGCTCACCGCCGCGGTGCAGGACGCGGTCGACGACGCGAACACGCTGGTCTCACAGGCGGAGTCGATCCGGAAGTTCGTGATCCTCGACGAGGACTGGACCGAGGGGAACGGCTACTTGACGCCCTCGTTCAAGGTCAAGCGCACCGCGGTGCTGCGCGACTTTCACGACACGGTCGAGGCGCTGTACACGAGGTAGTCGCGCCACTGCGCCGTCAGCTCGGCCACCGAGGTGCCGACGCCCGCGAGAGCCTGCTCGACCGGGGTCCCCGCGACGACCTCGCGGTACACCTCCAGCACGGCCGCGTCACCCCCGTCGTCCCGGCCGAGCACCACGAGCGAGAGCCAGGCGCCCTGGTAAGCGGCTCCAGAGGTGGGACCGGCGAGGTCGTCATCGGCCGGGAGGGCCTCCGGCGGGCCTGACCGGGCGACCTGGGCCAGCAGGTCCCCCGCGGAGGTTGCGAGGGGTGCCGTGTCGTCGTGGAGCGCCACCCAGTCCGCGAAGCCCTCGACGAGCCAGGTGGGCGCCGCGGTGCCGATGCCGCCGGTCATCGCGTGCGTCAGCTCGTGGGTGACGATGATCTGACGACCGCGAGGATCCATCCGCTCGAACTCCGCAGGGTTGAGCACCACCACCGGGACGCCGGCGCCGGCCACCGTCGTCGCGACCCCGGCCACGCGGCCGAGGCCCTCGCTCCCGCGGCCGAGGATCGCCGCGGCCGACTCCCCCGACGACGGCACGATGACGGCGACCCGCGCCGTGGAGCCCGTGAGAGCGCTGACCTGCGCCGCTCCGGTGGCGGTCAGCGCGGCGGCCGCGGGAACGCCCGGTCCGTCGCCCGTGGCGACCGTGACCACCAGGGCGGACGAGGTGTCGTCGATCGTCACCTCACCGCTGAGCCACAGCGGCACGGGGTCGGACGCCGACCCGTCGCCGCGCGGCTCGAAGCCGAGCACGTCGACCGTCTCGGACCGGGTCGAGGGCCGGACCCGCGCCGCGACCGTGGCGGTGGACTCCGCGGCCGGGCCGAGCACCGCGTCCTCGCGGACGTCCCAGGTGACCCGCACGATGGCCGAGCGGGTGCCGTCCTCGCGGTCCGGCGCAGCACCGACGCTGACGAGCGCGAGGTCGACGTCGGCGACCCCCAGGGCCTCGCGGGCCTCCCAGCTCGCGGCCCCCACCGGGGCACCGTCGGGGCCGAACGCCGCGGACCACGAGGCGGGATCGGTCGCGGCGGCGGCCTGCGTCAGCTGGCTGCGCAGCCGGACGTCGAGCTCGGAGTCGTCAACCGACGGCGAGGTCGAGTCGCCCGACGACCAGGGTTGCTGCCAGAGCAGCAGGACGGCGACGAGGGCCACGAGCACCCCGAGGGCGACGAGCGTCGGGGACGCTCGACGGGGTGAGGAGCTCACGGCCGCACGGCTCGGCTCAGCCGAACCGGCCCGCCTTCGAGAAGTCTCCGCGCAAGGTCGTGACGCGCACCGAGCCACCCGAGCTGGGCGCCTCGACGACCTGACCGTTGCCGAGGTAGATCGCCACGTGGGACATGCTGGCGTAGAACACGAGGTCACCGGGCTGGATGTCGCTCATCGAGACCTTGGTGGAAGCGCTGTACTGGGCGCTGGCGGTACGGGGAATGCTGATGCCGGCGGCCGCGAACGAGGCCTTCGTCAGGCCCGAGCAGTCGTAGGAGTCAGGGCCGTTGCCGCCGTAGCGGTACGGCACGCCGATGCGGCTGAGCGCGAAGTCGACCGCCGAGCCGGAGAAGGCGCTCGGCGCCGCGGCGGGGTTGGCCGGCAGCGACGCGTTGTTGGCGGAGTCGAACTGGGCACGCTGTGCCTGGTCGAGCCGGGACAGCTGCGCCTGGGCCGCGTCGTACGCGCTCTGGACCTCGGCCTGCTTCGCATCGGCATCGGCCTTGTCGGCCTCGAGCTGGGCCGTGAGCTGCTGCAGCTGGGCCTGGCGGCTGGCCAGGTCGTCGGCCGTCTCCGAGGCGGCGTCGAGCGCCTCGGCCTGGGAGGCGTTGAAGGCCTGGACGGCGCTGAGCCCCTCGAGGAAGCTCGACGGGTCCTCGCTGCCGAGGAGGCTGGCGGTGGCGCCGAGCGGCGAGTCGATCTGCTGCTGGGCGATGACCGAGCCCAGAGCCGAGCGCTGCTCGTCGTACCGGGCCTGGATGTCGGCGATCTCGGTGTCGAGCGCGGCGATCGAGGCCTGCGCCGCGGCGATGTCGCTCGTGAGCTGGTTGACCTCTTCGTTCACTGCGGCGGCGGCGTTGAACGCCTGCTCGACCTGTGCGACGGCGTCGGCGCGCTCAGGCTCGGCCTGGGCGGAGCCGGCGACGAGGCCAGCACCGAGGACGACCGCCGTGACGGCGACGGCAACGCGATGAGAAACAGCTCGGGCAGGGTGGTGTGTGGAGGCCACGCACTTCTCCAGACGATCGGACACCGAGGCGTTCAGGCGTCTTCCCCACGACTGACCATCTCGGCGGAGCGTCCGACGCCGATCGGGGGGATCGGCGTTCTCCGGACGCACAAGGAGTCACCTTACGCGGGGGTGGGTAGCGCCTTCAAATCTCACGCGGTGTCGGAGTGGCGGTGCGGCGTGGCCGTGACGAGGCGAAGGGGCGGCACGAGACCGCCCTCGGCCAGCGCGTCCAGGGCCGTCTGCTCATCGGCAGCGATCTCGATGCCGGCGGGCGGTGCCCCCAGCAGGAACGTGACGACGCAGTCGCCGCAGGCGGCCGGGCTGCGCACGACGCACGAGTCGCAGTCGACGACGACGGGATCGTGGGGTTCGGTGTTCATGTCGTGGACGCTAGGCCCGCCCCCGGACAGTTTTCGCTCGATGCTGCCGGCTGGCGGCGCCGGTCGGGGTCCGCGAGCCCGCAGGTCCGGCGGGAGTGTCGGACCCCGCGCCTACCGTGGGCGTCCATGGCCACGCACGCACGCTGGAGCCAGGACTCCCTGGACGACCTGGGCCGCCAGCTCTCGGACGTCACGTTCTGCGTCGTCGACCTCGAGACCACGGGCGGCTCGCCGGCCAAGGGCTCGCGCATCACCGAGATCGGTGCGGTCAAGGTGCGCGGCGGCGAGGTCGTAGGAGAGTTCCAGACCCTCGTCAACCCCGATGAACAGATCCCCGCCTTCATCACGGTGCTGACCGGGATCACCGACGCGATGGTCGTCGCCGCACCGCGCATCGCCGAGGTCCTCCCGAGCTTCCTGGAGTTCGCGCGCGGCACGGTGCTCGTGGCGCACAACGCCCCGTTCGACATCGGCTTCCTCAAGCACGGCGCCCGCGAGCTCGAGATCCCGTGGCCGAAGTTCGAGGTGCTCGACACCGTGGTGCTCGCGCGCCGCGTGCTGCTCAAGGACGAGGTCCGCAACGTCAAGCTCTCCACCTTGGCCGCGCACGTCGGTGCCACCACGACGCCCAACCACCGCGCCCTGGCCGACGCCCGGGCCACGGTCGACGTGCTCCACCACCTGATCGGGCGTCTGGGCACGTTCGGCGTCCACTCGCTGGAGGAGACCCGCGAGTTCACCTCCACCGTCACCGCCGCGCAGCGCCGCAAGCGCCACCTCGCCGACACCCTGCCCCACACCCCGGGCGTCTACCTGTTCCGCGACCGTCGCGACGAGGTCCTCTACGTCGGCACCTCCGGCGACGTCCGCACCCGCGTGCGCTCCTACTTCACGCGGGCCGAGACCCGCACCCGCATGGGCGAGATGGTCGGCCTGGCCGAGCGGGTCGAGGCCGTGTCCTGTGCGACGCGCCTGGAGGCCCAGGTGCGCGAGCTGCGCCTGATCGCCCGGCACCGACCGCCGTACAACCGCCGCTCCAAGTTTCCCGAGCGCACGACCTGGCTGCGCCTCACCGTCGAGCCCTGGCCGCGGCTCTCGATCGTCACCGCCGTGGCTCCTGAGGCGCTCCACGTCGGGCCCTTCCGCGGGCGCGCCGACGCCGTCGCAGCCCTCGACGCCCTGCACGAGGTCTTCCGGATCCGTCAGTGCACCCAGCGGCTCGGCCGCGCCCCCCGCTCCTCGCCGTGCGTCCTCGCCGCGATGGGTCGCTGCCTGTCCCCGTGCGACCAGGCGGTCACCGCCGACCGGTACGCCGAGGAGGTCGGGCGACTTCGCGCGGCGCTGGAGTCGGACCCGCACGCCGTCGTCGAGGTGCTGGGCCGGCGCATGACCGCGCTCGCCGGGCAGGAACGCTACGAGGAGGCCGCGGTCGTCCGCGACCGGCTCGACTCACTCGTGCGGGGGGTGACCCGGACGCAGCGACTCCTCGAGCTCACGCGCGAGCCGGAGATCGTCGCGGCCTCACGCGTCGACCGGGGCTGGGAGATGCACGTCGTGCGCCACGGACGGCTGGCCGCCGCAGGCGTGCTCCCTCACGGCCGCCCCTATGCGCCGTGGCTGGCCCAGCTCCTGGCGACCGCCGAGACGGTCGAGCCCGGCGCCGGGCCGGCGCCGGCCTGCAGCGTCGAGGAGGTCGAGACCGTCCGCCGCTGGTTGACGTCCCCGGGCGTGCGCCTCGTCGCCGGCACGTGGCGCTCCGGCTTTCCGGGCGCGGCGCGTCACGTGCGGTGAGGCTCAGAGACCGAGGCTGAAGGCGGCGTCGAGGTCGTGCTGGCTCACGGTCCGGAACGCGATCTGCGTCTGGGTCGCCACGACGCCCTCGACCGTGTTGATGCCATCGGTCACCGTCGTCGCGACGTCGTCGATCGAGCGCACCCGCACCATCGCGACGAGATCGAGGTCGCCCGTGACCGAGTAGACCTCGCTGACTCCGGGAACCTGCGAGATCTCGTCGGCGATGCCCGAGAGACGGGCGACGTCGGCCTGGATGAAGACGATCGCGGTGATCACGTGCTCACCCTACGCCGAGGACCCGGCCGTGGGGCTAGTCGACGAGCGCCTCGGTCGCGGCGGCCCAGCGGGCCAGCACGTCGCGGGCCCGACCGGAGTCGATCGAGCCCCGGGCCTGCTCGACGCCAGCGGCCAGCCGCTCCACGAGCGTGCCGGGCTGCGCCGCGTGCGCGGCGATGCCCGCGCCGGCATTGAGCAGCACCGCATCGCGCGGGGCCCCGGACTCGCCGTCGAGCACCCGGCGGAAGACGTCGGCATTGTGCGCGACGTCGCCACCCGCGAGCGCCTGGGCCGGCGCGAGATCGAGCCCGAGGTCGACCGGGTCAAGAGTCTCCTCCACGACCGCACCGCCGGCCACGACCCACACGCGCGAGGACGTCGTGATCGTGAGCTCGTCCAGGCCGTCGTCGCCGCGGAACACCAGGCCGTCGTTGCCACGCTCCGCGAGCACCCCGGCCATCAGGGGGGCCATGCGTGCGTCAGCGCAGCCGATCGCGATGGCGGGGGGCGCGGCGGGGTTCGTCAAGGGGCCCAGGAAGTTGAACGTCGTGGGGATGCCGATCGCGGAGCGCGCGGGGCCCACGTGTCGGAAGGAGGGATGGAACACCCGGGCGAAGCAGAAGGTGATCCCCGCCCGCTCGTACACGTCGAGGATGCGCTCGGCCGGCACGTCCAGCCGCACCCCCAGGGCCTCCAGCACGTCCGCCGAGCCGCTCGAGCTCGAGGCGGAACGGTTGCCGTGCTTGACCACCCCGGCGCCAGCACCGGCCGCCACGACCGCCGACATCGAGGAGATGTTGACGGTGTTGGCGAGGTCGCCGCCCGTGCCGACGATGTCCAGGACACGGTCGGTCACGGTGAGCCGGACCGCCGACGCGAGCATCTGGTCGGCCAGCGCCTGCAGCTCGCCCCGGGTCTCACCCTTGGTGCGCAGGGCCACCGCGAAGGCGGCGATCTGCGGGTCGGACGCCTGGCCGTCGAGGATCTCGCCCATCGCCCATCGGACGGCCTCGGGCTCGAGGTCGCGACGGGAGGTCAAGGTCGACAGGACGTCGGGCCAGGTGTGGGTCATGCGACCAGCCTGCCGTATCAGCGCCGTGCTCGGAGTCAGCGCCGGTGTCAGCGCTGGGCCACGACGTCGCGCACGACGCCGAGGACCGTCTCCGCGAACGTCAGCGGGTCGATCGGGTGGCTCGCGACGGCATCGGCGCGCGACCAGTGCGCGAGCCAGGTGTCGCCCGGTCGGCCCGTCACGACCACGACCGGCGGGGCCTGGAAGATCTCGTCCTTGATCTGTCGGGCGATGCCGAGACCACCGACCGGCACCGACTCGCCGTCGAGGATCACCAGATCGATCCGGTGGGACGCACGCGACTCGTCGAGGTGCTCGAGCACGACCGCATGGGTCGCGACCTCCACGAATTCCAGCGGAGGCAGATCCGGATGCGGCCGGGGTCCCAGGGCGCGCAGCACGGCTTGACGGACGTCGCGGTCGTCGCTGTAGACGAGGACACGCAGGGGGCGGTCACTGGACACGTTCGGATCGTACATAATGATGCCGTGGCGACTACTTCCGCGATCCCCGCGTCCCGACTTCACGGCCAGGAGGGCCGCCCGTCCATGGTGACGGTCGGCACGATCATCTGGTTGGCCAGCGACCTGTTGTTCTTCGCGGCGTTGTTCGCCGCGTACTTCACGGTCCGCAACGTCACCCCGGAGCTCTGGGCCCAGGAGACCGAGCTGCTGAACTTCCCGTTCGCGGCGACCAACACCTCGATCCTGGTGGCCTCCTCGGTCACCTGCCAGCTCGGCGTCTTCGCCGCGGCACGGGGCAAGGCCGGCCGCAGCGCGGGCCTCTTCAACGTCCGTCAGTGGGGCATGCGCGAGTGGTTCGGCCTGTCGTTCGTCATGGGCGCGATCTTCGTCGGCGGCCAGGCCACCGAGTACGCCGAGCTCATCGAGCACGGCCTGACCCTCTCGTCGTCGGCCTACGGCAGCCTCTTCTACCTCGCCACGGGCTTCCACGGCATCCACGTCGTGGCGGGCCTCATGGCCTTCCTGCTCGTCATCGGGCGCACGTTCGTGACGCGCAAGTTCACCCACGAACAGGCGATCAGCGCGATCGTCGTGTCGTACTACTGGCACTTCGTGGACGTCGTCTGGGTGGCGCTGTTCGCCTCCATCTACATCTTGCAGTGAGCAAGGCTCACCTAACCCACTCATCCGCGCTCGCGCGCGGTTACGCTGTAGCCAACGACATCCTGTAGTAGTCACGACATCGAAGTGAGGTACCCGGTGCGCACCTTGTCGACCCGGCGACGGCATCCCCTGGCCGGCGTCTTCGTGATCTTGGGGGCACTGGGCATCGCCGCCGTGCTCTACATGGCGTTCGCCCCCAAGGGAGCCACGGCCGACACGTCCTCACTCGACGACATCGAGGCCGGACGCGAGCTGTTCGTCATCGGATGCGCGAGCTGCCACGGCCAGAACGCCGAGGGCATCGTCACCGCCAGCGGCGGCAACTACGGCCCCTCGCTGATCGGTGTCGGCGCGGCCGCCGTCGACTTCCAGGTCGGCACGGGCCGCATGCCGATGGCCCAGACCGCCCCGCAGGCGCCGCGCAAGACTCCGGAGTACACGGCCGAGGAGACCAAGCAGCTCGCGGCCTACATCGCCTCGCTGGGCCCCGGCCCGGCCATCCCCGAGGAGGAGTACCTCGACGTCGAGAACGCCTCGGCCGAGGAGATCAGCCTCGGAGGCGAGTTCTTCCGCACCAACTGCACCGCGTGCCACAACTCCGTCGGCGCCGGCGGCGCCCTGCCCGACGGTCGCTACGCGCCCACGCTGAAGGGCGTCAGCGCCAAGCACATCTACGAGGCCATGCAGACCGGGCCGCAGCAGATGCCCGTCTTCTCCGACGACGTCATCACGCCCGAGGACAAGCGCGCGATCATCGCCTACATCAAGGCCATCCAGGACGAGCCCAACTACGGCGGCTTCGGCGGCGGGGGCATCGGCCCCGTGGCCGACGGCATCTGGGTCTGGCTCTTCGGTATCGGCGGTCTCGTCGGCTTCGCGATCTGGATCGCGGCCCACGGAACCCGATCCACCAAGAAGCCGAAGGGAGCCCAGCAGTGAGCGAGCTGGACAAGCACGGTTCCAACCTCCCGGTCGCGGAGCCGATCCCCGACCCGGGTCTGCCGGAGCACCAGTACCGCGTCACCGACGTCGACGAGTCGCAGGCCCGCCGCACCGAGCGCCAGATCTCGCTGATGTTCGGGATCGCGACGCTGCTCGCGATCGGCTTCTGCGTCGCCTACGTCACCGTCGACTTCGAGACCACGTTCCTGGGCTGGTCGGCGCAGAACTTCGCGCTGGGCATGACCCTCGGCGGCGCTCTGCTGCTGATCGGCGTCGGCATCATCCAGTGGGCCAAGAAGATCATGCAGGACCACGAGATGATCGAGATGCGGCACCCGGCGAAGTCGTCCGACGACGACCGCGTGGCCGTGCTCGCCGATCTGAACGCCGGCATCAAGGAGTCGCAGATCGGTCGTCGACCGCTCATCCGCAACTCCCTGCTGGGCGCCGTCGGCGCCCTGGCGCTGCCGGGCGTCTTCCTGCTGCGCGACCTCGGTCCGCTCCCCCACAGCCAGGCGCACACGGTCTGGAAGAAGGGCATGCGGGTCGTCAACGACATCTCCGGACTGCCGCTGCGGCCCTCCGACATCGAGGTCGGTCAGCTCATCAACGGTGAGCCGGCCGTGTTCTTCCCCGCCGAGGGCGAGGAGGAGGCCGAGATCCACGGGCACGAGCTCCTCGCCGCCAAGGCCAAGGCCGCGGTCGTCGTGGTGCGCATGCGCCCGGACGACATCACCCCTGATGCCGAGAAGGCCAACTGGGGCATCGACGGCATCCTCTGCTACTCCAAGATCTGCACCCACGTCGGTTGCCCGATCTCGCTGTGGGAGCAGCAGACCCACCACCTGCTGTGCCCGTGCCACCAGTCGACGTTCGACCTGGCCGACAACGGCAAGGTCATCTTCGGCCCCGCCCATCGTCCGCTCCCTCAGCTTCCGCTGGGACTGGACGCGCAGGGCTACATCATCGCGATGAGCGACTTCCCCGACATCGTGGCCCCGAGCTACCCCGAGCTGGCTCGTGACCAGAAGCGGCTCGACGACGAGAACAACCGGGACGGTGCGTGATGGCGACGGACACCTACACCCCCATCCAGGACACCAAGGGCGGCAAGAAGGCCGCGGGTCCCGTGGGCTGGATCGACGACCGCCTCGGCGTCGCCGGCATCGCGCGCAAGAACATGCGCAAGATCTTCCCCGAGCACTGGTCGTTCATGCTCGGCGAGATCGCCCTGTGGAGCTTCGTGATCCTGCTGATCACCGGCACCTTCCTGACCCTGTGGTTCCAGCCCAGCATGGCCGAGACGGTCTACAACGGGTCCTACGAGCCGCTCAAGGGCATCGAGATGTCGCAGGCCTACGCCTCGACGATCGACATCTCCTTCGACATCCGCGGTGGCCTGCTGATGCGGCAGATCCACCACTGGGCCGCGGCGCTGTTCGTGGCCTCGATGATCGTGCACATGCTGCGCGTGTTCTTCACCGGTGCCTACCGCAAGCCGCGTGAGGTCAACTGGCTCATCGGCGTCGGCCTGATCGCGCTCGGCATGGTCGAGGGCTTCGCGGGCTACTCGCTTCCCGACGACCTTCTGTCGGGCACGGGCCTCCGCTTCGTCGACGGACTGATCCGGTCGATCCCGTTCGTGGGCTCGTACCTCGAGTTCTTCATCTTCGGAGGCGAGTTCCCCGGCGACATCATCATCCCGCGCCTCTACATGGCACACATCCTGCTGATCCCGGCGCTGCTGCTGGGGCTCATCGCGGCCCACATGCTGCTGCTCGTCTACCACAAGCACACGCAGTGGCCTGGGCCCGGACGCACCAACGAGAACGTCGTCGGCTACCCGATGCTCCCGGTCTACGCGGCCAAGGCGGGCGGCTTCTTCTTCATCGTGTTCGGCTTCACGGCCCTCTTCAGCGCGATCATCCAGATCAACCCGGTCTGGGCGTACGGTCCGTACAACCCGGCCGAGGTCACGGCCGGTTCCCAGCCTGACTGGTACATGGGCTTCTCCGAGGGCCTCGTGCGCCTCATGCCGGGCTGGGAGAGCACGATCTTCGGCTGGACGTTCAGCTGGAACGTGGTCATCCCGGGCATGGGTGGCCTGGGTCTGCTGTTCACCTCGCTCGCCCTGTGGCCGTTCATCGAGCGCTGGATCACCCAGGACGACCGTGAGCACCACCTGCTCGAGCGTCCCCGTGACGCTCCGACGCGCACGGCGCTCGGCGTGGCCGGCATGACGGCGTACGGCGTCGGCTGGGCCGCGGGCGGCAACGACATCATCGCGACGCACTTCCACCTCGACATCTACACGCTGACGTGGATCTTCCGGATCGGGTTCTTCCTGTTCCCGGTCATCGCGTTCCTGATCGTGCGCCGCATCTGCATCGGTCTGCAGCACCGTGACCACGACAACGTGCTGCACGGCTACGAGACCGGCGTCATCGAGCGGTCGCCCTCGGGCGGCTACACCGAGCGTCACGCTCCCCTGCCGGCCAGCACGCAGTACGAGCTCACGGCGCGCCAGCGCCTCCCACAGCTGGAGGCTGCCGTGGTCGTCGACGCCAACGGTGTCGAGAACCAGGCCGGTCGCAAGGAGCGTCTGCGGGCTCGCCTGCGGCACTTCTACTACCAGGGCGTGCTCGACAAGCCCACGGTCGACGAGGTGCACCATGCCGAGGAGCACCTGTCGCACTTCGAGGGTCACCCGAACAGCCACGGCGACGACTTCGGCGGCGTGTCCGACGCGGGTGTCCCGAAGCAGCACTGACGCTTCAGCACCACCTCACCACGCCGAAGGCCGGCTCCCCCGCGGGGGAGCCGGCCTTCGGCGTTCTCGCCCCCTGCGCCCGGGGCCGTCTGGTCGGCGCTGACTCGCGCAGCAGGCAGGTGGGCGGGACGGCGGGCGGGTGACTCTGGTCCGATCCACGGCCCTGCGCGGTGGTCCAGGTCCAGATCTCCTGTGCCGTGCCGCGCCAGGCTCACCGCCCCCACCGGGACACGGCCTCTCGCTCAGCGCTCCCCCGCGACACCAGAGGAGGGGGGTCAGGCGGGCTCCTGGTACAGCGCGGAGCCCTTCTGGTACTCCTCCCACGGCACGTTCCAGTCGGTCCAGCCGTTACCCGGCTCGAGACGACGGGACCCGTTGACGAAGTTGACGACGTCGCCGCGCAAGGACTCGGAGAAGACCTTGCCCGCGTTCTCGGTGCTCATGCCGACGCAGCCGTGGCTCACGTTCGCGTGACCCTGCTGACCGACCGACCAGGGCGCCGCGTGGATGAACTCCCCCGAGTAGGTCAGCCGCATGGCCCACCGGACGCCTTCGACGCGGTAGTAGTTGGGGTCGCTGCTGTCGACGCCGGTCGTGGCCGCATCCATGTCGATCGACTCGTGCTTCTCCATGATGATCTTGGTGCCGATGCGCGTCTGGTGGCTGGAGTCGCCGGTCGTGACGGGGTAGGTGCCTGCCGGCTGGCCGTCCCGCTCGACCGACATCGTGTGACCGGCGATGTCGACCGTGATCACGTGGGAGCTGCCGACCTGGAAGTCGATCACGCGGCTCTCCTGGCCGTAGCGCCCGTCACCGCCGGGAACGCTGTTGAGGTCGAGCTGGACCTGCACGGACGTGCCGGCCTGCCAGTACTCCTGGGGACGCCAGTGCGCCTCGGTGTCGCTGAGCCAGTACCAGCCGCCCGTCTGGGCCGGCGTACTGGCCACGGCCATGTGCTGCTCGAACGAGGCGTGATCGGTCACCGGGTGGTCGAAGAGCACCACGACCGGCATGCCGACACCCACCGTCTCGCCCGCGAGCGGGGCCACCGACGGGAAGATCTCGTCATCGTCGGCCACCGCCATCGAGGTGAACGACCGGCTGAGCTCGGTGGTCTCGCCGTCGTCACCGACGGCCGTGGCCGCGAGGGTGTAGCTCGTGCCCGGCTCCAATCGGTCCGACGCCGCCCAGGTCGTGGCGTGGTCACCAGCGGGATCGGTCGAGCTGGCGGGCTCGGCCTCGCTGGCAGGGCCGTCCGTGCTGCTCGGCCCCTCCGCCGACTCGGTGACCGGGGCGCCCTCGATCGCGGTTCCGTCGGCCGCCGTGAGCGTGACCGCCTCGAACGTCCCGTGCTGCAGCGTGACCTCCACGACCGTCGAGATGTCGACGTCGACCGCGGCGTCGTCGACGTTGGCCCCCAGCTCGGCGGCCCGCTCCTGGTCGGCCTTCGGCGTCGACGAGCCTCCACCGGTGCACCCGGCCAGCGCGAGGACGGTCAGGAGGGCGAGGAACAGGAGCTTCTTCACCCGAACCATGCTACGCGCCAACCAAGAACCGCCCGCCCCGCACAGACGGCAGGACGGGCGGTGTCGGCGAGGAGCGCGGGCCCTCTACCGAGTCAGTGCTTGTGCACGCCTCGGTAGAACTCGAACACCCAGCCGACGAGCGCCACGGCGCCCACCGCGACGCCGATGATGAACAGCCACCAGCCGAACACGACGCCGAGCACGACCGTCGCGAAGGACATCGCGGCCCACAGCGGCCACCAGCTGGAGGCCGGGAAGAACCCGAGCTCACCGGCACCGTCGATGATCTCCGCGTCGCTGCGGTCCTCGGGGCGCTCGGGGATCTGACGGGCGACGACGGCCAGGTAGAACCCGATCAACACGCACAGCAGCGTGGTCATGAGCAGCGCCACCGACCCCGTGGGATCGCTCGTGAGCACCCAGTAGATCGGGGTGATGAGCGCGAAGAAGATGCCGCACGACGCGATCGTCCAGAGCTCAGCCTTCATGGGTCAGGACTCCTTGCCGTCGTTGAGGTGCTCGGACCCGGGCTTCCCGGACACGTCCGGCGCATCGGCGAAGGCCGAGTGCTCGTCGGGGTTGTCCTGCAGCTCGAGCGCCGCGATCTCGGGGTGGTGCAGATCGAAGGCGGGGCTCTCGGACCGGATGCGCGGCAGCGAGTGGAAGTTGTGCCGCGGCGGGGGCGAGCTCGTGGCCCACTCCAGCGAACGGCCCCAGCCCCACGGGTCGTCCAGGCCGACCGGCGGGTTCTTGCGCGACTTCCAGACGTTCAGGAAGAACGGGATCATCGAGGCACCCAGCAGGAAGGCACCCACCGAGGAGATCTCGTTGAGCGTCGTGAAGCCGTCGCTCGGCGCATAGTCGACGTACCGCCGCGGCATGCCCTCGATGCCCAGCCAGTGCTGGACCAGGAAGGTCAGGTGGAAGCCGATGAACAGCAGCCAGAAGTGGATCTTGCCGAGCTTCTCGTCGAGCATGCGCCCGGTGATCTTCGGCCACCAGAAGTAGAAGCCGGCGAACATCGCGAACACGACGGTGCCGAAGACCACGTAGTGGAAGTGCGCCACGACGAAGTAGGAGTCCGACAGCTGGAAGTCGAGGGCCGGCGAGGCCAGGATGACGCCCGTCAGACCACCGAAGAGGAAGGTCGTGAGGAAGCCCAGCGAGAAGATCAGGGGGGTGTCGAAGGACAGAGATCCCCCCCATAGTGTGCCGATCCAGTTGAAGAACTTGACTCCGGTGGGCACCGCGATCAAGAACGTCATGAAGCTGAAGAAGGCCAGGTCGACCGAGCCCGTGACGTACATGTGGTGGGCCCACACCGCGACCGACAGCGCCGCGATCATCAGCGTGGCGCCGACGAGTCCGACGTAGCCGAAGATCGGCTTGCGGGCGAAGACCGGCAGGATCTCGGTCACGATGCCGAAGAACGGCAGGGCGAGGATGTAGACCTCGGGGTGGCCGAAGAACCAGAACAGGTGCTGCCACATGATCGGCCCGCCGTTGGCGGCGTCGAACACGTGGGCGCCGAACATGCGGTCGGCCCCCAGCGCCAGGAGCGCCGCGCCGAAGATCGGGAAGGCGATCAGCGCGAGCAGGCTCGTGACGAGCGCGTTCCACACGAAGATCGGCATGCGGAACATCGTCATGCCGGGTGCACGCATGCAGAAGATCGTGGTGGTGAAGTTCACCGCACCGAGGATCGTGCCGATGCCCGAGAGGTACAGGCCCATGACCCACAGGTCGCCGCCGACACCGGGCGAGTTGATGCCGTCCGAGAGGGGGGCGTAGGCGAACCAGCCGAAGCTGGCCGCACCGCTGGGAGTGAAGAAGCCCGAGACCGCGATCAGCGAGCCGAACAGGTACAGCCAGTAGCTGAACATGTTCAGGCGTGGGAACGCGACGTCCGGAGCACCGATCTGCAACGGCATGATGACGTTGGCGAAGCCGAAGAACAGCGGCGTCGCGAACATCAGCAGCATGATCGTGCCGTGCATCGTGAAGAGCTGGTTGTACGTCTCGTCGTCGACGAACGTCGTGCCCGGTCGCGCCAGCTCGGCGCGGATCACCAGGGCCATGATGCCGCCGATGATGAAGAACGCGAACGACGTGACCAGGTACATGTTGCCGATGACCTTGTGATCGGTCGTCGTCAGACAGGTCACGATCTTCTGCGGCAGCGTCCGGCCCGCGACCAGCGGCGCCGGCCCGTCGTGGGCCTCACCGGTGTCGAACGCGGCGGTGGTGGTGGCCATCAGTCCTCGGCTCCTTCGGGATCGAGACCGGCGATCTTGTCAGCTTCGTCGGCGCCGGTCGGGCGACCGACGTTGCCGTCGCTCTGGAGCGACTCCAGGTGCGCGTCGTACTCGGCGCGAGAGACCACGTTGACCTTGAAGATCATCCGCGAGTGGTAGAGGCCGCACAGCTCCGCGCAGCGACCCGTGAAGGTGCCCTCACGCGTCGGGGTGACGTCGAAGGAGTTCACCTTGCCCGGGACGACGTCCATCTTGAAGTAGAACTCCGGGATCCAGAACGAGTGGATCACGTCGGGCGACTTGAGGTCGAAGCGCACCGACTCGTCGACGGCCAGCCACAGCTCGGCCGGGGCCTCGGGCGTGCCGAAGTCGTACACGTCGACGCCGCCGGTGGCGTCCTCGTCGAGGTAGTTGAAGGCCCACTGCCACTTCGAGCCGATGACCTCGATCGTGTGGTCGGGCTCGTCGACCTTCTCCAGGATCGCGTTCTGCGCGGTCACGGTGTGGAAGAAGAAGACCGCGACGATGATGACCGGCGCGAAGGTGTACAGCGCCTCGATCGGCAGGTTGTAGCGGATCTGGACGGGAACCTCGTCGTCGCTGCGACGGCGGTACCGCACCATGCACCACACGAGCAGGCCGAAGACCAGCGCGAAGATGACCGCGGTCGCGATCCAGGCGCCGAGCCAGAGGTTCCAGACGTGATCGGTTCGATCGCTTCCGGCCACCGGGAGCGCCAGGCGCTTGATGTCGGAGTCGTCGACAGGAGAGCAGCCGCTCAACACGACCGCTGCGAGGGCGAGAACCGCCAACTTCAATCGACCCACGGGGCGCCTTTCTGGTTCAAGATCGTCGCGTGATGACAGGTGCACAGTACTACCAGCGCATCGCCTGTCAGGAGATAAGGACACCCTATCTACGACAGAGTGTCGGAGACGCCTAGGGGTGGCTGCCGGAGATCGTCAGGGCCCCGCCGACACGCTCGGCAGCAGGATCACCGTACGCACCCGCCAGGCGCGCCAGGAAGGCGTCCCGCTCGAGCGTGTACTCCTGGGTACCGGTGGTCTCGACGACGCTGGCGGCGATCGTGCTGCCGATCTGCGCACACGTCGTGAGGTCCAGGCCCGCGGCCAGGCCGGCGAGGAATCCACCGCGGAAGCTGTCGCCGACGCCTGTGGGGTCGACCGCCGTGACGCCGGGGATCGCGTGGACCTCGAGGCGGGTGCCGTCGGTGTCGATCACGGTGACGCCGTCCTTGCCGCGCGTGATGACCTGCACGCCCACTGCGGCCTTGACCTCGTCGGCGGTCCATCCGGTCTTCTGCTGGACGAGGGCCGCCTCGTAGTCGTTGGTGAACAGGTAGGCGGCACCGTCGATGAGCTGGCGGATCAGGTCGCCGTCGGCCCAGGCGAGCTGCTGCGACGGATCGGCGGCGAAGGGCAGGCCGATCTCGCGCGCTGCCTGGGTGTGGCGCAGCATCGCACCCGGATCGTCGGGGCCGATCAGGAGCAGGTCGATGGGGCTCTCGCCGTGCAGGGCGGCGACATCGATCGAGCCGGCCTCGGCCATGGCCCCGGGGTAGAACGTGACGATCTGGGCGTGAGCCTCGTCGGTCGTGATGGTGCACAGCGCGGTGTGCAGCGACGGCGAGACGTGCACGCGCGAGCAGTCGACCCCCGCCTTCTCGAGCCAGGCCTGGTAGCCCTGGTCGGCGAAGTCGCGGCCGACGGCAGCCACGAGGGTGGGCCGCTGGCCCAGGTTGGCCAACGCGAAGGTGATGTTGCCCGCGCAGCCACCGCGGCGGATGTCGAGATCCTGCACCAGGAACGAGACCGACAGCTTGTCGAGCTGATCGGGCACGAGCGAGTCCGAGAAGCGCCCGGCGAACGTCTGCAGGTGGTCGGCGGCGATGGAGCCGGCGATGGCGAGATGCATGGGGCGAGCCTAGACGGTCCGGCGGGTGCCGCAGGCGAGTACCCGCGGAATGTCGTGACCCTCACCCCCACCACCTGCCGGTCGAGTGGGCCGACGGCCGAGGCCGCCCCCCACCCGCTGGTCGAGTGGGCCGACGGCCGAGGCCGCCCCCCACCCGCTGGTCGAGTGGGCCGAGGAACGAGGCCCGTATCGAGACCCCGCAACACCAACGGCTCCCTGCACCACCGGCGGGTGGTGCAGGGAGCCGTCAGCTCACCCCCACCATCCGCTGGTCGAGTGTGCAGGGCGCCCAGCGCCCGGAACGTATCGAGACCCAGCAAGACAAACAGCTCCCCGCACCACCGGCGGGTGGTGCAGGGAGCCGTCAGCTCACCAGGGTCTCGATACAGCCGACCGGCTTCGCCGGTGGACGACTCGACCTCTCGCGATCGTCGCTCGCAGGGCTCGCGAGATCGCTCGACCTGGGGTGGTTAGTGGAAGGAGTCGCCGCAGGCGCAGGAACCGGTGGCCATCGGGTTGTCGATCGTGAAGCCCTGCTTCTCGATCGTGTCGACGAAGTCGATCGTGGCGCCGTGCAGGTACGGCAGGCTCATGCGGTCGACGACGACGTTGACGCCGTCGAAGTCGCGGATCTCGTCGCCGTCGAGCGTGCGCTCGTCGAAGAAGAGCTGGTAGCGCAGGCCCGAGCAGCCACCCGGCTGGACGGCGATGCGCAGGGCGAGGTCGTCACGACCCTCCTGCTCGAGGAGGCTCTTGACCTTGGCGGCCGCGACGGACGAGAGCGTGATGCCGTCGGCCGGCGGGCTGGACTGGATCTCGACGTCGGTGCTGCTCTCGACGGTCATGTCATCTCCTGCGGTCGGGTGCGAGGTGTCGAACGGGTCAACCGTGCCCGGCACGATTCTGTTCCCGGTCATCTCCATCGTACGCGCCGAACCTCACGCCGAGGGCGACCACGTGCGCGCGACGCGCTCGGCGAGGGCGGCCAGGTGCGTCGCCGGGTCCGCCAGAGCGGCCGCCTCCCCCGCGAGATCGACCACGGCGTACGCGGACTCCACGCCCATCGCCCGCATCTCGCGGGCCCCGACGTCGACACGACCTGCGAGGACGATGCACGGCCGGGCGTGCCGCGCGGCCGCCTCCGCGACCCCGAAGACGGCCTTGCCTGACCGCGACGAGATGTCGTAGGCGCCCTCCCCCGTGACCACGAGGTCGGCGGCGGCGATGTGCGCGTCGATGCCGATCGCGTCGAGCACGACCTGGGTGCCCGGTACGAGCTCGGCCCCCAGCACGGCGAGCGCGAAGCCCAGGCCCCCGGCCGCGCCGGCGCCCTCGATCTCGGCGATGCGTCGCTGTGACGGGGCGGTGCCACAGACCGCGTCGACGAAACCGTCCAGCACCCGGTCGACGCGCCAGATCTGCTCATCGTCCAGCCCCTTCTGCGGGCCGAACGTGCGCGCGGCCCCGAACATCCCCAGGAGCGGGGCCCGGACGTCGATCGCGGCCACGAGGTCGACGCCGGCGAGCTGCGCGCGGACCGCCGTGAGATCGACCCGCGTGACGCCGTCGAGGCCTTCGGGCCCCTCCGTGAGGTCGACGTCGGCCGTGGCTCCCAGCGCCGCGAGCAGGCCGGCGCCTCCATCCGACGTGACCGACCCGCCGAGCCCCACGACGATCCGTCGGGGCCGCAGGGCGAGCGCGGCGACGAGAGCCTGGCCGACCCCGCTCGTGGACGCCCGCATCGGCTCGGCGCGCGGTTCGAGATCGTGCCCGCACGCCTGGGCCGACTCCAGGTGCACCGTGACCCCGCCGCCGGCGGACTCGGTCGCCACGAGGTCGACGGGCACCGGCGTGCCCAGCGGGCCGCGCACCGTGACCGTCTCGACCTGGCCGCCGAGCGCGTCGGCCAGGACGCCGGAGAACCCGGGGCCCCCGTCGGCCACCGGCAGGCACGTGAGGACGTCCGCGGGCGCCTGACGCGCCCATCCGTCGGCGATCGCCGAGGCGGCCTGCGCGGCACTCAACGTGCCGGCGAACTTGTCCGGCGCGACCAGGACCCTCACCGTGCGGCCACGTCAGACGAGCCGGGTCACGGGGTCAGGGCCTTCTCCGCCGCCGCGAGCAGCACGCACGTGGCGAGGGCCTCCATCGCGGCCTCGAGATCGGCCAGCGACGGGAAGGACGGCGCGATGCGGATGTTGCGGTCCCGCGGGTCGGACTTGTACGGGAAGGACGAGCCGGCCGGCGTCAGGGCCAGGCCGATGTCCTTGGCGAGCTGCACGACACGCGTGGCCGTGCCGTCGACGACGTCGAGGCTCACGAAGTAGCCGCCGCGCGGCTGGGTCCACGTCGCGACGTCGTGCTCGGCGAGCCGCTCGTGGAGCACCCGCTCGACGACCGCGAACTTCGGCGCGAGGATCTCGCGGTGCTGGTCCATGAGCGCCAGCACGCCGTCGGCGTCGCGCAGCAGGCGGGCGTGACGCAGCTGGTTGACCTTGTCGGGCCCGATCGTGCGCACCTGGACGTGCTGGAGGTACCAGGCGATGTTCTCGGGCGAGCCGCCCAGGAAGGAGACACCGGATCCGGCGAACGTGATCTTCGAGGTCGAGGCGAAGACGAGCGGCCGGTTCGGGTGGCCCGCGGCCGAGGCGAGCCCGAGGATGTCGGGCGTCTTGACGCGCTCCGGCGTGAGGTGGTGCACCGCGTAGGCGTTGTCCCAGTAGAGACGAAAGTCCGGTGCTCCGGTCTCGAGGCCGGCCAGCTCGGCCGCGACGGCCTCGCTCACGACCGCGCCCGTCGGGTTGGCGTACGTGGGCACGATCCACAGCCCCTTGACCGCCGGGTCGGCCGCGTGCTGACGCACCTGGGCGACGTCGGGGCCGTCCTCGTGCAGGTCGATCGGGATCAGGCGGAAGCCGAGATGCTCGGCGAGCGCGAAGTGACGGTCGTAGCCCGGCGAGGGGCACAGGAACGCGATGTCCTGCCCCGCCCAGGGCGTGGGCGACTCGGGGGTGCCGTGCAGCAGGGCGAACGCGAGGGTGTCGTGCATCAGCGCCAGGCTGGCGTTGTCGGCAGCCAGCAGCTGGTCGACCGGGATGCCGAGGAGATCGGCGAAGATGGCGCGCAGCTCAGGAAGACCCTGGAGTCCGCCGTAGTTGCGGGTGTCGGTGCCGTCGGCCGCGCGGTAGTCGTCGCCGGGCAGGTGGAGCAGGCCGGACGCGAGATCGAGCTGCTCGGGCGAGGGCTTGCCGCGCGTGATGTCGAGCGTGAGGCCGGCCGATCCCAGCATGGCGTAGGCCGCCTCCTGCTGGGTCTTGAAGGCGGACAGCTCGTCGGTCGTCAGTGACGTGAGGCTCACGTCACTCAACCTACAAGGGAGTCCGGACTCACGGCAGGTGCGGTGCACCCCAGAGGGCGAGCCATCGGCTGAGGTCGGCCTCGACCGGCACGTCCTGGCCGATGACACCGCGGACCTGGAGCTCGAGGGCGTTGTCGCGCGTCTGCGTGCCGGTCGGCGCGAACGGGTAGAAGGTGCCGCGCTTGAACAGGTAGACCAGCCCCAGGCGACCTCCGGCCGGCGTCGCGAAGACGACCGTCGAGCACAGCAGCGAGCTGCCGAAACCCGCCTGGTCGAGCCCGGAGTTCACCGCGTGGAGGTCGGTGCAGAGACCGGGCGCGTCACCGGGACGGGTCACGCTGATCCAGTGGAACCCGAACGCGTCGTCGGTGCGCTCGACCGTGGCACTGCCGTCGAGCCGCACGAGCTGCTCGGCCTCGTCGATCGAGACGTTGTCGGCGTTGCCCTCGACGTCACGGAAGCACACACCACCGGTGCCGGTGAACGTGAAGCCCTGGGCCTCGAGCGAGATGACCGCCTGAGGCACCTGGAAGAGGATGTCGAGGTCGGCCTGCGGCGGCTTGCTGCGACCCAGCAGGGAGTCGAACAGGCCCATGTCAGTGCTCCCCCAGCTCGCGGCTGATCTGCTGCAGCTGCGCGAGGCGCTGCTCCAGCGGCGGGTGGGTCGAGAACATCGCCGACACCGACTCCCGGTTGAGCGCCGGAGCGAAGAAGAAGGCGCTGACGGCTCCGGTGTCGCGCAGGTCGCGCGACGGGATGCGGGCCATGTCGCCGGAGATCTTGCTGAGGGCCGAGGCGAGCTGCGACGGCTGGCCCGTGATGTAGGCACCGGAGCGATCGGCACTGAGCTCGCGGTACCGCGACAGGGACCGGGTCAGCAGGAAGCTGATGGCGTAGACCACGACGCTGACCAGGATCACGATCAGGAAGCCGATCGCCCCGTTGCGGTTGCGGGACCGGCCCATGCCCAGGTACATGCCCCACCGGGTGATGAAGCCGGCGAGCAGCCCCAGCGTCGAGGCCACGGTCATGACCGTGACGTCGCGGTTGGCCACGTGCGCCAGCTCGTGCGCCAGGACGCCCTCGAGCTCCTCTGCCGTGAGCCGGTTCAGGATCCCGGTCGTGACGCAGACGGCCGAGTGGTTCGGCGTGCGCCCCGTGGCGAAGGCGTTGGGGATGTCGGTCTGGGCCACGGCGACGCGCGGCTTCGGCATGTCGGCCAGGGCGCAGAGACGGTCGATCATGGCGTGCAGCTCCGGCGCCTGGTGCGGCTCGACGACCGTCGCCCGCATCGACTTGAGCGCGAGCGTGTCGGAGAAGTACCACTGGCTCCACGCCATCGTGAGCACGATGGCCAGCGCGATGACACCACCGCCGACGCCGCCGCCGTTGAAGAAGACGGTGATGAGCACGGCGCCGAAGACGACGTAGAGCAGGCCCAGCGCGAAGCTGACCCCGCCCATCCGCCAGGTCAGGCCGGGGTCACTCCGGAAGCGGCTTCGGGCCATGACGGCCCCCTTCCTCGAGGGTCTGCTGCGGATCGCCGGACGCGAAGAGCCGGTCCCAGCTGGCGGTGTCGGTGGGGTCGGCGAGCTCGTCGTAGGCCGCCGCGGTGGCCTCGGCCTCGCGGGTGTGGCGCTCGACGTCGTCGAGGTCGCCGGCGATCGCACCGTTGTCGCGGTTGATGCGATGCATCTCGGTCTTGGCGGTCGCCGCCGACTCGCGGGCGACGAGGGTGTCCTTGCGGATGCGGAAGTCCTCGATCTGGGTCTGCACCTGGTCGGCCGTGTCGGTGAGACGCCGCTCGTCGGCCTGCAGCGTGGCGTGACGCTCGGTGAGGTCGGCGATCGCCTTCTCCATCGTGACCTTGCGGGTCAACGCGGACCGGGCGCCGTCGTCGTCGCCGGCTGCCACCCGCTCCTGGGCCGCGGCGTCGACCTGGGCGGCCTGCTGCTGCAGCTTGTTCAGCTGGAGCTCGACGCGGCGGCGGTTCGTGGCGAGGTCGGCCAGGGCCCGGCGCAGCTGCGCAAGCGTGGCCTGCTGGTCGCGCACGGTCGCGTCCATGCGCTCGCTCCAGCCCGCGTCGTCCGCGTGCCGACGTGAGCGGGCGATGCCCCGCATCCGGTCCCACAGCCCCATGGCAGCAGCGTACGGGGCCCGCGGAAGCCCGCGGCCGACACCTCGACCGGCCGGTGGGGCCCGGTCGATAGGGTGACGCCGTGACCGACGAGCAGACTTCCGAGCCCGCGCGCAAGAACCGGCCCACGCCGAGCCGCAAGGAGGCCGAGGCAGCCCGTCGACAGGAGCGTCGTCCGGCGCTGACCCGCAAGCAGCGCGCCGAGCAGGACCGGCGCCGTCGTCAGGAGATCCGCGCGAAGCAGCGCGAGGCACTCAGCTCGGGCCGGGGCGAGTACCTGCCGCCCCGCGACCAGGGACCCGTCAAGGCGTACGTGCGCGATCACGTCGACCGCCGGCACAACATCGCCGAGTTCCTGCTGCCGATCCTCGTCTTCATGCTGCTGTTCAACATCTTCGGTCCGCAGTTCCTGAACGCCCGCGCCACCGCCACGGTCGTCAGCCTGCTCTGGTCGTTCACGATCGTGGCGACGCTGTTCGACGAGATCCTGCTCGTGCGCAGCCTCAAGAAGGGTCTGCGTGAGCGGTTCCCGGACGCCGCGCCGTTCAAGGGCACGACGTCGTACGCGGTCCTGCGCAGCAGCCAGATCCGTCGCCTGCGTCTGCCCAAGCCGGCGATCCAGCGCGGCGAGGACTTCAAGACACGCTACTGAAGTTCAGCCCTGCCGGCACCCGACCCGCTGATCGAGTGTTCGCGAGGAACGAGCGAACGTATCGAGATCAAGGCCCAGTCGGGTTGACTCCCTCGGTCGGAGCGACCGGTGGCTGAGGAACCCGTCACCTGACCGGGTCTCGCTCCCCCTACGACTTCGTCGTGGGAGGTGCCCCCACGGCCGCTCGCAGAGCTCGCAACCACTCGACCACTGGGTGGTTCGGCCCGGCGTGGTCACTCCTCCCCGGGGCTGAGCGACATCGGTCCGTAGACCTGCGTCTCTCCCTCGAAGAGTCGCACCTGGGCGACGCCGTCGTCGGCCAGGTCGGCGAACGCCTCGCCGATCCAGGACTCCGCGTCGCCGCGTGCCTCGAACGGTGCCGACGTGCCGACCTCGGTGCCGTCGGCGTCCTCGTACTTCCAGGTCCAGGTCATGTCGGTCTCCTGACGTCGGTGGAACGGTCGGGTGGGGGTCAGCTGCTCGTGGACGGACTCACGAACGGCGCCTTGACCACCGTGAACGGCTCGGAGCGCTTGCGCACGTCGACCGTGACGGACGCTCCCTCCGGCACGCCCGGCTCGAGCAGGGCGAGGCCGATCCCCTGGCGCAGGGTGGGCGAGAAGGTACCGGAGGTGATCTCGCCGATGACCGATCCGTCGCCGTCACGCACGACCATGCCCGGGCGCGGGATGCCGCGGCCGTCGGCGCGCAGGGCCCGCAGGGTGCGCACGGTCTTCTCGCTCCGCTGCCGCTCGAGGGCGGCCTTGCCCCAGAACTCGGGCTTGCTCCAGCCGACGGCCCAGCCCGAGCGGGCCATGACGGGGCTGATCTCGCTCGACAGCTCGTGGCCGTGGAGCGGGTAGCCCATCTCGGTACGGAGGGTGTCGCGGGCGCCGAGACCGGCCGGCGCGATGCCGTGCGGCTCCCCCGCGGCGAGCACGGCGTCCCACACCGCGGGCGCCCCGGCGGCGGGGACGACGAGCTCGTAGCCGCGCTCCCCCGTGTAGCCCGTGCGGCAGACCGTGAACTCGTGCCCGTCGATCGCGCCGGTCTCGAACGACATGTACTCGTGGTCGATCGGGAGGCCGAGGGCCGTGAGCACCTCGTCACTCTTCGGGCCCTGGACCGCGATGACCGCGAGCTCACGGTGCTGGTCGACGACCTCGATGCCCTCGGGCGCCGCCGCCTGCAGACGGGCGACGACCGCGGCGGTGTTCGCGGCGTTGGGGATCAGAAAGACCTCGAAGGCGCTGCGCAGGTAGACGATCAGGTCGTCGACCGTGCCCCCGTCCTCGTCGCAGCACAGCGTGTACTGCGCCTTGCCGGGGGTGATCCGGTCGAGGTCGTTCGTGAGGCACCGGTTGACGAAGTCGGCCGCCCCCGTGCCCCGCACCACGGCCTTGCCGAGGTGGCTGACGTCGAAGACCCCCACCGCGTCGCGAACGGCGGTGTGCTCGCTGACGACGCCCGAGTACTCCAGGGGCATCTCCCAGCCGCCGAACTCGGCGAACTTCGCGCCGAGCGCGACGTGACGATCGTGCAGGGGCGAGTGCAGCAGATCCATGGCGGACAACCTAGCGGCCCACGCTAGGTTGAGGTCATGGCTGCCCCGACCGGAAACAGCACCGTCCGTCCCGACCTCCCCACCGTGTCCCTGAGCACGGCCCAGCCGCTCACCGCGAAGGCCGACGTCCTGGTCCTCGGGATCCGCGGCGCGAGCGCCGGCAACGGCGACCGCGAGGGCGTCGCCGACGCCCTCGACCTCCTGGGCTTCACGGGCAAGGACGACGAGGTCGTCGTCTTCCCCGCGGGTGACCGCGCCGCAGCCGGGGTGATCGTCGCCGTCGCGCTCCCCGCCGAGCCCTCCGGCTCCGACCTGCGCGCCGCCGCGGCCCGGGGCGTGCGCCGCGCGCCGAAGGGATCGGTCGCCGTCGCGCTGCACCCGGCCAGCATCGAGGACACCGTCGCGATCGCCGAGGGCGTGCGGCTCGGCCGGTACCGCTTCACGGCCTACCAGTCGTCGGCGTCCGACGAGCCGGCCGCGCCGGCCGAGCACGTCGTGCTGAGCTCGTTCGCCCGCCAGTCGGCGGCCGCCCGCGCCGTCGAGGACGCCCAGACCGTGACCGATGCCGTGGCGCAGGCCCGTGACTGGGTCAACACCCCGCCCGGCGACCTGCGTCCGCCGACGTTCGCCGACGCGATCAGCGCGCTCGCCGCCGACGTCGCCGGCGCGAAGGTCAAGGTCGAGGTGTGGGACGAGAAGCGGCTCGGCAAGGAGGGCTGCGGCGGCATCCTGGCCGTCGGCCGCGGCTCCGAGACGCCGCCACGGCTCGTGACCCTGACCTACGCGCCCCGTGGCGCGAAGCAGCACCTCGCGCTCGTCGGCAAGGGCATCACGTTCGACTCCGGCGGACTCTCGATCAAGACCGGGCCGGGCATGTCGACCATGAAGATCGACATGGCTGGCGCAGCAGCGGTCGTCACGGCGATGCTCGCGATCGCGAAGCTGGGCCTGCCGATCAAGGTCACGGCGTACGCGTGCCTGGCCGAGAACATGCCCAGCGGCACCGCGACGCGGCCGGGCGACGTCCTGACGATGCGCAACGGGTCGACGGTCGAGGTGCTCAACACCGACGCCGAGGGCCGCCTCGTGCTCGGCGACGGGCTCGCGCTGGCGACCGAGACCACGCCTGACCTGATCGTCGACGTCGCGACCCTCACGGGTGCCTGCGTCGTCGCGCTCGGCGAGCGCACCAGCGGCATCCTGGGCAGCGACGACGCGACGGTCGAACGCCTCGCCTCGGCGTCCACGACGGCGGGCGAGCCGATGTGGCCCCTGCCGATCCCGACCGAGATCACCGCGGCGGTCAAGACCTCGAAGATCGCCGACCTGCGCCAGCACAACCCCAAGCCCTACGGCGGCACCCTGTTCGCCGCGGCCTTCCTGCGCGAGTTCGTCGGCGAGGTGCCGTGGGCGCACCTCGACATCGCGGGACCCTCGTTCAACGACGGCGCCCCGTACGGCGAGATCCCCAACGGCGGCACCGGCGTCGCCGTCCGCACCCTCGTCCAGCTCGCCCGCGACCTGACCGCGTAGCCCGACCGCCCACCTCCCCCGTCCCGTGCCGCTGCACCCCCGTCCCCCGGGTGGGACGCAATCTGAGGGTCGACGGCTGCCCCAGCAACCGCGATCCCTCACTTTCGGTCCCCCCGTGCCGGTCCCCCGTGCGGTCACGGGAACGGACGGAGGCGGGGAGCTGCGGTCTAGCTGTCCAGGCCCAGCACCCGGGCGGCGTTCTCGACCTTGTCCCACGCGTCGCGCTTGCCACCGCGGCGATCCGGATGAGCCTTGGCACGCGCCTGGCGCCAGAGGTGGACGAGCTCGTCCCGGGTGGGGTCGTCGGGCAGCGGGTCGACCTCGGCCAGCACCTCGAGGGTCATCATCGCCGCCTGCTCCTGCGGTGTCTGCGACGGCGCGGGTGAGGGGTTGACCGTGCCGCGGGCCGTGGGGTTGAGCCGCTGACGCTGGTCGAAGTCGCGCATGCGCTGCGGGTAGCCCACGAGGTTGGTGTCGTAGATCGGCACGCCGAGCTTGCGGGCGAGGTCGCCGGCGATCTTCGGCGAGGCGACGCGGCGGCGGGTCCACTCCCCGTCACCGGCGACGAACACGACGGTCGTCTGCGTGACCGACGTCGCCGGCTCCACGAACGCCTCGACACCGGACCGCGACCGCGCGAACTCGCGCAGGTGCTCCAGGTCCGCGCGACTCGCGTCACGGTCTGACACCGCAGCACCTGATGCCGTGCGCGAGCCCCTGCGTCTGCTCCACCAACCCATGGCAGACAGTGTGCCGGACGAGCGGTCGAGAAGTGACTCCGGAGTAGGTCTGACACCCCTCCAGCCCCGCTGCGCGCGGTCACCTGCGTGGTGCAAAGATGGCTGTCAGGTGAGTGACTCACCCTTGACGACGACGCTTCAACGGAGGACATCGTGGCGGACGCCCCGAACGGCCCTGGCACCTACGACATCGTGATCCTGGGCGGCGGGAGCGGCGGGTACGCCGCAGCGCTGCGCGCCAGCCAGCTGGGCCTGTCGGTGGCCCTGGTCGAGAAGGGCAAGCTCGGCGGCACGTGCCTGCACAACGGGTGCATCCCGACCAAGGCGCTGCTGCACTCCGCCGAGGTCGCCGACGCGGCGCGGGAGTCCGAGACGTTCGGCGTCCAGGCGTCGTTCGACGGCATCGACATGAAGGGCGTCAACACCTTCAAGGCGGGCGTCGTCGAGAAGCTCTACAAGGGCCTGCAGGGCCTGATCAAGTCCTCCAAGAACATCACGGTCGTCGAGGGCGAGGGCAAGCTCGCCTCGACCAGCTCAGACGGCGGCGGCGTCGTCGAGGTGGGCGGTGAGCAGTACACGGGCAAGAACGTGATCCTGGCCACCGGCTCGACCGCCCGCACGCTGGGTCTGGAGATCGGCGGGCGCATCGTCACCTCCGACGAGGCCCTGGAGATGAGCGAGGTGCCCGAGCGCGTCATCATCATCGGCGGCTCGGTCATCGGTGTCGAGTTCGCGAGCGTCTGGAAGTCCTTCGGGGCCGACGTCACGATCATCGAGGGCCTGCCCTCGCTCGTGCCGCTGGAGGACCCGGCCCTGAGCAAGCAGCTCGAGCGGGCCTTCCGCAAGCGCAAGATCGCCTTCAAGACCGGCGTGAAGTTCAAGAGCGTCGAGCAGAACGACACCGGCGCGGTCGTCACCCTCGAGAACGGCGACACGATCGAGACCGACCTCGTGCTGGTGGCCGTGGGCCGTGGCCCGCGCAGCGAGGGCATGGGCTACGAGGAGGCCGGCGTCGAGGTCGACCGCGGCTGGGTCCCCACCGACGAGCGACTCCGCACCAACGTCAAGGGCGTCTTCGCGGTCGGCGACCTGGTCCCGGGCCTGCAGCTGGCCCACCGCGGCTTCGCGCACGGCATCTTCGTGGCCGAGGAGATCGCGGGGCTCAACCCGCAGCCGGTCATCGACGCGGGCATCCCGCGCGTGACCTACTGCGACCCCGAGATCGCCAGCGTCGGCATCACCGAGCCGCAGGCCAAGGAGAAGTTCGGCGACGAGAACGTCGAGATCGTCGAGTACAACCTCGGCGGCAACGGCAAGTCCCAGATCCTCCAGACCGCGGGCAGCGTCAAGCTCGTGCGCGAGAAGGACGGCCCGATCGTGGGGGTGCACATGATCGGCACCCGCTTCGGCGAGCAGGTCGGCGAGGCCTCGCTCATGGTCAACTGGGAGGCCTACCCCGAGGACGTCGCCCAGTTCATCCACGCACACCCCACCCAGAACGAGTCCCTCGGCGAGGCCGCTCTGGCCCTGGCCGGCAAGCCCCTCCACTCCCACGCCTGAGCCGGCGGAAGGAACACAGAACATGGCTACCGAAGTCACCCTGCCCGCCCTCGGCGAGAGCGTCACCGAGGGAACCGTCACGCAGTGGCTCAAGTCCGTCGGCGACACCGTCGAGATCGACGAGCCCCTGCTCGAGATCTCCACCGACAAGGTCGACACCGAGATCCCCTCCCCCGTCGCCGGCACCCTGCTGGAGATCAAGGCCGAGGAGGACGACACGGTCGAGGTGGGCGCGATCCTGGCGATCATCGGTGACGCCGACGAGAGCGGCAGCGACGACTCCGCCTCGGACGAGCCCGCCGAGGCCGAGGAGCCGGCCGAGCCGGAGGAGACCGAGGACGCTGAGGTCGAGAAGCCCGCCGAGGACTCCTCGGACGAGCCCGAGGCACCCTCCACGGAGACCGACGAGCCGGCCGAGGCCCCCCAGGCCGAGACCAAGCCCGCCTCCGGCAAGGCCGAGGGCACCTCGGTCACCCTGCCCGCCCTCGGCGAAAGCGTCACCGAGGGAACCGTCACGCAGTGGCTCAAGTCCGTCGGCGACACCGTCGAGATCGACGAGCCCCTGCTCGAGATCTCCACCGACAAGGTCGACACCGAGATCCCCTCCCCCGTCGCCGGCACCCTGCTGGAGATCAAGGTCGATGAGGACGAGACCGTGGAGGTGGGTGCCGAGCTCGCGATCATCGGCTCGGGCGACGCTCAGCCCGCTGAGGACACGTCGGAGGAGAAGGCCCCCGAGCCCGAGCCCGAGGAGACCCAGCCCGAGCCGGAGCCCGAGCCCGAGCCGCAGGCTGAGGAGAAGGCCCCCGAGCCGGAGAAGAAGCCGGAGCCCGAGAAGAAGCCTGAGCCGCCGGCCCAGGAGTCCACCAGCAACGAGTCCTCCTCGCACGACGGCGAGGGCTACGTCACGCCGATCGTCCGCAAGCTCGCCAAGGAGCACGGGGTCGACCTGTCCACCGTCACCGGTTCCGGTGTCGGCGGGCGGATCCGCAAGGCCGACGTGCTCGAGGCCGCCGAGAAGCAGAAGGCGTCCGCCGAGGACTCCGCTCCGGCCGACACGGCCCCGGCCGCGAAGGCTCCCGCCGCATCGGCACCGGAGCCCTCCGCCCTGCGCGGCAAGACCGAGAACATCTCGCGCCTGCGCAAGGTCATCGCCTCGCGCATGGTCGAGTCCCTCCAGATCTCGGCGCAGCTCACGCAGGTCCACGAGGTCGACGTGACCGAGGTGGCACGCCTGCGCGCCAAGCACAAGACGGCCTTCGGCGAGCGTGAGGGCGTCAAGCTCACGTTCCTGCCGTTCTTCGCCAAGGCCGCCGTCGAGGCGCTCAAGGCGTACCCGCAGCTCAACGCCGCCCTCGACATCGAGGCCGGGACCGTCACCTACCCCGACGGCGAGCACCTCTCGATCGCGGTCGACACCGAGCGGGGCCTGCTGGCGCCGACCATCCGCGATGCCGGTGACCTGTCGATCGCCGGGCTGGCACGCAAGATCGCCGATGTCGCCGAGCGCACGCGCACCAACAAGATCAAGCCCGACGAGCTGTCCGGGGGCACGTTCTCGATCACGAACCTCGGCAGCAACGGCGCCCTGTTCGACACGCCGATCATCAACCAGCCTCAGGTCGCCATCCTGGGAGTCGGCGCGGTCGTCAAGCGTCCGGTCGTCACCACCGACGAGCAGGGCAACGACAGCATCTCGGTGCGCAGCATGGCGTACCTGGCGCTGACGTACGACCACCGCATCATCGATGGTGCCGACGCAGGCCGGTTCCTCACGGCGGTCAAGCAGCGCCTGCAGGAGGGCCAGTTCGAGGCCGAGCTCGGATCCTGATCCATGGCTGAAGCGTTGCGGGTCGTCGTCGGAGGAGCCTCCGGGTTCCTCGGCGTGCCCCTCGTCGACGAGCTGCGTGACCGCGGGCACGCGGTCACGCGGCTCGTCCGCGGCGGCGCCGACGACGCCGACGCCTCGCACTGGGACCCGTACTCGGGCGACCTCGACCAGCGCCTGATCGACGATGCCGATGTCGTCGTCAACCTGAGCGGGGCGCCGATCTCGCGCTGGCCGCGCACCGCCTCGTACCGCGAGAAGATCCTGAGCTCGCGTCTCGCCGCCACGTCGACCTTGGCTCGCGCCGTCGCCCGCTCGAAGCGTCCGGCCGCCCTGCTGTCAGCCTCGGGCATGTCGTACTACGGCGCCGACCGGGGCGACACCGTGCTGCAGGAGTCCGCCTCGGCAGGCGAGGGCTTCCTGGCCACCGTCTCGCAGCAGTGGGAGGCCGCCGCCCGCCCGGCGCTCGGCGCCGGGTCTCGCGTGTGCTTCCTGCGCACGTCACTCGTGCTCGACGAGTCCGGCGGGGCCCTCAAGCTCATGGCCATCCCGTTCCGCCGCTACGGCGGGGCCGTGCTCGGCTCGGGCGAGCAGTACATGTCGTACATCGCGCGCCGGGACTGGGTCCGCGCGGTCGTGCACCTGGCCGAGGGCACGGTCTCCGGTCCGGTCAACCTGGCCACCGCTGACCCCGTCACCAACCGCCAGTTCACGATGGCGCTCGCCGAGGCGGTCGACGCCAAGGCGTTCCTGAAGGCCCCCGCGCCCGTGCTGCGGCTCGCCCTCGGCGGGCTCTCCGACGAGCTGCTCGGCTCGCTGCGCCTGGAGCCGATGGCGCTGTCGCAGTCGGGCTTTCGCTTCGAGGCGCCCGACATCGCCTCGACCCTGGAGCTCGGCCTCCGCTCCTGACCCGAGCCGCCGCGGGCGTCACGGCCGGGTGGTGACCTCGGCATAGCGCCACGCGCCGTCGACCTGCTGCAGCACGACCTGGCGCCCCGACCAGGAGTCGACGGGCAGCGACGTCGCCTGCCCCAGGGCGTCGACCGCGATCGTGGGAGCGAGCCGGTCGACGACCTCGAGCCGCACGACGGCGCCCTCCCCGCTCGCCACCTGGCACGACCCGGTCACGAGCATCGCCGACGCGGGCCGCACTCCGCGGTCGACCCACTGCTGCAGCGCCGCGACGTCCGTGGCGGCCGACGCCGGGTCGGCGTAGAGCGCCTGGACCGCGGCGACCGAGCCCGTGGACCATCCGACGCTGCGCTGCAGGTCGAGTCCGACCAGCGCGACGCACGGCGGGCCTCCCGAGGCCGCGCCGAGCAACGACATCAGGTACCCGACCACGGTGAAGCCCCACACGTCCATGGTCCCCAGCGTGCGCGGCGGGGCGCCTTCGGCCAAATGGCCGTCCACAGCCGGCTCGGGACCGGGCGTACCCTGATCGCGTGAGCGATCTGCAGGTGCGCGACGACTGGTTCGGGGACCACGCCCTCGAGTACACCGAGGCCTGGGAGCTCCAGCGCCAGCTGCTGGCGCAACGGGCGGACGACCAGATCGGCGACACCGCCCTGTTCCTGGAGCACCCGCCGACCTACACGGCCGGCCGGCGCACCGAGCCGTTCGAGCGCCCGCAGGACGGCACCCCCGTGATCGACGTCGACCGCGGCGGGAAGATCACGTTCCACGGCCCCGGCCAGCTCGTCGGGTATCCCATCACCAAGCTTCCGTCGCACGTCCTCGTGGTCGACTACGTCCGCCGGGTCGAGGAGGCCCTGATCCGCGCGGTCGGCGACCTCGGCGTCGCGGCGGGACGGGTCGAGGGCCGGTCCGGCGTGTGGCTCGCGGCAGCCGCGGGCCGGCCGGAGCGCAAGATCGCCGCGATCGGCATCCGCGTGTCGCGCGGCGTCACGATGCACGGGTTCAGCCTCAACGCCGACGTCGACCTGGCGTGGTACGACCGCTTCGTGCCGTGCGGCATCGCCGACGCCGGGGTCACGACGCTCTCGGCCGAGCTCGGCCGCGACGTGACGGTGGCGGAGGCAGCGGCCGTCGTTCGTCCCCACCTGGTGGAGCTGCTGCGCTGGGAGCCGTACGTCCCGAGCCCCGACGTGACGCGTGAGCACGAGCACCCGTCGGTGCCCGTGCTCACGTCGCCGCGTCCGCGCGGCTGACTCAGTCCGCGGCGAGGCTGAGCGCCTCGCGGTAGCCGAGCTTGGTGCCGGTGCGCAGGAGCGAGCGCTCGTAGATCCGCACGCCGAGCCTGACCAGCAGGACCGCCGCCAGGATCGTGCCGCCGATCGCGACCCCCAGCTGCCACGCCGGGACGGTCTCGGTGGCCAGGCGCATCGGCATGACCATCGTGGCCGCGATCGGCACCATCGAGACGACCTCGGTGAGCGAGTCGTTGCCGGCGAACACCGCGAAGTACGGCACGAACAGCAGGCCCTGGATCGGCAGCGTCGTCGAGTTGATGTCCTGCACGCGCGACGCCAGGGAGCCGGCGACGGCCCACAGGGTCGCCATCGCGACGAAGCCCAGCAGGAACAGGACGAGGAACCACACGAGCGACCACCCGACGTCGCGGACGAACGGGAGCTCCCCCACCGCCAGGGCCGCCCCGACACCGGCCACCACGACCAGCACGACCTGGCCCAGGGCGAGCACCGTGTTGCCGGCGATCTTGCCCCAGAGCAGCGCCCGGATCGGCACGGCCGCGGCCAGGATCTCGACGACGCGGCTCTCCTTCTCCTGCGTCACGCTCTGGGCGATCTGCAGACCGAAGATCATGACCGTCAGCAGGAAGAGGATGACCATGACGGTGGCGACCGCCGTGCGCGCCCCCTCGTTCTCCGGCGACTTCTCGAGCACGCTCGTCGTGGTGGTCGTGCCGGCACTGAGTGCGTCGAGATCGACGTCCTGGGCCGCGGCGTTGGCCTGCAGCACGGTCTGCGACACGGCCGCGGTCAGCGCCTGCTCGGTCGTGCTGTCGACCGAGCTCAGTCCGATGATGCGGAATCCACCGTCGTCGCCGGGCACGAGGGCTGCGTCGACCCGCTCGTCCTGGAGCGCACGCTCGGCCTCCGTGAGTGACGCGACTTCGACCGCCTCGAAGGACGTGTCGCCGCCCTGCGCGATGGGCCCGTCGTCCGCAGACTGGACGATCGCCGCCGCCTCGGGCCCGACGACCGCGATGTCCTCGGTGCTGGAGCGTCCGGACAGCAGCGAGGCCGCCACGACCGCACCGGCCACGAGCACGACCGTGACCGCCACACCGATCAGGAAGGCCTTCTCACGGACGCGCGTCGTGATCTCGCGCTCGGCGACGAGACGCCAGGCGCCGCGGGCTGGGGTCGAGGTGCTCATCGGATGACCTCCCGGAAGATCTCGGACAGGGGTTGGCGGGCGCGGCTGACCTCGACGACGGGACCGTGGTCGAGGGCTGCGCGGGTGAGGTCGGTGGGGCTGATGCCGTCGAGGTCGACCAGGGCGGTCGCGCCGTCCACGTCGCGGACCTCGAGACCGCGCACGTCGCGGAGCCAGGCGGCGTCGCTGCCGTCCATGACGACGCGGTAGCGCTCGGCGCCCTGACCGCGCAGCTCGTCGACCGGGCCGTAGGCCACGAGCCGGCCGCCGGAGAGGATCACGAGGTCGTCACACAGCCGCTCGACCAGGTCGAGCTGGTGGCTCGAGAACAGGAGCGGCAGGTCCTTCGCCTCGCGGCGCAGCAGGTCGACCATGGCGTCGACCGCGAGCGGGTCCAGGCCGCTGAACGGCTCGTCGAGCACGAGGGCCGAGGGACGGTGGATCAGCGCCGCGGCGATCTGGATGCGCTGCTGGTTGCCGAGCGAGAGCTCGTCGAGCAGGTCGTCCGCCCGATCGACGAGGCCGAAGTGCTCGAGCAGGTCGTCGGCACGGCTGCTCGCGTCGGTGCGGCTGAAGCCGTGCAGCCGCGCGAAGTAGACCAGCTGATCGCGGATCTTCATCCGCGGGTACAGCCCGCGCTCCTCGGGCATGTAGCCGAACGTGCGCCGGGTGTCGGCCGTGATCGGCTCCCCGTTCCACCGCACCTCCCCCGCCGTGGGCGCGAGGACGCCCATGATCATGCGCATCGTCGTGGTCTTGCCGGCACCGTTGGCGCCGACGAAACCGGTCATGCGGCCAGGCCGGACAGAGAAGCTCACGTCGTCGACGGCGAGGTGGTCGCCGAACTGACGGCTGAGGTTGCGGACGTCGATCATGCTTCGAACCTAGTTCCCCACCCCCGCGTCCCACATCGCCCGCAGGACCGGTTCCGGGGCTCACCCGTGACGCCGAGTTACCTCATCCCTCCGGTGGAGGCCGGTGGCCGCAGGGGACCGCTGGTCGAGTACTCGGCGAGCGCCAGCGAGCCGGTGTACCGAGACCCGGTCGGCTCACCAGGGCCCCACCCACCAGCCGGTCCCGCTCGACGATCGGACGGCGAAGGCCACTACTCCATGAGTCCCGACTCGTAGGCCCTGATGACGGCCTGCACGCGGTCGCGGGCGTCGAGCTTGGCCAGCACGTGCGAGACGTGCGACTTGACCGTGGCGGGGCTGACGAACAACGACGCCGCGATCTCGGCGTTGCTCAGGCCCTGGGCCATCGCGACCAGGACGTCCCGTTCCCGTTCGGTGAGCTGGTCGAGGCGCGGATCGGCCGTGCGAGCGCCGCGCGCGGACCGGGCGATGACGCGTTCGGTGACCTCGGGGGCGAGCAGGGAGTGACCGCCCGCCGCGAGCCGGATCGCGTTGACGAGGTCGTCGGCCGGACAGTTCTTGAGCAGGAAGCCGCTCGCCCCGGCGTTGAGCGCGTCGAAGAGGTACTGGTCGTCGTCGAAGGTCGTCAGGATCACGACCCGCGTGTCCGGATGGGCCTCGACGATCGAGCGGGTGGCCTCGATGCCGTCGACCCCGGGCATCTGCACGTCCATCAGCACGACATCGGGCCGCAACGTGGCGACCTGCTGGAGCGCCTCCGCCCCGTCGCGGGCCTCCCCGACCACGTCGATGTCGTCCTCGGCGTCGAGGATCATCGTGAACCCTGTGCGGATGAGGTCCTGGTCGTCGACCAGCAGGACCGTCGTCATGGTGTCTCCTCGGGTGATGTGGTTCAGCCGGCGGCTCGGGGCGCCCGGACGCGGACGCGGAAGCCCCCGTTCGGACGGTTGCCGATCTCGTGGTGCGCGCCGAGCATCGCCACGCGCTCGCGGATTCCGGCCAGGCCGAACCCGCCGTCGTCCGAGCGGACGGGCGGGTCCTCCGGGGAGCCGTGGCCGTCGTCGACGATCTCGACCTCGACCGCGTCGTCGAGGTACCGCAGCGTCACGAGGACACGCGTGGCCTGTGCGTGCCGGCGCGCGTTGGTGACGGCCTCCTGCGCGATGCGGAACAGGTTCAGCGACACCGTGGCGTCGACGTCGGTGCGCTCGCCCACGACCTCGACCTCGACCCGCGGCCTGCCGTGGGGATCGGCGAGACTCAGCACCTCGCACAGGCCGGGCTGCGGCTCGCGGGTGGCGTCCTCGTCGCCTTCGCGGAGCAGGCCCACGAGCTGGTGCATCTGCGCGACGGCCTGGCGCGACGACGCCTCGATCGTGGCGAGGGCGTCTGCGGCGCGGGCGGGGTCGCGGTCGAGGATGCGGCGCGCGCCCGTGGCCTGGATGCCGATGCTGCTCACGTGGTGCGCCACGACGTCGTGCAGGTCGCGTGCGATGCGGACCCGCTCGGCCTGCACGGCCTGCCGGCGCTCGACGGCCTGGTGACCGCGCTCGCGCTCGAACTGCGCCTCCAGCAGTGCTCGTCGCCGGGCGCTCATCCACGCGGCCTGCCCCCACGCGATCGCGCCGAAGAAGTACACGACGTTGATGGCCAGGGTGTAGATGATCGCGGCGGTGTCGCGCGGCAGGAGGAAGCCGGCGTCGCCGTCGCCCGGCAGCATCCCCGGACGGGTGAAGCTCCAGGCGAGCCAGCCGAACATGCCGACCAGGACCACGGCGGTCGTGACGTACAGGGCCTTCGGGGTGCGCGACCAGGCCCAGGCCGCGTACAGCGCCGCGAACAGGACCATCTGGATCGTGAAGACCACCGCGAGGTCGGCGAACCGCTCCCCGATCACGACGAAGATGACCGACTCGAGCAGCAGCACCGCGAGCGGGAGCCGGCGCCGCAGCCCGAGGAGTGCCCCGGCGAGCGCGAACCAGAGGTACGACTCGTTGCCGTGCTCGGGCGCGGCCACCCCTGCCGCACTGCGGAACACCGCCAGCGAGGCGACCGCGAGGAGCGCCAGGACCGCGCCGAGGACCAGGTCGTTGCGCAGGAGACGGGCGGTGGGTAGGGGACGCTGCCAGTCGCGGGTCAGCCAGGTCACGCCCCGAGACTACGGGTACGCAGCCGTCCGATCGACCACAGCTTCGCCCCCAGCGCCACCAGCAGCAGGCCAGCCAGCACGCCGGTGAGGCTCGACGAGGATCCCGTGGACGGCAGCGACGAGTCGGCGTCGCCCGAGCGTGGCTGGTCGCGGCCGGTGCTCTCGGCGTCTCCGCCACGGCCACGGTCACCGCCTCCCTCCCCACCACCGGGCACGCCGTGAGCCGCGTCGGCGTCGGCGTCGGCGTCCGCGTCCGCGTCGGCGTCGGCGCTGGCTCCAGCGCCGGCGAAGACGTCCAGCATCCACGTCGATGCGGCCGCGACCGCTGCGGCGGAGCTCGTGATCGGCGAGTGGCCGGCAAGCCAACGCTCGTAGGTGAGGTCGACTCCGGCGGCCCGGTACGACGCCGCGAGACCCTCGGCGAACGGAAGGGGGACGACCAGATCGAGCAGGCCGGAGTCAAGGCGCACGGGCACGTCGCGAAGCCGCAGGTGACGGACGTCGTTGTCGTCGACGATCGCGTCGAGCAGTGCGAGCAGGTCGTCGCCGCGCGGTCCGACGATCTGCGACGGGGCCAGCCCTCCGAAGGAGTCCGAGCTCGCCAGGTCCTCGAAGCACCGCTCCTCGAGATCGGGCCACAGCTCGAGGGCCTGGTCGCTCACGCCCCCGGCGGGCAGCAGGGCGGCGAGCTCGGGGTCGACCGTGGCCGCGCCGTACGCGATCAGCGCAGCGAGAGCCACCAGGTCGCCCGTAGGGCCGGCGGCGACCGGCACGTTCCGAAACGTGTCGATCAAGTCGCTCATGCGCGTCGGCGGCACGAACGCGGAGACGCCCACCAGGTCGACCGACTCCGGCAGCGCGCGATCCGACTCGCCCGTGAACAGCGCCGCGACGCCGCCCTCGGACTGGCCGGCAGCGATCCACTGGCGCCCGATCCGAGGATCGAGGTCGCGGGCCGCTGCGGCCATGTCGGCCGTGGCGGTGGCCAGTGAGTCACCGATCAGGTACGGGTGCGGGCCATCAGTTCCGAGGCCCTCGTAGTCAGGCTTCGCGACGGCCACGCCGGCCTCGAGCAGGCGCGCGACGAGGGCGTCACCCTGAGTCGCGTGCGAGATCTCGGAGCTCGTCGCCGCGATCGAGCTGGGCGCACACACATCGGCGACGCCCGTCGTCATGTGGTCCCAGGTGACCAGGGGCCACCCCTCCCCGGGCGGCTCCCCCGGCGGCACCAGGACGGTTCCGCTCATCGCGACCGGATCACCGCTCACCCCGGTCGACCGGTAGAGCACGGTCGTCGCCTGGCCCGCCTCCGGCAGTGCTGCGACACCGGTCGCTGGCCGGGAGTCGATGACGGTGCCGGGCTGGCCGCGGATCCCGCTGCTCGGCCGGTAGAAGGAGTCGTCGGACGGCTCGGACGGCTCGGACGGCTCGGACGGGCTCGACGGCTCCGTCGGCCCGGACGGCTCACCGCTGCCGGTCAGCGCGGACACCAGTGGTCCCGTGACCGAGCCGAGCAGATCGGTCACGACCGGCGGAAGGAGCCCGATCGCGCCGGAGGGGGTCTCGTCCATCGCGTCGATGATCTGCCGGTAGGCATTGCCGATCGGCACGAGCTGCTCCTGATCGATCTTGTCCAGGGTGTCGGCGTCGTCGTACATGTAGAGCGGGCCGGCGATCAGACTGACGACCGGCACACCGGCGGTCAGCACGAACGAGGCGTCGGTCGGGATCCCGCCGAGCAGCTGCGTCGGTGTCGCGTTCAGGACGGCCATGGGTCCGAGGTCGTTCGCGACGATGATCGAGTCGAGCTTGAGCTTGAGCAGCAGACTGAGGTTCTCGAAGATGCCGCGTGGCTCGGTCTGGTCAAGCGTCACGAGCTCGCCCTCGGGACCGATCACGGCCTTCTTGCCGATGTGCTCGATCGTCGCGTTCGCGACGATCCGGTACGGCGTCTCCTGGCGAGTGATGTACTTGTCGACGAACGCCATGTGGCTCTGGTAGCCCGTGAAGTGCGTGTCGAACGTGATGAACATCAGGGTCTTGTCGCGGGTGGCTCCGGCCCTCGCCTCGGCGGCGTAGTGCTCGGCGAGGGCGATGACCTCGGCCGTGCCGCTTGCGTCCTCCACCGCTCCCGGTCCCTGCGAGTCGTGGTGTGACTGCACCATGATCGTGTCATCGGTGTCGCCGGGCAGAAAGCCCACGACGGTCCGGGCCGTGACCTCGTCGCGGTCGACGGTCAGACGCATCGTCGCGGTCCCGTCGCCCTGGGCCAGCTCCTGACGAAGCCGCTCCCCCTCCGCGATCGTGACCCACATCCCCGGGATGGTCATGTCCACACGGCGGTAGTACTCGTTGTGGTAGCGGTTGGAGTCGAAGTAGTCCGCGAGCACCCCGATGACGCCCTCGGCCCCGGCGGCCATGGCGTCCTGGAACATTCCCTGCTGATTCGTGACGTAGGGATTGGCCGTCATGAGGGTCTCAAGATCCAGCATCTCCAGGCCCGGGTCGTACAGGAACGTGATGAGCGGGACGAGGGCTCCCAGGGGCAGCGTGAACTTCAGGTCGAACAGGACCCACTTGCCGGCAACATCGGTGTCGCCGATCTTGCCGGAGCCGACGTCGACGACCTCAGCGGTTCGCCCGTCGGGTCCGAGTGTCGTCGTGCCGGTCTGCGTGGCCCCCGCGATCATCGAGTACGACACGGGAAAGGCGTCGATCGGCGTCTCCCCGACGGCGAGCGAGTAGTCGCTCGGCTTCCAGTCGTAGGAGGGGACCTCCTCGAAGTGCACGTCGCTGAGGCCCGCGCCCCGGAAGCGGTCCGCGACGTAGTCGGCCGCCTGACGACCGCCTTCGGACCCGGTGGAACGCGGCGCCATGTCGACGAGGTCCTCGATCGTCGCCATCATGTCGTCAGTTCCCGGCAGGGTCGCCGGCACCTCGGCCGGGCCCACCAGTCCGGTCTCCTCGAGAAGTCCCTCGACGCTCGACAGCAGTCCGGAGACCTCCTGACCACTCGGCGGCGGATCGTCCTGCGCCTGGGCGGGGCCCGCGGCGACGACCGAGACCAGGAGCAGGGCGGTCGCGCTCGCCGTGACCGGGGTCGCGGTGAATCGGCGCATGGAGTGCGGTCGCATGGGCTGTCCTCTCGTGTGGGTCTCCCTCCCACAGACACCCGGACGGTATGCCGAGCCACCCCGTCCAGCACCGCCCACACCCACAATCTGGTCATCTGAGCGCGCCTTCGGTCACGAATCCTCCGGAGTGGAGAAGGAACGCCATCGATTCCGTCATACTGTGACGATGGACGTGGACGAGCTCGACCTGGCACTCGTGCACGCCCTGCAGACGGCGCCCCGCGCACCGTGGAGCGCCGTGGGCCAGGTGATCGGTCTGGATGCCGGCGCGGCGGCACGACGCTGGCGCCGACTGGTCGATGAACGACTCGTCTGGGCGACCGTCATGCCGTCGGTGGAGTCGGCCCACGACGCACCGATCGGGGCCGCGGTCGAGGTGGAGTGTGCCGCGGTCGACCTCGAGCGAGTCGGCGGTCAGCTCGCGGAGGTCCCGTGGATCCTGACCGTGGAGCAGGTGTCGAACCGGTCGAGCCTGCTGCTCGAGGTCGTCGGGCTCGAGACGACGGCGTTGGCCCGACGAGCCCAGGCCGAGATCGGACGTGTCGACGGCGTGGCCCGCGTCATGGTCTACCCGGTGGCGGAGCTCTTCGGGGAAGGTGGCGCCTGGCGACTGGACGCGATCTCACCGGCCCAGAGGGCACGACTGCTGCAGATCTCACCGTCCAGCGGCGCGCGCCGCCGCCCCACGCCCTCCTCGCTCGCCGCGATCACGCAGTGTCTGCGCGACGACGTCCGGATGCCGATCGCGACCCTGGCTCGCACGTGCGGATGGTCCGAGAGCACGGCACGGCGCAAGCTCGACCAGGTGCTCGGGACTGGTGCGCTCCGCCTCCGCGTCGACCTCGCGCAGCCGGCCACCGGTTTCCCCCTGACCTTCACCTCGTGGTGGCGGGTCCCGACCGACCAGATCACGTCGGCGGGCACCGCTGCCTCACAGCTGCGGAGCACCCGCCTGTGCGCGTCGCTGGCCACCGGGCACGCCAACCTGGTCACCGGGTCTTGGGTCCGCGACCTCGCGGGCATGCGGAACGTGGAGAGCGAGCTCACGACGCGCCTGCCGGAGGCGACCCTGCTGGATCGTGCGCTGACGGTGCGCTCCTTCAAGCGCGGAGGGTGCCTTCTGGACCACCACGGGCGGACCAGAGGGGTCGTCCACATCGAGTTGTGATGGGCTTGCAGCCGACGGCGCCGGCCTGGGCCGCAGGCGTACAGTGGACCGCGTGACCATCGCACCTGACGGACGCAAGATGCTGCGACTCGAGGTCCGCAACGCGGAGACCCCGATCGAGAAGAAGCCCGAGTGGATCAAGACCCGCGCGAAGATGGGCCCGGAGTACAACGAACTCATGGGCCTGGTCAAGGGCGAGGGCCTGCACACGGTGTGTCAGGAGGCCGGTTGTCCCAACATCTACGAGTGCTGGGAAGACCGTGAGGCCACGTTCCTGATCGGTGGCGAGCAGTGCACGCGTCGCTGCGACTTCTGTCAGATCGACACCGGCAAGCCCGCTGCGCTGGATCGCGACGAGCCACGGCGCGTCGCCGAGAGCGTGCAGAAGATGCAGCTGCGGTACTCCACGATCACCGGCGTCGCCCGCGACGACCTGCCCGACGGCGGTGCCTGGCTGTACGCCGAGACCGTGCGCCAGATCCACGAGCTCAACCCCGACACGGGCGTCGAGAACCTGATCCCGGACTTCAACGGCATCCCCGAGCTGCTGACCGAGGTGTTCGAGTCGCGCCCCGAGGTGCTGGCCCACAACCTCGAGACCGTGCCGCGCATCTTCAAGCGCATCCGTCCGGCGTTCCGCTACGAGCGTTCGCTCGACGTCATCACCCAGGCCCGCGACTTCGGGCTGGTCACGAAGTCGAACCTGATCCTGGGCATGGGCGAGACCCGTGACGAGGTCTCCGAGTCCCTGCGCGACCTGCACGAGGCCGGCTGCGACCTCATCACGATCACGCAGTACCTGCGCCCCTCCAAGCGCCACCACCCCGTCGAGCGGTGGGTCAAGCCCGAGGAGTTCGTCGAGCTCTCCGACGAGGCCACCGAGATCGGCTTCGCCGGGGTCATGTCCGGTCCCCTCGTGCGCTCCTCCTACCGCGCCGGCCGCCTCTACCAGCAGGCCATCGAGGCCCGCGAGGCCGCCCGGGTCCGCTGAGCCGTCCGTGTCACGCTCCCGCAGAGCCCGGGGTACGCGCCTGGCTCGATAAGATGCCGAATCCGGAGACTTGGTGGTGAAGCGCGTGCAGCAGTCGGACCGAGACGACACGGTCGACCTCGGTCCGCACAGCCGCGTCCTGGAGGCCGTGGCACGCGTGGGAACGGCCTCGACGCGCACCGAGTTCACCGAAGCAGCTTGTCGCGAGCTGTACGAGCTCGTGCCGGGCCGCTGGACCGGATTCGAGGAGCTCGAGCTCGACACGGGACGATCGACCGTCACAACCTGGCCCGCCCAGTCCCCGACGTGGCACGAGTCCTACGTCGACCTGCACGGCCGGCATGGCGCCGAGCACCCGATGATGCGTCGGATGTTCGACGGCGACGCCGGTCAGGTGGTGACGTGGGGCGACGTCGGGATGATCGACCAGTTCACGTCGACGACGCTCTACACCGAGTTCTACGCCCAGCACGGCATCACCGATCAGCTGGCGATCCGTCTCCCGTCCGCCACCGGGGTCGTCGCGACCATGACCGTGTGCCGCGGTGGTTCCACCTTCGACGCGTCCGACCGCCAGGTCGCGGAACTGTGGCGTCCCCAAGTGGCCAACCTGCGCGAGCTCTTCGCCTGGCGCGAGCGAGCACACGTCGCCAGCGCTCTGGCGGAGCTGGGCGTCGGGTGGAAGGCCGCGGTCGTGGACGACTCAGGTCTCGTGCTGGCCGCGACGGCGGCGGCCTCGCTGATCGGAGACAGCATCGGAGCAACCATCCGTCCCGGTCGCTCCCTGGCCGGCACGCGGCTCTGGTCACACGTGACGGCGAACCGCGGAAGCGACGACGTGTACCGGATCGAGAGTGCCTATGGCGGCGTCGACGCCCAGGCGCGCGAGGACCACCTGGGCCGGTGGCGCCTGCTGATGAGGCCGGTGGCGCACCATGCGTCGATCCCCGACCGCCCGAGCGCCACCGACATCGTCGGTCTGTCGGTGGAGGACCAGGAGTCCGTGCTGGAGGCCATTGGTTCCATCGGCCGGGCGGAGACCTTGGAGGAGTTCGCACGGGCCGCGTGCCGCGAGCTGCATCGACTCGTGCCGGGCATCTGGGCGTCGTACAACGAGACGAACCTGCTGACCGCGCGAACGGCGGCCTACGTCTGGCCTGAGCGTGATCCCGAATGGTTCGACCAGAATGTCCGCACCTTCGCCCGATTTGCCGACCAGAGCCCTCTCGTGCGCCACATCTCTGACGAGGGCGAGTCCGACGTCCGGACCTTGCTCGAGCTCGACCCCGACCACGCGTTCGAGCAGACAGACCTGTATCGCGAGTACTACGCCCCGCTCGGGGTGCGGAGCCAGGCCGCTTTCGGACTCCCGGCACCGTCAGGCGTCGTGATCGCACTCGTCGTCAACCGCGACGGCGCCGAGTTCACCCGCCGTGACCGGCGGGTCATGGAGGAGCTGCGCCTCCACCTTTCCAACATCTACCGGATGGTGGCGGCCTACGAGCGCTCACGCGGCATGTCGACTGCGGTCGAGAGCGACGGCTGGGAGACGATCCTCATCGCTGATGACGGAACCGTGATCGAGTCGACGCCGACGGCCGAGGAGGTCGGGCGTCGGATCGGCACGGGACTCCGAGTGGGCGACTCGCTGCGTGGTACAGCACTCTGGGAGCAGCCGGAACCCGGCGAGCAGTGGTGGTCGGTCAAGCGGGTCCCAGCCACGAGTCTCGAGGTCGAGGACGATGCCTTCGACGCGTCGCTCACGGTCAACCCGGTCGGACCGCACGTCCTGCTGCTCAGGCCGGCGCACACCGCGACGGTCGAGTCGGCGATGCACCTCGGCTTGACGCGGCGTCAGGCCGAGGTGGCCCTGCTGATCGTTGACGGGGCGACGAACGTGCAGATCGCGCGACGCCTCGGCATCTCGCCGGGCACGGCCCGCAAGCACGTCGAGGCGGTGCTGGCCGTGCTGGGCGTGCCCTCACGGGCGGCCGCGGCAGTCGCCGTGATGCGCAGCCGCTGACGAGGGCGTGGCTCAGCCGCGCTGAGCGCGGCGTGCCACCGTGATCGTGAGGGCGCCGCCAGCAAGCAGCAGACCTCCCAGAACCAGGACACCGACGAGGTCCTCGGGAGCCCCAGTCGCGGGAAGCACGCCGATGTCGCCGGCGGCAAGAGCAGCAGGTGACGCGACCTGGGCCACGCCCGCGCCGCGGGATCCGTCATCGTCAGGCGCGACCGTTCCCGGCATCGTGTCCGCATCCTCCTCTTCAGCCGCGGTGAGCCTGATCGTCAGGAGAGCGGTCGACTCGATCGCGCCCGTGCCGGTCGGCCGGCTCACCACGTAGAACAGGTCACCAGTCGTGAATGTCGGATCAGTGATCTCGAACGTCACCAGGCCCGTCAGCTCGTCGATCGAGGCCGTCACGCCCGCCGGCACACCCAGGATCGAGTACCGCACTGGATCGGCCTCATCGGCCTCATCAGTGAGCTGCTCGTCGTTGGCCCGCACGTCCACCACCGTCGAGACACCCACCGGCGCCGAAGCTGCGTCGTCCACGGCGCACGCCAGGTCGGCGCCAGCGCCGCCCTGGAGCAGGTCATTCCCACCGCCACCGCAGAGCAGGTCGTTCCCGTCGTCTCCGTGGAGCTCGTCGTCGCCGTCTCCACCGCTGAGGAGGTCATCGCCGTCACCACCGAACAGCTGATCGTTGCCGTCGCCGGCGTAGAGGTAGTCGTCACCGTCACCTCCGTCGAGGTCGTCGTCGCCGGGCCCGCCGACCAGGTCGTCGTTGTCGCCCTCTCCGTCGAGGTCATCGTCGCCGTCACGGCCGAGAAGGATGTCGTCTCCTTCACCACCACGGACCTGATCGTCTCCCGCGCCACCGTCGAGGTAGTCGTAGCCCGCGCCACCGTCGAGGAGGTCGTCGCCGTCACCGCCGCCGACGGAGTCGTCGCCCGGAGTTCCGCTGAGGACGTCGTCACCGCTGGTCCCTTCGATGACATCGGCATCGGCACCAGAGGGTGCGAGCACCACGACGGACATCAGGCCGAGAACGGCGACCAGGCGTGAGAAGGCAGGACGAGACAGTTTCATGGATCCTCATCGACGAGTGACGGCTGTTGCTCCCAGCCTCGCAACCCTCGAACCAGAGCAAAATACGCCGTTCTACGTAGGGCCGGACGGGACCTCACCTGAACTCAGCTGCCGGGGCTGCGGCTCCCCACGCGCCCCACCAGCTCGTCCACGGCGGCGACCACGGCCGCGACCAGCTCGTGATCGGGTCCACTGAAGTGACCGTCGATGAGCCCGTTGCCCGACTCGGCCACCCCCTGCCAGCCACGCACCTCGAAGGAGAGCCCGTGGACGTCGTTGTCGACCCGGTTAGCCAGGGTCGCCTCGGCCTGTCGGCCAGCCTCGATCACGACGCTCGTCCCGGTCCCGGCCGCGCTCGCGGTCATCGGCGGCATCAGGATCACCGTCACCGGGATCCCTCCCCTGACGGTCGTCACGATGCCGAGCTGCAGATCGACCTTCCACCCGGTTCGATCGACGAGCTCGGCCATCGCCGAGTGGCGCCTGCGCCATTTCGCCATCGGGTCCTTGGTTCCGAAGAGTCCCACGGCCTGCCTCCATCTGCGGTTCGACAGCATTCGGACGGTCCTTGGCGTCGCACCGGGCGGCGCCCGTGACGATCGTCAGGCACGGTGGGGGCGACGGCGCGTGCCGGCCACGAGCGCTCCACCAGCCAGGATCAGGACGCTCGCCAGTGCCACGAGGCCCTGGAGGTCCTCCGGAGCGCCCGTCTCCGGGAGCACGACGTCGCTGTCGTCGGACGTCGGGAGGACCGGCGAGGCGGCCAACACCACGCCACGGTCCTCATCCTGGTCGGGCGTGGCTGGCACCCCGCCCTCGTCGGCCGTCAACGTGATCGTCAAGAACGCCGTGGACGCGATCGTGCCGGTGTCGGTCAGCCGGCTGACCAGGTACACCAGGTCACCGCTCGTGAACGTCGGATCGGTGATCTCGAAGGCGACCAGCCCCGTCAGCTCGTCGATCGTCGCCGTCACGCCCGCGGGCACGCCCACGATCTGGTAGCGCACTGGATCGGTCTCGTCGGCCTCGTCACTCAGCTGCTCGTCGTTGGCCCTCACGTCGACCACGGTCGGCGTGTCCAACGGAGCCACTGCCACGTCGTCGACCGCACAGGCCAGGTCGGACCCGGACCCACCGAAGAGGACGTCGACCCCGCTGCCACCGCACAGGAGATCGTCACCGTCGCCGCCACTGAGGTAGTCATCGCCGTCGCCGCCACTGAGGTAGTCATCGCCGTCGCCGCCACTGAGGTAGTCGTCACCATCCCTGCCGACGAGAAAGTCACTGCCGTCGCCGCCGTAGAGCTCGTCCGCGCCAGCGCCACCGTCGAGCTGGTCGTCGAGCTCGCCGCCGCTGAGGTAGTCGTCGCCATCGCCGCCGTCGACCTCGTCGCTGCCGTCGCCGCCGAACAGCACGTCATCGCCAGCACCACCGACCAGGATGTCGTCACCGGCACGGCCGTCGACCTCGTCGTCACCGTCGCCGGCACTGATGGTGTCGTCGCCGGGGGTGCCGGTCAGGACGTCATCCCCGGGAGTCCCGTCGATCACGTCGGCGTGCGCGGGGACGGGTGCGAGCAGCACGACGCAGGTCAGGCCGAGAACGGCGATCGGGCGGGTCACGGCGGGACGAAGCGGCTTCATGGATCCTCATCAGAAGAGTGACTAGGGCGCACCCAGCCTGTCGACTCGTGCGGCGCGACGGAATACGCCGTTGTGCGTAGACGCCGTCGACCACGTCAGTCGTTCCGGTCGCCGCACCGCTGACCACCGGCAGCTTCCCCGCACGACGCGCTGCTCCCGCTCGGACGTGTCTGGTCACCCAGACGCCAGGAGAAGTCGACCTGCAACCCTTCGGCACCCTTGGCGCTCAGGACGACCGGTCCTGAGCGGCCTTCGGCTGTGACGGCGTCACAGCTCATCTCCACCGTCGACGTACCGGCGAGCTCCGGCTCGGGACAGGTCAGCTCAGTGAGCGTCAGGCCCGTGGCCTCGGCGAAGTCATCGGCGATGATGTCACCGACGCGGTCGGTCAGGAGCCGTTGGGAGCCCGGCTCGACCTTCCAGACGAACTCGAGCGTCTCCTCGTCCTCCCGCAAGCCGGTGGCCTCCACAGCCACAGTGCTGCGCACGTCGTCGTGAACCATCTCGCACGTCGTCGTCGCACCGATCTCGGCGTCGAGACCGTCGGGACAGTCCATGGACTCCGGAGTGACCTCACTGAGCTCAGTGACCAGGTCGGCCAAGTCGTCCTCCAGGCTGGGCCCGCTGATCCCGGCCGGACCACCCACCGAGACGTCGACGTGCCCGGAGCACGCTGTGCCGCCGGCCAGGAGCAGCACGGTCCCGAGCAACGCGGCGATCCGTCGCCCTGGATCAACCACGGTGGATCCAATCGTGCGCGAACAGGTCGGCTGTCACGTCACGGTCACGACAGACCGTGACCCGGGTGGCCGGGCGGCCGAGCACGGAGACGACACGGGGCAAGGGCATGCGAAGCAACTTCATGGATCCTCATCGGAAGAGAGCTCGGGAGAACCCCTAGGCTGTCGAGTTCCAGCTCAGCTCGACATACGCCGTTCTGCGTAGGCGTTGCGACCCACGGCGCCACCGGGGCCCACTCCATCGCCCGCGCGCCGGACGCCCTCCCCTGGCCACGTCTCGATACGGGCGCTCGCCGAGCTCGCCCCCACTCGACGACCCGGTGGCGCGGCCCGGCGTGGTTGCGCCTCCCCCGTTCGACGAGCAGGTGGCACCGGCTTGGGGTTGGGTGATCTGCCCCTAGACTGACCCCATGTCTGCAGGTACTCCCGCCCCGGCCACGGGTCGCATCGCCCAGATGCGCCAGGCCTACCGCATCACCAAGAACTCCGATCCGAACATCGGGCTGCTCCTGCTGCTGTGGTTCCTGGTCGTCGGCGGCGTGTTCGCCGTCGCGATGCTGCTGCTGTTCGACCGCGGCGTGCTCGGGATCATCCTGGCGGTCGTCTTCGGCATCCTCACCGGCATCCTCGCGGCGCTGATCGTCTTCGGCCGTCGCGCCGAGCGGGCCGCCTACGCCCAGGTCGAGGGTCAGCCCGGCGCCGCCGCCAGCGCGCTGCAGATGCTGCGCCGCGGCTGGATCGTCAAGCCGGTCGTGGCGTTCACCAAGAACCAGGACATCGTCCACCGCGTCGTCGGCAAGCCCGGCGTCATCCTGGTCGGCGAGGGCAACCCCAACCGCGTGAAGTCGCTCATGGCGTCCGAGAAGCGCAAGCACGCGCGCATCGTCGGCGAGAGCGTGCCGATCGTCGAGGTCGTCGTGGGCCGCGACGAGGGCCAGGTCCCCCTGCCCAAGCTCAACCGGCACCTGCAGAAGATGAAGAAGGCCGTCAAGCCGGCCGAGCAGACCGCGATCGTCAACAAGCTCAAGGCGCTCGACGCGATGCGTCCGGCCGCGCCCATGCCGCGCGGACCCGTGCCGACCTCGATGAAGTCGGCGCGCAAGATGATGCGCGGCTGACGATGCTCCGCCGGGCGGCGGTGCTCGTGATCTGCACCGCCGCGCTCGCCGCCTGCGGCGCCTCCGAGCCCACGCCGGGCGAGATGAGCTCGCAGACCTACCGCAGCCTCGTCGTGCAGGACGACCTCACGATCGCCGACGTCGAGGCCGCGGGCGCGATCGTCTCAGAGGATCTCGAGCGCACGTTCGTCGACGAAGGCGGATACCCCGCCCGCGACGTCGCCCGGTGCCGGTACGCGCGCACGCTGCACCTGCGCACCGCCGAGGAGCACCAGTACCGCGGCACGGCCCGGTTCTGCTTCGACGCGCAGGGACGCTCGGTCAGCATCGAGCGCCACCGCGTCGACGCGCCGGACGAGCCGGCCGGCTGAGGACGATCAGAACCGCACGACGCGAGACCCGGCGGCCAGGTCGTGCAGTCCACGCTTGTCGTCGGTCATGACGATCGCGGGGATCACGAACGTCAGCAGCACGGTGCGCACCAGGGCCCGCGGGATCCCGATGGGCCGGCCGGCCGGGTTCTCGACGCGCAGGCGCATGATCCGCTTGCCGATCGACACCCCGAGCAGCCCGGTCAGGATGGCGACCTGACCCACGAAGATCCCGGTGATCACGAGGTTCTGAGGAATGTCCTTCGGCGGGTACGTCACCCCGAAGAAGAGAGCCGCGGCCAGCGCCGCGATGATCCAGTCGATGAACAGGGCGGCCAGGCGCCGGCCCAGCGACGGTTCGGTGTCGTCCACGGACTGAGCCTAGCGAGCGCGACGATGCGCCCTGAGCACGGCAGGACTGGCACATGTAACTTGGCCGAAACAATTCGTTGACGGTCGGGAAACTGCCTCCGCCTACATTCAGGGGCGACGCAGGCCCCCGCGCCTGTGACGTGGAAACCCGACTACCTGTGCCGCTGCGCGGCCGAGGAGGCCCAATGTTCGGCAATGCCGACGAGTTCTTCAAGTTCGTCAAGGACGAGGGCGTCGAGTACCTCGACGTCCGATTCACCGATCTTCCCGGCATCCAGCAGCAGGTGACCCTGCCGGCGTGGACGTTCGACGCCGACGCTGCCGAGAACGGCGTCGCCTTCGACGGTTCGTCGATCCGCGGCTTCCAGAGCATCGACCAGTCCGACATGGTCCTGTTCCCCGACTTCGGCACGGCGTACGTCGACCCGTTCAAGCGCCGCAAGACGATCGCGATGGACTTCTTCGTCCACGACCCGATCACGGGTGAGGCCTACTCGCGCGACCCGCGCAACGTGGCCCGCAAGGCCGAGGCGTACCTGGCCACGACGGGCATCGGCGACACCGCCTTCTTCGCCCCCGAGGCCGAGTTCTACATCTTCGACCGCGTCGCCTACGGCACGAGCGCCAACAAGTCGTTCTACGAGATCACCTCGGCCGAGGCCGCCTGGTCCACCGGCGACGACATCGCCGACAACCGTGGCTACAAGGTCCGCTACAAGGGCGGCTACTTCCCCGTCGCGCCGACCGACAAAACGGCCGACCTGCGCAACGACATGATGAGCAACCTCGCCGAGGCGGGCCTGGTGCTCGAGCGCGGTCACCACGAGGTCGGCACGTCGGGCCAGGCGGAGATCAACTACAAGTTCGACACGCTGCTCAAGGCCGCCGACGACGTCATGAAGTTCAAGTACATCGTGCGCAACACGGCGTGGGCGAACGACAAGACGGCCACCTTCATGCCGAAGCCGATCTTCGGCGACAACGGCTCGGGCATGCACGTGCACCAGTCGATCTGGAACAACGGCGAGCCGCTGTTCTACGACGAGGCCGGCTACGGCGGACTCTCGGACACCGCCCGCTACTACATCGGCGGCATCCTGAAGCACGCCCCGAGCCTGCTGGCGTTCACGAACCCCTCGGTCAACTCCTACCACCGCCTGGTCCCGGGCTTCGAGGCCCCGATCGCGCTCGTGTACTCGGCCCGCAACCGCTCGGCCTGTGTCCGCATCCCGATCACCGGCTCGAACCCGAAGGCCAAGCGCATCGAGTTCCGTTGCCCCGATCCGTCGAGCAACCCGTACCTGGCGTTCTCGGCGCTGCTGCTCGCCGGCCTGGACGGCATCAAGAACAAGATCGAGCCGGCGGCCCCGATCGACAAGAACATCTACGAGCTCCCCGCCGAGGAGTACGAGGCCATCGACATGGTCCCGACCTCGCTCAACGCGGTGCTCGACAACCTCGAGCAGGACCACGAGTTCCTGACGGCCGGCGGTGTCTTCACCCCCGACCTGATCGAGACGTGGATCGACTACAAGCGCACCGAGGAGATCCTCCCGGTGCAGCTGCGGCCGCACCCGCACGAGTTCGAGCTGTACTACGACATCTGATCTGAGGGTTTTCACCCTCTGTCGCTAGTTGCCGAAAACGGCGGCTGACCTGCGGAGACGTCGTCCGACGTCTTCCAGAGTCAGCCGCCGTTTTCGTTGGCGTGTGTCACCAGTGTGTCAACGTAACCGGCGGACATCGCAGGTCCGGGCGGCTCACCTCGGGGGCACGAGGCTCTCCGCTCACTCCCCCGACGAGCTGACTGCGGCACTCCCCCACCTGCTCGGGTTCAAGCCCGAGGAGTCGGTCGTGTTCGTGCCGATGAGCGCCGACCTACCCATCGCTCGCATCGGCCTTCCGACCACTCCGCGAGACCACGACTTGGCCTGGGAGGCCATCCGCTCCCCTCTCGGCCGCTACGCCCGGCCAGGAGCCAGCGTGGGCATCGTCTGCGTCACAGCGAACCGCGAAGAAGCGGATCGAGTCCTCCAGAACTTCGCCGCTCGACTCGACACCATCGGCATCGACACCGCGCTCATGCTGTGGGCGAACGACTCCGACCCGTACTGGGGGTCCTCGTCATGAGCGGCGAGGATCGCGTTGGACAGGTGGGCGTTGTCCCACTCGGAGTCGGTGATCGGGTTGGCGCGCCAGCGGTAGTACTGCTGACGGCACAACCCGAGCACCCGGCAGCTGACCGTGACGGGGACGTCGTCGCCGGCCAGCTCTCTCACGAGTGGGAAGAGCCTTTTCCCGGCAGGTTCGCCTGGGACAGATAGGCCGTCGCGCGGCGCAGGATCTCGTTCTCCTGCCCCAACAGGCGGATTCGTTTCTTCGCTTCACGCAGCTCGGCGTTGTCGGCGGCGGTGGCGCCGGGCTTGAGGCCGTCCTCGACGTCAGCGGCCTGCATCCAGTTCGACAGGCAGGTCTCGCTGATCCCGAAGTCGGCAGCGATGTCGGCCAGACGAGTCCCGGGCTCACGACCACGAGCAACCCGGACGACGTCCTCACGGAACTCGCGGGGATAGGGCTTGGGCATGGTCCACATCCTTCCAGCGGCACCTCTCGACACCACAGATCAGATGTCACCTATCGGTGCAGCAGTCACAAGGAGTCCACTCCGGACGCCAACTCCACGAACGCATTAAGTCTCACAATTGAGACGCTAGCGACTCGCTCGTAGGTTGTCTACGTTTTGCGACTTCAGTCGTTGGCAGGCGTAGGTTTCGCCCTCATCGACTCGACATGGTCCCGGTACGCCTCGAAGTCGATCGTGACGCCAGGGAGCTCAAACTCGTCGGGGTGCATCTTCAAGTACTTCCGACAAGCCGCGATCTTCCGATAGATGGAGGCTCGACTCATGCCGAGTTTTTCGAGGCCCTCGAACCCGCCTTCGAGCCGCCACAGCACTGCAAATCCGATCAGGTCAGCGACCTTGTTCGCGGCATAGCTCCCGAATAGGACCCGCACACCAGGATCGAGGATCTTGTGAGCCCGGCGCTCGTAGGACTCCCATGCCTGCCTCGCGATGCCGTGCCCCTCGGCTGATGGCATTCGGTCAGATCGAAAGTCACTCATAGTCTCACCCTAGCGACTTGGTTGCTCGTGATCGATCTCGGAACGGCCGTTCGGAATCGACGCCAGGATCTCGCCCACGAACTTTGTGGCTTCATCCGCAGCGTCCAGATGTCCTTCCTCGACTACCTGCACGACCCAGCGGGGGCCCTTGCCGCCTACTTCGGGGACGAAGGATTCAACTTCGCCGCTTGGGACGACGAAGATCCCGGCCGCTCGCAGTGTCGCGAGCAACCGTTTTGCCGCCACAGTTGCCTCTGCTGGCGGAACTGCAGCGAGTCCCCGACGTTTTGCATCTCGCCAACCAGTCGGCGGCTCGATTATCTGCCTGATCCCTCTCACGTCGCTGGCATCGAGTTCGCGCCCCCTTGAGCCGCTGAGCGCCTCTTCAATAGCGTCCGCGACTGGGCCGACCTTCGGAGCCACCGCGCCACCTCGAATGTGAGAGTTCACCAACTTCAGGTCCGAACTCATCTCACCAGTCATGCCCGATCCAGTGGCCTCGACAAGCGTCCGTAGTTCGCTCTCACTACTGAGAATGTCAAAATCGACAGCTGCTCGAACCGGAACGTCGAGAGCACGGAGCGCCCGAACAATCAGCGGAATCCGGTGTTTGCTTCCGGCGTAAGTGAACATCACATGCCGGCCCGGAGTAGGCGTGGCGTCGGGATCAGCTCTGGCAGCAATGGCGCTGTAGAACTGTGAGTCAGTATCGCCTTCGCAGACGACGACACCGTCGTGAAAGAGACCGTCAAGGGCTCTTGAGAACCTCAGCAACGGATCACGCCACAGACCCGCAAGTTGATCTGGGGGCAGGGTCCTGCATGAGGTTCGCTCGCCGTCACGAGTGAGTCGCACGATAAGGACCTTCTCTGGCCGGGACTCAACTAGTCCGAGCAGGACATCCAAACTGTGAGTGGCGACCAGCAGCTGCCCATCACGTTGGAACTCGGCAAGGCTTCGACCGAGCAAGCGAGCTTGTGGCGGGTGGAGAAATGCCTCGGGCTCGTCAAGAAGGACTGTTGGAAACTGCGCCGTCAAAAGAGTAAGGACCATGCCTGCGAAGCTACGTACGCCATCGCTTTGCGATTCGAGGGTCGGCAGCTGTCGAAGCCTTCGCACGAGGTCCGCGTCGGGCAGGCCATCTTCGGAGGTGCCGACGAAATCCGACTGCGTCTGATTGCGACTGACGCGCAGGAGGATCGACGTGCCCCAGGCGTCGACAATCACGTGCATCCCGAATGCCGTCCAGATTGCACTATCAAAAGCCTGTAGAAGTGCCTTGTCTCGGACTAGCCAATGAACTGGATGATCGGGGTGCCCGTCATGGTCGAGTCGATTTGGCGCGCCGAGGTGTTGGAGTCGTTCCCCGCACCAAAGGCCGCGCACAAGATGGCTGCCGAGACTGCCCAACCTCGACGAGCGTTCAGCTGGCGGCCAGCTGTGCGCCACGGACTCGACGGTCTGCTCGCCGGAGTTGATCGTCCGGAATCTCGCCACATGGTCGTGATCATTCACCCATGAGTAGCGCCTCTCGAGCAACCAATCTCGTGTTTGGGAACCGTCTAGGAGTTGCTCAACCCCTGGCTCGTCAAGGACGAAGAATGCGTTAGCGGGCGGCTCCACGTAGTGCTCGAGCGACAACCACTGTTGGAGTTCAACTAACGTGCGGGACTTGCCGGTGTTGTTCGGCCCAACAAGCACGATGACATCCGCGTCACCCGTGTCGACGCTCTCGCCACCGTTGAAGTTCAAGCGAGTGATTCTGAAGGGCGCGGACACGTGCTCATCGTAGGGCGCTGAAGCCGTCAGAGATCTAGGCTCCCGCAGTTTGCGGGTGCTGTGTTACACGACGCGCACCCTCAGCACGGCATGCCTGCGAGTCACGACGCACGTCTACGACCAGATTTCATCGTCGTCGATCTCGTGGTAGTCCAAGGTGCCGTCGGATACCGCTTTGAGCAGAACGTACGGTTGAAGGAGTGGATTCGCGAAGCGGTACCGCTTTCGACGATCCGCGAACTCTCGCTGCTGAAGAGCAGGACCGCGATCGGCAGCCGACAAGCTCGCAAGATTGCCCGTGAACGCCGCCATAGCGTAGGTCTTGCCGCTCACCTTATTCAACGGTCCATGCACGTCGGCCGGGCGGAAGAATCCTTGCTGGTCCTTTTTTGCAAGCGCGCAGGCCAGCAGGAGGTCCGGGAACATGCTGGGCTTCGCCGTCGTAGTTGCGTCGCCGTAAAGGTCAACGATTTGCTGCTCCGCCTTTTCCAGCGCCCCTTCGAGCGCAGCGGGCCAATCGTCCGCGATGACTTCGTCACGCTCCGCCAAGATGGACCGGCGAGCCAACTCTTTACCTAGCAGATGCGTGTAGTGGGGAAGACCCTGTGAGAGACGGATGACCCGCAGCTCGAGAGCTTCAGGAATCGACATCGACAGTTCGCCGAACCCGTTCCGAAGAATCGCGGCGAGCTCTTCCGGTTCCAGGCGCGGCATCGGAACTTGACTCAAACCCCTAGCGATGGAGGCATGGCCCTTCAAAATCGCATCGACATCTTCGGCGACACCGACCACCACCAAATGGCTGTCCACCTGCTTGTCTGCCAGTGCCTTCATGAGGTTCGCGAAATCCTCGCCCACGCCTGCATCTGCGACAACGTCAAACTCGTCGAGGATGATGACGGAGGGCACTACCTTGGCGATGCCGTCAAGCGTGCGCACAATGTCAGCCTGCCCGAAGTTGCCGCCAAGAAGATGCGGCAAATGCTCAGCCGCGATGTCTTCAGGAGAGTGCGAAATCCATTCCGTCGCCACGTCTTCGATAAGGCTACGAAAGCTACTGAGCGAACTGCAGTTGATCCGGATCGCGCGGACGCCGCGCTCCCTCAGATCGGTTTCAAAGACCGCTGCGACGCTTGTCTTGCCAACTCCCCGCTCACCGAAGATGGCTGCGTGGCCCCCGGGGGTCTGAGAGGTCTCGAGCAGCGAGAACAGCTTCTCCTGGCGTCCAGACAGCAACTCCTGTCGATGCACGGGGGCCGAGGGAAGAAACGCGTGATTCATCGCTAGAAGACGGTCCCCGATTGACATCTCCGACGCAGACTTCCCCATGAGGCTCCCCAATACGCAGTGGGCAGCCATGCTAGCGCCCCACCCCCGCACCGGTGTTCGACGCCGTTCAGGGTGTCAGGACCGAGCCGGTCGGGTGGCCGCCCCGACGCGAAGATGTTCACAGCCTGGACGCCCGCTCGAGCTGTCGCGGAGGGCAACACTCAGGATCCCGTGCGCCCCCGGTGCGCCGGCTGACAGCACGGGCGGACATCCCTGCAGGTGAGCGCGACAGTGCAGTAAGGGAACAGCTGTACTACGACATCTGAGCCACCCCAGGCCCAGCACGAACGCCCTCGCCGACCTCGGTCGGTAGGGGCGTTCGTCGTCGCTGGGCGCTAGGTCAGCCGGGCGTGGGGGCGGTACGTGGTCTCGAGGACCCGGCCATCGAGCACGTGCGACTCGAGCAGCTCCAGATCGAAGTCCTGTACCCCGACCATGACGGGGCTGGTGCCGGACACCCCCGACAGGACCGGGAACACGGTGATCTGGATCCGGTCGACCAGGCCGGCCTCGAGCAGCGACCAGTTGAGCGACAGGCTCGCCTGCGAGCGCAGCGGGACCTCGGACTCGTGCTTGAGCCGCTGCACCGAGTCGACAGCGTCTCCACGGTCGATCGTGGCCCTGGGCCAGTCCATCGTGTCGGTGAGCGTGGACGAGAAGACCGTCGCCGGCAGAGCGACCAGCAACTGGTTCCACTCGTCGAGGATGTTGGCGTCGGCGCCGTCGGCGAAGATCTGCGCGTTCTCGCGGAACGTCGTCGCGCCATAGACCAGGTGCTGCGGCTGCCGGAACTGTCGGGCCCGGTGCCCGAGCAGCTCCGGGCCCTGCTTGCTCCAGTACCCGCCCCACCCCGAGCGCCCTCGTGGCATCTCGTAGGAGCCGCAGCCGTCCACCGTCGAGAACACGTCCCACGTATAGGTGACTGACATGTCGCCACTCCAGGCGCCGCCGACGACCGGCCGATGCCATCGTCGACACGGTTCCGACCTCGCTCGGCGTGACACGAGTCCGAGCTGCACGACACCCGCGTGGGGCTGATGTCCGAATCCCAGTCTGGACGACTCAGATGTGGGCCCAGGTCCTGTCATGAGTCCGGCCAGGGATGGTCGCCCGCCTCGAGCGGGGTGCAGGCAACAGGTGATAGATGCGAGCCTGACCGGCTTCTTGGCTCCTGCCGAACGCGGAGCCGAGGCGTGCGACGATCGGTCCATGACACTCGCACGCTGGGAGCGTCTCTCGTCGGCACCACTTGCCGCGGCCACCCTCGCGTTCCTCGTGGCCTACGCCTGGCCGATCCTCGACCTGAGCCTCGACGCCCGGTTGCGTGGTCTGTGCAATGCAGTGGTGGTCGTCACCTGGGTCGCGTTCGGTCTCGACGTCCTGCTGCGACTGAGCCTCGCCACCGACCGTCGGCGCTGGCTCAAGCAGCACCCGATCGACGTCCTCGCGGTGGCGTTGCCGGTGCTGCGACCCCTTCAGCTCCTTCGGGTGCTGGCCTTGATCACGACCCTCAACCGGTTCGCCAGCACGAACCTGCGCGGCAGGGTGGGGCTCTACCTCGGCGGTTCGATCGTCGTGCTGACGTTCGTGTCAGCCGTGGCGGTCCTCGATGCCGAGCGCGGATCGGACGGAACGATCCAGACCTTCGGCGACGCCCTGTGGTGGGCGTTCGCCACGTTGACGACGGTCGGATACGGAGACGTGTTCCCCGTGACGACGACGGGCCGCGTAGTCGCGGTCGCGCTGATGATGTCAGGGATCGCGGCGCTCGGCGTGGTGACGGCATCGATCGCGACGTGGCTCATCGACCAGGTGTCGGACGAGAGCAAGGACGCGCAGGCGGCAACGCAGGAGGACGTGACCGAGCTGCGCGCGGAGGTCGCCCGCCTCACCGCAGCGATCGAGCAGCTGGCCGGTCGGGCCCCTTACGACGACGAGCCGGAGCGTTGAACCTGCTCACGCCCTGAGCGGTCCGCGAGCAGGGCGGCCACGGCGCAGGGGCCGGGTCGAAGGTGGCGGTCCACCTTCCTCGCAGCCGCCCACCGATGGCACTGCGTCAGGGCCGGCGCGCGGTCCGTTCCGCTCGCAGCTCGAGCGTCGGCTGCGCACTACCGCCAGCCATCTTCGCCAGAGCCGAGGCCGTGGCGTCGCGCCCGACGCAGCGGCGGGCGTGGTCGTCGGCCGCGAGCTCGACCAGCAGCGAGGTGAGGCGGCGCAGGTCGCGCGAGGCCGGCAGCCACGGGAAGCACGCGGCGCCGATCTCGGCGAGGCGGGCCAGCTCGTTGTGGCGTCCGACCAGGTGCGCCTCCTCGTGGCACAGCACCGCCTCGACCTCGGCGTCGGACAATGTGGCCAGCAGCCCGCGCGAGATCAGCACCCGGGGGCGCCGTCCGGGCAGGCTGCAGGCGACGTCGAGGTCGGTGTCGAGCACGACGAGCTCGAAGCGCTCACGCTGCTGCGACCACAGGGCCCGGGTCGAGGCCAGCGTCGCGAGGTCGCGCCGCCGGTCACGGCCCGCGAACAGCACCAGCTCGGCGCGCCCCGCCGTCACGGCCAGCGCGCCGACGATGAGCAGGATGATGCCCCACGCGGCGGCCTCGAGGCCGATGCTGCTGGCGACGTCGTGTGATCGTTCAAGGCGATGTCGGTCCAGCAGCATGATGCCGAGCAGCGCGGCGGCCACCGTGGCGACGACGCCGGACAGGAACGCACCCCACCAGCACCACAGCGCCAGGCGCGGACGGGCCATCCACCAGGCGCCCTGCTTCAGGAGCACCGGGGCGCACACCGTGACGCTGCCCGCGTAGAGCAGCGTCAGCGTGGTGCCCTCCTCGACGCCGATGCCGTGCACGGAAGTCCGTCAGTTCCGGCGCAGGCTGCGGCGCAGCAGCTCGGCGTCCTCGTCGGCGAGGTTGCCGACGAAGTGCAGCAGCGCCGCCTCCCGGTTGCTGCTGGTGCGGAGCTGGTCGAGCATCGTCTGGCTGACGTGCTGCTCCTCGGTGCGCGCGGCGCGGAAGGTGATGCCGCGCTGGCGGTCGTCGCGCACCACGTGCTGCTTGGCCACGAGGCGGTCGAGCGCCGTGAGCACCGTGGTCGGGGCCGGCGCTGCGCCGGGCAGCCGCTCACCGATCTGCTTGGCGGTGAGACCCTCGCCAGCGCCCCAGAGGACGTGCAGCACCTGCGCCTCGAGCTCGCCGCGCGCGCGTCTGACCGGGTTCACCCGAACATCTTCTCACCCACGAACTCGCCCTCGGCCGCACCGGGCGGGATCGCGAACACGGCCGACCCGATGGGCACGGTCCACTGGTTCAGCAGGTCGAGCTCGGCGAGGCGGGCCTGGATCGGCAGGTACTGGTGCTCGAGGTCGCGTTGGAAGCACGTGAAGATCAGGCCGGCGTCCGAGGCCATCTCGCCGCGCGGTCCGAGGTCGTAGTTGTAGCCGCGGCGGAACATGACCTGGGTCGGGTCGTCGGACCGAGCCCGGCGGATGTGCGAGAACTCCGGGATCACCGGGAACCCGACCGGGGTCGTGGCGTCGAAGTCGGGCTCGTCGTGCTCGCGCGTGCCGGTCAGCGGCGCGCCGACGTCGAGGGTGCGCCCCACCGACAGCTCGCGGCCGTGCCGGTCCAGACGGTCCCAGTCGTCCTGCAGCATCTCGATCCGCCGCACCACCATCGTCGTGCCGCCGGCGAGCCAGTCGTCGTCGCGCCACACGACGTCGGCGAAGCTCGCGTCGCCCGGCCGCGGGTTGACGGTGCCGTCGACCTGGCCCAGCAGGTTGCGCATCGTCGTGCCGGGCTTCTCGGAGCCGTAGGCGCGACGAAAGCCCGCCTGGTGCCACCGCACCGTGCCGAAGCTGCGGGTGTCCTTGACCAGCATGCGCACCGCGTGGGCCACCGTGACCTGGTCGTCGGAGGCGACCTGGAGCAGGAGGTCGCCGCCCGACCACTCCTCGCGCAGCCGGTCGATCGGGTAGGCCGGGAGCGGTCCGAGCCAGGCCGGCACGTCCTGCGCACCGCGCACGATCCGCACCAGCCCCGGCCCGAACCCGAAGGTCACGGTCAGTCGCGCCGGGATCCGCGCGAACTCCGGCTCGGGGTCGGCCAGCGCAGGCTTTCCGGCCATCATCGCGCGGGCGTCGTCGGTCAGGACCGACAACAGGCGGCGGACGTCGTCGCGCCCGGTGCCGGGATCGAGCTGCACGGCCACCAACGACTGGTGGGCCTGCGGCGTGATGGCGATGCCGGGCTGGTGGGCGCCGTGGAAGCGCACCGTCTCACGGCCATGGGCGTCGACGAGGACCTCGTCACCGCCCAGGTCCAGCCGGTCGGCGCCGACCGCGGCGGCGGCCCCCACCGCCGCCACGGCTCCCCCGATCAGGAGCTGGCGTCGACCGACGCCGCGGCTGGCCTTGTCGAGCGACACTCACTCCCCCGGCATGTACTGCTCGTCGGCGCCGGTGTAGTCCTTCGCCGGAGCGGTGAACTCGACCGACGACCCGTCGTCGAGGTCGAGCGAGAACTTCACCTCGTCGCCGGCGAGGATCGGCGTCTGCAGGTCCATCAGCATGAGGTGGTTCGCGCCGGGGGCCAGCACGTACTCGCCGCCGGCCGGGATGACGAATCCGCCGTCCTTCTCGCGCATGACCATCGTGCCGGTCTCGTCGGCGACTGTCTCGTGCAGCTCGACCATGGTGGACGCGGCGGACGTGCCGGAGACGATCGTGATGTCGGAGTCGGTCGTGTTGACGATCGTGCCGAACGCGGCCGACATGCCCTCGTCGGCCGACTTGACCCACATGTCGGTGAACTCCAGTCCCGAGGTGTCCTCGTCACCGGTCTGGGTCTGCGTCGTGGTCGATCCGCAGGCGGCCAGGAAGGTGGCGGCGGCCAGCAGGGCCACCGTGGTCCAGCGTCGTCGGGTCATGTCAGTTCTCCTGTCGAGAGGGGCGGCGCAGGCGCGCGAGAGCGGCCCACAGGCCGAGTGCGACGAGCGCACCGGCCACGGCGATGAGTGCGGTACGTCCGACACCGGTCCCGGAGTCGGAGCCCGCGGGCGCCCGAGAGGTCGACGCTGCGGCGTCGGACCCCTCGAGCGGCGGGAACTGGTCGGCGGCACTGACGTCGCCGACCGCGAAGTCGAAGGCACCGCTGATGGCGTGGCCGTCGCTCGAGACCACGCGCCAGCGCACCTGGTAGTTCGTGTCGCTCGGGCCAGGGGCCAGATGGGCGGTCACGACGTGATCGGCGAACGTCACGTCGGTGGTGTACTCGCGCTCCTGGGTGTCGACCACGACGATCGTCGCGCCGATGTCGAGCGGCGTGTTGTTGAACTCGAGGTCCACCGCGGACGGAAAGGTCGTCAGCGTGGATCCGTCGGCCGGGTCGCTGCCGATGAACTGGTCGTGGGCGGACGCCGGCACCGGCCACAGCAGGGCCGATGCCAGCAGCATCGCGGCTGCCGTGCGCCAGGTTCGGATGATCACGCCCTGGACTGTACGACAAGTTGTAGAACAACTACAAGTTGTAGAGAAGTGCGAGTCGGACGCGTGGCCACGACGCCGACCTGCGACCGAGGCGGAGCGGTCTCCTCAATTTCATACATGGCAGACCCGAATGAATTACTCTGAGGCGAACCCGACTGGAGGACCCATGATCGCCCGCTCCTGCACCGCCCTGATCGCCCTCACGCTGCTGCTGGTCCCTGCCGGCGCCACGGCGGAGACGTCCACCGCCAACGCCCCCATCGCGGCCGAGGCGACCAACGGCGCCTCCGTGTACGCGCCGCCGTGGTACCTCGGCTCGGTCAACCCGCTGAGCACCGTGCCCGTCGACTCCACGCACTACGTCGAGGTGACCGCGACCCCCGGCACGACGTACACCATCGCGATCGGTCCAGGATCGAATGCGTCGCAGGAGGGCCGCCGCGTTCGCGGCACTTCCGCGCGTGACGACTACCTGCGCTACGACGTCTACACCGACGAGGCCCGCACGAATCCGTGGGCACCCGTGCCGACCCCGACCAACCAGGTGCAGGGCACGGGCACCGGCGAGGTCCAGCGCTACCCCGTGTACGTGCGGATCCCCCTGCCACAGCCGGTGACCCCGGGCACGTACAGCGACATCGTGCAGGTCGGTGTCCTCTACTGAGGCCGGCGCGGGGCGGCGGCGCGGCCGACGCTGGGCGCTCGCGACTCTGGCGTTCGTCGCCACAGCGACGACGGTCTGGCTGCTGACGAGTCCCGCGGCTCCGCCGCCTCCGCGTGGGGGCGAGCTCCCGGTCGAGGGGGGCGCCGCCGGGCTCGGGATCGCCCCGGTTCGCGCCGTGGTGACGGCCGACGCGGCCACGACGACACTGAGCTTCAGCGTCGCCAACGAGTCGAGCGAGACGACGACCTATCGAGTGACGGCCGGCGAGCTGAACCCCGAGACCGGCACGCCGCTCTCCGGTGGCCCGGCCGATGCCGCCGCCTGGGTCACCGTGCCGGAAGGCCCGATCGAGATCCCGGCGCGCACGGCTCGACCGGTCTCGGTCGAGATCAGCCCACCGGACGACCGGGGCGCGAGCCAGCGCCGGATCGGCATCACGTTCGCTGCCGATCCGCGCTCGGACGCCGGCACGACCTCCAGCTCCACCCCCACCGGCGGCGTCTCGATCGTGCCCAGCATCACGGCCTCGGTGTACGTCGAGGGAACCGGGCCGGTGCGCCGCGCCGCGCGGATCGAGTCGCTCTCGCTCCCCTGGGCGGCGACCTCCGCCGTGCGCGTGCGGGCCTCGGTGCAGAACAACGGCACGGTCAACGTCGTCCCCGGCGCCACCGACCAGGCTGTGATCGTCTCGGCCAGCGGCGGGTCGCGGACCCAGCTCAACGGTCCGCTCATCCGTGTCGACGAGGTCGGCGACGTCGTGGGCGAGCTCGGTGACCTGCCTGCGGCCTGCTGGTGCGAGGTCCGGGTCGACGCGCTGGTCGACGGCGAGCCCGTCAGCACCGTCTCCGGTCGCGTCCTCGTGCTGCCGACCTTCGGGTGGATCGCCCTGGTCGCCCTCCTCGCCGGCGGCCTGGTGGTCGCGATCGTCCTGACCTTCAGGCGGGTCGTCCGGTGACGCGGCTGATCGGCTCGACGGGAGTGGACGTCATGGTCGTGGTCGAGTCCTCCGGCACACAGATCCTGCCGCAGCTGGGGGCCCTGCCGCCCGGAATCCTGGCCCTGGGTGCCGGACTGGCGGCTGCCGGTCTCGTGCTGTTGCTCTCGCGCTCACGCACCGCCGGTCAGGACCGCGACCGGGTGACGGCCTCCCCCACCACCTGACGGAGCCAGGTCTGCACCTGCGCGCTCGACCATCCGCACCGCTGCGTCAGCTCGCAGTAGACGGCGGTGGAGGTCAGCACGAACAGCTCGTCGACCAGCTGCGGATCGGGATCGGCGAGCAGGATCTTGCGCAGGACGATCTGGGTCGAGTCGCGCCGCGTCCGCTCGATCTCGTCGAGCATGGCCCGCGCCGGCGGCTCGGCGTCGGCCGCCTGGCGCAGCACGTCGTGGAACTCGGCGATCGGCTCCAGCGTGGCGACCGCGAACGAGCTGAACCGCGCCACCCGCTCCTCGACCGACGTCTCGGGTCCACCGAGGTCCAACGCTTCCACGGCCTGCCGCAGGTCGGGCACCTGCGTGAAGGCCGTGGCGCGCAGGGACTCCACCAACAGCGTCACCTTGGTGCCGACCCGGAGGCTGACGAGGTCCACGGAGACGCCCGCGTCGCTGGCGATCGCCGCCACCGTGGTGCGATGCCAGCCGTCGGAACGGAAGCGGTCGGCAGCGGCCCGGAGCACGTCCTCGCGTCGGCGTTCGGCTGCGAGCCGGCGACCGGTGGAGTCGTACGAGCGACGTCGCGGGCTGGTGGTCACGACGCCAGCGTAGACAGCAGGCGGGCCGCACCTCAGGCCGCGAGCGTCCCGACGTCGCGGGGGCGGCCTCGGCGTCGTGCTGTCACGGCATCAGCGGAGCTGCTCCGGCCCGCGCCACCGCGCTGGCGGAGGTCCTGGACGGTACGGCGCCCGGCCTCGCCGATCGAGATCAGACCGAAGAGCGTCGAGGTGAGCGCGAGGGCCGCCAGGGAGGAGTTCGAGGTCATGAGGTTGCGCTGGGCCATGCCCAGATCTTCGGGCCAACTGCGTCTCGACGCTCGCCGAGCGGGCCTCGTCGCTGCCCGGGGCTCGGCGTCGCTCCGCCGACCGCCATCGTCGGTAGCCTCACCCCGGCGACGACCCGGTCCGTAGGCTCGGGAGGGTGACGACGACGCCCGACCTGCTGCCGGTCGCGAACGACTTTGCGACCGAGCTGCCCGAGCTCGCACTGGCCTGGCAGGCCGAGGAGGCCCCCGAACCGCGGGTGGTGCTGCTCAACGAGCCGCTCGCCACCGAGCTCGGCCTCGATCCGGCGCCGCTGCGCAGTGCGGACGGCGCGCGCCTCCTGACCGGAAACGTCGTGCCTGTGGGCGCCACGCCCGTCGCCCAGGCGTACGCCGGGCACCAGTTCGGCGGCTACTCGCCCCGCCTCGGGGACGGGCGCGCACTGCTGATCGGCGAGCTGACCGACCCGGCGGGCCGTCTGCGCGACCTGCACCTCAAGGGCTCGGGCCGCACGCCGTTCTCACGCGGCGGTGACGGCCGGGCCGTCCTCGGACCCATGCTGCGCGAGTACGTCATCAGCGAGGCGATGCACGCCCTCGGCGTGCCGACGACGCGATCGCTCGCGGTCGTGGCCACGGGACGTCCGGTCCGTCGCGAGACCGACCTGCCCGGCGCTGTGCTGGCCCGCGTGGCCAGCAGCCATCTGCGCGTCGGCACGTTTCAGTACGTGGCGGCGTCCGGCGATGTCGAGCTGCTGCGTCGCCTGACCGCCCACGCGATCGCGCGCCACCACCCGGAGGCGGCTGACGCGCCGATCCCGCCGCTCGCGCTGCTCGAGGCCGTCGCCACGGCCCAGGCCGACCTTGTCGCGCGGTGGATGCTGGTCGGCTTCCTGCACGGGGTCATGAACACCGACAACATGACGATCTCGGGCGAGACGATCGACTACGGCCCCTGCGCCTTCATGGAGGCCCTCGACCCTGCCGCGGTCTACAGCTCGATCGACACCGGCGGGCGATACGCCTACGGCAACCAGCCGATGGCCGCGGAGTGGAACCTCGCCCGGTTCGCCGAGACGCTCCTGCCCCTGATCAGCGAGGACTCCGGCCGCGCCGTCGAGCTCGCGACGCAGTCCCTCGGCACGTTCCGCGCACGCTACAGCGCCTCTTTCACCTCCGGTCTGCTGGCGAAGATCGGTCTGACGTCCGCCGTGGGCGACGCCGCCGCGGTCGACCTGAGCGAGCAGCTGCGGGGGCTCCTGCAGGAGAGCCGCGTCGACTGGACGAGCGGGTTCCGGGCGCTCACCGCCGCGGCGCGCGGTGACGCCGAGATCCTGCGCGGACTCGTCGTCGACCTGCCCGGCCTGGACGCGTGGCTGCAGCGGTGGCACGAGATGGGCCCTGACGCCGACCTGATGGACCGCAGCAACCCGGTCTACGTGCCTCGCAACCACCTGGTCGAGGAGGCTCTGGACGCCGCGACCGCGGGCGACCTCGGCCCGGTCCACCGGCTGCTGGACGCGGTCCAGCAGCCGTTCGACGAACGGCCCGGGCTGGAGCGGTACGCCGAGCCCGCGCCGCAGGACTTCGGCCGGTACGTGACCTACTGCGGCACCTGAGCCGTCAGCGGCGGGTCACCCCCAGGGCGACGTGGCCTGCAGGACTGCTTCCTCCAACGCCTCGGTGCGCAGGTGCGTGATCTGCTGGTACTCCGGATCGGCCACCATCTGCGAGAACGCCGCCCGCGACGGGTAGCGCACCAGCAGCACGGCGTCCCAGCCGCTGCCGCCGGCCGGCACGAGCGAGGTGCCACACTCCCCCGCGTAGACGATCGAGCCGCCCACCTTGGCCAGGAAGGGCTTGATCTCACGGGCGTAGGCCGCGTACGAGTCGCGACCGTCGGCCGTGAAGCGCAGCAGGTTCAGCATCACGACCTCGCCTCCCTCGTCCTCGGCCAGGTAACGCTTGAGGTCCGATCCGGTGGGGTCGACGGCCATGGTGCTCTCCTCCAACAGGCAGGTTCAGGGTCGGTCGCACGCTACCGCCACCGCACCGGGCCGGCTCAGGAACCGCCCGGCCAGCCGGTGAGCACGCGGCGCGGTCCTGTCCTACGATGCCGTGAGCCCGACAACGACGTCAGGAGACGCACCATGGCGAGCGCAGAACACTCCAGCAGCGCGGCTTCGCCCGAGCAGCAGGAGGCCCGACGCGGGGCCTTCTCCTCGCGCAAGGTCTTCATCCTGGCCGCGATCGGCTCGGCCGTGGGTCTCGGCAACATCTGGCGCTTCCCCTACGTGGCCTATGAGAACGGCGGCGGCGCCTTCGTCATCCCGTACCTGGTCGCCCTGCTCACCGCGGGCCTGCCCTTCCTCTTCCTGGACTACGCACTCGGGCACAAGCACCGCGGGTCCGCGCCACTGTCGATGGCGCGCGAGTCGCGCAAGGCCGAGCCGCTCGGGTGGTGGCAGGTGGGCATCTGCTTCGTGATCGCCGTGTACTACGCGGTGATCATCGCCTACGCCGCCCGCTACACGTTCTTCTCGATCGACAAGGCCTGGGGCTCCGATCCCGAGGGCTTCTTCTTCGGCGAGTTCCTGCAGACCAGCGACCCGGGCGTCACGCTCGACTTCGTCGCAGGGGTGCTGATCGCCCTGCTGATCGTGTGGGCCGCGGTGCTGCTGATCATGGGACTCGGGGTGCAGAAGGGCATCGGCGCGACCTCGGTCGTGTTCATCCCACTGCTTGTGCTGGCGTTCGGCTTCCTGGTCGTGCGGGCCCTGTTCCTGCCGGGCGCGGGCGAGGGACTCGACACCCTGTTCAGCCCCAACTGGGACGCGCTGCGTGACACGTCGGTGTGGGCCGCGGCGTTCGGCCAGATCTTCTTCTCGCTGTCGATCGGCTTCGGCATCATGATCACCTACGCCTCCTACGTGGGCCGGCGCACCGACATGACGGGGTCCGGCCTGGTCGTCGGGTTCGCGAACTCCAGCTTCGAGCTGCTGGCCGGTATCGGCGTGTTCGCGGCGCTCGGCTTCATGGCGCAGGCCGGGGGCGTCGCGGTCGACGAGGTCGTGGCCGACGGCATCGGCCTGGCGTTCGTGGCCTTCCCCGCGATCATCAGCCAGGCGGCGGGCGGCTCGCTGATCGGCGTGCTGTTCTTCGGCTCGCTCGTGATCGCCGGCTTGACGTCCCTGGTGAGCGTGCTCGAGGTCGTGGTCTCGGCGGTGCGCGACAAGTTCGACCTGAACCGCGTCACGGCGGTGCTCGTCGTGGGCGTCCCCGCGATGGTCGTGAGCGTCGTGCTGTTCGCGACCACGAGCGGACTGCTGGTGCTCGACATCGTCGACTACTTCGTCAACCAGTTCGGCATCCTGCTCGTCGCCGTCGTCACGATGATCGTCATGGGCCTGGGCCTGCGGGCGCTTCCCGGCCTCGCGGCGCACCTGAACCGGTACGGCTCGGTCAAGCTCGGGCGCACGTGGATGGCGCTCGTCGCGGTGATCGCGCCACTGGCGCTCGGCTACGTGCTCGTCCGCGCCTTCATCGACACCCTCGACGAGCCGTACGGCGGGTATCCGGCCTGGATGCTCAACGTGTTCGGGTGGGGCACGGCCGGCCTGCTGATCGTTGTGGCCATCGTGGTCACGTTCGCCCGACGAAAGCCGGTCACGCCGGCCCACGACGACCGAGAGGAGGTCGGCCGATGAGCACCGGTGCGATCATCATGATGGTCCTGGCGATGCTGATCATCTGGGGCGGTCTCGCCGCCGCGATCATCAGCCTCAGCCGCCGCCCCGACGCCAGCGCCGACTCCGACGCGTACGAGACCGGCGGCACGCACCGCGACCTCTGAGGCGTCGAGTGCGCGGGACGTGGGCGACCTCGCTCAGGACCCGGCGACGGCGGTGAGCCGCACCTGCGGCAGGCCTGCCGCGACGGCGTAGACGGCCGCGCCGAGCGACACGGCAGCGACACCCGCGAGCACGACCGGGAGGTGCACGTGCTCCGCGGAGGCCCCGGCCGCCAGCGCTCCGAATGGCGTCCCACCCCAGGCGAGCATGCGCGCCGAGGTGTTGACCCGTGACTGGAGGGCGTCCGGGGTCAGCTGCTGACGGGTCGAGATCCCGTTCAGCACGACCAAGGTCGTGGCCAGCCCCCACCCGATCAGCCCGATCACGGCCACGGCCACGGTGTCGGCCAGCGCCAGGAGCAGGAGCGCCGGAGCACCGCCCACGAGCGCCCCGACGGTCACCCGGCCGAGCCGCACGACCCGCAGCAGACGCGGCAGGCAGACCGCGGCGAGGAAGCCGCCCGCCGCGATCGCGGTCAACAGCAGTCCCGGGACCTCCCCGGTGGCCGAGTCGTCCAGCTGCCGCACGGCCACGACCACCACGAGTCCCGTGACGGCTCCGGCCGCGACCGAGTTCAGCGTCCCGGCCAGCGTCAGCGGACGGATCACGGGATGGCGCAGCACGAAGGCCAGTCCCTCGACCATGTCGGCCCGCAGCCGGGTGCGCGCCCCGGTACGACGCTGCGGACCCATCGGGGTCCGAACGTGCGCGAGCAGGAGTGCCGCCGCCGCGCAGGCCACGACGTCGATCACGAGGGCCAGGCTCGGGCCTCCCGCGGCCACGGTGAACCCGGCGAGCGCCGGCCCTGCGACACCCACGAGGGTCGTCGCGGTCCACAGTGCGCTGTTGGCCGCGACGACGCGCTCGCGACCCACGAGGGCCGGCAGCGCCCCGAAGGCGGCCGCGTCGAACCACACGAAGGCCGTCGGGACTACGGTCGCGACCACGAGCAGGTGGGCGATCGCCACGTCGCCGCCCGCGAGCACGAGGCTCGCCAGGGCCGCCGCACTCACCAGCTCGCTGAGCACCATGAGCACCCGGCGCGAGACCCGGTCGGCGATCGCGCCGGCCACGAGACCCAGCACCAGGTAGGGCAGGACCTGCAGGGCGACGATCGTCGCGGTGAGGAACGGGGAGCCCGAACGCTGGAACGTCAGCACCGGAACGGCGACGGCCGTGACCGTGGCGCCGGCGACCGCGAGGACCCGCGCCGACCAGAACAGGGCGTAGTCGCGCCCGAGCTCCCTCACGCCTCAGCCGTGCAGGGCCTCGGCCACGAGGCGGGCACCCGTGATGCCCGACAGCGTGCCGGGCTGCACGTAGGTGTTGTCGACGGCGACGAGCAGGCCGTTCTGGGCCGCGGGGGTCTCGGCGAGGGTCCGCTCCAGGTAGGCGCGCGTCTCCTGCTCGTGAGCGGCGTCGTTCACGGCGAACACGAATGCGTCGGGCTGGAGGTCGACGACGACCTCCGGGTTGACCTCGGCCGCGAAGAAGTCGTCGAAGCGCGAGTCGCCGGCGAACAGGTTCTCGCCGCCGCCGAGTCGCAGCACGTCGATCTCGACCGCACCGCCGATGGCGTAGAGCTTGCCGCCCTCGACGTAGACCTGGACGGCGCGCACGGGCTCGTCGTCACCGACGATCTCGTCGATCTCGGCCAAATCCTGCTCGGCCTGGGCGATCAGCTCGTCGGCACGGTCGGACACGTCGAAGATCCGGCCGAGGTTCTCGACGTCGGCGAGGGTGTCGGCCACCGTGCCCTCGGACCGGCGGTCGATGCAGCCCGCGGTGGCGACGTAGGCCGGGGCGCCAGCCTGTTCGAGGGCGTCGTACCCGGCGAACCCCTGGTCGGTCGAGAACTCGTACTCGGTGCCACTGATGACGAAGTCCGGGTCCTGGGCCAGCAGGTCCTCCCGGGTCGGGGGCGAGTCGGCACTGATCGAGGTGATGGCCTGAACCTCCTCGGCGAGCTCGGGCGACGGCTCACCGAGCGCGTCCTGCGCCTGGGCGACCACGCGGTCGCCCAGGCCGAGCTGCACCATGAGCTCGGTGAGGCTGGGGTGCATGCTGACGACGCGTTCCGGCACGGCGGTCACGGTGACCTCGCGGCCGCAGCTCTCGACGGTCACGCTGTCGCCGTCGTCTCCGGACGACTCGGTCGTGACCGAGCCGCATCCGGCGGCGATCACGGCGACGGTCAGCAGCGGGGGGATCGTGCGCTTCATGGTGCCTCCTGGGCAATGGGGGAACTGGGGACGCGCGGCGACAGCGCCACGAGGGGCCGGCCGGTACGCGGATGGGTGAGCAGGTCGCACGCGACGCGGTAGGTGGCCTCCACCCGCTCAGGGGTGAGGACCTCCTCGGGTGTGCCGACCGCCACGAGCCGGCCGGCGTCGAGCAGCGCCACGCGGTGGCAGTGCGCGGCGGCGAGGGACAGGTCGTGGAGCGCCACGACGCACGTGACGCCCAGCGATCCGACGGTGCGCATCAGGTCGAGCTGGTGGGTCACGTCGAGATGGTTCGTGGGCTCGTCGAGCAGCAGCACCCGTGGGTCCTGGCACAGGGCGCGGGCCAGGAGCACGCGTTGTCGTTCGCCACCGGAGAGCGTCGGGAAGGCACGGTCGGCCAGGTGGAGGGCATCGGTGCGCGCGAGCGCGTCGGCGGCGAGGCGCAGGTCACCGGCCGCCGAACGCTGCGAGGCCGGGTGCGGGATGCGTCCGAGCAGCACGACGTCCATGACCGACAGCTCGACGTCGGTCGCGTGGTCCTGGGTCAGGACGGCGCACCGCCGTGCGACCTCGCGCCGCGGCGACCGGGCCACGTCGAGCCCGTCGAGGTGTACCGAGCCCGTGGTCGGTCGCTGCGTGCCGTACATCGTGCGCAGCAGCGTCGACTTGCCGCAGCCGTTCGGGCCGAGCAGTCCGAGCACCTCGCCCGGGCGCACCTCGAGGTCGACGTCGGCGAGGGCCTGGGTCTGACCCAGGCGCACCGAGAGGCGCTCGACGCGCACGCCGCTCATCGCTCGGCCCCCACCGGACGGGTGCGCAGCAGCCACAGGAAGAACGGCGCGCCGACAAGGGCCGTCACGACGCCGAGGGGGATCTCGCGCGGCGAGGCGGCGGTGCGCGCCACCGTGTCGACGAGCACCACGAGCAGCGCGCCGGCGACCGTGGCGAACGGCAGGAGCACCCGGTGGCTGGCGCCGACCAGGAGCCGGCACACGTGCGGCACGACCATGCCCACGAAGCCGATGCCGCCGGCGACGGCGACCACGGCCCCGGTCATGGCGGCGGTGACCACGAGCACCTCGACGCGTAGGCGGGTCATGTCGACCCCGAGCGAGGCCGCGGTCTCGTCGCCGGTCATCGCGGCGTCGAGGTGGCTTGCGCGGCGCAGCGCATAGGCCAGACCGAGCACGAGCGCGATCGCGGGCAGCGTCAGCATCTCCCAGGTGGCCGAGCTGATGCTGCCGAGCAGGAAGAACAGCAGACCGGGCAGGCGACCGTGGTCTGCCGTCGCGGTGATCCAGCCCGTGGCCGCGCTGAACAGGTAGGACAGCGCGACACCTGCCAGGACGAGGCGCAGCGACTCGATCCGCCCGCCGCGGGACGCCAGGACGTAGACGATCACGCCGGCCACGGCGGCTCCGCCGAAGGCCGAGCCCGAGACGAGCAGGCCGGGGACGCTGGCCCCCAAGGCCAGGGCACCCACGGCGCCGAGGGCCGCACCGGAGGACGCGCCGAGGACGTACGGGTCGGCGAGCGGGTTGCGGACGATGGCCTGCAGCAGCGCACCCACGACGGCGAGCGAGGCACCGACCAGCACCGCCATCAGCACGCGCGGGAGCCGGAAGCTCCACACGATCTGGTCCTGGGCCGCCGTCCAGGTGGCCTCGTGCTCCCCCGGCAGGAGGTGTGCGGCCAAGATGCGGGCCACGGTGCCCGGTGGCACGCCGACCGGTCCCGTGCCGATGCTCAGCAGCACCACGGCGCCCAGCACGGCGGCGGTGCCGACGACCGCGAGCCGGCCCCGACGGCGTCGGCGGGCCAGGGCGACGACCACCTCGGGCGACTCCTGCTGCAACTTCACAGACGCGAACGATACTCATTAGCGTTTTGAGGTCGCCGCCCACCCCTTGACCGACGTCACGCGCCTCGCCTCGTCCATGACTCGCCGGGGCGGCCGAGCGGTGGTGGGATGGCGGGGTGCGCCGTGTCCACCTCGTGCTCCCCCACCAGCTGTTCGCCCAGAACCTCGACGTCGAGGCCGACGCGTTCGTGCTCGTGGAGCACGATCTGCTGTTCCGCCAGTACCCCTTCCACGCGCACAAGCTCGTGCTGCACCGCGCCTCGATGGAACACCACGCCCGCGAGCTGGCGGGCGCGGGCAAGACGGTCGAGTGGGTGCGCACCGACGGCCGCACGACGAGCCGGCTCGCCGTGGCCCGCGCCCTGGAGGGCGCCGACGTCGTCAGCTGGCACGACGTCGTCGACGACTGGCTCGAGCGCGACCTACGCGCCGCCGCGGCCGATGCGGGGGCCCGGGTCGAGGTGCTGGCGACGCCCAACTTCCTGACCTCGGCCGAGGACGTCGCCAAGCAGTTCACGGGCAAGCGCACCCGCATGGCCGGCTTCTACGCCCGGCAGCGCCGACGGCTCGACGTGCTGGTCGACGACGGTGAGCCGGTCGGTGGCCAGTGGTCGTTCGACACCGAGAATCGCAAGAAGCTGCCGAAGAACCATCCCGTGCCGGCCACGTCGCGACCCGAGCCCGACGAGATCACCCAGGAGGCCATCGCCTTCGTGCGCGACCGCTTCCCCGACGCACCGGGCGACCCCGCGGGGTTCGCCTGGGCCGTGACCCGCGAGCCGGCCGACGAGATGCTCCAGGAGTTCCTCGAGCAGCGCTTCCACGAGTTCGGCCCCTACGAGGACGCGATCTCGGCCGAGCACGGCTTCGTGTTCCACGCGGCCCTCACGCCGGCGCTGAACATCGGCCTGCTGGACCCGGCCGACGTGCTCGACCAGGTGGTGCGGTTCGCCGAGCGCAATGCCGTGCCGATCGCGTCGTACGAGGGATTCGTGCGTCAGCTGATCGGATGGCGCGAGTACATGCGCGGCAGCTACGTCTCGCGCGGGCGCAGGCTTCGCACGACCAACGCTCTCGACCACTACCGCGAGCTGCCGCCCGGCTGGTGGACCGCCGAGACCGGGCTCGAGCCGGTCGACACCGCGCTGCGGCGCGTGCTCGAGACCGGCTATGCCCATCACATCGAGCGGCTCATGGTGCTCGGCAACGCCCTGTGCCTGCTGCGCGTGCATCCCGACGAGGTCTACGCGTGGTACATGGCGATGTTCGTCGACGCCTACGACTGGGTCATGGTGCCGAACGTCTATGCGATGAGCCAGTACGCGTCCGGCTCAGCCATCACGACCAAGCCCTACGTCTCGGCCAGCAGCTACCTGCGGAAGATGTCCGACATCCCCACCGGTGACTGGACCGAGGCGTGGGACGGCCTGTTCTGGACGTTCGTGCGCGACCACCGCGGCGTGTTCGAGTCCAACCCGCGCAGCACCATGATGGTGCGCCAGTGGGACGGCTTCGACGACGCCAAGCGCCGCAGCCTCGTGGCTGCGGCGCGGCCCTGGTTGGTGGGCTGAGTTCGAGTCCTGATCTTCTGATCAGTACGTGACCCCTCGCGACGCGGCGTCCCTGCAGACTGCCGCTTGCTGGTACCCGAAGCAGGCAGACAGAAGCTCCAGACGACCAATCTCTGCTGAAGGCGTCAACCCCATCACGCCGGGATGGAGCTTCACGGCTGAGAGCCACTCATCCGCGGTCGTGCACGCGTCCAGCGTTGCCGCGATCAGAGGCTCAGCCGCGCGTGAGTCCTTCTCGCGGGCGGCTAGCACCGCCGCCGCCTCGCAGTCAGCGGAGGGAACGACTTCGACACCGTCAAAGTCGACCCAGGAACCAGAACTGCTCACCGTCGGCGGGGAAGAGCTGGCCGGACCGCGGTCAGTCCCAGGCTCCGATGAGCAGGCGGCGACGGACAACATCGCCACGAACAGGTAGGCACTCAACCTGATAGTCGTCATGGGACGTGATCGTGGCACCAGTTCAGCAACAAGTACCAGTGGCTGGCTCACGGACTGACTTCGTCGATCCACCCGTACGATGACCGGAGCCCATGCCTGCCCCCGAAGATCGCCCGCGCCGGCTGCTGCTCGTGGTCGACGCCCCGTCGCTGCTGCACCGCAATCACCACGCGCGGGCCCACACGCAGATCGTCGATCGGTCGGGGCGTCCCGCGTGGGCGTTGCACGGCATGCTGCGGCAGATCCTGGAGGCGATCGACGGGTTCGCGCCCGACGCCGTGATCTTCGGCCTCGACGACCGCACCGCCTCGGTGCGCCGCGACTTCTACCCCGACTACAAGGCCGGGCGCACCGAGAAGGAGGCCCAGCTCGTCGAGCAGCTCGACCGGGCGGGCGCGATGCTCGACGCGCTCGGCCTCGCGACGCTCACTCCCCCGGGCCTGGAGGCCGACGACGTCAGCGCGTCCGCAGCGACGTGGGCCCGTGACAACGACTGGGACTGCGTCATCATCACGTCCGACCGGGACGCGTTCGCCCACATCAGCGACCACACCCAGGTGCTGCGGCTGATCAACGGCGGCATCAGCGGATCACCCATGCTCAACCCGGCGCGGCTCGTGGCGCTCTACGGCGTCGCGGCCGACCGCTATCTCGACTTCGCCGCCCTGCGCGGCGATGCCAGCGACAACCTGCCCGGCGTCGATGGCATCGGCGAGAAGACCGCCGCGACCCTGCTGACCCAGGTGGGGCCGATGTCGACGGTGTGGGCCGACGTCGACCACAACGCTGGCCAGGCCGTGGCCGCCACCCTCGACTCGTGGGCGAGCGAGAACGGGTCACGGCGGATGGGCGCCACGGTCGTGCGCCGGCTCACCGCCTCGGGAGCGCGGGAGCGGTACGACTTCAACATCCGGGTCATGCAGGGCCACGACGACCTCGACCTCGGGATCACCCCCGACGTGCCCGGCACGCCGGGGCTGCTCCCGCTCGACACCCACCGGGTCAGCACCGTCGTGAGCTTCCTCGGCGTGGAGGCCACGACGGCGCTCGCGGTGCGGGTGCTCAGCACCGACCCGGCCTCGGCCGCCTTTCGCTGACGGGCCCCGCCGCGCACGCCGATACGATCGGGGGCGTCGACGACAAGGATGACTCATGCCGAACGCGGTGTCTGCGGTCCTGCGCCTGCTCGGGCCCAAGGTCGCGGCGATCGCCGGGCCGGCCGTCATCGCCTGGCTCGCCCGCCCGGAGAACCGGGAGCAGGCCGCCGAGGTCGTGCGCGGCCTCCAGGCCAAGAGCGCGACGCAGCGACTGATGGCTCGCATCGATCTCGCCGTTGTGACCTTCCACGAGGTCATCCGCACGAGCGAGCCGGACTCCGAGCACTACGAGCTGGCCACGTCGGCCATCCGGGAGCTCCACGCCCTGCGGATCCGCCTGCAGCTGCCGTTCTCGTCGCTCAAGGCACGCCGCGACAACCGCCGCGACGTCGCCTCGCAGCTCGACGCACTGCTCGTGCGGACCAACCAGGCGCTGTGAGGCCCCGGCGCTAGGAGCGATCGCGGGCGAGGTTTCCGACCGCGTCGCGCTTCCAGCGCCGGCCTCCGAAAGGCAGGCCCGCGGCCGCTGTTGGGCGCGGGGCCTGCCTCGTCAGGACCGCCGCGAGGCGACGGTCACTGCACGGCGAAGAAGACCTTGTCCGCGATCACGTCGATGGAGACGGCGAGCGTCCCCTGAGCCGCAGTGTCGGCCGGGACGGCAAGTCCGACGTTGCCTGAGACCGAGGCACCCGAGTAGAGAGTCGACAATGTGTCGATCTCGTCGGGAACCACGACGAACGAGTCGTAGGAGTTGATCGTGTTGCCGTCGACGGTGACGTACTCGACGGTCGACCAAGGAGTGGCGCCGGCGGGGTCGTCGCCGGTGTAGGTCAGGGTGTAGTTCACGAGGATGTAGGTCGTCCCGGCCGGAGCAGGCTCGTTGAAGGGGTTCTCCGCCGCCACCTGGCCGTTCGCGTCGAGGTTCACGCCGTTGAGGGTCAGCGTCCACTCCTCGCTCTCGATCGTGCTCCCGATCGGGAGGGGGTTGTCGCGGCTGGCGCCTGCAGGATCTCCCTCGTCGGCCGAGATCGGCTCACCGTCAGAACTCGAGACGGTGGTCTCCTCCTCGAAGGCAGTGTCAACGGCGTCGGCAACCACCGCGAAGAACACGATGAAGCCGACCAGCGTGCCGACGATCGAGATGATCAGGCCAGCGATGCCCAGGCCCTTCTTGCCCTTCGCAAAGAGCGACACGATCGCCAGGATGAAGGCGATCGGGAGGAGGATCCAGCCGACGATCAGCGCACCAGGAATACACGCGAACACGAACCCGACGATCGACAGGATGAACGCGATGAGACCCACCGTGTTCTTCTCCGGCGCCGGCGAGGCGTGCGAGCTGGGCGGCGCCTGCGGGAAGGGCGGCGGGGTGACGCCGGCGGGCGGCGGGGGCGTGACGGACATGGGTGTTCCTCCCGAAGTGGCTGAGACGAACGAGAGGCTAGACGTCGGCGGAGCACTCCATATGCCATTTCACAGCCAACTCACGGAAATGAGCCGATCGAGCCATCCCGCGTGGTTAGTCGTATCTACCCGGCTCCCGAGCAACGACAGACTTCTGGGGCTGGCCAGCGCCGCGGTCCGTACACGCGTCGGGGCGAGCTGACGTTGCTCGATTCCAAGTCTCGGCGCTAGGAGCGATCGCGGGCGAGGCTGCCAACCGCGTCGCGCTTCCAGCGCCGGCCGCCCGCGTCGCGGAAGGCGACCGCGGCGACGATGTCGCTGAACGCCCGGTCGGGCTCGCCTCGGCCCTGGCCCTGCCGTTCGCGGAAGGCTGCCTGGGTCTCTCCGTTGAGGGTCACGATGTCTCGCCCGCCGCCGGGCACGGTCTTGCGCACGCGCGTCTGCCCGATGAGGTCGCCGCGGTAGAAGTACTCGACGTGCCAGTCGTAGATGGGCCGGCTGCTCTGGTTGGCGACGATCAGGCACGGCGCCCCGGCCCGCGACGAGACGAGCAGCTCGTCGGGCTCGTGGTACGAGACCCACGCCGAGACCTGCTGCGCCTGGGCCGACCGGTCGCGCCGGATCGTGCGCGCCAGAGCCACGATCGAGACCACGAGCGCGATCGACGCGATGAGCGCCGAGGGCCAGTCGGTGTTGCCGAGGTTCACAGCAGCGATGCTCCCACTGCCAGGCCGGATCGTCACGGCCCTTCCCTCCCGGCGGCCCACGAGGCACGATCGAGAAGCGGGCCTCAACGCGGCGGGCCGCGGAAGGAGACCACCCATGGCCCACGAGATCACGACCGTCGTCGACGGACTGAGCTTCAGCGAGTGCCCGCGGTGGCACGACGACCGGCTGTGGTTCTCCGACTTCTACACCGGCGAGGTCGCGTCGGTGCGGGCCGACGGCAGCGACAAGCGCCTGGAGGCCACCGTGCCCGAACAGCCGTCCGGGCTGGGCTGGCTTCCCGACGGCCGGTTGCTCGTGGTCTCGATGCGTGACCAGAAGATCCTGCGTCGTGAGGACGACGGATCCCTCGTCGTGCACGCCGATCTGTCAGGGCACGCCCGTGGCCACCTCAACGACATGGTGGTCGACGCCCAGGGCCGCGCTTACGTGGGCTGCTTCGGCTTCGACCTGATGGGCGGAGAGCCCTCGTCCCCCGCTCCCCTGCTGCGCGTCGACCCCGACGGATCGGTGACGGTGGAGGCGACCGACCTGTGGTTCCCCAACGGCGTCGTCATCACCCCAGGCGGCACGCTGCTGGTCAACGAGACCTTCGGCAACCGGGTGAGCGCCTTCGACGTCGCCGCCGACGGCTCGCTCGAGAATCAGCGCGTCTGGGCCGAGCTGGGGCCACTGCCGACCGAGCGCGAGTTCGAGAAGGTCCTCCCCCAGGTCGTCGTGGCCGCCGACGGCTCCTGCCTCGACTCCGAGGGCGGCCTCTGGATCGCCGACGCCACGGGCGGACGGCTCCTGCGACTCGTCGACGGCGCGATCGACACCGAGATCGAGACCGGCACCCCGGTCTACGCCTGCGGCCTCGGCGGCCCAGACGGGACGACCCTCTTCGCCTGCGCCGCCCCCGACTTCTTCGAGGAGGCCCGTCGACCCGTCCGGGAGGGCTCGATCATCGCGATGACGGTGGACGTGCCGGCGTAGGCGGCGCGCGCGCACTTCCGTTGGCTTGAGCGAGCGGGGCCTGTCAGGAGACCGCTCCGTCGCTATCTGGCTGCCTCCCACCGGATTCGGATCTCCTCGATCAGTGACGGAGTCACCAGGTCCTCCGCCCCTCCGATCAGTCCAACCACCTGGTCACCAAGGTACTTGCGGACATCGGCGTCAGTAGCGCCCCGAATCAGGCGGCTCAGCAACGGCATCGCCCAACTGTCGTACTCCCCTGGCGGCGCATTGTCCGCGTCGTCCTCGGACTGGTAGACGCCGATCGGGTCCCACCTGGCGAGGATCGACTGTAGGTCTCGCTCAAACGAACGCACCCACTTGGCGTCGTGTTGCTGACCGCTCACGCCGCAGTCACCTCTGCCATCAAGTCGCCCAGAACCATCTCGCTCGGCGACCTGAGGATCAGCAAGGGTGCCATACCTTGCCGCCCGGCTCGTAGCAACGCGGGCCGGTGTATCCGGGATAGGGGTTCGTCGATCCGCCCCCGTTGCTGGACGAGCCGCCGCTCCCACCGCTCGAACGCGGCTTCGGCTTCTCAGCGGCTTTACGCGCCGCTTCTTCGGCGGCCCGTTGGGCCGCTTCCTGCGCGGCGGCGACGCGGGCGGCCTCGGCCGCGGCCGCCTCCTCCGCCTGGCGCTGAGTCGCAACAACCGCGACATCAGACTGTCGCACTGAGATCGCTTCGAGCTGCGCCTCCAGAGCCGCGAGCACTCCTGACTGACCCGCGGCAACGTAGGCAGTGATCGTCTTCTCGGACGAGGTGCCCGCCTGGCTCAGCAGAGCCTGAATCTGGGTCTTCGCTTCGCTGATCGCCAGGAGCGCTGCGGCGGCGGCAGCTGCGTCAGCCGCACTGGTGCCCTCATTCACGGCCGCTGCGGCCGCAACCTGCTGCTCGGCCGCCTGCACCTGGTGCGCGAGTGTGCACTGGATGCTCGGATCGAAGTACCCGCGCTGGGCTTCGGCCGCATCTTTGAGGGCATTCTCGATGGTGGCGATGCGTTCGTCGTTGGGCCCAAAGACAACGGGCACGCCAAGACCCTGACGAGCAATCTCCGCGGCCACGTTCCTGCCGTCGGGAAGGATGACGTGAGCGAGAGTTCTGTCGTACTGATCGGTTCTCTCCTGATCGAACTCCAGTGTCACCGGCTGCCCGGGAGCGAGCAGCGACTCGGTGTATGCCGTCGCTTCGGGGCCGAGGCACTCAACAGGCGCGTCCGGCTTCACGGTCTCCGGCGTGTCCACATTGAGGAGCCGCACCCGGGTAACGGTCCCGTCGATCACCACATCGACAGTGTCCCCGTCAACCACGCGATCGACCGTGGCTTCCACAGCCGAGGCGGGCGAGGCCACGAAGACGACACCGAGTGCGACAGCGAGCAGGAGCCCGGCACCCACGCCCACTCGAGCCGCCAGCCGCTTGCTCGAGAACCCACGGCCGCGCTCGGGGTTGAATCCTCGACTGGCCTTGGCCGGGTTGCGAGCACCACCGTCCGCCCAGTCCTGGAAGCCCGGCGGCGGCAGCTGCTGCGACGGAAGTACGACCCAGCGACCTGGCGCCACGACGACCTGGCCGTTGAGCACATCGCCGGGCCAATAGGGGCCGCGCGCGCCGGGCTGCAGGTACCTCAGGGGATACCAACCGTCCTGGGTCAGCACGTGCCCGTTGACGACGTCACCGAGGCTCCACATGCCTGCGATTGTGGCAGCGTCGAGGTCCGATATCCGACGGTTTCAGAACTCCCGGCGGGCGACGCCTGCAGCCCGTCAGAGTCCCCATGGAGCCTCGATGCCTGACCAGGACATCCGCTTCGTCATAGGCTGACCAACCATGAGCCCCGAACCGTCGACGTCGCCGCTTGTGGAAACACTTCGTGATTTCGTCGCGGACCGGGACTGGGCCCAGTTCCACTCCCTGGAGAACCTGGCGAAGAGCATCTCGATCGAGGCCGCCGAGCTGCTCGAGTGCTTCCAGTGGAATACCGACGGTGACATTGACCGCGTGACGGCCGAGCTCGCTGACGTACTCACGTACTGCCACCTTCTGGCCGACCGTCTCGGCGTCAACCCTGACCAGATCGTTCTGGACAAGCTCGCGGTGACGGGGGCGAAGTACCCGGTCGACAAGGCTCGGGGCCGGAGCGAGAAGTATGACCAGCTTTAGGATCGACCGCGTCCCCTTCGAGCCGGCGGCTCTCGTCGAGTGGGCGAAGGAGGATCCTCGGAGCGCGAACTGGCCCGTCGTCTACACGCTCGAAGGCAGAAAGCGCATCTACGTCGGTGAGTCCATCCACGCGCTCACCCGGATGAACCAACATCTCGCGCGGCCCGATCGCAAGCATCTCGACAACGTCAGCGTCATCATCGACCCGACCTTCAACAAGTCGGTATGCCTTGACCTCGAGTCGCAGCTCATCGCCTGGTTCGCCGGCGACGGCAAGTACCAGGTCGACAACGCCAACGCGGGGCTCACCGGGTCGAACTACTACGACCGCGACTTCTACCGCGAGCAGTTCCGGGCGATTTTCGAAGCCCTCCGCGCGGACGGCATGTTCGAGGGCACCATCACCGAGATCGAGAACAGCGATCTCTTCAAGCTGTCGCCGTTCAAGACGCTGAACTACGACCAGCGCGTGGCGGTCATGCGCATCATGGAGCACCTCTTCGAGGACCTGCGTCTTGGCCGCCGCAGCACGGCCGTGGTGCAGGGCCAGCCAGGGACCGGGAAGACGATCGTCGGCATCTACCTGATGAAGCTGCTGAGCGACATCCGTCGCGGCGTGACGATCGACGACTCCGACTCGGACGCGGTGTTCGCCGGGTTCTTCACGCCTGAGAACGCCGCGCTGCTCGCCGACTTCAGGATGGGGCTCGTCATCCCGCAGCAGTCGCTTCGAGAGACCGTGGGCAAGGTGTTCCGCAAGACGTCGGGGCTGAGCAAGGACCTCGTCCTCTCCCCTTTCGATGTCGGCCAGAGCGCCGACGCGTACGACCTGCTGATCGTGGACGAGGCACACCGCCTCCAACAGCTGTCGGCGACGATCGCCGTGCTGATCACCAAGTTCAAGACGATCAACCGGGAGCTGTTCAACGGTGACGAGCAGGGTGGGAATCAGCTCGACTGGATCCGTCGCAAGAGCACCCACCGCATCTTCCTGCTCGACGCGGAGCAGAGCATCCGTCCGGGCTCTGACCTGCCTGTGCACGTCACGCGCGACCTCGAGCGCGAGGCCGCGGTCGCCGACCGCCTCTATCCGCTGACCACCCAGATGCGGGTGCGAGCCGACGAGGACTACATCGGCTACATCCGCGAGGTGTTGTCCGAAAGCCCTCCGGCCCCAGCACGGTTCTCCGAGTACGACTTCCGCCTCTTCGACGACATCAGCGAGATGCGCGCGGCGATACTCCAGCGCAACCGCGAGCTCGGCCTCTCGCGGCTCGTTGCCGGCTACGCGTGGGAGTGGCGCAGCAAGAACGACCCCGAAGCCTTCGACATCGAGATCGGACGCGAACGGCTGCAGTGGAACCGGACCGCGAAGGACTGGGTCAGCTCACCCACCTCGATCGACGAGGTCGGGTCGATCCACACCATCCAGGGATACGACCTCAACTACGCCGGCGTGATCATCGGACCGGATCTACGGTTCGATCCGGCCGCGAAGCGCCTCTACTTCGTTCGCGAGTCGTACTACGACACCAAGGGCAAGCAGAACAACACGATGCTCGGGCAGACCTACACCGACGACGACCTCCTGAGCTACGTCGTCAACATCTACCGGGTGCTGCTCTCTCGCGGCATCCGCGGGACGTACGTGTACGTGTCTGACCCAGCGCTTCGCGAGCACCTCCGCGGCTTCATTCCGCCCGCGGATTCCACTGTCGCTGAAGCCCGCGACGCGGGTCCCGTGCTCGACCTCATGCACCGCTCCAACAGCCAGTCCGCGGGCAGCAGCTCGATCCTCGCGATCGAGGTCGACACTGCCCCGCACGCGGCAGCGGCGCAGCAGCCGGACCGACCTGGATCGCCGCTCAAGGACCACCTTTGAGCAGGGCCGAACAGGTTCTGGCACTGGTCCTGACCGGGCTCGCGGCTCGCCCCGACACCTCGGGCTTTGTGACCCACGTCGAACGCTCCTGGACTGAAGGAGACGACGTGCTCTGCCTGGTCTACCGGCAACCACGGTGGTACGGCGACCTCACAATCGGACTGCGTCGCACCGTCGAGCCGGACTGGTCGATCGACGGTGTCGCCGACGAAGTGCTCGTCGGTGAACTGGACGAGCCGCTCGGAAGCATGTTCGACACGCTCGAGCCAGATGAAGACGGCGTCATGTGGTGGTCGGGCAACCTGCCGGAATGGAAAGAGCGCCGCTGACACAGTCGGCGGTCATCCATGCCCATGCCGCACCGTCTCCGCACGTAGCCGTCAGCCTGAACCGGAGAACGGATGGCGTTGCCAGGGCGTTCACCGTCGTCGCCGTGTCCGGAACCTCCGATGTCAGGTCTCGGCTTGCACTCACGGCCCACCCCCCTCCTGCAGACCCCGGGGGCATGCCCAGCACGGGCTGGTACCGACCGCCGGGGTGGCAGCTTTGGTCCGCGTCTCGGTCTCTAGACTATTCGCTTCTGACGCCGCCTGGACATCGGCCAGCTCGGCTCTAGCCTCAAGAGTTCCGTCCGCTAACTGGCTCAGCGAAAATGTGCGCTAGATCGACGAGAGGTTCCGCCATCGCCGACAACTGCCCGTGGCGACCTGCACCGGGACCTCCTGGCGATGCGAACATCGCAAACGTATGACGCATGAATGGATCAACCACTTTAGGCAGAACTGCGTCTTGCTGTCTTGCCATTCATAGACACTCACCGTGACGGGCGCGGCTTCTATCCCACAAGATTCAGACCAGTTCTTCGCTGTGCGGTCGCTCGTCGTGCGAGGGACCCAACAGTACCGTCGGATTGGACCTAGTCAGCATCGTCCTCGTCTAGCAAATGCCACAGGTATCTCGACTGAGTTTCGATCATTGCATCCATGCAGTCGAGTACCGCGTCACCGAACAAGACGGGATCCTGTCGCTGAAGGCGGAGAAGTATCTTCAAGATGTCCGGAATGCTTCCTGTGGAGCCTCGTCTCTGCTGGACTGCGGTAGCGAGAGTTGAAGCTGACAGGGCGCGCTCCAACACCAGTATTGCTTCACGAGGGTAAAGGTCGTCGTAATCGAGAAGAAGGTCTACGAGCCCCTCAGCAACCTCGGTGAAGTTCTCAGATGCCAGGCACCATCGGAGAAGTTCGGACAATTCCTTCGTCGGAATTTCAGTCAGGTGCCGCAAGCGTTGCACCGCTTCCTCGCGGACGCTCGTCTCCGAGTCCGAGAGGATTTCGCAGATCACCTCAAGGTTTTGATTCGAGTGCATTCGCGCGCCCGCCACGCCGATCCGCGCGGACGCAGTTAGGTTCCGAAATTCTCCGGGCAAACGCGGATCTAGTAATTCGAAGTGCGCCATAGCCGCCCAGACGGCGCCCGCGTTCGTAGCGACTTCCACATCTCCGTGTTCCAAAGCGTGGGACAGCAGCTCGACTCGAACCCAGGGCGATCTGAAAGCCGCGTATCGAAATAGCGTGAACCCCTCTACCGTTGCCAGAGGCTCGAGTCCACGCGCAAACAGGGCCTCGGCAAGCTCTACTGCCGTAGATTCGTCGAGATGGCTGAGCGCCCCGACGACTTCACAGGCCGCGTCTCGGATAGCAGGAACGTCGTCCTCAACCAGTTGGCGGATGGTCCGTATCGTCGTGATATCGAGCTCGGGCTTGGCCCAGACGTGCTTTGCCAGCGCGTGCGCAGCAGCACCGCGGTTGGAGTTCAGCCCGAGCATCGTGAGTTGGTCAGCGAGCTTCCGTTCGTCCGCGAACCCTTCGCTGCCCGGCGAAGGATCTTCGTCGCAAGCGATCGCACAAATGAGCTCGACCGCCTCTGGTGGCCAAGGCCCTGCGTGCTTTTCGAACGCCCAAGCAACTGTGCGGCCGACCGAGGTGCCGTGGGACATTCGTGCTCGGCTCGCTAAAGTCAGGAGGTCATTCACCCGGACCTTGCCCGCGAGTCCTCGGATGAGGTGCTCTATGTAGGTGGAGTTGTGCTGAGGCGTAAGGCTCAGTCCAAGTTGTAGGAACCTTTCCGGATCCTCCTCGGCAAGTTGCTCGAGAAGCCTCGACAACTCGAGCGCACTTCCCTTAAGGAAGTCGCCGTCCCAGTGCTCCCGATTGCCATGGTAGGACTCCATCGCGCGCAACCACTGCTCATCTGACATGCGTGAGGCCGCCTGGTGCCCGATCGGAGAGCGGACCATCCCGCTGGTAATCGTGGTTGGCTTAGGCGCTTCTGAACCGAACTTTCTGATCAGTTCCTCGCGTCGACGCAGGCTCTCCACCGGAAGGACCGCCTCGGGGAAGGCAAGCAGGAGGGACCACTCAGCCCATCCGCGACGCTTCCAGCCATACGTCGACTTCTCGAATGGAGGCACCTCGGAGTGCACTAGCGATAGAAGCCTCGAGATCGAAGTCGGCGAAGCGGAGGAAGCGAACTGGCGAATGAGTGAGGCAGATGTCCCGTATCGAAGGCCGTCCCATTTGAGACGAAGATTCTTCGGCTCATCGACGAGCCACGAGAAAGCGAGATCAGCGTCACCGATTGCCTCAAGAGCTCGAGCAGTCAAGTAAGCAGCGGCGCGCGTCGGCTGCTCTTCGGAGGACAGGTGCCGAATGGCTTCTGCTCCCGCTCGAGGATCTCGTGATGCGCTAGCGACAGCGGTCGCCACCGCGTCGAAGATCGCTTCGTCAAGATCATCAAGGGACGAGTGGAAGTAGCGATCCCATCGAGAACGGGCATGTTCGTCGCCTTCGCTGAGGTGCACTGTTCGGCGAGCGAGGTCCAGGACGAACGGCAATACCGCCTCTAGGAACTCCTCGGGTGCGGCGTCCGCGATTTCGCTCAGGGGCGCGTGTGAGTAATGCCTGCTCAAGACTCCGTGTTCAAAGGGATCTGCGAGTCCTTGCTCGTCGCACAGCTGGAGAGCGCGGCGAAGCATGAGAGCGACCCACCATGTTGCGACTGGATCTCCCGGCTTGAATGTGTACGTCAGCGTCCAAACGCCATCTGGAACGACAGCGAGTCCCTCAACGGTCTCATCAATGCAACCGCGGGCCACGAGTTCTTCCACCAGAGCGCTTGGGCGCTGGTGGCGGGTCTGCAGCAGCGAATAGCGGACCTCGTCTGAGAATCGGCCTGCGTCTAAACGCGGAAGAAGTACATCGCGGAGGGCGTCCGGACGCTCGCCGAGGTTTCTCAACATGACCGGAACGACCTGTGCCGCGAATGGCTCTTCCATCAGTTCTTGGAGGCCATCCGCAGCGTGACATGCGTCGAACCACGCGGGGAGGCCGAGCAGCTCGCGGATTTCGTTGCCGGCGAACTCCAGTTTCTTGGCAACCGACGCACACCGACGCCACTCGGACGGTGTCGGGCTGAGCCCTCGAGCCACCTCGATGACGACCTGCTTGATGTGCGTCCTGATCGCGCCGTCTTCAAGTAGGTCGAGGGCGACATCGAAGAATCGCCTAGGTTGGAGATCGATCAGACGCTGAAGTACCTGACGGGTCTGCCCTCGACGGAATAGCGCTTGGCCCGAACCGAGTAGGAACTCTCGAAGGCTTTCGCCTGCGTCCACGAACGATCGAGCGAAGACATGGTCCATAAACCGCTCGTGGAAGAACGAAATCCCGGAGCCATCCTCGATCAGCAGCCCGGCCGACACGAGCGAGTCAACAGTCAGTCGAAAGGGGACTGCGATGCTCGCAGGCACCGTCAAGGACTCTGAATCAACCATCGTCCGAGCCAGCGCCTGCATGACTGTGTTCCATTGACCGACATCGGTCCCATCCGGCGCCGAACGTTGCGCCTCAACCTCTACGGCATCGAAGAGATCAGTCGGTGTGAGTTGCGCATCTCGGCCGAAACTAGCCCCTGCGTCAACTGCAAGGCGCAGATACAAGGGGTTCTTGACCAGCTCCGACCGCCGGATCTTCTCCGAGATCGCCGTGCCCTCCGCCGCTTCCAGAGCCTCGGCAATCTGATCTGGGTTCAAACCTCCCAGCTCGACCTCGACACAATCCTCGCGTTTGAGGATCGCCGCGAATCGAGGGTCACGGCGCAGATCCACTGTTCGAACCGATAAGAGCACTCGCATCTGCGGCCAGGACCTGCTCCGGTCGAGAAGGTCCTCGACTGCGGCGAAGGCCTCGGTTATCCGGCCGCTGAAGCTACTCACCGCGTCGAGTTGATCCACCACCAAGAGGCTCGGCTGATCAGCCGAAAACGCACCAAGCAGCTGCCCGGGTGACCCATTCAGACCGAATTGTTCACCAAGCTGAGAGGCGGTGTAAGCGACTGATTGAAGCGCATCCATGCGAATAACTACCGCTGGCACGGAATCGAACCGCTCGAGGAGCTTGCCGATCACTTGAGATTTCCCAATGCCGGGGTCCCCATGAAGCATGACGATCCTGGCGCCACCTTCGAGCTGCTGAACCAACGTTTCCAATTCGTGGCGGCCCACTATTGCAATCGGTCCGGCAGCCGACCTCAACCTGCGCACGTATCGGTCCACGCTCTGCCGCAGCACCACGGCGACAGCTGGGTCGTCTCGAAGGTCGCGAGGGTGCAGCCCGTCCTCACCTAGGAAACTTCGTACGTCGTTTGCATCGATCGTCTGATGCACCTTCTGGAATAGCCAACCGTGAAGCCGTCGCACGATGGACGAAGGACTTCCGGAGACCTGCTCACCAACCCTTGCCTCAACGTGATTGCGCAACGCAGATCCGGGCCAGTGCTCGACCTCGATTCGCTCAAGAAGGTCTTGCACCTCGCCGCGCTCAGCCCCAAGCAAAGAAGCAAAGGCTTCGAGTCCGTCGGGATCTGGCCGCCCCGCCTTCACACCGTCCAGAAGCCCCGTGAACTCGCGCGCCGGGCTGGCCAAGACGAATCGGATGGAATCACCTCTGTGCAGGTGGTCCAGGACTGGACGCACGAGGTCTCGCGCGACGGTGTTGAGTGAGAGGTTCGGCCGCGAGGTACCGCTCTTCACCTGTTCCCTGACCGTGCGATCAGGTTCTCGAACCGCAAACTCGACTCCCGCACCGCCCGGCCCGATCGGCTCCAACGTGATGGTGTGCGCCCTACCACTGAGAACATCCATCAACCGCGTGATCGTCCACCACGACTCGTACTCGTTTCCGTACTTGTCGGATGCTCCACCTGCCTGAGTCACTGCGCTTGCCCTCCTCGGGCGACGGTACTCGAGCATCTTGAGAATGGTTGGCGAACGAACGACCTAGCCCGAGCCCGAGCCTTCCGGGACAAGCGGAACGAAGACCTACCACCGGCGGCGCGCGGACCGCCTGACACTCGCAAGCCTCTACTTGCACAAACATGCCCATTCTCATGTTGAAGCGGAACGTCCGTTTTCCCGGGCCCGGCGGCTGCGCTTCGACGAGCCGGTTGCTGTGCGTCGACTTAGCCTGAGGCATGGGATTGTTCAAGAGAGCCGGAGCACTCGGCGTCGCCAAGCTCGTCTACGACCAGGCACGCAAGCCCGAGAACCAGGCGCGGATCAAGCGGGCTGTCGACAACGTCAAGGCTCGCCGCGACCTTCGGCCGCCTCGCTGACCAGGGGGCGTCCGGCTCGATCTTTCGACCCGCTGGTTTCGCGCTGATTCGTCGGAGAGGTTGAAACCGACCTGCGTCGGCGAGAGCGGACGCCGCCGTCGTCAACCCTCGCTCAGGCCAGCGGGCGTGAGCTGCCAGACGCCACGCTCGATCACCGGCTCCAGGAGGCCGGCCTCGACCATGTCCTTGCGCTCGAACCGTGCGGCGCGCCGCCAGCGGGCCTCGCCCTGCACCACCTCGTAGTCGCCGTCGCGGAGGCGGGACCCCAGACGACGCTCGACCTCGGCGAGGATCTCATCCGCCTGGCCGCGGCCGCCCATGTCACGCAGGACCTCGAGGATCACCTGGCGATAGGCCGTGGTGGACGTGCGCCGGGCTGTCGGGACCCGGCGCGTCTCGACGGGCGGCTGCGCCGGCTTCGCCTTCCGGGGCGCTGCCGGCTTCTTGGGCGGAGCGGCCTTCGGCACCACCACCGGAGCAGGGCGCCCGTGCACGCATTGGTCGAGAGGCAGGTCGCATCGATCGCAGTACTCAGCCACGGCCCCAGTGTCTCGCGACGCCGCAACCCACGGGCGCCGAGGGTGGTGTCTTGCTCACGCGAGGGCCGCTCGGGCAGCGGATGCCTGTCTGCCCGAGCGGCCGCGGCTCACGCCTCGGCGATCATCAACGTCTTGATGTTCACGAACTCCTTGAACCCGGCCTCGCCGTGCTCGCGGCCGTAGCCGGAGTCCTTCACTCCCCCGAACGGCAGGTTGGGCTGGGCCAGGCTGAAGCCGTTGATGTTGACCATGCCGGTGTCGAACTCGGCGCGGGCCAGCTCGATCGCGCGCTTCTCGTCGCGCGAGAAGATGCCGCCGCCGAGGCCGTAGCGCGAGTCGTTGGCGATACGCATCGCGTCCTCGTCGTCCTTCGCGCGGATCAGCGCCGCGACCGGACCGAAGAGCTCGTCGTCGTAGGCGGGCTGGCCGGGCGTGACGTCCTCGATCACCGTGGCGGGGTACCAGGCGCCGGCGCGGTCGGGCTTCTCCCCGCCCACGAGCACGGTTGCGCCGCCGTCGACCGACTCGGTGACCTGGTCGTGGAGCTCGTCGCGTAGCTGCTCGCGCGACATCGGGCCGAGGGCCGTGCCGTCCTGCATGGGGTCGCCCAGCTCAATGGCCTTCATCGCCTCGACGTAGCCGTCGCGGAACTCGTCGTAGACCGCGTCGACCACGACGAATCGCTTCGCGCCGACGCACGTCTGGCCGTTGTTGGCGATGCGGCCCTGCACGCTCATCTCCACGGCGAGCTCGACGTCGGCGTCGGACAGCACGAGGTAGGCGTCGTTGCTGCCCAGCTCGACGACCGACTTCTTCAGGTTCTCGGCCGCCTTCGCGGCGACGTGCCGGCCGGCCACGTCCGAGCCCGTCAGCGTCACCCCGCGCACCTTCTCGTGGGCGATGACGTCGTCGGACTGGTCGTGGTCGATCAGCAGCGCCCGGAACGTGTCCTTGGGCAGCCCCGCCTCGCGGTAGAGCTCCTCGAGGCGCAGCGCCGTGCCGAAGACCGACTCGGCGTGCTTGAGCAGCACCGTGTTGCCCGCGACGAGCTGCGGCACGCTGTAACGGATGACCTGGTAGATCGGGAAGTTCCAGGGCTGGATGCCGTAGACCACACCGATCGGCGCGTGGGTGATGATCGCGCGGCCACCCTCCATCGGCTGCTCGACGTCGGCGAGGGCGTCAGCGGCGTTGTCGGCGGTCCAGTCGCAGATCGCGGCGCACAGCTGCACCTCCTGGGAACCCTGCTCGAGGGGCTTGCCCATCTCGGTCGTCATGAGCTCGGAGAGCTCGCGCTCGTTCGTGCGCAGCAGCTCACCGAGTGCGCGGATCTTCTCGGCCCGGTCCTCCAGCGCGACCTTGCGCCAGGAGTCGAAGGCCGTGTGGGTCGCCTCGATGATCTGGGCGACCTCGTCGTCGGTCTGCAGCTGGTAGGTCGTGAGGTCCTCGCCGGTGGCGGGGTTGATCGTCGTCGTGGAAGCCATATGGAGGGAGTACCCGCGAGCACCGCGGGGCACACACTCGCGTAGATGAGTGTTGCCTGAGTACACGCAACACGCGGCCCGGCCACCGTCAGGCGAGCCCCGCGAAGAGGTCAGCGTGCTGCGCGAATCGGGGAGCAGTGTGAGAGGTGTACCGACCGGCGGCCAAACCTTCGACCGCCGTCACCGCGCCGGCCACGGCTGGTGTAGGCGGACGCCTCAGGGAGATCACTTCACCGTCCGCGTTCACTCCGATGTATCCGGCCTCGAACATCGCGTCGCAACCGAACAAGCATGCGAGCATCGCTGCGGATGCGAAGTCGAGTCGCTCAGCTTCGTCGAGAGAGGCCCTGGGAGTGATGTGGGCGGCCACCAGTAGCTCCGTCGACAGCATCCGGCCGCAGATGTCGCAGGCAGCGATCGCACGGCCTGCGAGAAGGTGTCGGCGCAGAAACCGCTGTTCCCTTCGCACGAGGACTACCTGCGCAATGTCCGTTCCGCCGGCGCGCAGCTCCTCATTGGCGGGCTCGGACGGGCCGTCGTTCAGAGAAGGCCCGCGCTGAACGTGCTGCGATGCCCTCGCACGGACCAGGCAGAGGCCGCAGGGTGGCACGTCGCGCAGCTGAGGTGCCTCGGCGATCGATCGTGGCCCGTCACCGAGACTCTCGCAGTCCCTCAGGTGCCGCTCCGTGCCGCTCTCTGGCGGACTGGCCACCCAGTCGAGCGTTGGCCACTCGTACTCCGGTGAATCGTCACGCTGGTCGATCAGGTCCAGAAGTTCTCGTGCCCCCAGATGCTGCTGCGGATCGGCGGCACCCCCGACGAATCGCACGCCTTCGCTCGCCAAGACCTCGTTGGGGTCGAGGCCCCGATCATCAGGGTCGCTCCACCTGAAGCTGTCGCGATGAGGCACACCACCCGCCTGCAGCACCCGAACAGCATGGGGGCAGCAGGGCTTGCTCTTGATGTGGCTCCCCAGGCCCTTGGGGTGAATGCCCGCAGCGCGACCGAGGTCTCCATACGTCGTCCATCGACCCTCTGGGATGGCGCACATCAGATCGTGAAGCCTGGCGTAATCGTCCCACGCACGCGGCGGACGCCGGAGGCGGAACGTGCGCTCTCCCGTCCGGCGACCCCACCCGCCGACAATCAGTTCTCGGTGAACCAAGGACCGCAGGCTGTTGTTCGGCTCCTCGGTCCTGCCACCGACCACGGGGGAAGCGCTCATCTCAGCGACCAGCCGCGTAAGGCTCGTCTGGCCGATCGAATGGAAGAGGCGTGTCCCGTCCCCTCGATCGTCAGCCGCAAGATTCCAGATTCGCTCATAGAGCGCGTCGAAATCGAGCATCACTCCCGCGGAAGACAAGGTGCGCGACATGACTCGACCCTAGAGCCGATCGTGGCGCTCAGGTCCGAGGCCGCCGCACTCCGCCACGCGCCCCCGCCGGAGGACGCCAAAGCTGCCGCCTCCCGCCCTTCGACCCCTCCACGGCCCGCCCGTGGGGATTCGTGGCGTCATGTGCCGAGTTGTGGAGATCCGGTGGCCCTGACGTGGAGGGAGCGTGGAGCGCGCCTCGCGAGAGTTGTCACATCGGCACCGGCGGTCAAGAAGCGGCCGCCGGTTCCGACACCAACCACCTCGTCACAGGGAGACACCATGAAGAACTCGCGCAAGATCCTCGTCCCGCTCGCCACCCTCGCCGCCGCCGGCGCCATCGCGGTCGGCTCGGGCGCCACGTTCACCTCGACCACCGCGAACACGATCAGCTCGGTCACCTCCGGCACGCTGACGCACACCAACTCCAAGGACGACGCCGCGATCTTCACGCTGACCGACCTGAAGCCCGGCGACACGCTCACCGGCTCGCTGACGCTCAAGAACACCGGCAGCCTGCCGGCCGCGTTCAGCCTGACCGAGCAGAGCTCCACCAACGGCTTCACCGGCTCGAACCTGAGCCTGACGATCACGAACGCCACGACCGGTTCCGTGGTCTACACCGGCACCTTCGGCGGCCTCGAGGACGGCGTCAAGAAGGACATCGGCCAGATCGCGCCCGACGCCTCCAGCACGTTCGACTTCACGGTCAAGCTCGCCCAGGGCGCCGACAACGCCGACCAGGGCAAGAACGCCACCGCCACCTACACGTGGGACTCGGTCCAGCTCGAGGGCTCGACCTTCACCCAGTGATCGTCGCCTGAGCGACACCCCCGCGGCCACGCCGCACCCTTCCCCTGACGAGGAGCCACCATGAGAGCCGCCCAGACCCGCCCGATCGCGCGCCGGCTGGGCGGCCTCGTGGTGAACCTGCTCCTCGTCACCCTGACCCTCGGTGCCATCGCCTACGTCGTGCCCTCGTTCCTCGGCTACGAGCGCTACGTCATCACCGGTGGGTCCATGACCGGCACGATCGACAAGGGCTCGATCGTGTTCTCGAAGAACACCCCCGCCGCGGACCTCAAGGTCGGTGACGTCATCACCTACCTGCCTCCGGCCAGCAGCGGCGTCTCCACCCTCGTGACCCACCGGATCCTCTCGATGGAGCCCGGCGAGAACGGCACCACCGTCTTTCGCACCCAGGGCGACGCGAACCCCGACCCCGACCCGTGGACCTTCTCCCTCGTCGGCTCCGAGCAGCCCGTCGTGCAGCACGCGGTGCCGAAGGTCGGCTGGCTCATGATCGCGATGGCCGACCGCCAGGTCCGCATGCTCGTCGTGGGCCTGCCCGCCGCGATCATCGCGCTGATGGCGCTCGTGCAGCTGATCGGCGCACTGCGCCCCTCCCGCATCAACGAGGATGTGCACGAGGAGGCCGTCGAGGCAGTTCCGAATTGTGGAGATCGCGTGGACGTCCTGTCACCCGCCTGGGCCACGGCGCTCACTAGCGTTGATGCCATGACCTCAGGACGACCGGCCCCCCGCCACCTGGCCACCAGCGGACGGTCCTGAGCTCGCCATGAAGCACCGGCTCGAGATCCGACGCACCCCGACGAAGCGCACGCTGTCCCTGCTGGCCCTGGCCCTCACGGCCGGTGCCAGCATCGCCGGCGCCACGGGATTCTCGTCGGCCACGTTCGTCTCGGCCTCGTCGAGCACCGGCTCGGTCCAGGCCGCTGCCGACTGGACGCCCCCCACGGTGGCGATGACCTCCCCCGGCTCGACGGTCAGCGGCACCGTCACCGTCACCGCCACGGCGGCCGACGACCGCTCGGGCATCGCCTCGGTCCAGCTGCAGGCCCGCGCCGCGGGCGCCACGACGTGGTCCACGATCTGCACCGCCACGAAGTCGCCCTACTCCTGCTCCTGGAGCACGACCGGCCTGGCCGACGGCGCCTACGACCTGCGCGCGATCGCGACCGACAAGGCCGGCTACACCGCGACCTCCGCCACGGTGCGCACGACCGTCCTGAACACCGCCACGATCACCCTCGCCGACCCCGGCGACGTCGTCAGCGGCACCGTGACCCTCAAGCCCACGATCTCCTCCGGCACCGGCTGGTCCGTCCGCGTCGAGCGTGCTCCGCTCGGCACCACCAGCTGGACCACGATCTGCACCACCAGCACGAGCCCGTACTCCTGCAGCTGGGCCACGGGGTCGACGCCGTACGGCCGCTACGACCTGCGCGCGGTCGCCACCTCCGGCTCCACCACCATCACCTCGCCCGTCGTGCCCGACACGCTGGTCGACAACACGGTCCGCAGCATCACGCTGGCCGACCCGGGCGCGTTCCTCGAAGGCACCGTGAACCTCACGGCCACCGCCAGCTCGACCGCCCCCGTCGCCTCCGTGGTCTTCCAGCGGGCGGCCGCCGGCACGACCTCGTGGACCACGATCTGCACCGACACCGCGGCTCCCTGGGCCTGCGCCTGGGCCACCACGGGCGTCAACGACGGCAGCTACGACCTGCGCGCCGTGCTGACCGACACCAACGGCGCCACCGCCACCTCGAACGTCGTAGCGGCGCGCAAGGTCGACAACGTCACGACCCCGCTCAGGGCGCTCGACATCCAGACCATCAACGGCGGCGTCGCCGGGCGCATCGACCCGGGCGACCGCATCGTCCTGACGTACAGCCGCCTGCTCGACCTCGGCACGGTCACGCCGGGCTGGGACGGCCGACCGGTCCAGGTCGGGATGACGGTCGATCGCGGCTTCCTCAGCCTGAGCACCGACACCCTCTACCTGACCGGTCCCGGCTCCAACCTCGGAACGGTGCGCACCGGCACCTCCTCGGGCGGCTTCCTGAGCGGCAACGCCGTTCTCGACGCGACCATGACGGCCTCGACGGAGACCGTCAACGGGGTCCCCCGCACCACCGTGACCATCGAGATCGACAACGTCGTCCGCGGCATCATCAACTCGGTGACCCGGGCCTCGACCCTGGAGTGGACGCCGTCGACCGCGGTCTTCGGGCTCAACGGCCAGCGCGTGGCCGGCACCACCGCCACCGAGTCCGGCGCGAGCGACCTGGACTTCTGATGACCACAACCGACCGCACCGCGGCCTCCGTCGTGGCGGCAGGGGCCACCGCGCTGCAGGCAGTGCTGCTCGTCGTCTGGTCCACGCGGGTCATGACGTCGTCCCTGAGCGTCGGTGTCGTCGGGCTCGCCCTCATCACCGCCGCGGTGGCCCTCGCGCTCGCCTGGCGGAGCACGTTCGAGGCCCGGCTGGCAGCGGGCCTGGTCGCGACGTACGCCCTCGTCTCGGGCCTGCTGGTCGTGACGATCGGACTGCCGACCCTGCCCGCGGCCCCCACCGATCCCGTCGCCCTCGTCTCGGTCGTGGCCGCCGCAGCGGGGTTCGCCGCGCTCGAGCTCGACCGACGCGCGCAGGTCCGTCGCGCAACGCTCCGCAGGGCGCAGCGCACCTATGCTTGACGACGTGCCAGCCCACATCCTGATGGTCGAGGACGACGACGCGATCGCCGCTCCTCTGGCCCGGGCGCTGGGGCGCGAGGGCTACGAGGTGGCTCGGGCCGCGAACGGGGCCGAGGCGCTCGCGATGGCCAGCGGGCCCGGCCCGGTCGATCTCGTGCTGCTCGACCTGGGCCTGCCGGACATGGACGGACTCGACGTGTGCCGCCACCTGCGCGCGGGCGGCTTCGAGGCCGGCATCCTGATCCTCACCGCCCGAGGAGGTGAGCTCGACCGCGTCGTCGGGCTCGACGTCGGCGCCGACGACTACCTCAGCAAGCCCTTCAGCCTCTCCGAGCTGCTGGCCCGCAGCCGCGCCCTGCTGCGCCGCGCGAGCCGTCCCCTCGCCGCCCCGGCCGAGCCCGCGGCCCCGGCCCCCACCGCCGCGCCGGAGGTCGGCGCGCCACCGGCCTCGCGCGGCGACCTGCGGGTCGAGGCCGACGCGCGCCGGGTCTGGGTCGCGGGCACCGAGGTCGTCCTGACCGCCAAGGAGTTCGACGTCCTGCTGCGCCTCGACGCCCACCGCGGCGCGGTCGTGACCCGCGAGGTCCTGATGGCCGAGGTCTGGGACGAGAACTGGTTCGGATCCACCAAGACCCTCGACACGACGGTCGGCCGACTGCGGCAGAAGCTGCACGACGCCGACGCGCCGGTCGTCCTCAGCACGGTCCGCGGCGTCGGATTCCGTCTCGAGGACGCCGCGGCCGATGCGTGAACGCCTGGTCGGCATCCTCGTCGCCCTGATCGTCGGCGTCGTCGTTCTCTACGCCGTGCCCCGCGCCTACGTCACGGCCGATCTCGTGCGCGACCACGAGGCCGCGATGATCGAGCGCACCGCCGACTTCCTCGAGGCCCGGATCGACTCTCGGATCCAGTCCGGCTCCCCCATCGACGCCAGCATGCTGAGGGCCGGCCTGGACGGCACCGACGGCGCCCGGTACGTCGCCCTCGACGGCACGACGGTCGAGGCCGGGCAGTACGACGACGATCCGGACGCCTCCTTCGTCGAGACCCGACGCACCGACGGCCAGGGCACGCTCACCGTCACCCGCGACCGCTCGGTCGTGACCGCCGAGGTCGAGCGAGCCCTCGTGCCGCTGATCGTGCTCGGCGTGCTGCTCGCGGCCGTCGCGTGCGCGATCGGCTACGTCGTGATCGGACGCATGAGCCGGCCCTTCGACCGGCTCGCGGTCGCGGCCGAGGAGCTGGGACGCGGCACGTTCGACCTCGACCTGCCGCGAGGCGGGGTGCCCGAGGCGCAGGCGATCAGCGAGGCGCTGCGCACCTCGGCCACACGGCTCGACGAGCTGGTCCGCCGCGAGCGCGAGCTCGCCGTCACCGCCTCCCACCAGCTGCGCACGCCCATCACGGCCCTCCGCCTCGAGCTCGAGGACCTGACCTACTGGCCCGAGACCTCTCCCGAGGTCGCCGCGCAGGTGCGGCGCTCGATCGACGAGCTGGACCGGCTCACGGCCTCGATCGACGACCTGCTGGACCTGGCCCTTCGCCTGCGCCACGACGGCCAGATCGAGCTCGACCTCACCGCCTTCGTGGCCGACACGGTCGAGCGCTGGCGGCGGCGCGCCGCCGCGCGGGGACGCACCGTCGTCGTGACGGCCCCCGGGCCGGTGCGTGCCACGATCGCCACCGAACCGGTCGCGCAGGTGCTCGACGTCCTGATCGAGAACGCCTGCCAGCACGGCACCGGCACCATCACCGTGTCGGCCCGCGAGGCGGGCAGCAACGTCGAGGTCCGCGTCGGCGACGAGGGAGCACGCACGTTCGGCAGCGAGGTCTTCGGTCGCGGCGACAGCACCGACGCCCGGGCGCCCTCCCGGCTGGGCCTGCCGGCTGCCACCGAGCTCGCCACCGGCACGGGCGGTCACCTGAGTCTCGACGAGACGTCCGCCACGACCTGCTTCGTGCTGCTGCTTCCCGGCGGCCGCTGACGGCGCGGCAGGTTTTCCCCAGGCGAGTGCGCGGCTGGGTGGTCGTGTCGGTGGGGGCGTGTGTGATGGAGCCATGTCCGAGAACCCGACCGGTCTGATCGACCTCAGCGGCATCGCCCGTGACCGGGCGCGGGCCGAGGCGTGCGAGTGGCGGGCGATCCTGGACTACCGCGACCACGAGATCGACCGCATCAACGCCGCCGACACCACACCCATGCGCAAGCTCGTCGAACGCTCCGCCATCGCCGTCGAGATCGGCCTGCACCTCAACCTCTCCGAGGGGCAGGTGCTCGACCGCATCGCCGCCGCAGACGCCGTCCGCTGCCACACACCACGGGTGTGGCTGATGTTCCAGCGCGGCGTCCTGGACGCCGCACGGGTCCGCGAGATCTCCCTGACCGTACGCCGCCTCGAACGCCCCGAGTCCCACGACCGCCTCGACACCCAGGTCGTCTCCTACGCCGCCACCCACACCCTGACCGAGCTACGGCAGTGGCTCCGACGGTTCGTGACCCGCGTCGAGGCCGACCTGGCGATCGAGCGCGCCAACACCGAACGCGAGAACCGCCACGTCCAGGTCGTCCAGGGCGACGACGCCATGGCCTGGCTCAACGCCTACCTCCCCGCCCACGAAGCCGCCGCGATCGCCACGAGGCTGCGCACGGCCGCCAAGGCCGCCCGCGCGGCCGGCGACGACCGCACCCAGCCCCAGCTCGAGGCCGACCTGCTCACCGACTGGACCCTCCACCACCCCCAGTCCCAGGACGCCCGCACCCGAGGCCTCGCGATCGACGTCGCCGTCACCCTCGACGCCGCGGTCGCCGCCGGCGCCAGTCCCGGCCACGCCGAAGCCGTCGACGGCACCTGGGAAGTCCCCACCGAGTGGCTCCTCGACGCCGCCGTCGACGGCGACGCCTTCTGGCACCAGCTGCTGATCGACCCCCTCACCGGCAACACCCTCGCCCACCACTACATCGGCTACCAACCCCCCGACATCCTGCGGCGCGCCATCATCCTGCGCGACGGCGTCTGCGCCGCCCGCGGATGCGTCAGACCAGCCGCCCACTGCGACCTCGACCACCGAGAACCCTGGCCCGACGGACCCACGTCGGGCGAGAACCTCGACCCCCACTGCCGCGGCGACCACTCCCGCAAGGGCCACGGCGTGATCGACGACGTCCTCCACCGACTCCACCAGATCGAGACCACGCCCACCAACCGGCACCGACTCGCGCCGTACCGACCCGACCCCGTCGCGACCCACCTCGCGCACCGGCTCGCTCACGTCACCGACGACGACCTCCTCGCCGGCTGAGCACCGTCACGCCCTCCCTCCTACCGTGGGTGCCATGACGATCGCCAACACCCTGCAGCTCAACGACGGCGCCACCCTGCCGGCCATCGGCCTCGGCACGTACTCCCTCGACGACGCCGCGGGCGTCGACGCCATGGTCTCGGCCCTCGAGGTGGGCTACCGCCTGCTCGACACCGCGGTGAACTACGGCAACGAGGAGGCCGTGGGCGAGGCGATCCGCCGCTCGGGCCTGCCGCGTGACCAGGTGCGCGTCACGAGCAAGATCCCCGGCCGGCACCACGGCCACGACGACGCCATGACATCGACCCGGGAGTCGCTGCAGCGCCTCGGCCTGGACCACCTCGACCTGCACCTGATCCACTGGCCCAACCCGAGCGTCGGGAAGTACGTCGAGGCGTGGCAGGCCCTGGTCGACCTGCAGCAGCAGGGACTCGTGCGCTCGATCGGCGTCTCCAACTTCACCGAGGAGCACCTCGACGCCGTCATCGCCGCCACCGGCGTGACCCCCGCGGTCAACCAGATCGAGCTGCACCCCTACTTCCCGCAGGAGCACATGCGCGCGGTCAACGCGGCCCGCGGCATCGTCACCGAGTCCTGGAGCCCGATGGGCAAGCGGCAGGCGCCGTTCGACGAGCCGCCGGTCGTCGCGGCGGCGCAGGCCCACGGCGTCACGCCGGGCCAGGTCATCCTGCGCTGGCACGTGCAGCTCGGCGCCCTGCCGGTCCCCAAGTCGGCCACCCCGCAGCGCCAGCGCGAGAACATCGGCGTCTTCGGCTTCGAGCTCTCCCCCGACGAGATGGCCGCCATCACGGCCCTGGGCCGCCCTGACGGGCGACTCTTCGGGGGCGACCCCGACACGCACGAGGAGATGTAGCCCGGCCACCTGGCCTTCACCTGGCCGTTAAGGTGCTGTCACGGTCCTGACCGCCGGGCGCAGCCCTGCCCGGAGGCGTGGTCCGCCGCCGAGAACAAGGGGACCGCGCATGCGCCTGGAGCACCGCACCCCGCTCCTGGCCGTGGTCGGTCTGGCCCTCGCGACGATCGGGCTGCGGCTGCCGTTCCTCGGCGCGCCGGCCGGCAACGACGAGGCCGGCTTCCTCATCGTCGCCCGGTCGTGGGGCACCGGCTCCTCGCTCTACGGCGACTACTGGGTCGATCGCCCTCCGCTGCTGCTGTGGATCTTCGACGCTGCCGGCGACCTGACGACGCTGCGCCTCCTGGGCTGCCTGGCGGCCGGCGTCACGGTCGTCGCCGTGGGCGCCGCGGTGGCCGTCGTGGCGGGACCTCGGGCCGCGCCGTGGGCCGCGAGCGCGGCGGCGGTGTTCTGCGCGTCCCCGTGGCTCGGCACGGTGCGCGTCAACGGGGAGATCCTGGCCGCACCGTTCGTGGCCACCTCGATCCTGTGCACGGTGCTGGCGCTGCGGCCCCAGGGCCGCACGCTGCCGTGGGCCCTGGCCTCGGGGGCGCTCGCCACTGCCGCGTTCGGCATCAAGCAGTCCACGATCGACCCGTTCGTGTTCGCCGTCGTGGCGGCCGCCGTGCTGGCGCTGTGCCAGCCCACCGAGCGGCGTCGCGCGGCGCTGCTGGTCGCCGGCGGCGTCGTGGCCGCGCTGGCCACCACCGCCGTGCTCGTGCTGAGCGCCGCGGCCCGGGGCACCGGAGCCGGTGCCCTGTTCCAGGCCGTCGTGGTGTTCCGCTTCGACGCGGGCCAGGTCATCGGCAGCTCGGCCTCGTCGGCCACCGACCAACGGCTCGTGACCCTGGTCAGCACGTGGGCCGTGAGCGGTCTGGCGCTGCTGAGCCTGGCGATCCTCGTGGTGGCCGCCCGGCGCCGCCGTGACCCCGTCGTCGTGGCCACCGCCGTCACGGTCGTCGCGTCGAGCGCCGTGGCCCTGCTGGGCGGCAGCTACTGGGCGCACTACCTGATCCAGCTCGTGCCTGCAGTGGCTCTGGGTGCCGGACTGGTCGCGGTGGCCGTGGTGCCCTGGGTCCGGTGGATCGGCGCGGGCGCTCTCGGCATCGCCCTGGTGACCACGCTGTCGTACGCGTTCGTGACCGGTGGCCAGCACGAGTCCGAGGCCGAGGACCTCGGCCTGGCCGTGCGGGCGGCCAGCCAGCCCGGCGACACGATGGTCGTGGCGTACGGACAGCCCAACGTGCTGCTCGCGGCCGGGATGGACTCCCCGTACGAGGACCTCTGGAGCCTGCCGATCCGCGTGCGCGACCCGGAGCTGACCGACCTGGTCGAGGTGCTGCGCGGGCCCGACGCACCCGCCTGGGTCGTGGAGTGGTCCGACTTCGACACGTGGGCGGTCGACGCCAGCGCCCTGAAGGACGCCGTCGACGACGCCTACCGCCCGGTGGCCGCCCCGTGCGGCCACGTCGTGTGGCTGCGCGACGACCTCGACCGTCCGCCCGTGACGGAGGACTGCTGATGCCGATCCGTGCCCTCGCGATGAGCGTCTACGCCCTGGCCCTCGGGGTCTGGATCGTGGTGGTCGGCCTGCCGTCGGACCCGTTCCAGATGTTCGTGTGGCTCTGGCTCGCCGCGATCGCCTGGTACGCGGGCGCCCCGTGGTCGGAGCACACCCGGTTCGTGCGCGACTGGTGGCCGGCGTTCGCGGTGCTCATCCTCTACCTCTACAGCCGCGGCCTCTCCGACGAGCTCATCGGCATGCCCGTGCACTGGACCATGCCGATCGAGGTCGACCGCTGGATGTTCGGCGGTCACCTGCCCACCGAGGTGCTGCAGGACCGGCTCTGCGGCGACCCGTGCCTGCGCAGCACCGAGCCCCGCTGGTACGACGTCGTGCTGACCACGGTCTACTTCAGCCACTTCGTGCTCGGCCTCGGACTCGCGTTCGTGCTGTGGATCCGCGACCGCGCCGCCTGGGCCGCCTGGCTCACGCGCTACCTGACGATCAACGTGGCGGGCCTGGTCATCTACATCCTCTACCCCATGGCGCCGCCCTGGCTGGCCTCGAAGGAGCGCTACATCGGCGAGGCCCTGCCCCGGCTGACCGGTCGCGGCTGGGAGGTCATCGGCCTCGACGGCTTCCACGTCGTGCTCGCCTCGGTCGGCAACCCCGTGGCGGCGATGCCGTCGCTGCACTGCGGGATCGCCGCGCTCGTCGCGTTCTGGCTCATCGCCCGCCTCCAGTCGCCCTGGCGGTGGCTGACCCTGCTCTACCCGGCCACGATGGGCTTCGCGCTGGTGTACTACGCCGAGCACTACGTGATCGATCTGATCGCCGGGTGGGCGCTCGCGGGGCTCGTCATGGTCGCGGTCGGGCGGTGGGAGAGGCGCCGCGCCCGAACCGGCGTGACTCAGCCGGCGCGCTCGCCCGCCGCCAGGTAGGCGTGCACGAGCGGCACGACCGAGGCGCCCTCGCCACTGGCCGACGCGACCCGCTTCATGGACCCGGACCGCACGTCACCGGCGGCGTAGACACCGGGCACGGACGTCGCGAGATTCTCCGGCGGAAGCCCGTCCCTCCAGTGGTGCTTGGGCACGTCGCGACCCGTGACGACGAACCCGCTGTCGTCGCGCACGACCTCGGGCGGGATCCAGTCACCGTGCGGCTCGGCGCCCAGCAGCAGGAAGAGGCCACCCGCGTCGACCCGCTCGCGGGCGGAGGTGTGCACGTCCTCGAGCTCGAGCCACTCCAGACGCGCCTCACCGCCGCCGTCGACGACGCGGGCCGAGGGGCGGACCGTGATGCGACGGTTGAGCTCGATCTCGGCGATCAGGTACGACGACATCGTCGCGGCGAGGTCGTCGCGGCGGACGACGATCGTGACCGACCGGGCGAAGCGCGCCAGGTGCACCGCAGCCTGACCCGCGGAGTTGCCGCCGCCGACGACGTAGACGTCCTGGCCCTCCATCTCCCGCGCGGCCGACATCGCCGCCCCGTAGTGCACGCCGGCGCCCGTGAGCGCGTCCAGGGATTCCACACGCAGCTTGCGGTAGGCCACGCCGCTGGAGATCACGACGGCCCGGGCCCGGACCTCGCCCGACTCGGTGCAGAGCACGTGCGGCTGCCCGGGCGGACCGACCCGCATCTGCTCGACGACCTGCCCCGTGAAGAAGCGGGCGCCGAAGCGGAGGGCCTGGTTGCGGGCCCGCTGGGCGAGCCGCATGCCGGAGATGCCCCGCGGGAAGCCGAGATAGTTGCGGATCATCGAGCTCGTGCCCGCCTGGCCACCGATCGCCTCGGCCTCGAGGATGATCGCCGAGAGTCCTTCGGAGGCGGCGTAGACCGCCGCCGCCAGGCCCGCGGGGCCGCCGCCCACGATCGCGACGTCGACGACGCGGTCGACGTCGATCTCGGTCGGGGCGCCGTAGACCGAGCGCGCGACGTCGCGCACCGAGGTGGCGTGCGTGACGAGCCCGTTCCCGCCGAACACCAGCGGGAAGACCGGCTCCCCTTCCCACCGCTCGAGCACGTGCCGGCCCGCGTCGCTGTCGGGCTCCCAGATGCGGTTGGGCATGCCCATGCGGTCGAGGAAGTCGCGGATCGAGAGCGTCAGCGCGTCACGGACCGGCGAGATGATCTTGACCGAGACAACCTCCGGGTCCGGCACAGTCGAGCCCCAGTCGGACAGGATCTCGGTGATCGCGTGGTGGAACTCCTCGTCGCGCGTGCCGCGCGGCATCAGCAGGTAGGCGTCGAACTCCCCGCGCGCCATGGCCGACCTCAGGTCGGGGGCGTCGTCCAGGAAGCGCTCCCAGTGCGCCGCGACGACCCGGCGCGCCGTGGGCACCTTCTCGCGCAGCTTCGCGAAGCAGTGCAGCACCTCGGCGTCGGGCAGCCGCGACTCCGACACGACCATCGCGACCGTGCCGCCCGCCTGGACGATCTCGTGCGTCGTCGCCAGGGCCGCGTGGCACGAGCCCGTGACCCGCACGTCGTACTCGTGCACGTAGCGGGCCAGGCCCGCACGCATCTCCTCGGGATGGTCGGGAGCGACGAGGACGATCGCGGGGCCTGGACTCACGGGCTCAGACTAGGACGCCGGCAGCGACAAGGCGGGCCATCGGTCCGGACCCGACGTGCCGGCGGGATACTCCTCGAGCGGCACGCGGTCGTCGCGCCACGCCTGCACCACCGGCTCGACGACCGTCCAGCACTGCACGGCGGTGTCGCCGCGCACCGCCAGCGCCGGGTCGCGGTCGAGGATCCCCTCCAAGACCTCGCCGTAGGCCGACAGCCGGCCCTCCCCGAACGTGGCGCCGAGCACCGTGCGACTCAGGTCGTACGGATCGCCCTCACCGTTGATGGTCAGCTCGAGACTCAGCTGGTCAGGGGCGAGGTAGATGCGCAGCACCGTGGGCTCGGCGGTGCCCGTGAGGCCGACCGGCAGGTGCGGCACCGGGCGGAAGGTGATCGCGATCTCGCGGCGACGGGCGCCCAGGGCCTTGCCGGAGCGAAGCGTGAACGGGACACCGGCCCATCGCCAGCTGTCGATCTCGAACGTGACCTCGGCGAGCGTCTCGGTCTGGTGGGTGGGGTCGACACCGGGCTCGTCGACGTAGGCCGGCAGGCTGCGGCCGTCGACCTCGCCCGCGGTGTACCGGGCGCGGCGGCTCGACTGCTCGGGCGAACCCTGCGCGACCCGCGTGGCGCGCAGGACGGCCGCCTTGGCCCCCCGGATGTCGGCCTCGCCGAGGGTCGACGGCGGTTCCATCGCCACGACGGCCATGACCTGCAGCAGGTGGCTCTGGATCATGTCGACCAGGGCGCCGGCGTGGTCGTAGTACCCCGCGCGGCCCTCGAGCCCGAGCACCTCGTCGTAGACGATGTCGACGCTGGCGATGTGGTCGCGGTTCCACAGCGGCTCGAAGATGCGGTTCGCGAACCGCAGCCCGAGCAGGTTGAGCACGGTCGAACGCCCCAGGAAGTGGTCGACGCGGTGCACCTGCGCCTCGGAGACGAGATCCGCGAGCTGCGCGTTGAGCGCCTCGGCGCTCTGCGGGTCGACCCCGAACGGCTTCTCCAGCGCCAGCTGGATCCCGTCCGGCAGATCCAGGTCGGCGAGTGCCGTGCACACCCGGGCCGTGACGGCCGGTGGGAGGGCGAAGTAGATCGCGGGGGTGCCCTCGCAGCGGCCGATCAGGTCACGCAGCTGGTCGGTGTCGGTGACATCGGCGCGGTGGTAGCTCGTGCGGGCGAGCACGTCCTCGACCGCGGGCCCCGAGGCGTCGACGGTGGCGAACGACGCCCGCACCCGCTTCAGCCAGTCGTCGTGGGAGAGCTCCTCCATCCCGGTGCCGACGACGAGCAGGCGCCGCTCGGACTGCTGGTCGAGCAGCTGACCGACGGCGGGCAGGAGCAGCCGCGAGACCATGTCGCCGCTCGCCCCCAGGACCAGGAGTGTCTGGGTGGATTTGCTCACGTCGTCCACGGTAGCCGCCGGGTCACGGCGTCCGTCGGGTCACGGTGTGAGGGAGCGTCGCAGGTACGGCGCGGTGATGCTGGCCTCGAGCTCCAGCAACGCGGCCGGGGTGTCCTGGGCGACGATCGTGCCACCGCGGTCACCGCCCCCTGGGCCCAGCTCGACGACCCAGTCGGCCGCCGCGACGACCCGCATGTCGTGCTCCACGACCACGACGGTCGCACCGGAGTCGACGAGCCGGCCGAGCACTCGCACGAGGTCACGCACGTTGACGGGGTGCAGACCGCCCGTCGGCTCGTCGAGGACGAACACCGTGCCGTCGCGCTGCGGACGCTGCAGCTCGGTCGCGAGCTTGATGCGCTGGGCCTCGCCGCCGGACAGCTCCGTGGCCGGCTGCCCCAGCGTCAGGTAGCCGAGCCCGACGTCGAGCAGCGTCGTGAGCGAGCGGTGCACGGCCGGCACGTCGGCGAAGAACTCCGCCGCCTCGTGGGTCGTCATGGCGAGGACCTCGCCGATGTCGCGGCCGGCGTACCGCACCTGGAGCGTCTCGGGGTTGTAGCGCGATCCGTGGCAGGTCGGACAGCTTGAGTAGCTCGTGGGCAGGAACACGAGCTCGATCGCGATGAACCCCTCCCCCTCGCACGTGGGGCAGCGTCCCTCGGCCACGTTGAAGGAGAACCGGCCGGCAGACCATCCCCGCTCCTTCGCCTCCGGGGTCGCGGCGAACAGCCGGCGGACCGCGTCGAACAGCCCCGTGTAGGTGGCCAGGTTCGAGCGCGGCGATCGTCCGATCGGCCGCTGGTCGATCGCGACGACCCGGCGCTCGCCCTCGGCCTCGAGCCGGTCGGCGACTGCCGTGAGCAGCGACGACTTGCCCGCGCCGGAGACCCCGGTGATGGCGGTCATGACGCCGAGCGGCACCCGCAGGCTCACGTCCTGCAGGTTGTTGGTCGCCAGGCCGTCGAAGGCGAGCCAGCCGTCGGGCTCGCGCGCCACGAGGGCAGGTGTCTCGTCGCGCCCGAACATGAACTCGCCCGTCGCGGACTCGGCGACGCTCTCCAGCGACGCGGGCGGCCCGCTGTGCACGACGCGCCCGCCGAGCACGCCCGCGCCCGGACCGACGTCGACGACCCAGTCGGCGTTGCGCGCGATCGACAGGTCGTGCTCGACCACGAACAGCGAGTTGCCCGTGGCCACGAGCTCGCGCAGCGCGGCGTACAGGGCCTCGGAGTCGGCCGGATGCAGGCCGGCCGACGGCTCGTCGAGCACGTAGAGCACCCCGAAGAGCCCGGCGCGCAGCTGTCCGGCCAGCCGCACGCGCTGCAGCTCGCCGGCCGACAGCGCCGTGCTGGAGCGGTCCATCGACAGGTAGCCCAGACCCAGCGAGATGATCGCCTCCACGCGGGCCCGGAAGTCGGCCACGAGCGATCGCGCCGCCGTGGCTGCCGCGGCGCCGTGACGATCGGTGCCGCGCGCCTGCTCCTCGAGCCCCTCGTCGAGCAGCGAGCAGACCGATGCGAGCGGCATCGCGGCCATCTCGGCGATGTCGATGCCGGCGAACGTCACGGCGAGCGCGGCCGGACGCAGCCGCTTGCCGCGACAGGTCGGACACGGCCCGTCGGCGATGAACGCCTCGAGCTTCTCGCGCTGCGACGCCGACTGCGTCTTGGCGAGGTTACGCATCAGGTACGCCTCGGCCGAGGTCCAGTGGCCGTGATACGCGCTCTGTTCGCCCTGCTTGTTGCCCTGCAGCAGCATGCGCGGCGTCTCGTCGGTGAACAGCAGCCAGTCGCGGTCCGCCTGCGGCAGGGTGTGCCACGGGGCGTGGATGTCGATGCCGAGCTTGGTCACCATGCGGCGCACGTTCTGGCCGACCCACGCCCGGCTGGCCCAGACCCCGATCGCGCCCTCGTCGATCGACAGCGTGGGATCGGGCACGAGCAGGGCCTCGCTGGTGCTGCGGGCGACGCCGCTGCCGTGGCACGTGGGGCACGCGCCCACCGCGGTGTTCGGCGAGAACGCCGACGCCGGGAGGTGCTCGGCTCCCGCCGGGTACGTCCCGGCGCGGCTGTAGAGCAGGCGCAGCACGTCCGACAGCGAGCTCAACGTGCCCAGCGTCGAGCGCGCACTCGACGCTCCGCGCGCCTGCTTCAGGGCGACCGCCGGCGGCAGGCCGTCGATCACGTCGATCGCGGGTGCACCGACCTGGGCGAGCAGGCGGCGGGCGTAGGGCGCGACCGACTCGAAGTAGCGCCGCTGCGACTCGGCGAAGATCGTGCCGAACGCGAGCGACGACTTCCCCGAGCCGGACACGCCGGTGAACGCCACCAGGCAGTCGCGCGGCAGGTCGACGTCGACGTCGCGGAGATTGTGCTCGCGCGCGCCACGCACGCGGATCCAGCCGGAGGAGGCGGGCGGGAGCTGGGCGTCGCGGGGAGCAGGCATCTCGCCAACGTAGTCGGACGGCGTGCCCGGTGCGCTTCGGGCGTGGAATGAGCGGTGGCCTCCCCCGGTTGCCACTCACGTGACCTCTCTCCTGGAGCCCCTGACCCTGCGCGGGCGCACCGCGCGCAACCGCATCTGGCTCTCGCCGATGTGCCAGTACTCCGTGACGAAGCGGGACGGGGTGCCGACCGACTGGCACCTGGTCAACCTCGGCCGGCACGCCACCGGCGGCTTCGGCCTGGTGACGACCGAGGCCGCCGCGGTCACGCCGGAGGGCCGTATCAGCCCCGAGGACGCGGGTCTCTGGAACGACGAGCAGGCCGGCGCCTGGGCCCGCATCGTCGCGTTCGTCCAGTCGCAGGGAGCGCTCGCCTCGGTCCAGCTGGCCCACGCGGGCCGCAAGGCCAGCACCTACGCACCCTTCGCGGACGGCACCGGTTCCGTGCCGGAGTCGGCGGGCGGCTGGCGCACGCTCGCCCCGTCCGCCGTCGCGTTCGAGGGCTACGCCGAGCCCGTCGCGATGAGCCCGGACCAGATCACCGAGCTCGTGCAGGCGTTCGCCGACGCGGCCGTGCGGGCCGACCGGGCCGGGTTCGACGTCGTGGAGATCCACGCGGCACACGGCTACCTCCTGCACGAGTTCGTCTCGCCGCTCGCGAACCACCGCACCGACGCGTACGGCGGATCCTTCGAGAACCGCACGCGGGTCGTGGTCGAGGTCGTCGACGCGGTGCGAGCCGTCTGGCCCGACGACAAGCCGCTGTTCGTGCGCCTCTCGGCCACCGACTGGGCCGAGGGCGGATGGGACGTCGAGCAGTCGACCCGTCTGGCCGGTATCCTGAAGGATCACGGCGTCGACCTCGTCGACGTCTCCTCCGGCGGGGCCGTGGCGCACCAGAGCATCGAGATCGGACCCGGCTACCAGGTGCCCTTCGCCGAGACGATCCGCCGCGGTGCCGACCTCCCCGTCGCCGCCGTCGGCCTGATCACCGAGCCGGCGCAGGCGCAAACGGTGCTCGACACGGGTGCGGCCGACGCGGTCCTGCTCGCCCGTGCCGCGATCCGTGAGCCCTCGTGGCCGCTGCGCGCGGCCCACGAGCTGGGCGTCGCGCCCGAGGACGCGCCCTGCCCGCCCCAGTACGAGCGCGGGGCCTGGCGCATCCGCTGACCTTCGCTGCTCAGTGGCTGGGCAGCCGGCCGCTGAGTCGCCCGTGCCGCTCGGCGCTCGCGTCGTCGAGCCCCGTGATCGTGACGGTCTTGCCCTTGCGCTCGTACTTGGTCGTGATGGCGTCCAGGGAAGCGACGGTCGAGGCGTCCCACACGTGCGAGTCCGACAGGTCGATCACGACCTGGTCGGGATCACCCGCGTAGTCGAACTGGGTGTACAGGTCGTTGCTCGAGGCGAAGAACAGCTCGCCGGTCACGTGGTAGGTGGCGATCTCGCGACCGCCGCCATCGGTCGTGAGGTGCCGGTTCGTCTCGGTCAGGTGGGCCACGCGACGGGCGAACAGCGTCATGGCCACCAGCACGCCGACGCCGACGCCGATCGCGAGGTTGTGGGTCAGCACGGTCACGAGCACCGTCGAGAGCATCACGGTGGTCTCGCTCTTGGGCATGCGCCGCAGGGTCGAGGGGCGCACCGAGTGCCAGTCGAACGTGCCGACCGACACCATGATCATGACCGCGACGAGGGCGGCCATCGGGATCAGCGCGACGACGTCGCCGAAGCCGACCACCAGCACGAGCAGGAACACCCCGGCGAGGAAGGTCGAGATCCGGGTGCGTGCCCCGGAGACCTTCACGTTGATCATGGTCTGGCCGATCATGGCGCAGCCACCCATGCCGCCGAAGAAGCCCGTCACGACGTTGGCGGCACCCTGGCCCCAGGCCTCCCGGGTCTTGTCGGAGTGCGTGTCGGTGATGTCGTCGACGAGCTTGGCGGTGAGCAGCGACTCCAGGATGCCGACGAGCGCCATCGCGAGCGCGTAGGGCGCGATGATCTGCAGCGTCTCGAGCGTGAGCGGCACGTCAGGGAGGAACCACGTCGGCAGGCTGTCGGGCAGGTCTCCCTGGTCACCGACGTTCGGGACGTTGACGGCCGCGACGAGCGTGAACGCCGTCAGCGCGACGATCGCCACGAGCGGGGCCGGCACGACCCGGTTGACGCGCGGGAAGGCGACGATCACGGCGATGCCGACCGCGATCATGACGTAGACCGACCACGGGACGTCGATCATGTGGTCGAGCTGGGCCCCGAAGATCAGGATCGCGAGCGCGTTGACGAACCCGACCATGACCGAGCGGGGGATGAAGCGCATGAGCTTGGCGACCCCCACGACGGCGAGCAGCACCTGGATCACCCCGCCCAGCAGGACCGTGGCGATGAGGTAGTCGTACCCGTGCTCGCGCATGACCGGCGCGACCACGAGCGCGATGGCGCCGGTGGCCGCGGAGATCATGGCCGGCCGCCCGCCCAGGAACGAGATCGCCACCGCCATCGTGAAGGACGCGAACAGGCCCACCTGAGGATCGACGCCGGCGATGATCGAGAACGAGATCGCCTCGGGAATCAGTGCCAGGGCCACGACGAGGCCGGCGAGGACCTCGGTGCGCAGCAGGGTCGGCGAGCGCAGGGCGGCACGCACGGAGGGAGCCGGGTTCTCGGACGGGTGGTTCGTGGTGGTCACCGTGGAACCCTACCCTTACGTCAGGGTAGGTTCTGACCATGACGAGCGAGAGCATGGTCACGATGCACATCGGTGAGGTCGCCGCGCGGACCGAGCTCTCCCTGCGCAGCCTGCGGCACTGGGAGGAGGTCGGCCTCCTCACGCCGTCCGGCCGCACCGAGGGCGGATTTCGCCTCTACACCGAGGACGACGTCGAGAAGATCCTCGTGATCCGGCGCATGAAGCCCCTCGGCTTCAGCCTCGACGAGATGAAGGCCGTCATGGCCGACCTCGCGGTGCTCCGCTCGGCCACGTCGGACTCCTCGGACCGCGAGGCGGCCCGCGCCCACCTCGGCGAGATCCATGCCGACGCGCACGAGCGGCGCGCACGGCTGGCCCGGCAGCTCGACATGGCCGATGAGTTCATCAGCCTCCTGGAGGACCAGACCCGCTGAGCCGGCCGGCTCGCTAACGGGCCTTGCCGCCCGCGTTCCCGTTGGCGTTGGCGTTGGCGTTGCCGTTGCCGTTGCCGTTGGTGTTTCGGCTCGCGCCGGCGTTGGCGGGAGCGGGCTGGGTGCTCGGAGCCTGCGTGGCCACCACGGGAGTGGGCACCGACTCGACGGGGGTCGGCACGGGATCAGTCGGCACGGGATCAGTCGGCTCGGGGGCGGTCGTCTCCGCCGTCTCGGCGGTGTCGGTCGAGTCCGAGGTGGCCGGTGGATCGGCCACTGAGGGCGATCCGCCTTCGCCGGTCAGCAGCAGTGCCGCCACGAGGGCGACGGCGGTGAGCGATCCGGCGGCGAGCCAGCGCGAGCGACGGGGCCTGACCGGGGCACCGATCGTGACCGCGCGGGTGGGCGCACGGTCGAGCGACGCAGACACAGGCGCCGGGGTCGACGCTACGTCGGCCTCCCCCACACGCGGCAGGTCGAGCGTCAGGCCCAGGGCGTCGATCGTGCGCACGACCGTGTCGGCGTCGACCGGGCGTCCGGCCGGCTCCTTCGACGCCAGGGCCGTCACCAGGGACCGCACGGCCGGCGGCACGGACTCCGACAGCCGCGGGAGCTCGTCGTTGACCTGGGCCCAGGCCGTCGCGATGGCCGAGGACCGCCGATAGGGCGAGGACCCGGTCAGGCAGCCGTGCGCCACGAGGCCCAGGGCATAGAGGTCCGACGCCGCCGTGGCCGAGGCGCCGCCGATCTGCTCCGGGCTCAGGTACTCGACCGTGCCGAGCATGACCCCGGTCGACGTGAGCGCCGCGCTCTCCTGCGCCCGCGCGACGCCGAAGTCCACGAGCACGACCCGCGAGTCCGTCGTGAGCATGATGTTGGCCGGCTTCAGGTCACGGTGGACCACGCCGTGCGCCTCGAGGTGCGACAGGGCCGCGGCGACCCCCTTCACGACCGCGAGCGTCTGGTCCCACGGCAGCGCTCCGCGCTCACGCAGCAGCTGGGCGAGCGTGACGCCCTCGACCAGCTCCATCACGACGAACGGGGTGCGGTCCGGGGAGGCCTGGTCCTCGGCGTGGTCGAAGACCTGGGCGATCGAGGGATGGCGCAGGGAGGCCGCGATCGTGGCCTCGGCCTCGAGGCGGCGGCGATGATCGGCGTCGCCCTCGGCGCTGGTGCGCAGCAGCTTGACCGCCACCTCGCGGCCCAGCCGCAGGTCCCGAGCGCGGTGCACCGTGCCCATGCCGCCGCTGCCGATCGGCTCCAGCAGCCGGTAGCGGTCGTTGAGCACGCGCTCGTCGGCGGAGCTCTCAGCCGTCGGGCGGGTGTCCGTCATGCTCGATCCGATCGTGTCGCGACGTCAGCGATGAGTCCCCCGTGGGACCCACCCTGGCGCCCGTACCCAGCAGCCGCACGCTGAAACGGTCGGACCCGCGACGCCTCACCCCAGCGCGCGGTCCAGGTTGATCGCCGCGCTGATCATCGACAGGTGGGTGAACGCCTGCGGGAAGTTGCCCAGCTGCTCCCCCGTCGCCCCGATCTGCTCGGCGAACAGTCCCACGTGGTTGGCGTAGGTCTGCATCTTCTCGAAGGCGATCTCAGCGTCACGGAGCCGGCCCGAGCGGGTCAGCGCCTCGACGTACCAGAACGAGCAGAGCGTGAACGTGCCCTCGTCGCCGGCGATGCCGTCGGGTGACTCGTCGGAGTTGTAGCGCAGCACCAGGCTGTCGGTCACGAGACGGTCCTCGATCGCCTGCAGCGTGGATAGGAACCGCGGATCGACCGGCGAGATGAACTTCACGAGCGGCATCAGCAGCACCCCCGCATCGAGCGCCGTGCCGTTCGCCTCCTGCGTGAAGGCCGTGCCGTTCCAGGACTCGGCATGGATGCGCTCGTAGATCTCGTCGCGGACGCTCGACCACCGCACGAGGTCACCGGGCAGCCCCCGTTTGCGCGCGATCCGGATCGTGCGCTCCAGCGCGACCCAGCACATCAGCCGCGAGGTCGTGTGCTCGCGCACGTCGCCGCGGATCTCCCACATGCCGGCGTCGGGGCGGTCCCAGTTCTCGGCCACCCAGTCGGCGACCCGGCTCACGTCGGCCCACGCGTCGTGACTGATGCCCGTGCCGTGCTTGTCGAAGAGGTAGACCGAGTCGATGATCTCGCCGTAGATGTCGAGCTGGAGCTGGCCGGCGGCGGCGTTGCCGACACGCACCGGTCGGGAGCCGCGGTAGCCGGCGAGGTGGTCGAGCTCGATCTCGGTCTCCGGCGGCGAGCCGTCGATGTCGTACATGACCCGCAACGGCCCCAGTCCCCCGTCGGCGTCCTCCCCGAGCCGCTCCGAGAGCCAGCGCATGAACGACGCCGCCTCGTCGGTGAACCCCAGGGCCAGGAGCGCGTACAGGCTGAAGGCGGCGTCGCGGATCCAGACGTAGCGATAGTCCCAGTTGCGCTCGCCACCGATCTGCTCGGGCAGGCTCGTCGTCGCCGCTGCGACGATCGCGCCGGAAGGCTCGTGGGTCAGGAGCTTGAGCGTGATGGCCGAACGGTTGACCGACTCGCGCCAGCGTCCCCGGTAGGTGGAACGGCTGATCCAGTCGCGCCAGAACTGCGACGTCATGTCGAACAAGGCGGCGGTGTCGTCGATGCCGCACGGGCGCAGCTCGGCGTCGGGGGCGAGCACCTCCAGGACGTAGAGCGCCGTGTCGCCCAGCTCCAGGTGGCACGTGCTGACGACGTCGTGGCCGTCGACCTCCAGGTCTGCCGTGGCGCTCAGACCCAGGCGTGTCGCGTCCCCGGCGATCAGGAGTCCCCCCTCGACCGGGCGCACCGCAGCCTCGGCCCGGGCGTAGTCGGGGCGGACCGCGACGCGGGTGCGCACCGTGGCCGAGCCACGCACGACCTGCACCCGCCGCACGATGCGCTGGCGGTGATCGGGATCGTGGGGCCCCGCGATGGGCATGAAGTCGTGGACCTCCACGACCCCGGCGTCGGTCAGGAACCGAGTGGCGAGAATCGCGGTGTCCGGCAGGTAGAACTGCTGGGTCCGTCGCACCGGCTCCTCGGGCGTCATGGTCCAGGCGCCGCCGCGCTCCTCGTCGAGGATGCTGGCGAACACGCTCGGCGCGTCGAACCGTCCCGGGCAGAACCAGACGACCGCACCGTCCTGGGCCACCACCGCGGCGCTGCGAAGATCGCCGATCAGGCCGTGCGCGGCGATCTCGTTGTCGGTGTCAGCCACGGGCCAACCTCCATCCGGGAGCCCCGGGCAGGTCGTCGGCCTCGTCGGGCCCCCACGATCCCGGGTCGTACGGCGCAGGGGGACGGTCGTCGTCGAGCACGGGCCCGACGACGCGCCACAGCTGCTCGGCGTGGTCGGCGCGCACGAAGCGCGCCGGGTCTCCCGCGGCGACGTCGGCCAGCAGCCGCGCATAGGGATCGAGGGCCTGGCCCTCCTCGGCGGCGTCGATGTCGATGACCCGGTCGGCCCCGTCGTCGGTCACGACCGTCACGACCGACCGGTCGACGGCGAGGTTCTTGCCGGTGCGCACGACGAACGGGATGTCGGCCCACGCTCCGTCGCGCACGCGGAAGATCGTGGCGGCATAGGTCTCGACGGTCGACCCGTCGTCGACGTCCTCCTCGTCGCGGTACCCGTCGTACTGACCCAGCACGGTCTCCTCCTGGCTCAGCGGCGCCATGGCCGCGAACACGGCGGCGCGCGCGTCGCGCCACGGCTCCTGTGCCGAGCGGTCCGCCGCGACGACCCCGACGAGCTGGGCCAGATGGGTGACGACCATGTCGCGCAGGCATCCGGTCGACTCGTAGAAGCCGGCCCGTCCCTCGAGGCCGAGGGTCTCGGGCACGTCGACCTGCACCTGCTGCACGCCGTCGGGCTGCAGCGCGGCGAGCTCGTCGATCGCGGCCGAGCCGAGGAAGTGGTCGATCCGGTAGACGCACTCCTCGTCGACCACGTCGTGCAGGGCCGCATCGAGGGAACGCCCCGAGGCGGCGTCCAGTCCGTAGGGCTTCTCGATCACGAGACGAGCCCCCTCGGAGAGTCCGGTGCGCGCGATCATGCCGAGCAGGTCCTCCAGCGCCGTCGGGGGCACCGAGAGGTACAGGACCCGGTCGCCGTCCCCGAGCTCGTCCTGCGCGCTCGCCACCGCCCGGGCGAGGTCCTCGCCGTCGTCGGCGCTGGACACGACGAACGAGATCTGCTCGACCACGGCGTCCACCGAGGCCCGAGCCCTTTCCGGGACTGCGTCGGTGGCGGCCTCGCGCAGATCGGACCGCCAGGCTTCCAGATCGTCCGGCGCGTGGCGCCCGGTGCCGACGACACGGATCTGGTCCAGCTCGCCGGCCGCGTGGAGGCGCACGAGCGAGGGCAGCAGCTTGCGCGAGAACAGATCGCCCGTGGCACCGAACATCACGAGCACCTGCGGCCGGCTCATGCGGCGCCCCTCGTGCGGCAACGCGCTCGGGCTGGTCGGACGGACAGGGCGGGGGTCGTCGAGGGCACGGCTCCACGGTAGGTCTGGCGTGGTCGGGCCGCAGTGCGAGCGGCGACCGCGGGGGCTCAGGCCGCCGCGGGGAACGAGCGCACGGTCGGCGACGCGTCGAGCGACGCGGTGCGCGGCAGGCGCGCCGTGGGCGCGACCCGCTCGACGAGCGACGCCACGGACCCAGCGCTCGCCGGCCGATCGGCCGGGTCCTTGGCACACAGCGCCGTCACGAGGTCGCGCAGGGCCTGCGGGACGGAGTCCGGCAGCGGGGTGACCGGCTCGTGGACGTGGGCGTAGGCGCTGGCGATCGTGGTCTCGCGGCGGAAGACGGGAGCACCGGACACGCACAGGTGGGCGACCAGGCCCAGGGCGTACAGGTCGCTGGCCGGCGTGGCCGAACGCCCGAGGATCTGCTCCGGGCTGATGAAGTCCGCCGTGCCCAGCATCGCGCCGGTCGTCGTCATGGCCGTGCTGGACGGGGCGAGGGCGATGCCGAGGTCGACCAGGACGACCCGCTGGTCCGGGGTCAGCATGATGTTCGCGGGCTTCAGGTCACGGTGCACGACGCCGTGATGCGCCAGGTGGTCGAGCGTCGTGGCCACCTCCCGCACCAGCGCCAACGTCTCGTCGGCCCCGAGCCGACCGCGCTCCTCGAGCACGCTCGCCAGGGTCACCCCCTCCACGAGCTCCATCACGAGGTACGGGGTGGGCTCCAGCCCCGAGCGGAACTCGGCGTGCTCGTAGACCTGCGCGATGCCGGGATGGCGCAACGAGGCGCCGATCGTGGCCTCGGCCGCGAGGCGTCGGCGCTGCTGCGGGGCGTCCGGGACGCTCGAGCGCAGGATCTTGACCGCCACCGGGCGGTCGAGCAGACGGTCGTGGGCCCGGTGGACCGTGCCCATGCCACCGGAACCGAGCGGCGCGACGAGCTCGTAGCGACCGCTGAGCACCTGCCCCGCGGCCCGCTCGTCACCGGACGAACGCCGTCGACTCGGGGCCCGGTGCCGGCCCGCCGTGCTGGGCGCTGGGCCGAGGAGGCGCAGAACCTTCATGCCCCCAGCGTCGTGCAGATGCCCGGCGACCGCATCTTCAGTGAGGGCTCGCGTCGTCCGACGGGGCGAAGGAGATGACGGCGATGTCGTCGACGGCCACGCCGCCCTGGTGCTGGACCGCCTGGTGCGCGAGCTGCTCGACCACGACCGCCGGATCGGGTGGAAGCTTCGCCAGCAGCGCGTGGAGCCGGTCCTCGCCGAACAGGGCGGCCCGGCCGCCCGCCTCGGTCACACCGTCGGTGTAGAACGTGATGGTCTCGTCGCGGAGCTCGTGGCGCACCGTCGTGAACGACGGGTCCGCGATCAGGCCCACGGGGGTGCCGAGGATTCCGAGCTCGCTGACGCGTCCGTCGGAGCTGCGCACCAGGGCCGGTGGATGTCCGGCCAGCGCCAGGCACATGGTCCAGCCGGCACCGACCCGACTCAGGCGGGCCAGGACCACCGTGCAGTAGTGGTCGGTGTTGTCCAGGTGCAGGGCGCGATCGAGCTCGTGCAGCAGCTCTGCGGGATCGGGGTGGTCGAAGGCCAGGGCACGCACCGTGTGGCGCACGAAGGACGTGACCGTGGCGGCGCCGATGCCCTTGCCGCTGACATCGCCCAGGACGACCCACCAGTCGGCGGCACCGACCTGGAAGACGTCGTAGAAGTCGCCCCCGACGACGCTGCCGTCGCCCGCCGGGCGGTAGGCGGCCGCGACCTGGAGGAACGGGACCTCCGGGGGCGCCGGCGGGATCAGGGTGCGCTGGAGGGCGTTGGCCAGGGCGCGCGCCTCGCGGCTGGAGCGCTCGGCGCGCTGGGTCGCGTCGCGCAGGTCCTGCTCGTACCGGTGGCGCTCGCGGGTCTCCACCACGACGGCGCGGAACGCAGGCCCCTCCCCCGTCATGGTGTCGGCGTTGAAGAGCACCGGGACGCGGGTGTGGTCGGGCCGCACGAGATCCAGCGCGACCTCCCGCACCCAGCCGTCGTGCTGGAGCATCGGGCGCAGGTGGGTCTCGGCATAGATGCGCCCACCGGTCGAGAGCAGCGACTCCAGGGTCGCGGCCCCCACGAGCTCCTCGTGCTCGCGATCGACGAGCCGGCGGAACTCGGCGTTCGCCCGCTGGATCACGCCGTCCTGGCCCACCAGGACGTAGCCGCAGGGTGCCGCCTCGAAGTGGTCGCTCATACGACCGCCGCCGTGACGGCGAGGAAGTCGCGGATCGCCGCGAGGGTGTCGGCCGGTGCGGTCAGGTGCGGGGCGTGGCCCCGGGTCTGGATGAGCCGGTACTGCGCGCCGGGGATCGCGTCACGCACGAACTGCCCGGCCGACTCCGGCGCGACGACGTCGTGCGCCGACTGCAGGACGAGCGTGGGCGCCGTGACGTGCGGCAGGTCGGCCCGGTTGTCGCCCCGGAACGTGACGTTCGCGAACTGTGCGGCGAACTCGGGCCGCGTGCGGCAGAAGGCCTGCTCGAGCTCGTCCTTGGCGGGCCCCTCGGGGCTGCCGGCGACCATCGTGGAGAGCGGGTCCTGCCAGCCGAGGTGGTTGCGGCTAAGCAGGTCGAGCAGCTCGTCGATGTCGGGCTCGGAGTGACCACCGACGTAGTCGCCGACGTCGACGTACCGCGCTGACGGGGCGACGAGGACGAGGCGGTCGACGAGGTCGGGGCGCTCGATCTGCAGCAGCACGCCGATCATGGCGGCGACCGAGTGCCCCACGAGCACGACCGAGCTCAGCCCCAGCTCCTGCAGCAGGTCCGCCAGGTCGTCGCGATAGCCCTCCAGCGAGGCGTGCCGGTCAGGGTCGTAGCCGGCCTCGTCGGCGTCGCCCGATCCGGGCAGGTCGAGCAGGACGACCCGGTGGTCGGCCTCGAAGGCGGGGGCGACGTGGCGCCACATGTGCTGACCGCAGCCGAAGCCGTGGACGAACACGACCACGGGGGCGCCGGAGGGGCCGCGGACCGAGGCGTTGAGCAGCTCGGCACGCGTCATGTCCGCACCCTACCCCGCGGCCCGGGGTCAGACGCCAGGCACGATCCGGAGGTCACGGGTCACGCCGTCGCCGAGGGCGGCGAGCGCCTCCTGGTACGGCGCGCCGTCGTGCGCGGCCACGGCCGCCTCGACCGAGTCGAACTGGATCAGCACGGTCCGCTGGTGGACCGCGGCCTCGTAGGTCTGCGCGGGCAGACCGCGCGCCAGGAAGGTGCCTCCGGCCTCCTGCAGGGCGGGGCCGGCGAGCGTCGCGTACGCCCGCAGCTTCTCCTCGTCGTGGATCTCGAGGTAGGTGCTGATCCAGTAGGCCGTCATGCCCCCATCGTGGCAGGTGCCCACCGCCGCCGGAGCGTCAGCGCCGCGGCAGCGTCAGGGTCACGGTCGTGCCGGCACCCGGACCGGTCTCGACCTCCAGGGTCGCCCCGACGGAGTCCGCGACGTGCTCCATCAGGCGCAGACCCAGGTGTCCGGGCTCGGCCTCACGACGGGCGAACCCGACGCCGTCGTCCTGGACGACGACGCACACGCCGTCTGCGTCACGGGTCACGACCCGCACGGTACCGGCGTTCGCGTGCCGGACGGCGTTGCGCACCGCCTCGCGCACGACGTCGCGCACCGCCGCGGCGCGGCGCTCGTCGAGGAGCTCCGTGTGGCCGATGTCGACCTCGACGTCGACGTTCCCCCGAGGCACCTCGGACGCCGCCTCGCGCACGACCGACCCGAGATCGGCGTCCGCCTCGACCGGGAACAGGTCGTCGCCGATGGAGCGGAGCTGACCGACGTCGCGGCGCAGGAGTCCGGCGACCTGGTCCAGCACGGCACGCCGCGGCTCGTCGAGGCCGGCACCGACGCTGTCGAGGGCGAGGCCGGCCCCGGAGAGGTCCTGCAGCACGCCGTCGTGCAGGCGCTGCGCGAGCCGGCGCCGCTCGAGCTCACCGGCGCGCAGGGCCGAGCCGATCAGCTCGCGGCGCTCCGCCTCGACCGTGGCGACCCGGCGGGCCAGCCGGGCCGAGAGCCCGGCCGTGGTCAGACCCAGCACGACGAGCGACCCCAGCACGAGCGGCAGCCAGCTCGTGAGCAGCTCCGCCCGGGAGGGGGCCATCGCCGGAGTCGGCAGGTAGGCCTCGAACACGTACGACGCCCCCGTCCCGTCACGGAAGCCGACATAGGCCTCGAACGTGCCCTCGGGATACGGATCTCCGGGGTAGTCCCCCGGGCCCACCCGGTGGGCGATGGCCTCCTCGGTGCCGAACAGCTCGGCAGACCGTCCGAGGTCGAACGTGCTCCCCCGCAGCTCGTTCCGGACCGAGTAGACGGCCCGGGCCCGGGAGCCGCCGACCGACTCCCAGATCGTGACGCCACGGATCTCGTCGCGGCCGATGCGCGCGGCGAACGTCGCGTCCAGCTCGCGGCGCAGCTCGTCGCCGCCCTCGTGGAGGTCGCTGATCGTGAGGGGCACGACGTACTCCGCGGCGAGGGTGCGGGTGTCGCGCTCGGCGTGCCGGGCCGCCTCCCGCGTCGCGATCCGGTCGGCCAGCGCGACAGCCAGCACGCCCACGACCAGCAGGATCACCGCCAGACCGCCGAGGTGGCGCACCAGCACCCACCGAAGCGGGCGGTCCAGCCGGTCGCTCACCCGCGACCGATCGTGACGATCCCTCGCCGGGCCGCCTCGACGACGGCGTCCAGCTGGGAGGACGCGCCGAGCTTGGCCAGCACGGACTTCACGTGGTCGCGCGTCGTGTGCGGGCTGATGCCCAGGGTGCGCGCGATGGCTCGCACGTCGGCCGCGCCGGCCAGCATCGACAGGACCTCGAGCTCGCGCGCCGTGAGGTCGTGGTCGGGGCCGGGGAGCTCGACCAGCACCGGGTGCGCCGGGGAGGCGCTCCGCAGCCCCTCGACGAGATCGGCGAGCGAACCGTCCTTGGCCAGGAGCCCGCTGGCGCCGATCGACACAGCCCGCCGGACCAGGTCGGGCCGCGGATAGGCCGTCAGCATCACGACACGGACCTCGGGCCGTGTGGCGAGGATCTCCTCGGCGAGCACGAACCCGTCGCCGTCGCCGAGCTGGACGTCGATCACGGCGACGTCGAAATCCTGGGCTGCCACGATCTGGCGGCCCCGCGCCACCGAGTCGGCCGGAGCCACGCAGGAAAAGCCGGGATCGGCGTCCAGGGCGAGCAGCAGCAGATCGGTGAACACCCGGTGGTCGTCGACCACCAGCACCTGCTGCACGTCGACCAGGACCTGCGTCGTCACGGCGGGACCCCCTCAGATTGGGGAGTGCTCGTCACCCGCAGGTGAACTTAGCCTCTCCTTGGTTGTTGACCACTTTAGCCGTTCGAAGGAAGCCCCATGCGGACCCCCCAGCGACACCGTCCCCTGCGCCTGCGCCCCCTGGTCGTCGTCGCCACGAGCCTGCTCGTCCTGAGCGCCTGCGGATCGGGTGGCGACAGCGACGACGCGGCCGGGGACGACGAGCCGCTCGTCGTGTACGTGGGGCGCGACGAGGAGCTCGTCAAGCCCCTCATCGAGCAGTTCACCGAGGAGACCGGCATCGAGGTCGAGGCTCGCTACGGCGACTCCCCCGAGCTCGCGGCGACCCTGCTCGAGGAAGGCGACGCGACGCCGGCCGACGTGTTCCTGTCCCAGGACGCCGGAGCGCTCGGAGCCGTCTCGGCCGAGGGCATGCTCCAGGACCTGCCCGCCGAGATCACCGGCGCCGTGCTGCCGCAGTACACCTCGACCGACGACACCTGGGTCGGCGTGACGGGCCGCGCCCGGGTCATCGCCTACGACAGCCAGACCTACTCCGCCGACGAGGTGCCCGGGACCGTCGCGTCGTTCACCGAGCCGCAGTGGGAGGGCCAGGTCGGCTTCCCGCCCGGCAACGCCAGCTTCCAGGCGTTCGTGACCGGCTTCCGCGTCGCCGAGGGCGATGACGCCGCTCGCGCGTGGCTCGAGGGCATCGCCGCGAACGACGTCCAGTCGTACGAGAAGAACGGACTCACGTTGGCCGCCGTGAACGACGGCACGCTCGGCATCGGTCTGATCAATCACTACTACTGGTTCCAGCTCGCGGACGAGGTCGGCGCCGAGAACATGCGCGCCCAGCTGAAGTTCGCCGACGCCGGCGACCCGGGGGCCCTCGTCAACGTCACCGGCGCCGGGATCCTCTCGGACCACCCCGACGCCGAGGCGTTCGTGGCCTACCTCGTCTCCGAGGCGGGTCAGCAGTACTTCGTCGACGAGACCTACGAGTACCCGCTCGTCCCGAGCGTCGCCGCCCCGGCCGGGCTGCCCGCCCTGGACGACCTGCAGGGTCCCGACATCGACCTGTCCGATCTCGCCGACCTGGCCACGACGATCGCGATGATCCAGGAAGCCGGTCTCAGCTGACCGGGTCGCGCCTCCGGCCGCCACCGCTCCTGCTCACCGCAGGGGCGGTGGCGGCCGTCGTGGCGAGCATCCCGTTGGTCTACCTGGCCGTGCGCGGCCTGCAGGTCGACCGCGCCGACGTCGTGGCGACGCTGACCCGCACCCAGACGACGGCCCTGATGGGGCGCAGCCTGCTGCTGACCGCCGCGGTGTGTCTCACGTGCCTCGCGGTCGGGACGGCCAGCGCCTGGATGCTGGTGCGCCTGCGCCTGCCGGGCGGACGGCTCTGGATGGTCGCCGTCGCGCTTCCGCTGGCCGCCCCCTCGTACGTCGCGGCGACCGGCTGGCTCGCGACGGTGCCGGGGTGGAGCGGGTTCGCGCCGTCGTGGCTCGTGCTGTCGGCCGTCAGCGTCCCGTACGTGACGCTGCCCGTCCTGGCGTCCCTGCGATCGGCCGACTCCGCTCCGACCGAGGTCGCCCGCTCGCTCGGTCGCTCACCGGCGGTGGCCTGGGCCACGACCGTCCTGCCGCAGGTCGCACCCGCGGCGGCCGCGGGATCGTTGCTCGTCGCCCTGTACGTGCTCTCGGACTACGGCGCCGTCTCGATCTTCCGGTTCGAGGTCTTCACGTTCGCGATCTCGCGCCAGTACGGCTCCTTCATCGGTCGCGACTCGGCCGTCGTCCTCGCGATCGTGCTGGTCGTGATCGCCGTGGTCGTCGTGGCCGCGGAACGGTTCGCGCGCGGACGCGGGCAGCGCTGGCGCAGTGGCTCGGGCGTGCGGCGCGCTCCGGAACGCCGCGAGGCCGGCGCCTGGACGCTGCCGGCCGCCGCCTTCCTGCTCCTGCCGGCCGCGATCGGGGTCGCCGTCCCGATCGCCGCCCTCGCCCAACGACTGCTCACCGGCACCTCGCGCGCACTGGACCGCTCCGAGCTCCTCACCGCGACCGCCAACACCGCCCTCGTCTCAGCCGTCGCGGCCCTCGCCGCGCTCCTGCTCGCCCTGCCGATCGGCGTCCTGGCCGCCCGCCACCGGGGACCTGCCGTGGCCCTGGTCGAGACCGGTGGCTACACCGGCCACGCCCTGCCCGGCATCGTGGTGGCCCTGTCGCTGGTCTACCTGTCGTTGCGGGTCGTGCCCGACCTGTACCAGAGCCTCGCGATCCTGGTGTTCGCGTACGTCGTGCTGTTCCTGCCCCAGGCGATCGCCGCGGTGCGCGGCTCGGTGGGACTCGTGCCGCCGACGCTGCCGCAGGTGGCCCGCTCCCTGGGCCGCGGGCCGATCGCCGCCTCGGCCTCCACGACGTGGCGCCTCTCCTCCCCCGGTCTCGCCGCGGCGACCCTGCTCGTGACGCTGACCGCGATGAAGGAGCTGCCCGCGACCCAGCTGCTGCGTCCCACGGGGTTCGACACCCTGGCCACCGAGATCTGGTCGCGCACCACGGCGGCCGCGTACGGCGCCGCCGCCCCGTACGCCCTGGCCCTCGTGGTCGTCGCGGTGCTCCCGGCCTTCTGGTTGTCGCGACCCTCGGCGTGGGAGAGGACCCGATGAGCGTCGAGGTGGAGGTGCGCGACGTGCGCGCCGGGTTCGGAGACACCGAGGTGCTCCGCGGGGTCGACCTGAGCCTGCCCCGCGGTTCGCTGACCGCGGTTCTCGGCCCCAGCGGCTGCGGCAAGACGACCCTGCTGCGGGTGCTCGCCGGGTTCCATGCCGCGGACGCCGGCAGCGTCGTGGTCGACGGCCGCGTGGTCGACGACGGCCGGCGCCGCGTGCCACCGGAACGCCGGCGCGTCGCCGTGGTCCCGCAGGAGGGCGCTCTGTTCCCACACCTGACGGCCCTGGAGAACATCGCCTACGGACTGCCCCGGACCGAGCGGCGCGGACCGCGCGCCGCCGCGATGCTCGAGCTGGTCGGGCTCGCCGGACACGGCGACCGATTCCCCGACGAGCTGTCCGGCGGTCAGCAGCAGCGCGTCGCGGTGGCCCGGGCGCTGGCCCCCGGCCCGGATGTCGTCACGCTGGACGAGCCGTTCTCGGCCCTCGACGCGCACCTGCGCGAGGAGCTGCGCCGCGACGTCCGGGACCTGATCCGTGCCGAGGGCGTCACGGCCCTGCTCGTGACCCACGACCAGGGCGAGGCCCTGGCCCTGGCGGACGAGGTCGCCGTGATGCACGACGGCGTCGTGGTGCAGCAGGCCACCCCGCAGGACGTCTACCACCGCCCCGCGACGGCGTGGGTCGCCGGTTTCGTGGGAGACGCGACGATCCTGCCCGCGGACGGCGGTGAGGACGGCCGGCTCACGACCGAGCTCGGGGTCGTGAGCACCACGGTCGGTGCGCCGGGCTCCCAGGTGCTGATCCGGCCCGAGCAGCTGGTCGAGTCGAGCCAGGGGGCCGACGTGGTCGTCGAGTCGGTCGAGTTCCACGGCCACAGCTCGATCGTCCGGGGTCGCCTGGCCAGCGGACGCCTCGTCCTGGCCCGCGCCTCCGGACGGCCGCCCGCCGTCGGCGACCGCTGGCGGCTCGCGGTCGAGGGCCCGGTGTGGACCCTGCCGGCCTGAACGGGGCAGGACGCCTCAGCGGACCACCGGGAACAGCCGCTGGAGGATGTCGGCGAGCGTCACGACCCCGACCGGGTCGTCGCCCTCGGTGACGACCACGAGGTGCTGCCGGGTCTCGCGCATCGTGGCCAGCGCCGCGTGCACCACGGTGGAGGCCTCCAGGTGCAGCACGGGACGGGTCAGCGCGACCAGGTCACCGTCGGCGGGCGCGGTCAAGGTGTCGCGCACGTGCACGACACCCTCGATCGCATCTGCGTCGCCCACGAGGATCCGCAGGTGACCCGAGCTCAAGGTGGCGTCCTGCACCTCGGCCACGGTCGACCCGAGCGGCACGGCCGTGGGCGGTGAGCCCGGTGCCACGAGATCGCGGATCGTCATGGTCTCCAGGTCCAGGGCGAGGGCCAGCTGGGAGGAGTAGCCCTCCTCGAGCGAGCCCGTCTCGGCCGAGTGCTCGACGAGCTGGCGGAGGGCGCCTGGGTCGCGTCCCTCCCCCACCTGGTCGGACGGCTCGACGCCGACCCGGCGCAGGCACCAGTTGGCCGCCTCGTTGAGGCCGCGCAGCAGCGGCCGCGTGAGCCACATGTAGCCCCGCATGGGGATCGCGAGCATCGTGGCGGAGCGCTCGGGGTGCGCGATGGCCCACGACTTGGGGGCCATCTCGCCGATCACGAGGTGCAGGAAGGTCACGATCAGCAGCGCGAGCGCGAAGCCCGCTGCATCCGCGACCCACAGCGCCCAGCCCCACTCCTCGAAGATCGGGGTCAGCCAGTAGTGCACGGCCGGCTTCGTGATGGCGCCGAGCGCGAGGGCGCACACCGTGATGCCGAGCTGGGAGCCGGCCAGCATGACGGTCAGCTCCGACGACGAGCGCAGGGCCGCGCGCGCCGACCGGCTCGTGGCGGCGGCGTCCTCCAGCCGGTGGCGCTTGGCGGCGATCAGGGCGAACTCGATCGCCACGAAGAACGCGCTCAGCGCGATGATGACGACCGTCACGATCGCGACGACCCACCCCCCGCTCATCGGTCGTCCTCCGTCGTGAGCTCGAGCCGCAACTGGGACGGCACGTGGTGCTCGACCTCCTGGACCTCGATCGCCAGGTGTCGCACCGGAGCGACGTCCAGCAGCGCGACGTCGGCCGGGTCTGGCGGCAGCTCGACCGCGACGACCTCCGCCACCTCGGGCAGACCGCCGTGCGCCGCGATGGCCAGGCCCGCGATCGTCTCGTAGTCGCCCGCGGGCAGGTCATGGCCGATCATGCGCTCGATCTCGTCGACGTGGGCGTCCCCCGGGACGATCCAGCTGCCGTCCTCGACCTGGGCCGCGGGCGCCTCGGCGTCGTGCTCGTCGGTGATCTCCCCCACGAGCTCCTCGGCCAGGTCCTCCAGCGTCAGCACCCCCGCGAAGCCGCCGTACTCGTCGACGACGCACGCGATCTGGGTGCGCGACGTCGTGAGCTCGGCCAGCGCGTCGGGCAGGGACATGAGCGTCGGGATCACGAGCGCCGGGCGCATCACGGCCTCGGCCAGGGCCTGCGGATCGGCGCCGGCCAGCACGTCGTCGAGATGGATGACGCCCACGACCCGCTCCTCGTCGAGCACGGGGTAGCGCGAGTGTCCGGACGCCATCGCGGTGCGCACGTCGCCGACCGTGTCGCGGGCCTCGACCGCACCGACCCGTGCCCGCGGGATCATGGCGTGCTCGACGTCCTGGCGCGGGAAGTCCAGGATCCGGTCCAGCACGATCGACAGCTCACGCGGCAGGTCGCCGCTCTCGCGCGACTCCGCGACGATGTGCTCGAGGTCGCGCGCCGTGGCCGAGTGCTCGACGTCGTGCACGGGCTCGATCCGCAGGGCCCGCAGCAGCAGGTTCGACGACTGGTCGAAGATCCAGATGAGCCAGCCGAAGAGCGCCAGGTAGAGGACCGTGGACCGCGACAGCCAGCGGGCCAGCGGCTCGGGCCGCGCGATCGCCAGGTTCTTGGGGAACAGCTCGCCGAAGATCATCTGCACGAGGGTCGACATCACCAGCGCGAGCACCGTGCCGATCGCGATCCCGACGGCCGTGGGCACCCCCACGCCACCGAGCATCTCGCCCACCGACTCGCCGATCAGCGGCTCGGCGACGTAGCCCACCAGCAGGGCCGTGACCGTGATGCCGAGCTGCGCGCCCGAGAGCATGAAGGACGTCCGCCGCGTGACGTCGAGGGCGCGCGCCGCCGTGGCGTCGCCCTGCGCCGCCGCGGCCTGCAGGCTCGAGCGGTCGACCGCCATGTAGGCGAACTCCTGCGCCACGAAGTAGCCCGTGGCAGCGGTGATCGCGAGGACCACGAGGATGCCGAGCAGGAGTGAGAGGAGCGTCAGCACCGGTCATCACCCCGACCCGGCTCGGTACTCGGACAGACGTCTGGTCGAGAGCTCGACTCGCTGCTCATGGCTCCTGCTCGTTCGGCGGGGGGTCAGCGTGTGCAACGGACGAGCGTCGCACCGAGTTCCGGAGCGTACCGGTCCGTGACTCAGCGCACGCCTCTGGCGCGCCCGCGCAGCGCGACGGCTCGGCCCAGCAGCCCCACCGCGAGCACCGCCGCGCCCGCCGCGACGGCACTGCCGGGCAGGGTGGCCGCGAGGACGACGCAGCTGAGCGCGCCCAGGACGTTGGACCACCGCGGCCACCGACGCTCGCTCGCAGGCTGGGTGAACGCACTCGCGTTGGCGATCGCGTAGTACAGCAGCACCCCGAACGACGAGAACCCGATCGCGTCCCGCAGGTCGACCGCGAGCACCAGCGCGGCCACGACGACCGCGAGCGCGACCTCGGCATGGTGTGGCGACCGGTGCGTGGGGTGCACCGCGGCGAGCCAGCCCGGGAGGTCGCCGCCCCGGCCCATCGCGAGCGCCGTGCGACCGATGCCGGCCATGAGCGACAACAGAGCCCCGAGCGCCGCGACCGCCGCACCGGCCCCGACCACCGGGGCCCACGAGCCCTGCCCGACGGCGTCGAGCGCCGCGACCAGCGGCGCGGACGACCCGGCGAGCCGGTCCGGACCCGCAGCGAGCAGGGCCGCGACGGCGACGACGAGGTACACGCCGATCGTCAGCGTCAGCGCCGTGACGATCGCCCGCGGGATCGTGCGACGCGGCTCGACGACCTCCTCGCCCAGCGTGGCCAGCCGCGCGTACCCGGCGAAGGCGAAGAACAGCAGGCCCGCAGCCTGCAGCGTGCCGAGCAGGCCCCCCTCACCCAGGAAGTCCCAACCGTCCAGGGACGTCCCGCTGCCCGCCTCCCCCGCCTCTCCCGTGGCGAGCGCGACGACCACGACGACCAGGGCCAGCAGGGTGAGCGCGAGCAGGACCTTGGTCAGTGCGACGGTCTTGGTCACGCCGCGGTAGTTGAGGGCGGCCAGCGCGACGACCGCGCCGGCGGCCACGAGCCGCTGGACCCACTCCGGGCCGGGCACGGCGTAGGCCGCGAACACCAGCGCCATGGCGGCGCACGAGGCGGTCTTGCCGATCACGAACGACCAGCCCGCGGCGAATCCCCACCACGGGCCGAGGCACTCCCGCCCGAACACGTAGGTGCCGCCCGAGGTGGGGTGCGCCGCCGCGAGCTGGGCGGAGGCCGTGGCGTTGAGGTACGCCACGCCAGCGGCCAGGACGAGCGCGAGGAGCAGTCCGGTGCCCGCCGCCTGGGAGGCGGGGCCGAGCACCGCGAAGATCCCGGCGCCCAGCATCGCGCCCATGCCGATCACGACGGCGTCGGCGAACCCCAGACGTCGCGCCAGCGTCTCCGGACCCACGGACATGCCCAGCACGATAGGTCGCGCAGATGACCAGCACCTGAACACCACAGCCCGGGGTGGCGGTCCCCTGCTGGTCGAGTGGCCCCCTCCCGCCGGTCGAGTGGCTCGCGAGGAACGAGCGGCCGTATCGAGACCCCCGCGGCTGGCCGCGAACCGTCACCACCCCACCCGCTGGTCGAGTTGGTCCGAGGGACGAGGACCAGTATCGAGACCCGGACAGCTGACCCCGCGCCTTCGTGACGGACAAGCAGCACGGACCACAAACGTGGTTGCGGCTCGCCGCCCACCTCCCGCTGGTCGAGTGGCTCGCGAGCTCTGCGAGCGGCCGTGGGGGTACCTCCCAGGACGAAGTCCTAGGGGGAGCGAGACCCCGCCAGGTTGCCGCGAACCGTCACCACCGACAAGCAGCAATGACCAGAAGAAGGTCCCCGACGCCCGCCACCATCTGACCGGCCCGCCTGTCAGAAAAACCTGCAACCCCAGCAAAAAGTGGCGGCGGACCCTTGCTATTCGAACATCTGTTCGACTACACTCGAATCATGGTTTCGGGGCCCACGGTGCACGCACTCCGTACCGCCGCGCACGCCGTCACCAGCACCGACCACCGATCCGCCCTGGTCGCGATCCAGACCGCCCAAGACGCCCTCGACGCCGCCAAGGCCCACCACCTGGCCGAGCTGGAACGCACCGCCGACCACGAACTGGATGGCGCCTCGACCGTCACCGCCTGGGCGCGGGATCACCTCCGTTTGGACGCCCGCACCACGCGGTCCCTGATCGCCGCGGACCACACGATGCGGGAGCTGCCCGCCGTGGCCGAGGCGGCCGTGGAAGGCGCCATCCGCCTGGACCACGTCAAGCTCTTCACCTTCGGGCTCAAGCACATCGGCCACGAGATCGTGACTGATGCTGAACCGTGGCTTCTCGCCGTGGCGACGACCCACGAACCCGTGCAGCTGCGCCGGGTCGTGAGGGCTCTGCGCGACGCGGTCTATCCCGAGGCGTTGGATGAGGCGTGGATCAACGGCATGGCCAAAGAAGACCTCCAACTGTCCGCCGTGCCTGAGGGCTGGCACCTGACGGGGTTCCTGAAGACTGAGACCGGGGCGAAGCTGAAGGCCGTCCTCGACTCGTTGTCGATCCCCACCCAGGCCAATGACGACCGCACGAGTGCCGAACGTCGTGTCGCCGGTCTCGACCGGCTCCTGTCCTCGGTCCTCGAAGCGGGCCTTCCCAGCAGCAAGGGCATCCGCCCCCAACTGAGCGTGATCGTGGGGGTCGAGACCTTGCATGAGGCCATGACCGCCCACCCCGGCACCGCCCAACCCGTGGGTGAGCCGGCCGAGCTCGCCGGATTCGGACCCATCGGACCCCAGCTCCTCTCCTACCTGGCCTGCACCGGCGACA
>NZ_JAGLCD010000003.1 GCF_023146395.1 Aeromicrobium sp. | reverse complement strand
TTCCTCGGACCAACTCGACCAGCGGAGGTCTCGAACTGCGGAGGGTTCGGGGTCAGCGGGACTTGAGGGAGCGGTCGCGGGTGGGGGCGTAGAGGTAGGACTCGCCGGCGCGGACGTCCTCGGCGAGGGCACGGCCCACCAGGATCACGGCGGCCTGGCGCAGACCCGCGGCCTCCACCTGATCGGCGATGTCGCCGAGCGTGCCGCGCAGCACGAGCCGGTCAGGACGCGACGCGTGTGCCACGACGACCACGGGGCAGTCGGCCCCGTAGTGCTCGGCCAGCTCGGTCGCGAGGGCCCGGGTCCGGGTGATCGCCAGGTGCAGGCACAGCGTGGCGCCCGTGGCGGCGAACGCCGCGAGCGACTCCCCCACCGGCATCGCGGTCGACCGCGCCTGCGTGCGCGTGAGCACGACCGACTGCACGAGCTCGGGCACCGTGAGCTCGGCCGCGACGGTCGCCGCAGCGGCCGCGTAGGCGGGCACGCCCGGGGTGACGTCCCACGGCACGCCGTGCGCGTCCAGGCGGCGCCCCTGCTCGTGCACCGCCGAGTAGAGCGACGGATCGCCCGAGCACAGCCGCACGACGTCCAGACCGGCCTCGTGCGCGCCGACGAGCTCGGCCGTGATCCGGTCGAGGTCGAGGTCCTGGGTGTCGACGAGCCGGACGCCCTCGCGACAGTGGCCGAGCACCTCGGCGTCGAGGTACGTGCCGGCGTAGACCACGACGTCGGCGGCCCCCAGCATCGCCGCGGCGCGCAGGGTCAGCAGGTCCGCGGCGCCGGGGCCGGCCCCCACGAAGTGGATCGTCACGGTGTCTCTTCCTTCGTCACGGCCCACTGCACGACGGCGCGCGCGGGCTCCCAGCCGGTGAACGTGCCGATCGGCCGTGCCGTCTCGACGGCGAGGCGGGTCAGCTCCCCGCCCACGCGGCTTGCCCAGTCCACCACGACCCGTTCGGTCTCGAGCGTCACGGCGTGCACGACGAGCCGGCCCCCGGGACCCAGCCGGGCCCACGCCGTGTCGAGCACGCCCTCGCCGGTGGCACCCCCGCCGACGAACACCGCATCGGGGTCGGGCAGGTCCGCCAGCGCATCCGGTGCGCGACCCTCGACGACCTGCAGCCCGGGCACGCCCAGCCGAGCCGCGTTCCGGGCGATGCGGGCGGCGCGCTCCGGGTGCGACTCCACGGCCACCGTGCGGCAGGTCGGATGCGCCCGCATCCACTCGATGCCGACCGACCCGGCCCCCGCGCCCACGTCCCACAGCACGGCCCCGGGGACCGGCGCGAGCCGCGCGAGCGCCGAAGCCCGCAGGTCGCGCTTGGTGAGCTGACCGTCGTGCTCGAAGGCGTCGTCCGGCAAGCCGGCGACCCAGCCGAGGAACGACGTCGGGCGGTCGGCGACGACCTCGACCGCCAGCACGTGCAGCGACGGCACCGCGTGCTTCCAGGTCTGGGCGGTCGAGCTCGCGACCGACTCGTCCGCGCCGCCGAGGTGCGCGAGGGCCGTGACCCGACTCGCGCCGAGCCCGGCGTCCACGAGCAGCGACACGACCTCGGCCGGCACGTGCTCGTCACGACTCAGCACGAGCAGCCGCTGCCCTGCGGCGAGGTGGCGCGGCAGCTGGGCGTGGTCACGCAGGACCGTGACGCTCTCCGCGGGCCACCCCATCCGAGCCCGCGCGAGCGACTCGGACGAGACCGCTGGGTGCACCACGAGACGTTCCGGCGGCACGAAGTCCCGCAGCGTCGTGCCGATGCCCGCGACGAACGGATCGCCCGACGCCAGCACCACGACACGACGGTCGGACCACGACGCGACGAGCCCGGGCAGCGCGGCGCGCATCGGCGACGGCCAGACGACGCGCTCCGCCGTCACGTGCGGCGGCAGCATCGCGAGGTGACGCTCGCCGCCCACGACGACCTCGGCCTGCGCGACCAGCGCGCGCAGGGGTTCGGCGAGCCCCTCCCAGCCGTCGGCACCGACACCGACGAGGTGCACGTCGCCGCGCCTCAGGGTCTCAGCCATGGGCGCGAGGCTAGCGGTGCCGACCCCACGCGCTAGCCTGAGCCCGAACAGAACGGCCCGAGGTGCCCCACGCGTGGGGAGAATCGGGAAGCCGGTGAGAATCCGGCACAGGGCCCGCTACGGTGACCCGGACCTGGATCCGGGAAGTCCGGAGACCGGCCTCGGGCCGCCCCATGGCGCACAGCGCCTGGCAAGAGTGCGGGAGCCCTACATGCCACGTCAGTACCCCTTCACGGCCGTCGTCGGATCCGACGACATGGCCCTGGCGCTCGTCCTCGCGACGATCTCGCCCTCGATCGGCGGCGTCCTCGTGCGCGGCGAGAAGGGCACCGCGAAGTCGACCATGGTGCGCGCGCTCGCCGGCGTGCTGCCCCCGATCGACGTCGTGGCGGGCGACCGGTTCTCGTCCGATCCGCGCACTGCCGACCCGCGGTCGCCCGACGGACCGTTCGGCCCCGAGCCCGAGATCGAGACCCGGCCCGTGCGTCTCGTCGAGCTGCCCGTCGGCGCCTCCGAGGACCGCGTGCTCGGCTCGCTGCACCTGCAGAAGGCGCTCAGCGAGGGCGTCACGGAGTACGAGCCCGGCCTGCTGGCCAAGGCGCACCGCGGGATCCTCTACGTCGACGAGGTCAACCTGCTGCACGACCACCTGGTCGACCTCCTGCTGGACGCCGCGGCGATGGGCCGCAGCACCGTGGAGCGCGACGGCGTCTCGGTCGAGCACGCGGCCCGGTTCGTGCTGATCGGCACGATGAATCCCGAGGAGGGCGAGCTGCGCCCGCAGCTGCTCGACCGCTTCGGCCTGACGGTCGACGTCGCCGCGCCCCGCGACCCGCAGCTGCGCGCCGAGGTGACCCGCCGCCGGCTCGCCTTCGACGCCGCACCGGAGACCTTCACGCAGCGATTCGCCGCCGAGGAGACTGCTCTGCGCGAGCGTCTCTCGGCCGCGCAGGAGCTGCTCGAGCAGGTGCTCCTGACCGACGACGACCTCGTGCGCATCGCCGAGATCTGCGCCGCGTTCGACGTCGACGGCATGCGGGCCGACATCGTCACGGCGCGCGCGGCCGTCGCCCATGCCGCATGGCAGGGCCGCACGCACGTCACGACCGAGGACATCCGTGTGGCGGCTCGACTCGCACTGCCGCACCGCCGCCGGCGCAATCCGTTCGACGCCCCGGGCATCGACCAGCAGCAGCTCGACGACCTGCTGGGCGACGACGAGGAGCCGCAGGGGCCAGACGACGAGCCGGATCCTGATCCCGATGGCGACGGGGGTGGCGACGGGGATGACGACGGGGGCGACGGTCCGCCCGCGGGACCCGACGGCGGCAGCGACGACGGCCCCGGCGACGCCACTGGCGAGGCCGAGGACCGTGGAGCCCCGACGCCTCCCCCGGGCGGCGACGCCGACGGCGAGCCCACTGGATCAGGCTCGGGCACGACGACGACCGCCCAGGCCGGCGAGCCGTCGCGGGCCCGCCTGTTCACGGTCGACGGCCTCGGCGCGGGTGAAGCCGGTCGGCGCTCGCGTGCCCTGACCTCGAACGGTCGCCGGGTCGGCGCCCGGCGCGCGGAGGGTTCCGGCGGCCGCCTCGACCTGCCGCAGACCCTGTGGGCCGCGGCACCCCACCAGGCGACCCGCCGCACGGCGGGGGTGCCGGGCCACGGGCGGCCAGACGGCACGGCGGGGGTGCCGGGCCACGGGCGGCCAGAAGCGAACACCGTGCGGCTCGAGCCGTCCGACCTGCGGGTCGCGGTGACCGAGGGCCGCGAGTCGAACCTCGTGCTGTTCTGCGTCGACGCGTCCGGCTCGATGGCCGCACGCCGGCGCATGGAGCAGGTCAAGACCGCGATCCTCTCGCTCCTGCTCGACGCGTACCAGCGCCGCGACAAGGTGGGCCTGGTGACGTTCCGCGGCGGCGAGGCCGAGCTCGCGCTGCCGCCCACCGGGTCGATCGACATCGCGGCCCGCCGCCTCGACGACCTCCCCGCCGGCGGCCGCACCCCGCTGGCCGAGGGGCTGCTCCAGGTCGTCGAGACGCTGCGCATCGAGCGGGTGCGGGACCCGCGCCGTCGTCCCCTGCTGGTGCTGGTGACCGACGGCCGCGCGACCCACGGTCCCGACGCCGTCCCGCGCTCGCAGCGCGCCGCGTCGCTGCTCTCGGGCGTCGAGACCGTCGTCGTCGACTGCGAGACGGGCCGGATGAGCCTGGGCCTCGCGCGCCAGCTCGCCGAGGTCATGGCGGCGAGCTACCTCCCGCTCGGCGACGTCACGGCCGACGCCCTGACGAGCGTCGTACGGACGGAGGTGGCCTGATGCCCCAGGGCGAGCCACTGATCGTCCCCGACGACGGGCTGACGACCAAGCAGCGTCGCAACCGGCCGCTGCTGATGGTCAACACCGGCGACGGCAAGGGCAAGTCCACGTCGGCGTTCGGACTGGCCCTGCGCGGCTGGAACCAGGGCTGGGACATCGGCGTGTTCCAGTTCGTGAAGTCGGCCAAGTGGCGCATCGGCGAGCAGACCGTGCTCGAGCGGCTCGGCGAGCTGCACGCTCAGACCGGTGAGGGCGGCCCCGTCGAGTGGCACAAGATGGGCTCCGGCTGGTCGTGGTCGCGCAAGCAGGGCACCGACACCGACCACGCTGCCGAGGCCGCCGAGGGCTGGGGCGAGGTCAAGCGCCGCCTCGCCGACGAGCGCCACACGCTCTACGTGCTCGACGAGTTCACGTACCTGATGGAGCGCGGCTGGGTCGACGCCGACGACGTCGTCGAGACGCTCCGTGACCGCCCCGGCCACCAGCACGTCATGATCACGGGCCGCCGCGCCCACCCCGCCCTGCGCGAGATCGCCGATCTCGTGACCGAGATGCAGCACGAGAAGCACCCCTTCGACCGTGGCCAGAAGGGCCAGAGGGGGATCGAGTGGTGACGTCGTCAGCTCGGCGGCTGGCTCACGGCTCTGGATCCACTGACCGCCACCCCGATGGAGCCAGCCACCTCGATGGGGTGACGGACAGTGGTTCGGTCTCCCACCGCCTGCCGAGGTTTGTGGTGGCGGCTCCTGCCTCGGGGCACGGGAAGACCACCGTGGCCACGGGGCTCATGGCGGCCCTCGCGGCGGCAGGTCACGTCGTGAGCGGGCACAAGGTCGGACCCGACTACATCGACCCCGGCTACCACTCGCTGGCGACCGGACGGCCCGGCCGCAACCTCGACCCCCACCTCGTCGGCGAGGAGCGCCTGGCACCGCTGCTCAAGCACGGCGCGCGGCTCGATCGCCGCCCACGGCCCGGCACCCCCGCCGCGATGGCGGACGTCGCCGTGATCGAGGGCGTCATGGGGCTCTACGACGGGCAGATCGGCGGCGACGGATTCGCCTCCACCGCCCACGTCGCCGCCGCGACCCGCAGCCCCGTCGTGCTGGTGGTCGACATCTCGTCGGCCTCGCGCACGATCGGCGCGCTCGTCCACGGCATCGCGAGCTTCGACCCCGCCGTGCGCCTCGCCGGCGTGATCCTCAACAAGTCCGGGTCGCCGCGGCACGCCGACGAGGTCCGCCGGTCGATCGAGCCGCTCGGCCTGCCGGTGCTCGGCGTGCTGTCGCGCGACGACGGCATCGTGGCCCCGTCACGGCACCTCGGCCTGGTCCCCGCGCAGGAGCGGGACGAGGCCGCCCAGGCGCTCGACCGGCTCGCGGCCCAGGTCGCCGAGCGGATCGACCTCGACACGGTCGTCGAGATCGCCCGCTCCGCCCCCGACCTCGACACCGCCGCCTGGGACCCCGCCGACCACGTGACGCCCGTCGAGGGCGCCCCCGTCGTCGCGGTGGCCGGGGGCCGCGCCTTCACGTTCACCTACGCCGAGACGACCGAGCTGCTCGAGGCCGCGGGCTGCCGGGTCGAGGTCTTCGACCCGCTCACCGCGACCGAGCTGCCCGCCGGCACCCGCGCGCTGTACCTCGGGGGCGGGTTCCCCGAGGTGCACGCCGCCGGGCTCACGGGCAACACGGCCCTGCGCGAGCAGCTGCGCCAGGCCGTGGCCGACGGCGTGCCCACCGTGGCCGAGTGCGCCGGCCTGCTCTACCTGTGCCGCAGCGTCGACGACGTGCCGATGATCGGCGCCCTCGACGCCGAGGCGGTCATGTCGCCACGCCTCACGCTCGCGTACCGCACCGGCATCGCCGGCCAGGACACCCTGCTGACCCGCGCGGGCGAGCGGGTCACGGCCCACGAGTTCCACCGCACGCACGTCGAGCCCGTGCACGGCGAGGTGCCCGCGTGGATCGACCGCGGGGCGTCGATCGGCTTCGCGAGCCCCACGCTGCACGCGTCCTACCTGCACACGCACTGGGCCGGGGCTCCGCACCTCGCCCAGCGCCTGGCCGGCGCCGCGGCGGCCTCCCCCGTGGCGGCGGGCGCGGCCCGCGTCGCGAGCACCGCGGTCGTCACCGAGCACACCCCGCCGGTCGAGCGCCCGGGTGGGCCGGGCCTCGGGTGGCACGGCGACGCCGAGCTCGACGACGGTCTGGTCGACCTCGCGGTCAACGTGACCGACGAGCCCCAGCCCGCCTGGCTCACGCACGCCCTGACCGACGCGATGGCGCGCGTCGGCGGCTATCCCGATCCGCGCGCCGCCGAGAAGGCCGTGGCCCGGCGCCATGGCCGCTCGCCCGCCGAGGTCCTGGCGACCTCGGGAGCCGCCGAGGCGTTCACCCTCGTCGCGCGGGCCCGCCCGTGGCGTCACCCCGTCGTGGTGCACCCGCAGTTCACCGAGCCCGAGGTCGCCCTGACGGCGGCCGGTCACGCCGTGCACCGCGTCGTCACGCGCCCCGAGGACGGCTTCCGGCTCGACCCCGAGGCCGTGCCCGACGAGGCGGACCTCGTGATCGTCGGCAACCCGACCAACCCCACCTCGGTCCTGCACCCCGTGACCGACCTGCGCCGGCTGCTGCGGCCCGGCCGGGTCGTCGTGGTCGACGAGGCCTTCATGGACGCCGTGCCCGGCGAGCGCGCGAGCCTGACCGGCGTGCCGATGCCTGGCCTGGTGGTGCTCCGCAGCCTCACGAAGCTCTGGGGCCTGCCCGGCATCCGCGCCGGCTACGTCGTGGGCGACGGCGAGGTCGTCGCCGAGCTGCGCCGACAGCAGCCGCCGTGGTCGGTCTCGACCCCCGCGCTCGCGGTGCTCGTGGCGACCACGAGCGACGAGGCCGTCGCGGAGGCCGAGCGCCGCGCACGCCTGGTCACGACGCAGCGCGCGATCCTCGTCGACGGGCTGACCGAGCTCGGGGTGCCCGTTGCCGGCCCCGCCACGGCCTCGTTCGTGCTGGCCCGGCCCGGCGAGGGGACCCACGCGCGCCTGCGCGCCGCGGGCTTCGCGGTGCGCCGCGCCGACACGTTCCCGGGCCTGGACGACTCCTGGGTCCGCATCGCGGTGCGGCGCCCGACCACGACCCGCTCACTCCTGGCGGCCTGGCGAGGGATGCTGCGATGACGACACTCACGATCACCCCCGGCAGTCGCGTCCTCGTGACCGCCGGCGACCCCCGCACCGCGTCCCGGGTCGAGACCCTGCTGGGCGCCGGTGCCGCCGTGACCGTCGTGGCTCCCGAGGTCTGCGCCACGATCGAGGACTGGCACCTGCGGGGCCTGCTCACCTGGGAGCCGCGCGAGGCCACGCTCGACGACGTCCGCGCGGCCGACCTCGTGGTCAACGCCGTCGCCGCGGCGGCAGCCGCCCCCGGCCCGGCGGCCACCCGCGGGCCCGGCACGGTCACGCTCGTGGGCGGCGGGCCCTCGGACCCCGGCCTCCTGACGGTCGCCGGCCACGCCGCGCTGCTGGCGGCCGACGTCGTCGTGACCGACCGCCTCGCGCCGCTCGCCGCGCTCGAGGCGCTGCCCCCGCACGTCGAGATCATCGACGTCGCCAAGATCCCGCACGGCCGGTCGACGTCGCAGGAGGACATCAACCGCGTCCTCGTCGAGCAGGCCCTGGCCGGGCGCGACGTCGTGCGGCTCAAGGGCGGCGACCCGTTCGTGTTCGGCCGCGGCGGCGAGGAGCTCGACGCGTGCCACGCCGCCGGCGTGCCCACGCGCGTGCTCCCGGGCGTCACCTCCGCCATCGCGGCACCCGAGCTCGCGGGCATCCCCGTGACGCACCGGGGCCTCACCCAGGGCTTCACGGTGGTCTCGGGTCACGTCCCGCCCGGGCACCCGGACTCGACCGTCGACTGGTCGGCGCTGGCCCGGTCCGGCACCACGATCGTCGTGCTGATGGGGGTGCGCACGCTCCCCGCGATCGCCGCGGCCCTCGTCGCTGGCGGTCTCGACCCCGCCACCCCCGCCGCGGTCGTCGCCGATGCGGGCCGCAGCAGCCAGCAGGTCGTGCGCGGCACCGTGACGACGATCGAGACGCTCGCACGCGACGCCGGCATCGGTGCGCCCGCGGTCGTCGTCGTGGGGGCCGTGGCGGCCCGTGGCGCCGATCGCCCCGCCGAGCAGCGCCCGGTCCACGCATGATCGTGTGGCTGCGGCACGGGCAGTCGACCTGGAACGCGGCCGGCCGCTTCCAGGGCCACACCCCGCACCCGCCGCTGACCGCGCTCGGCCTCGAGCAGGCGTATGCGGCCGCGGCCGAGGCCGCACCACTCGGGATCGAGCACGTCGTGTCGTCGCCTGCGGTCCGGGCCCGCCAGACCGCGGTCGTCGTGGCTCGCGCGCTCGGGCTCCCGGTGCACCTCGACCCGCGCCTGGTCGAGCAGGGCTACGGCGAGCCGCTCGACCTCGTCGACGCCCGCACCGCAGCGGCCCTGGCCGACGTCCCGAACGGCACCGCGCTGGTCGTCAGCCACGGCGACGTCATCGCCCTGGCGGTCTCCCGGGCCACGGGCGAGCCCGCACGCCTGCCCGACAACGGTGAGCTGCAGATCGTTCCGTGAGACGTTCGCCCCAGCCGTCGCAGACCGCAACGACCATGCCCTACGATCAGGCTGATCGAGACCTCGGAAGCCGGTGAGAGTCCGGCACAGTCGCGCTACTGTGACACCCGCTCCGGCGGGTGGAGTCAGACCCGAATCTCGACATTCCACCCACCACGGGACGCACGTATCCCGAAGGAGTCCAGATGAGCCAGCTCAACCCGACCGTGTCCGGAACCGCCGTCACCCCGGTCGCCATCCCCGTCCGCGATCTCGCCCCGTGGGCCCTCTTCGCCGCGCTGCTCGCGGTCGTCGTGACCTACTTCGTGGGCGCCGAGCAGGGGGCCTTCTCCCTGTTCGCCGGCAGCGACGTGCACGAGTGGGTCCACGACGGACGCCACCTGCTCGGCTTCCCCTGCCACTGACCACGCCGCCCCTGGTGCGCACCGCCACTGATGCGCACCGCGCACGACGGTCACCTCGGGTGACCGTCGTCCTCCCCTGCCGGTAGCCCGGCGACCTCGCTTCGCGGCGCGGCGACCCCGACGTGGTTCGGCGCGCCCGCACTCCTGGACGGAACCCACCCCATGAACGCACGCAGCTTTCTGATCAACGGCCTGATCGCCGGTCTCCTCGGGGGCCTGATCGCCTTCGTCGTCGCGATCGGCGTCGGCGAGCCCGCCATCGACGACGCGATCGCGGTCGAGGAGGCCGCCGCGGCCCCCGCCGACACCGCGGTGCACGACCACGACCACGACGAGACCGAGGAGGGCGCGGCCCACTCGCACTCGCACGGTGACGAGGAAGGCGGCATCACCCGCGGCCAGCAGGCCGGCCCCGGCCTCGCCACCGCCACGGTGCTCGTCGGGGCGGTGCTCGGCGGTCTGGTCGGCATCGCGTCGGCGTTCGCCGCGGGACGCTTCGGCCGCCTCTCGCCCGTCGCCACGACCGCGCTCGTCACGGCGGTCGGCTTCGTCGCCGTCGTGCTCGCGCCGTGGCTGAAGTACCCGCCGAACCCGCCGGCCACCGGCAGCGGCGACACGATCGGGGAGCGCACGGCCCTGTACTTCGGCTTCCTGGCGATCTCGATCCTCGCGGTGGTCGCCGCGATCATCGTCGCGCGCCAGGTGCTCGCCGGTCGTTCGGCCTGGCTGGCCACCGCGGTCGGCGGCGCGGTGTACCTCGCGGTGGTGGGCGTCGCGTTCGCCGTCATGGCGCCGATCGACGAGGTGCCCAACTCCTTCCCGGCCAACACGCTGTTCGAGTTCCGGGTCGGGTCGCTCATCACGCAGGCCGCGCTGTGGCTCGTGCTCGGCGTGGTCCTGACCGGCCTCGTGAACCGGGCCTGGAACCGCGACGTCGATGACCTCGCTCGACGCGACGCGGCGGCCGCCCTGTGAGCACGCTTCCCGTCACCGGCACGCCGGTCACCGCCCCGGACCCTGCACTCGTCGCGGCGGCCCGGGAGCGGCTGGCCGGGCTCGCGACACCCGCCGGGGCGCTCGGTCGCCTCGGTGACCTCGCCGTCTGGGTCGCCGCGACCCAGGGCGCGGTGCCGCCGCCGGCCCTCGAGCGGGTCCGGGCCGTCGTGCTGGCCGGGGACCACGGCGTCGCCGACCACGGCGTCTCGGCCTACCCCAAGGCGATCACCGGTGCCATGGTGCGCACGTTCGTCTCCGGGCGTGCGGGTGTCTCGGTGCTCGCGGCCCAGCACGGGGTGTCGGTGCGCGTGTTGGACCTCGGGGTCGAGGAGGAGCTCGCGGATCTCGACCCCGAGGTGCGGGAGTTCAAGGTGCGCCCCGGGTCCGGGGCGATCCACCTCGAGGACGCCCTCTCGGCCGATGAGACCCGTCGGGCGCTCGAGGCGGGCGCGACGATCGCCGCCCAGGAGATCGCCGCAGGCGCGCAGCTGCTCGTCTCGGGCGACATGGGCATCGGCAACACGACGCCGGCCGCCGCGCTGATCGCCGCGTCGCTCGGTCTGCCGGCCCACGAGGTCACGGGCCGTGGCACCGGCCTCGACGACGCGGGACTGACGCACAAGACCGCGGTCGTGCAGCAGGCGCTCGACCGGGTGGGTGACCGCACGGACGACCCGGTCCAGACTCTGCAGGCCCTCGGCAGCGCCGACCTCGCCGCCTCGGCGGCGTTCCTCGCCACCGCCGCCCGCGCCGGCGTGCCCGTGCTGCTCGACGGCGTCATCAGCGTCGCCGCGGCCGTGCTCGCCGACCGGCTCGCACCGGGCGCCGCCGCGTGGTTCGCCGCCGGCCACCGCTCGACCGAGCCGGGCCAGCAGGTCGCGCTCGCGAAGCTCGGCCTCGAGCCGATCCTCGATCTCGGGATGCGACTCGGCGAGGGCAGCGGCGCGGTCGCGGCCGTGCCGATCGTCCGCTCCGCCGGACTCCTGCTGACCGACATGGCCCTGCTCGCCGACCTGCTGCCCTGATGTCGGACTCGTCTCCGACCCGATCGGCACTGCGCGACGGCTGGCTGCTGGCGGCCGGCACGCTCACGGTCGTGCGCTGGCCGTCGCCGGTCCGGGTCGACCGGCGCTCAGCCGGCGCCGCGATGCTGCTGGCCCCACTGGCGGTCCTGCCCATCGGGCTCGCGGCGGCGCTCGTGGTCTGGCTCGGCGACCTCGTCGACGCGCCACCGCTCGCGGTCGGCCTGCTCACGACCGGTGTGCTCGCGCTCGCGAGCCGGGGGCTGCACCTGGACGGGCTCTCGGACGTCGCCGACAGCCTCACCGCGTCGCATGACCGCGAGCGCTCGCTCGAGGTCATGAAGGGCGGCACCGCGGGGCCGGCCGGAGCGGCGACGCTCGTCGTGGTGCTCGGGCTGCAGGCCGCCTGCGTCGCGGCGCTCGTGGGCACCGGCGCGGCGCCGCTCGTGGTCGGCGGGCTCGTGTGCCTGTCGCGCGCGGCACTGTCGATCTGCTGCGCCTCGGGGGTGCCGCCGGCCCGCGACTCCGGCCTGGCGATCAGCTTCGCCGGCACGGTGCCGAGGGTCGCGGCGGCCGTGACCTGGGTCCTCCTCGCCCTCACCGGTGTCGGTCTGGCGCTCGCGGCCGACCTGCCGTGGTGGCGCGGACTCGTGCTCGCCGGGGCCCTGCTGCTCGGCACCCTGGCCGTGCTGGAGCGCTGCCTTCGGCGCCACGGCGGGGTCACGGGCGACTGCTTCGGCGCCGCGATCGAGATCGCCCTCACCGCGGGGCTGATCGCCGCGAGCGTGCCGTGAGCCGCTCCCGCGCCGCCGGCCTGGTGCTCGGCTACGCCGCCGACCGCCTGCTGGGCGACCCGGCCCGGTGGCACCCCGTGGCCGGATTCGGTCGCGCGGCCGGTGCCCTCGAGCAGCGCCTCTACGCCGACCGCCGCAGCAACGGTGTCGCGTTCACGGCGGTCGCGGTCGGTGCGGTGACCGTGGCCGGCCACCTGGCCGAGCGGTGCACCGCGGACCGTCCCAGCCGGCACGCGTTCGCGACCGCCGTGACCACGTGGGCCGTGCTCGGCGGTCGTTCCCTGGGCCGCGAGGCCACGGCGGTCGGCGACCACGTGCTCGCCGGCGACCTGCCGGCCGCGCGGCACCGGGTGCGCAGCCTCGTCGGCCGTGACCCCCGTGCGCTCGACGCCGACCAGCTCGCCCGGGCCGTGGTCGAGTCGGTCGCCGAGAACACCTCCGACGCCGTGGTCGCGCCGCTGTGGTGGGGCGCCGTCGCGGGCGTGCCGGGGCTCGTGGGCTACCGCGCGGTCAACACGCTCGATGCGATGGTGGGCCACCGCTCCGCGCGGTATCGCCGCTTCGGCTGGGCGTCGGCCCGGCTCGACGACCTCGCCAATCTCGTGCCCGCCCGGCTCGCGGCGGCACTCGCCACGGTGGCCGCTCCCCTGGTCGGGGGCAGTCCGTCCGCCGCCCGGCGCGCGTGGCGTGAGGACGCCCCTGGGCACCCGAGCCCCAATGCGGGAGCCGTGGAGGCCGCGTTCGCCGGGGCGCTCGGGGTGCGGCTCGGCGGCGTCAACCACTACGAGGGGGTCATGGACGAACGCGTCCGCCTCGGCGACGGCCCGCCGCCCGCGCCGGCCGACGTGCCCCGCTCCGTGCGCCTCGCGAGCGCCGTCGGCGCCGGTGCCCTGGTGGTGGCCGCCGCCGTGACCCTCCGCCCCCGCCGCTGACGCCGACCCAGATTTGCGCCCAGTTGTGCGGTTCGCGTGGTCGACTTCTGCACAACTGGGCGCAAATCTGGCGCAGGCGGTCAGGTGCGGAGCCAGGTCAGCACGGCGGCGGGGTCGGTCACGGTGGGGACGTCGGGGGCGGGGTCGGAGCGACGGACCACGACGACCGGGATCGATCGCCGCGCCGCGGCCTCGAGCTTGGGCCGGGTGTGGGTGCCCCCGGAGTCCTTCGTGACCAGGACGTCGAGGCCGTGGTCGTCGATCAGCGCCAGCTCGCCCTCGAGCGCATAGGGACCCCGGTTCAGCAGCAGGGTCCAGGCCTCGGGCAGCGCGATCTCCGACGGATCGACGACCCGCACCAGCGCGGCGTGCTGGGCGAGCGGTCCGACGAACCGGTCGAGGGCCTGGCGACCCACCGTGAGGAACGGCCGCCGCCCCAGGTCGGCCGCCCGCACCGCCGCCGCCTCGTGGTCGTCGACCCAGTGCCAGTGCTCGGACCCGGGCACCGCGGACCAGCCCGGCCGGGCCAGACGCAGCAGCGGCACGGCCTCGGCGGCGCAGGCCGCCGCCGCGTGGCGGGTCATGCCCGCCGCGAACGGGTGCGTCGCGTCGACCACGGCCGTGACGCCGCGCTCGCGCAGGTGCGACCGCAGCCCCTCCACCCCGCCGAAGCCACCGATGCGCACGGGTCCGACCGGCAGCTTCGGGCGCGCGACCCGGCCGGCCAGGGAGGACTCGAACACGATCCCGGCCGCCAGCAGTCGCTCGGCGAGATCGCGCGCCTCCGACGTGCCACCCAGCAGCAGGACGTGCGCCTCGGGGGTCACGTGCCGGCTCCCGGCGCCAGGCGCCGCAGTCCGGCCGGCGGACCCGACATGGCCAGGTCGAGCAGCCGGTCGACGTCGAGATGCTGCTCGACGAGGTCACCCAGCACGTCGAGCCGTGCCTCGCGGCGCGCAGCGAAGGAGACGTCCGAGGCCGGCGCGGGCCGGCCGGTGACGGCCGCGACCTCGGCCAGCAGCGCCCGACGCAGTCCATCGGACTCCAGGCTCCCGTGCCACATCGTGCCGAACACGGCGCCGGCGCGAGCCCCCGCGAGGAAGTCCTCGACGCCCTCGCCACGCGTGATGCGGCCGTGGTGGATCTCGTAGCCCGACGCCTCGTGCCCCAGCGCGGAGCCGGTGGGAAGGCGCAGGACCTTCTCAGCGCCGAACTCGGTGCGCACGTCGAGCAGGCCGAGCCCGCCGACCTCGGCTCCGACCGCACCCTCGACGCCGGCGGGGTCGCTCACGGTGCGCCCGAGCATCTGGAAGCCCCCGCAGATGCCGAGCACGGGTCCGCCCGCGGCCGCGTGCCGCAGCACGGCGTCCGCCAGGCCCCGCTCGCGCAGCCAGGCGAGGTCCGCGATCGTGGCACGCGTGCCCGGGAGCACCACGAGGTCGACCCCGTCGAGGTGGTGCGGCTGCGAGGCGAACACCAGGTCGACGCCCGGCTCGATGCCCAACGCGTCGACGTCGGTGAAGTTGCTGATGCGGGGCAGCCGCACGACCGCCACCCGCAGGGCGTCGTCGGGCGACGCCGACCGGCGCCCCTCGAGGTCGAGCGCGTCCTCGGAGTCGAGCCACAGGTCGGGGTGCCACGGCAGGACCCCGAGGGTCGGGCGCCCCGAGAGCTCGGCGAGCCGGTCGATGCCCGGGGCGAGCAGCGAGACGTCGCCGCGGAACTTGTTCATGACGAACCCCGCCACGAGGTCCTGGTCGGCCCCCTCGAGCAGCGCGACCGTGCCGAAGAGGGCGGCGAAGACCCCGCCCCGGTCGATGTCGCCCACGACGAGCGTCGGCAGACCGGCGTGCCGCGCGAGCCCCATGTTGACGTAGTCGTTCGCCCGCAGGTTGATCTCGGTGGGCGAACCGGCCCCCTCGGCGACGACGACGTCGTACCGCGACGCGAGGTCGTCGAGCGCGGCGAACGCGGCCTCGGCGAGGTGGGCCCGTCCGCCGTCGGTGAAGCTGCGCGCCCCCAGCGTGCCGGCGGGACGACCCATCACGACGACGTGGCTCGTGTGGTCGCTGCCCGGCTTCAGCAGCACCGGGTTCATCGCCGCCTCGGGCTCCGCGCCGGCCGCGACCGCCTGGATCCACTGCGCTCGACCGATTTCGCCGTGCTGTCCCGCCGCCCACGGCCCGGCACCCCCGCCGAGGGGGCGCACGACCATCGAGTTGTTCGACATGTTCTGGCTCTTGAACGGGGCGACCTTGACCCCGCGACGGGCGAAGGCCCGGCAGATCGCGGTCGTGACGATCGTCTTGCCGGCGTCCGAGGTCGTGCCGGCGACCAGGAGTCCCTTCACCCGAGGCCCCGTCGCGCGTCAGGCTGCTTGTTGAGCCACGGCGCGAGCAGGCGCGTGATGAACGGCAGGGCCACGTAGGTCATGACCGGCGTCATGACCAGGACGCTCACGAGCACGCGCAGCGGCAGCACGAGGTCGGGCAGCAGATGGCTCGACGCCCAGTTGGCCGCGACGCTCAGGGGGAAGAACACCAGGAAGATCGCGCACATCTGCTTCCACCGCGGCGGCGGCACGGGCGCCGGCCGGAGGTCGCGGACGTCGACGCTGCTGGGCTCGTCGAACCAGCCCTCGATCCCCGTGCGCTGCTCGTGACGCGCCTCCTCCACAAACCCCTGCGCGGACTCCAGCCACCAGCGTCGCTGGTGCGACTCGTTCCAGGCCTCGAGGTGCTCGGGTGAGTCGAAGCGGTAGAGCATGTGCCACTCGGTCGACCCCGCGGAGGGGCGCACCCATCCCGATCCCAGGAATCCGTCGAAGCGCTCCGACAGCTGCGTGCCCGCCCGGAGCCACGCGAGCATCTGCTGCTCGTGGTCGGGATCGACGTGCCGCGTGATGGAGACGGTGACGGGTCCGGTCATGACGTCAGGCTAGGCGTCGTGGTGGCCACGTGCTGCACCCGCCGCAGTGCTCGTCGCAGCGTCGTGAGCAGGGCGGGCCCGAGCACGACCAGGCACAGCGCGGTCGTGATGGCGCGCCCGGTGTCCCACCCCCAGGTCGAGGTGAGCAGCGTGTAGACGACGAACCGGTGGAGGTTCTCCAGCACGGGGTCGCCGGGCACCATCTGGGCCGTGTCACCCGCACCAGGCGACGCGATGCCGAGCGTGAACGGCCACGACGACAGGTTCATGAGGAATCCGTAGAGATAGGCCGCAACGACGCCGTACAGCACGAGCACCGCGATCTCGGCGCGCCCGCGCAGCCGCGACGGCAGCAGGCCCGCCCCCATCCCGATCCACGCCGCGCACATCATCTGGAACGGCAGCCACGGCCCCACGCCCGAGCTCAGCAGCGCGGAGGCGAACAGGCTCGTGCACCCCAGCACGAAGCCGAATCCGGCTCCGTACACGCGCCCGGCGATGATGAGCAGGAAGAAGATCGTCTCGATGCCGGCGGTGCCCGCGCCGAGCAGCCGGATCGCCCCGTTGACCGCCGTGAGCACCGCCAGGACGGCCAGGACCTTGGAGTCCATGCCGCCCTCGGTCAGCTCCGCGACCACGACCAGGACGACGACCGGCAGCAGCAGCATGAAGATGAACGGCTGGTCGACCCGCGTGTCGCCGGGCGCGGGTTGCAGGATCAGCGGCCAGAGGAACATCGCGAGCCCGGCCAGGCTGGCCACGGCCAGGACGGCGACCGACCGGGGCCCGAGTCGCAGTGCGGTGTCGCGTCCGGCCTGCACGTCGCGGCTCATCGCAGCGCCTCCCGCACCTGCGGGACCGTGAGCCAGGGCGGACCGAGGACCTTGCTGACCTGGGGGGCGAACGACGGCGACTCGGCGAGCACCTCGGCCGCAGGACCACGCGAGACGACCTCGCCCTCGGCCATCACGACGACGGCGTCGGCGACCTCGGCGACGAACTCGACGTCGTGGCTCGCGACCACGACGCCATGACCTCGCGCGGCGAGGTCGTGCAGGATCGCGGTGAGCGCCGCCTTGCCCGCGTAGTCGAGACCGCGGGTCGGCTCGTCGAGGACGACGAGCAGCGGCGACGACGTGAGCACGACGGACAGCACGAGCGCGAGCCGCTGGCCCTCGGAGAGGTCGCGCGGGTGCTGGGCGTCGCCGATCTCGGGCGCGAGGCGGTCCAGCAGCCCGCGACACGTCCCGGACGGCACCGCGGCCTGGTCGTCGGCAGCGGCGCACTCCTCGGCGACCGTCTCGAGGTAGAGCAGGTCGGCGGCCGTCTGGGGCACGAGCCCGACCCGCGCTCGGGCGTCCTCGGCCGACATCGTGGCCGGGTCGTCGCCGCCGATCTCGACCGTGCCCGCGGCTCGCTTCTGGGCGCCGCGCAGCGCCCACAGCAGCGACGACTTCCCGGACCCGTTGCGACCCATCAGACCGACGACCTCGCCCGCGGCGACGTCGAGGTCGACCTCGCGGACCGCGGCGAAGGACTTGTAGGCGACCGAGACACCCCGGGCACGGAGCACCGCGTCGCCCGCCCGCACCTGCGGGGGCGCCGGTTCACGCAGCCGCGCCAGGAGATCGGTGCGCCGGCGGCGAGCCTCCCGCACCGAGAGCGGCAGCGGGTCCCATCCCGCAAGTCGCCCGAGCTCGACGATCGGCGGGGCCACCGGTGAGTCGACGAGCGCGGCCGCTGGCTCCCCGACCGACACCGAGCCGTCGTGCACCACGACCAGGCGGTCGGCGAACGGGATGACCCGCTCCATGCGGTGCTCGGCGATCACGACCGTGAGGCCGAGGTCGTCGACGAGCCGGGCCACGGTGGCCAGCACGTCCTCCGCCGCCGTGGGATCGAGCGCCGACGTGGGCTCGTCGAGCACCAGCACCCGCGGGTGCATCGTGAGCACCGCTCCGATCGCGACCCGTTGCTGCTGACCGCCGGAGAGGGCACGGAGCGGCCGGCGCCGCAGGTCGGCGATGCCGAGGAGGTCGAGCGTCTCCTCGACCCGTCGGCGCATGGTCTGGGCGGGAAGACCGAGCTGCTCCATGCCGTACGCGAGCTCGTCCTCGACGACGTCGCTGACGAATCCCGAGAGCGGATCCTGGGGCACGAAGCCCACCACGTGCGCGAGCTCGCGCGGCGGGAGGCCGAGGATCGAGCGGCCGTCGACCAGCACGTCGCCTGCCAGGGTGCCGCCCGTGAAGTGCGGCACGAGGCCGTTGAACAGGCCGAGCAGGGTGGACTTGCCCGAGCCGGTGCGGCCGCAGGCCAGCACGAGCTCGCCCTCGTCGAGGCGCAGGTCGACGTGCTGCCAGGTCCAGTCGGTGCCGGTGTAGGCGAACGAGACGTCGCGCAGCTCAAGCATCGACGACCTCCTCCGGGCTGGGGCTCTGTGTGCCACGTTCGACCGCGGGCGGCGGCGTGACGAACGCCGGCAGGGCCCCCACCATGATGATGGCGAGCACCCAGGGCGAGACCTCCGGCCACCCGTCGAGCCCCGGGACGACGGCGAACGGGTCGAGTGCGTACGCCCGGTCGACCCCGATCGCCACGGCGATCCCGGCACCCGCGGTGACCAGCTCGGCGGTCCGCCAGCGGTCGGGTCGGTATCGCGTGCGCTCGACCCGGCGCCCCGCCGACCAGAGTCCAGCGGCGGCCGTGAGCAGCCCGACCGCGAGGCCGCCGACCGCGAGCGCGCGGGGTGCCGTCGCGTCGAGATAGGCGTAGATGCCGACGCAGAGCGCAAAGAGTGCGACGAGCATCAGCACGCCGGTGACGAGCCGCTCGCGGGCGGTGGCGCGGCCACTGCGGCCGTACCCTCGCGCGTCCATGCCCATCGCGAGCGTCATCGACCGCTCGAGGGCGTCCTCGAGCACGGGCACGACCACCCGTCGCAGCACGCCGACGCCGCGGCGCGGGGACCCCCGCAGCTGCCGGGCCCGGTTGACCCGCTGCACGCTCTCGGCGAGCTGCGGGAAGATCGTGAGCGCGACGACGACCGCGGTGCCCACCTCGTACAGCGCAGGCGGCACGGACTTCAGCAGGCGCTTCGGGTTGGCCAGGGCGTTCGCGGCACCCACGCACAGCACGATGGCGCCCAGCCGCAGGCCGTCGTAGAAGCCGCTGAGCAGGGCCACGAGGGTCACGTCACCGAGCAGCTGGATGCCGCGAGCCGCCTCCGGCAGGGGGATCTCCGGCAGGTGCAGCACGATGACGTCCGCGTCGGTGGCCGCGGTGCCGAAGACGATCCGGAACACCACCCGCAGGACCACGATGAAGATCGCGAGGAACACGTAGAGACGGAACGACAGGGCCCACGGGGCCTCCGAGCGACGCGCCATCACGACCAGCGCGGCGACCGCCCAGATCAGCAGCAGCGCGACCGGATTGAGCGTGAACGTGGCGGCTGCGGCCAGACCGATCGCCCACAGCCACCAGGCTCCGGGGTGCAGGTCACGCGCGAGCATCATCAGTCCTGTTCAGGTCGGCCGGGCCACCGCTCGACGATACGGCTCAGGCGCCGGACTGGCGGCGTCGGTTGACCACGATCGCGGCAGCCACGACACCAGCGACCAGGAGCACCGCCACCACGAGGCCCCAGGGTCCGCTGCCGTCCTGCTCGTCGACACTGCTGCTCGTGGCGCGGGTCTTGTCGTCACGCTCCTCGGCCGCGGTGGCGGCCGAGGACGGACCGGCGCTCGCGTCGGCGGACGGCTCCGCGTCGGGCGTCGCCCCCGGAGTCTCGCCGGGCGCGACGGTGGGATCCGCCGAGGGGGCCGGGGCAGATCCGCCGGCCCCACCGGTCGATCCGGGGCCGTTGCCCGAGCCCGAGCCACCGGAGCCACCCGATGCCGGCGGCTGCGTGGGAGCGGGCGACGGCGCAGCCGGGCCGCGGGGCGTGACCGACGGTGCACCGCCCGACCCGAAGCGAAAGCCCACCCAGTCACCTGAGCGCAGGGTCAGCGAGCCCGCCCCCGAGTTGGAGTAGGACCACGAGCCAGTGCCACCGCGCGAGTGGTGGATCGACCAGTAGGCGCTGGCCGGCGGCATGCTCATGCAGGACTCCTGGTCCGGGCCCGGGTAGTTGTCGATGCGGCAGATGGCACCCTGTCCGTTGCCCCCGGCCGGCGTGACGGAGTACACCGAGCGCAGCGCCGACAGCGCCGTCGTGCTTGAGACGTTCAGACAGGTCGTGCTGTTGACGGGGCCGCCCTGCACGACGACGGTCACCCCGCTACCGGCCGTACAGGCCGCCGCCTGCGCCGGCTGCGGGACGAGCACGACCAGCAGTGCGGCCAGGAGCGAGGTCACGATAGCCGGCACCAGCGCGCCGGCCGGGAGTCGCCGCGAGGACGTCATGCCCGCGCGCGCCTCACGATCACGGCACCAGCCGCGACGGCAGCCGCCGCGAGCGTCACGAGAAGCAGATCGACCGGCGCACCGGTGTCCGGCAGCCGACCATCACGGCGCGCGGCCGTGGCGTCCGACGCGGCACCGGAGCCCTCCGCACCGCCCCCGGCGGTGCCTCCGCCGGTGGTGCCATCGCCGGGTGCCGCCGCCAGCACCGTGATGTCCACGGTGCCCGTGCGGCCCGTGCCCAGCCCGGTCACCAGGATGGACTGCGGCCCCAGGGCGGCCGGCAGCGTGACGGAGACCGTCGCGGTTCCCGCAGCGTTGGCCACCACGGTGGTCGGCAGGGCGACGGCCGCGAAGCCGACCGAACGGCCCGCACCTGCGGAGCTCTCGAACTGGACCTGGACGGTCTCGTGGGGCGCCAAGCCGGACAGCGTCAGCGCCACGTCCGACCCGGCCGAGGCTTCGGCCGGCGCGCCGGTCACGACGACCGAACCGCTGGCGGGGTTGATCTGCAGAGCCAGTGCAGCCTGCGACGAGGCGCGCACCCACTCGTGGCGCTGGGCAGGCTCAATGCCGTAGGTCAGGGCGTCGGTGAACTGCGCGGAGTCCTTGGCGAAGGCACCCACCTCACCGGCCAGCGGGCTGCCAGCCGGCGCGAGGGCAGGGGTGACGAACCGGCCGCGGACCCAGTCGGCGGCCTTGAGCGCTGCGGCAGCCTGACCCTGCACCGCCAGGACGCGCGCGGCCTGACCTGTCGAGTTGGTGCCCGCGAAACCGGCCCCGTCGAACGAACCGTCCGTGGACTGCTGCGCGAGGAGGTAGGTGGTCGCGTCCGAGAGGTTGGTACCAAGGCCCGCCGCGCCCTCGGCCTGGGCGAGCTGCAGCGCCGTCATGGCGAACAGCGTTGAATCGAGATCTGACTCGCAGGACGTCGCGGGATCGAGGTAGGCCGCGTTGGCGAAGGTGGTCGGATCGACCTCGCTGTACACGTCACGGAACCCTCCGTCGGCGCACTGCTGACGGGTGAGGAAGTCGGTGGCGTCGTCCGCGAGCGGATCGCCGGCCAGACTGAGCGCCGAGACGACGAAGGGCTGCGTGAAGCCGGAGCTGTAGTCGCCCCAGGGGCTGGCGTCGACTCCCCGGCCAAGCTCGGGGCCCGCGTCGGTGACGACCATGTCGACGACCTCCGCCAGCACGTCACGACCTCCGAGGTCGCTCGCGTCGCGGCTGGTCTGCTGCAAGACGGTGGCAAGCTTGCCGGCACCGCCAGCGCTGCCGACGCCGTAGGCCTCAGGCTCGGCAGCCAAACCGTCGAGCACGGCGGCCTGGGCCGCGGGCTGGACTCCCAGCTGATGCAGGGCCGAGACGATGTCGAGGCTCAGGCCGTAGTCGGGGTAGTCGCCGAATCCGCTGTCGTAGCTGTACACGCCGGAGGCGACGTGGGGCGCGAGCCAGGCACCGGCATCGGCGACCTCCTGGCCCGACGTGGCCGACGGGGCGGCGCCCGCGGACGGGGCGAGCAGCACGGGGAGCGCAACCGCGCCGATGGCGAGGGCCGCGAGACGTGAGCGACGAACGGTCATGATGTGGGTCCTTCCCGCTGCATGAGCGGGACGGACCGGGGCTCCGGCGCGACCCGCTGCGTTCCGCGACAGCGTTGGAGGTCTGTCCTGCGGCAGGTGCTCCGGCTCGCCACGCGAGGTGGCCTACGGCTGCGGGTCAGCGCCGGACTTGGACCGGCTTCCCCTGGACGCAAGAGATGAGATGGATGCCCGAAGGCACGTGAAAACTACCACGATTGCGCCCGCGCGGGATCATCGTCGCCCCACTACCGTGGACAGCATGACGCTGGCAGATGAGCTCCGGATCTCCCTCGACGGCAAGTGGCGGCACGTCCGCGAGGAGTCGCGCGAGCGCCTCGCGGAGCTCGATCTCGCCGTCGACCCCGACCTCGACCTCGAGGGGGCGCGCGACCACACGTTCGCCCAGCTCAAGGATCTCGTGCCGACGGGCGTCCCCGCGGCGGGCTTCCGCGAGTCGCACGGCGGCACGGGCGACCCGGGCATGGCCGTCACGGGCATCGAGATGCTGGCGCAGTTCGACCTCTCCCTCATGGTCAAGGCCGGGGTGCAGTGGGGGTTGTTCGGCGGCGCGGTCGAGAACCTCGGCACCGAGCGCCACCACGAGCTCATCCCCCGGATCATCGACCTCGACCTCGTCGGCTGCTTCGCGATGACCGAGATCGGGCACGGCAGCAACGTGCAGGCGCTGGAGACCACCGCGACGTACGACCCGCAGACCGAGGAGTTCGTGGTCCACTCCCCCACGCCGAGCGCCACGAAGGACTACATCGGCAACGCCGCCCGGCACGCCTCGATCGCCGCGGTGTTCGCCCAGCTCGTGACGCGCGGCGAGAGCCACGGCGTGCACTGCTTCCTGGTGCCGATCCGGGACGAGAACGGGCAGGACATGCCGGGCGTCTCGACGGCCGACGACCACCACAAGGGTGGTCTGCGCGGCGTCGACAACGGTCGCATCACCTTCGACCAGGTGCGCATCCCGCGCGGCAACCTGCTCAACCGGTACGGCAACGTCGACGAGAACGGCGCCTACAGCTCGCCGATCGACGACACCGGCAAGCGTTTCTTCACGATGCTCGGCACGTTGATCCGCGGCCGCATCAGCGTGGGCGGATCGGCCCTCGCGGCCTCCGAGGTCGCGCTCAGCATCGCGGGCCGCTACGCGCTCAAGCGCCGCCAGTTCGGTCCGCCCGGCGGCGAGGAGGCGCTCCTGGCCGACTACCGGATGCACCAGCGCCGGCTGCTGCCGCTCATCGCGCGCGGCTACGCCTACCGGTTCGCGCAGAACCAGCAGGTGGCCCGCATGGACCGCCTGCAGCGTTCGACCGATCCCGACGCGCAGCAGCAGCGCGAGCTCGAGGGGCGCGCCGCGGGGCTCAAGGCCATCCTGACCTGGCACGCGTCGCGGTCCGTGCAGGAGTCGCGCGAGCTGTGCGGCGGGGCCGGCTACCTCGCCGAGAACCGCATCTCGACCCTGCGGGGCGACATCGACGTCTTCACGACGTTCGAGGGTGACAACCACGTCATGCTGCAGCTCGTCGCGAAGGAGCTGCTGACCGCCTACGCCCACGAGGTCGGCGGCCTCGACCCGCTCGGCATGGTCAAGTTCGTGGCCAGCACCGTCACCGACGTCGTGCGCGAGCGCACGGCCGCGTCGCAGCTGATCCAGCGCCTGATCGACGCCCGCCCCGGGGGCGACGACGACCACGACCTGCTCGACCGCGGCACGCAGCTGAGCCTGTTCGAGGATCGCGAGCAGCACGTCATCGAGACCGCGGCCCGCCGGCTGCAGCGCGCGTCCGGGGCCGACGGCGCCGAGGCGTTCCGCATCTTCAACAACGCCCAGGACCACGTCATCCGGTGCGGCCGCGTCCACATCGACCGCATCGTGCTGGAGGCGTTTACCGCCGGTATCGCGCGGTGCGAGGACGAGGAGGCGGCCGACCTGCTCCGCGAGGTCTGCACGCTCTACGCGCTCAGCGTGATCGAGGAGGACCTGGCGTGGTTCATGGGGCACAACCGCCTCTCCGACGCGCGGGCCAAGACCGTCACGTCGTTGCTCAACGAGCAGCTCGACAAGCTGCGCCCGCACCTGCTGACCCTCGTCGAGGGCTTCGGCATCCCCGAGTCCACGCTCGGGGCGGCGTTCCTGCTCGACACCGAGGGCGAAGCCTGAGCCGATGACCGAGGTCCGCCTGGCCACGGCGTCCGATGCCGACGCCGTCGCGCAGATGCTGTGGGACTTCAACACCGAGTTCGAGACCCCGGTGCCGCCGGTCGAGGAGCTGACGGGGCGGGTCCGCAGCAAGCTCGAGTCGGGTGCGGTTCGGGTGCTGCTCGTCGGCGACGGGCCGGACGGGTTGTCCCTCACGGTCGAGCGCCCCAGCGTCTGGTACGAGGGCCCGGTCGTGATGCTCGAGGAGCTCTACGTGCGCCCGGCGCTGCGCGGCGGCGGGCTCGGCGCGGCGCTGATCACCCGCCTGCTGGCCGACGCCGAAGAGCGGGGCGCGGGGATGGTCGAGATCGGGGTCGACGAGCCCGACGTCGACGCCCTGAGGTTCTACCTGCGTCACGGCTTCACCCAGAGCGACCCCATCACCGCCGAGCGCGCCTTCTACCTCTGGCGCGAGCTCTGAGACGACGCTGAGCCGCACCACCCGGTGGTGACCCAGTCGCTGGTCGAGTGCTCGGCGAGCCCTGGCGAGCCGGCGTATCGAGACCCGGTCAGGTGACGGCAAGCGGTGCCACCGGCCGGTGCCACCGCCCACGATCACGCGGGCAGCGTCTCGATACGCCGTCCTCGTTCCTCGGACGCCACTCGACGACCGGGAAGCGCGACTGCGTCGCGGACACCCTGACGCGCAGACTGCGTCTTCGGCGTCAGCCGCCCTCGAAGTCGGTCTCCCGCAGGACGCGGAGGATCGTGAACGCCGCGCGCTGCTGCTCGACCGGGAGGGCCTGCAGGCCGAAGTCGATCCGCATGAGCGACTCGGTGGCCGCGTCGAGCACGACGCGCCCCTCCTCGGTGAGGGAGGCGAGCACCCGGCGGCGGTCGGCCGCGTCGGCCTCACGGTCGACCAGACCATCGGCCGCGAGCCGGTCGATCACGTTGGTCACCGAGGTCGGATGGACCATGAGGCGCTGGCCGATCTTGCTCAGCGGCAGCGAGCCTCGAGAGCTGAAAGACAGCAGCCGCAGCACTTCGAACCGTGCGAAGGTGATGCCATGGGGTCTGACCGCCGCATCCAGCTCCGCGAGCACCAGCTGGTGCACGCGCATCAGGGACGTCGCGAGCCGCATCGAGTCGGCCGGGCCCACGTGCTTCTCCCAGAGCTCACCAGCGCGCTCGATGGGATCGAAGTCCAGTCCTGGCATGGACTGGAGCGTACCGTCAGAATTTAGTAGGATGTCAAAGTATCGGACTTCCGAGCACTTGGTCCCCAGGAGTTGAGCCGCATGAGCACCAGTAACCCGAGCGATCGCCCCCCCGTTCGCCTCGTCACCGCGTCGGCCCTGTTCGACGGCCACGACGCGAGCATCAACATCATGCGGCGCATCATGCAGTCACAGGGCGCCGAGGTCATCCACCTCGGGCACAACCGCTCCGTCGCCGAGGTCGTCACCGCGGCGATCGAGGAGGACGTGCAGGGTGTCGCGGTCTCGAGCTACCAGGGCGGCCACGTCGAGTACTTCGAGTACCTCGTGGAGTCCCTGCGCGCCCAGGGCGCCGGTCACGTCAAGGTCGTCGGCGGTGGCGGCGGCGTCATCGTGGCCGAGGAGATCGCGCGGCTGCGCGAGGCCGGGGTCACGATCTTCAGCCCCGAGGACGGCCAGCGTCTGGGACTGCCCGGCATGATCGCCGAGGTCGTCGACGCCTGCGCCTTCGACCTCAACGACCTCGGCCCGCTCGACGTCGACGCCGTGCTCGCCGGCGACCGGGCGGCGATCGCCCGTGCGCTCACCGCCGCCGAGGCCGGACGGCTCTCCGACGACGCACGCGAGCGACTGCTCGCGAGCGCCGCGTCCCACGCGACCCCGGTGCTCGGCATCACCGGCACCGGCGGCTCGGGCAAGAGCTCGCTGACCGACGAGCTGGTCCGCCGTCTGCGCGTCGACCAGCAGGACAAGCTCCGCGTGGCCGTCATCGCGGTCGACCCCACCCGCCGCCGCGGCGGCGGCGCGCTCCTGGGCGACCGCATCCGGATGAACTCCCTCGACGGCGACCGCGTGTTCTTCCGCTCGCTGGCTACCCGCGGCGCGCACGAGCTGCCCGAGACCCTCACCGACGTCATCGCCGTCACGAAGGCCGCCGGCTTCGACCTCGTGGTCGTGGAGACCCCTGGCATCGGCCAGGGCGATGCCGCGATCGTGCCGTTCGTCGACCACTCGTTGTACGTCATGACGCCGGAGTTCGGCGCCGCGTCGCAGCTCGAGAAGATCGACATGCTCGACTTCGCCGACGTCGTCGCGATCAACAAGTTCGAGCGCCGCGGCGCCAAGGACGCGCTGCGCGACGTGGGCCGTCAGCTCGTGCGCAACCGCGAGGCCTTCGGCAAGCGGCCCGAGGACATGCCGGTCTTCGGCACCTCGGCCGCGACGTTCAACGACGACGGCGTGACGGCGCTCTACCAGCACCTGCGCAGCATCCTCGGCGACGGCGGGCTCGCCCTCGACGAGGGCGTGCTGCCGGCGGTCGACGTGCGCCACTCCAGCGGCATCCGCCAGGTCGTGCCGCCGGAGCGGGTGCGCTACCTCGCCGAGGTCACCGAGACCGTGCGCGAGTTCCATGCCGAGACCGAGAAGCTCGCCGACGCCGCCGATCGCGTGCAGCGGCTCGAGCTCACGGCAGCCGAGCTCGAGCGCGCCGAGGTCGACGCGACGTCGGTCGAGGGCCTGCTGGAGGCGGCCCGCAAGGAGGTGCCGCACGCGATCTCCGACCAGATCACCGGCTGGCCTGCCGTCGTGGAGTCGTACTCCGGCGACGAGCAGGTCGTGAAGGTGCGCGACAAGGAGATCCACACGCGCCTGACCCGCGAGTCGCTCTCGGGCAACAAGGTCCCGCGCGTGTCGCTGCCGCGCTTCCGCCACCACGGCGAGCTCGTGCGCTTCTGGCGCCGCGAGAACCTGCCGGGTTACTTCCCGTACACGGCGGGCGTCTTCCCGTTCAAGCGTGACGGCGAGGACCCGGCGCGCATGTTCGCCGGCGAGGGCGACCCCTTCCGCACCAACCGTCGCTTCAAGCTGCTGAGCGAGGACGGCGACGCCACGCGGCTCTCGACCGCGTTCGACTCGGTCACGCTCTACGGCCGTGACCCCGACGAGCGTCCCGACATCTACGGCAAGGTCGGCACGTCCGGCGTGTCCGTCGCGACCCTCGACGACATGAAGGTGCTCTACGACGGCTTCGACCTGGCCTCACCCAGCACCTCGGTCTCGATGACGATCAACGGCCCGGCGCCCACCGTGCTCGCGTTCTTCCTCAACACCGTGATCGACCAGCAGGTCGACCGCTTCCGCGAGGAGCAGGGCCGCGAGCCCGATGCGGCCGAGCACGCCGAGCTGCGCTCGTACGCGCTCAAGAACGTCCGCGGCACGGTGCAGGCCGACATCCTCAAGGAGGATCAGGGCCAGAACACGTGCCTGTTCTCCACCGAGTTCAGCCTGCGGATGATGGCCGACATCCAGGAGTGGTTCATCGCCGAGGGCGTCCGCAACTTCTACTCGGTCTCGATCTCCGGCTATCACATCGCCGAGGCCGGGGCGAACCCCATCAGCCAGCTCGCCTTCACGCTCGCGAACGGTTTCACCTACGTCGAGGCGTACCTGGCGCGCGGCATGGACATCGACGACTTCGCGCCGAACCTGTCGTTCTTCTTCTCCAACGGGATGGACCCGGAGTACTCGGTGCTCGGCCGCGTGGCCCGCCGCATCTGGGCCATCGCGATGAAGGAGAAGTACGGCGCGAACGACCGCAGCCAGAAGCTCAAGTACCACGTGCAGACCTCGGGCCGGTCGCTCCACGCACAGGAGATGGACTTCAACGACATCCGCACGACCCTGCAGGCGCTCATCGCGATCTACGACAACGCCAACAGCCTGCACACCAACGCGTACGACGAGGCCGTCACGACCCCGAGCGCCGAGTCGGTGCGACGTGCCCTGGCGATCCAGCTCATCATCAACCGCGAGTGGGGCCTGGCGATGAACGAGAACCCGCTGCAGGGCTCGTTCATCATCGACGAGCTCACCGACCTGGTCGAGAAGGCCGTGCTCGAGGAGTTCGACGCGATCAACGAGCGCGGCGGCGTGCTCGGCGCGATGGAGACGGGTTACCAGCGAGGCCGCATCCAGGACGAGTCGATGCTCTACGAGCACCGCAAGCACGACGGGTCGCTGCCGATCATCGGCGTCAACACCTTCCGGAAGCCGCACGTGGAGGACGAGGAGCCGCAGACGATCGAGCTCGCCCGCGCCACGGAGACCGAGAAGCAGGGTCAGCTGACCCGAGTGCGCGAGTTCCAGACGACGCACTCCAGCGAGGCCGCCGAGGCGATCTCGCGGCTCAAGGAGGCGGCCGTGACGGGCGAGAACGTCTTCGCGGTCCTGGTCGACGCGGCCCGGGTCTGCTCGCTGCAGCAGGTCACCGACGCCTTCTTCGAGGTCGGCGGGCAGTACCGCCGGAACGTCTAGCGCCCGGCTTCCCCAGATGTGGTGGCCGACGGGCGATTCACCCGGGTCGTGCCGACCCACCGGCCACCATCTCTGGGGGCTCCGTGGGAGTGCTCGGCGCGCGCCCGCACGGTTCCTGCGGTAGCAAGGACAGGGCAGGGTCCTCGACACGCACGCGCCTCCCGGCGCGCTCCTGGGCCCGCACGAGGGGGAAGCCTGATGGATGCCTGGGTCTGGATCGTCATCGCCGTCGCCGCCGTCGTGGTGGTCCTCGCGGTGGTCGCCCTGATCGCGCGGCGCGCGGGGGCCGACCGTCGCCGTCAGCGCGACGAGCAGCGCCGGCGGGAGGAAACCGCCCAGCTGCGCGACGAAGCGCACGAGGCCACCGTCGCTGCGCGGCAGTCCGAGGCCGGCGCGGCCGCGGCGCGCGCCGACGCCGAACAGGCACGGCTCACGGCCGAACGCCTCGAGTCCCAGGCCGACGACCTGGAGCACGAGGCGGCCGAGACCTCGGGCGTCGCCCAGGACCGTCTGGCCGAGGCGGAGCGTCTGGACCCGGACGCCGGGACGCCGACCGACGGCCCCGCGCTGACCGACCCGGCCCGCACCCCTCCGCCGCCGGTCGATCCTGCCCCTCCGGCGGGTCCGCCCGCGTCGACCGATCGCGTCTCGCCCCCGGTGGCACCGCCGGCGGCTGAGGGCGGAGCACCTGACAGGCCCGCACCGCCGCCCGCCTGAGCCGCCGGTACCGTGCAGGCGTGAGTGACTTCGCGACCTATGAGCAGCTGGCGGCCCTCGACCCGACCTCCACCGCGGTCGTCGGTCCGGAGCACCTGGACCTCAACGGCCACATGAACATCAGCCACTACTACACGTTCGGTGGACGGGCGATGTGGTCACTCAACGAGACCACCCTCGGGATGCCCGACGGCTACATCGCCGAGCGCGGCATGACCACGTTCACCGCCGAGCAGCACCTGCGCTTCCTCGCCGAGTCGCACGCCGGGGATGAGCTCGCCATGGTCGCCCGGGCCATCGATCGCGGGTCCCGGGCGCTGCACCTGGCCTCGGTCGTCCTCAACACGACCCGGGGCCAGATCGCGTGCGTCACCGAGACGCTGGTCGTCCACGTCGACTTCTCGACGCGCCGTCCGGTGCCCTTTCCCGACGACGTCGCCGCCAAGATCGACGCCGCGCTGGCGGACTCGGCGGACCTGCGTCTGCCGATCAGCGGGGCGCTCGGGATCCGCCGGTGACGACCGACGACCGGCCCCGCATCGAGATCTCGACCGACGGCGCGTGCCTGGGCAATCCCGGGCCCGGCGGCTGGGGCGCGATCCTGCGCGCGGGTCAGCACGAGAAGGAGCTCTCCGGCGCCGAGCCCGACACGACCAACAACCGCATGGAGCTCACGGCCGCGATCCGTGCACTGGAGGCGCTCAAGCAGCCGTCGCGCGTCGACCTGCGCACCGACTCGACCTATGTCCGCAACGGCATCATGAGCTGGGTCGCGAACTGGCAGCGCAACGGCTGGCGCACCTCGGCGAAGCAGCCGGTCAAGAACGCCGACCTGTGGCGCGAGCTCGTGGCGGCCTGCGAGCGGCACGAGGTCACGTGGCACTGGGTCAAGGGCCACGCCGGCGATCGCGACAACGAGATCGCCGACCGCCTCGCCAGCGCCGCGGCCCGCACCCTCCTCTGACCCCTGGGCGGTGACCTGCTCGCCGATCACCCCGCCGGGCGGTGAGCTGCTCGCCGATCGGCGGCCCCGATAGACGAGTACGTCACCGCCCAGGGGCCTCGATAGACGAGCATCACCGCCCGGACGTGAGAACGTGGAGCACATGCATGACGACCTGGGCACCGAGCTGGCCATCGACCGCCCCGTCCGCCGGGTCGTGAGCCTCGTGCCGTCGCTCACCGAGGCCATCGCCGCCACCCGGCGGGAGGCGCTCGTGGGCGCGACGGACTGGTGCACGCACCCCACGGACCTCGACGTCCCGCGGGTCCGGGGCACGAAGAACCCCGACCGCGCGGCCATCGAGGCGCTGGCTCCCGATCTCGTCGTGGCGAACCAGGAGGAGAACCGCGAGCTCGACGTGCGACGCCTGCGCGACGCCGGCGTGCCGGTGTGGGTCACGCGCATCGAGACCGTCGACGAGGCCCTCACGTCGATGCGACGGCTCTTCGACGAGGCGTTCGGCTGGGGCGTGCCGGGCTGGCTCGAGGAGGCCGGCCGCGCGTGGGCCGAACCGGTCGCGGCGCGCGGCACCGTCGCCGTCCCGATCTGGCGCGACCCGTGGATGGTGGTCGGTCCCCGCACCTACACCGACGACCTGCTGCGGCGGCTCGGCTACGCCAACCACTTCGGCGCCGATCCCGATCCGGACGCCGAGGTCGACCGGTACCCCCGGGTCGAGCTCGACCGGCTCGACCGCGCCGAGATCGACCTGGTGCTGCTGCCGGACGAGCCCTACGTGTTCACCGCCGACGACGGACCCGAGGCGTTCACGTCCGCGCCGACCCGACTCGTGTCGGGCCGCCTGCTGACCTGGTACGGCCCCGCGATGCTCGAGGCCCGCCGCACCCTGGGCTGAGCCCCGGACTACTTCTGCGCGCTCTGGGCCTGCTTGCGCGCCTCGACCCGGCGCACCTGGGCCTTCTTGACCGCGGGGGTGATGTGCATCTCGTGCTTGGCCACGACGTAGGGGGTTTCGCCCACGATCGCATTGTGGCTGCCGCTGAAGAGGTACTTGCTGCCGAGGTTGATCATCGTGGCGAGGCGGTTGCGGTTCCCGAGCAGGGTGGCGACGTGCAGCCCGACCCAGATGATCCACGCCGGGAATCCGGTCAGGCGGGGCAGGTGCGTGATCTCGGCGACGGCCGACGACTTGCCGATCGTGGCCATCGTGCCCTTGTCGGAGTACTTGAACGGCTTGACGCCCGCGCGCTTGCCCTTGAGGTCGGCCTTGATGAGCTTGCCGACGTGCTTGCCACCCTGGATCGCCGGCTGCGCCAGCTGCGGCAGCGACGAGGGGCCGATCGAGATGTCGCCGATCGCGAACGTGTTCTCGAGCCCGTTGACGGCCTGGTGCTCGTCGACCTCGATGCGGCCGCCGCGCCCCTGCGGCACGTTCCAGTCGAGCACCGTGGGGTGGGCCGTGACGCCCGTGGCCCACACGACGATGCCGGCCTCGAGGAACTCCTCCTGGCCGTCGTGCTCGACGAGCACACCGTCGGAGCGGACCTCCTTGACGGCGGTGTTGAGGCGCAGGTCGACCTCGCGCTTCTCGAGCGACCGCTTCGCGTAGGCACGCAGCTTCTCGTGGAACGGACCGAGCACGTCCGGCGCCATCTCCAGCAGCGTGACGTGGATCCGGGCGCGGTCGAGCTCGGGATACGTCGTGGGCATGTCGTTGTTGCGGAACTCCGCGAACGCACCCGCGGTCTCGACACCGGTGGCGCCACCGCCGACGACCACGATCCGCAGATCGGACTCCTGGCCGTTGATCGCGAACTCCTCCAGGCTGGCGAAGAGCCGGTCGCGGACCTCGAGCGCCTGCGAGCGCTTGTAGAGCGGGATCGCGAAGTCCTCGGCGCCCGGGGTGCCGAAGAAGTTCGTGGTGACGCCGTTGGCCAGCACCAGGTAGTCGTAGGAGACCGACACGTCGCCGTGCAGGCGCAGCAGCTTCTGGTCGTGGTCGATGCCGGTGACGATGCCCTTGAGGAAGCGCACGTTGCGCTGGCGCGAGCGCACCGCGCGCAGGAACCAGGTGATGTCGCCGGGGTTCAGGCTCGCGGTGGCGACCTGGTAGAGCAGCGGCTGGAACGTGTTGTACGTGTGGCGGTCGATCAGCGTGATCGACACGTCGGCGCGCTTGAGCTTGCGGACCAGGGCGAGGCCGCCGAAGCCGCCTCCGACCACCACGACGTGCGGACGCTTCGGCATGGTCGGCTGTCGATCGGTCATGCCCTCAGTCTACGAGCGGGGAGGCGGGTCGAGCATCTGGGAGGGCCCGACGTGACGGGACTCACCGGCCGCCCACACCCGCACGGACGGGTGGCGCAGCAGCACGTAGGTGGCGATGCACGCGGCCGTGACGAGCAGGGCCCCGAACACCGACGGCGCCACGGCGGCGCTGGCCGCAGCCCCGAGGATCGTCAGCACGATCGCGGCGGTCAGGAGCCGTCGGCGGCCCATCAGCAGGCCGATCGCGACCCCCGTGGCGGCCAGTGCGGCGAGGGCGAACGCCGTCAGCACGGCGATCGCCAGCACCACGGCGTCGTCGCCCCGCGCCAGGCGCGGCGCGAGGTCCAGCAGCGGGTCGTTGCCGGTCACGGCCTCGTCGTAGAAGCCCGGCGCGGCCTCCCGCACCAGGTAGAGGAACGCGATGGACCCGGTCGAGAGGGCCGTGACGAGGCTCCCCACGATCATCGTGACGGCGCCGGCCACGAGCGCACCCGGCAGACCCCGGCGATGCGGCACGACCGGCAGGGGCGGACCCCATCCGGCCGGCGTCTGGTGCGCGCCGTGCTGCGCGGGCCACGGCTGCTGCGGAGGCGGCGGGGCGACGCCGGAGACCCGAGGTGGCGGGCCGTCGGGAACGCCGGCACGCGGGTGCTGGGGCGGCAGCGGCGCTCGACCCGTCAGCGCGTCGACGTTGGCGTCGCGCTGACGCTGGTCGCCGAGCCCCTGGCGTGCCCGGGCGCGGGCGACGAGCTCCGGTGAGGGGGTGCGCCCGTTCTTCAGGTCGAACCAGACGCGGGCCTCGGGCCACCAGAGCATGAAGGTGGCCGCGATCAGCACGATGCCGGGCAGGATCGCCCCGAACATCGCGCCCACGACGCCGCCGAAACCGCACAGCGCCGTGAGGGCGATGCGTGAGGGCCGGTCGCCGCGCACGGTGTAGGCCGCAAGCACCATGACCGCGATGGCGAGCACGAGCACGACGTAGAACCAGGCCTGCAGCCAGGACAGCGCCGTGTCGAGCGAGAGGCTCCCGGCGAGTCCGGCCTCGTCGATGACCTCCGTGACGACCTCCTGGAGCTCCAGCGAGCCCCAGTCGGCCAGCAGCCCGATCGTGCTGGTGAGCACGAGGAACGCCGCGAACGCGGCGCCGGCGCAGGCCAGGGTGACGGCCGTCGGCCTGCGGAGCTCCTCGGTCATGTCACCCATCCCATCACGCCGGCCCCAGCGCGGTCATCTCCGCGAGCCCGTCGATCCGGGCCTCAGGCCGGTTCCACGCTGAGACCGTCGAGGTGCTCCTCGCGGTCGACACGGACCGTCGTGCCGTCGAGGACCTCCCCCGACAGCAGCGCCTTCGCGAGCCGGTCACCGATCGCCTGCTGCACCAGACGGCGCAGCGGACGCGCCCCGTAGGCGGGGTCCCAGCCCGTCAGCGCGAGCCACTCCTTGGCCGCGTCGCTCACCTCGAGCGTGATGCGACGCGCGTCGAGCCGGCGCTGGAGCGAGGCCAGCTGGAGGTCGACGATGTGCGTGAGCTCCTCGGTGCCGAGCGGGTCGAAGGTCACGATCTCGTCGAGCCGGTTCAGCAGCTCGGGCTTGAACGCCGCCTTGACCGCGTCCATCACGGCGGACCGCTTGGCCTGGTCGTCGAGCTGCGGATCGGTCAGGAACGTCGACCCGAGGTTGCTCGTGAGGATCACGATGCTCTGGCGGAAGTCGACCGTGCGGCCCTGGCCGTCGGTCAGGCGGCCGTCGTCGAGCACCTGCAGCAGGATGTCGAACACCTCCGGGTGCGCCTTCTCGACCTCGTCGAGCAGGACGACCGAGTAGGGACGACGCCGCACGGCCTCGGTGAGCTGTCCGCCGTCCTCGTGGCCGACGTACCCCGGGGGCGCGCCGACGAGCCGGGCCACGCTGTGCTTCTCGGCGTACTCGCTCATGTCGATGCGCACCATCGCGCGCTCGTCGTCGAACAGGAAGGCCGCGAGGCTCTTGGCCAGCTCGGTCTTGCCCACCCCCGTGGGGCCGAGGAACAGGAACGAGCCGGTGGGACGGTCAGGATCGGCGATGCCGGCCCGGCTGCGGCGCACCGCGTCCGACACGGCCGTGACGGCGGCCTTCTGGCCGATGAGCCGCCTGCCCAGCTCGTCCTCCATCCGCAGGAGCTTGCCGGACTCTCCCTCGAGCAGCCGGCCCGTGGGGATGCCGGTCCAGGCCGCGACGACCTCGGCGATCTCGTCGGCGCCGACCTCCTCGCGCACCATGCGGTCCTGGGTCGCGGCGCTGGCCTCGGCCTCCTGGGCCGCCTCGAGCTGCTTCTCCATCGCAGGGATCTCGCCGTAGAAGAGCTTGCTGGCGGTCTCGTAGTCGCCCTCGCGCTGGGCGCGTTCGGCGGCGATGCGCGTCTCGTCGATGCGCTCCTTGATCTCGCCGACCGCGTTGAGGCTCTGCTTCTCGCTCTCCCACCGTTGCTCGAGCGCCCGCAGCGTCTCGGCCTTGTCGGCCTTTTCGACGCGCAGCTTCTCCAGGCGGTCGACACTGGCCGGGTCGCTCTCCTTGGCCAGGTGCAGCTCCTCCATCGTGAGCCGGTCCAGGCCGCGGCGGAGCTCGTCGATCTCGACGGGGCTGGAGTCGATCTCCATGCGCAGACGGCTGCTGGCCTCGTCGACGAGGTCGATGGCCTTGTCGGGCAGCTGACGGCCCGTGATGTACCGGTCCGAGAGCGAGGCCGCCGCGACCAGGGCCGCGTCGGAGATCTCGACCTTGTGGTGGGCCTCGTAGGTCGACTTGATGCCGCGCAGGATCGCGATGGTGTCCTCGACGCTCGGCTCGCCCACCAGCACCTGCTGGAAACGACGCTCGAGGGCCGGGTCCTTCTCGAGGTGCTCGCGGTACTCGTCGAGGGTCGTCGCGCCGATCATGCGCAGCTCCCCGCGCGCCAGCATGGGCTTGAGCATGTTGCCGGCGTCCATCGCGGAGTCGCCCCCGGCGCCGGCACCCACCACGGTGTGGAGCTCGTCGATGAAGGTAATGACCTGGCCGGCGGACTCCTTGATCTCGGTCAGCACGGCCTTGAGCCGTTCCTCGAACTCGCCGCGGTACTTCGCGCCCGCGACCATCGCGCCAAGATCGAGACTGATGAGGCGCCGGCCCTTGAGGCTGTCGGGCACGTCGCCGGCCACGATGCGCTGGGCGAGCCCTTCGACGACGGCGGTCTTGCCCACGCCGGGCTCGCCGATCAGGACGGGGTTGTTCTTGGTGCGCCGGCTCAGGACCTGGATCAGGCGTCGGATCTCGGAGTCGCGGCCGATCACGGGGTCGAGCTTGCCCTCGCGGGCGATCTCGGTGAGGTCGACGCCGTACTTCTCCAGCGACTGGTAGGAGTCCTCTGCGTCGGCACTGGTGGCGCGGGCGGAGCCACGGACCGACTCGAAGGCGGCCTGCAGCGCCTCGGGCGCCGCGCCGGCACGAGTCAGCAGCTCGCTCGTCGGCGAGGCGACGGTGGCGAGGGCGACCACGAGGTGCTCGGTCGAGGTGAACTCGTCGCCGAGACTGCCTGCGAGCTCCTGGGCCTGCTGCAGGACGGCGTGGCTCGCGCGGCTCAGGCTGGGCGAGGCGACGGTGCTGCCGGAGGCCCGCGGGAGCGCGTCGAGCTCGGCCTTGACGCCGGTGGCGACGGCCTGCGCGTCGACGCCGGCCGCGGCCAGGAGCGGGCCGGCGGTGCCGCCCTCCTGCTGCAGCAGCGCGCTCAGCACGTGGGCCGGTTCGACGGCCGGGTGACCGCCGGCCGCCGCCAGGCTGATCGCGCCGGCGAGCGCCTGCTGGCTGCGAGTCGTGAAGGTGTCGAGATTCATCGGCGTGCTCCTGGGGACAGTGTGTGACCTATCCTGTTCAACCTCATCAAAGTTGAGTCTATTCCACTCAATCCCATCTGGCCGATGAGGGCGGAGGCCAGGTCGTCCGGCACCTCGGACCCGCACTCTCGCCCCGACGGCCGTGGAAGGATGGCGCCATGGCAGCCCGGCAGGTCAGCAATCGCGCGAAGGGCCTGAATCCCGACCTGATCACGCGCACGGCCCTGGAGCTCATCGACGCCGAGGGCGTCGGGGCGGCCACGATGCGCGCGATCGCGGGACGTCTCGGCGTCGAGGCCATGTCGCTCTACAAGCACGTCAGCACCCGCGACGAGCTGCTCGACCTGGTGGTCGAGCTGATCGTCGCCGAGCTCGACCAGGACCCGCAGGTGCGCCGGGACGCGTCCGACGGCTGGCGCGACTACCTGACCCGCCTGGCCCGCGGAGTGCGGCGCTACGCACTGGCCCACCCGCACGCGTTCCCGCTCGTCACGACCCGGCCGGCCGAGGCGCCGTGGATCAACCCGCCGCTGCGGTCCCTGGCCTGGATCGAGTCGATGCTCGCAACGCTGCAGGGTGCCGGGTTCTCCGACGAGCAGGTGCTCTTCACGTACCGCTCGTTCAACAGCTTCCTGCTCGGCTACCTGCTCATGGAGTCGGGGGCCCGGACGCTGCGCGACCCGCAGGACGGCGACGGCTCGATGGGCACCTCCGACGAGCCCGTGCCGGGCGGCCTCTCACCGACTCGCACGGACGCCGAGCAGGACGCCGTGGCCGAGGCGACGTCGCCGCAGGTCCAGATCGATCCGCAGGGCGACATCGAGGTCACGGAGTTCCCCACGATCCACCGGCTGGCCGAGCGCCTGGCCGAGGACCGGTTCGACGAGGAGTTCGAGCGGGGCCTGGAGCGGCTGCTCGACTCGGTCGCCGCCCACCTGGACTGACCGCGACCGGGGTCACGTCGCTTCAAGTTGCAAGACGCCCGGGTCGGCGTACTCTCAAAGTATGGCTTACACCGTAAGCCGCATCGGCAGAGAGCCGGTGCTTCCTCATCCGAAGGAGTACGTCATGGGCATCGTCGACAAGGCCAAGAACACCGCGGAGAAGCTCGCCGGCCAGGCCAAGGAGGCCGTGGGCGACGCGACGAACAACGACGACCTCAAGGCCGAGGGCCAGAAGGACCAGGCCAAGGGCAGCGTCAAGAACGCCGCCGAGGACGTCAAGGACGTCTTCAAGAAGTAACCCCTCTGCCGCGATCGGGGCCCGCCGCCGTGCGGCCCCCGGTCGCCGCACCCGATGAAGGAGCAGCCATGAGCGGAAAGACCCCCCACGAACCCGTCGAGCAGGTCGGGCCCGACGGCCCGGTCACGACGCCCGCCTCGGGCTCGAGCGTCGACCCCGCCGTGCCGCAGGACGCCCCGCGCGACACGACACCGCCGCGACGCTCCGGGCTCGACGAGAAGGGACGCGTCAAGCGCACCCGCGCCGGCACGGTCTGGGCCTCCTCGGTCGCCCTGGCGGTCGTCACGATCCTCTTCGTCGTGTTCGTCGTGCAGAACTCGCAGTCGATCGTGATCGACTTCCTGTGGATGTCCGGCAACATCTCCGCCGCTGCGGCGCTGCTCATCGCGGCCGTCGCCGGTGCGCTGCTCGTGGCCATCCCGGCCGGCGTCCGCATCGCCCAGCTGCGCCACTCCCTGCGCCGCAACGGCTGACCCCCTCCCTCCGCCCCGGGCGGTGAGCCACGCGCCAAACCCGCCCCGAGCGGTGACCTACGCGCCAAACTTCGGCGAAATTTGGCGCGTAGGTCACCGCCCCTCCGGCGGTGCAGCGAGGTACGTCAGCGGCGGACGGCGCGGAGCGAGCCGACGTGGAGCACCTCGGTGAAGCCGTCGGCCAGGGCGCGCTGGTACACGTGGAACGGGGCCTGGCCACCATCGGCCGGGTCCGGGAAGACGTCGTGGATCACGAGCACCCCACCCGCGCGCACGTGCGGCGCCCAGCCGGCGTAGTCGGCCTGCGCGGCCTCCTCGGTGTGGCCGCCGTCGATGAACACCGCGTCGAGCGGCGTGGTCCAGAACGCCGCGATCGTGCTCGACCGCCCCACGACCGGCACCACGACCTCCTCCAGGCCCGCCCGGTGCAGCGCCCGCCGGGCGAACGGCAGCGTGTCCATGACCCCGATCTCCGGGTCGACGAGGTCGGTGTCGTGGTACTCCCACCCCGGCTGCTGCTCCTCGGAGCCGCGGTGGTGGTCGAGCGTCAGCAGGGTCGCCCCCACCTCGCGCGCCACGTGGCCCAGGTGGATCGCCGACTTGCCGCAGTACGTGCCGATCTCGACCGCCAGGCCGCCCGGACGCAGGTGCGCCGCGACGACCGCCCGCAGCGCGTCGGCCTCGTCGCCGGGCAGGAAGCCCTTGGTCGCGGCCGCGACCTCGGCGAGATCCGGCGGGAGCGGCATCTCCACGAAAATCTCCGTGCTCATGCGAGCCCCTCTCCGCGGAACAGCCCGCTGCCGCGCGTCACGCCGTGCAACGCGTCGTGGGCGAGCAGCACCGTGGCCGCGGTCCACGTCGTGCGCTCGTCGGGCCAGCGCTGCTCGCTCTCGTACTCGAAGCCGGTCCAGTAGGAGCCGTCCTCGTGGCGCAGGTGCTGCATGTCGGCGAAGACCTGGAGGGCGTCCTCGTGCCGGCCGACCGCGTCGAGCGCCAGCGCGAGCTCGCACGACTCCGCCCCGGTCACCCAGGTGTTGGGGGTCACGCACTTGATGCCGAGCCCGGGCACGACGAACGTGTCCCAGCCGTCCTTGACGCGGCGCTCGACGTCGTCGGCCGTCCAGGCCGCGCCGAGCAACGGGTAGTACCAGTCCATCGAGTGCGGCTTGGCCTCGAACAGCTCCGGTCGGCGCAGGGCGTCCGCGACCGCGGCCGCGGCGTCGGCCCAGGCCGGTCGGTCGGCGCCCACGACCCGCGCCACGGCCCCGGCGCACCGCAGGGAGAAGGCGATGCTGGCGTTGCCCGTCACGAGCGCGTCCGGCTCGCCCGGGGTCCAGACGAAGGCGCCGTCGGCGCGCTGCAGCGGCAGCACCGCCTCGATCGCGGCGTCGACCGTGGGCCACAGCTCCCGGGCGAACGCCTCGTCGCGTGTCGTGAGCCAGTGGTGCCACGCCCCGGTGGCGAGGTAGGCGGTGAAGTTGGCGTCGACGTAGTGCTCGACCGCCTCCCCCGCGACGTACTTCGCGGCCCACGTGCCGTCGGACCGCTGGGCCGAGACCGACCAGCGGTAGCCCCGCTCGGCCGCGCCCCGGCGCCCCGACGCCAGCAGACCCATCGCGGCCTGCACGTGGTCCCACGGGTCGAGGTGACCGCCGGAGTACCACGGGATCGCGCCGGACTCCTCCTGCTGCGCGGCGACCCAGGCCGACGTCAGAGCCAGGGCGTCCGGCGTCACCACGGGCCCGTCACCAGGGCTTCGTGAAGTACAGCGCGACGCTCTTGCCGATCAGCGGGTCGAGCGCCTTCTCGGCCAGGCGCGTCGCGGCGGGCGCCTTCATCATGTCCCAGACGAGCAGCTGGTGGTACGCCCGCACGAGCGGGTGCTGGTCGCGCTCGACACCCACGGCGCACTTGATCCACCAGTAGGGCGCGTGCAGGGCGTGCGCGTGGTGCTGGTGCAGGAAGGTCAGCCCCGTGAGCTCGAGCTTGTCGCGCAGCTCGTCGGCCGTGTAGATGCGGATGTGCCCACCCTCGTTGGCGTGGTACTCGTCGCTGAGCGCCCAGCAGATCTTCTCCGGCAGCCACCGCGGCACGGTCACGGCGAGCATGCCGCCGGGCGCGAGGATGCGGGTCAGCTCGCGGATCGCGGTGACGTCCTCGGGCACGTGCTCGAGGATCTCCGAGGCGAGCACGACGTCGAACGCGCCGTCCTCGTAGGGCATGTCGAGGATCGTGCCGACCTCGACGCGACCGCTGCCGCCGGGCGGCACCTCGCCCTCGAGCTGCATCGCGCCGAACATGTCGTCGACGCCCTTGAGCTCGACCTCGTCCATGTCGAACGCCGTGACGTCGGCGCCGCGTCGCAGCGCCTCGAAGGAGTGACGCCCGGCCCCGGCCCCGACGTCGATGAACCGGGTGCCGCGCCCCACACGGAGGCGGTCGAAGTCAACGGTCAGCACGGGCGTTCCTCTTCTGTGTCGCGTTCTGGGTCTTGGTCGCGTTCTGGGTCTTGGCGATGGCGGTCTCGTAGGCCGTGACGGTGGCGGCGGCCACCGAGGTCCAGCTGTAGCGCTCCTCGACCCGGGCCAGGCCCAGGGCGGCGAGGCGGTCCCGCTCGGCCGGGTCGTCGAGCAGCTCGCCGAGCGCCTCGGTGAGCTCGCCGACGTCCCCCGGGGTCACGAGGCGGGCGGCCTCACCGACGGTCTCGGGCAGGGCGCCGGCGCGGCTCGCCACGACGGGCGTGCCGCACGCGAGCGCCTCGACGGTCGGGAGGCTGAATCCCTCGTACAGCGACGGCACGGCCATGACCTCGGCCGAGGCGAGCAGGTCTGCGAGCGCATCGTCGGACAGCCCGCTGTGCAGCGTGACGGCACCGGTGAGCCCGAGGTCCTCGATACGGCGGGCGGTCGCGCTCTTGGGGTCGATCCGCGAGACGAGGTGCAGCTCGACGTCGCGCTCGACGCGCAGCTTGGCGACGGACTCGAGCAGGTGCGCGACGCCCTTGAGCGGGGAGTCGGCGCTGGCGATCGCGACGATGCGCCCCGGCACCCGCTCGCCGCGCGGACGGAACACGTCGGTGTCGACGCCCAGCGGCACGATCGCCATGCGGTCGGGGTCGATCCCGAAGTCCTCGATCGTGTCGGTGGCCGACGCGGTCGAGACCGTGAGCAGCGCCGGGAGCTGCCGGGCCACGCGTGCCTGCATGCGCACGAACCCGTACCAGCGGCGGGTGCTGATCTGCTTGCGGAGCGAGGCGGCCGCGATGTCGACCTTGCGGTCGCGGCTGATGGGGTGGTGGATCGTGGCGACGAGCGGGATCCCCCGGCGCAGCAGCCACAGCAGGCCGTAGCCCAGCGACTGGTTGTCGTGCACGACGTCGAACTCGTCGAGGCGCCGGTCGCGCGCCATGCGGAGCGTGAAGGTCAGCGGCTCGGGGAACGCGGCGGTGAGCATCAGCAGGTACTCGAGCACGTCGACCGGGCCGCGGAACTCCCGCAGGTGCGGGGTGCGGAACGGGTCGGGATCGCGGTAGAGGTCGAGGCTCGGCACGGTCTCGAGCCGTACCCGCGGGTCGAGGGCCTCGGGGTACGGCTGTCCCGAGAACACCGTGACCTCGTGACCGAGCTCGGCCAGCCCACGGCTCAGGTGCCTGACGTACACGCCCTGACCGCCGCTGTGCTCCTTGCTGCGATACGACAGCAGTGCGATGCGCATTCCACCTCCGACCTCGCCAGCAATCCTGTCACGGTCAGTTGCACCCCGCGCTGCCGGGGGAAATCAACCGCGCAGAGCCGAACCACCCGGTGGTCGAGTGGTCGCGAGCTCCGCGAGCGGCCGAATCGAGACCCGGTCAGGTGCTGGCACCCATTCCCACCGGCCGGGTCCGACTGTTCGAGGTCATCTGGGCAGCCTCTCGCGCACCGCTCGACGACCAGGACGACGGCGGTCACCACCTCGCTGGTCGAATGCTCGCGAGCTCTGCGAGCGGCGTACCGAGACCCCCGC
>NZ_JAGLCD010000021.1 GCF_023146395.1 Aeromicrobium sp. | reverse complement strand
CAACGTGACTGGACATCACACCTAGGTCAGAACGTCCCGACTGTACCCACGGCGCGCTGCACCGGAGCGTCCCCGGCCGGGGTCACTCCGACGGAACGGTCTCCTCGGCGCTGTAGTCGAGCTCGACCGTGATGCGGGTGCCGGCGGTCGCGTCGAACGTCCAGCGGTCGGCCAGCTGGTCGATGATCGCCAGGCCACGGCCGCGGAGGCGGTGGTCGGTGAGCTCCATGGGGCGCAGCTCGCTCGCGCTGCCCCCGTCGCAGACGCTCAGGCGCAGGTGGTCGTCGAGGATGCGCCAGGAGATCTCGATCGTGCCGTTCGGGCCGGGCGCGCCGTGCTCGACGCCGTTGTTGACGAGCTCGGCCAGGACGACCTGCGCGTCGACGACGACGGCCTCACGCAGCCCGGCCCGCGTCAGGTCCTCCAGCAGGTACCGGCGCGCCGCCCGCGGAGCGGCGATGTCGAAGGGCAGGTGGTAGGTCGTCCAGGGATCGTCGGGGCCACGACCCGATCCGCCTGGAGAGCTCATGTCTCGAGGGTAGGACGCACTCGGTCCGCGCGCTCCCTGAATGGTCACGTCGTCGGTCACAGCCGCGGAAGGGGTTCGCGATCGACCCCGGGGAGCCGACGGGTCTCGATGTAGGTCTCGACCACGGCCGTGAGCTTGCGGTTGGCCGACTGCGACGCGCGCTTGAGCACGTCGAAGGCCCGGTCGCGGTCGATGCCGTACTGCACCATGAGCATCCCGATCGCGACCCCGATCGTGGTGCGTGAGTCGACCGCGACCTCCAGGCCGGCCCGGGCGTGCGCGCCTGCCACGACCGACGCGACGTGCGCGGCCCACAGGTGCGTGACGATCAGGTCGCCGGCGGGCAGCGGACGGCCCCGGCCGTAGCAGTGCAGGGTGCCGTAGGGGCGGTCCGCCACGTGGATCGGCAGGACCCGCACGGTCGCGATCCCCGCCTCCGCCGCGGTGGGCCGCCACCCGTCCCACCGCGAGTCCTGTGCCAGGTCGGCCGACTCCACGACCTGCATCTGGTCGGCGGCGTCGAGGGCGGGGCCCTCCCCGATCTCGTACTGCCGGCGGTCCAGCGCCTCCAGTGCCGGGTCGCTCGTCGCGTAGGCCTCGATCGTGCGGGTGTGGTTCGCCACCACGGCGAGGCTCGCGGCGTCACAGTCCGGTAGCACCTCGAGCGTGCGGCGGACGAGGGCGTCGATCGTGGCCTGAAGGCTCTGGTCGGTGCGGACGTCGCGGATGGCGGCGGTCACGCGCTGCGCTGCGTCGCGGGCAGCACGGTCCATGGCTCCTCCGTCTCGGAAGGGTTCTCGGCCGACTGCATGACCGTTCAACGATCTTATCGAAGCCGGTTCGACGCCCTGAGCCGCACCGTCCTGACCTGCCGGCACCCGGGAGAGCCGGTACCGTCGACCGGACATGGGCGACGACCGCGTGAGACCGCTGCGCACCGCGATCGCGCCCGCGGCCTGCTGGATCGCGGCCGGTGTGGTCTACCTGGCCGCCGAGGCCGTCGCGGCCTCCGCGTTCCCGGGGTACTCCTACGCCCAGAACTACATCAGCGACCTCGGGATCCCCGAGGTCGGCACGTACTCCGGCCGGGCGATCGACTCGCCCCTGCACGCGGTCATGAACGCCGGGTTCGTGCTGCACGGGGTGCTGTTCGTCGCGGCTGCCCTGCTGGCCGCCCCGGTGCTGGGCGCGTCGCACCGGCGGGTGTTCGTCGCGCTCGCCCTGACTCACGGGATTGGCATCGTGCTGGTGGGGGTCGTCCACAGCGGACCGGTCAACGCCGACAACGGACTCGTCGCGGTGCACGGCCTCGGGGCGGCGATGGCGATCGTCGGCGGCAACCTCACGGCGATCGTGGCCGGGCTGGCGGCACGACGCTCCGCGCGGCTCGCTCGCGTCGGCACCGTCTGCGTGGCGCTGGGGGTCGTGGGCCTGCTCAGCACGCTCGGCCTGGTGCTCGACAGCGGATCGACGACCGTCACCCTGCTCCCGGACGGTGTCTGGGAGCGGCTGGCCGTCTACACCGTCACGGCGTTCGAGCTCCTGATCGGCGTCGCCGCGCTCGTGCGCCTGCGACAGCCGGACGCGCCGACGCCCCGACACGGCCGGCCTCCCGCTCCCTGACCCGCCGGCGCGGTTTGCTGGACCTGGCGATGCTCCGATCGCTCCCGACGACAGGACGTGGCCGTGGGCGAGATCGCAGCGGGTGGGGCCGACCCCGACGAGACGGGTCCGGTCGACCGCCGCACCCGCGGCATGGCCGACAAGATCGCCGAGCTCAAGCCCCGGCTGCGGGGATGGGTGCACGCCGGCTTCCTGCCGCTGCTGATCGCGGCCGGCGTGGTGCTGATCGTGCTGTCGCCGACGGCCGCGACCCGATGGGGCTCGTCGATCTACGTCGCGAGCGCGATCCTGCTGTTCACGGTGTCGGCGACCTACCACCGTGGCACGTGGGAGATCCGTCTCTGGGCGTTCTGGCGCCGGTTCGACCACGCCAACATCTACGTCCTGATCGCCGGCACGTACACGCCGTTCGCGATCCTCTACCTCGACGGCAGCACCCGCTGGTGGTTGCTCGGCACCGTGTGGGTGACGGCGGTCGTGAGCTCGGTGCTGCGCATCATCTGGATCGAGGCGCCCCGCTGGGTCTTCACGGTGCTCTACATCGCGCTCGGCTGGCTGGCCCTGCCGTTCATCCCGGCCTTCATCGACGGCGCCGACCAGTTCCCGACCTGGGTCAGCGTCACGGCGCTCGCGCTGGTCGCCTCCGGTGGCGTGATCTACACGATCGGCGGGGTGGTCTATGCGACGAAGCGCCCGAACCCGCGGCCCGAGACGTTCGGCTTCCACGAGGTCTTCCACCTTTGCACGGTCCTGGCGTTCGTGGCGCAGTACGTGGCCGTCTCGGTCGTGACGTACTCCCTGCGCTGAGCCGGGACGACCTCGCCTCAGCGGCTGACGCTGGCGACGAGCTCCTCGCGGAAGGCGCCGTAGGTGCGGCGCAGCTCGGGGCCGGGCCAGTCCGCCGGCAGCAGGGCGTCCGGAAGGAGGGGGTCGGCGACAAGGTGGCGCACGACCGCCGCGGCGATCGCGATGCGCTCGGCCAGATGCTCGCTCGCCGCCAGCGACGCCGCGAGATCGTGCGCGGTCGCAGCCCAGCCGGGGAGGTCGAACAGGAGCGCCGCGAGCTCGGGCGCGGGACGCGCGGGACGGACCGTCAGGACCTCCAGGCTCGCGGCCACGGCAGCATCCGGCGCCCAGTCGAGATTGGCCGGTCGCATCCAGAACCCCTCGCGCAGCTCACCGAAGCGCGAGCCGACCATGCGCTGGCGCAGATCGGCGCGCACGGATGCACCGGCACCGACCGACGTGACCACGGCGGCGTGCCACTCGCCGTTCCACGGTGACGTGCGCTGCTCGATCGCCGCGTCCTGGCGCTCCTGGCGTCGCAGCAGCCGGGGGCTCAGCCGGTAGACCGAGTCGGTGCGCTCCAGGTCGCCCGCCGCGACCATGCGGGTCAGGGCGACCCGGACCGCGGGCTCGGTGACCCCGAGCGCCCGACCCCAGCCGACGATGCTGCTGCCCGGGGCCTCGGGCGGGTGGGCGCCGAGCAGGAGGCTCAGGATCGCCGACCGCGCCGTGAGCGGCCGCACAGACTGGGCTGTCGTGGTCACTGCTGGGATCGGGGCTTCGCGTCGCCGAACGGCTCGTCGCGCTCGCGCACGGCCTCACGGAATCCCACGGTGGCCGCGCGCTGCTGGAACGCATACCCCTCCCGGGCGTGCCGGGAGATGCCGTCGAACACGGTGCTGACCATGCCGGAGTTCGCGACGCCCTGCGCCAGCAGCGCGCTGTTGAGCGCGAGCTTGACCATGACGAGCTGGTTGACCGGCATCTGCGCGATGCGGCCCACGAGGTCCTCGGTGGCCGCGTCGAGCTCCTCGGCCGGCACCGACTCGACCGCGAGTCCCCACTCCGCCGCCTGGCGACCGGTCAGGCTGTCGCCCGTGAGCAGCAGGCGCTTGGCCCGCGCGTCACCGAGGCGGTGCGCCCACATGCCGGCGGCGGGCACGCCCCACACCCGGGTGGGCGGATAGCCGATGCGGGCGTCGTCGGCACAGATGATCTGGTCGGCGAACAGGGCGATGTCGCTGCCCCCGGCCACCGCGAAGCCGTGGATCTTGGCGACGGTGGGCTTGTTGGCGTGCAGCAGCGCCGAGAACCCGCGGTTGAAGCGGCTCATCATGGCGTAGTCGACCATCGGGTCCCACGTGCCCTCGGGATCGTGGTTGCGGGCCTGCACCTCCGGGTCGAGCACGGTGCCGTCGGCGGGGATCGCGCCGTCGGACCCCTCAGACCCCGGCGGCGTCATGGCGCTCTCGGCGAAGATCGACAGGTCGTAGCCGCCGCAGAACCCCTTGCCGCGGCCGCTCACGAGGATCACGTGCACGCGCGGGTCGAGGTCGGCCCGCTCCACCGCGTGGGCGATGTCGTGCGGCGTGTCGTTCGTGATCGCATTGCCCTGGGCGGGGCGGTTGAACGTGATCCGGGCGACGCGGCCGGTGACCTCGTAGGTCAGCGTCGGGTAGTTGACGTGGTCGGCCGGGGTTGGGCGCCCGGCGTAGAGCGGGTCGTCGGCGCCGTGGCCGTCGCGCCAGGCGGCCGGCGTCTCCCCCGGGCTCACGACCCGACCTTGGGCGCCGCGCGCTCGATGATCGCCGCGGTGTCGACCCCCGTGGGCAGCGTGCCGAAGACCGTGCCCCACTGCCCGCCGAGGCGGCTGCGCGTGAAGGCGTCGGCGACGGCCGGATGGCCGTGCCGCACGAGCAGCGCACCCTGCAGCGCCTGCGCCATGTCACCCACGACGGTGCGCGCCCGGTGCTGGATCGTCTCGACGTCGGTGAAGGTGTCCTTGAGCCGCCTGACCGCGGCGTCGAGGTGCGCGTCGGCCCCGGCGGCCGCGTCGAGCTCGTCGAAGAACGCCTGCAGCGTCTCGGGCTGGCGGGTCATGGCGCGCAACGTGTCGAGCGCGGCGACGTTGCCCGAGCCCTCCCAGACCGACATCAGCGGGGCCTCGCGATAGAGCCGGGGCATGCGCGAGTCCTCGACGTAGCCGTTGCCGCCCAGGCACTCCAGGGCCTCGGCGGCGTGCAGCGGACCCCGCTTGCAGACGTAGTACTTGCTGACCGCGAGGCTGATGCGACGCAGCGCGTCGGCGCCCTCCTCGCCCGCGACCGCACGGTCGGTCAGGGCCGCGAGCCACAGCGCCACGGTCGTGGAGGCCTCGGACTCGACCGCGAGATCGGCCAGGACGTTGCGCATGAGCGGCTGGTCGACCAGTGCCGAGCCGAAGGCGGCGCGGTGCGTGGCGTGGTGCACGGCCTGCTGCGTGCCCACGCGCATGCCGGTGGCCGAGCCGAGCGTGCAGTCCAGGCGGGTCATGTTGACCATCTCGATGATGGTCGGCACGCCGCGCCCCTCCTCCCCCACGAGCCAGGCCGTGGCCTCGTCGTACTCGACCTCGCCGCTGGCGTTGGAGTGGTTGCCGAGCTTGTCCTTGAGCCGCTGGATCGCCATGGAGTTGCGGGTGCCGTCCGGCAGGATGCGCGGCAGGAAGAAGCAGGAAAGGCCGCCGGGGGCCTGCGCGAGGACCAGCAGCACGTCCGACATGGGGGCCGACGTGAACCACTTGTGGCCCGTCAGCCGGTAGGACCCGTCGGCCTGCGGCACGGCCTCGGTGCGGTTGGCCCGCACGTCCGAGCCACCCTGCTTCTCGGTCATCGACATGCCGGCGATCAGGCCCCGCTTGCCGAGCGGGGCCTGCAGGGACGGGTCGTACTCCAGCGAGCAGAGCAACGGCTCGTACTGCGCGGCGATCTCCGCGTTGGCGCGCAGGGCGGGGATCACGGCGTAGGTCATCGAGATCGGGCAGCCGTGCCCGGCGTCGGTGATGCCCCAGACCGAGGAGCGCGCGGCCCGCACGAGGTGCGGCATGGGCTGCGGGTCGCGCCAGACCGACCCGGCCAGGCCGAGCGAGACCGCCGTGTCCATCAGCTGGTGGTAGCTGGGGTCGTACACGACCTCGTCGATGCGGTGGCCGTACCGGTCGTGCGTGTGGAGCACCGGCGGGTGCGCCTCGGCGAGATCGCCCCAGCCCAGCGCCTGCGCGCTGCCGGCGAGGCGGCCGACCTCGTGCAGGCCCTCGACGGCGTGCGACGCCCCCTCGCGCTGGAGCGCCTCGAGGATCGGGGCGTAGTCGGCTGCGTCGAAGTCGACGAGCGGTGGGACCTGGTTCGTCACGGTGTGGGTCGCGCGCACGATGCCTCCTGCCGGCGGACGGGTTCCGCCTTTCCTCGCAGTATTACATGTTCGCGACGACTGTGGCCAGAGTGTTAGGCCTCGTTCCCGGGGGCGGTGAGTGTTCCACCCCTCACGGCACGGGCGGTGAGTGTTCCACCGCACCAGCGCTGAGGCGGGGGAGGACTCACCGCCCCTCCCGGAACAACGTGGAGGACTCACCGCGCCTCCCGGAACAACGTGGAGGACTCACCGCCCCTCCCGGAACAACGTGGAGGACTCACCGCGCCTGCCGGGGGTCAGGCGCGGGAGCGCTCCACGACGTCACGGACCGCGGTGGCCACGAGCTCGTGGACCTCCGGGTGGAACACGCTCGGGATGATGTAGTTCGGCCCCAGCTCGTCGGGCGAGACCGTCGAGGCGATCGCGTCGGCCGCGGCCACCAGGACGTCCATGTCGATCCCGCGGCTCTGGGCGTCCAGCAGGCCGCGGAAGATCCCGGGGAACGCCAGGACGTTGTTGATCTGGTTCGGGTAGTCGGACCGGCCGGTCGCGACGACCGCCGCGTGCTGGCGGGCGAGGGCCGGGTCGATCTCCGGATCGGGATTGGCCAGGGCGAAGACGATCGCGTCATCGGCCATCGCCGCGACGTCGGCGGCGCCGATCAGGTTCGGGGCCGAGACACCGATGAAGACGTCGGCCCCGGGCAGCACGTCGCGCAGCGAGCCGGTCAGTCCGGCCGCGTTGGTGTGCTCGGCCGTCCACCGCAGCGACGGGTCGAGGCCCGGGCGACCGGCGTGGATGACTCCGTCGACGTCGCACACCACGACGTCGGCGGCGCCGGCGTGCACGAGGGTCTTCAGCACGGCCGTGCCGGCGGCGCCGGCGCCCACCAGGACGATGCGCGCCGTGGCGAGCTCCTTGCGCACGACCCGCAGGGCGTTCTCGAGCGCGGCCAGGACCACGATCGCGGTGCCGTGCTGGTCGTCGTGGAACACGGGGATGTCGAGGCGCTCGCGCAGGCGGGCCTCGATCTCGAAGCAGCGCGGCGCCGCGATGTCCTCCAGGTTGATGCCCGCGAAGCCCGGGGCGATCGCCGCGACCGCCGTGATGATCTCCTCGGTGTCCTGCGTGTCGAGGCACAGCGGCCAGGCGTCGATGTCGGCGAACGCCTTGAACAGGGCCGCCTTGCCCTCCATGACCGGCAGGGCCGCGTACGGACCGATGTTGCCCAGGCCCAGCACGGCCGACCCGTCGGTCACGACGGCCACGCTGTTGCGCTTGATCGTCAGCCGGCGCGCGTCCTCGGGATCCTTCGCGATCGCCTGCGAGATCCGGGCGACGCCCGGGGTGTAGATCATCGACAGGTCGTCACGGTTGCGCAGGGGGTGCTTGGTGGCGGTCTCGATGACACCGCCGAGGTGCATCAGGAAGGTCCGGTCGGACACCTTCTTGACCGTGACGTCGCCCATCGCCACGAGCGCCTCGACGATCGCGTCGGCGTGGTCGGTGTCGGAGGTGGCCGCCGTGAGGTCGATGCGCAGCACGTCGGTCGCCGACGAGGCGACGTCGAGCGCCGTGACGAGACCCCCGGCGGCCTCGACGGTCGAGGTCAGCTGACCGACGGCCGATCCGCCGGCGGGCACCTCCAGCCGGACCGTGATCGAGTGGGAGACGCTGGGCGCGCGCGCCGGCGGCTCGGGACAGCTCGGTGTCGTCACCCCTCCATCCAACGCCCGAACCGCGCTCCCGGCCACCCCACACGGCAGGCTGGCCCGAACGGCACCCGCCGCCGGCCGCCGTGCACCACGATGTCTCCATGAACCTGCGCCGGACCCTGCTCACCACAGGTGGCGTCGGCGCTGGGGCCGCCACCCTGGTCGGCGTCGTTCTCGCGCGCCACGTCCGGCGTCACCGCCCGCTCCTGGATCAGCTCGCCCCAGATCTGCGAACGGCGTCGCTCGCGGTGCCGCTGTCGGTGACGGGTCCGGTCTCGTTGCGGCTCGTGCGCCGGCTCCTGTCGTCCGCCTCGACCATGGGTGAGGGGGTCGAGGTGAGCGAGGAGCGGGTCGAGGGCGTGCGGGCACTCGCGTACCGGCCGGAGGACGTCGCGACCCCCGCTGCCGCGCTGCTGTGGCTCCACGGGGGCGGCTACGTCATGGGAAGCCCGGAGGCCGACCAGCAGCACAGCAGCTGGCTCGCCCGGGAGCTCGGCATCGTGGTCGTCTCGGTCGACTACCGGCTCGCGCCCGAGCACCCGTTTCCCGCCGGCCTCGACGACGCGGCCGTCGTGCTCACCTGGATGCACGAACGGGCCGTGGTCCTCGGGATCGATCCCGACCGCCTGGCGGTCGGGGGGGCCAGCGCGGGCGGCGGGCTGGCCGCGGCCCTCGCGCAGCGCGCCCACGACGAGGGGCAGATTCCGCTCGCGTTCCAGCTGCTGGTCTATCCGATGCTCGACGACCGCACCCCGTTCGGCCCGCTCGGGCGGCGCCCCTGGCCCGTGTGGACCGGTGCGTCCAACCGCTTCGGCTGGACCAGCTACCTGGGCCGCGCGGCTGGGGGCGAGGACGCGCCCGCGTACGCCGCGGCGGCCCGCCGCACCGACCTGACGGGTCTGGCGCCCGCGTGGATCGGTGTCGGCGACGTCGACCAGTTCCACGACGAGGCCGTCGCGTACGCCGCACGGCTGGGCTCCGCGGGCGTCGACTGCGGACTCCTCGTGGAGCCCGGGATGTTCCACGGCGCCGACGCGGGTCTCACCGACAGCACCGCCACGACCCGCCGGTTCCGCGACCGCCTCCTGGCGGCGGCCCGGACCGGTCTCGCTGCCCCGGCCTGAGGATCTGGGGGTCAGACGGTCGGCGCGACCGGCTCCAGCAGACGGATGACGGGCGCCTCCGCGACGACCTCGCCGAGGCGGAGCGACAGGGCCTGGAAGGCGTCGCTCGAGCCGTGCGCCCGCAGCGCGTCCGTCGACGCCCACTCCTCGATCATCACGAACGCGGTGTCGTCGCGTCGCACCCGGAAGAAGTCGTAGCGCAGGCAGCCGTCCTCGGCGCGGACCGACGCGAGGGCACCCGCGAGGATCTCCTCGAGCTGCTCGCCCTGGCCGGGCTTGGCGACGAACGTCGCGACGACCTCGATCGACTCACTCATGACGGACCTCCAGATCGGGACGCGACCGCGGGCCGGTCGCTGCGCCACGGTAGCGCTCCGACGACCTCGCCGAGGCGGTCGCCTGGAGCCGAGAGGCTCGCCGCAGTTGCGCGGTCCCGCAGGCGTGGGACCGTGGAGGTTCCTGGTTCAGCCGGCAGCCGGGCGCCCCGCCGTCCGTGAGGAATCATGTCCAGCTCGCCGCGCTCACCCCTGACGTCCGACGACGTCCGCCAGCACGTCGCCCGGTCCTGGCCGCTGCCCGGCGGCGGCCAGACCGCCCGCCGGTGGTCGGCCCTGGCCGATCTCGCGGCCCGCGACCTCCCGCTCGCCAAGCTCGTCGAGCCGCACCACGACGCCGCCGCGATCCTCGCCGACCTCGGGGCGCCCGCACCGGGTCCGGACGAGACGTGGGCCGTGTGGGCGGCCGAGCCGCCGTTCGCCGTCCTCGAGGCGACGCCACAGGGCGACGCCTGGACCCTGCGCGGCACCAAGGCGTTCTGCTCGGGGGCCTCGCTCGTGACGCACGCCCTCGTGACGGCGCGCACCGATCGCGGGAGCCGGTTGTTCGCGGTCGACCTGGCCGCGGGAGGCATCACGACCGACGACGGCGCCCCGACATGGGCCGGACCGGGCATGTCCCGCGCCGACACGTCCTGCCTCGCGTTCGACGACGTCGCCGCCCGCCCCGTCGGCGGCGCCGGTGACTACACCGACCGCCCCGGCTTCTGGCTGGGTGCGATCGGCATCGCGGCGTGCTGGATCGGCGGCGCCCGCGGCGTGGCCGCGACCCTCGAGGCGGCGGGTCCGCGACTCGACGGCCACGGCCGCGCCCACCTCGGAGCAGTCCGTGCGGCGCTGCTCACCGCGGGGCTCGCCCTGGACGCGGCCGCCGACCTGGCCGATCAGGGCCCGCTGCCGCTGGAGCGGGCCGAACGGCTCGCGCACGCGCTGCGCGCCCAGGCGGCCGGCGTCGTCGAGAGCGTCGTGAGCCACGTCGGGCGGGCGCTCGGGCCCGGACCGCTCGCCTTCGACGCCGCTCACGCCGAGCACGTCCACGACCTGCAGGTCTTCGTGCGCCAGCACCACGCCGAGCGCGACCTCGAGCGGCTCGGCACCCTGGAGGTGCGCGATGACTGAGACGTGGAGCGACACCCTGGGCGCCCTGCCGCTCGAGCGTCCGCACGACCCGGGCGGACGCGTCCTGGTGCTCTCGGCGCACCCCGACGACGAGGTCCTCGCCGTCGGGGCGTGGCTCGCGTGCCAGACCGTGCGACCGATCGAGTTCGTCACGGCCACCGACGGCGAGGCCTCCCACCCCCAGAGCTCGGCCGTGACCCCCGACGAGCTGCGCGACCAGCGTCCCCGCGAGCTGCTCGAGGCGCTGGGCCGTCTCGGCTTCGCCGATCCGGTGGTCCACCGGCTCGGACTCCCCGACGGCGGGCTCGCGGGCACCCGCGACGCGCTGCGCGCCGCCCTCGCCCCGCGGATCGGCGCCGCCGACCTGGTGCTGGCTCCCTTCGAGCACGACGGACACCCCGATCACGACGCGCTCGGCGACGTCGCGGGGGAGCTCTGCGCCGGCGGGCCGGTCCTGTGGCGGTTCCCGATCTGGACCTGGGTCTGGACCGAGCCCGCCGACGAGCCCTGGCTCGCCTCGGCCCGCCGCCTCGTGACGGCACCCGCGGCCCGCGACCTGAAGCGGCGGGCGATCGACGCCTTCGTGACGCAGATCCGACCCGTGGGAGCAGCCGCGGGCGACGCGCCGATCGTCGACGAAGCACTCCTGCGACACGCCTACGGGGCTCCCGAGGTCGTGATCGTGTGACCGATCCGGCCTACTTCGAGCGGATGTACGCCGCCTCCGACGATCCCTGGCACCTCGACGACAACCCGTACGAGCAGCGCAAGCACGCCCTGACCGTCGCGTGCCTGCCACGGGAGCGGTACCGGCGTGGCTTCGAGCCCGGGTGCTCGATCGGTCTGCTCACCGCTCTCCTGGCGCCGCGTTGCGACGAGCTCGTCGCGACCGATGCCGTCGCGGAGCCGCTCGTCGCCGCCCGCCGACGGGTGCCGGACGAGCACGTGTCGTTCGCACAGTCCGCGCTGCCCGACTGGCCCGCCGGAGAGCTCGACCTCGTGGTGCTCTCGGAGGTGCTCTACTTCCTCTCTGCCGCCCTCCGCGCCCAGGTGCGGCAGCACGTCGTCGAGAGCCTCGGCCCGCACGGCCACGTCGTGCTGGTCGACTGGCGCCACCGGTTCGACGAGGCCGCGTGCACGGGCGACGAGGCGCAGGCCGAGATCGTCGAGGCCCCCGCATTTGTCCGGCTCGTGACGCACGTCGAGCACGACTTTCGTCTGACGGTGCTCGGCCGTGCCTGAGTCCACCATCGAGCACGTCGCCGTCGTGATCCCCGCCCGCGACGAGGAGCGCAGCGTCGCCGCGGCGGTCCACGCCGCACGGTCCGCGGCCGTGAACCTCCCGCCCGGGCTCACGGTCGACGTCGTCGTCGTGGCCGACGCCTGCTCCGACCACACCGCCGCGGCTGCCTCCGCGGCCGGCGCCCACGTCATCGTCGCGACCGAGGCCAACGTCGGGGCGGCCCGCGCCCTGGGGTGCGCCTGGGCCCTGGACCGGTGCGCCGACGAGCGACTCACCTGGCTCGCCAGCACCGACGCCGACAGCGTCGTGCCACCGCACTGGCTGCTGCGCCACCTCGCTGCCGCGACGACGGGGGCCGACCTCGTCCTCGGGACGGTGACACTGACCGAGGCCGACGCGGCCCGCCAGCGACGGTGGCTGCGTGACTACCGGCGTCACCGCGCGACCGGGCGGAACGCGGGTCACGGGCACGTGCACGGGGCCAACCTCGGCGTGCGCGCCTCGGTCTACGCCGCAGCGGGAGGCTTTCGTGACCTGAGGGTGCACGAGGACACCGACCTCGTCGACCGACTGCTGGCCGGTGGCGCCGTGTCGGCGTGGGTCACCGACGCCGCCGTCACGACCTCCGCCCGGCACGAGTCACGCGTCGTCGGTGGCGTCGCGACCGATCTCGCCGCCGCCGACCCGAGGCGGCGCGGCGACCCGGCGGACACCGCGGCCTGATCGCTCAGCCGGTCCGGCGCTCCTGGTCGAGGCCCAGGTCGCCCCGCGCCTCACTCCCCCCATCGCCGGCGCCGTCGCCGGCGAATCCGAGGAGGTTCGTGACCGGCACGCGGACCTCGTCCAGCACGAGCGTCGCCACTCCGCCCGGTGGCCTGTCGTCGCGCGCGCCCTCCGCCCACGTCGAGCGGCGCACCGTCACGCCCGCGGCACTGCGGGGCACGACCACGTGGCGCCGACGACGCGGCGCACTGACCTCCAGCCCTGCCTCCACCTCCGGCTCCGCCTCCGCCGCGACGAGGAAGATCCGCGCGTCGGGGTTCAGCGCACCGGGTACGCCGGGCTGGAGGCCACTGACGACACACTCGTCGCCGTCGCGGACGATGCTCGTGCCAGCCGGCGCCGCCGCGAGGGCCGACCGGACGCGTGCCGCCAGCAGCGGTTGGAGCCAGCGGCGCTGCTGGGACGCGGTGCCCTGCTCGGCGAGCAGGTTCATGACCCCGGTGTCCGGCGCGGCGCAGTTGATCGCCACCGGACCGATCGGGCTCTGGGCCGCCAGCGTCGCGAGCGGCACGTACTCCTGCGCCGTCAGGCCAGCGCCCTGGTCGCCCGGCAGGAACAGGTTCCAGAGCCCGAGCTCCTGGGCCTGTTCCCGCAGGTCCCCCAGCACCGCGGGCGCCGTCCAGTGCCACGGATCGTCCTGCAGGGCCAGCTGCTGTCGGTACACCGCCTCCGCAGGTCGCACGGCGCGATCGAGGAAGCCCGCGAGCGCGTCACGCATGCGTCGCAGCGCGTCGTCGAGCATCAGATTCATCGCGACTCCTGGTAACTAAGCGCTTAGTTAGTTGAGGATCGACGACACCCCCCGCGCGCGTCAAGCACCCGAGCGGATCGTCAGGACTGCGGCGCGACGCCGACCAGTCGCAGGGCGGCCTGACTGACACCGGCGGCGACCTCCTCCGCACTCCACCCACCGTCGTCGCTGAACCAGCGGGTGATGTCGATGCACAGCGAGATCAGCAGGACGACCGTGAGGCCGGGATCGTCCACGTGGAAGACTCCGGCCGCCCGACCGCGTTCCACGAGGTCGCGCACCAGTGCGCGCAGGTCGCGTCTCAGGGCGACGACCTCGTCGAGGTGCTCCGGGCTCAGCGCCTGGAGCTCGTAGTTCACGATGCGCGCCGTGGTGTGGTGCACCGCCTCCCACCGGGCGAACTCGAACATCAGGGCCCGCAGCTGCTCGACGGGGTCGTCGGGCGCCTGCTCGAGCGTCGAGACGAGCAGGTCCAGCGTCGCCTCGTGGCCGTGCCGCGAGATCTGGAAGAGCAGCTCTTCCTTCGAGCGGTGGTGCACGTAGACGGCGCCGGGGGTGACACCGGCCCCCGTGGCGATGTCACGCGTCGTGGTGCCGTGGAAGCCCTTCGCGGCGAACGCGGCGGTGGCGGCCTCGAGCAGGCGTCGCCCGGTCTCGCTCATGGTCCTCCTCGCCCCGCCCGGACCGGCGAGGATCGGCTCATCCTAGGACGGCAGGCATCACGCCGTCCGGGCGCCGATCGTCAACCGCGCAGGAAGGCCGCGAGAGCGACGACCCCGACCAGCACGATGAAGGCGCGCAGCGCCGCGTCGGGGAGCCGTCGCCCGTAGGCCGCCCCGATCTGTGCCCCGACGACGGCGCCGATCGCGATCAGCAGCGCGACGAGCCAGTCGACGTCGGCCACGACGATGAAGACCAGGCCCGACACCCCGTTGGCCACGGCGCCCAGGACGTTCTTCATGCCGTTGAGGCGCTGCAGGTCGTCGTCGATGCCGATGCCCATGACGGCCAGCAGGATGATGCCCTGGGCGGCCCCGAAGTAGCCGCCGTAGACCCCGGTGAGGCCCACGAGCGGAGGCGTCCACCACGTACCGTGGTCGGGCGCCGCAGCGCGTTCCGCACGCCGGCGCGCGACGGCGGCGGAGATCCGCGGTCCGAGCACCACGAGCAGACACCCGAGCACGATCAGCACCGGCACGATCGCGGAGAACGCCCCCGCGGGCAGCACGAGCAGGAGCACCGCGCCCACCACGGCACCCGCCGCCGATGCCGGCACGAGGCGGACGGCACGACGCCACTGACCGGCCAGCTCCCGGCGATACCCGATCGCGCCGGAGATCGAGCCCGGGACGAGGCCGATCGAGTTCGAGACGTTGGCCGTGACGGGCGGGACGCCGATCGCGAGCAGGGTCGGGAACGTCACGAGGGTGCCCGAGCCCACGACGGTGTTGATCGTGCCGGCGGCGACTCCCGCCAGGATGATCGCGACGACCTCGGCGGGACTCATGAGGTCCGACCCTAGGCCGCCGCGCACCGGCCCGCGCAGCAGGTCCACATGCCAGGTCCACGTACCGGGCCCGACCCCCGACTCCGGTCCTATGCTCGGTCCGTGAAGGACGATCACGAGCGCACCGTGCTGGCGGTCGCGGTGCTCGCGTCCTTCGTGACGTTCCTCGACGGGTCGATCGTCAACGTGGCCCTGCCCGACATCGCCCGCGATCTCGACGGCGGCGTGACGCTCCAGGCCTGGGTCGTCGACGCCTACCTCCTGACCCTCGGATCGCTCATGCTGGTGGCCGGCTCCCTCTCCGACACGTTCGGCCGGCTCCGGATCCTGACCGCCGGGCTCGTGGGCTTCGCCGCCACGTCGCTGCTCGCCGCCCTGGCGCCGACCGGCGAGCTGCTGATCGTCGCGCGGGCACTGCAGGGGATGGCCGGTGCCCTGCTCGTGCCGTCGAGCCTGGCCCTCATCACGTCCACGTTCAGCGGTGCCGCGATGGGCCGGGCCATCGGCACCTGGACCGCCTGGACCGGTACCGCGTTCCTGGTCGGCCCGCTCGCCGGGGGGATCCTGGTCGACACCGTCGGGTGGCGGTGGGTCTTCGGCATCGTCGTGCTTCCGGTCGCGGCGACGCTTGCCCTGGTCGCCCGGCTCCCCCAGGACGCGCACCGCGGCACCGACGGCCACGCCTACGTCGACGGACTCGGCGCCGCGCTGGCGGCCCTGGGGCTCGCGGGTCCGGTGTTCGCCCTGATCGAGGGCCAGCGCCTGGGGTTCGACGACCCTGTGGTGCTCGCGGCGCTGACGGTCGGCCTGGTCTGCCTCGTCGCGTTCGTCCTGTGGGAGCGCCGCGCGCGCCACCCGATGATGCCGCTGCGGCTGTTCCAGGTGCGCAGCTTCGCGGTCGGCAACCTCGCCACGATCGGCATCTACGCCGCGATCGGCCTCGGCACCCTGGCGATCCCGCTGCTCGTGCAGGAGGTCGCCGGTCTCTCGGCCACCGTGTCGGGGCTTGTACTCCTGCCGCCGACCCTCATCTCGCTGGCCCTGGCGAGCCGGGTCGGCGCGGCCGCCGCGCGCCGCGGCCCACGGTGGTTCATGACGATCGGACCACTCGTCGTGGCCGCGGGGTTCCTCTGGATGCTGTCGGTCCGCGAACCCGTCGACGTCGCCTGGCAGGTCGTGCCCGGCGTCGTGCTGTTCGGCCTCGGCATCACGATCACGGTCACGCCGCTGACCTCGACCGTGCTGGCCGAGGTGCATCCCGCGGAGGCCGGGATCGCGTCGGCCGTCAACAACGCGATCTCACGCGTCGCCGGTCTCGTCGCCGTCGCCTTCATCGGCGTCATCACCGGTGGCGTGCTCGACGTCGACGGCTTCCACCGGATCGTCGTGGTCGTCGCGGCCCTGCTCGCGGCCGGTGCGCTCGTGTCGGCCGTGGGGCTGCGGTCGGTCAGAGCACCGGCAGAGGGGCCCTCCGGCGCCGCAGGTCGATGACAGTCGTCACGACGACGAGGAGGACGGCGCCGACGAACGTGGCCGCGACGATCGTGTCGTCGCCGTTGTCGCGCGCCGTGACCGCGATGCCGATCATCGCCCACACCCCGGCGAGCGCGTAGGCGGCGAGGCCGCGGGCGGCGACCGCCAGGACCAGCAGCGTCACGACGGCCACGGCCAGCACGACGACCTGCCATGCCAGGTCGTCGGCGTCGACGACCCCGGCGTCGACCAACGCGGTCGAGACGTTGAGGAAGAACGCTGCCGTGACCCATCCGGCGTAGAGGCCCACCGCCGCGCGCGTGAGCCGGCGCAGCCACGACGGGTCGATCTCCTCGCGCGCCACGGTCAGCACCGCCACGACAGCGGCTCCGAACATGACCGTGAGCGCGGCCGCCGTGGCCAGGCTGCTGTCGATCCCGGCCAGCAGGATCCACACCGCACCGCCGAGGTACAGGGCGAGCTGGGCGGTCTGGCGCCGCGGCGAGCCGTGCGACCGTGTGACCAGGGCCGCGACGGCCTGCACGATCGCCAGCGTGTAGATCACGCCCCAGATCGAGAACGCCCAGCCGACCGGCGTGATGAGCAGCTCCGGACCCGAGCCTTCACCCGGCGAGGAGCCCGGCCCGGCGATCGTGACGACGGGGGTCACGGTCTGCAGGACCGCAGCGACCAGCACCGCCACCGGGAGGACGCGCGAGTGATCCGCGTGGGCCGTGCTGTGTCCTGGCTGGTCATGGGTCCTCCTGGGGCTGGGCGTCCGAGGTTCCATCTCACCCAACCTCGACGGTCACCGCATCTCGTCGGTGGGATCGACGAGATGCGGATCGCCGACCGCGACCTCGGAGACGTCGGCGTGGGCACCGCCGACAGTCAAACCGGGCCCGCGGCGGGACAGCGTCCGGGGGTGTCAGGCCTTGCGCTGCATGTCCGACCGTGCCGGGTTGCCCTGCTGCTCGGCCTTCGGGTCGGTCTCGTCGGCCTTGGCGCGCACGCCCGACTCGATCGCCGCACCGACATCGGCGTCGATGTTGCGCCAGTACGCGAACGCACGCTCGAGGACAGGCTCGCTGACGCCGTTCAGCAGGTGTCCCACGACGTTGTCGACCAACCGACCACGGGCGGCTTCGTCCATCACCTCGCGCACGAGGGTGCCGGCCTGGGTCCAGTCGTCGTCGTCCTCGCGCAGCGTGTACGCCGTGCGCACCATCTCGCCGTCGGCGTGCCAGCGTCCGCCGTCGTCGGTGCGGCTCGGGTCGGCCGCCGGGCCACCGTAGGAGTTGGGCGCGTACACCGGAGCGGTCGCGTTCTGCACCCGCATCGCGCCGTCCTTCTGGTAGTTGTGCACCGGCGACTTCGGGGCGTTGACCGGGATCTGCTTGTAGTTGACACCCAGGCGAGCCCGATGCGCGTCGGCGTAGCTGAACCCGCGGGCCAGCAACATCTTGTCGGGCGAGAGCCCCGTGCCGGGCACGACGTTGTTCGGCTCGAACGCCGCCTGCTCGATCTCGGCGTGGTAGTCGGTGACGTTACGGTTCAGCGTCAGCTTGCCGACCTCCCGCAGGGGGTAGTCGGCGTGCGGCCACACCTTCGTCAGGTCGAACGGGTTGATCCGATAGGTCTTGGCGTCGTCGAACGGCATGATCTGCACGTGCAGCGTCCAGCTCGGGTGCTCGCCAGCCTCGATGTGCTCGAACAGGTCGCGCTGGTGGTAGTCGGTGTCGGCCGAGGCCATCTGGTCGGCCTCGTCCTGGGTGAAGCACTCGATGCCCTGATCGGTCTTGAAGTGGTACTTGACCCAGAACTGCTCGCCCTCGGCGTTGATCCACGAGTACGTGTGGCTCGAGTAGCCGTTCATGTGCCGCCAGGTGCGCGGGATGCCGCGGTCACCCATGAGCCACGCCACCTGGTGTGCCGACTCGGGCACGAGCGTCCAGAAGTCCCACTGCATGTCGTGGTCGCGCAGGTTGTTGTCAAGGCGGCGCTTCTGCGAACGGATGAAGTGCTGGAACTTCATGGGGTCGCGGACGAAGAAGACCGGCGTGTTGTTGCCGACCATGTCCCAGTTGCCCTCGCTCGTGAAGAACTTGAGCGAGAAGCCGCGCGGATCGCGCCACGTGTCGGGGCTGCCGCGCTCGCCCGCGACGGTCGAGAACCGCGCGAGCACGTCGGTCGTCGTGTCAGGGGCGAAGACCGCCGCCCGGGTGAACGCCGAGACGTCGTGCGTGACCTCGAAGCTGCCGAACGCGCCACCGCCCTTGGCGTGCGGCTGGCGCTCCGGGATGCGCTCCCGGTTGAAGTTCGCCATCTGCTCGATCAGGTAGTGGTCCTGCAGCAGCAACGGGCCGTCCGGACCGACCGAGAGCGAGTGCTCGTCGCTGGCGACGGGGATGCCGGCATCGGTCGTGGTGGCGGGGCGCTGGTCTTCGTCGGTCATGGAATCTCCTCGGTCGGCGGACGTCCGCCAGGGAGTACCCCGATGACGCCGGCCCACACCCTCGGCGGACGGCTCGCGTCAGGCGCGTGCCGGCGTCGAGGGCCGCAAGCCCCGGCCCTCGACGCCGACCGCGAAGGCCGTCAGACGAACTCGACGCCCTGCGCGAGCGGCAGCTCGGTGGAGTAGTTGATCGTGTTGGTCGTGCGGCGCATGTAGTTCCGCCAGGCGTCCGAGCCGGACTCGCGTCCGCCGCCGGTCTCCTTCTCGCCCCCGAACGCGCCACCGATCTCCGCGCCCGAAGGGCCGATGTTGACGTTGGCGATGCCGCAGTCGGAGCCGATCGCCGACACGAAGGTCTCGGCCTCGCGGACGTCGAGCGTGAAGATCGACGACGACAGGCCCTGGGCGACCTCGTTGTGCAGGGTCAACGCCTCGTCGAGCTCGCGGTAGGTCAGCACGTAGAGCAGCGGCGCGAACGTCTCGGTCTTGACGATGTCGCTCTGGCGCGGCATGTCGACGATGGCGGGCCGCACGTAGTGACCGCCCTCGCCGACCGGCACGGACTCACCGCCGGTCAGCAGGGTGCCGCCGTCGGCCTGCGCCTGCTCGATCGCGGCCGTGAAGCCCTGGGCGGCCGTGCCGTCGATCAGCGGACCGACCAGGGTCGACGCCTCGAGCGGCGACCCGACCGGCAGCGTCTCGTAGGCGGAGGCCAGCCGGGCGACGAGGTCGTCCTTGATCGACTCGTGGACGATGATCCGGCGCAGCGACGTGCACCGCTGGCCCGCGGTGCCGACGGCCGAGAACACGATGCCGCGCACCGCGAGATCGAGATCGGCGCTCGGCGCCACGATCGCGGCGTTGTTGCCGCCGAGCTCGAGCAGCGACCGGCCGAGCCGGGCCGCCACGCGCGGGGCGACCTGCTGACCCATACGGGTCGAGCCCGTCGCCGAGACCAGCGGCACGCGCGGGTCGTCGACGAGCGCCTCGCCGACCTCACGGTCGCCGAGCAGGACGATCGACAGGTCGGCCGGGGCACCGGCCCGGCGGGCCGCCTCGGCGAACAGCGCCTGGCAGGCCAGAGCAGTCAGGAGGGTCTTCTCCGACGGCTTCCAGACCACCGCGTCACCGCACACGAACGCCAGCGCCGCGTTCCAGGACCACACCGCGACCGGGAAGTTGAACGCGCTGATCACACCGATCACGCCCAGCGGGTGCCACTGCTCCATCATGCGGTGACCGGGGCGCTCGGTCGCGATCGTCAGGCCGTGCAGCTGCCGCGACAGCCCCACCGCCAAGTCGCAGATGTCGATCATCTCCTGCACCTCGCCGAGGCCCTCCGAGACGATCTTGCCGGCCTCGATCGAGACCAGGGCCCCGAGATCGTCCTTGTGCTCGCGCAGCAGCTCGCCCAGCTCGCGCACCACGCGGCCCCGGACCGGGGCCGGCACGGTGCGCCACTGCAGGTAGGCCTCGTGGGCCCGACCCACGGCCTCCTCGACCTCGCCGACCGCGTGCGCCCGGAGACGGCCCATGACCGCTCCGTCGATCGGACTGCGCGCCTCCAGGGCGCCGTCGGGGGCGAAGGGGTCACCCGCGCCGAGTCGCTGGAGGATCTCACGGGCCTGCTCGCGTGTGCTCATGTCCTGATCATCAGGCCCATGAAGGCATATCCACTAGAGTGTTAAGCAGATCTGAAGGAGAATGTCGATGGAGCGCTGGCCGGACGCCGCCCGTCTCGTGACCTTCGCCCGCGTCGCCCGCCACGGCAGCCTGACGTCGGCCGCCCGGTCGCTCGGCATCACGACGTCGGCGGTGTCCCAGCAGATGACGGCCCTCGAGGCCGAGTGCGGCGCTCGGCTGCTCGACCGCGAGCCGCGCGGCGCGGTCCTGACCAGCGCGGGTGAGGTGCTGCTCCAACGGGCCGAGGAGCTCGTGCGCCACCTGGACGAGACCGCCACCACGATGGCGCAGCTCGGCGGTGAGCTGGCCGGCCGCGTCCGGGTCTCGACGATCGCCTCGGCGGCGGCCTCCCTGGTGCTGCCCTCGGCCACGGTCCTCGGCCGCACCGCGCCCGACGTCACGATGTCCGTCACGGTCCGCGAGCCCCAGGCGAGCCTCGACGCGATCGACGACGGGGTCGCCGACCTCGCCCTGATCGACGTCTACGACCACGTGCCCCTGGCGCTGCCGACGCACCTCCTGGTCGAGGAGGTGCTGACCGAGCCGCTCGTGCTCGTCTGCGCCGCTGGAGCGGACGTGCCCCGCCGGCCCACCCTGAGCGCCCTCGCCGATCACGACTGGGTGCTCCCCCCGGCCACCACGGCGTGCGGGGCGGCCACCCGTCACGCGTGCCGCGCCGACGGCTTCGAGCCGCGCACGGCGTGGGAGACCGACGACCTCCTGCTGCTCGTGGCCGCCGTGTCCCGCGGGGCGGGCCTGGCCCTGCTCCCCCGGCGCGCCGTCGCGGACTCGGTCGCCCCGGTGGAGGTCCGTCGTCTCGTGGCCCCGGTGCTACGCCGCCGGTTGCTCCTGGTCACCCGGGCTGCCGCGGCACAGCGTCCCATCGTGCGCGCCTGCCTCGACGCGATCCACCACGTCGGCCGACAGGCACCCGCACCGACCGGCTGACGCTCGTACAGTGAGCGCGTGAACCTCGACGCCACCGATCACGCTCTCCTGCGCGCACTGTCCACGAGCGGTCGCTCGACCTTCGCCCAGCTCGCCGAGACGACCGGCCTGTCCACCTCGGCGACCCAGGCTCGCGTGCGGCGCCTGGAGGCCGAGGGCGTCATCACGGGGTACCGCGTCGTGATCGACCCCGAGGAGGTCGGACTGCCGATCGCGGCCTTCGTCGAGATCTCGCCGCTCGACCCGGCCCAGCCCGACGACGCCCCGCGCCGCCTCGAGGGCATCAGCGAGATCACCGCGTGCCACTCGATCGCCGGCGACGCGAGCTACATGCTGACGGTGCGGGTGCCGAGCCCGCGCGCCCTCGAGGAGCTGCTCGGCCGGATCCGCTCCACCGCCGGGGTGCGCACCAGGACGACGGTGGCGCTCCAGACCTTCTTCGAGCGCCCGGTCGCGCCAGACCAGACGAAATACGTCTGAAACCTCTACTTGACCGGCGTTTCGTCGGTAGATCTTCAGTTTTACCGGTGATTGACCTATCGTGGCGTCATGACCGCGCTGACTGACCGTGCCCTCCGTCCGACGACCTCCGTCCCGGCCGACCAGGTCCACACCTCGCTCGCTCGTCACCTCCTGGTCGACGGATACGACCTGGTCGTCGATCTCGACCGGTCGCACGGCTCGTACCTGCACGACGCGCGCACGGGCCGCGACTACCTCGACCTCTTCACGTACTTCGCCTCGAACCCGATCGGCACGAACCACCCGGGCCTGACGCAGGACCCCGAGTTCCTCGACCGGCTGCAGCGCGTCGCCGTGCACAAGCCGAGCAACTCCGACATCTACACGACCCACCTGGCCGACTTCGTCGACACGTTCGCGCGGGTCGTGGGACACCCCGAGCTGCCGCACCTGTTCTTCATCGACGGCGGCGCACTGGCGGTCGAGAACGCGCTCAAGGTCGCCTTCGACTGGAAGAGTCGGCTCAACGAGTCCCGCGGCATCGACCCGGAGCTCGGCACGCGCGTGCTGCACCTCGAGGGGGCGTTCCACGGCCGATCGGGCTACACGCTCTCGCTGACCAACACCGACCCGAACAAGGTCGCCCGGTTCCCGAAGTTCGACTGGCCGCGCATCCCGGCCCCGTACACGGGCCTGGACCCCGACGGCTCGGTGCGCGACGCCGCCGCGCTCGAGGCCGTGACGCTGCAGGCGGCCCGTGACGCGTTCGCTGCCCACCCGCACGACATCGCCTGCTTCCTCATGGAGCCCATCCAGGGCGAGGGCGGCGACCGCCACTTCCGACCCCAGTTCCTGCAGGCCATGCGCGACCTCTGCCACGAGCACGACGCCCTGTTCGTCCTCGACGAGGTCCAGACCGGCCTCGGCATGACCGGCACGACCTGGGCGTTCGAGCAGCTCGGCGTCGTCCCCGACGTCGTCGCGTTCGGCAAGAAGGCCCAGGTCTGCGGGATCATGGCCGGCGGTCGCGTCGACGAGGTGCCCGACAACTGCTTCACGGTCGGGTCGCGGATCAACTCCACCTGGGGCGGCAGCCTGACCGACATGGTGCGGTCCGCGCAGATCCTCCGGGTCATCGAGCGCGACGGTCTCGTGGCCCGCGCCGCCGACCTCGGCGCGCACCTCGTGGCCCGTCTGCGCGACCTCGCCGCGCGGCACCCGCTGGCCAGCAACCCGCGCGGCGCCGGGCTGATGTGCGCGATCGACCTGCCCGATGCGGCGACCCGTGACCGTGTCGTCAGCGACCTGATGGCGCGCGGCGTGCTGGTGCTCGGCTGCGGCACGCGCAGCCTGCGGTTCCGGCCGTCGCTGGCCGTGACCCTGGGCGACCTCGACGCGGGCCTCGACGAGCTCGACGCCGTGCTCGGCACCCTGTCCTGAGCAGCCCGGGCGCGTCCGTCACTCGCCGGGGTAGACCAGGCCGATCTGCCGGCGGACCTCGTCGAGGGTCTCCATGATCGCGACGCTCTCCTGCGGCGGCAGGACGTCGCCGGACGCGCGCCCCTCCCGCACGAGGCGCTCGAGCTCGAACGCCTGGAGCTGCATGCCGCGACCCGGCACGACACCGTCGACGGACTCGACCACGCGACCGTCCGGGGCCACGAGCCGCAGCGTCGTCGGTCGGTACCAGGTCGGATCGATCTCGATCCGCCCCTCCGTGCCCAGCACGACGGCGTCGTTGCGTCCGGCGACGTCGAGGGCCGAGTGGGTCACGGCCTGCTGACCGTCGCGGTACGTCAGCACGACCGTGGTCTGGGCGTCGACCCCCGTCGCCGTGGGCGTCGACCGCGCCCAGACGGTCTCCGGCCGGCCGAACACGTCCCACGCGAAGGAGACGGGATAGATGCCGAGGTCGAGCAGCGCGCCGCCGCCGAGGGCCGGGTCCTGGAGCCGGTGACCGGGGTCGGACGGGAGCCGCTGGCTGTGGTCGGCGGTGAGGGTGCGCACCTCGCCGATCGCGCCACCGCGGATCAGCTCGCGCAGCCGCACCATGTGCGGCAGGAAGCGGGTCCACATCGCCTCGAGCACGACGAGCCCTCGGGCGTCGGCCTCGGCCACGACGGCGCGCGCCTGGGCGGCGTTGAGCGCGAAGGGCTTCTCGACGAGCACGTGCTTGCCGGCGCGCAGGGCCAGCAGGGCGTGCTCGGCGTGGAACGGATGCGGGGTGCCGACGTACACGACGTCGACGGCGGGGTCGTCGACGAGCGCGGCGTAGCTGTCGTGCGCCCGGGCCACGCCGAAGTCGGCGGCGAACGCGTCGGCCGTCGCCTGCGACCGGGACCCGACCGCACCGACCTCGATCCCCGCGGCCCACAGGTCGGCGGTGAACTTCCGCGAGATCCCGCCGAGCCCCAAGATCCCCCAGCGCAGCCGGCCCGTCATGCGCCCACCGGCCTGGCGCGGACGAAGTCCTCCTCCACCTGACCACCCACGACGAAGCGCCGGGGGCCGACGACCTCCAGGCCCTGCTTGGCGTAGAAGGTGTTGGCGCGGGCGTTGAGCGCGTTGACCCCGAGCCACAGCGTCACGGCCGAGGCGTCGCGCGCGGTGGACTCGACGGCGTCGAGCAGGGCCCGCGCCAGGCCGGACCCGTGCGCGTCCGGGTGCACGTACAGCTTGCTGAGCTCGCACCACGGGCCGTCGGGCACGGCCGCGAGGACGTCCGGGTCGTATGGGCGTCCGAGCTTCGCGAGCGCGTATCCCCGCAGGTCGCCGTCGACCTCGGCCACCAGCACGGCGTGATCGGGCTCGGCCAGGTGGGCCGTGAACGCCGCGACGCTGAGGTGCGTGGCGATGAAGTCGGCGATCGCCACGGCCGGCAGGTGGGACGGGCACGCCAGGGGGAACGTGGCGGCCGCGAGCTCGTGGAGCGCCTCGACCTCGTGCTGCCGGGCGGGCCGGACCTCGGTGACCATGGCGCCAGCCTAGGTCTGGCCCGGCGTCAGGTCATGAGCGAGACGGCGTAGCGGGCGTAGTCTCGGGCCACCTCGGCGGCCGAGAGGGGGCCGTCGGTACGGAACCACGACGGCAGCGAGGTGCACATCGTGGCCACGGCACGCGCGGCGACCCGTGGTCGTTCGACCCGGAACCGTCCGGCGTCGATGCCGCGGTCGACCTGGCCGTCGAGCAGATGCTGCACCTCGTCGCGCAGTGCCACGATCCGTCCGTGGTCGGGCTCGTGCAGCGCCCTCATCTCGGTGGCGCCGAGGAACGCCAGGTCACCGCGCGTCGCGTGGAACAGTGCCAACGACTCGACCATGAGCGAGAAACCCTCGACCGGGTCGGTCCCGTCGTCGCGCGCAGCGAGCAGACGCCACCGGATCTCCGCCATCGTCACGTCGAGCAGCGCGACGATGATCTCCTGCTTGCTCCCGTGATGGTGGTAGACACCGGCGGTGCTCAGACCTGCCTCCTCGGCGACCTGCCGCATCGTGGCCGCGTGGTACCCGTGGCGCACGAACACCTGCGACGCCGCCTCCAGAACCGGGTCGAGCCGAAGGTCGCCGTACTCCCGCCAGCTGCCGTTCCCGGGCTCACGGGACGAGACCGCCCCGGTCACCTCACCACGCAGGAGGGACTCGACCGTCGTGCCCAGCGCTCCGGCAGCCAGACGGGTTCGCTCGATCGTCAGGGGAGCGAGGCCCCGTTCGAGGGCGCTGAGCGTGGCGGGGCTCAGGCCGAGCGTCGCCGCCAGCGAGCGGAGGCTGATCCCACGGGCCTCCCGCGTCTCTCGGATCATCGGTCCAACCTCGTGTTCGGTCACACCAAACACGGTACCGAACAGCGAACCCCATTGTTCACTGAACACCTACTGTACGATCGTGTGGTCAGTGTTCGGAGTCGAGAGGTGTCGTCAACGTGTCCCCAGACCTGACCGACCTGATCCGTCCCGACGCCCTCGGCCCGGCCCTCGCAGCGGCCACGGAGGACGACCGTTGGCACATCTTCACCTGGGAGCTCGTCACAGGTGGCAAGTCGAACCTGACGTTCTTCCTGCGCTCGTCCGCCGGTGAGCTGGTGCTGCGCCGCCCGCCGAGCGGCAAGCTCCTCCCGAAGGCGCACGACATGCGCCGCGAGGCTCGCGTGCAGTTGGCACTAGCCGGGTCAGACGTCCCCGTGCCGGCCATCGTCCTCAGCGACGACGGCGATGTCCTCGGCCTGCCCTGCTACGTCATGGAGCGCGTCGCCGGCGACGTCGCGCGCGACACCCTGCCCGACACCTACGCCAGTGCGGACTCACGCCAGGCCCTGGGCCACGGATTCGTCGAGACGCTCGCGCGGATCCACACGACGGCGCCAGCCGCCGTGGGCCTGGCCGACTACGGGCGGCCGGAGGGCTTCGTCGAGCGCCAGGTCCGGCTCTGGACCGGACAGTGGCAGAAGTCGCTGACGCACGAGGTGCCCGAGATGACCGAGCTCGGACGACGACTGGCCGCGCGAGTTCCCGCCCAGCAGCGATCCTCGATCGTGCACGGCGACTACAAGCTCGACAACCTCGTGCTGCACCCGACCACGCCCGGACGCATCGCGGCGGTCCTCGACTGGGAGATGTCGACGCTCGGCGATCCGCTGACCGACCTCGGTCTGCTGATGCTCTACTGGCGCGGCACCGAGGACCTGCCGCTGACACTGATCCCCCCGATCAGCCACCTGGCCGGGATGCCGAGTCGGGAGGACCTCCTCGGCTGGTATGCCGCGCTGACCCACATCGACCTGGCCGAGATGGACTTCTACCAGGCGTTCGCCCACTTCAAGTTCGCCGCGGTCGCGCAAGGGGTCCAGGCACGAGGTCGCGCCGGCAGCGCCGCCGGCCAGGACTTCGGCGACCTCGACACCGAGATCGTCGGCCTCGCAGCCCGCGGCCTCGACCTCCTCTGAGCCACCACCGACCCCCGGGAGACCCCATGGACTTCACCCCGTCCCCACGCGCCGCTGAGACGAGCGAGCAGATGTGGGACTTCATGATCGAGCACGTGCTGCCGGCCGAACCCGTCTGGGCGGCCCACCTGGCCGAGCACGGACCGCACGCCTATCCGCCCGTCATGGAGGACCTCAAGGCCGAGGCACGCCGCCGTGGCCTGTGGAACCTCTTCCACCCCACCTACTCCGGCCTGAGCAACGTCGACTACGCCGCCATCGCCGAGATCAGCGGCTGGTCGCCGGTCATCGCCCCGGAGGCCATCAACTGCCAGGCTCCGGACACCGGCAACATGGAGACGCTCGAGCTCTTCGCGACACAGGAGCAGCGCGAGCAGTGGCTCGAGCCGCTGCTCGACGGCACGATCCGTTCGGCCTTCGCGATGACCGAGCCGGCGGTCGCTTCCTCCGACGCCACGAATGTCGAGACCCGCATCGAGCGCGACGGCGACGACTACGTGATCAACGGCCGCAAGTGGTTCATCAGTGGCGCCGCCGACCCGCGCTGCCAGATCTTCATCGTGATGGGCAAGACCGACCCCGAGGCCGAGGCACACCGGCAGCAGTCGATGATCCTGGTCGAGCGCGACACCCCGGGCATGGTGATCGAGCGTCATCTCCCGCTGTTCGGCTACCAGGACCAGCACGGCCACTCGGAGATCTCGTTCACCGACGTCCGCGTGCCGGCCCGCCACCTGCTCGCCCACGAGGGCGACGGGTTCACGATCGCCCAGGCGCGCCTCGGACCCGGCCGCGTGCACCACGCGATGCGGGCGATCGGCATGGCCGAGCGCGCGCTGGAGCTCCTGGTCGACCGGGCGACCCATCGGGTCGCGTTCGGCCAGGCACTGATCGAGCAGGCGAACGTGCAGGACGCGATCGCCCAGTCCCGCATCGAGATCGAGCAGGCGCGGCTGCTCGTCTACCGCTGTGCGTGGCTGATCGACCAGGGCGGCGCGAAGAACGCGCGGGCCGAGGTCGCGCAGATCAAGATCGCCGCACCGGCCGTGGCCTGTGCCGTGATCGAACGGGCGATCGAGGTCTTCGGGGCAGCCGGGGTCTCCGACGACACCCCTCTGGCGTACTTCTCCGCGTGGGCCAGGGCCCTGCGCATCGTCGACGGACCCGACGCGGTGCACCGCCGGACACTGGCCAGGCTCGAGCGGCGCCGCCCGCGCCGGATCGTGACCACCTAGGAGTCCGCCGCCCGAGCCCCGGGCATCGGCGCACTCGTCGGCTGCCGGTGCGCCTCGTCGCGGAACTGGGCACGGAGGCGCCAGATCTGCAGGGCAGCGACACCCCAGAGCACGAACTGGGCACTCAGGGCGAGCGTGAAGGCGGCCGGGGTGTAGGTGCCGTCGGCGTCCCGCGAGCCGAGGTCAAGCAGTGCGCCGACCACCAGGATGATCGTCAGGCTCGCCAGGAAGCCGCCCTGGTTGACCATCCCGACCGCGGAAGCCAAGCGGTGCGGTGGATTGGCCAGGCGGGCGAAGTCGAAGCCGATCATCGCCATCGGGCCGGCCGCGCCCACCACGATCACGAGTATCGCTAGTAGCCACACCGGTGCGGTCCCCGGCCACAGCAGGACGACGGCCCACAGCCCCGCGACGGCACCGATCGACCCGAGCACGAGGTCGGAGCGTCGCGCCGGGAACCGCGTGACGAACCACCCGGTGAGCGGGGCCATGGCGATGACGGCCACGACCATGACGGTCAGGAGCACACCAGCCGTGGCCTCCGAGGTCCCCTCGCTGCGCACGAAGAACGGGAATCCCCACAGCAGGCCCAGCATCGACGCGCTGAAGTGCTGCGAGAAGTGGATCCAGAACCCCAGGCGAGTCCCGGTCTCGGCCCACGACTGCGCCAGGCTGCTCCTGACCACCGCAAGGCCCAGAGCCGAACCGGACAGGGTCCGCCGCCCCGGCTCGTCCCGCACGATCACCAGCACGAGAACCGCGACCACGAGGCCCACGGCCGCGACGGCGAGGTAGGAGCGCTCCCACCCGAACCGGCCCAGGGCCCAGGTCATGGGCACCGCGGCCGCGATCGTGCCGACCTGACCGAGCGGACCCGTCAGCTGCGTCATGACCGGGATCCGGCGGGTCGGGAACCACGAGCTGATCAGCCTCAGGCAGCAGACGAAGGTCGTCGCGTCTCCGACACCCACCGACACCCGGGCGAGCAGCGCGAGCGCGTAGGAGTCGGTCAGCGCGAACGCGACCTGGCCCACGCTCATCGCGAGCAGCCCCACCAGGAGCACGCGGCCGGAGCCGAAGCGGTCGACCAGCAGGCCCACCGGGATCTGCAGCGCGGCGTAGACCGCGAGCTGCAGCACGACGAAGGACGCGAGCTGCGTCGCCGAGATGTCGAAGCGCTCGGTGGCGTAGATGCCGGCGACCGCCAGCGACGACCGGTGGAAGGCCCCCAGCCCGTAGGCGCCGACAGCGACGCCCCACACGGACCAAGCCGCGTGGGGCGTCGCCGCGCTCCGGCCGCCCATGCCGGTCAGAACACCGCGAGCCGACCTCCGTCTATCGGGATCACGGCTCCCGTGGTGTAGCTGCTCGCGTCACTTGCCAGGTGGACCACCATCCCGGTGAGCTCGGCCGGCTGCCCGAGGCGGCCAGCCGGAAGCCCGTCGACGACCAGACCGACGAACTCCTCGTCCCAGTCCGCTGACATGTCGGTCGCGAACGCGCCGGGCATGATGCAGTTGACACGGACCGTGGGGGCGTACTCCTGCGCGAAGGACATCGTGAGCGCGTTGAGACCGGCCTTGGCCGCGGTGTACGTCGCCTCGTTCGGGCCCGGGCGTTGCGAGCCGATGCTCGAGATGTTGATGATCGAACCGCCGCCACCGCGCACCATCTGCTCACCCGCGACCGCCATGAGCCGGAACGGGCCCTTGAGGTTGACCTGCATCGTCTTGTCGTACAGCGCCTCAGTGTGCTCCAGCAGCGACGGGGACTGCGGGGCGATGCCCGCGTTGTTGACGAGGACGTCGAGGGTGCCCAGATCAGCCTCGACGCGGGCCAGGGCCGGCTCGATCGCGTCCCAGTCCCCCACGTGCAGCGGCAGGGCGAGCGTCCGCGCGCCGGTCGACTCCGTGATCTCGTGGGCCGTCGCCTCGCAGGCCTCGGCCTTCCGGCTCGACACGACGATGGTCGCGCCGGCCTCGGCCAGGCCCTGCGCGATCGCGCGACCGAGGCCGCGGGTGCCGCCGGTGACGAGGGCGATCTTGCCCTCGAGGACGTTCGACATGGTCAATCTCCTGTGCTCGTGATGGGGGACCGCGGTCCGCGGGTCAGGACGCGATCCAGACGCTCTTGATGTGCGTCAGCTCGTGCACCATCTCCTCGCCGAGCGTGCGTCCGTAGCCGGACTGCTTCACGCCGCCGTAGGAGACCGTCGGGTACCCGGCCTGGTACGTGTTGACCCAGACCGTGCCGACGTCAAGACCGTCGATCATGCGCTGGCTGCGGCCGAGGTCGTTGGTGAAGACACCGGCCGCGAGGCCGTAGTCGATGTCGTTACCGATCCGGAGGGCGTCGGCCTCGTCGTCGAACGGGATGACCGACATCACCGGGCCGAAGATCTCCTCCTGGGCGATCCGCATGTCGTTGCGCACGTCGGTGAAGATCACGGGTTCGTGGAAGAAGCCGCCGTCACCGGTCAGGCCGCCGTCCAGCGCGACCTCGACGCCCTCGGACCGGCCGAGGTCGACGTAGCCGGCCACCCGGTCGAGCTGGGTCTGCGAGACGAGCGGGCCGAGCGTCGACTCGGGGTCGAAGACGTTGCCGACCTTGACCGAGCGGCTGGCGTCGACCATCGCGGCCACGAAATCGTCGTGGATGGACCGCTGGACCAGGACGCGCGACCCTGCCGTGCAGATCTGTCCCGAGCCGCTCCACACGGCGGCCGTGGCGGACGCCGCGGTCGCAGCGATGTCGACGTCGTCGAACACGATGAACGGGCTCTTGCCGCCGAGCTCCAGGGCCACGGGCGTCAAGGTCTTGGCCGCGGCGATCTGGATCGCGCGACCCGTGGCCGCCGATCCGGTGAACGAGATGAAGTCCGTTCCCGGGTGCTCGACCAGGGCCGAGCCGACGGCCTGGCCCGTGCCTTGCAGCACGTTGAATACGCCCGGCGGGATGCCGGCCTCGACCGCGAGCTCCGCCATCAGCACGGCACTCATCGGGGTGTTCTCGGCCGCCTTGAGGATCATGCAGTTGCCGGCAGCCAGGGCCGCCGCCGCCATCGCCACGACCGCGCTCGGTCCGTTCCACGGAACGATCGCGGCGACCACGCCGCGCGGCAGGCGACGGTGCTGCACGTTCATGCCGGCAGGCACGGGCGGGATCGAGCCGTGCAGCTTGGTGGGCCAACCAGCGAAGTAGGCCGTGGCGTTGACGCCGAAGTCCTCGATGAAGGAGGTGTAGGTGCGCAGCAGGCCGGCGTCCACCGCGTCGAGGTCACCGAAGATCGTGCGGTGCTCGTCGATGGTCCGCGAGAAGCTGTGGAGGCGGGCCTCCTTCTCCAGCGGCGAGAGGTTGCGCCACACGCCCTCGTCGAAGGCGCGGCGCGAGCTCGCGACCACGCGGTCGACGTCGGCCGCGGTACCGCTCGCTGCCGTGGCGATCTGGATGCCGGTCGAGGGGTCGATGACCGGCATCGTGCCGCCCTCGATCGACTCGACCACGACTCCGTCGATCACGTGGCCGAAGAACTTGTCCGTGAAATAGCTCATGGTCGGGGCCGAGACGTGGGACAGGGTGGGGGACAGCTCGGTGGTCATGGGGATTCCTCTCGAGGGAAACGTCGGATGGTGGGGCGATCAGATTCCGCGGGCCGTGAGGACGGCCTCACGCGCGGCACGCACGGAACCGAAGGCCGATCGGTCGGTGAGAGCACGTCGCACGTGACGGTGGGCGTCGTGCTCCCAGGTGAAGCCGATGCCGCCGTGCAGATGGACGGTCTCCTCGGCACAGGTCGTGTACGCCGTCGACGCGGCGACGGTCGCCATGGCGGACGCCTCCGCGACGTGGTCAGGTGCCTCGTCGAGCGCCCACACCAGGTGAGCCAGGGCCGAGCGCGCCTCGTCGACGCGCAGTGCCAGGTCGGCGCACTGGTGCTTGAGCGACTGGAACGAGCCGATCACGCGCCCGAACTGCACGCGCGTGTTGAGGTACTCGACCGTCATGGCCAGGCACGCCGCGGCGCCGCCCACCTGGTCGGCCGTCAACGCCAGGGTCGTCCAGTGGTCGAGCGTGGGCAGCACGGCCTGGTCGGCCGTGCCGAGCAGGCGCGCGGGCGCTGCGTCGAGCGTGACCTTCGCGAACTGACGCGTGACGTCGATCGTCGCCTGGGCCTCGCGCACGACGTCGCCCTCGATCGCGAACAGGCCGATCGCGTCGTCGACCGGGGCCAGCACCAGCAGCAGGTCGGCGCCGACGCCGTCGAGGACCCGGTTCGCCGATCCTGAGACCGTCCAGTCCGCCTCGACGGTGGCGGGACCAGGAGCGGGGCTGGCCTCGATCGCCCGGCTCCACGGAGCCAGCGTCGCCACGACCGAGCCCGTGAGCAGCTGGGGCAGGAGCTCGTCGCGCGCGTCGTTCGTGGCGATCAGGCGAAGGGCGGTCTGGGCACGGACGGCCGAGCTCAGCAGCGGCAGGGGGCTGAGCGTGCGGCCAGCCTCCACCAGCACCGCCGCGAGCATCGCGGCGCCGCCGTCGAGGCCGCCGTCGTCCTCGGGCTCGAGGATGGCGCTGACGCCGAGGTCCTGGCACGCCCTCACCCACGCCGCGCGGTCGTACCGCGGGGCGTCGTCGTCGTCCAGCACCACGCGGTGGCGGTCGAAGAAGTCGGACGCGACCGATCGGACGTCGCCGATCTCCGGGCTCTCGACACTGATCATGCGACACCAGCCTTCTCGGACAGCTCGGCGCGCACGGCACGGCGCAGCAGCTTGCCCGTCTCGTTGAACGGCAGCTCGTCACGGACGTGGAAGGCCACCGGCACGCGGGTCGAGCGCAGCTCGGCGCGCACCCGCGCGACGAGCTCGGACTCGAGGTCGTCGAGCTCGCCGTCGATCACGACCACGGCCTCGACGCGCTCACCCCAGTCGACGTCGGGGACCCCGACGACCGCCGCGGCCCGGACCCGCGGGTGGGCCGTCAGCACGTCCTCGACCTCCTCGGGGGAGATGTTCTCGCCGCCGCGCACGATGACGTCGTCGGCGCGACCGCGCAGGTAGAGGAAGCCGTCGTGGTCCTGATGGCCCTGGTCGCGGGTCGCGTACCAGCCGTCGGCGTCGACGACGGAGTGCGACGTGTACTCGCCGGAGACCTGCTCGCCGCGGACGTAGACCTCACCGATCTCGCCCGACGCGACGACGGTGCCGTCGACCCCCCGGATCTCCAGCTCGATGCTGGGCACGGGACGCCCGACCGACCCGAGGCGCCGCCGCACGGCGGGATCCTCGCTGGCCATCGCGTCGCGGTGGTCGTCCGGCCCGAGGATCGTCACGGTCGAGCTCGTCTCGGTCAGCCCGTAGGCGTTGACGAAGTCGACGTGCGGCAGCATCCGCACCGCGCGCTCCACGACCTCGATCGGCATGCGACCGCCGCCGTAGGACAAGTGGCGCAGGGCCGGGAGGGTCTCGCCGGTCGCCTCGAGCACATCGAGGATCCGACCCAGCATCGTGGGCACGACCATCGCATGGGTCACGCGCTCGCGCGCCGCCGTGGCCACCCAGGACTCGGGCGTGAAGCTCGGCAGCTGCACGATCCGGCGCCCTCCGAAGATCGATCCGAGGACCGAGCTGATACCGGCGATGTGGTAGTTCGGGACCGAGACCATGATGGCCTCCTCGGATCCCGCATGACCGAACTCGACGGTCGACATGACGTAGGAGAACAGGTGGCGGTGCCGCAGCACCGCGATCTTCGGCGTGCCCGTGGTGCCGCTGGTGAAGAGCAGCACGGCCGGGGACTCGCTGTCGACCAGCTCGGGCTCGGCGTCCGCACTGGCGGCGCGCGTGGCGGTCAGCAGGTCGCCCGTCGCGCGGACCACGTCGCGGTCGCCGACGTCGACGACGCTCGCGACGCCCTCGCCGCGGAACAGCGCGATCGGGCTCAGACGACCGATGGCCTCGGTCAGCTTGTCGTCGGCCAGGCGGTAGTTGAGCGGCGCGAGCGGAAGACCGGCGGCCGCGGCGCCGAAGAGGGCCACCGGGAAGGCCGAGGTGTTCAGGTCGAGCAGACCGACGTGCTCGGCTCCGTCGTTGCGCAGCAGCTCGCCCACCGCGAGCGAGCGCTCGAGCAGGTCACCGTAGGTGAGGTGCTCGTCGCCCGAGGTCACGGCGACGCGGTCGGGATCGAGCTCGACCGCCATCGTCAGCAGCATCAGGATGCTCACGGCACGTCAGTCCGATGCCGGCAGCGACTTGGCCGCCTTGAGCTCGAGGACCTCGCCGTCGACCGAGAGCGCGCCGGCGCCGCCAGCGACGCACATGACCTCGAGGCCGGAGGCCGCGTGGGTGTAGCGCTTGCCGAGCTGGGTCCCGCCGTCGTGGCCCGCGGCGAGGTCACCGCTGGGCTCGCCGTCAAGCTTCTCGACGACGGGGGTGCCGCCGCACGAGAGCGTGACGTCGGCTGCGCGCACCACGACCACGTTGGTCGCGCACACGGCGCTCCGGAGTCGCTGACCGACCTTCATGACGCATTCCTTCCGTGGGGCTGGACGCCGTCCAGCAGGTCCAGTGCTCGTCGTGCCAGGGAGGCGACGGGACCGCCGCGCTCCCCCATGCGGGGATCGGTGGACTCGCCACGGACCCAGCGCATGTACAGCTGTTGCATGATGATCGCGGTCTTCCAGCACCCCAGCGCCTCGTACCAGAGCAGGTCCTCGCGCGTCAGGTCCAGGCCGCGCCGCGCGGCGTAGCGCTCGACGAGCTCGGCCTTGGTCGGCAGCCCGAGCGTCTCGATCCCCGGGAGCGCGATCGCACCCTGCGCGCCCTCCTCGGGCCAGTAGTTCAAGAGGGTGCCGAGATCGGCCAGCGGGTCGCCGAGGGTGGCCATGTCCCAGTCGAAGACCGAGGTCACCCGGTCGGGCTGGTCGACGGCGAACTGGCAGTTGTCGATCTTGAAGTCGTTGTGGATGATCGCGCCCGAGGCGCGGTCCGGGAGCAGCTCACGCAGGCGCTCGCCCACCTCGGTGACGACCTCCTTGCCGTCCTCGGCCACGGCGGCCCAGCGCTTCAGCCAGCCGCCGACCTGGCGCTCGAGGTAGCCCTCCGGGCGCCCGAGGTCGCCGAGACCGACGGCCTCGGGATCGACGTCGTGCAGGTCGGCCAACGCCTCCGCGACGGCGAAGCCGACGGCCCGGCCCGCGTCCGCGTGGTGCGCCATCGTCTCCGGGATCTCGTTCCAGATCACGACGCCGGAGCGGTACTCCGAGACGAGGAACGGTGCGCCGATGACGTCGACGTCCTCGCAGAGGGCGAGCGCCTTCGGGGCGCGGTCGAACTGCGCATGGAGCTTCGACAGCACGCGGTACTCGCGCACCATGTCGTGTGCACCCGGCGCGACCTGACCGAAGGGGGGACGGCGCACCACGAGTCGGGTGTCGCCGATCGTGACCTGGTAGGTCAGGTTCGCCGAGCCCCGCGGGAACTGCAGCACCGAGAACTCACCCTCGAGGCCGTCGACGTGCTCGCGCAGGTAGGCCTCCAGACGTGGCCAGTCGAGCTCCTCGCCCGCCCGGACCGGAGCGGTCTCGGTCGTGGCCTCGGCGCTCGTCGCGGTCTCGCTCATTCAGCACCGACCAGGTCGTCGACCGAGACGAGACGGTCACCGAGCTTGAGCTCGGCGGCCTCACGCAGGGCGATCTTGTGGCGGGTCGGGAACAGGCCCGGGGCCGGCGTGGCGCCCCGCAGCAGCTGCTTGGCGACCTGCAGCTGGTGCAGCTCGGTCGCACCGTCGGCCAGCGCCATGTGGTGGGCCTCGGCCGACCACTGGCCCAGGGGCAGCTCGGTCGAGATGCCGAGCGAGCCGTGCAGCTGGATGGCCCGGCCGACGACGTCGCTGAGCACCTTGGGCATCGCGGCCTTGACGGCCGAGATGTCGGTGATGACCTTGCGGTAGTCCTGGTACTGGTCGATCTTCCAGGCGGTCTGCAGCACGAGCAGACGGAACTGCTGGTACTGGATCCACGAGTCGGCGATCATCGTCTTGACGAGCTGACGATCGGCGAGCGTGCCGTCGCCGCTCTTTCGCGACACGGAGCGCTCGAGCATCATGTCGATCGACTCGCGCACCAGGCCGACCGTGCGCATCGCGTGATGGATGCGTCCGCCGCCGAGCCTCGTCTGCGCGACGGCGAAACCCTCGCCGCGGTTGCCGAGGATGTGGTCCTTCGGGATGCGCACGTCGTTGTACTGCACGTAGGCGTGGGTGCCCTCGACCTCGTCGTGCCCGTAGACGCCGACGTTGCGGATGATCTCGATTCCGGGGGTGTCGGCCGGCACCACGAACATCGAGGCGCGGCGGTGCCGGTCGGCCTCGGGGTCGGTCACGGCCATGACGATGAAGAAGCTCGCGAAGCGCGCGTGCGACGAGAACCACTTCTGGCCCGACAGGACCCAGCTGTCGCCGTCGTCGAACGCCCGGGTCACGAAGGCCGTCGGGTCCGATCCTCCCTGGGGCTCGGTCATCGAGTAGCAGGAGGCGATCTCGTTGTCGATGAGCGGCTTGAGGTAGCGCTCCTTGAGCTCCGGGGTGCCGTAGTGCGCGAGGATCTCACCATTGCCCGAGTCCGGCGCGTGGTTGCCGAAGACGACGGGGCCGGCGTGGGTGTGACCCAGCACCTCGTTGAGCAGCGCGAGCTTGAGCTGGCCGTAGCCCTGGCCGCCGAGCTCCGGGCCGAGGTGGCAGGCCCACAGGTTGCGCTCGCGCACCTTCTCCTGCAGGGGGCGGATCAGGGCGTTGCGCACCGGGTCGCCCACGTCCCAGGCGTGCTCCACGAGCTGGTCGACCGGCTCGATCTCGGTCCGGACGAGCTCCTCGGCCCAGTCCAGGTCCTTCTGGTACTCCGCGTCGGTCTCGAATCCCCACGTCATGTCGTCTCCTGGCTGTAGTGGTCGATGAAGTGTCAGCGGCTCAGCACGGTGCAGGCGCTGATGCCGGGTGCGCCGTACACGTGCGTGAAGCCGGTCTTGGGGTTGCCGGGCACCTGGCGGTCGCCCGCGTCGCCCCGGAGCTGCAGGACCGACTCGAAGACCTGTCGAAGACCGGTCGCCCCGATCGGCTCGCCGTTGGCGATCACGCCACCGTCGGTGTTGACCGGCAGCGAGCCGTCGGGTCGGGTCTCACCGGTCAGGATGAGCTTCTCCTGCTCGCCGTGCGCACACAGACCGGTCTCGGCCATGTGCATGATCTCGGCGCCGGACTCGGTGTCCTGGATCTGGGCGACGTCGATGTCCTCCGGTCCGATGCCGGCGGAGGTGAACGCGGCCGCCGAGGCGTCACCGGTCGGTCCGGACAGGATCTCGGGGGTCGTCCACGGGCTGAAGACCTCGAACGAGCCGAAGCGGCGCGACCGGAACTCAGCCGAGCGCAGGTAGATGGGGTTCGCCGTGTAGCGGTGGGCGACCTCGCCGCGGGCGAGCACGAGCGCGACGCCGCCCTCACCGGGCGAACAGAACATGTACTGCGTCAGCGGATGATTGACCATCGGCGCGTCCAGGATCTCCTGCCGCGTCTTGGGCGACCGCCGCCAGGCGTTCGGATTGGCCGCGCCCAACGAGAACGACTTCTCCGCGACGGCGGCCAAGGTCTCCTCGCCGATCCCGTACTGCTCCATGTAGCGCCCGATCTTCTGGGCGAAGAACTGCGTCGTGACCATCATCCCGGTCTCGCCGTACCAGTCGCCGATGCCGAGGCTCGACGGCTTGGTCGCGAACGCGCCTCGCGGGTGCTTGTCGAAGCCGACGACCATGCCGAGGTCGTACTGCCCGGAGAGCAGGGCGCTGCGGGCCGAGATGAGGGCTGACCCGCCGGTGCCGCACCCGTTGTGCACGTTGATGAACGGGGCGCCCGTCAGGCCGAGGTCGGAGACCAACGAGTCCGCGTCCCCGGCCGAGTGGCTGCCGCCGTACGTGAACTGGATGTCGGACCACTGCACCCCGGCGTCACCGAGTGCTTGGCGGGCGGCGTGAGCCCCTTGAGCCCGTCCACTCACCCCCTCGGTACGACCGAACGGGTGGATGCCGATGCCGACGATCGCGACGTCCGTGCTCATGCCGCCACCTCCTGGGGAGCGAAGGCGAACGTCAGGACCGGCTCGTCGCCGTCGACGAATGCCGTGATCGTCACGAGCCGCATCGCCATGCCGAGCGACAGGGCGGCCGGGTCGTTGACCGTCAGCCGCGACTCGACGCACACGTCGCCGAGGTCGACGTAGCCGACGCCGTACGGCTCGAACGGCTCCACCCCGCGATACGGGGGCTTGGGCTCGAAGTTCTGCACCGTGTACGACCAGAGGGAACCTGTCGTCGGCAGAGCGACGCGCTCCATCGCCTCACCACCACAGCGCGGACACCCACCTTGGAAGGGGAAGGCCGTCGTGGCGCACACGGGGCAGCGGGCTCCGGCCAGCTCGACGGGTCCACCGGCCGCTGGGTCGATGACGAGGGCCGGGTCGACCCACCTGATGGTCGTGCTCATACGTTCTCCTCGGACGGCTCGGCGGCGGGCCGCCACTGCGGCAGGGTCGCGTCGCCGACCTGCTCGAACCAGGCCTGCATGGGCTGGCCGATCTCGAGGGAGGGTCGCCCGTCGAGGCGGCCCAGCAGGCGCACGTCCTTCGCGTCGTCGAGCTCGACGAGGACCACGGTGTACGGAACCGGGTAGGCCGGGTGCACCTGGTGCTCGACCACCGTCCAGCTGTAGAGCGTCCCCGCGCCGGCGACGGTGCGCCACTCCTGGCTGAAGGCTCCGCACCGGGGGCAGTTCTCCCGCGGCAGGTGCAGGTCGGCACGGCACTCGCTGCAGACGCGGATCGCCAGCTCACCACGCGCGGCAGCGGCGAAGAAGCCGCCCGTGTCGACGTCGTCGATCACCGGGACGAGGGGGGTGTTCTGGTCGGTCATCGGTCGGCTCCCAGCACGAGGGCGCTGGCACCCGGAGGGGGTGCCGACGTCACGAAGCTCAGCTCGGCGCCCTCGACCTGGTTCGTCGAGGTGCCGCGAATCTGACGTACGCCCTCCAGGACGTGGTTCATGCCGTGGATGTAGCCCTCCGACAGATGACCGCCGCTGGTGTTGACCGGCAGCGTCCCGCCGACCGACAGGTCGGCCTCCGTGAGGTGCGCCGCCTGGCCCGGCGCCACGAAGCCGTAGTCCTCCAGCTGCATCAGCGCCGTGATGCTGAAGCAGTCGTACATCTGGGCGACGTCGACATCGGCCGGCGAGATCCCGGCGCGACCGAACACGGTGGGCGCCGCCGCGGCGGACGGCCAGGACGTGATCGAGGGGCGCAGGAGGGCCGGGAACATCTGGCCCGGCTGCACCCCGCGACCCGTTCCCTGCGCGACCGAGAGCACCGGGACGGCGGTGCCGGCCAGATCGCGAGCGCGCTCCGTCGTCGTGACGACGACCGCGGCGGCCCCATCGGTCTCGAGGCAGAAGTCGAACAGGCGTAGCGGGTCCGCCAGCATGCGTGAGGCGAGATAGTCGTCGCGCGTCATGGGACGATCGAAGAACTGGGCAGCCGGATTGGCATTGGCATGGGCCCGGCTGGCCAGCGCGATCGAGCCCAGACCGTGCGTGAGCTCGTCGAGCGTGAGCCCGTGCTCGTGCGCGTACCGGCGTGCCACGACGGCGAAGAACTGACCCGGCGTCTGCATCCCGAAGGGCAGGAAGAACTCGTCATAGCTGCCCTCCCCGCCGATCGCGCCGCGCTCGCCGACCAGGCCGTACCGGTTGCCCGATCGACCGTTGAGCGAGCGGAACACCACGACCGTCGTGGCCAGACCCGCCGTCACCGCGGCAACCGCCTGACCCACCATCGCGGCCGGACCCGAGCCACCCGGGCCGGTCTCGCCCCAGTAGGTCAGGTCCGGAACACCCAGCGAGTCGGCCAGGGCCGGGGCCGAGACCAGGTCCATGTCGCACCGCACGATGCCGTCGACCGAGCGCGGGTCGATCCCGGCATCAGCCAGCGCGGCACGGCTGGCCTGGGCGGCCAGGGTCAGCGGCGAGCGACCGGAGGCCTTGGAGAAGTCAGTCGCACCGATTCCGACGATCGCGCAGGCTCCGGGCGTCCAGGCCGGCTCAACCATGGTGGCCCTCCCCGAGGCGCGGCGGACGTCCCGGCACGGTCTCGAAGGAGGAGAATCGGTACGGCAGTCCCGGGTACGTCACGGTCTCGCCGTCCGGGGTCGGCAGGTCGACGAAGAACTCGCGTTCCTGCAGGTGCACGTCGAGCGGCAGGTCCTCGAAGGCGTTGAGCCGCCCGATCGGGAGCCCCCGGCGCTGTCCCTCGTGATAGACGGTGTCCGCGTCCTGCACGAGGAAGAAGACCTCGATGACCTCCTGGACGTGACTGAACTCTTGCTGCCGGTAGGCGATGTCCTGGAACGAGGCATCGGTCAGGTCGGCGGCCATCTCGAGTTCCGACATCCAGCCGAGCAGGCTCGACCACGCCTTCTGCTCGGCGAGGATCAGCGCGAAGTAGACGTAGTTGCCGTCACCACACTCGAACAACGCCGGCTGGGTCGGCTCGGGCTGGGCGTGTCGGCAGGTCTGTCGCTGCACGAGTGCCTTCGGATAGAACCAGTAAGGATTCGCGAGCTCGCCGCTGACGGCGTTCGACTCGTGGACCGACATGTCGACGAGCTGACCAAGGCCCGTGCGTCGACGCTCGATGAGGGCCAGCAGCAGGGCGCACCAGCTGAAGCTCGCGCCGAGCTGGAAGCCCTGGTTGCCGCCGGGCCGGATCGGCGGGATGGAGTGGTCGTCGTAACCACAGCTGTTGAGGATGCCGCCCGCCGCCAGGGCGACGAGGTCGCTCGTGCGGTAGTCCTGCCACGGTCCGGTCAACCCGAATGGCGTGACCGCGACGACGATCAGGTCGGGGCGCTGCTCCAGCAGCTCGTCCAGGTCGGTGCCGAGCTCACGCAGCCATCGGCGGTCCTCGACGATCAGGATGTCGGCGGTCGCGAGGAGCGCGCCGAACTGGGAGCGGTCGTCCGGCGAGGCGGCGTCCAGAGCCCGACTGGTCTTGCTGGAGTTGTAGGCCCAGAACTCGAGGCTGTGATCGGGGTCCCGCTGTCCGTGGGCCCACGGGCCGACGTGCCGGCTCGCGACACCTCCCGGAGGCTCGATCTTGACGACGTCCGCGCCGAGGTCGGCGACGAACTTTCCGGTCTGCTCACCGGCCGGGCTCTGCGCGAGCTCGACGACGACGAGGTCGCGGACCGGGCTGGTTCCCTGGAGGACCTGTGCGGCCACCATCAGATGACTCCTTCAGCCGAGAGCTCGGCGAGGGTCTCGGCATCACGGCCGAGGATCTCGCCGAAGACGAACTGGTTGTCCTCACCCAGCAGCGGCGCGGACCGCCAGTGGTCGGGCTTCGAGGCGCCGAGCTGACCCGGGAAGCCCTCGAACAGGGCGGGGCCGATGACCGGGTGGTCGAGCTCGAAGAACGTCCCGCGGGCCGCGATCTGCGGATCGTGCTCGGCGAGGTCCTGAGAGTTCTGCACGGCGCCGGCGGCGATGCCGGCATCCTGCAGCGCGCCCATCAAGCGATGCTTGTCCTGGTCGCGTGTCCATCCGGACATCGCGGCGTCGAGCTCGTCCTGGTGGACGATGCGCTGGTCAGCCGTCGCGAAGCGCGCATCGCTGGCCCACGCCGGGTCGCCCATCACCGTCTGCAGCGCCTTCCAGTCGGCCTCCGAGAACACCGCGATCGCGATCCACTGATCGGTCCCGGCTGCCGGGTACACGCCGTGCGGCGCGGCCGTCGGATGCTCCAGGCGGTTGCCGCGCGGGTAGTCCGGACGACGACTCGGACGGTCGTTGACGACCGTGTCGAGCAGGTCGGAGCCCAGCAAGCCGATCCCGGCCTCGATCGCCGAGACGTCGACCTCGGTGCCTTGGCCCGTCAGCATGCGCTGGTAGATCGCGAGCAGCAGACCTGCGGAGTTGTAGTAGGCGGCCTGGTTGTCCATGTAGGACAGGCCCCAGCCGGACGGCTCCCGCCCGGGGAGTCCGCTGTTGAACGACAGGCCACTGACGGCTTGGACCACGGGCCCGTAGCTGCGGTAGTGCGCCTGTGGTCCGGAGTGACCGTACCCGCTCATGCGCGCGAAGATCATGTCGTCGCGGATCTCCCGGAGCTCCGGGTACGTCAGGTTCCAGCGCTCCATGACTCCGGGGGCGAAGTTCTCGGTCACGATCCCGCAGTGCTCGATCAGGTCCAGGACCAGTTCACGGCCGCGGGGGTCGGACATGTCGACCGTGATGCCGAGCTTGTTGCGGGAGTAGTTGTTGAACAGACCGCCCTTGTTCGGGTCCGGGTCTGGATCCTCGGCACCGTAGGACCGGGTCTCGCCCTTGTAGATGGGGAGCCGGCGCGGCATGTCGAGACGCTTGCGGTTCTCGATCTTGATGACATCGGCGCCAAAATCGGCCAGGAGGCGCGTCGCCACGGCTCCGACACCCATCCAGCAGAAGTCGGCGACCCGCACGCCGGCCAGAGGCCCGGTCCGCGGTCGGGGGCTGCGGGAGGAGTCGCTTGCGACCCCGATCACCGGATCGGAGGGGTCGCTCATCCACGTGTTCTGCGTCACTCCTGCAGATTATTCCTCATGATGAACTTAGTCAAGGGTGTCACCCGGCCTCGCACCTCAAGGCGTCACCGAGGAGCGTCGGCCGCCCAAAATCATCATGACCATTGGGGGACTCCTCGACGTGCGACACGCCTCATCTCGGCTCGAATGTCCGTTGAATCCTCGGAAGGAAACTGCCAGAGTGGGCAGGCCCGGCCCTGCGGTCCCGGACCGCACCCGCCCTCTCGAGCAAGGAATCCCATGAACGCTCGCCGTCCGAATCTTCTCGGCGGGTCAGCCCCCCGCCCGGATGACGGCACAGCGCACGGCCTACCGATCGTCTACGCGCCGCGCGGGTTCAGCGCGGCCGACACCCAGAACCCGCGTCAGCGCGCCCCCAAGGCCGCCGAGGTCACCGCCTCGCGGATCGTCGACGACATCCTCGAGGGCCGTGTCCGGGTCGGCGACAAGCTGCCCACCGAGCCCGAGATGCTCGAGCGCTACGAAGTCAGTCGCGAGTCGCTGCGCGAAGCGCTGCGCCTGCTCGAGATCCAGGGGATCGTCGACATCAAGCGCGGTCCCGGCGGCGGCCCGTTCGTGGCCCCGCTGAACTCCGGGTACCTCGCGCGCACGGCATCGTTGTACTTCCACCTGAGCGGTGCGACGTACTCCGAGCTGCTCGACACGTGGGCCGCGCTCGAGCCCACGTTGGCCGAGCGCGCCGCCAAGCTCCCCTCGAGCAAGGCCAAGCGGGAGATGTTCACGCCGTTCCTGGAGTACGACACCGAGTCGCACGTCGAGCTCGAGCTCTTCGACGACTTCAACAACTTCCACGCACTGATCGCGGGCTTGTCGGGCAACCGCGTCCTGACCCTCGTGACCCAGGCCGTGACCCACGTCGTGGCCGAACAGGTGCTCCAGAGGGTCGATCCGATCGCCGAGCGCCAGATGCTCTCGCACTCGCACGCCGATGTCGCTCAGGCGATCCTCGACGGCCGCCCCTCCAAGGCCCGCAAGCTCATGACCGAGCACATCCTCGAGGTCTCGCAGACCTACCTCGAACGCGATCCGTCGGCCGGCCAGCGTCGGATCGACTGGCGCCTCTGACGCTGCGGCGCGGGACTCCCCGTCCCGACGTCGCACCCCTCTGGCGGACGCAGGGAGGGCGCCTCGCGGTGCCCGAGCTCGGGCTAGTTGCTCATCATGAATCTTATAATTTCTCATGATGTTCTCTTGACGGGAACGCCGCCATGCGCTGAAGTGGTCCCACACATCCACACGTGTCCCAGGTCACACTGGCAGCGAGGCCCCCGACCTCGAAGCCGCGACTGACGGGCACACCCCCGATGGAGGAATCATGAATCCCATGCGGCACCGCAGGCTCGGCCTGCTCATCGCGGGAGCCGTCATCGGCTCGCTCTCGCTGGCTGCTTGCAGCTCATCCAGCGACGGCGAACGGTCCGGCGGAGGCGAGGTCAGCCAGGAGGTCAAGGATCTCGTCGCCGAGTACCAGGACGCGCCGACCGACATCAAGCAGACCGAGCCACTCAGCGCCACTCCTGAGAAGAAGTCGGTGGCCTTCATCGTGTGTGCCGACCCGACCTGCACGGTCCTCGGCGATGCGCTCGAAGGGGCGGTCACCGAGCTCGGCTGGGACTACACCGGCATCAACGCGCCGGCCACCGACTTCGGCTCGGCCGTCCAGCAGGCCATCGACCTGGGTGTCGACTACATCGCCGGCACCGGCAGCGACGTCGCCACGTTCCAGAACGCCTTCGACGCGGCCACTGACGCGGGCATCCCGTACTTCAGCTGCTACTCCAGCGACGTCCCGGAAGGTGACGCGAGCAACCTCTTCGCGAACTGCTACGACCTCACCGCTGTCGACACCTACTCGCGTGTGCTGACCTCGTGGATCATCGAGGACAGTGGCGCCGACGCCTCGATCGGCGTCGTGAACGTGCCGGAGTTCCCGACCCTGTCCAACGCCGTCCCGGGGGTGGAGGAGACCCTCGAGGAGTTCTGCGACACGTGCACCAGCCAGCCGGTCGACATCTCGGTCGACGTGCTCACGAGCGGCGGATCCACCAACGCGATCGTCTCGTTCCTCCAGTCGAACCCTGAGGTGAACTACCTCTACCTCGCCTTCGGCAACTTCGAGCCCGGGCTCGGCCAGGCTCTGAAGAGCGCCGGCCTCGACGACGTCAAGGTCGTCGGCGTCCAGCCGCAGCAGGCGCAGATCGAGTCGCTCATCAACGGCGAGTCGTCGGCCTGGATCGCAACTCCGCAGGAGAACGCCATGTGGACGCTTGCCGATCAGATGGCTCGCGTCGCCAACGGCGAGTGGGACCAGGGGCTGGAGCGCACGGCCGCGGTGCCGCCGATCTACATCATCGACACGGTCGAGGAGGCCGAGGCGATCGTCGACCTGCAGGACGGCTGGCCCGGACCGGACGGCTTCAAGGATCAGTACAGGACCCTCTGGGGCCTCAGCTGATCATGAACGCCCTTGACATCCGAGGACTCTCCAAGACGTTCTCTGGTCACGTGGTTCTCCACGGCGTGGACCTCACCGTGAAGGTGGGTGAGGTCCACGCCCTGGTGGGCCAGAACGGATCAGGCAAGTCAACGCTCATCAAGATCCTCGCCGGCTACCACTCCCCCGATCGTGGGGCGACCGCGACGGTCCTGGACCAGGATCTCGAGCTCGGCTCGGCCTCGGCCGCCGACCGGCTGAACGTGCGCTTCGTGCACCAAGACCTGGGGCTCGTGAACGACCTGAGCATCACCGAGAACATCATGCTCGGCCGCACCTATCCCAAGATCGCCGGCGTGAAGATCAACTGGGGTAAGGCCAAGCAGATCGCCCGCGACTGCCTGGCTCGCACGGGTCCCCCCATCAACGTCGACCGGACCGTCGGGGAGTTCGGCATTGCCGAGCGCACCCGCATCGCGATCGCTCGCGCTCTGCCCGACAACGACGACCCCGCGCTCATCGTGCTCGACGAGCCGACCGCCGCGCTCCCGGCGCGGGACGTCGAGGCGCTCTTCGCCACCATCCGCAACCTGGCCGCTGCTGGCAACTCCGTCATCCTCGTCTCACACCATCTGGACGAGATCCTCAGCGTCTCGGACTCGATCACGGTGCTCCGCGACGGTGTGAAGGTGGCCTGCGTGGCCACGAGCGAGGTCGACCACGACCGGCTCACGACCCTGATCATCGGTGGGTCCTTGGTCAAGAACATCGAGCGACCCCGGGTCGCCACCGGCGAGACCCCGGCGACCGTGCAGATCACCGGCCTGGAGGGCACGGCCCTCCTGAGCTTCAGTGCGGACCTGCATCCCGGCGAGATCGTCGGCGTGGCCGGCCTCACCGGCTCAGGGCGCGAGGAGGTGGCCGCGCTGACGATCGGACGCGAACCCCGCTCCGCGGGCACCGTGACGATCAACGGCGACACCGTCGACGCCGGCAGCCCGATCGCCGCGATGGCGGCCGGCATGGCGTGGATCTGTGGTGAACGGGCTCGTTTCGGCGTGTTCAGCACCATGAGCGTCGGCACCAACCTGACGATCAGTGACCTCGCCCCCCACACCGTGGTCGGCCGTCTCGACCACAGGTCCGAGCGCGCCGAGACCGCCCGCTGGATCGACGACCTCGGCATCGTCGCCTCGGGACCGGACGCCGCCATGACGACCCTGTCCGGCGGCAACCAGCAGAAGGTCCTCGTGGCGCGAGCCCTGCGCCTGGAGCCCGCGTTCCTCGTGCTGGACGATCCCACCGCCGGAATCGACGTCGGCGCCCGCGAGCAGGTGCACGGCATCATCACCGACCACGCCAGCGCCTCCATGTCGGTCCTGATCACCTCGACCGACAGCGACGAGCTCGCCCGCCTGTGCGACCGCGTCCTCGTCATGTCCCGCGGACGGGTGGTCGCCGAGCTCCGCCGCGGTGTCGACCTGGACGCCCCCTCCATCGATCACGCGCAAGTCGCAGGAGCATCAGCATGAGCACTGACACCACCAAGCCTGTCGTGTCCCCCGCGGCGAGGCGCAGCCTCAAGTCCAGCTCCGGGGCCACCTCGACCCCCCTCAGCGTGACGCTCGGCCGCTACAGCGCCATCATCTTGTGGGCCGGATTCACGATCCTGTTCGGCATCCTCCGGCCCGACACGTTCCTCTCGTCGGTGACCTGGCGCCTGACCTTCAGCGAGGGCGTCGTCACGGCGATCGTCGCGCTGGCCTTCCTGGTGCCGTTGGCAGCCGGTGTCTACGACCTCTCGGTCGGCGCCACGATGGGCACCGGGCTGGTCCTGATGAACTGGTTCGGCCTCAACCACCCCGGTCTGCCGCCGTGGCAGGTCGCCATCGGCGTCCTGGCGTTCTGCGCGTTGATCGGATTCTGCTCGGCGGTGGTCATCGTGAAGTTCCGGGTCCAGTCGCTGATCGCCACCCTCGGCGTCAGTCAGGTGCTCCTGGCCTTCCAGCTGTTCATGGCGAACAATCGCCAGCTCACCGGCGCCTTCGAGTCCTCCTGGCTCGACCTGGGCAACGGGCAGGTCCTCGGAATTCCCGTCGTGGCCCTCTACCTGCTGGTGCTGGCCGTCCTCATGTGGTTCGTCCTGGAGCACACCCCGGTGGGGCGCCGCCTGTTCGCTGTCGGCAGCAACCCGGAGGCAGCGCGGCTCGCCGGCCTCAACGTCGAGCGGCTGACCTATGGCTCGCTCATGACGTCTGCGGTCATCGGTGGCTTTGCCGGCATCGTCTTCTCGATGAAGGTCGGCACGTACAACTCCAGCGTCGGCCCCGGTCTGCTCTTCCCGGCGCTGGCCGCCGTGTTCTTCGGCGCCTCACAGTTCGCGCGCCGTCCCAATGTCTGGGGCACGCTCATCGCGTACTTCGCGCTCGCCTTCGGCGTCAAGGGCCTGCAGCTCACCTTCGGGCCCGGCACCTTCTGGATCCAGCCGCTCTTCCAGGGTGCGGCGCTGCTGATCGCGGTGGCGCTGGCCAGCCGTGTGGTCGGCCAGACCAGGCGCAGTCGTCAGCTGCAGCGCGAGGCGGCAGCCGACGACGCCCAGGCCGCGGGTGAGGCGACCCCGCCACCGCGGTGACCTCGAACGCTTCGGCGCAGCACAGCAGGGGTGGGGCCGCGGCTCCACCCCTGCTGTGCTGCGCCGAACCGGCGGTCAGCGCTGTCCGCCGGTTCAGTACGGGGCGGTGCCGCCGTCGACGTTGAGCATCGCACCGGTGATGCCGGCACCCGCCGGCCCGGCGAGCAGGACGGCCATCGCTCCGATCTCCTCGACCGTGTTGAGGCGACCCGTCGCGGCGTCCTTGGAGTAGTCCGCCAGGTACTCCTCGTAGGTCAGGCCGTTCTCGGCGGCGAACACCGGCCCGATCTCCTTGGTGCGCTCGGTCTCGATCGCGCCGGGGCAGATCGCGTTGGACGTGATGCCCT
>NZ_JAGLCD010000020.1 GCF_023146395.1 Aeromicrobium sp. | reverse complement strand
ACCGACCTCGACGGACTCATCGGCCTCTGCCAGACCTGCCACTCACTCGTCCACCGCGGACTACTCATCATCGACGCCCTCGGCCACGGCAAATTCGACCTATCCACCCGCGACGGCAGACCCACCGACCTCACCCAACGCCGCACCACCCGCCACCACCTCCGCCAGATCCGACGCACCGCCCGACAAACCCGCCAGCGCGACTACCCCCTCCGCGCGTGACGAGAGTGCCGTCAGCTCTTCTTCGTCAGGGCGTCGAGCCCGTGCCCACAGTGCCGCAACCGGCCTCGGCCGAACCGCGCGTCACGAGATGAAGCCCTCTTCCTGAAGCCACTCGAAGGCCACGTCGACCGGCTCGCGCCCCTCGACGTCGACCTCGGCGTTCAGCCCGATCAGCACCTCGTCGGTGAGCGCCTCGCTGACCGGGGCGAACAGCTCCTCGATCTGCGGGTTCGCCTCCAGCACGGCATCGTCGATGACGAGCGAGACGTTGTACTTCGGGAAGTACTGCCGATCGTCCTCCAGCACCGTGAGGTCGAGCGCCAAGATGCGGCCGTCGGTCGTGAAGACCTCACCGAAGGTGCACTCCCCCTTGTCGGTGGCGCTGTAGATCGCCCCGGTCTGATAGGTCCGCAGGTTGCCCTCGGGAACGCCGTTCGGATCGCCCAAGGGGATCTCGTAGGTCTGCAGCATGCCTGGCAGACCATCGGGACGATTCGTGAACTCCGACTCGACGCAGAACGTGCGCTCCTCGATCGGGACGTCCTTGATCTGCGACAGCTTCGTGATGCCGAGCCGGTCGGAGGTCTCCTGCGTGATCGCGAACCCGTAGGTGTTGTTCATGGGCGCCGGCTGCAGCCAGGCGAGACCATTGGCCTCGAGATCCTCGTCCCGCACGGCGACGTACTGCTCCTCCTCGTCCGGGATGGGGTCCTCGTGGCCGAGGTAGGTGATCCACCCGGTGCCGGTGTACTCCCACATCGCGTCGATCTGCCCGTCAAGCTGGGCCTGGCGGGCCGCTGCACTACCGGGGATGTTCGTCAGGTCGTTGACCTCGGCCCCCGCCGAGGCCAGCAGGCTCACGGCCATCTTGCCCAGGATGATGTTCTCGGTGAAGTTCTTCGACCCGACGGAGATCTGCAGGTCGTCGAGGTCGACGTCGGCCACCGGGCCGTCGAGCTCTCCGGACAGGATCGGACCCGCCGCAGTGCCCAGACCGCACGCCGCAAGCGTCGTGGTGAGCAGCGCGGCCGCAGTCAGTCCTGTGCGACGGACGAGTCGGGTACGGGTCATGTCAGATTCCCTTCGGCCGGGTCGCCAGCTCGAGCACGCGGCCGAGCCACTCGATGAGCAGCGCGATCAGCGCGATCAGCACGGCGCCCGTGACCATGAGCGAGAAGCGGAAGAGCGTGATGCCGGTCTGCAGGACCTCGCCGAGGCCACCGGCGTCGATGAAGCACGCGAGCGAGGCGGTGCCCGCGATCAGCACGAGGGCGGTGCGCACGCCCGACATGATCACCGGGACCGCGAGCGGCAGCTCGACCTTGCCCAGCGTCGCGAGATTGGTCATGCCGAGGCCCCGGCCGGCCTCCAACAGCGTGGGGTCGACTCCCTGGATGCCGACGATCGTGTTGCGCAGCACCGGGAGGATCCCGTACAGGCTCAGGGCCCAGATCGCGGTCCAGAATCCGCCGTCGAGCCACAGGAACAGCAGCACGATCAGACCGACCGACGGGGCGGCCTGCCCGGCGTTGGCGATGCCGATCACGACGGGAGCCGCCGCACGGAACCGGCCGCGGGTGAGCAGGACGCCGAGCGGCACCGCGACGGCCACGACGATCAGCGCCGCCACGACCGTCAGCTGGACGTGCTCCACGCCGAGCCGGCGAAGCTCGGACCACCGCAGCTGCTGGGCCTCGACCGAGTCCAGGTCGGCGGTCTGGCGCCACCACACGAAGGCGCCGAACACCGCCGCCACGAGCGCGGGTGGCACGACGAGCATCAGCGTCATCTCGCGCGTGATGACCCGCCCCGAACCCTTCGGGGCAAGCTCGTCCTCGGCCGGCTGGGCCGGCGCCGTGGTGCTCGTGTCAGCCATCGGCGCTCACCGCCTCCTGCTCCTGCTCCTCGAGCTCGTGCTGGTGCTCGACGGCCTCCCGCTCGGTCTTGCGCATGTGCTCGGTGACGGTCTCGAAGTCGAGGACCCCGAGGTACTTGTCGCGGTCGCCGGTCACGATGACCTTCGAGTGGGCCGCGGTCAGCATCGTGTCGAGCGCGTCGTTGAGCGTGGCGGCCTCGTCGAGCGTCACGAGGTTCTCGCGCGGCGAGCTCTGCACCGTGTCGTGGTGGCGCACCTGGCGCAGCCACGGCCAGGCGACGGGTCGGTCTCGCGAGTCGATGACCACGATCGCGTCGTCGCCGGCCTCCTCGGCCTGACGCACGGCCGGACCCGTGTCGTCGCCGACCCGCGCCGTGGTGGGGTGCCGCAGGTCGAGGGACCGCACCCGGGCGAGCGAGAGCTGCTTGAGCGTGGAGCCGGCGCCCACGAAGTCGGCCACGAAGTCGTTCGCCGGCGCCGCCAGGATCGCGTCGGGGGTGTCGTACTGGGCGATCCGGGCGCCCTCCTGCAGGATGAGGATCCGGTCGCCGAGCTTGATGGCCTCGTCGATGTCGTGCGTGACGCAGACGATCGTCTTGCGCAGCTCGCGCTGGATGCTGATCAGCTCGTCCTGCAGGCGCTGGCGCGTGATCGGGTCGACGGCGCCGAAGGGCTCGTCCATGAGGATCACCGGCGGATCGGCGGCGAGGCCGCGGGCGACGCCCACCCGCTGCTGCTGTCCGCCGGACAGCTCGCGCGGGTAGCGGTCGCGGTAGCGGTCGGGGTCCAGGCCCACCAGGTCGAGCAGCTCGTCGGTGCGCTCGGTGATGCGCTTCTTGTCCCAGCCGAGCATCTTGGGCACGACCGCGACGTTGGCGGCGACGGTCAGGTGCGGGAAGAGGCTGCCACCCTGGATGACGTAGCCGATCTTGCGCCGCAGGCTCGTGGCGCTCTCCTGGCTGATGTCCTTGCCGTCGAGCAGGATCGTGCCGGACGTCGGCTCGATCAGCCGGTTGAGCATCTTGAGCGAGGTCGTCTTGCCGCAGCCCGACGGCCCGACGAATGCCACGATCTCGCCGGCCGGGATCGTCAGCGACAGCGAGTCCACGGCCGCCACCTTCTGGCCGGGGTACCGCTTGACGACGTTCTCCAGTCGCAGCTCGGCGCCGCTGATCTGCCGGTCCGGGGCCTGTTCGGTCTGCGTCATGCGCGGATTCCCTTCGAGATGGTGACACGCCCCAGCAGGAGCATCAGGAGGTCGGCGACGAGGGCCACGAGCACGATGCCCACGGTGCCGACGAGGGCGTAGTTGACGGCGTTGACGCCGCCGGCCTGCGTCAGCCCGGTGAAGATGTAGCCACCGAGACCAGGACCCAGGACGTAGGCGGCGATCGCCGCGATGCCCATCGACATCTGCACCGACGTGCGGACGCCGGCGTGGATGACGGGCCAGGCCAGCGGGAGGCGCACCCGAAGCAGCACCCCGAGGTCGGACATCCCCATGCCGCGGGCCGACTCGATCAGGGTCTTGTCGACCTGGGCGAAGCCGACCACGGCGTTGCGCAGGATCGGCAGGGTCGCGTAGAACGCGACGCAGATGAAGGCGGTCAGTGCGCCGATCATCGTGAGCGGGAGCAGGAGGCCGACGAGGGCGAACGACGGAATCGTCAGGCCGATCGCCGAGACGGTGTTCGCGACCGGGTCGAGGAACTGGAACCGGTCGACCAGGACGGCGATGCCGACGGCCACGATCGTCGCCACGAACACGGCCTGCAGCACGAGATTGGCGTGCTGCAGGGCGTTGTAGGCGATGATGTCACCGCGCTCGGAGATGAAATCCCACATGCGTTCGGAATCCTCCCGCTGTGCCTTGGTGGACGTTTCACCCAATCACGGGATGCGCGGACTCGCGCGCGCTTTCGCGGCGCGCACCCGCGACAGACCGCGCGAGCGATCCGTCGTACGTCCTGCAATGCCAGGGCACATCTGCGGTTCAGAGAAATCTCAGAAATCTCGGGGACACGCCCCCGCGGATCAGGCCTGATCGATCCGGATCAGGTTGCCGGACGGGTCGCGGACCGATCCGTCCCGCACGCCCCACGGCTGGTCGGCCGGCTCGTCGACGACCTCCGCTCCGTGCTCCACCAGACGGGCGAAGGTCGCCTCGAGATCGTCGGCACGGAAGTGGACGCCGCCGAACGCACCCTTGGTGACGAGGCCGGCGACGTTCGACCGGTCCGCCTCGCTGCCGTCGACGTAGTTGGTCAGGATGACCGCGACGTCGGGCTGGGCCGGCGGCACGACCGTGACCCAGCGGAAGCCGTCGTTCGGGACGTCGAGCTGCACCTCCAGCCCGAGGGCGTCGCGGTAGAACGCCACCGCGGAGTCGACGTCGGTGACCTGGACGAAGCACTTGGAGATCGAGAGGCTCATGCCGGCCAGCCTAGGAGCGGACGGGCACCCGTGGCTTCTCCGATCCTGCTCGATAGACCGGGCGCGTGCCATATTTCGCGACGCATCGCGGAAGGGCGTCGAGGTCCCCGTGGTCACGGTCGCGGTAGGCCGTCGGCGTCTCCCCCACGATCTGCGTGAAACGCGCGCTGAACGAGCCGAGCGACGTGCAGCCGACCGCGAGACACACCTCGGTGACGGAGAGCTCGCCGATCCGCAGCAGCGACGTGGCCCGCTCGATCCGGCGCATCATGAGGTGGGCGTGCGGGGTCTCGCCGTACGCAGCGCGGAAGCGGCGCGTGAAGTGCGCCGAGGACATCAGCGCGACCCGGGCGACGTCCGCGACCCCGATCGGGCGGGCGAACTCCTGGTCCATGAAGTCGCGGGCACGGCGCAGGCGTGCCAGCTCGTCCAGCTCCGCCGGTGTCACGGCGCCAGTCTAGGGAGAGATCGAGCAGCATCGGAGAAACGAATCGCTCCAGGCCGTCCGAGCCCTGCGGCAGGATGAGGCCATGGCTGCGACACCCCAGACCCCGGCGGAGCACCCCGCCGACACCCACGACCTCATCCGGGTGCAGGGCGCCCGTGTCAACAACCTCAAGGACGTCAGCGTCGAGATCGCCAAGCGACGCCTCACGGTCTTCACGGGCGTCTCGGGCTCGGGCAAGAGCTCACTGGTGTTCGGCACGATCGCGGCGGAGTCGCAACGACTCATCAATGAGACCTACAGCGCGTTCCTGCAGGGGTTCATGCCGACGACGGCGCGGCCCGACGTCGACCTGCTCGACGGGCTGACCACCGCGATCATCGTCGACCAGGAGCGCATGGGGGCCAACTCCCGCTCGACGGTCGGCACCGTCACCGATGTCAACGCCCTGCTGCGCATCCTCTTCAGCCGGCTCGGCGACCCGCACGTCGGCGGCCCCCAGGCCTACTCCTTCAACGTCGCCTCGATCAGCGGAGCCGGTGCTGTGAAGTTCGAGAAGGGCGGCGAGACCGTGAAGGAACGCCGCGAGTTCAGCATCCAGGGCGGTCAGTGCCCGACGTGCGAGGGCATGGGCCGGGTCAGCGACTTCGACCTCACCGCGCTCTTCGACGCCGACAAGTCGCTCAACGAGAGCGCGATCCTGATCCCGGGATACTCGATGGACGGCTGGTACGGCCGCATCTTCCGCGGGGTGGGCTGGTTCGACCCCGACAAGAAGCTCGGCGCGTTCACCGAGGCCGAGCTGGCCGACCTCCTGCACAAGGAGGCCACGAAGATCAAGATCGACGGCATCAACCTGACGTACCTGGGGCTCATCCCCCAGATGCGCAAGTCGATGCTCAGCAAGGACCCCGAGGCGATGCAGCCGCACATCCGGGCCTTCGTCGAGCGAGCCGTCGTCTTCACCGCCTGCCCCGACTGCGAGGGCACCCGCCTCAACGCGCAGGCTCGGTCGTCGAAGATCGCCGGCATCTCGATCGCCGAGGCGTGCGCGATGCAGATCAGCGACCTCGCCGCCTGGGTGCGTCAGCTCGAGGAGCCGTCGGTGGCGCCGCTGCTGGACGGGCTCCGGGGCACGCTGGACTCGTTCGTCGACATCGGCCTGGGCTACCTGAGCCTCGACCGGTCCTCGGGCTCGCTGTCCGGCGGCGAGGCGCAGCGCACCAAGATGATCCGGCACCTCGGATCCTCCCTGACCGACGTCACGTACGTGTTCGACGAGCCCACCGTGGGCCTGCACCCGCACGACATCGACCGCATGCACGCCCTGCTGCTGCAGCTGCGCGACAAGGGCAACACGGTCCTGGTCGTCGAGCACAAGCCCGAGACCATCGCGATCGCCGACCGCGTCGTCGACATGGGTCCGAAGGCCGGCACGGCCGGCGGCGAGATCGTCTTCGAGGGCACGCTCGACGAGCTCCGCTCGGCCGACACGCTCACGGGCCGTCACCTCGGCTATCGCGCACGCCTGAAGGAGACGGTGCGTGCCGCGACCGGCCAGATCGAGATCCGTGGCGCCTCGACGCACAACCTGCGCGACGTCGACGTCGACGTGCCCACCGGGGTCCTGTGCGTCCTCACGGGCGTGGCCGGATCGGGCAAGAGCTCCCTGATCCACGGTTCCGTCGTCGCACGCGAGGGGGTCGTGGCGATCGACCAGGGGGCGATCAAGGGCTCGCGCCGCAGCAACCCCGCCACCTACACCGGCCTGCTCGAGCCGATCCGCAAGGCGTTCGCCAAGGCCAACGGCGTGAAGCCGGCGCTGTTCAGCGCCAACTCGGAGGGCGCCTGCCCCACCTGCAAGGGAGCCGGGGTCGTCTACACCGACCTCGGCGTGATGGAGACCGTCGCGACGCCGTGCGAGGACTGCGAGGGCCGGCGGTTCCAGTCGGCCGTGCTGGAGTACACGTTCGGCGGCAAGAACATCGCCGAGGTGCTGGCGATGCCGGTGTCCGAGGCCGAGGACTTCTTCGCGGACGGCGAGGCGCGGCTACCCGCAGCCCACAAGATCCTGCATCGCCTGGACGACGTCGGCCTCGGCTACGTCAGCCTGGGCCAGCCGCTGACGACCCTGTCCGGCGGTGAGCGTCAGCGGCTCAAGCTCGCCACGCACCTGGGCACCAGCGGCGGCACCTACGTGCTGGACGAGCCCACCACGGGACTGCACCTGGCCGACGTCGAGAACCTGCTCGGCCTGCTCGACCGCATCGTCGAGTCCGGCAAGTCCGTCATCGTGATCGAGCACCACCAGGCCGTGATGGCCCATGCCGACTGGATCATCGACCTCGGGCCCGGCGCCGGCCACGACGGCGGCACGGTGGTCTTCCAGGGCACGCCGGCCGACCTCGTCGCCGATGCACGCACCCTGACGGGCCAGCACCTGCGGGAGTACCTCAGCTGAGCTTGGCGTGCAGGTCGGCCTTGGCGGCGTCGAGCTCGCCGCGGAGGCGAGCCACGAGGTCGGCCACGGAGCACACCTGGTCGACGGCGCCGACGCCCTGGCCCGAGCCCCAGATGTCGCGCCAGGCCTTGGAGTCGTCGGAGCCGAAGCTCATCGCCGACGGATCGGAGGTCGCCAGGTTGGCGGGGTCGAGCCCGGCGGCCTCGATGCTGCCGCGCAGGTAGTTGCCGTGCACCCCCGTGAACAGGTTGCTGTAGACGATGTCGCCGGCGTCGGAGTCGACGATCATCTGCTTGTAGCCCTCGACCACGTTGGCCTCGTGGGTCGCCAGGAACGCCGAGCCGACGTACGCGAAGTCGGCTCCCGCGGCCAGCGCGGCCAGGATCGACCGGCCGTGCGCGATCGCGCCCGACAGCAGCAGCGGCCCGTCGAACCACGCACGGATCTCCTGCAGCAGCGCGAACGGCGACTGCGTGCCCGCGTGACCACCGGCACCGGCGGCGACGGCGATCAGCCCGTCCGCGCCCTTCTCGACGGCCTTGCGCGCGAAACGGTCGTTGATGACGTCGTGCAGCACGATGCCGCCGTAGGAGTGCACCGCCTCGTTGATCTCCGGCCGCGCCCCCAGCGACGTGATCACGATCGGCACCTCGTGCTTGACCACGAGCTCCATGTCGGAATCGAGCCGGTCGTTCGACTTGTGCACGATCTGGTTGACCGCGAACGGGGCCACGGCCGCGCCCGGGTTGTCCTTCGCGTACGCCGCGTTGCTCTCGGCGATCTCGTGCAGCCAGTCGTCTAGCAGCGCCGCGGGGCGCGCGTTGAGCGCAGGGAACGCGCCGATCACGCCCGCCTGGCACTGGGCCTTGACCAGCGCCGGACCCGACGCGATGAACATCGGCGACGCCACGACGGGCAGCGACAGCGGCCTCTGCAGGACTTCGGGCAGCGACATGAGGACCTCCACGAGGAACGGGGTGGGGTGGGGGGCGAGTCGTCGGCGGGCTCGCGTCGTCGACCTCGTGCAGCGTAGCCTACGGTCAATGCTGACTGCGCAACAGACGGAGGTGGCCCATGGCGTCCGACCCGACCTCGCCGACCACGGATGAGACCGTGCCCGGCACGGTGCGTGCCTGGCACGCGCTCGTGGCCGACCCTGACCCCGCGGCGCTCCGCGGGATGCTCGCGGACGACGTGACGTTTCGCTCCCCCGCGGTGCACACGCCGCAGGAGGGTCCCGACCGGACGTTCGCCTATCTCTGGGCCGCGCTCGCGGTGCTCGGACCGGAGCTGGTCTACCAGCGCGAGTGGTACACCGGCGACTCGGCCGTGCTGGAGTTCACGAGCTCGATCGACGGGCTCGACGTGCACGGCGTCGACCTGATCACGTGGGACGAGGCCGGATCGATCGTCGACTTCACCGTCATGGCACGCCCCCTGCGCGGTCTGCAGGCCCTCATCGCCGCGATGGGTGCTGAGCTGCAGAAGTCACAGCCCTGATCGCGCCCGCTCAGGAAGCGGCGGGGTCGTCCAGGTCGAGCTCGCGCAGCGCCAGGCTGCGCCACGACGCGAGGTTGGGGTCGGCGGAGGGATCGCGCGGGTCGAAGGCATAGGTCAGGGCGACCCCGCGCATGCTCGAGTTCAGCAGGTCGCGCACGGCCGCGTAGCGCGGGTGCGCGGTGATCTCGGGGCCGAACATGCCGTCGACCGCCTCGCGGATCGCCGCGCCCAGCGCGTGCTCGCGCGGCCGGAGCGCCTCCGCGAGGGCCCGGTTCTGGCGCGCCGCGAGCCAGAGCTCGGTCGCGGCCCAGAAGTAGCCCTGGTGGTAGGTCGACCACATCGAGTCGATCGCCGCGGCGACCCGCTCGGCCGGGTCGTCGGGCCAGCTGCCGCTCTCGTGGGTCGCCCGGACGCGCCCCTCCGCGATGTGCTGCACGGCCGCGACCAGCAGCGCGTCACGGTGGGGGTACTGGTGCAGGAGGCGGCCGCGGCTGACCCCGGCCCGCTGCTGGATCTTGAGGGTCGACGCGCCGCTGTAGCCGTGCTCGATCAGCACCTCGACGGCGGTGTCCAGCAGGTGCTGCTGCGTGACCCGACTGCGGGCGGCGTAGTCGGAGTACGCGATCGAGTCATCGGCGTCAGGCGCCTGGTCCGTCGACTTCATCGGCTCCTCGCTCCTGATCGCGAGCGGCTCTCGCGACCTGTTACAGTCACCGCTGACTGTAGCAGCGTGAGGGTGGCCACACCGTCTGCGCGCCCCGACCTTTTCAGCAAGGAATTCTCCATGGACATCTCGAACACCGTCGCCCTCGTCACCGGCGGCGCGTCCGGACTCGGCCGCGCCACCGTGGAGGCCCTCGTGGCCAAGGGCGCCAAGGCCGTCGTGCTCGACCTCCCGGGCACCGGGGACGACGTCGCCGCCGCGCTCGGCGACTCCGTCAAGGTCGTGGGCGCCGACGTCCGCGACGCCGACCAGGTCCAGGCCGCGGTCGACGCCGCTGCGGAGCTCGGCGAGCTGCGCATTGTCGTCAACTGCGCCGGCACGGGTGACGCGATCAAGACCGTCGGCCGCGAGAACGCCCCCTACCCGCTGGAGAAGTTCCAGCGCATCATCGAGATCAACCTGATCGGCACGTTCAACGTCACGCGCCTGGCCGCGGCCCACATCGCGGGCCTCGACCCCGTCGGCGAGGAGCGCGGCGTCATCGTCAACACGGCCTCGGTGGCAGCGTTCGACGGCCAGATCGGCCAGGCCGCCTACTCGGCGTCCAAGGGCGGCGTCGTGGGCATGACGCTGCCGATCGCGCGGGACCTCGCCCAGCTCAAGATCCGGCTCAACACGATCGCACCGGGCCTGTTCAACACCCCGCTGCTGGCCTCGCTGCCGCAGGAGGCCCGTGACTCGCTCGGCCAGCAGGTCCCGCACCCCTCGCGGCTGGGCGAGCCGAAGGAGTTCGGCGCCCTCGCGGCCCACATCGTCGAGAACCCGATGCTCAACGGCGAGACGATCCGCCTCGACGGCGCGATCCGCATGGCCCCTCGCTGAGGCGGACGACGCAGCTCACCCTGGCGGCGCCGGGAGCGGCGCGGGCCGCGCTGTCAGCCCTGCCGCCTAGGGTTCTGACATGCGCATCTGGCACACCTCCGACTGGCACGTGGGTCGCACGTTCCACGGTCACGCCACGCTCGCGCCGCTCGAGGGCGTGCTGAGTGAGATGGCCCAGACGGTGGCCGCGCTCGAGGTCGACCTCGTGGTCGTGTCCGGCGACGTCTACGACTCCTCCACCCCGTCGGCCGAGGCCATCGGCGTCTTCAACCGCAGCCTGCGCCGCCTGCGCGAGGCCGGCCCACAGGTCGTGCTCACGGCCGGCAACCACGACTCCCCCACCCGGCTCGGCTCGATGTCGGACTTCGTCTCGGCGTCCGGGGTCCACGTCGTCACCCGTCCGGAGCAGGTCACGACGCCCGTCACGCTGCACGACGCGCACGGTCCGGTGCACGTGTACGGCATCCCCTTCCTCGAGCCGGCCCGCCTGCGCCACGTCTGGCAGGCCGAGCCGATGCGCACGCAGGCCCACGCGATCTCCGAGGCGATGCGCCTCGTGCGGGCCGATCTCGCCGAGCGTGGAGGCGGCCGTTCCGTGGTGCTGGCCCACACCTTCGTGGCCGGCGCCGAGGGCGAGTCCTGCGAGTCCGAGCGCGCCATCGTCGACACCCTCGCGGTCGGAGGTGTCGACCGCGTCCCGGTCAGCGCGTTCGACGGCGTCACGTACGCCGCGCTCGGCCACGTCCACGGCCGGTCGGTCCTGGCCGAGCACGTCCGGTACAGCGGGGCTCCCCTGCACCTGTCGTTCTCGGAGGAGGCCAAGCCCCGCGGCGGCTGGCTCGTCGAACTCGACGAGTCCGGCCTGACCGACGTCACGTGGGTCGACCTCACGGTGCCGCGCCCGCTCGTCACGCTCACCGGCACGCTGCAGGAGCTGCTCGACGCCCCCGAGCACGAGGCGCACACCTCGGCGTGGGTCCGGGCCCACCTCACCGATCCGCTGCGTCAGCGCGACGCGATGCGGCGCCTGCAGTCCCGGTTCCCGCACTGTGCGCAGCTCGACTACGTCGCCCTGGCCGCGCCTGTGGGCGGCGACCGCGCCTACCGTGAGCTGGTGCACGGCAAGTCCGATCTCGAGGTCGTCGACACCTTCCTCGGTCGGGTACGCGGCACCGGTCTCGACCCCGACGAGCGCGCCATCGTCGACGACGTCCTCGCCCACGCCGGGCAGGAGGTCTCGTGAGGATCCACTCTGTCGCGATGTCGGGGTTCGGCCCGTACCGCGACCGGGTCGAGGTCGACTTCGACGCGTTCGCCGACGACGGCATCTTCCTGCTCACCGGACGCACGGGCGCGGGCAAGTCCTCGGTGCTCGACGCCCTCACCTACGGCCTCTTCGGGTCGGTCCCGCGCTACGACGGCAAGGCCGACGAGGCGATCCGCAGCCGCTACCTCGCCCCGGGCGAGCCCACCGAGGTCACGGTCGAGCTCACGGTCGCCGACTCCCGCTACCGCATCTGGCGCTCACCGCGTTTCAGCCGGCCCAAGCTCAAGGGCGAGGGCTTCACCACGACCCCCGCCCGCATCGAGCTGAGCCGTCTCGGACCGGCCGGCTTCGAGGTGTTCGAGACCAAGATCGGCAACGCCGACACCCACGTGCAGGAGCTCCTGGGCCTCGACGCCCATCAGTTCCTGCAGGTCGTGCTGCTGGCGCAGGGTCAGTTCCAGGAGTTCCTCCTCGCGCGCAGCGACACCCGTCGCAAGCTGTTGCGCCGGCTGTTCGGCACCCAGCGCTTCGACACGTACGCCGCCTCGGTGCAGGAGCGGGCCAAGCTGGCCAAGTCCCAGCTCGAGCAGGTCCTCACGACGATCTCGGCCAAGGCGGGCACGCTCGCCCAGCAGGCCGGAACCGACGCGCCCGAGGTCCCGGAGGCCACCGCGTGGGCCGCGCAGGTCGTCGCCGACCAGCAGCACACCGTCGCGGAGGCGACCCAGCGCGCCGAGGCCGACCGCACCCGGCTGGCCGAGGTCGAGCACACCTTCCAGCAGGCCCGCACCACCGCGGAGCGCCAGCAGCGGCGGCGTGAGGCCCGCAGCCGGCTCACCGCCCTGGTCGAGCAACGCCCCACGATCGAGGCCCACCGCACGTCCGTCGCGGCGGCGCGTCGCGCCGCACTCGCGCAGCAGGCCGTCTCCCAGCACCGCCGGGCCACCCAGGCCCTGGCGGAGGCCGAGCAGGGGCAGCGCTCCGCCCACGCGGACCTGGCCCAACGCCTTTCCGATCACCCGGTCGACCTCGACTCGCTGCGGGCGAGCGGCGACGACCTGGCCGAGCGCATCGGTGCTCTCGCCCGGGCGGTCGAGCTCGAGCGACGCCTGCCCGACCTGCACCACCGCGCCGCCGAGGCGGCGCAGACGCTGGCCCAGTTCGGCGAGGAGGTCGAGCACCGCCGCGCCGAGCGTGATCTCGCGGCCCGCCGCATCGACGAGATCCGGCTCGAGCTGGACGCCACGGCCGATCTCGGCGCCCTGCACGCCACGGCCACGGCCGAGCTCGCCCGTCTCCGGGAGCGCCAGGCGCACGCCGCCGAGGCCGATCGGCTCGACCAGCAGCTCAGCGCCGCCACGCGCGAGCGGCTCGCGCTCGACGAGGCCGCCAACCAGGCCGAGACCGCACGACTCGCGCTGCGTCGACGCCAGCTCGACGGGTACTCCGCCGTGCTCGCCGCCCAGCTCACACTGGGCGAGCCGTGCACGGTGTGCGGGGCCCTCGAACACCCCCGTCCCGCACGCCCGCACGACGACCACGTCGAGGAGGCCGACGTCGAGGCGGCTGAGCAGGCCGAGGGCCGGGCCCGCGACGCCGCCGCGCTGGCCGCCGCCACCGTCGAGCGGCTCCGCACGGCCTTCGCCGCCGCTGCGGACCAGGCCGGTGGCACGGGCCCGGAGCTCACGGCCGCCGTCGACACGGCCAGGCAGGCCCTCGATGGCCTCGGTGAGGGGCTCAGCCGACGCGCGGCCCTCGAGCAGGAGGCCACGAGCCTGCGCTCGACCCTCGAGCGGCTCGATCGCGAGCACGTCGGCAGCGCCCAGGAGCGCGAACGGCTCGCGGCCGGCGCCACCGCCGCGGGCACGAGCCTCGCCGATGCCGAGACGGTGGTCACCGAGGCCCGCGGCGCTGCCGACTCGGTCGAAGCGGTGCGGGCCGACCTGCGGGCCGACCTGGCCGTGGTGCGCGCCGCCGCCGACGCCACGGAACGGCTCGAGGAGGGCCGCGCCGCGGTCGCGAGCACGCAGACCGCGCTCGACGGAGCGCTGGCCAGCGGTGGCTTCGCAGCTCCCGAGGACGTCGACGCGGCCGTCGTGCCCGCCGCAGAGGTCGAGCGGCTCGAGGCGCTCGTGGCCCAGCACGACGCCTCGTCGGCCGCCGCCGAGGCCACCCTGGCCGAGCCCGAGCTGGCCGACCTTCCCGACGAGCCGGTCGACGTCGAGGCGCCGCGCGCCGCTCGCGACGAGGCCCAGCGCGCCGCGACGGAGTCGGGTGAGGAGCGCGCCACCCAGCAGGGACGACTCGACGCGTTCCGCGCGCTGGCCGCCGAGATCACCCAGGCGGGGGCGGCGTCCGCCACCCAGCTCGCGCGCTACGAGACCGTCGCGGGCCTCGACCACGCCCTGCGCGGCTACGGCGCCAACCAGCTGCGCATGCCGCTCGAGACCTTTGCCCTCGTGGCCGAGCTGGAGGACATCCTCGGCGCGGCCAACGTGCGCCTCGCCTCGATGACCGCCGGTCGCTACGAGCTGCAGTACTCCGACGACGCGGCGTCCACCGGCACGTCCGGGCTCGAGATCGTGGTGCTCGACGCCCACACGGGCGACACCCGGTCGCCCAGCTCCCTGTCGGGCGGGGAGAAGTTCCAGGCCTCCCTCGCGCTCGCGCTCGGCCTGGCCGAGGTCGTCACCGCACGGGCCGGGGGCCTGCGGCTCGACACCCTCTTCATCGACGAGGGCTTCGGCTCGCTCGACCCCGAGACGCTCGAGATCACGATGGAGACCCTCGACGCGCTCCGCGAGGGTGGCCGCACGATCGGGCTGATCAGCCACGTGGAGGCCATGAAGGAGCAGATTCCCGCGCAGGTTCGCGTCGAACGCTCCGCCGACGGCTCCAGCACGATCCGCAGCTCGGCCTGAGTCAGTCGCCGGCGGCCTCGTGCGCCGCCCGCTCGACCCGGGCCACGTGGGCCGGCCAGTCGATCGCGTCGGGCATGTTCTCCACGCCCGGCCGCAGTCCGGCGAAGCCGTCGAGGCCCTCGCGCAGCACGTCGACCTGGCCCGCGTGGCGCGCGAGCTCGACGGTCATGTGCATCAGGATCTGCTGCAACGTCACCGGCGCGCGGTCACCCCACCACGGCACCCGACCGGCGGCGTCGAGCGGCAACGCCTCGATCGTGGCGTCGGCGTGGGCCCACGCCCGGTGCCAGAGGTCGAGCACGTCGGCCCGCGACTCCTCGGCCGGGCACCAGAGATCGATCAACGGGTCGTCGTCGCTGAGCGGCACCTCGCCGGGGAACGGGCGGTCGAACACGAGCCCGAAGTACTCGGCCGCACACGCCGCCACGTGCTTCGTGAGTCCCAGCAGGTTGGTGCCGGTCGGCGTCAGCGGGCGCCTGACGTCGAGGTCGTCGACACCCTCGAGCTTCCACAACCAGGCCTCGCGGAGCTGGTCGAGGTACTGCACGAGCATGGCCTTGTCATCGGCGGGCATGCCGTCATCGTGGCATTTCAGGCGACAGAGATCGCATTCGTTTGTGCATACATGATGGGTAGGATGGCCCCATGACGATCCTGCTGTCCTACGTCCCCTCCGAGCCCGGCGATGCCGCGGCGCCGGTCGCGATCGCCGAGGCGGCCGCCCACGGCGTGCCCCTCGTGATCGTCAACGCGTTGCGCGGCGGTGCGCTGGTCGATTCCCACGCCGCGTCGGACGAGGCGCTCACCACCCTCGTCGAGCAGGCTCGCGCCGCCGGGGTCGATGCCACCGTCGAGCGCCCCGAGAACAGCGACATTGTCGAGGCGATCCTCGAGCTCGCCGAGAAGGACGACGTTTCGACGATCGTGATCGGGGTCCGACACCGTTCACCGGTCGGCAAGCTCCTGCTCGGCAGCGTCGCCCAGCGCGTCATCTTGGAAGCCCCCTGCGCGGTGCTGGCGGTCAAGCCGCAGGCGTAGCGTCTGCGCCACTCGAGGGGCGACGAGGAACCAGGACTTCTCAAGGGGCCCTCAACGGGTGGGTGCTGCGATCACCGCGCGATTCCCACGTACTGGTGCTCGAGGTACTCGTCGATGCCCTCGCGGCCGCCCTCGCGGCCCAGCCCCGACTCCTTGACCCCGCCGAACGGCGCCGCAGGATCCGACACGACACCCGCGTTCACGCCGACCATCCCGAACTGCAGGCGCGGGACGAACCGCAACGTACGGTCGAGGTCGCGCGTGTAGACGTAAGCCGCCAGCCCGTACGGCGTAAAGTTGGCCAGGCGCGCCGCGTCGTCCTCGTCGACGAAGCTCTGCACCGGCGCGACCGGGCCGAAGATCTCCTCGGTCACGACGCGGGAGTCGGGACCGACGCCGTCGAGCACAGTGGGTGGGTAGAAGTGGCCAGGACCGTCCGGCAGCTCGCCGCCGACGACCAGACGCGCTCCGTCGGCGACGGCGTCGGCGACCAGACCGTGCACGCGCCGGCGCGACCGCTCGTCGATCAGAGGTCCGAGATCCGTCCCGGCGTCCGTGCCCGGTCCGACGACGAGCGCGTCCATCGATGCGGCAAACCGCTCGACGAACTTCTCACGGATCGACGTCTGCACCAGGAATCGGTTCGCCGCGGTGCAGGCCTCGCCGATGTTCCTGGTCTTGGCCGCGATGGCTCCCTCGACCGCTGCATCGAGGTCGGCGTCGTCAAAGACCACGAACGGCGCACTGCCTCCGAGCTCCATCGAGCACCGCAGCACCCCGTCGGCAGCCGAGGCCAGCAGCCGCTTGCCCACGGGGGTCGAGCCGGTGAACGAGAGCTTCCGCAGGCGCGGATCGGCCAGGAGGTGGCCGGTCGCCGTCGCAGGGTCCGCGGTGGTCACGACGTTCAGCACCCCGGGCGGCAGGCCGACCTCCTCGAAGACCTTCGCGAGGGCGAGTGTCGTGAGCGGGGTCAGCTCGGCCGGCTTCACGACCGCGGTGCACCCCGCCGCCAGCGCGGGAGCGATCTTGCGTGTCGCCATCGCCAGCGGGAAGTTCCACGGCGTGATGAGCAGGCACGGGCCCACCGGTCGGCGGTTCACGAGCATGTGGAGTCGTCCGCTCGGCAGCGTGCCGGTTCGACCATCGATGCGGACGGCCTCCTCTGCGAACCACCGCAGGAACTCGGCGCCGTAGGCGACCTCACCGCGCGCCTCAGTGAGCGACTTGCCCATCTCGGCCGTGATGAGGCGGGCAAAGCCGTCGGTGTTCTCGTGGACGAGGTCGAAGGCTGCCACCAGGAGGATCGCCCGATCGCGCGGCGCGACCTCCGCCCACGACTCCTGCGCCCGGTCGGCCGCGGTGAGTGCTGCGGACCCGTCTCTCGCGTCGCCGTCGGCGACCTGGGTCAGCGGCTCTCCTGTCGCCGGGTCGGCCACGACGAACCGCCGGCCCGAGGACGCCCCACGCCATGTGCCGTCGACGAACAGGTCAGCCTTCGCGCCACCGAGCAGGTCATCGATGTACTGCGCGACGCTCACGCGCGAGTTTCGGCCGGGTCGGCGCTCGCGTCGAACCGGATGATCTGGCGCAGCTCCGCACCGCTCGCGAGCAGGTCCATCGCCCGGTTGATCCCCTCCAGCCCGATGGTCGAACTGATGAGCTTCTCGACCGGCAGCTTCCCGGCACGCCACAGGTCCACGAAGATCGGGATGTCACGGGACGGCACGGCAGAACCCAGGTAGCTGCCGACGATCGTGCGGCCCTCGGCCACCAGGGCTAGCTGTAACCGGTCAGCACGTTG